>NZ_JBLTXA010000014.1:0-114901 GCF_048066175.1 Niveispirillum fermenti | reverse complement strand
AACGCCGTTTACCGCCCGCGACCACCCCCGGCCCCCGCATGGCCCGGAAACGCGAAATCCCGGCCCTGGAAAGGGGCCGGGATCGACACGCCGCGCAGCTAGGGGTAAGGGGCCGCTGCCGCCCGATGCCTTACCGCTTCAGATTGATCGTCTCCGTCAGCATTTCGTCGGTCGTCGTGATGACGCGGGTATTGGCCGTGTAGGAACGCTGGGCCACGATCAGCTTCGTGAATTCCTGCGCGATATCCACGTTCGATCCCTCCAGCGAGCTGGTGGCGATGGTGCCAGCACCATTGATGCCCGTGCTGGTGAAACGCGCGCGGCCACTTTCCGAGGTTTCCGTGAACACCCCACCCGTCTCACGCGACAGGGAGTTGGGGTCGTTGAACAGGACCAGCGGCACCTGGGCGATGATCCGCCGGCGGCCATTGTCGTAATTGGCCACGACATCACCATTGTCCCGGATCTCCACGTCGCGGAAGGTGCCCTGCGGGCTGCCATCCTGAAGCAATGAGGTGACGTTGATCGTGCTGCCATCATACTGCGTCAGGCCCGTTGCCTCGCCGAAGGTGCCGAGGTCCAGGGTCATGCGCTGCGGCCCGTTGCCGTAATCGACCAGGAAGGTCACCTGCGCCGGCTGCCCGGCTTCCGTCACGGCGCTGACTGTCGCATTGCCGAGGCCGACATTGGCCGACGACAGGCTGGACAGCGTGCCGGCCTTGGCCAACTCGCCGTTGGGCAGTGTACCGCCAAAGCCCAGCGTGATATGGGCCGGCGTCGTGCCCGCCGTCGATGACGGCTCGCCAAGGAAGGCGATGCCGTCCTGGTTGCTGGTAAAGGTCAGCACGCCGCCCACCGATGTGGCCTGGACCGGCACGCCGCTATCCTGGTTGACCTTCAGGGCCAGGTTGGCGGCGATCTCGTCCAGCGACACCTCGCTGCCGGTGGTCGTATAGGTGATGGTCCGGTTGAAGCTTTCGGGAATGGCCTGCGTGCCGTCCAGCGGGATGCTGGCATCCTTGGCCGTCAGCGTGATGCCGGTCGTGACACCGTTGGTCTTGACGGCATTGGCCGTGAAGGGGGCGCCGAAATCATTGCCGACCCGGGTCACCAGATTGTCCAGCACGCTGGCCACCGTGGGGAAGTCGGCCAGATTCTGTTCGGATATCTGCATCGCATAGGTCGTGCCGTTCATGGTGATGGCATAACGGTTGCCCACCGTCGGCGCCGCCGTGGTGTTGGAGAAGTCGAAGAATTGCGAGGCGGCATCGGTGGTGGTGGCGATGGCATCGGTCCCGGTAACCGTGAAGCTGTTATTCGGGGTCGAGGTCAGGATCAGATTATTGCCGGTGGCGGACGCGGTGATCCCGGCCGGCAGGCCAAGCTGGCCCGCCACGAAATTCAACGTATCATTCATGGTCGCCAGTGCCGGCGGACCCGCGATGTCGGCGGCGGTCAGCGTGTGCGAATAGGTCGTGCCGTTCACCGTGACGCTGTAGACCTCGTTCGCCACGGGCGCCCGGTTCGGATAGCCGATCTGGGTGATCTGCGGCAGGGTGGCCGTCGGCTGCTGCGTCGTCGTGCCCCGCATGGCGACGGGGTTCGTCTGGATCGCCGTGGGGCTGCGCAGTGTGACGGAATAGGTGGCCCCCACATCGCCGGGCACGCCCGTGATGGAGATGCGCTGTGTCTGCCGGCTGCCGGAGATGTTCCCCTGCACCGAGCTGACGAAGGTCGTGTTGTCGGCCGGCAGGGCGTTGGTGATCGCCGGCTGCATCAGGTTGTCACGTGCCGTGACGGAGAAACCCGTGCCCGCGACCGGTGCCGTCAGGATCAGCCGGTTGCCGCTGGCGCTGACGTTCACCGGCGGGGCGGTACCGCCGCCATCCTGCAGCAATGTCACGCCCGGCGCCGGCGGCGCCACCAGGGTCAGCGCGTCGCTCATCGACGGGTTGGCCGGAAGGGCAGCGATGTCAGCCGCCGTCAGCGTGTGGGAATAAACGGTACCGCCGATGGTCATGCTGAACGTGTCACCCGCCACCGGTGTGCGGTCGGGATAGGACAGTTCGGTCACCTGCTGCACGCCGGTGGCATTGGCCGTCGTCGTCATGCCCAGTTGCTCACCGACACTGAACGGCTCGCCCAGGGTCGTGCCGCGCAGGGTCAGGGAATTGCCTGTGACGGAGGCAACAACCCGCTCACCCGCCGAATTGGCGTTGATCTGGGCGGCCAGGGCCGTCACGACACCGTTCAGGTCGCGCAACTGGCCGATATTGGCGGCCGTTACCTCCACGCGGTAGGTCCGCGAGCTGGCATTGTCGACATTGATGGTGAAGACGTCACCGATATCGATGGAACTGCCGGCAAAGGTCACCACGCTCTGCTGCGGCTGACTGGCCGTGGCCGTGGTGGTGACCGGGGGATTGACGGTGTTCGTGGTGGGCGTGGCGTTGGTAACCGCCGTCGTCAGGTCGAAGCCCTGGCCGGCGGTGGAGGAGGAGATCCGCAGGCGCCCGTTGGAAACGGTGGCCGTGACACCCACCGGGGGGACGGCGCCGTTGATCTTGTCCGCCAGCGACTGGGCCACGCCCGCCAGGTTGGAAAGCTGGGAGGCATTGTTGGTCGTGATTGTCTCGGTGAAGTTCACGCCATTGACCGTCACCTGATAGGCGTCGCCAACCTTGAAGGCGCCGTTGCCGCTGGGAGAGGTGAACTGCACCTCCTCGATCTGCTGGCGCGGCTGGGTGCCCTGGGTCATGCTGGTCGATTGCGAGCTGACGGGATAGCCGGGCAGGCTGCCGGCCAGCGGCTGGCTGCCGACGGCGCCCGGCGTGTCGATGGTCAGGCGCCAGGACCCTTCGGTCTGTCCCGGCCGCCAGC
This sequence comes from Niveispirillum fermenti, assembly GCF_048066175.1. GTDB lineage: Bacteria > Pseudomonadota > Alphaproteobacteria > Azospirillales > Azospirillaceae > Niveispirillum > Niveispirillum fermenti. Next base: position 112,021 of record NZ_JBLTXA010000014.1, on the reverse strand, counting down.
CCAGGGTGATGTCGCGCGGCGTGCCCGTGGCATCGAACACCTGGATGGTTGTGGGCTGGATGGCCTGGCCCGGCGTCGGCGTGGTCGGCAGGTTGGCCCGCAGCTCGATGGAGCGGGTGGCCACGGGGCTGTCGATATCGGCCGTCACCTGGATCGGCGAAACGGTCGTGGAATAGGCGCCCGTCGCCTCGTTGTAGATATAGCCGTTCAGTGCATAGCCGGAATTGTTGACCAGCGTGCGCTGATCGTTCAGTTCAAAGCTGCCGTCACGGGTGTAGAAACGCCCGTCGGTCGGGGTGCTGACCCCGTTCACCGTGGTCAGGCGGCTGACGCTGAAGAAGCCCTGTCCGCGGATGGCCAGGTTGGTCGTGCGATCGACGGTCTCGATATTGCCGGCCACATTGTTGGCATAGCTGGGACGGGCCACCACGCCGCCGGGATTGTGAACGCGCGAGTTGGACTGCAGCACGAGATTGCTGAAGGACGTGTCAACGCGCTTGTAACCCGTGGTGCGGGAGTTGGCGATATTGTCCGAGATATGCCCCAGCGCCGAAGCCTGCGCCTGCAGGCCCGAAATGCCGGTGGTCAACGATCCGAAGATGCTCATGGAAGGGCTCCCGTCAGGGTATTGGCGTGTCGCTGTCTATTAAGCACGGACCGTGCCAACTACCTGAAAATCCACCATCTATCTGATATGGAAGGAAAATCCTTAAATGGTCGGTATCTGCAAGCCGGTGGTGACAAAGATTGCCGGGCTCTGGCCCGGCGGTTTTTGCCGCCCGGCGGGGGGCTTTTGCCGGGGGGGGAGCGAACATGGGAAAGGGCCGGCCCGCCATATGCGGAACCGGCCCTTGCGGCACGACAGGGATGACAAGAGGGGGGGATCAGTTGGGACGCGGCAGGCTGAAGAGCCCGGACCGCACATCCTCTGTGATACCTTCCAGGAACTCCACGGTCGTGCCGGCGCCATGCTTGGCCAGCAGGCCATAGATGGCGGCCGTGACAGTCATGGTGCCAACCATGTCATAGGGCACACCGTCCTTCACGGCATTGATCCAGAAGTTGTTGAACTGGTCGAACAGGCGGACGCGCATCTGTTCTTCCGGGGTGCCTGCCGCACTCTGGCCGGCGGAAACGGGGGCGATGGCATTCTGGGAAACATAGGCGTTCATGTCGGTTCTCCTTGGATGGATGATTGCTGCGATTCAGGTGAGGAAGTTGATGAGGGAGAGGGAATTTGCGCGGGACGCGACCGTGTAGGTAGCTTCCTGCGAACTCATGGCGGCCTTCAGGCGGACGGCGACCTCGTTCTCGTCGATGCCTTCGATGCCGGCCAATTCGTTCTTGGCCTTGGTCAGCGCGTCCTGATGGCGGGAGCGCACATTCTCCATGGCCGTGTTGGCGTTCGCGACGCGGGCCTGGGCGCCCCGCAACTCGCCGGTGACACCGGTCAGCACGTCGCGCGCCTCGTTCATCCGCTGGCTGTACTCGCCGGGGCGGGCCACGGCGGCCGTCAGGCTGCGCAGGGCGTTGACCAGCTTCTGGATGGCGGGATCGTTGCTGGTGACGCCATAGCTGACCGTGTAGCCGTCATCCACCTGCACGCGGGCGATGTCATAGGCCGCGGTGCTGGTGGCATTGGCAGCATATTGCGTGTCGTAGAAGGGCAGGTCCGGGGGCCGCGTGGTGCTGGTGAAATCACCATGCTCGGCCAGCGGCGGCAGCTTGTTGTTGACCAGCATCGTGCGGTTGCCGGCATTGTTGATGCTGGCTTCGGTCTGGAACTGGGAATTATTTTCCTTGGCCGTCAGCACGATGTTCGTATCGTCAGCGGGATCGATGCTGGCGACGACCGGAGAGGTCCCGTCGGCATTGATCTGGTCCATCAGCTTGGTTGCCACGAAGGCCGACATGGAGGGCTGCGGGGCCGGCATGGCCGCGATCTCGTCGAAATCCTTCGGCCCGACGACATAGGAATATTCGGTCGGTCCGGCGATCACCACCTGTTCGGGGGCGCCGTCATTCTGCACGATGGTGCGCGCCCCGATGGAGATGTTGAACACATCGCCGACATCGGCCTCCGCCCCGTGCAGCTTCACATGATCAATCTGCTCCTGGGTTTCGCTGGCCGTCTGGATGGTGAAGGGGGCCGTGTCGCCGTCGATGGCCAGGGGGGACGCCTCGATCCGGTTGTTGTGCCGCCCCGGCTCATAGACGTTGGTGGCCAGCGTGAAGCCTTCCTTGGGATCGTTGCCGGTGACCGTGACCACCCCGTTCAGTACCGATGCGGTGACGTTCAGGGGCGGCTGGTAGGCCTTGATCTGGTCGACCAGGCCTGTGCCGGTGCTGTTGGTCAGCGCCTCGTTCAGCGACTGTTCCTGTCCCGTCGTGACATAGGTGAAGCGCTTGCCATTCAGGGTCATCTCGTAGGTCGTGCCCACGTCGCCGCGCTCGCCCACCAGGGTGACGCGATTGATCTGCTTGGCGGAGATCAGGTCGCCCACAGGCACCGTGTCATAGCGTGACCCGGCGAAGAGATAGCGGTCGCCGACCTTCTGGTTCAGAAGCGACTGCAGTTCCGCCGTCATCCCCTTGATGATTTCCTTTGTGGCGGTCAGTTCCGGCCAGCTCACATCGAAGGAGGAGATGCCGGAACCTTCCAGCTTCTCGATGTTCAGCTTGACGATGGCGCCATCGCCCGGCCCGCCAGTGATCGTGAAACGATCGGCATCGACCTGCGGCGGCACCTGCTTCAGATTGATGGTGTTGGTGGCGACACCGCCCAGACCATCGGAGACCGTCACATCGAAGCTGCCCGGCGGGCCGCTGCGGCTGGGGATCGCGGAAACGGTATAGGTGGCTTCGGCCATGAAGCGGCTGTTGGTCAGGTCCACGCTGACCTTCATGGAACCGGCCGTCGCATTGTTGACGGTGCTGACGCGCACCGCGCCCGGTCCGGCGGGCAGGCGCGTCGTGCTGGTCAGTTCCGACGCCATGTCGGCCATGCGCTCCATGATCGTATTGTAGGATTGCACCCGCGTGGAGGTCTGATCGATGACCTGCGTATAGCTCTGCCGGCGTACCAGTTCGGTGCGCAGGTCCAGCAGGCGCTGCGTCTGCACGCCATAGAAGGCGACATCCGTCGATTGCTTGCCGGACGACAATTGCTGGGACAGCGTATCGATGTTCCTCTGACCGCCCGTAACGGTCCGGACCAGATTAAGATAGCTGGCGTAGCTGCTGATGCCCGTCATCTCACGATCCCCTCGATGGCGTCCAACATGTTGTTGACCGTCTGCATCACGCGGGCGGCGGCGGAATAGTTGCGCTGGAGGACCTGCAACATGGCGATTTCCTCATCCATGTTGACGCCGACATTGTTCTTGTAGCGAACATCCAGTTGCATCTTGAAATCCGTGGCGATGGTTGCCTGTTCGCCCACCACCTTTGAATTGGCGCTCCACTGGGTGATCATGGTGCTGACCATGGAGCTGTAGGTCAGGCCCGTGGCGCGCAACCCGTCGGCCGTGATGCTGCGGCCCGAGCTATTGAGCGCCGTGGACACGCTCTCCGCCGCGCTGGTCTTCACCTGAAGCTGGCCCGACAGCAGGGCCGGGTTGATGCCGAAGGTACCGGCCCCGTTACCGATGAAGAAACGGTCCGGCAACTCACCCTCGGCCGTCGGCGATGCCTGGCTGTAGGCATCGGCGAAGCTGGTGGGCTCGCCCGCCTTGGTCGGGCCCAGGAAAGCCTGTGCCACCGCCTCCAGCTGCGAGCGCAGTTTGCGCAGAACCTCCGCACCGGGCAGGCTGGAAGCGGCCTGGACCGGGTCCTTGGTCGATCCATCGGCCCGCAGTTCCAGCAGGGCGCCCAGCTTGCCGTCGGAGACCATGCCGGAAAGATCCCGGTCCGACCCGGTGGACCGAAGCTCCCCATTGTCATAGGTGAACTTGACCGGGGCGGCATCCAACAGCGAGATGCCCGAACTGGTGAAGATCGACAGCTTGCCGTCCGCGCGCTCCACGGTGCGGATGCTCATCATGCTGGCCACATCGCGCACGAGCTGGTCGCGCCGATCCTCCATGGCCAGGGTCGGATCGCCCGCCCCCCGGGTAGCAAGGATATCGGCATTCAGCTTGTCGATCTCGGCAAGCGCGCTGTTCAACTGATCAACGGAACCGCGGATATCATTGTCGAGCTGCTTTTCAAGATCGCCGATGCCCGAGGACAGGCGCTGCATCTCCCGCGCGATATCCTCTCCATAGATCACGATCTGGTTCTTGGCGACGACATTTTCCGGATTGGCGGACAGTTCGCGCCAGGCGGATTCAAATTTCTCCAGACTATCGGAAAGCGGCGGCGTGCCGCCCGTGGTCCCCAACAAATCCGTAACCCGGCGCATATAGCCGGCCAGGGTCGTGGCGCTGGACTCCTCCGAAATGGTCTGCTCAAGCTGCACGCGCAGGGCGACATCGACCTGACGCTTGTACTGGGCCACGACGGCGTTGCCGCGGCTGTCGGTCGTCTGTTCCAACGTGTGGCGGGAACGGTTGGGATCATCGGCCTTGGCCACATTCTCGGCAACAAGCGACAGCTGGCCCTGAATCATCTTCAAGGTGCTTGTCGTGTTTGAGAGAACGCCGAAGAGGCTGGTCATCGACCGGTTCCTTTTGCCGACTTTGCGTCAGGACCGATCCCCACGACCGGCCCGCCCCCAGAGATGCAACGGGCGGGCCAACTTGATGAAGTTGTTGTTTATCAGATAGTTATGTGAAAAATCCCCCTGTCGCACATGATAGGCGGCAATTTCTGCCGGCTGGAAAAGCCGGAAACGGCAAGCTTCGCCGGGTCAAACAAAAACCCCCGCCTTTCAGGGGCGGGGGCTTGGATGCGCGGGGGGCGGCCGTCGCCCGGCCGGCAGCGATGGTCAGGCCGTGTGAACGGCGGCGGACAGCAGGGATAGCCGGCTGCGAACGATCTGTTCGGCCACCAGCCAATGTTCGACATCACGTCCCTGCGGCTGGCCCTCGCTCAACCACAGCAGGTAGGCTTCCTCAGCCACCTGATCCTGCGAGGGTTCGGCGGCCAGGGGTGCGGTCGTCACCTTCTTCTTCGCTGCCGGTTCAGCCTTGGCAGCCCGCGGCTTGGCCGCGGCGCGGGGCTTCCGGGGCGAGGGAGGCGTGATGGCGGCAGCGGCCGCCTCTGGAACAGTCAGGGCAACGGCATCGACAATGACGGGCTTGGCGGACTTGCGCGGCATGGAATCGTCTCTCCATCGGCGGGGGGCAGTCAGGGTGACGCCCCGCCATGTTGCACCGCACTTTCGAGAAAAGCCACCTTCTTCCGAAGCATTACACCGAATTTTCATCCTGACTGTACAAAAGCGTCATCCATCCTGCTGCACCGCACCCAGAAGGCGCAGAAGGGGCAGGCGGCGCCGGGCAAAGCTTTCCCACTGGTCTGCCAGTTCTGCACGGTTGCGGTCGGGCGTATCCAGCGGCCGGCCGTCCCGCAGCACGCGCTGGCCCGCCGCCTCCAGCACCTTCCAGGCGAAGGCCGCCGGCTCCGTCCCCTTTTCCAGCGCGGCCAGGAACAGCAGTTCGATGCGACTGGTCTCCACAGCCCCGCCCGTCACGGGGCAGGCAAGGGCCGTCATCCGGTCGGCCTGCTGCGCGTCCGCCAGCAGCAGCGCATTCAGGCGCGCACAGCTTTCACGACGCCGGGCCAGCCCGGTCTCCGGCAGGGCCGGCGTCACCAGCGACAGGGCGGCCAGCGCGGCAAGCGCGGCCGGACCCCGGTCACCCAGCGGCGCCAGCAATGCCTGCTCCGCCTGCGGCCCCTGCATCAGCGCCGTCAGCAGGGCGTGCGCCTCGTCGAACGGCGGCTCCACGGGCAGGGTGGCCGGCGTGGCCCGGCGTGGCAGGTCGCGGGGCGTGCCCAGTGCCGCCCATATCCGGTCACCCTGACCTGCCATATCCCCTGTCCCGGCCTGCCCACCTACGCGGATGAACAGGTCGCGGCGGAAGGGACGGTTGGACAGGAAATCCCGCAGCAGTTCGGCAAAGGCCGGATCATCGGCCGCCGCAGCCCCCCCGGCGGTAAGGATGGCCTGCCGCCGGGGTTCCTCTTCCCAGCGGTCGGCGGCCCGCGCCTGGGCCGCCAGGCTCAATCCGGCCGGCGCCAGACTGGCCGCCAGATCGGTGAAGTAGGTGGGGTGCCAATTCTCGTTGAAATATTCGTGTGCCAGATAGGCTACGGGCCGGTCCAGCAACTGGTCCAGCCGGGCCGATACGGTGGGGTTGACCTGGAAATGCGCGGCGCCAGCCGCACGCAGCCTGTCGGCCAGGGCCAGCGCGCCCTGGATACGGTCGGGCAAGCCCCCCTGCCCGCGCATCACCGACGCCAGCATCAATTCACGCAGCGGCATATATTGCCCCCAGCCGGGCAACACATTGTATCCCATATAGACCACGCCACCGGGCTTCAGGTGACGGGCGATGAAGTCCACGATCTCCGCCCGCTGGACCGGTCCAACCCAGGACCACACGCCATGCAGGGCAATGATGTCGAAACCGGGCAGGCCGGCGCGGCCATATTCGGCAAAGCCCCTGTCGCTGACCGTCAGATTGCCAAGCCCGGCCCGCGTGGCCAGCCCCCGGACATGGGCCACGTGGGCGGGATTGATGTCATTGCCCCAGAACCGCGCCTGGGGATTGGCAGCGGCCATCAGGGCCAGCGTGAAGCCCTGCCCGAAGCCCAGTTCACAATAATCGAAGCCGGCATCGGGCCGGATGGGCGCGCGCGGCCCCAGCGCCGCCGCCATGGACCAGGGCAGCAACTCGGCATGGAAACCATGCGTATAGCCGATTTCCGTGACATACCCGTCGGTCCAGCCCTGCATGCCCCTTCGCCCTCTCCCTCTCATACCGGGGTCGAGAAATCCTGCCCCCGGTATCCGCGCCAACTGGCGCGGCGGCAGCCCGCGCCGCCGAAACCGGCAAATCCTGACCCGTCAGGATTTACCGGCGCGCGTATCACATGGCGTTTTCATGGCATGAACGGCCGATCTCGGCTATGGAAAGCAAACCCGGGCCGGGAAGAAGCGACAGGGAACAGGCATGCGCTACGGAAAGCTGGAAGTCATCTGCGGTCCCATGTTTTCCGGCAAATCCACGGAAATCCTGAAACGCGCCATCTGGTACACGCATGGCACGGGCTCGCACATCCTGCTTCTGAAGCCCGCCTTCGACGTGCGCTATGCTGAAAACCGGGTGGTCAACCATGATGGCATCGGTTTCGACGCCATCCCGATCACGCGCATGCCCGCCGTGGCCGACAGCATCGCCGCCGTCTTCATCGATGAAGTGCAGTTCTGCACCGACCCCCATTATCACGGTGACCTGGTGGAGGATGTGCGGGTGCTGCTGCACCGGGGCATCGATGTGGCCGTGGCCGGGCTGGACATGGATTGGCGCGGCCGGGCCTTTCCCGTGACGGCCACTCTGGCCGCCATGGCGGATGGGTTGCAGAAGCTGCGGGCCCGTTGCGCCGTGTGCGGGCATGACGCGCATAAAAGCTTCAAGAAGCACAGTAACGACCGCACCGTGGAACTGGGACAGGCCGACCTGTACGAGCCACGCTGCAACCTGCATTGGCATGATCACAGTCCGAAGCCGGGCCGGGAATTGTCGCTGGACCTGTGACGCGCTTCACCGGAAGCCCCCCTTGCCATAACCGCACTGGCGGGGGCCGGCGCAATCCGCTATCCCCTTGGGCCCAAGCCGAACTGAACCTTCTGCCCTTGCGAGTGAGCGATATGAGCCTTTGTCCCTGCGATTCCGGCCTGGCTTTCGATGCCTGCTGCGGCCCCTTCCTGGCCCGCACCGCCGTCGCCCCGACACCGGAAGCCCTGATGCGTTCGCGCTACAGCGCCTTTGCCAAGCAGGATGTCGCCTATCTGGGCGAGACGCTGCTGCCCGGCACCCAGGACGATTTCGACGCCGAGCAGGTGACCGAATGGGCCCGGACCAGCACCTGGACGGGACTGGAAGTGCGGTCCACGGCCAATGGTGCCTCTCCGGACGAAGCCTATGTCGAGTTCGTGGCCAAGTTCACGATGGACGGCAAGGACCTGGTCCATCACGAGACAGGCCGTTTCGTGCGCCAGGACGGTCGCTGGTGGTATGCCGACGGCATCATGGGCCAGCGTCCGCGCACCGTGGTGAAGGTGGGCCGCAACGATCCCTGCACTTGCGGATCGGGCAAGAAATACAAGAAGTGCTGCGGCGCCTGACCGGGCTGCGGAAATACGCTAAGCGTTGAAACCCGCATCCACCGTCACCACCGACCCCGTCATGAAATGGGCGGCGGGGCTGGCCAGGAAGGCCACCGCAGACGCAATGTCGGCCGGCTTGCCATAATGGCCCAGCGATGTGAGCCGGCGGTTGGGCTCTGCCCAATCGCCATCGGCGGGGTTCTGATCGGTATCGATGGGCCCCGGTTGCACAAGGTTGACCGTGATGCCCCGTGGGCCCAATTCGCGGGCGAGCCCGCGGGTGAAGGCCAGAAGCGCCGATTTCGACATCGAATAGACGGTCAGGCCAGGATAGGGAACCCGCTCCGCCAGGCAGGAACCGATGGTGATGATGCGCCCGCCCTGCTGGAGATGCGGGATGGCCGCCCGGGCAGCCAGCGCAGCGGAACGGGCATTCACGTTCAGCAGCGCATCGATATCGGTCAAGCTCATCTCCTGCAGGGGGCCGGACCGCGCGATGCCGACATTGTTGACCAGCATGTCAAGCCCGCCCAGCCTTCCGACCGTTTCAGCCACCGAGCGCCCGACCGCCGCTGGGTCACCGCTGTCGGCCTGAATGGCCAGGGCGCGGCGGCCCTTCGCCTCCATCGCGCCGACGATGGCGGCGGCCTTGTCAGTTGAATGCAGATAGGTGATGGCGACATCGGCCCCCCGGTCCGCCAGTTCCAGCGCGATCCCGGCGCCGATGCCACGGGATGCGCCCGTCACCAGCACGCGCCGGCCCGCCAGATCCCCCTGCCTGTTCGGTCCGGGGTCGGTGGCCTCCCTGCCCGAAGCGGCGCCGGCGGCTGCACTGGCGGCAATCGCACCCATGCCCGCGGTGGCGCCCATCATCATCAAGCGCCTGCTGACGGCGGTTTCATCCTGGTTGCGCATTTCATCTCTCCATAAGGTCATGGCCAAAACCGGGCTGGCCCATGACCGGAAGTGTCACGCTTCGCGGCGGCCGGCTCTACGCAGATCCGATCAGACAATGATGGGGTTCTATCAGATGAAAGCGGCACGGCCGCCGCCGGCCCTGCGCCAGCATGGCGCAGCCGTTCCGGCAAAAGATTGGACGCCCGGTCATTGAAGGTTTGGCCCCACCGGATATCTTGTTAGAACCCAGACCGTCCACACGGACGGTTTTGTCCCCTTTTCCGGATGGCCCGCAATTGTCCGTCACGCCCCAGCCCCCTGCCCTGCCCGCCGGCCATCCGCTGCTGCCCCGGCCGAAAATCGGCGTCCTGCTGATCAATCTGGGCACGCCGGAAGGCACCGATTACTGGTCCATGCGCCGTTATCTGTCGGAATTCCTGTCAGACCGCCGCGTCGTGGAGATACCGCCCTTCATCTGGCAGCCGATCCTGCAGGGGATCATCCTGACCTTCCGGCCATCCAAAAGCGGTCATGCCTATGCCGGCATCTGGAACCGGGAGCGCGATGAAAGCCCCCTGAAGACCTATAGCCGGGCGCAGGCCGATGGGCTGCGGGCCGTGCTTTCCCAGGCCCATGGCGACCGGGTGGTCGTGGAATGGGGGATGCGCTATGGCCATCCCGCCACCGCCGATGCCATCGACCGCCTGTTGGCTCAGGGCTGCGACCGCATCCTGCTGTTTCCGCTGTATCCGCAATATAGCGCCACGACCACGGCCACGGCCTGCGATCAGGCGTTCCGGCATCTGATGCGCCTGCGCCGGCAACCTGCCGTGCGCACGGTACCCGGGTATCACGATGATCCCGCCTATATCGAGGTGCTGGCCGATAGCGTGCGGCAGCATCTGAACGGGCTTTCCTGGCAACCGGATATGATCATCGCCTCCTATCACGGGTTGCCCAAAGCCTATCTGGAAAAGGGCGATCCCTATCATTGCTACTGCCTGAAAACGACACGCCTGTTGCGTGAACGGCTGGGCTTTGGCCCGGACCGGCTGATTCATGCGTTCCAGTCGCGCTTCGGCCGCACCGAATGGCTGCAGCCCTACCTTGAGCCCCTGGTCAAATCCCTGCCGGGCCAGGGTGTGCGCAAGGTCGCCATCCTGGCGCCCGCCTTTGTCAGTGACTGCGTCGAAACACTGGAGGAGGTGGACCAGGGCATCCGGGAGACATTCCTTACCGCAGGGGGGAGCGACTTCACCTATATCCCGTGCCTGAACGACCAGCCCGGCCATATCGGCCTTTTGCGCCGGATCGTGGAGCGGGAATTGGCGGGCTGGCTTTAACGGCCTGCCCCATCCTTACCGTCTGGGGGCATGTCACAAGGCCGGGTTGACCTTGGGTCCCGATCCCTCCTACGCTGGGCCGACGGGTCCACCGCGCGTTGGCCCCATAGCATGCAGGTGGCAGGGTGCGGCGATCGGCGGTCCTTCTTCTGTTTCTTGTGGCAACATGGACCCTTCCCGCCCCATCGGCCAAGGCGCAGGAAGGGGGCGCAGCATCTCCCTTGAAGCTGGTCACGGGCAGTGACTATCCACCCTATGTCGATGATGATCTGCCGGGCGGCGGTCTCATCACCCGCGCGGTGCTAAGCGCTTTTGCCGCCGCCGGATGGCCGGTGGAACTGACGGTGGAGCCGTGGCGGCGCGGCTATGAAGGGACGCTGGCCGGCCGCTTCGACGCCACCTTCCCCTATATCCGCACCACGCAGCGCGAAGGCGAGCTGCTGTTCTCCGATCCGATCGTCATGGTGCGCCAGCATCTGGTCGTCGCCATCGGCCAGCGCGATGCCGCCGCCGCCCCCGGCTGGATGAAGGGCCGGCTGGTCTGTGCCGGTGTCGGCTATGGCCTGCCGCCCTGGCTGGAGGCGATGATCCACAATGGAGAGGTGCAGCGCATCACGCCGGGGCAGCAGCGAAGCTGCCTGGCCATGATCGCCGCCGGCCGCGCCGATTTCATGGTGGAGGATGCGCGCATTGCCGCGGCGCGGCTGGCCGAACCGGGCGCGGCGCGGAATGTCGCCGTCGTTCCCTCCCCCGATACGCGGGAAGCGAGCCTGCACCTCGTCATTGCCCGCACCCATCCGCATGCTCAGCAGATCCTGGCGCTTTTCAACCAGGGCCTGGCCAAGGCGAAGGCCGATGGCACGGCCCCGGCGATGGTGCCCTTGGGCCCCCCGTCCTGACGGCACCCAGCCTGTGCCCCTGTTCCCGGCCACGGACCTCACCCGATACCGGCGACGAAGTCGGCGATGACCTGCGCAACGGCCGTGCCGTGGCCTGCCGCCCCGAAGCCCGGCGTCTGCCGGCACTGGCCTTTGGCGGCGGCGGCCAGGGCGGCGCGGGTATCATCGGCCAGCGGGTCCGCCGCACCCAGGACCCCCAGCACAGGACAGGTGATCAACGGGATACGGGCCAGGGTCGGATAGCGGAAAGCCGCGTGATAGCTCCAGGGATAGGTTTCCGGCGCCTTCAGCACATCCAGCAGCAGATCGTGCAGCTTCTGCGGTGCCGGCAGGCCTACGGCCCGGCGGTGCCCGGCATCGCGCTGATACCAGGGAAAGAAGATATACTGATCACGGCAGAACATGAAGGCGCGCAACAGATGGTCGCCGTCCAGCGTCGGCGTGAAGGCGGGAGCATAGCGCGCCATATATTCCGCCTGCTGTGCTTCCGTGAAGGCCGCAACCCCATCCAGCACGACGCTGCGCACCCGGGCCGGCGCCTGGATGGCCAGTTCGGCGGCGACGGCAGCCCCCGTGTGCGAACCGTAAAGATGCGACGTCGCAACTTCCAGCCCATCCATCAAGGCCAGGGCGGTGGCGGCGTAATCCGCCATGGCCGGACGTGCATCGCCGGGCAGGCGCGGGGGATCGCTGTCACCATTGCCCGGCGTATCGGGCGCGATGACATCGAAGCGATCGGCCAGGGCTGCGATCAAGGGCTCCAACTGCTTGGAACTGCCGGGAGAGGCGTGAAACAGCAGGATGGTCTCGCCGGCGCCGGCCCGGCGATAATGGATCTGCCCATGCGGGCCATCGGCGAAACCGCGGCGGATCCGTGTCATGCCCCCTCCTCCAGGCTGGCCACGATGCAGACCGGACAATCCTCCGGCGCATCGGCGGCCACCCCTTCCACCATGCGCGACACCAGATCGCGCCGGCCGGGGCGCAGGGTCAGACGGCCGGAGCCGGATGCAGCCGTTGCCGCCACCCCGACGGCAGCGCGCACAGCTTCCTGCAACGGATTGATCACGGGAAGGCTGGCCGCCTGCGCAATCCGGCCGGCCAGGGGGGACATGCAGGTGCAGCCCAGCAGAACGGCCTCCGCGCCACTGGCCGCCATGCGGGCGACCGCCGCATTGATGGTGGCAAGGATGGGGGCCGCACCGTCCCGCACCTGTGCCAGATATCCGTCGGGACCTTGCAGTTGGTCCAGCGCTTCTTCCTGCCCGACATTGTCGATGCCCAGGCACTGGCCAGCAAAGCCATACCGATGCAGCAGGTCCTGTGGGATGAAGTTCATGGAAGCCGGCCAGACCGTGACGATACCGAAGCGGCGCCCCCCCGCCCCGGCCGCCGCCATTCCCTGGAAACCCGCCCCGAAGACCGGCACCGGCGTGGCGGCCTGGATGGCCTCCAGCCCATAATCGCCGACACTGTCGATCACCATGGCCGTACAGCCATCTTCAACCGCCACCAGCGCCGCATCCAGATGCCCGACCTGTTGCAGAAGCCGTTCTACCGGCGTGTGGGGAAAAGCCGGAACCCTGGACGGACACGCCCGTAATGACAGGCCCGGTGTCAGCAGGGGTGCCAGCTCCGCAGCCGGGCCACCCGGCCGGAACGGGTCCCTGACGGCACCCAGCAAGCCGATCCACATGACCCATCTCCGATCTATTGATATATTCTTATATCATATTGACGGAGACTGCTATCTGTCAATCACGGGGCCCGCCCGGCCGACCTATCTTTGTGCGCCATTGCACGGACCAGGATGGCCCGATTACGCTGCCGATCACGGGATATCGCATCGGTGAAGGATAAGGGCGATGGATGTTAGCATCGATCAGGATGGCACCCTGACATTGACGGTCGAGATGCTGAACCATCTGGGCGTCAGGCCCGGTGACAGGGTGACGGTCACGCTGGCGGCCGGCCGCATGGTCACACCATCCGGTTCGGGCCGTGTGACCAGATAGACGGCGATCATGGCCAGACCTGTGCCACAGCCTGCAACCAGCCAAGGCTGTGCCGTGGCCAAGGGCACCAGCATGAGCCCTCCCAGCGAAAGCCCGATCACGGCCGCAACCTTGCCCCGCCGGGAAATCGCCCCCCGTTCGATGAACAGCCGCAGGGGCGGGCCCAATCGGGGATGACTGAGTAACATCGCCGCCCGCCGATCCCCTAGCCGCAACAGGCACCAGACCGACAGCAGCAGGAATATCGTGGTGGGCATCACGGGCAACACGGCACCGATCAGCCCCAGCAGCAGGAACAGACCCGCACCAAGGCGCAGCAGGCCGCGGGTCAGGCGGCTGGTTCTCCGGGGCATGGCGGTCATGGCACGGGTCCTTTCCATCGCCCCCGGTTGCGACGTCGCAACCGGGGGCATCATTGTCGGGGTTACGCGGCCGGATCGGACCGCATCGTGACACCGAGTGCCCTGGCGACGCCGGCGGCATAGTCCGGATGGACCTTGGCAAAGTGGCCAAGCTGGCGCTGAACAATGAAGTCGGGCACGCCATCCATGGCGGCGGCGATATTGCTGAACAGCCTTTGCTTCTGATCATCATCGAACAGGTTGAACAATGCCCGGGGCTGGCTGTAATCGTCATTCCCCTCCCGGTGATCATACCGGGTCGCGTCCCCGCTGATCCGCAGCGGCGGTTCCTGCACCGACGGGTCCTCGACCGGACCATCAAAGCTGTTGGGCTCGTAATAGGCATCGGGATTGCCCGTGTCGTTACGGAAGAACCGCATGGCCCCATCCTTGTGATAATGATGGAACGGGCATTTCGGGGCATTGACGGGCAGTGCTTCATAATGTGTGCCCAGCCGGTAGCGATGGGCATCGGCATAGGAGAAGATGCGGGCCTGAAGCATCTTGTCCGGGCTGTGCCCGATGCCGGGAACCACATTTGACGGGCTGAAAGCCGCCTGCTCGATCTCGGCGAAGTAATTGTCCGCATTGCGGTTCAGTTCCAGCACACCGACATCGATGGGCGGATAATCACCATGCGGCCAGACCTTGGTCAGGTCGAACGGATTGTAGGGTGTCTTTTCGGCATCCGCCTCGGGCATGATCTGGACCTGTACGGTCCATTGCGGAAAGGCACCCTTTTCAATGGACCCGAACAAATCCTCCTGATAGCTCTCCCGGCTGTGGCCAATGACCTCCGCAGCCTCGCCATTGGTCAGGAATGTGTGGCCCTGCCGGGTCTTGAAGTGGAACTTCACCCAGAACCGCTCACCATCATGGTTCCATAAGCTGTAGGTGTGGCTGCCATAGCCGTTCATGAAGCGTGGGCTGACGGGCAGGCCGCGGTCGCTGAACAGGATCGTCACCTGATGCAGGCTTTCCGGCGACAGGGACCAGAAATCCCACATCGCCGTGGGACTGCGCAGGTTGGTGCGGGGGTGGCGCTTCTGCGTGTGGATGAAGTCCGGGAATTTCAGCGGGTCGCGCACGAAGAAGACGGGCGTGTTGTTCCCGACCAGGTCCCAGTTGCCTTCCTCGGTGTAGAACTTGATGGCAAAGCCGCGCACGTCGCGTTCGGCATCGGCAGCCCCCATTTCACCCGCGACGGTCGAAAAGCGGAGCAACAGGCTAGTCTTCTTGCCCACCTCGCCAAAGATCCGGGCGCGGGTATAGCGGGAAATGTCGTTCGTGATGGTCAGCGTCCCGAAGGCGCCCCAACCCTTGGCATGCACCACGCGCTCCGGAATACGCTCCCGGTTCTGGTGCGCCAGCTTCTCGATCAACTGGTAATCCTGCATCAGCAGCGGGCCGCGGGGACCGGCTGACAGGCTGTTCTGGTTGTCGGGAACCGGCGCCCCTGCCGAGGTGGTCATGCGATGAGCCATTTTCATATCTCCCTGCGGGGTAGGTGTATGGGATGAACCGAACCTTAAGGGGTACGGTCCCACTGGTAAAATCGATTGTTTGAATGGTAATGATTGGTTTTACCTATGATAAGTCACGAGAACCCCTATGAACCTGCGCGACCTTCGGTATGTCCTCGCCGTCGCCGATCATCGGCATTTCGGACAGGCGGCAGCAGCCTGCAATGTCAGCCAGCCGACCTTGTCGGGACAGATCCGCAAGCTGGAAGAGTTGCTGGGCGCCACCTTGTTCGAACGCACGAACAAATCCGTCAGCCTCACGCCGGCCGCGGAGGCGATACTGCCCCTGGCCCGCGCCGCCGTGGAGAAGGCGGACACCATCATGGAACTGGCCCAGGGCTGGCGGGACCCGCTGGCCGGTTCCTTACGTCTCGGGGTCATCCCGACCCTGGGGCCCTATCTGGTGCCGCGCATTCTGGGGCCCTTGCGCGACCATTGCCCCCACCTGGACCTCGCCCTGTGGGAGGATACGACCGACAATCTGCTGGCCCGGCTGCGCCGGCACGCGCTGGATATGGTGCTGATCGCGACCAGCGTTGAGGAGGAGGATATCGTCACCCTTCCCCTGTTTGATGAGCCATTCCTGCTGGTCCTGCCGGAAGCGCACGCCCTGGCACCAGCCCCCTTCATCAGTGAAGACCAGTTGGCCCATATGGAAATGCTGGTGCTGGCCGATGGCCATTGCCTGCGCGAGCAGGCATTGGCAGCCTGCGCCCGGCCGGAAACGGGACGCGCCGACCTGCGGGCCACCAGCCTGGAAATGCTGTTGAACATGGTTGCGGCGGGTTATGGCTGCACGCTGGCACCAGCGCTGATGGTCGCCGGCCGGTCCTCCCCGGCACCCGGCACCATTGCAAGACCGCTGACGGCTGGCGTAGCGGGTCGGACAATACGCCTGGCCTTCCGGGAAACCTTTCCCCGCCGCCAGGCCGTGGAAGCCGTGGCCCAAGTGATCAGCGGCCTCAGCCTCGGCGCCTGCCGGTAAAGCCGGGCAGGGGAGGGGGCGGGGAAAGGGACGGTGGCGGAATGTAGTCGCCGCCAGAGCGGTTTCCGGTCAACCGAAAACGCTAGCCGCGGACCTTGCGTATCCATTCCACCAGTTCAGCCGGGCTGGAGCCATGGCCGAAGACGCGGACAAACTGTCCGTTCCGGTCCATCAGGTAGATGAAGGCGGAATGGTCCATCAGGTAATCAGCCGTGCCCGCCTCTTCCGCCGATACCTTCTTATAATAGGCACGGTAGGATTTGGCAGCGGTGGCGATCTGTTCGGGCGTCCCCGTCAGTCCGCGCAGGGCCGGATGGAAAAGCGGCACATATTCAGCCAGTTGCGCCACCGTGTCGCGTTCGGGATCAACCGACACGAACAGTGCCTGTGTGTCCTGCTGTTCCGCCGGCGTCAGTTCGTCCAGCGCCTGGCCGATCAGTTGCAGATCGGTGGGGCAGATATCGGGACAGAAGCTGTAGCCGAAATAGACCAGCGACACCTTGCCATTCAAAATGTCCTGCGTGACCGACTGCCCCTTATGGTCGGTCAGGGAGAAGGGGCCGCCGATGGCGGCGCGCCCCTGTCCCTGCTCGGCCTGTGGTGACAGCCGGTCGGCGATCAGGACGATGGAACCCAGTACCGCAGCGGCTGCCAGCAGCACCAGGCCGGTCCAGAATGTCCGGCGACCCATGATCATGCCGCCTTAATGCTGGTGACCTTCATGACCCTTGCCATGGTCATGGTCGCCATGGTCATGCTCGGCAGCGCGGGCACCGGGACCCTGAACGGGAACGGTCACCGTAACATTGCCCGCCTTTTCGAAGGTGAGGGTCAAGGGGAAGCTTTCACCCTGCTTCAGCGGTGCCTTCAGCCCGATCAGCATGATGTGCAACCCGCCGGGCTTCAGTTCCGTCGGCGTGCCCGCCGTCACGGCGATCCCGCCTTCCACGGGGCGCATGCGGGCAATGCCGTCTTCCATCAGATGGGTATGCAGTTCCACCTTATCGGCAACCGGGCTGCTGGCACTGACCAGCTTGTCGCTGCCGCTGTCGATATTGACGGTCAGGAAAGCCGCGCCGGCCTTGGCCGTGGGCGCGCTGGCGCGGGAGAAGGGGGCCGTGACGCTGATTTCCGCCGCGTGGGCGGTGCCGGCCAGCAACAAGCCGGCCAGGGTGGCGGCGAACAGGCGGTGAATGGTCTTGCGCATGATTGAACTCCCTCGGGGGATACCATATGGAATCGGTGGTGGCAGGTGCGGGTCATCGCCCTGCTGGCGGTCCCCGGGCCCCCAATCCCGCCGGGGCCGACACAGCCCGCAACACCGGGCCGGGCGGTGCGGGCGTTACAGCAACCCTCCAGACCAGGGGTACGAACAGCGCCGACAGCGCCGCCGGCAATGACAAGCCCGCCATCATGGCGAAGGGACAAGGCAGGGCATGCGTATCCGCGGTACGCCCGCTACCGCCACCCGCCATGTCATCATCCGGCTGCGGGGCGGTGGTGGCGCAAAGGGCCAGGGTCAACCGACCTCGCCACAACGCCTCGCCATCCGGCATATATCCGCGCGGCACCAGGGCGACCAGCAGCATGACCGGCAGCAACCATGCCGCCGTCCATGCCCGCCACCCATCCGCCTCTGGCCGTGCTCCCCACATCATGAGCTATGCGATGCCATGACCGGGCGGGCCTGTCCAATGTTCTCTTGTCGCAAGCCGGCCGGGCCGGAACAGCAGGAACCCGGCATGTCAATGCAGACTGGCCCCTTGCGGCATCCGGACCATCAGCGGCACCGCGGCCGAAGACAGGGCATAGCCCGCCCCCCGCAGCAGCCGGGCATAATCGACCAGTGATGGTGCCGCCACCCGCGCCGCATGAAGCGGCAGCCAGGTCGATAACAGTGCCTCCACATCGACCACATCACCATTCTGGACCGATCGCATCGCGTTCAGCAGGGCCGCCTCGTCATCGGTCAGGCGCGTACAGGCCGGGCATCCCAACTGGGGTGGGTGGCGGGCGGCATAGGCGAAGACGCGCATCAGGGCGTCGATGCGCAGGGGCGCCCCCTCCACCCCCGCGGACAGATAGACATCGCGCAGCAGCAACGCGGGGCAGCGTCCCCGGCGCGCACATGTTGCCCAATAGCGCAGGCCCCACAGGGCCAGCCGGCCGGACGGGTACAGGGCGACGAACGGCATGTTGGCGGCGATGACCGGATGGGAGGGGCGACGGCGCTGGACGATCGGCACGGCTCTGGCTCCTTGGGGTTGATGCGATGTCGCAACTCTATCGCTATTAATAATCATTCTCAATATAGCAATGTGCCATTGCCAGCGCCGGGGGCCCGGTCCATGCTGGTCTGGAGAGGCGGCAAGGCGGAACGCATGGGCACCTTGATCCTGGCCAGACTGGCAGCACCCTTCGGCATGTGGGAAACCCATGCGCCACACCCATTGCCGGATACGCCCGACAGCATGGCGGCCTTCCACCTTGATTGGCAGCAATGCCGGGGCAGTCAGGCCTTTCCCACAGCCTTGGGCTTCACACCCCAGGCTCTGCAGGGGCCGGCGGGAAATCTGGCGCTGGTGGATCTGCGGCGGGGCGTGGAGCAGGCCCGCTATCTATGGGCGGGCCCCAACCTCGTGAAACTTTATGGCGCATCCCTGACGGGCCGGCTGCTGTCGCAATGCTATCGCGGCCAGGCATTGGCGGATGTCCGGGCTGCCTACCAGCGGATGCTGGACCAGCAGGGGCCGGTTTTCTCCGATCGGCGCTTCCGTATCTTCGGGGAGAAGCTGGGTTATCACCGCCTGCTGCTGCCATTGCTTGACGAGCGGGGGAAAGTCGGATTCGCGATGTTGCTGCTCCTGCCCAAGGGAAACCTGAAATCCTCGGTCGACTGGCGCCCCTACGAAATCGAACTTGAACTGGCCGAAGCATTGCGATCGGAAAGCCGGTGACAAACCATCCTTACCGCTTGGGGCGCAGCCCCCGGTGGGTAAGGGAATCGGGCAATCCTTACACCTCGGGGGCAAAGGCATAAGGCGGCGGCGTTTTATCATCGGGAGGCAGCATCCTTACGGTTCGGGGGACTAAAACCCATGGCTACAGCCATATCCATGTCCCTCTGGCGCTGGCGCCTGCCAAATCAACGGCCCGATTCCCTTACCGCACGGGGGCTTTCATCCTTACCGGTCGGGGGCTGTTGAGATCACCGATAGTCCGAAGACCCCAAGCCGTAAGGAATGCCCCCGGACGGTAAGGATGGCGGCGTGCTGGGCAATGACACCAGCCCCGGAGTCGGCCTTTCCCCCGGGATGTAAGGAAAAGAGCCCCCGATTCGGGATTTCCCACCTCATCACCGGGGGCAGGTAAAGGACAACCTGCCCATGTCCTGTTGCCAATCTCCCCAAAATCCTTGCCGTTATTTTGTTCCAGGATTCTTAAAAGGATTCAGGGGCTCGGAAAGCCGCGGAAAACCTGGCATTTCCGGTGATCATCCTTACAGCCTGGGGTGGGGTGTCCCTACAGGATGGGGGCGTTTGACCCACGCCCCAGGGCGTAAGCCCAGCCCCCGGGCCGTAAGGACGTGGGATTTTCCCAGCCATAGCCCCTTTCCTTACTTGCCTTGGCTGTAAGGAAGGGACTAGCTTGGCGGCACCAGACCAGGGGACCACCATGCCGCCATCCCGCCGCAAGAATGCCGCACCGGAACAGGGACCGGCCGCCTCCGCATCGCCCATGGGCAAGATGGGAACGATCGTACCCTATGTGCCGGGCGCTGGCGATACGGGTGTCGTAATCGAACTGGATGGCAGCCTGGTGGATGAGGAGAAGACCGATAATCTTCCGGCCCTGGACCGGATGGGCCATACGGCCCGCGTCGCCGCCGCGACGTTCGAACGGGATGGCTACAAGCATCTGATCAAGGCGGCTGAGGCCGTCTATTCCTATCCGGCCAACGGCTCCCGCCTGTCGCTGCCGGCGCAGAAGATGCTGAATTTCATGATCCATCTGGCCGGCAGCCAGAATTTCGCCAACAAGCTGTACCGCCTGCCCAAGAAGGTGGTGCGCGGCAACCACAAGGGCAATGAACGCATCTTCGACGCCCTGAAGGAGATTTACGAAAGCAGTCTGGTGGTCATCGGCCCCTTTCGCGGGCGACGCAGCCGGGCCGAGTTGCGTATCCTGTCATCCTATGTCCGGCCGGAAGATGAGGTGGAGATCGACAGCGCGGACATCCATTTCCAGTTCACCGATGCCTTCCTGGAATTGCAGCGCTCCTCCCAGCTCTGGGCGCGCCTGTCAGGCCCGGCCATGGTGAAGGTCACCAGCACTTATGCGCTGAAGCTCTATGAGATCGGGATGCAGCGCTATCAGATGGATCACCCGTCGCTGACCCTGGATATCGAGACGCTGCGCAAGCTGTTGAACGTGCCTGAAGGGGCGTACAAGGATTTCGGTATCCTGCGGACCCGCACCATCGACCGGGCCATGGTGGAGGTCAACCAGCTCGCCCCCTTCAGGGTGGAGATGCCGGAAGACAAGATGAAGCGCCGCGGCCGCAAGATCGAGGAGGTGACCCTGGATTTCCATGCCAAGGAGGAGGAGGAGGCCGCCGAAACCTTCCTGGAGCGGGAACGCAATTCGGCTGGCCGGAAGACCCGGCGTGAGACGGGCGGGACCAAGGCCCCCGCCGCCATCGCACAGACAAGGTCCCTGCCGGAACCGCCGCCCCCCTTACCGGATGCCGATGATGCCGAGGCGCTGTGGGCCGCCGCCCGTCATGCGCTAGGTCAGAAGCAGGTGCCGGGGCCGCTGCTGCGCGATCTCAGCGTTGTGGGGATCGAGGAGACGGCCCGCGGCAGCCGCCGGCTGGTGCTGCGCGCCGGCCACGCCGCCACGGCGGAAACAGCCCGTCGCAGCCATGAGGCGACGATCCGCGTCGTCCTGTCCTCCCTGACCTCCGGCACCATCGCCGAGGTGGAGTTCCAGTCCACACGCATCGGTCGTTGAAACAACCAGGATATCAACAGATGCACATTGTGGCCGGGTCGCGATGTGCTTTCGGCAATCCGGGCATCCCTGTTCCCTGGGCTATGGTCCGCATCCTCCCTTTTGCCCCTTTTCAACAGGGGGCACATGAACCCGGAAGGATGCAGGCGATGGACGTGAGGGATTGCAACGGCAACATCCTGGCCGAGGGTGACAGCGTCACCCTGATCAAGGACCTGAAGGTAAAAGGCGCCAATGTCACGCTGAAGCGCGGCACCATGGTGCGGAACATCCATCTGACCGATGATCCGGAAGAGATCGAGGGCAAGGTAGAAAAGGTGAAGGGCCTTGTCCTGAAGACCTGCTTCGTCAAGAAAGCCTGAACTGTCCACCTGTCGAACAGGAGAGGGGAGGCCAGGTGTGGCCCGGTCCGCTTCCGGCAATGCTGCCGGCCTGTTTCGCGGACCAGGGAGAGGATGATGATGCGGCTTCGGCGGGGATATGCGGACGGACCCTACGGCCAGATCCATTACTGGGACGGGGGCAGGGGCAAGCCGCTGGTGCTGGTGCATCAGGCCATCATGTCGGCCAATGAGTTCGACAATGTGTTCCAGCCGCTGTTGGATCGGGGCATCCGTCCCATTGCGCTGGACCTGCCGGGTTTCGGCCTGTCCGATCCCCCGCCGTTCGCACCGGGCATCCCCGACTATGCCGCTGCCATTCCGCCCTTGCTGGATGCCCTGGGCATCGGGCGGGCCGCCATCGGCGGTCACCATACAGGCGCGCTGGTCAGCAACGAGGCGGCCAATCTCTACCCCGACCGGATCACGGCCGCCATCCTGGGCGGGCCGCTGTTGCTGCCCGACCCGGTGCGCCAGGCCCTGATCGACGATATCGTCGCGCGGGAGAAGGCCTTCACGGCCCTGCCGGAAGCGGCCCATATGGTGGAGGTGGCCAAGGTGCGGGAGCGTTATGCCGCCGGCAGCGTCAGCCATGCCCGCATCACCGACTATGTCGTGCAGGCGATGCAGGCTTTCGCCATGGGAGCCTATTGGTACGGGCACAACGCCAGCTTCAACTATCGTCAGGAAGGGCCGCTGATGGCCCTGCGTCAGCCGGCCCTGATTCTGACCAACACGGGCGACATGATCTATCAGGCCGCCCTGGAGGCCCATCGCATGCGCCCGGACTTCGCCTTCCATGCAATCGAAGGCGGCGGCATCGACATCCTGGACCAGAGCCCCGTCGAATGGGCCAATGCCGCTGCCGACTTCCTGGATGGTGTCGATTACGCATGAGACCGCGCCGGGCTGGGACGGTCACTGTTGACATATAACAACCGCGTTAGTTGACGCCCCGTCAACCGATCCCTATGCTCCGCTCGCATCGACAGCCATTGGCACCGGGGGGCGGAGCATGGAAGGGACGGCGTTGCGGGCGGCGCGGGAAGCGCGCGGGGATACGCAGCAGGCCTTTGCCGACTGGCTGAACGCCAGTCTGGGCCGGCGTTACGACAAGGGCCGGGTTTCCCGCTGGGAAGGCGGGACAGAGAAAATTCCCCAGGCCGTGGCCGAGATTGTCGGCACCCCGGCCCGGCGGCACCGCGACCGCGCCACCATCATCGCCATTTCCAACCAGAAGGGCGGGGTGGGCAAGACCAGTGCCGCCGTCAACATCGCCGCCGCCCTGTCGGCGCTGGGGCAGCGGGTGCTGCTGGTCGATGCCGACCCGCAGGCCAGTGCCACGGTCCATCTGGGCATCTCCCAGGCCGAGGCGTCGGAGGCGGGACGCACGACCTATCACGTGATGCTGAAGGACCAGCCCGTGGCCGGAGCCGTGAACCCCGTCTGCGACGGGCGGTTCCACCTGCTGCCTTCCACCATCCTTCTGTCGGCGGCAGAGACGGAACTGATGGCCGAGCCCATGGGCACCCTGGTGCTGCGGGAGAAGCTGGCCTCCGTCGCTCGCTCATACGATTACATCCTGCTGGATTGCCCGCCGCACCTGGGCATGATGACGTTGAACGCCCTTGCCGCCGCAACGGGTGTTCTCATCCCCGTGCAGACGGAGATGCTGGCCATGATGGGCGTACCCCTGCTGCTGGACACTATCGCCAAGGTCCGCCGCCGCGGTAATCCTGATCTGGCCATCATCGGCATCCTGCCCACCATGTTCACGGCCCGCCATACGCAGGACCGCGCCACGCTTTCCGATCTGACCGAACGGTTCGGCGGCAGCTTGCGCATCTTCTCGCCGGTGCCACGCTCCACGATCTTTCCGCAATCCGTGGCAGCCGCGCAGCCGACGGTCGATGTCTCTTCCGACCCCGCCCTTGTCGCCCCCTTCCGCGAGGTGGCACATTCCCTGCTTCAGGCCGACCAGACGGAGGACGCCCATGTCGCGTAAGCTCGCCCGCACCAATCCGGCGCTCGCCCCGGCCATGCCGGTGGTGCCGCGCGACAGCGGGATGAACCGGCTGTTCGGCACCTCGGCCGATTTTCCCGAACTGGTGGAACTGGACCTGGATCAGGTCCAGCCCAATCCCGACCAGCCGCGACGACATTTCGACCCCCAGGGGCTGCAGGAGCTGGCCGACAGCATCCGCCACAACGGTCTGCTCCAGCCCATCCTGGTGAAGAAGGCCGCCGATGGCCGTTACGTCATCGCGGCCGGCGAGCGGCGATGGCGTGCCCACGGGCTTCTGGGCAAGCCCACGATCTTCGCCGTGATCACCAAGGGCGATATCGAGGAAGTGGCCCTGGTGGAGAACCTGCAGCGCCGTGACCTGGACGCGCTGGAAACCGCTTCCGCCCTGGCCCGGCTGGGGGAGCGGCACAATTACGCGCAGGAGCAGCTGGCGGCCGTCGTCGGCCTGTCCAAATCGGAAGTATCCCGGCTGCTGGCCCTGCGCGGATTGCCGGACAAGGTGCAGGCCGAATATGCGGCCCTGCGCGAGCGGGTGACGAAAAGCCACCTTTATCTGCTGGTCGATACCGAGGGGGAGGGCGCGCGGCTGGCGCTGTGGTCACGAATCAAGGACGGGGCGACCATCAAGGAACTGCGCGCTGCGCGGCAGACCCCGGCCGCCACACCCACCGGGGAAAGCCCCGTGCTTGCCGTGGCGCGCAAGCTGGGCCGAAGCCTGGACAAGCTGTCCGACCGGGCCGGCCGGCTGGCCGCAGAGGAGGTGGCATCGCTGACAGCGTTGCGTGACCGTATCGATCAGTTGATAAAGGGGTGATTTGCGACGTCGCAAGCCTGGGTCGCAAGCCTGGGCCCAATCCCCCGGGCGGTAAGGATTCGGGGTATTCCCCCAAAATGTAAGGATGATGTGATGACGCGGAAGCTGCTGGTGTCCTTTCTGGCCCTGGGCCTGCTGGCAACCCCCGTAATGGCCCAGACGCCGCCAGCTGCCGGCGGCGCGGCGCAGGCCGTCAACGCCAAGGTGGAAGGGTTTCGCAGTGCCCGCTTCGGCATGACGGAGGAACAGATCCGCCAGGCCATCGGCAAGGATTTCAAGCTTACCGGTGACTCCATCCAGAAGGTCACGGACCCGTCGGAACGGACCACGGCATTGCTGGTCAAGGTCAATGACCTGCTGCCCGATACGGGCCCGGCCGTCGTGGCCTATCTGCTGGGCTATAAATCGAAGAAGCTGTTCCGGGTGAATGTCACCTGGGGCCATGAGATCGGATCCCCCGCCAAGGCGGAGCAGATCGTCAACGCGGCCAATGCCCTGCGCAACTATCTGCTGGAACAGGGATATCGTACCGAAGGGCTGGTCCTGAACCACCCGCTGGGCAATGACGGGGTTCTGGTCTTCCAGGGCAGCGACGGCAAGGGACGGCTGACCGAACTGGTCCTGGGCATCGTCAGCCAGCCTTCCGGGAAGCCCGATACGCCGCCCACCGTGCAGGGGGCGAGCATGCGCCTGTCCTATGTGGAAAAGCCGGGTGAGCCCGACATCTACCGCATTCCGGGCGGTTTCTGATCCTATCCTTACCGTTTGGGGGCATCCTTACGTCCTGGGGGAATATTTTGTCCCGCGGCTTGTCGGATCGGGCCGCCGCCGCACGTCTTTGGAATGTGCCACGTTCAGGAAACCGCTTCTCCCGTCATCGCCGCGCCAGCGGAAGGATGGCGGCGAAGAGGGCGGAGCCGATTCCGCCCTGAACCTGACAAGCACGGGCCTGAAGATCAGGTAAAGACGGCGGAGGATGCTTTGCGCACAGAACCAGCGATGCGGATACCGGAAATTGCGCAACGGGGCCCTGCGGCCGGAATTGCACCGGCTAGTGACCGGGATCACAGGTTTAAAACGTCGATACCATGATAAATCGGCCCAACCGTTGGTAGGCAGGATGCCTGTCGGCGTGCGCGCGGCACCATCACCCCTATCGCGTTACTGTCATGGGGATGGCCACGTGTACGGTGTTCAACGGAAATCGTATATGATGCATCCGCTATCGGATGTAATTTCATGACCGGAATGCCGGGACAGCTCCGGAGTGCCGGGACAACAAAGTTCAAGGGAACTGGCAGCATGCTCCTCAAACGTTCTATCGGCCCCGTCGCCCTTTTGGCATTGTCGCTTACGGCTTGCGGACAGGATGGCGGGGGCGCCGGCGCGGGTGGGGGTATGCCACCGGCCGAGGTGGCCGTGATCGCTGCCAAGCCGGCACCCTTCACGGTGACGACGGAGCTGACGGGCCGCGTCACGCCCTACCAGGTGGCCGAGATCAGGCCGCAGGTATCCGGGATCATCAAGGAGCGGCTGTTCACGGAGGGCACGGACGTTCAGGCCGGACAACCGCTCTACCAGATCGATCCGGCCCCCTATCGCGCCGCCCTAGCCCAGGCCCAGGCCGACCAGAAAAGCGCACAGGCGCAATTGACGGCGGTGAAGGCCAGGGCCCAGCGTTACAAGGAACTGGTCGCCGTCCGGGGCGTCAGCCAGCAGGAATATGATGACGCCGTGTCGGAACTGGGCGCGCGGGAAGCCGCTGTCGCCGCCGCCACCGCCGCGCTGCAAACCGCGCGCATCAATCTGGACTATGCCAGCCTGACGGCCCCCATCTCGGGCCGGATCGGCCGGTCCCGTGTGACGCCGGGCGCCCTGGTGACGGCCGGGCAGGAGAGCATGCTGACCAGCGTGACGCAGCTCGATCCGATCTATATCGACCTGACCCAGTCGGCCGATGCCCTGTCGGCCCTGCGCCGGCAGGTGACGGCCGGCAGCCTCAGCCTTCCGGAGGACGGGAAGCTGAAGGTCAAGCTGATCCTTCCCGATGGCAGCACCTATGCCGAGGAGGGCGTGCTGGACTTCGCCGATGTCACGGTGGACCAGGGCACGGGTACGGTGGGCCTGCGCGCCACCTTCCCCAACAAGCATATGGAATTGCTGCCGGGCATGTTCGTGCGAGCCGTGGTGGAACAGGGCACCTATGCCAGCGCCATGCTGGTTCCGCAGCAGGGTGTCATCATCGGACCCGGCGGCCACCCCGTGGCCATGGTCGTGGGCCAGGGCGACAAGGTGGAGCCGCGCCCCCTGAAGACGGCGAAGGCCGTGGGCGACCAGTGGGTCGTCATCGGCGGGCTGGCGCCCAATGACCGGGTGATCGTGCAGGGCGTGATGAAGGCCCCACCGGGTGCCCAGGTGAAACCGGTGCCCTATCAGCCCGCCGCGGCCCCTGCCGCTCCGGCGCATTGACCGGAGTAGCGGATCATGGCGAAATTTTTCATCGATCGCCCGGTTTTCGCCTGGGTGATCGCCATCGTCATCATGCTGGCCGGTCTGCTGTCGATCCTGCGTTTGCCGATCGAGCAGTATCCCGCCATCGCGCCGCCGGCCATCGCCGTGTCGGCCGTCTATCCCGGTGCGTCGGCCGAAACGCTTGAAAAGACCGTCACGCAGGTTATCGAGCAGAACCTGAAGGGCATCGACAATCTGCGCTATATGTCGTCCAGCAGCGATGCATCCGGCAGCGTGACCATCACGCTGACCTTCGATGCGGGGACCGATCCCGACATCGCGCAGGTGCAGGTACAGAACAAGGTCACGCCGGCCCTGTCCTCCCTGCCGTCCGAAGTGCAGTCCCGTGGTGTCACGGTGTCGAAATCGTCGGCCAGCTTCCTGATGGTGGTGGCATTCGTTTCCACCGATGGCCGGTTGAGCGACATCGATATCAGCGATTTCATCGCCTCGCGCATCCAGGATCCGGTCAGCCGCGTCAACGGCGTGGGCAACATCCAGGTGTTCGGCGGCAGCTATGCCATGCGCATCTGGCTGGACCCCGTGAAGATGGCGGGCTTCGGCATGACCTCTGCCGAGGTCATCGCCGCCATCCGTGCCCAGAACGCGCAGGTTTCCGCCGGTCAGGTGGGTGGCACACCCTCCGTGGCGGGCCAGCAATTGAACGCGACCGTGACGGCACAGGGCCGCCTGGCCACGCCGGAACAGTTCAGCGCCATCCTGGTCAAGTCCAACCCTGACGGGTCGTCCGTGCGGCTGGGCGATGTGGCCCGCGTGGAACTGGGGGGTGAGACCTATGATTTCGTGACCCGGTACAACCGGCAGAACGCATCGGGTCTGGCCGTCAACATGGCGACTGGCGCCAATGCGCTGGAAACGGCTGAAAACGTCAAGGCCGCCATCGAAGCATTGCGCCCTATCTTTCCTGAAGGGGTGGATGTCGCCTATCCGTTCGAAACCACGCCCTTCGTGAAGCTGTCGGTGCAGGAGGTGGTGAAGACCCTGGCCGAGGCCGTCGTGCTGGTCTTCTGCGTGATGTACCTGTTCCTGCAAAGCTTCCGGGCCACGCTGATTCCCACCATCGCCGTGCCCGTGGTGCTGCTGGGCACCTTCGGTGTCCTGGCGGCGTTCGGCTTCACCATCAACACGCTGACCCTGTTCGGGGTCGTGCTGGCTATCGGCCTGCTGGTCGATGATGCCATCGTGGTGGTGGAGAATGTCGAGCGCGTGATGGAGGAGGATGGTCTTTCCCCGCGTGAGGCGACGCGCAAATCCATGGGGCAGATCACCGGGGCCCTGGTCGGCATCGGCATGGTGCTGTCGGCCGTGTTTGTGCCCATGGCGTTCTTCCCCGGTTCCACGGGCGTCATCTACCGGCAGTTCTCCATCACCATCGTATCGGCCATGGCCTTGTCGGTGCTGGTGGCATTGATCCTGACGCCGGCCTTGTGTGCCACGATGCTGAAGCCGCCGCAGCATGGGGAGCGCCGGGGCTTCTTCGGCTGGTTCAACCGCAATTTCGGCCGGGCCAACCGGGCCTATGTGAGCGCCGCGGGCGGCATCATGCGCCGGTCCAAGCGTTTCATGCTGGTCTTTGCGGGTCTGGTGGCGCTGTTGGCCTTCCTGTTCCTGCGCATGCCGACGGCCTTCCTGCCGGAAGAGGACCAGGGCGTGGTCTTCGCCATGGTCATGGCACCGCCGGGTGCCACGCAGGAACGCACGATGGAGATCGTCAAGCAGGTGGAAAACCATCTGCTGGACAATGAGGGCCAGTATATCGATGGCGTCTTCTCCGTGGGCGGCTTCAGTTTCGCCGGCCAGGGCCAGAATTCGGCCATCGTCTTCATCAACCTGAAGGACTGGTCGGAACGCAAGGGAGAGGGTACATCCGCGCAGGCCATCGCCATGCGCTCCATGGGGGCCTTCATGGGCCTGAAGGACGCCATGGTCTTCGCCTTCACCCCGCCGGCGGTGATGGAACTGGGCAATGCCACAGGCTTCGACTTCCAGCTTCTGGACGAGGCGGGGCAGGGGCATGAAACCCTGCTGGCGGCGCGTAACCAGTTGCTGGGCATGGCCGCCCAGAACCCCGCGCTGGCCGGTGTGCGCCCGAACGGGATGGAGGATACGGCCCAGTTGAAGGTGGAGGTGGACAAGGACAAGGCCGCCGCCCTGGGCCTTGACATCAGTGATATCAACAGCACGCTGTCGGTGATGTGGGGGTCGACCTATGTTGATGATTTCGTGGATCGCGGCCGTGTGAAGCGCGTGTTCCTGCAGGCCGATGCACCCTTCCGCATGCTGCCGGAGGATGTGGGCAAGCTGCATGTGCGCAACAATCAGGGGGAGATGGTTCCCTTCTCGGCCTTCGCCCACACATCCTGGACCTATGGTCCGCCCAAGCTGGAACGGTTCATGGGCACGGCATCCATGAACATCCAGGGGGAGCCGGCGCCAGGATACAGTTCCGGGGCCGCCATGGCGGCGATCGAGGAACTGGTGGAGCAGTTGCCCGACGGCATCGGGCTGGCATGGACGGGCCTGTCCTATGAAGAGCGGCTGTCCGGCGCCCAGGCGCCTGCCCTTTACGCCCTGTCCCTGCTGGTGGTGTTCCTGTGTCTGGCCGCCCTTTATGAAAGCTGGGCCATCCCGCTGGCCGTGATGCTGGTGGTGCCGCTGGGCGTGCTGGGGGCCGTGGTCGCGGCGACCCTGGCCGGCCTGCCCAACGACATCTATTTCCAGGTGGGCCTGCTGACAACCATCGGCCTGTCGGCGAAGAACGCCATTCTGATCGTGGAATTCGCCAAGGAACATTACGAAAAGGGGATGGATCTGGTGGAGGCCACGCTGGAGGCGGCGCGTCAGCGCCTGCGGCCCATCATCATGACGTCCATGGCGTTCATCCTGGGCGTTACCCCGCTGGCCATTGCGTCGGGTGCGGGGTCGGGCAGCCAGAATGCCATCGGCATCGGCGTGGTGGGCGGCATGCTGTCCGCCACCTTGCTGGCCATTTTCTTCGTACCCCTGTTCTTCGTGGGTGTCGAACGGCTAATGAACCGCCGGGCCCGTGCCCAGAACATTCAGGCCGGGCAGGAGTGAGGATGATGCGCAAGCCTGCTTATCTGACCCTTTTCACCAGCCTGCTGCTGGCGGGCTGCACCCTGGCCCCCGATTACCAGGCGCCCGTCACGGGGATCGCCGGGCAGTATCCGGCGGGCACCATGGCAGCGCCTGCGGCCGACGTCGCTTGGCGGGACTTCTTCCTGGAGCCGGAGCTGCAGGGCCTGATCGAACAGGCGCTGGTGCGCAACCACGATCTGCTGATCGCCGCCGGCAATGTGGAGCGTGCCCGCGCGCTCTACCGCATCGAACGGTCGGCGCAACTGCCCAGTGTCGCGCTGGGTGGCCAGGCCAGCCGTGCCCGCACCGTGGGGCCGGCAGGGGGCATCAATGAACAGATCGGGGTCAATGTCGGTTTCACCGCCTTTGAACTCGACCTGTTCGGCCGGGTACGCAGCCTGTCCGATGCGGCCCGCCAGAGCTATCTGGCCACGGCCGCCGCGCGGGAGACGGCGCGCCTGACCGTGGTGGCGGAGGTGGCGAACACCTATCTGACCCTGCTGGCCGATCGCGAGCAGCTTGCCCTGACGGAACGGACCTTCGCCGCCCAGCAGGAGAGCTATGACCTGATCCGGCAGGCCTATGACCGTGGGGCCCGCAATCTGCTGGAACTGCGGCAGGCCGAAACCCTGCTGGAGACGGCGCGCGCCGACCATGCCGCCTATCGCCGCCAGGTGGCGCGGGATGAGAATGCGCTGGCCGTGCTGACCGGTGGCCCCGTGACCGTGGCGGCCGACCGGGAACTGGGGGCGGACGGTACGTTGCTGATCCCCGCCCTGCCGGAGGGCCTGCCGTCAGATCTTCTTGTCCGGCGTCCCGATATCATGCAGGCCGAGCATACGCTGCGGGCCGCCAATGCCAATATCGGCGCCGCGCGGGCGGCCTTCTTTCCGCGACTGAGCCTGACCAGCGCGCTGGGAACGGCCAGCACCTCGCTGTCCGGCCTGTTCGAGGATGGCAGCAAGACCTGGAGCGTGGGCGCCGATGCCAGCCTGCCGCTGTTCGATTTCGGCCGCAACCAGGCCAATCTGGACGTTGCCAAGGCCGAGCAGGAGATCGCCGTGGCGCAGTACCAGGGCACGGTGCGCACGGCCTTCCAGGAGGTGGCAGACACGCTGGTGGCCCGGGCCACCCTGGATGACCAGATCGCCGCCCAGACGGCCCTTGTCGCGGCCGCTCGGGAAAGCCAGGAGCTTTCCCAGGCACGCTATGACCGCGGCATCGACAGTTATCTGCAGGTACTGGACGCGCAACGCAGCCTTTATGGCGCCGAGCGCACGCTGATTGCCCTGCGATTGGAGCGGTTGGCGAATCTGGTCACGCTTTACAAGGCGCTGGGTGGTGGTACAGGTGATCGCGCAGATTGATGTTTCTGCGTTGCAACAATAAATTCACAAGGCAAGGGGGCGGGCAATCCAGGGATGCCCGCCCCTTTTGTTTGGACGGTCCGATACGTGCTGGCCGTATTCGAGTCGCATCCGTCTTTCGGACGAAAATTAATGTGTGTTATGCCGAAAGTCCTTACGTTCCGCCCTCTTCCGCATGGCTCATAATCGGAATGGCATAGGCTTATCAGCCAAAACTGTGCCATTTAGGCATCAGATATGTTAATCTCCATGTCAGTAAGTTGTTTTTGTCTCTCCGCGCTTCCAACGCAGAGCATCCCTACGCTAATGTCTTCACGGTCTGTCGGGTGCTATGGTAAACAGCCATGGCTTTCGGCGCTGCGGTACGGAAGGGGCGGACCGCGGAACGAATACGCATCAGGGAACGTTTCCCCGGCGCTCTGAATATCCTCGTCAATGTTCGGCACAACCGGACTGGTGTGGGTTGAAGAGGGGAAGCAATCTCGCAAACCTCGTTCGAGGGTGGGAAAATTGACGTATATTTTGGCTGTGGTTCTGCAGATCGCCCTGTCTGCCCTGATTTGCCTGTCGGCACGCCCGATCGGGGATGCCCTGGGGATCATGGACAAGCCCGACAGTCTGCGCAAATTGCATCGCGGTGCCGTTCCCCTGGTCGGCGGCCTGGCGATCCTGTTGCCGGCGATGCTGGTTGGAACCGGGCTTTCCATCATGGATGATGTGACCGGGCACTGGGTCATCGTGCCTGTCATGACGACGCTGTTCGTCATGGGCATGCTGGATGATCGTCAGCACCTGCCGCCCGCCGTCCGTTTGTCCGTCTCGTTGGTCATGTTCTCCGTGGCCATGATCCTGTCCCCGCATCTGGCGCTGACCAGCCTGGATTTCGGTGATGGCACCGTGGTGGATGTACCGCCCTTCCTGGGGGTGATGCTGACCGTGATCAGCCTGGTCGGGTTCCAGTACGCCTTCAACATGAGCGACGGGGCCAACGGTATTGCCAGCGGCACGGCCATGATCTGGGCGTTCTTCTTCGCCCTGGCCGGGGCTGGCACCTTGTCGGTGATCGCTCTGCTGATCCTGGCTGGTGGCGCGGTTTTCCTGATGTTCAACATGCGTGGCCGCATTTTCCTTGGGGATAGCGGGGCCTATGGCATTTCCGCCGCCATGGGGCTGCTGGGCCTTGCCATCACCAATCATCCGGGCAGCGGCCTGGCCAACATGCAGCTCATGGGCCTGTTCCTGCTGCCCGTGCTGGACTGCCTGCGCCTGATCGTGGCCCGCAAGCGGGCCGGGCGGGCGCCCTTCTCCCCCGACCGGGAGCATCTCCACCATTACCTGCTGCGCTGGCTGGTATCGCCCACCCGCACGGCCCTGTTCTACTGGATCATGGTGGCGTTGCCGAACGCTGTCGGTCTGATGGTGGGGGGTGTGTCCGGCTTCATGCTGACCGTGATCCTGACCCTCGCGCTCTATCGTGTCGCCATTGCCCGCACCGCAGCGATCCCGGCACCGGCCGGCGTGATCGGCGGCGAGGCGCGCTGACAGGCTTCCCGATCCCGCCGGGTTCCTCCCGAAGCGGTACTACTGAAAGCGGCCGGGGCCATTTCCCGGCCGTTTTTCTTTTCCCGGCCCTGTTCATGCCGGGTTCAGGCCCCACCTGTCAGGATGCAGTCATCCTTGATCCAACAAGACAGGAGCGACCTGATGTTCTTCCCCCGTATCCTTGCCGCCGCCCTTCTGACCACCACCCTGGGCACCGGTGCCTATGCCCTGGCCCAGGGAACGACCGGTGCCGTCCCCGCGGCGCCGGGTCCCGCCATCGGGGCGGCCGGCCAGCCGCCGCTGCCCATGGCCGAACTGCTGGACAAGGTGGCAGCCCAGGGCTATCGCGATGCACAGGGCTTTGAACGCAAGAGCGACAAGCTGGTAGAGGTGAAGGCCACCAACGCCGACGGCCGTCGCGTGGAGCTTGATGTCGATGCCCGTACCGGGGAGGTGCTGAAGGTCGACCGGGATTGACGAGCGCCCCCCCCACTGGTCCCCGCGGCCCATGAAAAAACCCCGGCACCACAGGGTGCCGGGGTTTTCTCTGTCAGGCCTTGCTGGTGGCCTCGCCGTCCGCCTGTGGCTCGTCGGCGGGCGGGTCGTCCGCATCCATGGTTTTGCGCAGCCTGTTCTCGCCCAGATAGAGCAGGATGGGGGCCGCGATGAAGATCGAGGAGGACGTGGCCAGAACCACACCGAACAGCAGCGCCCAGGCAAATTCCCGCAAAGCCTCACCGCCGTAGAGTGCCAGCGGGATGATCGACAGGAAAATGGCGATGCTGGTGTTGATGGTGCGGGTCATGGTCTCGTTGATCGACCGGTTGATCAGTTCGCGCAGCGGCATCTTGCGGTAAAGCCGCAGGTTTTCGCGCACGCGGTCATAGACCACGACCTTGTCGTTGATGGAGAAGCCCATGATGGTCAGCATGGCGGCAATGGCCGTCAGGTTGAACTGCATCCCCGTCAGCGAGTAGAAGCCGATGGTCTTGGTGGTATCCAGCAACATCGTGATCACCGCCCCGATGCCGAATTGCCATTCGAACCGGATGGTGATGTAGAACAGCATGGCGATGGCCGCCAGCCCCAGGGCGATCATGCCGTTCGTGAACAGCTCGGCGGAAACCGAGGCGCCCACCGCCTCCACACGTCGGACCTCCGTGCCGGGGAAATTCTGCTCCAGCGCGGTGGTCACGGCCTTAATGGCGGCTTCCTGATTGCTCTCAGCCCCTTCCTGCCGCTCCATGCGCAAGATCACGTCGCGGTCGGACCCGAAGGCCTGAAGCGACACGGGGCCGACATCCACCCCTTCCATCACCTGACGCAGGCGGGGGAAATCGGTCGGCTCGGGGGTCCGCACCTCCATCACGATGCCGCCGGCGAAGTCGATGCCGTAATTCAGGCCGGGCTTGAAGAACAGCGCCACCGACAGGGCGGACAGGATCACCGAAACGATCAGGCCGGCATGCCGGCCCTTCATGAAGTTCACGTTCCAGCCATAGGTCTTGAGACTGAACGGCCCCTTGACCGGCAGTTCCCGGCGCCGCTTGCGACGGAACCAGATGGCCGTCAGCAGGCGGGCCACCAGCGTGGCCGTGAACATCGAGGTGATGATGCCCAGCGACGTGGTGACAGCGAAGCCCTTCACCGAGCCCGTGCCGACAATATAGAGCAGAACCATCTTGATCAGCGTGGTCAGGTTGCTGTCGATGATGGTGCCCATGGCCTTGGTATAGCCGGCCTCCAGCGCCGACAGGGCGGTCCTGCCTTTGCGCAATTCCTCGCGGATACGCTCGTTGATCAGGATGTTGGCATCCACCGACATGCCCAGCGTCAGGACGACGCCGGCGATGCCGGGCAGGGTCAGCGTAGCTTCCAGCATGGCCAGACAGGCCAGTGTCAGGAACAGGTTGAAGATCAGCGCCGCATTGGCGATCAGGCCGAAGAAGCCGTAGGTCATCCACATATAGCCGAAGACCAGCACGACGCCGACAAGGCAGGAAATCAGGCCGGCCTTGATGCTGTCGGCACCCAGTTCCGGGCCGATGGACCGTTCCTCCACCACCGTCAGCGGGGCGGGCAGGGCGCCGGCACGCAGCAGCACGGCCAGTTCATTGGCCGTCTGGGCCGTGAAATTGCCGCTGATCTGCCCGCGGCCACCCATGATGGGCTCGTTGATCACGGGGGCGGAGATGATGCGCCCGTCCAGCACGATGGCGAAGGGCCGGCCGACATTGGCGCGGGTGATCTCACCGAAGCGGCGGGCACCGATGCTGTCGAAGCTGAAGGACACCACCCAGCGGCCCGTCTGCGGGTCCGCGCTGGGCTGGGCATCGGTCAGGGTCGCGCCATCCACCTCGACGCGCTTGCGCACCAGGATCTGGCTGCCGCCGGCACCCCGGTCGGCATTCATCATCCACTCAAATCCCGGTGGGGCGGCGCTGCCCGGCGCAATGGACGGATCGCCGACCAGATGGAAGGTCATCTTCGCCGTCTGGCCCAGCAGGCGCTTGATACGGCCGGGATCGGTCACCCCGGGCAACTGAACCAGCACGCGGGAGGCGCCCTGGCGGGCTACCATCGGCTCGTTCACGCCGGTCTCGTCGATACGACGGCGGACGATCTCCAGCGACTGGTCCACGGCCTTGCTGACGCGGTTGGCCAGGGCCTGCTGGCTGAAGGCCAGACGCAGCCGTCCGGTTTCAGGCACGATGGAGAAATCGCCAACCTCGCCGGGCAGGGCGCCCTGCGTCATGGGACGCAACGCCTCGGTGGCACGCGCGGCATCGGCCTGATCGGCCAGACGCACGATGATGCCATCGCCATCCACGGCCACGCCCGTCGTGCGCACCTCCGCGCTGCGCATCAGGCCGCGGGCTTCGTCTGTGGCATTGTCCAGCCGTTCGCGCTTCACGGCCTCGGCATCCACCTCCAGCAGCAGGTAGGAGCCGCCCTGGAGATCCAGGCCGAGATTGAAGTGACGCGCCGGCATCCAGGAAGGGATATTGTGCGAGCCGATCAGGCTGGGGATCGACACCAGCACGCCCAGAAAACAGATCAACAGGATGATCGTCGTCCGGGCCTTGGAGAAATTAAGCATAGGCAGGTCCGATCGCGGAGAAACCGGCGTCGGTCACGCCGGCTTTGATCATTGAACGGGGTCAAGAAGACGGATGGAGGGTCAGGCGTCCGACGGCGGGCCGCGCGGCTGGCCGCAGAGCCCCTGTGTCGGGCGGACCGGGCCGTCGGCCGGGCAGGACAGGTCCTGCCTGTCCGTGCCGGGGACGGTCAGCCAGGGGCCGGCCGGCGGCAGGGCCACCGGCACCGGGCCCTGGGGGAAGGGCGCCGGCTTGCCATCGGGGCGATAGGAGCCCTGCACCAGCGCCATCTGTGCCGGCGCCGACACCTGCACACCGCAATCAAGCGGACCCGGCTCGCAGCCGGAGGCGGGCCCGCGAGCGGCGGCCGCCATGGCCCGGCCCAGGGCGCTGTCGCCCATGGCGGCGGCCAGCAGCACAAGGGCTGCCAGCAGCATCAACCGCCAGGGGGCAAGGGACAGACGCACCGGTTCCACCACTTCCAGAGATATCAAAGGGGCAGGAATACGCGCTGGCCGCTCCCCTGGCAAGCAACGACTGGCTTTTGTGGCATGGCTGCCCCGGCTGATATGACATTGCTTATAGTAGTCATGCTTATAATATGTGGAGTTATGAGCGACATCGAACCCATCCCCGCCTTTGGCGCCGCGCTGGCCGACACGGCCCGCCTGTTGCGCCGACGCTTCGACCAGCGGCTGCGCTTCACGGGCAGCACGCGGGCGCAATGGCACGCCATCTTCAAGATTTCCAAGCAGGAGGGGGTCAAGCAGGCCGAACTGGCGGAAGTGCTGGAGGTGGAGCCCATCACGCTGACCCGCCTGCTGGACCGCATGGGTGACGGCGGCTGGGTGGAGCGCAAGCCGGACCCGACCGACCGGCGTGCCCGGCTTTTATACCTGACCGACAAGGCGCGAGAGGCGCTGGTGCCCATGCGCCTTGTCGTCGACGAGATTTACGAGGAAGCGCTGGCGGGCATCAGCCCGGCGGAGCGAGCCGAACTGGTCCGCATCCTGTCCAAGATACGGGCGAACCTGTCCGACCGCACCGCCCAGCCGGACGATCAGACCGGCCAGGGTGCCGGGAAAGGTGATCATCATGAGTGAGATGGAAGAAACGAAGCCCGTGCCCCCGCTGCGCCGGCGCCTGCTTCTGGGGCTGGCCCTGCCGCTGGTGCTGGCCGCCGCCGGCGGCTATGTCTGGGTGACGGGCGGCCGCTATGTGAACACCGACAATGCCTATGTGAAGCAGGACAAGGTGGCCGTGGGGCCAGAGGTGCAGGGCCTGATCGTGGCGGTGCATGTCGGGGAAAGCATGCCGGTCAGGCGCGGCGACCTGCTGTTCGAGGTCGATCCCCAGCCTTATCGCATTGCGCTGGCCCAGGCCGACGCCGCCATTGCCAGCGCCCGGCTGGAGGTGGAGCGCATGCGCGCCAACCTGTCACAACAGCGCGCCGAACTGGCTGCGGCCGAGCAGGACCTGGATTATCGCCGCCGCGACTTCGACCGGCAGTCCCGCCTGGCGCAGAGCGGCTACGCCGCCCAGGCGCGGCTGGACCAGTCCCGCAACGAATTGCGGGCGGCCGAACAGGAAGTGGCAAAGACCAAGCAGGGTGTTGCCGCGGCCCTGGCCGCGCTGGGCGGCAATCCCGATATCGCCACGGACAGCCATCCGATGGTGATGCAGGCGCTCGCCACCCGCGATCGCGCCGCCCTGGACCTGGAGCGCACCGCCGTCCGCGCGCCGTCGGATGGCATTGCCAGCCAGACCGACCGGCTGCGCGTCGGGCAGTTCGCCCTGCCGGGCCTGGCCATGCTGTCGATCGTGGAGACGCAGGCCACCTATATCGAGGCCAATGTCAAGGAAACCGACCTGACCCACATGACCGCCGGCCAGACGGCCACCGTGGTGCTGGATGCCTATCCCGGCCGCACGCTGACGGCGCATGTCGCCAGCATCGGGGCCGGAACGGGGTCGGAATTCTCCATCCTGCCGGCCCAGAACGCGACGGGCAACTGGGTGAAGGTCGTGCAGCGCGTGCCCGTGCGCCTGTTGCTTGCCGACGGGGATCGTGTCCCCCTGCGGGCCGGCCTGTCCGCCACGGTGGAGATCGATACGGGTCAGGCGCGCGGCCTGCCCGGCTTCCGCGCGGCCCAGGCGACGGAACGGTGACATCATGGCAGCCGTAGAAGAAGCGGCGGCCCCTGTCCGGCGAGGATTGCTGACCATTGCCATCATGCTGGCGACGGTCATGCAGGTGCTGGACACGACCATCGCGAACGTCGCTCTGCCCAGCATGCAGGGCAGCCTGGGTGCGGCCCAGGACAGCATCACCTGGGTGCTGACATCCTATATCGTGGCCTCGGCCATCATGACGCCGGTGACCGGCTGGCTGGCCGACCGGATCGGGCTCAAGCCGCTTTTCCTGGTGTCCGTAGCCGGCTTCACCGTCGCCTCCATGCTGTGTGGCACGGCCGGCAGCCTGACGGAGATGGTTGTCTGGCGCCTGCTGCAGGGGGTTTTCGGCGCGGCCCTTGTGCCGCTGTCGCAGACGGTCCTGTTGAACATCAATCCCAAGGAACGCCACGGCCAGGCCATGGCCATGTGGGGGGCCGGCATCATGATCGGCCCCGTGATCGGCCCCACTCTGGGCGGCTGGCTGACGGAAAGCTTCAACTGGCGCTGGGTCTTCTACATCAACGTGCCCGTGGGCATCCTGGCGTTCCTGGGCATCCTCGCCTGGATGCCGGCGTCGGCCACGCGGCGGCGCGGGTTCGATTTCGTGGGTTTCGGCCTGCTGTCCATCGCTGTCGGGTCCCTGCAGCTCATGCTGGACCGGGGCGAGCAGCTCGACTGGTTCGCATCGCCGGAAATCTGGATCGAGCTGGGGATTTCCATTTCCGCCTTCTGGGGTTTCGGCGTGCATATGCTGACGGCGCGCCAGCCCTTTCTGGAACCGAGATTATTCCGGGACCGCAATCTGGTGGCCGGCCTGATCGTGATCTTCGTGGTCGGGGTCATCGTGCTGGCCGCCATGGCGCTGATGCCGCCCATGCTGCAAAGACTGATGGGTTATCCCACCATCACCACGGGCATGGTCATGGCGCCGCGCGGCCTGGGGGTGGTGATCTCCATGCTGCTGGTGGGGCGGCTGGTGCATCGCGTCGATGCCCGCCTGCTGATTCTGGTCGGGCTGTTGCTCACGGCCTGGTCGCTGCACATGATGACGCAATTCACCATTGTCATGGACAGCACGCCGATCATTGTCAGCGGGCTTGTGCAGGGCCTGGGCCTTGGGCTGGTCTTCGTGCCGCTCAGCGCCATCGCATTCGCCACCCTGGCACCGGCCGACCGGGTGGATGCGGCCAGCCTGTTCAGTCTGGTCCGCAACCTGGGCAACAGTCTGGGGGTATCCGTCGTGATCTCCGCCCTGGCGCATTTCACCCAGGTCAACCATGCGGAACTGGCGGCCCATATCTCGCCGTTCAATCCCGCCATCGATGCCCGCCTGGTACAGATGGGGCAGGCCGCCCCGCCGGCGCTGGCGGCGATGGACCAGATGGTCAACCAGCAGGCGGCAATGATCGCCTATCTGAATGATTTCAAGATGATGATGATCGTTACCCTGTGTGCAATCCCCCTTGTCCTGCTGCTGCGCCCTGCGCGGAACGAAGGCGGGCAGGGGCATGCGCCGGTCATGGATTGATCTCGCAACCTGGGGGTGCGCCCCCGGTATGGGTGATGGTCGCCCACCGCTATTCCCAGCAACCGCCGGCTTGACTAATCTGGCGGCCAAGCGAAGGACGAGGCTTATGAGCGACGCGATAAGGCAGATCCGGGCCCGGGCCCGCCGCAAGGCGGCCGGGCTCGTCAGGCTGGAATTCTGGGTTCCCGCTTCCCGAAGGGAAGAGGTGCGGACTGCGGTACAGGCATTGTTGGAAAGCCCGCCGCCCGCTGCTACGGAGGAGCCCGCCGTTCCCGTGGTGCAGCGGCGGCGGCGGCTGATGACGGATATCGACGGCCTGCTGGACTGATAGCAGCGGCCGAAAATCTTGACCGATGGTCAAGGTTTTCGGCACCACGAAGCGCCGGGCGCCGCCATCCCGCGGCTTGCGGCGCCCGGGCATGCGGGCAGTATTGATCAGGACCGTCGGTTCTGATCAATGCTGAAGGCTGTCATCGGCCGGCCCGTGCCTCCTGCCGGGTGCCGCCCCCTTGTGCAAGCCCGGCACGCAGACCCCAGGTGGCCAGCAGCATATCCAGCCGCCCGTCGGACATCATCGACAGGATGGCGTCGTTCAGGTCCTGAACGGCCAGGGCGCTGGCGGGGCTGATCAGGCAGGAGCGCTGCCGGGTGGCCACCGTGATGACGTCGGATCGCGCATGGCTGGCCAGGGATGGTTCCCCTGCCAGGGCATGGGTCCAGCCCAGGCGGGGGAGGATGATGGCGTCCAGCCGTCCGCCGGCCAGCTTGCGCATGTTGGTTTCGGCATTGCGTGCATCGACCCGCCGCAACTCGCCCGTGCGGAACCGCTCCTCCACGGCGGGCGGATACCGGTAGCCCAGCACGGTGCCAAGCTGGGCACCGCGCAGGCTGTCCAGAACAGGCGGCCCCTGGATATGCCGGGCCATGACGATGATATCCTGATCCTGAAACAGGGGACGGGAGAAATGGTCGGCCGGAAGCTCCGGGTAGAATTCGGGCGCGGCCAGGCAATAGGCATCCACCGTGCCCGCCTGCAACTCGCCCTGGATGCGGTTGCGCGGCACGAAACGGTAGACCGGGGTCCGCGACAGCCGGGCCGCCAGTTCGTTCCCCAATTCCAGCAGGAAGCCGCCTTCCAGCCTTTCCTCCCGGACGATGGCGAACGGCGCCTCGTTATGGTCACCATAGGCGAAAATCAGCGGCGCATCACCGGCCATACCCGGTGGCACCCAAAGGATGGCCAGGGTCATGATCAGCGCCCCGACCGCCATCCGCAAAACCATGTAGCGCCCCCCCGACGCGAAACCCGCATTCACTTGAGTTTGGGCATTTTAGTAAAAATGTATGCGATGGGGGAGGATTATCTTGATCCCGACCCGGCCGGCTGTCCCGCTTCCCCGTCAGGGCTTGGGCTTGCCGTTGGTCATCTTGTCCAGCAGGCCCATGAGGAAGGCGGAAGCCACGAAGGTCAGATGGATGATGACCAGCCACATCAGCTTGTCATTGGTGACCTTGTCCGCATCCATGAAGCTTTTGAGCAGATGGATGGAGGAGATGGCGACGATGGAGGCCGCGACCTTGACCTTCAGCGTGCCGCTGTCCAGCTTGCCCAGCCATGACAGTTTCTCGTCATTCTCGCCCAGTTCGATACGCGACACGAAATTCTCGTACCCGCTGATCATCACCATGACGACGAGGCTGCCCACCAGGGTCAGGTCGACCAGGGCCAGCGCGGCGAGGATCAGGTCCGCCTCGCTTTCCCCGAACAGCGCATAGTCGAACAGGTGCCACAGCTCCATGACGAAGCGCAGCGTGAACGC
Organism: Niveispirillum fermenti; assembly: GCF_048066175.1. Classification (GTDB taxonomy): domain Bacteria; phylum Pseudomonadota; class Alphaproteobacteria; order Azospirillales; family Azospirillaceae; genus Niveispirillum; species Niveispirillum fermenti. The sequence goes on along the minus strand of NZ_JBLTXA010000014.1, from coordinate 70,289 downwards.
GATCAGCACGACGGCCAGGCAGAGATACATCGGCACCAGCAGCCAGCGGCTGGCGTAAAGGGTGCGTTCGATGAAACGTTCAAGCACGGGGTGACGCTCCGGAAGGGGCTTGCAACGGCGTGGCAATGACGCAAAGCGGGGTTGCTGTCAACTGTCCCGCATTGCAACAGAGGGTGCCCGCGAATTGGGCGCATTGCCTGACCCGAATGCCTGAAAGCTGGGCATTGGCGCGGCCGTGGGCGGGGGAACAGGCCGCTTCGGGCTGGCACGGTGCTTGCTGATACAACAAGCATGGTGGCTAGGGTTCCGGCCGTGCCCGTTATGGGGGCGGTGACTGGTCCGAGAGCTGCCGCCCGGCACCGCCAGCCTGCTGGCCCGGCCGGGTACACGGCGGGATAAAAGCCCGGGAGATCGAGGAGGGTTGGCGCCCCCGTTCGGTCTCCGCCAACCCCCCAAACCGGTTTGGAACCATAAGGGGTTGGATGATGAAGACGCGCCGCTTCCTTGGAAAATTGACCGCCGGGCTGATTGCCGCCTCGCTCTTGTCCGCACCGGCCCTTGCCGCGCCGAAGAAGGATTTCAAGCTGGCCTGGTCGATCTATGTCGGCTGGATGCCCTGGCAATATGCCGACGAGAACGGCATCGTGAAGAAATGGGCCGACAAGTACGGCATCACCATCGATGTGGTGCAGTTCAACGATTACGTGGAAAGCATCAACCAGTACACGGCCGGCGGTTTCGACGCTGTCACCCTGACCAATATGGATGCATTGTCCATTCCCGCCGCCGGCGGTGTGGACACCACGGCCGTGATCGTGGGTGACTTCTCCAACGGCAATGATGCCGTGATCCTGAAGGGCGGGGAGGATCTGGCCAGCATCAAGGGCCGGAAGGTCAACCTTGTGGAATTTTCCGTGTCCCACTATCTGCTGGCCCGCGCGCTGGAAAGTGCCGGCCTGACGGAGCGGGAGCATGTGTCCGTCGTCTCCACCTCCGATGCCGACATGGTGGCCGCCTGGTCCACGCCGCAGGTCACGGCGGTCGTCACCTGGAACCCCCTGGTGGCGGAGATCATGGCCCAGCCGGATGCCCGCAAGGTGTTCGACAGCAGCCGCATTCCGGGCGAGATCATGGACCTGACCGTCGTCAATACCGGCGTGCTGAACGACAATCCGGCTTTCGGCAAGGCGCTGGCCGGCATCTGGTACGAAACGATGGCCATCATGTCGGCCCAGACCCCGGCCGGTGCGGCCGCACGTGCCGCCATGGGCAAGGCATCGGGCACCGACCAGAAGGGTTACGAGGCGCAGCTGGAGGCCACCCGCATGTTCTACAAGCCGGCGGAGGCGCTGGCCTTCGTGCGGGGGGCGGAGCCGAAATCGACCATGCGCAAGGTGGCCGGCTTCCTGTTCGACCATGGTCTGCTGGGCAATGGTGCGCCATCGGCGGAGGCCATCGGCATCCAGTTCCCCGACGGGTCCCTCTATGGCAGCGACAGGTTCGTGAAGTTCCGCTTCACCGACACCTATATGGCTGCCGCTGCCGACGGGACGCTTTGACCGCTTGCCCGTGCCACACCGGCCGATGCCGGGTTTCCAGGGGTGTGAACCCCCTCTCTCCGCGGTGTTTGACGACGCAAACCCGCCCAAGGCGTTCCTGATCCACCGGTTCCGGCCTGTCGCCGGGTCGGTGGCGGGGGCGTGCAAGGGAGTTGCCCCATGCGCCTGATCAACCGAAGGCCCGACCGTGCAAGCTGGATGCTGCTGGCGGCATTGCCCTTCGTGGCCGTGCTGGTGGCCTATGCGTTCGGATCGGCGGTAAGGCTGGCCGAAAACCCGTCCGACAAGCTGTTGCCGGGCCTGGCCGCCTTCGCCGATGCCATCGACCGCATGGCCTTTACGCCCGACCGCCGCACCGGCGACATCCTGCTGTGGCTGGATACGGGGACCTCGCTGCTGCGTCTGCTTTCCGGCATCGCCATCGCCTCTGCGGGCGGGCTGCTGGTGGGGATGGCGGCGGGGCTGCTGCCGCATGTCCGGGCCGCCCTGTCGCCCTTCGTGACGGTCCTGTCCATGGTGCCGCCGCTGGCCGTGCTGCCCATCCTGTTCATCGTTGTCGGGCTGGGGGAGGCGTCGAAGGTGACGCTGATCGTCATCGGCGTGATGCCCTGCCTGATCCGCGACATGATGCTGAAGATCGATGACCTGCCGCGTCAGCAACTGATCAAGGCCCAGACCCTGGGGGCCAATAGCTGGACCGTTGCCATCCGTGTTGTCCTGCCGCAGATAGTGCCGCGCCTGATCGACAGCGTGCGGTTGAACCTGGGGCCGGCCTGGCTGTTCCTGATCTCTGCCGAGGCCATCGCCAGCGAGGCGGGGCTGGGCTATCGCATCTTCCTGGTGCGCCGCTATCTGGCCATGGACGTCATCCTGCCCTATGTCGCCTGGATCACGCTGCTCTGTTTCCTGATGGATCTGGGCCTGCGTGTCCTGCAGCGCCGCGCCTTCCCCTGGTTTCAGGATGCGAGGGCAGCCGCATGACCGCCATCAGCGTCCGCGATGTCTGGAAGGAATATGGTGAGCAGGTGGTCCTGGAACGGATCAGCCTGGAGATAGCGCCCCGTTCCTTTGTGGCGCTGGTTGGTCCGTCGGGCTGCGGCAAGACTACCTTCCTGCGCATGCTCCTGTCGCAGGAAACCGCGACGAAGGGGGAGATCCTGATCGACGGCCGGCCCGTATCGCCCGAGCCCGGGCCCGATCGGGGCGTGGTGTTCCAGCGCTATTCGGTGTTCCCGCACCTGACGGTGCTGGGCAATGTGCTGTTGGGGGCGGAATTGAAGGCCGGCGGCCTGCTGGGCCGCCTGTTCGGCCGGGCCCGGGTCCGGGCGCGGGAAGAGGCCGTGGCCCTGCTGGCGGCGGTGGGTCTGTCCCACGCGCTGGACAAGTATCCGGCCCAGCTTTCCGGCGGCATGCAGCAGCGGCTGGCGCTGGCCCAGGCCCTGATCGCCAAACCCAAGGTGCTGCTGCTGGACGAGCCGTTCGGCGCGCTGGACCCCGGCATCCGCGCCGAGGTTCACAAACTGATGCGCCAGCTCTGGCATGAGCATCCGATGACGGTGGTCATGGTCACCCATGACCTGTCGGAAGCCTTCCACCTGGGTACCCGGGTCATCGCCTTCGATCGCCGCCGCAACCTGCCGGAGGAACGGCTGCGCTACGGTGCCGGCATCACCAACGATATCGAGGTCTGGCCCCGCCGCATCGCCGGCCGGCCGGACCTGGCCCAAGACCCCGAACCGCCCCGCCGGGACGACCTGGCCGCAAGCGAAGGGCAACCAGACCGGGACGACCCGGCCGACGCAGCGTGAGAGGGAGCGGACATGCCCCGCCAGACACCCGAACAGATCGCGGCCAACCGTGCCCGTTACCTGGAACTGAAATCCGCCGCCGCCGGCCGCGCCCCGCTGGTGCTGCCCCCGCCCAGCCCGCGCGACCTGCCGCTGCCCGATGCCGCTGCCATCCATCTGCGGGAGACCCTGCCGGGCGGCTGGTACTGGACCGGCATCATCCGCCGGGGCCGGGTGCTGCGCATCACCAACCCGGGCGCCACGCCGGGCGTATCGCTGCTGGCCTGGAACCTGGCCGACACGTCGGAACGCTTCAACCATGCCGACACGATCAAGATCCAGTGGACGGCGGAGATGCGCAAGGGAAGGGTGCTGTTTTCCGACATGGGACGGGTGCTGCTCTCCATCGTGGAGGATAGCTGCGGCCGGCATGACAGCGTGGTCGGCGGGTCCAATCCGGCCAGCGTCGCTCGCACCTATGGTCCCGACAGCGGCATACGCAACGCGCGGGACAATTTCGTGCTGGCTGCGGGCAAGCACGGCCTGACCCAGCGCGACATCCCCCCCTGCATCACCTTCTTCGCACCCACATCCGTCACCGGTGACGGAAGATTCACCTTCGATGCCGATGCGGTGCAAAAGGATGACTTCGTATCGCTGCGCGCCGAGATGGACCTGATCCTGGCTGTTTCCAACACGCCGCATCCGTTGGCGCAACCGGTCACGCCCCTTCCTGTCGAACTGGTCATCCATGAAGCGGCACCGGCCGGCGACGATGACCTCTGCCGCATGGCGACGGCAGAGGCCGTGCGGGGTTTCGTCAATACCGATGCCTTCCTGTCGGCCTGAGCGGGAGAGGGACAGCCATGACCGGTAACAGCGATTTCACCCCCGTCCTGTCGGATCGCGATCCGGCCGATGCCATCCTGGACCAGATCGTACCTGCCGAGCATCCCTGGTCGGGTGTCGTGCGCAAGGGGCAGGTGCTGCGCATCGTGGACAGCGAGGGCTGCCAGGCCGTCGACACCCTGTTCTATTCCCTGGCCGACTATGCCGAGCGCTACAGCGCCCAGGATACGGTGCTGGCCCAGGGCACGCCCTATATCGGGCCGGGATCGGCGCTTTATTCCAACCGGGGCACGATACTGGCCACCATCATCGCCGACACCTGCGGGCGCCACGACACGTCGGCCGGTGCCTGTTCCTGCGAAAGCAATACCGTCCGGTTCGGGCATCATACCAAGTATATGCATGCTTGCCGGGAAAACTTCCTCATTGCCGTGACCCGTCACGGTATGGGCAAGCGCGATATCGTGCCCAACATCAATTTCTTCATGAACGTTCCCATCGATGCCGACGGGACGCTGGCCATCGCCGACGGCGTCTCGTCGGCCGGGGACTATGTGGAACTGGTGGCTCACCAGGACCTGCTCTGTGTCATTTCCAACTGTCCGCAGGTGAACAACCCCTGCAACGGCTTCGATCCCACGCCGATCCGGGTGCTGGCTTGGGAGGGGTGAGGCCGCCGGCCTGCCCGTTTCCGCCAGCCGCCTGACCTGGGCGCTCCCCCGGTCCTTCCCTCCATCCGACGGGTGGGCGAAGGGCCGGGGCGGCGCCAGAGCCCCCCGAGGATTCTACCCCATGTTCACCAAGGTCCTGATCGCCAATCGTGGCGAGATCTGCGCGCGGGTCGTCAAGACCCTGCGGCGCATGGGCATTGCATCGGTTGCCGTCCATTCGGATGCCGACCGGTTCACGCTTCCCGTCCTGTCGGCGGACGAGGCGGTGCCCATTGGCCCGGCCCCGGCCAAGCAATCCTATCTGGATATCGACGCCGTGCTTGCCGCCTGCCGGGCGACAGGGGCGCAGGCCGTGCATCCCGGCTATGGCTTCCTGTCAGAAAATGCCGGCTTCGTGGAACGGCTGAATGCCGCGGGGATCGCCTTCATCGGTCCGCGGGTGGAACATCTGCGCGACTTCGGTCTGAAGCACACGGCGCGCGCGCTGGCCAGGGCGGCCGGCGTGCCACTGTTGCCCGGCACCGATATCCTGGATGATGTGGAGCAGGCACAGGTGGCCGCGGCGGGCATCGGCTTTCCCGTCATGCTGAAAAGCACGGCGGGCGGTGGCGGCATCGGCATGCAGCTTTGCCACGATGCCGACGAACTGGCGGCCCGGTTCGCCGCCGTGCAGCGCATGGCGACCAGCAGCTTCGGCGATGCCCGCGTCTATCTGGAAAGGTTCGTGGCCGAGGCGCGGCATGTGGAAGTGCAGATTTTCGGGGATGGCAGGGGCGGTGTCGTGGCGTTGGGCGAGCGTGACTGCTCGCTTCAGCGCCGCAACCAGAAGGTCGTAGAGGAGACACCGGCCCCCGGGCTGCCCGATGGCGTGCGCGCACAGTTGCGCGCCGCCGCCGTGGCATTGGGGCAAAGCGTGCGCTATGCCTCGGCCGGCACGGTGGAATTCATCTATGATGTGGCGCGTGGCGAGGTCTATTTCCTGGAGGTGAATACCCGCCTGCAGGTCGAACACCCCGTGACGGAGGCGGTATTCGGCGTCGATCTGGTGGAATGGATGATCCGGCAGGCGGCCGGTGACTTCACCCTGCCGGCGCAGGACGCGCTGACACCGGCGGGGGCCGCCATCGAGGTCCGGCTTTATGCCGAGAACGCGGCCGCTGATTTCCGACCCTCCACCGGGTTGCTGACGGAAGTGTCGTTCCCCGCTGATATCCGCGTGGATGGCTGGGTGGCGACGGGCACGGAGGTGACGGCCCATTATGATCCCATGCTGGCCAAGCTGATCGTGCATGCCGACAGCCGCGATGCGGCCATCGACCGCCTAGCCGCGGCGCTGGCGGCGTCGCGTGTGGCGGGGATCGAGACGAACCTGTCCTATCTGCGGGCCATTATCGGATCGGACCTGTTCCGTCAGGGCAAGGTCGCCACCTCTGTCCTGAAGGATTTTCCCTTCACCCCCGCCACGGTGGAGGTGATCGCACCGGGGGCGCAATCCTCAATCCAGGATTGGCCGGGCCGGCTGGGCTATTGGGATGTTGGCGTGCCGCCGTCCGGTCCCATGGATGAACGGTCCTTCCGCCTGGCCAACCGCCTGCTGGGTAATGAAGAGGGGGTGGCCGCCCTTGAATGCACCCTGACGGGACCGACCCTGCGCTTCAATGCCGGCGCGACCATCGCCCTGGCAGGGGCGATGATGAGCGCGACGCTGGATGGCGTCCCGATCGCCCATGGTGTGCCCGTACCGGTCACGGCCGGGCAGGTTCTGGCGCTAGGCCGTATCCAGGGGCCGGGGCAGCGGACCTATCTGGCGGTGGCCGGCGGCTTCGACGGGCCCGACTATCTGGGATCGAAGGCCACGTTCGCGCTGGGCCGTTTCGGTGGCCATGCCACAGGGTGCCTGAAGGCTGGCGACACGCTGGCTCTGGCCGGCCGGCCCATCGGGGTGGCCGTGGCGGCGGACCTGCCGGTGCTGACCCATGAATGGGAACTGTCCGTGCATTACGGTCCCCATGGGGCGCCCGATTTCTTTCAGGAAGGCGACATTGCCGACCTGTTCGCCGCGACATATGAGGTGCATTTCAATTCGGCCCGCACGGGCGTTCGCCTGATCGGTCCCCGTCCCCGATGGGCGCGCGCCGATGGTGGGGAGGCGGGCCTGCACCCATCCAACATCCACGACAATGCCTATGCCATCGGCGCCGTCGATTTCACGGGTGACATGCCGATCATTCTGGGCCCCGACGGTCCCAGCCTTGGGGGCTTCGTCTGTCCCGTGGTGGTGACCAAGGAGGACATGTGGAAGGTCGGGCAGTTGCGGCCGGGGGACAAGGTGCGGTTCGTGGCGGCTGCGGTGCCCGGTGCCGCCCCTGCCGGGGGGGTGGTGCAACCCCCCACCCGCACCCCTCCCATCCCGTCACCCATCCTGGCCAGGATCGACGGGGCGGTGCCCGTCGTCTATCGCCGGGCGGGGGACGATTATCTGCTGGTCGAATATGGCCCCATGGTGCTGGACCTGGGGTTGCGCCTGCGGGTACATCTGCTTGTAGCCGCATTGCGTGACCGGTCCCTGCCGGGCATCATCGATCTGACGCCGGGCATCCGTTCCCTGCAGGTGCATTTCGACAGTGGCCGCCTGACGCCGTCCGTCCTTCTGGATGTTCTGGCGGAGATCGAGGCCGGGCTGGGCTCCGTCGAGCAGGCCAGGGTACCGTCGCGCATCGTGCATCTGCCGCTGTCCTGGAACGATCCGCAGGTGCGGCTGGCCATGACCAAGTATCAGGAACTGGTCCGCGCCGATGCGCCCTGGTGTCCCGATAATATCGAATTCATCCGCCGCATCAATGGCCTGGACAGCCAGGAGGATGTCCGGCGCATCGTGTTCGATGCCCGCTATCTTGTCTATGGCCTGGGCGATGTCTATCTGGGGGCGCCCGTGGCCACGCCGCTGGACCCGCGCCACCGGCTGGTGACCACCAAATACAATCCCGCCCGGACCTGGACGCCGGAAAATGCCGTGGGCATCGGTGGTGCCTATATGTGCATCTATGGGATGGAAGGGCCGGGCGGATACCAGCTTTTCGGGCGCACCATCCAGGTCTGGAACAGTTGGCGCAGCACCACACCGTTCCAGCCAGGCAAGCCCTGGCTGTTGCGCTTTTTCGACCAGATCCGCTTCTTCCCCGTCAGCGAACAGGAACTGGCCGAGGCGCGGGAAGCCTTCCCCCATGGCCGCTATACCGTTCGCATCGAGGAGACGGAACTGGAGTATGCCGCCCATCTGCGCTTCCTGGCCGAGAATGCCAGCAGCATCGATGCCTTCAAGGCGCGCCAGCAGGCGGCATTCGAGGCAGAGCGGGAAGATTGGAAGGCCCGCGGCCTGGACAGTTTCGTCAGCGACGACGGCGCACCGGCCACCGAGGAGAGAACCCTGCCGGAGGGCTGTGCCGCGGTTGAAACGAGCGTGACCGGTAACGTCTGGAAGATAATGGTCGAGCCGGGGCAACAGATGCTGCCCGGCGATACGATCCTGATCCTGGAAAGCATGAAGATGGAGATGGAGGTGAAGGCCACAACAGCCGGCCGGGTGCGCGAGGTGACGGTGAAGCCGGGCCGCACCGTCAATGCCGGCCAGACCGTGGCCATTCTGGAGGAGGTTGCCTGATGTTGCCGGAGAAATTGACCATCCACGGCCTGACTGCGCTCTACCGTGCCGGCGATGCCAGCCCGGTCACGGTGATCGAGGAGGTTCTGCACCGCCTGGCCAATAATCCCGACCCTGCGGCCTGGATTTCCACCGTGCCGCCGGAGACGCTGCGCGACCGGGCGGCAGAACTGGCCAAGGGGGGCTATGACCCCTCGCGGCCGCTCTGGGGCATTCCGTTTGCGGTGAAGGACAATATCGATGCCGCCGGCCTGCCCACCACGGCCGCCTGTCCCGCCTTCGCCTATGACCCGGCCGATGATGCGCATGTGGTGGCCCGGCTGACGGCGGCCGGAGCCATCCTGGTCGGCAAGACCAACCTGGACCAGTTCGCCACCGGCCTGAACGGCACACGCAGCCCCTATGGCGCGCCGCGCTGCGTGTTCGATGGTGATTATATCTCCGGCGGGTCCAGTTCCGGGTCGGCCGTCGCGGTGGCACGCGGGCAGGTCGCTTTCGCATTGGGCACCGATACGGCGGGGTCCGGCCGGGTGCCGGCGGCCTTCAACAATCTGGTGGGGATCAAGCCGACCAAGGGCCTGCTGTCCGCAGCGGGGGTTGTGCCGGCCTGCCGGTCGCAGGATTGCGTGACCGTCCTGGCCCATTGCGTGGCCGATGGTGAACTGGTTCGCCGTCTGGCGGAAGGGTTCGACGCGGCCGATCCCTTCTCCCGCCCCGCACAGGCAAGGCCGCTGCGCCTGGAGGGGTTCCGCTTCGGCGTGTTGTCGGGGGCGGAAAAGGTATTCCTGGGCGATGACGCGGCCGAGGCGCTTTACGATGCCGCTGTGGCGAACATGACGGCCCTGGGCGGCATCCCGGTTCCCTTCGATTATGCGCCGCTGCGGGAATGCGCCCATCTGCTCTATGGCGGTCCCTGGGTGGCGGAACGGCTGGCGGCGATCGAGGAATTCGTGGAGGTGCAGGCTGATGCCATGGACCCGACGGTGCGTGCCATCATCCAGGGGGCTGCCGGCAAAAGCGCGATCGAGGCCTTTGTCGGCCAATATGCCCTGGCTTTTTACGCCCAGACCATTGCCGGGATGTGGGCGGACCTGGACCTGCTGCTGCTGCCCACCACACCCACCATCTACACGCTGTCCGACATGCTGGCCGATCCCGTGCGCCTGAACAGCAATCTGGGGCGGTATACGAATTTCGTGAACCTGCTGGATTGTGCGGCGGTCGCCGTGCCGGCCGGGTTCCGGCCCAATGGCCTGCCCTTCGGGGTGACCCTCGTCGGGCCCGCCTTCACGGATAATGATCTGGCCAATATTGGTGACCGTCTACATGCAAAATCGTCTCCGGTCACGTATCCGCTCAAGATTGTTCCACCACCCACCTATCTTCCCATCCTGGTGGTGGGGGCGCATCTGACGGGGATGCCATTGAACACCGAACTGACGGGGGTGGGTGGCATCCTGCTGGGGGCGGTGCGGACCGCGCCCGATTACCGGTTCTACGCCCTTGCCGGCACGGTGCCGCCCAAACCGGGGCTGATCCGTGATCCGGGGTTTCGGGGGCCGGGCATCCTGGCGGAGGAATGGGCATTGCCGCCGTCCGCCTTCGCGGCCTTCGTCGCCCGTATCCCGGCACCGCTGGGCGTCGGCAAGGTCGCCCTGTCCGACGGGCGGCAGGTGACGGGTTTCCTTTGCGAGGGGCATGCCCTGGCCGGCGCGACGGAGATCACGGGGTTCGGCGGCTGGCGCGCCTATCGCGCCAGCCTTTGATGTCCGATACGGTCGGGCCACCGGTGGTCAGGGCAGGCGCTTGCCCAGAGCCGCGGTCAGCACGGCGTACCATTGGGCGCCGGTCATCGCCACGGTGAAGGCCTCCGCGGCCGCGCGGATGCGCGCCGGGTTCTGGCTGCCGATCAGCGGTATGGGCCGGGCCGGGTGGGCCATGCCCCAGGCATAGGCCGCCGCGGCGCGGCTGGCACCCTGCGGCAGGGCGATGGCGTCCAGGGCGGCGGCGACCGCCAGTGCCCGGGCATCGTCCAGCCCGCCCAGCAGCCGGCCGCCCCCCAGCGGCGACCAGGACAGCACGGCCAGATTGCGTTCCATGGCCTGGTCCAGAACCCCGTCGAGCAGCGGATCGACATGCAGGGGCGAGAATTCCGGCTGAATGGATACCAGGGGGAAGGGCATGTGGGCCGCCAGGGTCGCCACTTGGGCCGTGGTGTGGTTGGACACACCGGCCGCCTTGATCTTGCCGTCGTGGCGCAACCGGTCCAGGGCGGCGGCCACCTCTGCCGGGTGGGCCAGCAAGTCGGGGCGGTGGACCTGATACAGGTCGATCACGTCCACGCCCAGCCGCTTCAGCGATGCCTCGCACGCCGCGACCAGCCGGCCGGCCCGTGCATGATAGGGGATGGGGGGGAGGATGCCGCCCTTCGTGGCCAGTACAATCCGGTTGCGCAGGCCGGGATTGGCGGCCAGCACGCGGCCCAGCAACGCCTCTGCCGCGCCGAACCCGTCGGCATGGTCCACGCCATAGATATCGGCCGTATCGAACAGGGTGATGCCGGTTTCCAGCGCCGCCATGGCACGCTGCGTGGCGCCGGTCAGGTCGTCACCATGATAGCGCCACATGCCCCAGCCCAATGCCGACACCGGCGGCGCCCCATCGATCAGTGGACGGGCATCACGGTGGATGGTCAGCAGATCCATGGCGGCTTTCTCCGGGCGGCATATCCGGATGTCCTTCTACCCGCATTTCTCCCATGCCGCCATCGCGATGGCTGCCCCCTTGCCAGCACAGGCGCCGGCTAAAATAGTGGGAGGCGGATCGAGTGCAGAAGAGAGAAAGGTCCCGCGATGATCGAGGACTACAACGCCATTCCGCCGGAGGAACTGGTGGCCCGCCTGACCCGTCTGCTGACGGTCACGGAACTGGAAAGGGATTTGTATCAGGGCTCCCGCCTGATCGGCGGCAAGGGTCGGGTGTTCGGCGGCCAGGTGGTGGCCCAGGCCCTGGCATCGGCCATGCGCACGGTCGACCCTGTCCGCAGCGTCCATTCGCTGCATGCCTATTTCATGCGCGGCGGGGACGAGGATTATCCCATTGATTTCCGGGTCCACCGCGATTATGACGGCCGCAGTTTCGCTACCCGCCGGGTGGAGGCGCTGCAGGGCGGCGTGCCCATCCTGACGCTGACGGCTTCCTTCCAGGTGCCGGAAGAGGGTTGCAACCATCAGCGTGATGCCATGCCCCAGGTCCCCCATCCGGAGGACCTGCCCAGCGAATATGCCTTCTTCATGTCGGTGGCGGAACGGCTGCCGCCGGAATCACGGGCGCTGCTGGCCCATCGCCGCGCGGTGGAACTGCGCCTTGTCGATCCGGTGGACCCGACGCGGCCCGTGCCCCGCGAACCGGTACAGCATCTCTGGTTCCGCGTCGTCTCCCCGCTGGCGGACGATCCGGACCTGCATCGGGTGGCCCTGGCCTATATCACCGACATGGGGCTTCTGGGGACCGCCGTGCTGCCGCATGCGATAAGCTGGCTGGGCCGGACGGCGAAATCGGCCAGCCTGGATCATGCCGTGTGGTTTCATGCCCAGGATTTCCGGGTCGATGACTGGATGCTTTACAGCATGGACAGCCCCTGGGCCGGTCAGGGCCGCGGCCTGAACCGTGGCCAGATATTCGACCGTCAGGGACGGCTGATCGCCAGTGCCGCGCAGGAGGGCTTGATCCGCCGCGCGCGGCCTGCATCCTGAGCCAGACGAACAGACTGAAGGGGGAGCGAGAATCCATGGCCCGGCCGACACCGCCATCGCGCGATCATTTTCCGCATTTCCGGACGCTGGACACAAGGTGGATGGATAATGACATCTATGGCCACGTCAACAACGTGACCTATTATTCCTATTTCGATACGGCCGTGAATGGCTATCTGATCGAACGCGGCGTGTTGGACATCCATCGGGGCGGCGTGATCGGCCTGGTGGTGGAGACGGGCTGTAAATATTTCGCCTCCGTCGCCTTTCCCGACCGGCTGGAAATCGGCATCCGTGTCGGCCACCTGGGCAACAGCAGCGTGCGGTACGAGGTGGGGATCTTCAAGTCAGGGGCGGAACTGGCCGCGGCCGCCGGTCATTTCATCCATGTCTATGTCGACCGGGATAATCGCAAGCCCACCAGCCTGCCCGCCAACATGCGGGCCGCACTTGTGGCGCTGATGGCCTGACGCGGTTGTGCCGGCCGGGGCGGGTCGCACCCCGGCCGGCCGGCCGTCACTTGGTCTTCAGGAAGGCGATCACGTCGCGGCGTTCCTGTTCGTTGGGCAGGCGGAAGGCCATCTTCGTGGCGCCCACGGCCTTGTCCGACTGACCCTTGTCGGCCAGGAACTTCTTCAGATAGCCATTGGGATCGGCCAGATAATCCAGCAGGGCCTCCTCCGTCCAGGCCAGGCCGGCTTCGCCGGCATTGTGGTTGATCTCCGAATATTTGTAGCCGTCCACCTTGCCGGCTGTGCGGCCGACGATGCCGTTCAGGATGGGGCCGACCAGGTTGCGGGCGTCAGGGCCGACGCGGTGGCAGGCCATGCACTTCTTGAACACGGCCTCGCCCTTGGCGGCGTCCTGGGCCATGGAAGTGCCGGCGGACAGCACGGCGACACCCGTCAGGGCAAGGGCGGCGAACAGGGACTTCATCAACAGGTCCTCCCAATGGGGGTATGGGACGCCGGATCATGCGGCGGGTGTGCGCATTTCATCGGCTTTGCGGGCATCCGGTCAAGCGGACAAAAGGTCCTATGGTCACCCCGCCGCACCGGTCGGTGCCAGACGCAGCAGCGCATCCTCCACCTTGATGCGACGGTATGTCTCGCGGGCCAGGCCATCCTGTTTCAAATCCTCCCGCCGTGACCGGGCGCGGGCACGATCCGCATCACTGACGTCGCCATCGCGCTCCACAAGCCAGCGTGTGTAGCTGTCGTCCGCCTCCTTGACCGGGCGGGCGGATGCCGGCATCGGGCGTCCGGCCTCGGCAGGTGGCCGGGGCCGGGCCAGGGGGCGCAGCGTCTGGTTCGGGTTGAACTCCGTCCGCCGGTCCCGGCCCGTGATGGTGACGTCCGGCGCCGCCACGCGCCCGGTGGCACTATAGAGGAAGGCCGATGCGATGCGATCCTGTGCGGCCTCCCCCTCTTTCGGCCGATGCTCGACGGCGGCCGGCGGCCGGTCGGGCACCGCCAGGCGGGTGATGCCCCGGTCGTTGATGGCATCCAGCACATCACGCGGGTCCGTTGTGGTCAGGATCACCTCCCGCCGTGCGGGCCAGAAATCATAAGGTGCGTGCGCCCCATGCCCCCGGCCGACATGGAAGGCATAAATCTCCGGATAGACGATGTCGCGACGGGAAGGTCTGACCGCATAGAAGGCCGTCATGGCGGCCTGAAGAAGATGCGTGGCGCCGATGCCGCCGAACGCCTCGTCGATCACCAGTCCGAACCGGTCATGCACGTGCCAGTCCGGGAAAAGCCCGGCGATGGACGCGGCCATTCCATCGATCTCCACATCGAACATTTCCGGCTTCAGCAGGGTGGCGACATGCATTGCGGGCCCGTGCCTCCATGAAATGGCCGGCCGGGATGGGCCCGGCCGGCCAGGGTTGATCATTGCGCAGCGGGACGGGCGGTGCCCGGCCTACTGGAACAGTTTCACGACGCTCTGCATCGTCTGGTAAACGCCATAGATGACGGGGATGCCGACGGCCAGCCAGGCCAGCACCACCTTGGTGTCGATCCCGCCGCTGCCCACATCGCTGTGGTTGCCGGTGACCGCGGCCACGGCCGGTGCCGGCCCGTCATCCTCCTTCATGAACCACTTACGGTCCACGGGCTTGACCAGCGCATTGGCGATCAGGCCCAGCACCAGGAAGCCGGCCAGGATATACATCGTATAGTCGTAAACCTGGGCGCGCGGCACGCCGGCGGCGATCTGCGCCTCGCGGATATAGTTCACGACCACGGGACCGACGATGCCGGCCGTGGACCAGGCCGTCAACAGCCGGCCATGGATGGCACCGACATATTTCGTGCCGAACATGTCAGCCAGATAGGCGGGTACGGTGGCAAAGCCGCCGCCATACATGGACAGGATGATGCAGAAGGCCACGACGAAGCCGATCTTCGAGCCCATATGCGCCAGTGACGGGGCCGAGGCGTAAAGCACGATGCCCAGCGCGAAGAAGGTCAGATAGGTCATCTTGCGACCCATCTTGTCCGACAGTGATGCCCAGAAGAAGCGGCCGACGATGTTGAACAGGGACAGAAGCCCCGCGAAGCCCGCTGCGATACCGGCGATCTGTTTCTTCTGTTCGCCATCCAGGTCAGCGAAACCGAGATCCGGTCGGCCCAGCAGGGCGCCGCCAAAAATCTCCTGCAGCATGGGCGACGCCATGCCCAGCACACCGATGCCGGCCGACACGTTCAGGCACAGAACAGCCCAGATCAGCCAGAACTGCCGGGTCTTGTGCGCATCCTTCACATGCACATTGCCATGCGCGATCATGCTGTTGGTGCTGGGTGCGGGCGGGGTCCAGCCCGTGGGCTGCCAACCCTGCGGCGGGATGCGGTAGCCGAAGGCACCGGCCATCATGAAGACGAAATAGATCAGGGCCAGCACGACGAAGGTTTCCCACACCCCCACCGACGTATCCGTCTTGAAGGCATTCATCAGCATGTTGGCCAACGGGGACCCGATCATGGCACCGCCACCGAAGCCCATGATGGCCATGCCGGTCGCCATGCCGCGCCGGTCGGGGAACCATTTGACCAGGGTGGAGACGGGCGAAATATAGCCCAGCCCCAGCCCGATACCGCCGATGACGCCGGAACCCAGCCACATCAGCCACAATTGATGGGTGTAGATGCCGAGTGCTGAGATCAGCAGGCCGCCGCACCAGCAGAGCGCGGCCACGAAGCCGGCCTTGCGCGGGCCTTCCCGTTCCAGCCAGCCGCCCCAGATGGCGGCCGAGGAACCCAGCAGAACGAAGAACAGCGTGTACATCCAGCCCAGATCCGCGACCTTCCAGTCGCAGGAGGTGGTGAACAGGGCATTCAGCAGACCGGCATCCGCCGGGCATGCGAGGGGTGCCGTCACCCCCAGCGACTGGCTGAGCGGCAGCCAGAACACGCTGAAACCATAGGCCATGCCGATACAGAGATGGATGGCCAATGCCGCCGGCGGCACCAGCCAGCGGTTGAAGCCCGCATGCGCGATGATGCGCTCCCGGTCAAGCAGGCCGGGTTGCCCCGCGCCCTGATCCTGGGTTTGGTCTGCTGCTACCATGCCCTCATTTCCTCCTGCTCGTTCGCCCTGGAGGGGCGGTTCTGGATGGACGCACAAATGCCGGCACTTCTTGGGTCTGGTGCCGGTCGGGAATTTGGACAAAAAGCTTCAGCCGGAGACGCGGGTGCGTTTCCGGTGTCTTTATATTCCGTGCTGATGCTCTTCGACCCCTGGTCCGGCAGGACGCGGCGGCGTGCCGCGACACGAAGCGCATGGGCGCTCACCACGCCTCAAGCCTGGACCCCGCCTGGTCAAAGGGGGGTGGAAAGAACGCTGGAACGGATACCCATGGGCGGGGTCGGGTTTGCCCGGGGGCAGGATCGTCGCAGTGCAGGCGACGGGAACGGAGCACTCCTTATGGTTTGGGTCGCAGGCTTTCCAACGCCTGGACGACGATGGGGCTCAACCCCTCGCCGCCCTTGTTATCGAGATGATCGAAGATTCCGGCTCGCATGCGGGGGTCCCAGAAGCTTCTGATATGATCGGCCACGCCATCGGCCCCTTGCGGGCCCTGGCTGGCGAAGAAGGCGCCGATCTGGTTGGCCATCATGACCAGCTTGTCAGGCGACACGGGGTTGCTCCTCGGCTTTGGTCGAAATGCGGTGGGGATGCGTGAACAGCTCGAACCCGTCGGCGCGGGCCACGGCCACCAATGTCATGCCTGCCCCGTCGGCCAGCGTCACGGCCAGCGTGGACGGTGCCGAGACGGCGGCCAGGATCGGGGCACCGGCCATGGCCGCCTTCTGCACCAGTTCCACCGACACGCGGCTGGTCATCAGGATGGCCCCGTCGCAGGCGTTGCGTCCTTGCCGGGCCAGCGCGCCGATCAGCTTGTCCAGTGCATTGTGCCGGCCCACATCCTCGCGCACGGTGAGGGTGCCGTCCGGGGCCAGAAAGGCGGCGGCATGCACGGCGCGGGTCAGACGGCCCAATGTCTGGGCCGTCTGCATGGCGTCGAAGCCCCTGGCCAGGGCCAGCGGCGTCAGGGGCCGGCCGGGGCCGACGGGCCGCGCGGGCCGGACGGCTTCCGTCAGGCTTTCCACGCCGCACAGGCCGCAGCCCGCGGGCCCGGTCAGCCGGCGACGGCGGGCCGACAATACGCTGCGCGACCGTTTGGACAGCCACATGCGGGCCACCCAGCCCAGCTCCGTCTCGACCAGTTCCAGCTCCTCCACCTCCGTCCGGTCGTCGATGACGCCTTCTGTCAGGCTGAAGCCGATGGCGAAATCCTCCAGGTCGGCGGGGCTGGCCATCATCACGGCATAGGTGGCGCCATCATGCACGATGGCCACGGGCACCTCTTCGGCCACGATGCGGGTCCCTTCCTGCATGGCGCCGTCGCGCCATGCCAGCCGCTTCAGGGGTTTCGCCGGTCCTGTCATTCAGCCGCCTCGGCCGGGTCATGCCCTTCGATGCGGCGGGAACGCTGGGCATGCGCCTCATATTCCCGCTGCCACTTGCTGGGGCCGTTGCTGGGGGCCACCTGGACGGCCGTCACCTTGTATTCCGGACAATTGGTGGCCCAGTCGGAATAGTCGGTGGTGATGACGTTGGCCTGCGTGTCGGGATGGTGGAAGGTGGTGTAGACCACACCCGGCGCCACCCGGTCGGTGATTTCCGCCCGCAGGCTGGTCTCCCCCGCCCGGCTTTGCAGCTTCACCCAGTCGCCATCGCGGATGCCGCGATTCTCCGCATCATGGGGGTGGATCTCCAACCGGTCCTCCCCGTGGAACACGGTGTTGGCGGTTCGCCGGGTCTGGGCACCGACATTATATTGCGACAGGATGCGGCCCGTGGTCAGCAGCAGGGGGAAGCGTGCGCCCGTGCGTTCTTCCGTCGGGATATACTCCGTGATCACGAACTTGCCCTTGCCGCGCACGAACCCATCGATATGCATGACGGGCGTGCCGAGCGGTGCCTTGTCGTTGCAAGGCCATTGGATGGACCCCATCTCCTCCAGCCGCTGGTAAGACACACCCTTGAAGCTGGGGGTGACCCGGGATATCTCGTCCATGATCTGGCTGGGATGGGCGTAATCCATCTTGAACCCCATGGCGCGGGCCAGCAGCAGCGTCAC
Organism: Niveispirillum fermenti; assembly: GCF_048066175.1. Lineage (GTDB taxonomy): Bacteria > Pseudomonadota > Alphaproteobacteria > Azospirillales > Azospirillaceae > Niveispirillum > Niveispirillum fermenti. Next base: position 52,357 of record NZ_JBLTXA010000014.1, on the reverse strand, counting down.
CTCCCAGTCGGCATAGCCGTTCAGCGGCGCCATCACCCGGCGCACGCGCTGGATGCGGCGTTCGGCATTGGTGAAGGTGCCGTCCTTTTCCAGAAACGTGCAGCCGGGCAGGAAGACATGGGCATAGTTCGCCGTCTCGTTCAGGAACAGGTCCTGCACGATGACGCATTCCATGGCGGCCAGACCGGCGGCCACATGATGGGTGTTGGGGTCGGACTGAAGAATATCCTCCCCCTGGACGTAGAGCCCCTTGAACGTGCCATCGACGGCGGCGTCCAGCATGTTGGGGATGCGCAGGCCCGGTTCCCCCGACAGGGGCACGCCCCACAATTCCTCGAACATCTGCCGCGTGGCATCGTCGGAGACGTGGCGGTAGCCGGAGAATTCATGCGGGAAGGAACCCATGTCGCAGGCACCCTGGACATTGTTCTGTCCCCGCAGCGGGTTCACACCCACGCCCGGCCGGCCGATATTGCCGGTGGCCATGGCCAGATTGGCGATGGCCATCACAGTGGTGGTGCCCTGGGAATGTTCCGTGACGCCCAGGCCGTAATAGACGGCGCCGTTGCCGCCCGTGGCGAACAGCCTTGCCGCCTGACGGATGGCATCGGGCTCGACCCCGGCCATCGGCCCGACCACTTCCGGGCTGTTGCGCGGTTCGGCCACGAAGGCGGCCCATTCCTGGAACTCCGCCCAGTCGCAACGCTCGCGCACGAACTCCTCGTCCGCCAATCCTTCCGTCACGATGACATGGGCCAGCGCCGTCACGATGGCGACATTGGTGCCGGGGCGAAGCGGCAGATGCACCTCCGCCTTGATATGCGGCGATTTCACCAGGTCGATGCGGCGCGGATCGATGACGATCAGCTTCGCCCCCTGGCGCAACCGCTTTTTCAGGCGCGATGCGAAGACGGGATGCCCGTCGGTCGGGTTGGCACCGATGACGATGACGACATCGGTATCCTCCACGCTATCGAAATCCTGCGTTCCGGCCGAGGTGCCGAAGGTGGTCTTGAGTCCATAGCCGGTGGGGGAGTGGCAGACGCGCGCACAGGTATCGACATTGTTGGTGCCAAAGCCCGCGCGGATCAGCTTCTGCACCAGGAAGGTTTCCTCATTGGTGCAGCGGGACGAAGTGATGCCGCCGATGCTGTCCTTGCCATATCTGGCCTGGATATTCTTCAGCCGGTCGGCAGTGAAGCCGATCGCCTCTTCCCAGCCGACCTCACGCCAGGGCTGATCGATGCTGTCGCGGATCATGGGCGACAGGATGCGTTCCTTGTGGGTGGCATAGCCCCAGGCGAACCGCCCTTTAACGCAGGAATGGCCCCGGTTGGCCTTGCCATCCTTGTAGGGGACCATGCGCACCAGCTCGTCACCCCGCATTTCCGCCTTGAAGGCGCAGCCCACGCCGCAATAGGCGCAGGTGGTGACGACGGAATGTTCCGGCTGCCCGATCTCGATGACCGATTTTTCCTGCAAGGTGGCGGTGGGGCAGGCCTGCACACAGGCACCGCAGGACACGCAATCACTGTCCAGGAAGGCGTCATGCTGGCCGGGCGATACGCGGCTGTCGAAGCCGCGCCCCTCGATGGTCAGGGCGAAGGTGCCCTGCACCTCCTCGCAGGCCCGCACGCAGCGGGAACAGACGATGCATTTGGCAGGATCATAGGTGAAATAGGGATTGCTCTCGTCCTTGGGCATCGACAGCGGGCTGTCGGCCTTGAAATGGTTGGCCCCGTCCATGCCATAGCGCACCTCGCGCAGGCCCACGGCCCCGGCCATATCCTGCAATTCGCAATCGCCATTCGCCGCACAGGTCAGGCAGTCCAGCGGATGGTCGGAGATGTAAAGCTCCATCACCCCCTTGCGCAGTTGCTTCAGGCGCGGGGTCTGGGTCTTCACGTTCAGCCCCGGCGCCACGGGCGTGGTGCAGGAGGACGGCGTGCCGGCCCGCCCCTCGATCTCCACCAGGCACAGGCGGCAGGATCCGAAGGCGTCCACCGTGTCGGTGGCGCACAGCTTGGGGATCTGCGTCCCCATCTCCATCGCCGCGCGCATGATGGAGGTGCCTTCCGGCACCGTGACGGACTGACCATCGATGGTCAGCGTCACCAGCTTCTCAGAGCGCGACGCGGGGGTGCCGAAATCGGTTTCGTGGATGAGGGTCATCGTGCCCGTCCTATTCCGCCGCCACGGGCAGATGCCCGCGCCGGAAATCCTCGGGGAAATGGTGAAGGGCGCTCAGGACCGGATAGGGGGTGAAGCCGCCCAATGCGCATAGCGAACCGAATTTCATCGTCTGGCAGAGATCCTCCACCAGGGCGATATTCGCCTCCACGTCGATCCCGGCGCGGATACGGTCGATGACCTCCGCCCCCCGCGTTGAGCCGATGCGGCAGGGGGTGCATTTGCCGCAACTCTCGATGGCGCAGAATTCCATGGCGAAGCGCGCCTGCGACGCAAGGTCGACGCTGTCATCGAACACCACGATCCCGCCATGGCCGATCAGGCCGCCGCGCGCCGTGAACGCCTCGTAATCATACTGGGTATCGAACAGCGACGGCGGGAAATAGGCACCCAGAGGGCCGCCGCATTGCACCGCCTTCACGGGCCGGCCCGTGAGGGTGCCGCCCCCGACCTCGTTCACGATCTCGCCCAGCGTGATGCCGAACGCATCCTCGAACAGGCCGCCGAACTTCACATTGCCGGCGATCTGGATGGGCATGGTGCCGCGCGACCGGCCCATGCCGTAATCCGCGTAAGCCTGTGCTCCATTGGCCAGGATGGTGGGTACAGTGGCCAGCGACAGAAGATTGTTGACCACCGTCGGCCGGCCGAACAGGCCCTTGATGGCGGGCAAAGGCGGCTTGGCGCGCACCAGGCCGCGCTTGCCCTCCAGGCTTTCCAGCAGGGCCGTTTCCTCCCCGCAGACATAGGCGCCGGCACCGACGCGCAGTTCGATGTCGAAGCCGAAATCCGTGCCCAGAACCGACGGACCCAGCAGCCCCGCCTTGCGGGCCACATAAAGGGCACGGGCGAAGATGTGGTTGGCATGCGGATATTCCGACCGGGAATAGACATAGCCCTTGTTTGCGCCCACGCCATAGCCGGCGATGACCATACCCTCGATCAGGGCCAGCGGGTCGCCTTCCAGCATCATGCGGTCGGCGAAGGTGCCGCTGTCACCTTCATCGGCGTTGCAGACGATGTAGCGGCGGTCGGCGGGGGATGCTGCCACGGTGCGCCATTTCACGCCCGTGGGAAAACCGGCCCCGCCGCGCCCGCGCAGCCCGGATCGCACCACCTCCTCGATCGTGTTGGACGGCCCCAGTTCCAGGGCGCGGGCAATGCCTTTGAAGCCGCCATGCGCCCGGTAATCCTCCACCGACAGCGGATCGATGATGCCGCAACGGGCGAAGGTCAGGCGGTTCTGCCGGGCCAGCCAGGGGATATCCTCCGTCCGTCCCAGGCACAACGGATGGGTGGCACCCGTCAGGAAGCCGGCGGCAAACAGGCCCGGCACATCGGCGGGTGTCACGGGGCCATAGGCGATGCGGCCGGCGGGGGTTTCCACCTCCACCAGCGGTTCCAGCCAGAACAGACCGCGCGATCCGGTGCGCACGATGGTGATACCGTCGCCGGCCTGCGCCGCGATGGCCTTTGCCACCTTTTCCGCGCCCACGGCCAGGGCCGCCACATCCTGGGGAATGAAAATCCGGGTCATGACCAGCGCACCTCTTCCACGGCGGCGGCCAGCCTGGCCCCGTCCAGCCGGCCCACCGGGTCGCCGTCGATCAGGGCGGCCGGGGCGCAGGCGCAAAGGCCCAGGCAATAAATCGCCTCCACCGTCACATTGCCATCCGCCGTCGTTTCGCCCCAGCCGATGCCAAGGCGCTCCAGCAGCGCGGTTGCCGTCTTCTCCGCGCCCAGGGACTGGCACGCCTCGGCCCGGCAGACCTTGATGACATGGCGGCCCGCCGGTTCGTGCCGGAAATCATGGTAGAAGGTGACCACGCCATGGATTTCCGCACGCGACAGGTTCAGCGCGTCGGCGATCATGGGCACGGCTTCATCGGGTACACAGCCAAACGCCTCCTGCAGCGCATGCAGGATCGGGAGGGTGGGACCCTCCAGATGCAGGTGCCGATGAATGATATCGGCGGCGTGGCGCTCGTCCCAAGGCAATGGGGGGGTCATTGGGAACTCCAGCGGGCAATCACCCTTGCAGGGTTTTCCGAAACGCCCCCTTGATCAATGGGATTGTTTTGTTGAGCGATTGCACATCCTGATCGTTACCTCGGTATGCATCGATTTGCCGGGCTTTCAGACAGGTTATTGTTATGGTTGGTGGATTGATCTGCGCCCATGTTGTTGGTGCATCGGAAATGCATGCGGCGCTGCCGTTAACCATGTTTTTGCTGCAAAGGTCGAAATATTGCCGGTCCTGGCGGTCCCCTTGCTGGGGCCGCGTCATTGCGGCATGGCGGGGGACGGAATCCGCCGCGTGCAATGGCGGTGACGACTGCCTATCCTGCCACGGCTTTGAACATCGGTCGGGAACCGGTGTTCCCCGTCACCACAGGCTGGTATCTGGAATGAGCCGTTTCTGGAGTCCCATCGTTCATACCCTCAGCCCCTATGTGGCGGGGGAGCAGCCCCGGATCGCGGGGCTGGTGAAGCTGAACACCAACGAAAGCCCCTATGGCCCGTCGCCCCGCGCCGTCGCCGCCATTGCGGCGGCCAATGGTGATGCGCTGCGGCTGTACCCCGACCCCACCAGCCTGCCGTTGCGTCAGGCGATCGCCGGCACCTATGGGCTGGATGTGGGGGAAGTGTTTGTCGGCAATGGTTCGGACGAGGTGCTGGCCCATGTGTTCCAGGGGCTGTTGAACCATGACGGCCCGTTGCTCTACCCGGATATCACCTACAGCTTCTATCCGACCTATTGCCGGCTTTACGGGATCACCGCCAGGCTGGTGCCGCTGGACGAGGGGTTCCAGGTGCGGCTGGAGGATTACCGCCAGCCCTGTGGCGCCATCATCCTGCCCAATCCGAACGCACCCACCGGCATCGCCCGCCCGCTGGCCTGGATCGAGGCACTGCTGGACGAGCATCCCGACCAGGTGGTGGTGATCGACGAAGCCTATGTGGATTTCGGCGCCGAAAGCGCCATTGCGCTGGTGCGCAAATACCCCAACCTGCTGGTTGTCCACACTTTTTCCAAATCGCGGGGACTGGCGGGCCTGCGTGTCGGCTTTGCCGTGGGGCAGCGGCCGCTGATCGACGCGCTGGAACGGGTGAAGGACAGCTTCAATTCCTATCCGCTGGACCGGCTGGCCCTGGCGGGGGCCACGGCCGCCTGGCTGGATCGGGAATGGTTCGATCATCACCGCACCCTGATCATGGCCAGCCGGGAACGGCTGACGGTGGCTTTGCGGAAACGGGGATTCGAGGTCCTGCCGTCGGCGGCTAATTTCGTGTTCGCGCGTCATCCGGGTCGTTCGGGCCCCGATCTGGCTGCCGCCTTGCGGGCCAGGGCCATCCTGGTCCGGCATTTCGCCAAGGACCGCATCGGCGACTTCCTGCGCATCAGTATCGGGACGGACGCCGAATGCGACCAGCTGCTGGCGGCACTTGACGGCATCCTGGGCTGATCCGCCGTTCGTCGATGGGGCGGCCGGTTCAGTGTCCCTGCGTCTGCGCCAGACGCTTGGCCGCCGTGATCATGGCAGCGGCCATGGGTGAATGGGGCTCCCGGTCCATCATCACCAAGCCGATCGTGTGTTCGATCACGGGATCGATCAGCGGGATGGCGGCCAGTTCCACGGGCAGGCCCAGGGCCTCCATCAGGACCGTGGGCATGATGGATATCCACCGGCCCGTGCGTACATGCGCGGCCAGCGCCGTCATGGAATTGCTTTCCACCGCCACCTCCGCCTTCACGCCCACACGGTGCAATGCGCGGTCGATGATGCGGCGGTTCTGCATGTCGGGCGACAGCAGGCAAAGCGGGATGCCCTGCAATTCGGCCCAGCGCACCTCCGTCCGGCCGGAGAACTGGCTGTCCGGACCGGTGATCAGGTGATACCGCTCCCGGTAGAGCGGTATCTTGACGAAATTGCCGACCGGTTCATTGTCCAGATAGGTCAGGCCGGCATCGATGGCCAGATTCTCCACCTGTTCGATGATCTTCTGGGAATTCGATGCCAGGATCAGGAAATCCACACCGGGATGCTTGTCGATCACGGCGGTGGTCAGTTTCGGCACCATGGCGAGCGCGGTTGGCACGGCGGCCAGCCGGAAATGGCCGCAGACGGTCTTGCGCAGCGCCTCGATATCCTGCCGCATGGACCGCCAGTCCCCGACCAGCCGGCGCGACCATTCCAGCAGCCGTTCCCCCTCTGCCGTGAAGCCCTGGAACCGCGACCCGCGCACCACCAGCGGCACGCCCAGCATATCCTCCAGATGCTTCACACCGGCCGACAAGGTGGGCTGGGACACGCCGATTTCTTCCGCCGCGCGGCCGAAATGGCGGGCGCGGGCCAGGGCCAGGAACAGTTCCAGCTTGTCGATCATGGCATGCCCCTTCCCGGTTGCCCCCGCATGTCGGCATGGATCGTCCGTCGTTGCAAGGGTTGTGTGCTGAAGCGTGACAGCAATTGGGGGTATATGTCCCACATGGGCAGTGCCGCGGCGGTGGGGGATGGGACCATGCCGTCCGCCAGGTCCAGCCCGTCCAGCCGGCGCAAGAGATCGGCGTCGCGTGACAGGATGTGCAGGGGCACGCGATGTCCCTGGCCGGCTGAAATCCAGTCCAGTGCCGGATGATCGCCCAGGATGAGGATCAGTGCGCCGGGCGGCGCCTGTCCGACCAGCCAGTCCCCCAGGGCGCGCAGGCTGTAATCCAGCGAGCGGGCATAGCCGCCCGCCATGTCCGTATAGTCCGGGCGCAGGTCGGCGTGCGAGAACGCGGTGCCATCCGCCGCGCCGTCGCTGCCGTCCAGCCAGGGCGGCAGCGGTGTCCAGGGTGCGTGGCTGCTGGTCAGCACGATTTCAAGATAGAGCGGGCGTTCATCCTCTGCGGCCGGCCCTGCTGCGGGCCCCGCGGCCGGTAACAGCCGTTCCGGCGTCAGCGTGGCCAGAAGCGCCTGATCGGGCAGGGGTGACCAGCCGAAGGCAGGCCCGGCATAAGGGAAGGCCGCCCTGTCCATGACCTGCTCGAAGCCCCATGCCGGCCCTTCCAGCCAGGGCATGGACAGGCCCGGCATGGCGGCCAGGGTGCGCCATCCGGCGCGGTTCAGGGCGCAGCTCAGGCCGCAGCGCCCCGCATCCAGGACCAGCCGCTGGGCCAGGGGCTGGTCCTGCCGGATGCCGGCGCGCAACGTGCCATGGGCCAGCCAGCTCCGCCCGCCGATGACGGGGCTGTCCACCAGCCCCGACCGGCGATGGAAGCCGGCATCGGTCAGCATGCCATCCAGCGCCGCCAGCCGGGCACCCACGATATCGGCCTGGCGTGGGTCGGTCAGGGCCGAAAGACCGTAGGACTCCACCCAGGCCAGGATAACGGGCCGGCCCCGCAGAAGGGCGAACAGGTCCGCATCCGCAATGCCGGATGACGGGTCCTGCGCCAGATCGGCGGCCATGCGTGCCTGCATTCGCGCCGCTTCCCGCCAGCGGTCCGCCTGTTCGATGATGGCGCCGGCCGGGCCGCGATCGGGTGGCTGCAAAAGCCAGCCCGGGCCCGCCATTGCAGCCAGCAGGCAGGCGATGCCCAGCACCAGGGTGCCGGCCCGCCCGCGGTTCTCCTGCAAGGGCCGCAGCAGCAGCCCGGAAAGCCAGCGGCACAGAAGCAGCAGGCCCCCCGTGCCCGCCAGCAGCCCCAGCCCCAGCATGACCGTGCCCGGTCCCGTCGCCGCGACCTCCCAAAGGGCGGGGATCAGGGCCGGGTCGAACGCGGGTTCGAACCGTCGGCCTGCTGTCATCAGGGCCGCCATGTCGGCCAGCCGCAGCAGCAGGACCAGCCAGCAGCCCAGGGCTACGGCCCAGACGATCCGCGGCCCCGGCCGCACGTGCAGCAGCGCCAGTAAAGCCAGCAGCAGGGGCAGTTCCAGCACCAGCCCGCGATGGGCCGCAGCCAATACATGCCCCGGCACGGCGGGCAGGCCGGTCAGTAGCGATAATGCCGCCAGGGCGGCCAGTGCCGCCGGCCAGTACCGGACCCTATCCGCCATAGCGGTGCAGCCGGGCGCCGTTGGTGCGCAGCCAGTCTCGGTGATCGGTGACATCGCCATTCGTCAGGCTGGCACAGACGGCCCAGAAGCGTGCGGAATGGTTCATTTCCTGCAAATGCGCCACTTCATGTGCGACGACATAGTCAAATACAGGCTCCGGGGCCAGGATCAGCCGCCAGCAGAAGGAAAGCCGGCCACCGGGTGAACAGCTCCCCCAGCGCGAGCGCGTATCGCGCACGCTGACCGCCGCCACGCGGGCGCCCAGACGTTCTGCCTTTTCCTGCGACCGGGCCGCGGCCAGCTTCCGGGCCTCCGCCTTCAGGTAATCGGCCACCCGCCGGGGCACAAAGTCGGCCTCTCCCCCCACCTGCAGCTCATGCCCGCCATCGGCCAGGGCCACCCGTCGCGGTGTGCGCCGCCCGCCCGGCACATGGCGGATGACATGGTCCACGCCCAGGATGGGTATGGTAGCATCAGGCAGGAACGGCATCCTGTCCGGCACGGCAGACAGGCGCTGGTGCAGCCAATCCATGTGCCGTTCCACGAACAGCCGGATATCGGCATCCTGCACGCGCGGCGGGGTGGACACGCGCACGATGTTGCGCGCCACGTCCACCCGCATCGAAAGCCGGCGGGACCGGGCCGACACGCGCACCTCCACCGGCACGGGCACAGTGTCCAGCGCCAGGGTGCGGGGCGGCGTCACGACGGGCTGGCGGCGCTTGGCGCGGGCCGGAGCCTTTGGGGCCAGGATTTTGCGCAGGAAGTTCAAGGCAGGGCGTCGGATTATCGGGGCCGGGGGGGGGGGGCGGATGCGGCAGCCTAAACGATATGTCTGGCGGATCGAAGCCCGAACAGTCGAAGCCCGAACAGGAGCGGGCCCGCCCGTCACCCGACGGCTTTGCCTCGACGTCTTGAGGTCGACACCTTTCACCCGATGTCTTGAGGCCAGCGGGACCGGCGCAGGCAGAATTTTCTTTTGCGCAAAAGAAAACCCCCGTAGCTGGATGCGCCTACGGGGGTATCCTTCAAACCGGAACCACAGGACCTATGTCAAATCGCGGTTCCAGGATGGTTGCTGCGATAATTCAAGTAATCGCAAAGTCTTGCTGCGGTGGGGTCATGCTTTTACACACCCTCCCAGGTTACGGAACGCAGTCGATCACCCTTTCAGGATTGGGCCGCCCACTGCGTCGGGGGCGTCGATATCTTCAAAACAACCCTCCATGTCTTTGTTACGATTTGATGGTGCGCGCTTTCGGTATGGGCGTCAAGCGTTTTTGTGAGGGGTTTTGACGCCCTATCCCAAAGGCCAGAGCATGACGCGGGGTGTTACCACATGGCTCCCGCCATCAATGGTGGCGAGGCCGGAGGGGCGCAATCCCGCAAAAGATTTCGATCCCCTCCCCCGCATGGGGTAGGCTTGCTTCCAAATCGGGGTGCCGGGCGCATCCCGGCCGTCCTTTTAGGAGGAGCAGTGCGTTGAAACGTTTCGGTTCCCTGATGCTCGCCGGCCTGATGCTGGCCTGGACCCCGGTGGTGCGGGCCGCCGATGCCGGTCCCTATGCCCCGGCGACGCTGGCGGTGGCGCGTGAGATACAGGAAAGGGCCCTGGCCGGGTCGGGCGCCTTCGATTTCGTGGAATCGCTGACCGTGCGTGTCGGCCCCCGCATGGCCGGAACTCCGGCGGCAAGGGCCGGCCATGACTGGGCCATGGCGCGGTTCAAGGAACTGGGCCTTGCCAATGTCAGGGTTGAGCCCTTCACGGTGGAAGGCTGGGAGCGGGGCCTGGAATCGGCTGCCATCCTGTCACCGGCGCCACAGCACCTGCATGTCACGGCGCTGGGCTACAGCGTTGCGACGCCGGCGGACGGGGTGACCGGCGCCATCGCACGGTTCGACACGCTGGACGATCTGCTGTCGGCGCCCGATGGTAGCCTGGAAGGCAAGATCGCATTCGTGGACAAGAAGATGGCGCGCTTGCAGGATGGCGGCGGCTATGGGCAGGCGGTCGTTGCCCGCGGCCGCGGTCCGTCGGAGGCGGCGCGCAAGGGGGCGCTGGCGCTGCTGATCCGTTCGATCGGCACGGACAGCCACCGGTTCCCGCACACCGGTACCACCCGCTATTCTCCCGATGTCGCGGCCATTCCGGCCGCCGCCCTGTCCAACCCGGATGCCGACCAGTTGAACCGGCTGCTGGCGCTGGGCGGGCCGGTGACGGTGCGGCTGACGCTGGCCAGCCAGGCCATGGGTCCGCTGTCGGATGCCAATGTCATGGGTGAGATCAGGGGTCGTGAACTGCCGGAGGAGATCGTCGTCATCGCCGCGCATCTGGACAGTTGGGACCTGGGGACAGGCGCGCTGGATGACGGGGCGGGTGTGGGCATCGTCCTGGCGGCGGCCCGCATCCTGAAATCCCTGCCGCAGCCCCCGCGCCGCACCATCCGCTTCATCCTGTTCGGGGCGGAGGAACTGGGACTGGTCGGCGCCCGTGCCTATGCCGCGGCCCGTGCGGGCGGCCCTTCGGGCAGCAAGGAGCGGCACCAGATCGGGACGGAGGCGGATTTCGGTGCCGGTCCCGTGATCACCTTCAACGCCGATGTGCGGCCGGAAGCCAGGCCTGTCATCGATGCCATCGGCCGGGCCCTGTCCCCGCTGGGCATCGTGCCGGGACGTGGCCCCAGCAGCGGGGGCCCCGATATCGGACCGCTGGCCACGGCCTTCGGCATGGCCACCGCCGGTCTGGGCCTGGATGGCACTGACTATTTCGATTATCACCACACGGCCGATGACACGCTGGACAAGGTTGACCCGCGCAAGCTGGACCAGTCCGTCGCGGCCTTCGCCAGCTTCGCCTGGCTGGCGGCGGAAAGCCCCGTGGGTTTCAGCCCGGTGGAACGGACCAGGGAATAGGCTGGGAACGGCGGTCGTGGGGAACACCCTTCGACCGCCGTTCCCGTCAGGGCTGGCGCTTCCGTCAGGGCTGAATGGTGACCGTGACGCTGGTGGGCTGGATGTTCCAGCCGCGCAGGCCCAGTGATGGTGCCCCCGTCCCGCCGGCCGCGGCCGGATAGGTCACCTGGACCTGCCGCGTCTCGCCCGGCAGCAGGGTCAGGTAATTGTCGCTGACATAGACGGGCAGGATGCGGCTGCCATCCGCCTTTCGCGGCGTCAGCTTCGCCATCAGGGCCGGGCTGCCGCCGGGGTTCGACAGGGTCACGTCCAGCACCACTTCACCCTTGCCGTCCACCCGGCCCTGGGCCGAAAGGCTGACGGCCATGGGCGGCAATTCGTTCAGCCGCTGGTGGGCCGGGGCGTCGGCGGCGACCCAGTAATCGTTGCGCGACAGCACGGTGCCGGCCCCGTCCTTCAGTTCCAGCGCGACCAGAAGCAGTCTGTCACGGGCCAACCCTTCCCCCAGGTCCAGCGTGAACGGATGCACCACGCCGCCGGCCGGAATGTCGATGCCTTCGGTGCTGCGCACGGGCCAGGCGGTGGCCCCCACGGGCTGGACACGGGTTTCCAGGGTCAGGCCCGTGCGGGGGACTTGCGTGTTGTTGACCAGCGTGATGCGATGGTCCGGCAGGTCCAACTGTGCATGCACGGGCTCCGATGCCTTCTTGAAGCCGTAGAAGGCGCCGTGCGTGTCATAGTCGTGGCTCAGGATCTGCCACATGGTGCTGGGCCGGGCCGGCTGCGTCATCCAGAGCATGCGGCCGGAATGCCGTGTCCACAGCCCCGCATTGAAGCCTTCGAAGATGGCGCGGTAGCCTTCGTAATTCAGCATCTGCGCCTTGCGCTCGAAATCCTCCAGGCTGGTGGCGGGGCCGAATTTCGTGGCCAGCGCCTGCATGAAGGTGGCGACGTCGCCGTTCCCGCCCTGATGCCAATCATGATAGGCCCAGGTGTCGGAAATGGGCCAATGCTCGCTTTCCGGCACGGCGGCCTTGAACGCCTCCAGTGTGGGGAAGGAGGGCAGGCCCAGTTCCACGGAGAAGCCCCGCGCATGCTCGGTGAAATAGCTGTCGGGCTCGCGGTAATTATAGGGGCCGCTGCCGGCCAGGTTGACGCGGTTGGACGAACCCGTGAAATGCCGCGTGCCGTCCAGATCGAAGATCATGTCGGCCAGCGCCTCGTTCAGGATGGGCTGGGGCACCCCCTCGTTCCGGCCGAACCACAGCACGATGGACGGATGGTTGCGATAGCGTTTCACCGTGTCGGCGGCGTTGGCCATGAACAGGGGAACATCCTGCGGCTCAAGCTGATAGTCCTGCGTGCTGGCCCAGAAATCGTTCATCACCATCAGGCCGTATTCGTCGGCCAGTTCAAAGAACTCCTCCTGCGTATTCTGGCCCACCCAGTTGCGGATGATGTTGACATGTGCGTCGCGGTGCAGGCGGAAATAGGGTTCCAGCCGGTCCTTCTCCACGCGCTTGCGCCAGTCATCCATGCCCCAGTTGCCGCCCCGGGCCGCGATGCGCACGCCGTTCACCTTGATCACCATGTGTGGTGACAGTTCCGCCGCGTCCGCCGGGGTCACGGCGGGGGAATTCTCCGCGCCCGGATAAAGGGAGGCGGCCCAGCCGTCCGGCACACGGCGCAGTGCCTCGTGGGCCACATCGATGATGCGCTCCCCGCGCGCCTTGGCTTCCGTCAGGTCCACTTCCACCCGGCGCAGCCGTCCCTGCTTGTCCATCAGCGACAATTCATAGGTCACCTGCCGGATGCCGAAGCGGATTTCCCTTCTGTCGGACGGCCGGCCATCCGCCGTCACGGCCACCTGCATCCGGTGCAGTGCCGGCTCGCCATAGCCGTTGGGCCACCAGAGCGCCGGGTTGCGGATGGCGAGTTGGGGAAACTCCGCAGGCGTCAGGGCGATCGTGCCGCCACCCGGCGCGATGGCGGCCTGCTTCGTCACGGTGATGCCGTTGAAACTGGCCGTGATGCTGGCGCTCACCGTCCGGTCCGTCAGGTTTTCCACCGGCACGGTGACGCTGATATCCGCCACCGAATTATCGGGGCGGGGCAGGGCGGTGACGATCCTGGTGTCCCCCAGGCGCAGGTCGCCCGTGGCGGTCAGCGTGACGTCGCGCCACAGACCTGTGTTGCGGTCGCGCACCGACGGTATCCAGTCCCAGCCTTCCGCGGCGACGAAGGTCGGGCCGTCCAGCGCCATCATGCCGCCATTCTCCCCCACGCCGGATGTCAGGCTTTCCTCATGCGGCAGGCCGGGATGGGGCGGGGGGCTGATGCGGATGGCCAGCGCGTTGGGCTGGCCTGGCCGGGCCAGACCCGTCACGTCGAATCGGCCGCGGATGAAGGCACCCTTCATCTCGCCCAGACGGTGGCCGTTCAGCCAGACCTCCGCCTGGTAATTCACGCCGTTCAGCGACAGTTGCAGGTGCTTTCCGGCCTGGTCGGACGGGACCGTAAATTCCGTGCGATACCAGTAATCCTGCTTGTTCAGGCTTTCCGGGATGGCCAGATTGTTCAGGCCGTAATCGGGATCGGGATAGACGCCGCGATCCACCAGCGTCGTCAGGACGGTGCCGGGCACCGTTGCCGCATGCCAGGATGCCGCATCGAAGCCCGGTTGCGACACGGCCGCACCATGGGCCGTGATCTTCGGTGCTTCCACCAGCTTCCAGGCGCCCAGTACCCATTCGCCGGGGGCTTTCGGCGCCAGTGCCGGTGTTGCGACCAGCGGCTTGGCGACGGGGGCGGAGAAGGGGGTCCGGGACCTGGGCCGCGTCCAGGGGTCCTGCGGAGCGATCTGCCCGTACATCTGCCGTACCTGTACGGGCCAGGTCGGTGCGCCGCTTTCGAAATTGGTCAGGTCGCGGACGGGCCGGATATCGGCAAACGCCCGCAGGTCCGCCGGTGCCAGGGCACGCGGCACGGCGGAAAAGCCGGCCAGCCGCCCCGCGAACGGCACGGCATCGCCTGCGACGAAGGCGGCCGTCAGGCTGCGGCGCGGCGCCAGCATGAATTGCGCCAGCGCGTCCGGTGTTGCGGCCGCGCCCGACCCCACCTCCCGCCCGTCGACATGCAGGCGGGCGCGCGTGCCGTCAAAGCTGGCGGCCAGGAAGACCCACTGGCCGGGGGACAGGGCCCTTCCGCCGCTGATCACCCTGTCGCCGGCCAGCAGGGCCGGGCGACCATTCTCCAGCATCAGGAAATAGGCCGGGGCGGTGCCGTCGGCGGTGGCGAAGCCGCCCAGCAGCGACCGGCCGCGTCCCACCTCGTCCGCCTGTACCCAGCCATAGAGGGTGAAGGGGGTGCCGGCCGCCACGGGTGCCGGGGCCGGCGCACGATCGTCACGCACCGGCTTGGCCAGCCCGTCGCCGCCGGCCGGGAATTCAACATCATAGGGGCCGAACCCGCCGGGTCCCAGCCCGCCCGCTCCCCCCAGCCCCTGATGGGCCTGGCCGAGCGCCAGCGGAGCGGACATTGCAATTGCCAGCGCTGTCATAAGCGATGCCCGAAGGGCGCGGACCCCAACTGCCTTCTTCATGGACTTTTCCTTCCCTTATCGGCGACTTCGGGCGCCGTTTTGCGGGTCCGCATGGGATTGAAGCCAATGCAGACAGCGATGTCATATTTAATAAATCAAATTTCATAAATAAGGAAGGCGCAATCCCGCCGGCCCAACGGAAAAAGCCGCCGGGGGTCACCCGGCGGCTTGATATCAGGTCATGGTCCGGTGTCGGCGGCGGGGCCGCTGGGGGCTTATTGCACGCCCAGCTCGCGGGTCAGGTGCCTGGCGTCATAGACCGTGCGCAGTGCCTCGGCCATGCCGCGCACATCGACCATCACGGACCGGTTGCGGCGCGGATCATAGCCGTAGTCACCCGACAGGCTGTGAATATTGCCGTCGAAGATCAGGCCGATCACCTCGCCCTTGGCGTTGATGGCGGCGGACCCGGAATTGCCGCCGATGATGTCGTTGGTCGACACCGCGTTATAGGGCGTGCTCATCTGTACCTTGCCGCGGGCGGCCTCCCAGCTCGGCGGAATGGCGAAGGGGGCGGCACCCGTGTCGCGCTCATAAAGCCCGGCGATGGTGGTATAGGGTGCCACCTCCTGGCCGTCCGGCTCCGTCCAGCCCTGCATCTTGCCGTAGGACAGGCGCAGCGAGAAGGTGGCGTCGGGATAGATGCTGTCGCCGTAAAGGGCGAAGCGCGCCTTCGCAATGCGGGCCTGTGCCTGCTCCACCACGGCGTCGACCTCCTCCTCCACCGACTTGCGGGCCTGCCGGGCGGCCTGGTCCACCAGCTTCATCAGCGCGATCATGGGGTCGTCGGAAGCGTCGATGGCCGCCTTGCCGCCCTCGAACAGCCGCAGGCGCTCGGCGGGGTCGCCGAGCTTGCTGCCCTTCACGGCGGCTTCGGCCACCTGGTCGGGTGAACGCTTGCCCAGCACGGCCTTCACGATGGGGTCGTCGGGACTGAACTGCTCGCGCAGCTTGGTCAGCGAGAAGGACAGCAGGGCGATTTCCAGCTCCGCATGCACCGGGGCCGGGTTGGACAGGCGCTGCTTCAGGGCCGGCAGGCGACTGTCGCCATATTCGCGCAGGCGCTCGGGATTGGGCAGCCCCCGCTCGTCCCCGGCGCGCAACAGCAGGCGGGCGAAGGCGGCCAGCTCGCTATCAAAGGCGCGGGACCGTTCCAGCATGATGAAACGCGGGTAAAGCTGGGCATAGCGGGCCTGGGCCTGCTCGATCTGTGTGAAGGCATCACCGACTTCGGCGGCAAGCTTCGGATCGGCGGCGATCTTGGCGCGCAGTTCCTGCTCCGCCCGGACCTTGGCGCCGAAGAAATCCTTGTCGGCCAGGGCAATCTGCCGGCCGCGCCACACCTTCACGCCATTTTCAGTGCCGGAAAGGTCGTCCAGCGCCTCGCGGCGGCGGTCATCATTCTCGCGCCCAAACTCGATCAGGCGGCCACGGCGCTCCTGCGCCCAGAACAGGAAGGACGGGGCGACATTGTCGCGGATGAATTCCAGCTCGGCGATGGTGCGCAGGCGGCTGGTGGAACCGGGGTTGCCGATGACGAAACTGGCCTCGCCCTCCTTGCTGCCTTCGCGGGACCATTTGAAATGGTTGGGGCTGGCGATGGGCTTGCCGTCCTCGTAGACGCGCAACAGCGACATATCCAGGCAATAGCGCGGGAAGTTGAAATTGTCAGGATCGCCGCCGAACGCGGCGGCGGCGGCTTCCGGCGCGAAGGCCAGGCGCACATCCTGATAGCGCTTGTACTTGTAAAGGCTGTAGCGGCCCCCCTGGTAGAGGGTCACGGCGTCGCAGCGCAGCTTGTCGTCACCGCCGGCGCAATCCTTTTCCAGATCGGCCAGAACGGTGCGGCGGGCATTGGCGAAATCCTGGCCCGTCTTGCCGGTGGTCGCGGCTTCCACCTTACCCGTGACGTCGGTGATATCGACCAGTTGGTTGATCTCGATCCCGGCGCACTGCTTCTCCTCCGCCCGGTTGCGGGCCAGGAAGCCGTCGGCCTGATAGTCCTTCTGGGCGGACGAGAGTTCGGCGATGCAATCGGAAATGCAATGGTGGTTGGTCATCACCAGCCCTTCGCCGGAAACGAAGCTGCCCGAGCAGCCGCCGGCCAGGCGGACATAGGAAAGCTGGGCCTTCTTCAACCACTGGGCGTCCGGCGTGAAGCCGGTCGACTTGCCGATGGCTGCCGCCGGCACATTGTCGAAGGTCCACATGCCCTCGTCCGCCTGGGCCGCGCCCACCAGCAGGGCAAGGGTCGCGGCGGTCGCCGCCGCCAGCTTAACCGGCTTCACCATGGTCAATTCCCGTCCTTGTTCCGAATTGTTCTGTGATTGTTGCTTTGGATCGCTGGTCCCCGCAGAACGCGGGAACAAGGCGGGCAAAATGCGCCCAACAGGACCGCCGGTCAACGGTGGCCTGGTGCCGCTTTACAGGGCCGGAATGGTGCCAGCACCCGCCCCGGCGAACCTCCCGGGCGGGCTCTTTCGAAGGGATCAGCCGTTGGCGGCGCGGCGGCGCATGAAATCATCCAAGGCGCCGTTCATCTGCTTCAGCAGGTCGGCCACCATGGGATCGTTCTGGGCATGGCGCCACACAGCCCCCATGCGCGGATGGTCGGCGAAAACGTCCAGCCCACCGAAGGCCGGCAGGAATTTCTCCAGGAAGAAACAGGCCGGCACCATGGCGCAGTCGGCCAGGGTGAAACCGGTGCCCATGCACCAGGGACCGTCGATGAAGGTTTCCAGCCCGTCACGTCCGCGCTTCAGTTCCGCCATCTTCTCGGCCACCAGCCTGGCGTCGCGGGACACGGGGTTCATCTGGCCCAGCAGGCCCAGCAGGGCGGGCAGGATGTAAAGATCGGCCGCACGGCTGATGATGCGGGCCCGCGCGCGGGCCAGATCGTCGCCGGGCAGGATCTTCCTCTCGGGGAAGCGCTCGTCCAGGAACTCGCAGATCACCTCGGACTCGATGATCGCGGTGCCGTCGGTTTCCAGGGCCGGCATCTTGCCATAGGGATTGATGGCGAGATATTCGGGCGATTTCAGCCCCACGCCGGGGGCCGGCACCAGCGGGATGTCCAGTCCCTTGAACCGGACGGCCAGCAGCACGCGGGCGACATAGGGGCTCAGCAACGCACCATAAAGCTTCATTTCAACGATCTCCGGCTTCCGTCACCCGTCCATCGGGTTCTTCATAGCGCGCTAAGGCGCGGGCGGGTAGGGGGCATGGGCGCGGAAAATGCGCGCAGCCCGCGTGCGATAACGCCATGCGTCCGTCATATCCCTGCAACGCGGCGGGGGTAACCAGGGGCCGTTTGCCCCTGTGACAGCCCTGGCCCCATGTTTTCATCCGCCGATCCCATCGATGCCGCCGACCTGACACAGCCGCCCCTGCGCGCGGCCCTGGCGCTGTGGCGGCGCGCGGCGGGCGGGGCGGCCTTGCCCCTTGTCGGGGCGCTGGACCTTGCCGCCATCGATCGCACGCTGCTGCCCAATCTGGCGCTTGTGGCGGGGCCCGCGGACGGGCACGGGCGGCTGTTCGGCCTTTTCATGGGTTCCGCGGCGGCCATCGCCACGGGGCGTGACATCACGGGCCGTTTCCTGGACGAGGTCTATCCCCCCGCGCTCTATGACACGGCGCACCGGTTCCTGCTGGCCGTGGCCCATGGCCGCGCACCGGTATATGAGGAGTTCGCGGCCGGCCCGGATGCGGGGCGCACGGTGCAGGCCGCCTGGCTCGGCCTGCCGCTCGCCGGACCCGACGGGGCCGTGTCGCGCATCCTGCTGGCGCTGGACTATCGGCCCTCCGTCCCGGCCGTGGCAGCGGGCGTCCGGGTGCTGCAGGACCGTTCGCGCCTGCACCGCCACACTGTCCGGCCGGTCCGGCTTTGAGCCCGCAGGCTTGACCCGGCCGGTCCGGCCGGTCATCAAGGACCGTTCCGCCCGTTTGAACGGACCTGTTCTGATGCAAGCCCGCCATGTCCTGTCCCCCGCCTGCCTCTGCCTGCTTGTGGCAATGCCGGCGCATGCCGCCTCCGTGCCGCAGGGCTTTTCCTCCGGGCTGGCGGGCCCGCTGCTGACCTATGTGCATCTGCTGGGGTTGCTGGGGCTGGGACTCTGGCTCGACATGCAGGGCCGCGGAACGCCGGGCGGGGGGACGGTGGCTGCCCTGCTGGCGGGGCTGGGCTTCGCGCTGCTGACGCGGGCCGGCGTGGTGGTGCCCTATGCGGCGCTGGCGCTGGAAGCGTCGCTGCTGGTCCTGGGCGGGCTGCTGGTCGCCGGTGTCACGCTGCCCCGGCTGGCGGGTCTGGCCGGGGCTGCCATTGTCGGTGCCCTGCATGGCATCAGCCTGTCGCAATGGGGCGGGCCCGTCACGCGGCATCTGCTGTTCTGGCCCGGCATGCTGACGGGATGCCTTCTACTGGTAACGGCCGGCGTCGGCCTGTCGGCGACGCTCTATCCGCTGGGGGCGGGCAAGGCGTCGCGCATATTGGGGGTGGTGATCGGGCTGGTGGGACTGCTGATGCTGCTGAATGTCCTTTGAAAGGCCATTCTGTGACCGGTCTGTGGCAAAACCGTTGGATATCCGCCACAGCCCCCGACTTTCGGCCAATTCTATACCATTTCGCCCCCGTTCCGGTTGCTTCCCCCTGCGGCGGGGCGCACGATGGTATTCTCATCCTGCAACAACAAGATGGACGTGCCCGTCATGCCGTCCCCCGCCGGACCCCGATGCGAACCCCTCCCGCCCGTTGATGCCTCCGGTGACGCCGATACCGGCGTTCTGCACCGACGGGGCTTGCTGCGTGCCGGGCTGGGCCTGTTGGCCGCCGGTGCCCTGTCGGGCACGTCCATCGCCAATACGGGGGCCGAGCAGGTCCGCTTCTTCCAGATCGGCACCGGCACGACGGGTGGCACCTATTTCCTGATCGGCGGCCTGCTGGCCAATGCCGTCAGCAATCCACCGGGGTCCCGCCCGTGCGAGCGGGGTGGTTCCTGTGGCGTGCCCGGCCTGATCGTCGTGGCCCAGGCCACGTCGGGTGCGGTGGAGAATATCAGTCTGATGCGATCCCGCCGGCTGGAATCGGCGCTGGTGCAGGCCGACATCGCGCATGCTGCGCTGGAGGGGCAGGGTCCGTTCGACAAGGCGCCCTATGCCGATCTGCGGGCCATCGCCAATCTTTACACCGAAACGATCCATCTGGTCGTGCGGGCCGACAGCGGCATCAAGACGCCCGCCGACCTGCGCGGCAAGCGCGTCGTGCTGGGCGAACAGGGGTCCGGCACGCTGGTGACGGCGCGCGCGCTGCTGGCCAGCTATGGCCTGTCCGAGCGCACGGTGAAGCCTTTCTATCTCAGCCCGGCGGCCGGTGGCGACCGGCTGGAGGCGGGTGACATGGACGCCTTCATCATCGTCGGGGGCTATCCCTTGCCCTCGGTCGCCGATCTGGCCCGGCGTGTCCCCATCGCCTTGCTGCCCTTCGACGACAAGCGGGCGGCTCAATTGGTCAAGCGTCTGCCGCACTTCACCGAAAGCCGGATCGAGGCGGATGTGTATGACGGTGTGCCGGCCACGCAGAGCCTGGGGGTGGGTGCGCAATGGCTGGTCCGCGGTGACCTGAAACCGGATCTGGTTCATGCCATCACCGCTTCCCTGTGGAATGAGCAGACACGGTCCATGCTGGATAATGGCCACCCGCGCGGCCGGTCGGTGCAACTGGCCACGGCCCTGTCGGGACTGGCCGTACCGCTGCATCCAGGGGCTGAGCGCTTCTACCGCGAAAAGGGATTGTTGACGGACGGACAGGCCGCGGCCCCCGGCGGCTCCGCCATCCATTGACCCCCCAGTATCCGGAAGATACAACCCGTGCGTCCGGGTTGACCCTGGAATACATACTCCGATAACCTTTTCCGACGCGAATACACCGGGAAGGTCGATGTGCAGCAGCGTTCGGGAATTGATCCGGTGGCCGGAACAGAGACGGCCCTTTCCGGTTCGCTGCTTCGTCGTTTTGTGCTTCACCTCGCCTTATGGTCGATGCTGGTCGTTCTGGTACTGACGGCCATCGGCTATTCCACGATCTACGACCGGACCGAGCGGGAGGCGCTGGGCACGCTGAAGGCCCATCTTCTGGAACGCGGGCGCACGGAAAGCGCCATCTTCCAGTTGGCGGCGGCCAACATGGAAACCTTCCGCGACCGGTTCCTGTCGCTTTACACCGATCCGGCCATCCTGCCTGCGGAAAAGGCGGCGGCGGCGTTCGATCATTATTTTTACAAGGATGCCGATGGCGCGGTCCGCACGCGCCGGCCGTTCTTCGATGGGGTGATCGATGATGACGGCCTTTACCGCCAGGGCATGTCGGGTTTCATCGGCAACAAGCTGCGGGCGGTATCGCCGGAACTGCAACGGCGGATGGTGCTGACATACCGGTTGCTGGGTGAATACGGCCCGGCCTGGAGCAACCGTTTCATCAATACAACCGTCAGCATGCCGGAAAATGCCATGGTCATGTACTGGCCGGCTTTTGCCTGGGGGCTGGAGGTGCGGGCCGATCTGGACATGACGGCCTTTTCCGTCGTGAATTCCACCTTGCAGGAAGCCAATCCCGCGCGCCGGCCCGTCTGGACCCCGCTCTATCACGACCATACGGCCAAGGCCTGGATGGTCACCTACCAGCTTCCCGTCGACCATGCCGGGCGGCATCTGATCAATGCCGGTCACGATGTGCTGGTGCAGGATCTGATGGACCGGCTGATCACCGATCATCTTCCCGGCTCCTACAATTTCGTGCTGGCGGCCGACGGTCATCTGGTGGCCCATCCGCTGTGGATGGACCGGCTGAGGCAGGAACTGGCCACCATCAACCTGGAAAAGCTGGGCGATCCCGGCTTGCTGCGCACGCATGCCCTGATCCGCGACAGCATTGCCGGCCGGGTGACCGATCTGTCGTCCGACGACAATGTCTGGATCGTGGTGGACAAAGACGACGAGGCCTATCTGGCGGTCACGCGGCTGGACGGGCCCGACTGGTGGTTCATCGCCCGCTATCCCATGGCGCTGGTGGCGGACACGGCGCATCAGGCGGCCAGCGCCATCATGCTGATGGGCACGGCCTATTTCCTGGCTATGCTGGGGCTGGTCTTCGTCCTGCTGCGGCGGCAGGTGGCCGCCCCCATTTTGCAGTTGAAGGCCGCATCGGAGCGGGTGGCGGCCGGCGATTATGCCGCGGTTGCGGACGGGACCCAGGCCTTGCCCCTGGAGGCGCGGGACGAGATCGGGCTGCTGGCCCGATCCTTCCGGTCCATGGCCGGGCATGTGCGCGATGCCAACGCCCGGCTGGAGGGGCTGGTCACCCTGCGGACCGAGGCGCTGGAGGCGGCCCACCGGCAATTGCAGGAATGGAGCCTGCACGATCCCCTGACCGGCATCCACAACCGCCGTGCCTTCGAGTCCGATCTGCAATCCATCTTCGATCTGGGCCGGCGGCAGGCCCGTTCAGGCTTCGCCCTGGTCCTGGCCGATATCGATCATTTCCAGGCCTATAACGATGCCTATGGCACGGCCGCCGGCGATCAGGTCCTGCGGACCCTGTTCCGGGTCATTGCCCGGCATGTGGGGCAGGGGGATCGCGTCTACCGGTTGGGTGGGGCGCAGGCCGCCATCATCCTGACCGATAACGATGCCGGCCATCCGGAGGAACGGCTGCGCCGGGTGCTGGATGCCGTGCAGGCGCTGGCCCTGCCCCATCAGCGCAGCCCGCATGGCCAGGTCACCCTGTCGGCGGGCCTGGCCATCTTCGACGCCGCCATGGCCGACCCGGCCGCGCTGGTCCACCAGGCCCAGGATCGGCTGGATGCCGCCCGGCAGGCGCGGCGCAAGCAGCAGCCCGCCGGATAGCGGGCGGATCGCCTGACCGCTTTATCTTGCATGCCCGCCGGCCTATGCTGGCGGTCGGTACTTAACCGAAGAAGATGGCCATGGGCAGCCCCCTCTCCCTGATCCTGGATGGTGATCCGGGCACCGACGACCTGTTGGCCTGGATGTGGGTGCTGGCCCTGCCGAAGCGGGCGCGTGTGCTGGGCATCACGGCCGTGAACGGCAATGTGACCCTGGACCGGACGGCTGCAAACGCCCTGGCCTTCCTGGATTATATTGGCGGGCCGGATATCCCGGTCCATGCCGGGGCGCGGGCGCCGCTGGACCGGGACGATCCGCCGGCGGGCGACGGCGCCTTTTCGGAGACGGGGCTGGGGGAATTGCGCCTGCCGCCTTCCCTGCGGCGGCTGGCATCCCATGATGCGGTCGGCTGGATGGCGCAGACCCTGCGGGCCCATCCGGTGCGCAGCGTCATCCTGGTGGCCACGGGGCCCTTGACCAACCTGGCCCTGCTGCGGCGGGAAGCGCCCGATGCCTATGCCCGCATCGACCGGATCGTGGCCATGGGCGGGTCCTTCGCGCCACTACCCCCCAATTTCGTGCGGCGGGGCAATGTCACCCCCTGGGCCGAGTTCAATTTCTGGATGGATGCCGCGGCGGCGCAATCGGTGCTGAACGGCGGGGTGCCTGTCCTGCTTGCCCCCGCCGATGTGACGCACCAGCTTGTCAGCGACCCGGCCCGGCTGGCCAGGGCCCGCGCCCTGCCGCTGTTCGGGCAGGAGGTCGCGTTGATGCTGAACGCCCCCTACCACCTGGACAAGCCGAAATTCCACACCGATGGCGCCTTTCTGCATGATCCCACGGCCGTGGCGTGCCTGTTCTATCCGGAAATGTTCGAAACGGTGCGGGCCCAGGCACATGTGGTGCAGGAGGGAACGGGCCTCGGCGCCGGCCTGATGCTGCCGGACGGCGCCGGTGGGGTGGAGGTGGCGGTCCGGGTAAAGGATACCGACGCCTTCTATGCCCGTCTGTTTGACGATCTGGCGGCCCATTACGCCTGATCCCGCCCTTGCTTCCGCCGTCTATGCCGCGGGGGCGGGCCGTAGCCCGGCTGCCGACCGGCGCAGCCCCAGAATCTGGCCGGCCACCAGCCCGGCAACGCCTACGGCCTGGATCAGGATGAAGCCGGTTCCCAGCGGCGTCGTCCAGCCCAGGCCCAGCAGGGCGATGCTTCCGGCGACCCAGGCGAGGTTCAGCACGACCATGGCACGGGCCGGCCCCGTGCCAACCCCGGTGCGGCGGCCGGCATAGGCGGCCAGCAGGGCGGCGGGGAACAGAACGATCCCCGCTTCCAGCAGCAGCCAGCGCGGCAGGCCCAGCCAGGGTTCCAGCAGGCCGGCACCCGCCACCAGCAACAGGCCGGAGCCCAGGCAGGCACCGGCGTCGAGCAGCAGCAACTGGCGGGTGAAGGCGTTGATACCCATGATGTTTCTCCATCGTCATCGGTTGCGATGGGCCCATCATGGCCGTGCCGGGCCGGCGCTTGCGATTACCTGTGAGGTAATGGCGCCACCGTCACCCGTCCCGCGCGCCCTCCTGCCTATTGTGCCTTGCTGGCCGGCAGGCTGGCGCCCTTCAGCACCACGTCCGCCGTCAGGGGCAGGTCGGTGGCGGAGGCGCCCAGCCAGACGCGGTAGCGGCCCGGTGTCACGACCCATTGCCGCCCGGCCGTGTCATACATGGCGAGCAGGCGCGGGTCGACCGGCACGGAGAATCGGGCCGAAGCGCCCGGTGCCAGGTCAAGCTTCTGCCAGCCGGCCAGCCGTTTCGGTGCCTCCCAGCCGCCATCGCGGGGGCCGACATACAGCTGGGGCACGGCCTTGCCTGCACGCTGGCCCGTGTTGGTGACCGTTCCCGACAGGGTCAGCGTGCCGTCATCGCCCTGCACTGCTGTCAGATCCTTATAGGCGAAGCTGGTGTAGGACAGGCCATGGCCGAAGGGGAACAGCGGCGTCAGGCCCTTCTTGTCGAACCATTTGTAACCGATCGCTGCCCCCTCATGATAATCCACGTCGAATGGCGTGTCCTGGGGCAGGTCCTCACCGTCCAGTTTGGGCCGGGGCAACTGGTCCAGGCTTTTCGGGAAGGTGACAGGCAGGCGGCCGCTGGCATCCACCTCCCCGAACAGGACGCGCGCGATGGCCTCTCCGCCCGCGGTGCCGGGATACCAGGCTTCCATGACGGCGCCGACCCGGTCCAGCCAGGGCATGAAGACGGGGCCGCCCGTCTGCAGGACGACGATCGTGCGCGGGTTGGCTTTCGCCACGGCTTCGATCACCGCATCCTGCCCGTCGGGCAGGGTCAGGGGGAAATCCATGGCCTCCCCCGTCCATTGGTTGGCGAAGATGATGGCGATATCACTGTCGGCGGCCAGGGCGGCCGCGGCCGCGGGGTCGCTGCCCGGATCGAAACGCACGGCGGCCGATCCGTTGCGGGCCCGGATGGCGTCCAGGGGTGGATTGGCATGGAAGACGACCGGGCCGGGGAAATGCTGCGGTCCCAGCCCCGGCACGGGATTGCCGCCCGGCCCGAATACCGTGGACGAGCCGCCGCCCGCCATCACGCCCTTGTCGGCATGGCCGCCGATGATGGCGATGCGCCGCGCCCCGGCATCCAGGGGCAGCAGGCCATCCTTGTTGCGCAACAGCACGATGCCTTCCTCGGCATCGGCGCGGGTGATGGCGGCATGCGCCGCATAATCGATCCGGTGATCCTCCACATTGACCGGATGGTCGAACACGCCGTTGGCAAACAGCGCATGCAGGATGCGCCGGTTCATATCATCCAGCCGTTCCATGGGCACCGATCCGTCGGCCAGCGCCGCACCCAGCAGTTCGGGGCCGAAATAGGGTTCCTTGTCGAACACATAGCCCGATTCCTGGTCCAGCCCGGCATTGGCCGCCTTGGCCGTGGAGTGGACGGCACCCCAGTCGGACATGACATAGCCCTTGTAGCCCCAGTCCCGCTTCAGCACCTGGTTCAGCAGAAAGTCGCTCTCGCAGGCGTAATGCCCTTCATAGCGGTTGTAGGCGCACATGACGGAGCCGGGATCGCTGCGGTCCATGGCGATTTCGAACGCCAGCAGATCCGACATGCGCGATGCCGCCTCGTCAATGTTGGCGGACAGCACGAAACGCCCCGTCTCCTGCGCGTTCAGGGCGAAATGCTTGATGGTGGAGATGATGTTGTTGGACTGGATGCCCGCGATCTGGGCCCCCACGATGACGCCGGCCAGAAGCGGGTCCTCTCCACCATATTCGAAATTGCGGCCGTTGCGCGGCTCGCGCACCAGATTGAGGCTGCCGGCCAGCATGACGTTGAAGCCCGAAAGCCTTGCCTCCCGGCCGATCATCACGCCGCCCTGCCTGGCCAGCGCCGGGTTCCAGGTGGCCGCCGTGGCGATGCCGGCGGGCAGGGATGTGCGCTCGCGCATCGGTTCGGTCGAATCGCGCTGTGTCGCCACGCCCAGCCCGGCGTCCGTCAGCCATTGCGGCGGGATGCCCAGCCGGTCGATGCCCGGCACAAAGCCTGCCGAACCCATGCGGATGCCGGCGGGCGGGGTATAGTTCCGTTCCTTGAAGGGGGAGCCGAAATAGCCGAAGACCAGTGTCTTCTTCTCCGCCACGCTCATCTGGCGCAACAGCAGCTCTGCCCGGGCCTCTGGGGCCAGGCTGGCATCCATCCAGGGCCGGTCCGACAGGGCGACGGTCGGGGGCGCCGGTTCCGCGGCATGGACGGCACCCGCCGCAAGCGCGGTGGCCAGCATCAGGGTGGACATGAAGGCCCGTATCTTTCTGTCATGCATTCTTGGGGTCTCTTTCTTATTCATAAGGCGTGACGTCGGCCAGGATCGATGGGCATCGCGCTCTTTTCCCGTCCTGGAAAAATTGCTGTCGGGACGTCATGCGCATCCCCGGGGCTCTGCTGCCCCGACCTCCCGATCGTCCGTCCGGCATGGGTCGCGGACGGTTGTAGAAGGACGATATCATCGTCTCGGCCTCCTTGTCAGCCAAAACGGACAACGTTGTCTGATTTCTGTCTGTCGCAGCCGGACAATCTCCTTTGCTGTGCGTGACATCTGGGCAACAGAATTTGGCGCCGCCGCGGGTGCGTCATGTTGCTGATCAGTTAATACATTGTTAAATATTGGTTTTTGCGCCTGCGTGGTGCAGTTGCGGGACCGGCTTTCTTCTCGCGGGGAACGGGGAGGCCATTCACCGCCTGGGACAGTCCATGTCTGCGCTGTCACCCCATATGACAACGATGACATATAGTGCTTGACATCAGGGCGGGTGTCCGTACATTCGGAAACACAAGGATGGGAGCGTGTGGAAAACACGCCGGTGATGGGTGGGGAAACGATCGGCTTCTGAAAGCCAAATTCGGCAATATCCGAACAGACAAAGGCCCCGGGGCGCCTCTGTCTGAACGCCCCTGCGCATGCTGGCGCCAAAAACCACACGGAAATACTTTGCTTATAAGGGAGGATCTCTTGACAGGGATGCATTCTATGCTTGGGCGCGGCCTGGCCGTGGCTCTGCTCGCGGGGGTGTCGCCCCTGGCGATGACTTCCACCGCCCTGGCACAGGCCGCGCCGGCTGCGCAGGACACGCTGGACGAAATCATCGTGACCGGCGTGCGCGCGTCGCAGCAGCGGTCGGTCGATGTGAAGCGCAACCAGACGGCCATCGTCGATGCCATCTCGTCGGAGGATATCGGCAAGCTGCCCGACGTCACCATCGCCGACGCCTTGCAGCGCGTGCCCGGTATCCAGATCCGCCGTGACGCGGGCGAAGGCAGCACGGTGAATGTGCGCGGCCTGCCGCAGGTCATCACCATGCTGAATGGTGAGCAGTATCTTTCGGCCGGCAACCAGGGCGAAGCGAAGCCCAACCTGACCGACGTGCCGGCACAGTTGATGAACGCCGTGGTCGTCTATAAGACCACGGACACCCGCAACGCCCTGTCGGGCGTTTCCGGCACCATCGACCTGCGTACCCGCCGCCCCTCCGACATGCCCTATGGCTTCTCTGCGTCGGGCGCGGTTGAGGGGCAGACCGGCAAGGACACGAAGGAGAAGGATTGGCTGGCCAACGGCCTGCTGGCCTGGCGCGGCGACCGTATCGGTGTGCTGGTTTCCGCCGCCGGCAGCGAGGCCAACCTGGGCAACAATTATTCCGGTCTGGCACCGGGGCCCGGCACGGGCGGCCTCTCGGGCAACAATGACTGGGGTGGCACCGCGCCGAACCAGTTCATCTCGCCGCACGGCTTTGAAAGCTTCAAGAAGGAGACGGAGCGCGACCGCCTGTCCGTTTCCGCCGCGTTCGAGGCCGATCTCGGCGAAGGCTTCACCTTCGTGGCCGAAGGCTTCTACACGAAGATGGACGAATATAACCGCGCGGCCGGCATCAACATTTCCAACCGCTGGTCGGGCGATGCCTTCGGTGTCTGGGCAACCCCCACATCCTCGACCCCGGTTGCCGGCAGTGACTGGCTGGCGGTGGACGAGTACGACATCAATGCCTGGTGGGTGAACTCCTTCTCCGTCAACCGCGTCAACAAGTCGGAATCGAAGAACTACAATCTCGAACTGAACTATGACAATGGCGGCCCGCTCAAGGTGCAGGCGCGTGCCGTGCGCGCCGATGCGGACCGTCTGTCGCTGAACGGACAGGCGCAGGGCGATCTGTCGAACTGGCAGTATGCGCCGGGGCGGTTCAACCTGTTCCAGACGGCCGCCGACCGTACCCGCGGTACCTTCTATCCGGCCGCCATCGCATCGAAATTTCCCGGCCGCTACACCAACGACATCGTTGGCAGCCTGGGTGGGCGTTATGTCGATCCCAATCCGCTGGGCTATGGGCAGAACCCGCAGCTTCATTACGATATTTCGGGCAAGCACCCGGTCTGGTCCGGTTTCGACCGGCCCATCTCGGGCGGTCTGGGTGCCGGCAAGTCGCTGACCGACTATATGGCCAACAAGGACAGCTATGCCATCGGCGCCTTCTCCTCGGAAGGTAACAACGAGGCGACGTCCGACCTGAACGTCTACCGCATCGATACCCAATATGATTTCGAGGAGCCGCTGGGTGGATTCCTGAACAGGGTCGATGTCGGCATCCGCCGCAGCGACCGGTCGGTCTCGATCGCCCAGTTCCACCATTTCTCGAACTTCTATGAGGGTGTCGGCGTCAACGACCAGGGCCAGCCGAACACGTCGGGCTGTTCGGCCCAGTGGAAGGCCATCGACGTCGTCATGAACCAGAACCAGTGCCAGGCGGGTGAGTTCGTGCCCGATCCGGTGACCGGACAACTGGTGTTTCAGGGCTATACGGTCAACGCGCCGACGCGCCTGGACACCTATAACAACGTTATCTGGGTCGATAATCTCGGTTCGATCACGAAGGGCATCCCCGGCTTCTGGGCGATCGATCCGCGTGACTTTGACGATCCGGTCGCCTTCCACAAGAAGGTGTTCGGCGGTGCCGACCGCGTCATCCTGCCGGGCCAGTCCTATGATGTCAGCCTGACGGAAGACAGCGGCTATATCGACACCAACTTCGAATGGGGCCGCCTGTCCGGCAATGCCGGCCTGAAGATCATCCGGACCGAGCTGCTGGTTCGCCAGAACATCACGGGTGACACCCTGAACTATGGCGACACCAATATCGATGCCGGTGATGTCGTCTCCAACCGCACCTATTACGATTATCTGCCGGCCGTGAATGCGACCTACGACGTCACGAACGACCTGCGTCTGCGCGCCAGCTACAGCAAGACCATGCAGCCGCTGGACCTGCTGCGCTATGGCGGGGCGTTGAAGATCAATACGGCGGATGGCGAGGTGCGCCCCGACGGCACGAAGATCCGCGAAGTCACCAGTGCGGAATCCAGCGGCAATCCTGAACTGGATCCGTGGCGTTCGGATAATTGGGACGCGGCCATCGAATATTATATCGGCCGGGCCAGCATGCTGAACCTCGCCGTGTTCCGCATGAACATCAAGAGCTACGTCGTCACCCGCACCACAACTGACGGCCGGTTCCCCGACCAGGACGGCGTGATCCGCCGTACCGTGCCGGTGACCCGCCCGGAACAGGGTGAGGGTGGCCGCGTGGAAGGTGTCGAGGTTGGTGCCAAGCTGTCCTTCAAGGACTTCCTGGACGATGAAAGCTTCTTCTCCAACTTCGGTGTCGATACCAACTATACCCTGTCGCCCAGCGAGCAGACGCTGACCTCGGGCGAGAAGGTGCCGTTCAACGACAATTCCAAGCACCAGTTCAATCTGGTCGGCTGGTACCAGGACGACCATTTCCAGGCCCGCGTTGCCTATAACTACCGCAGCAAGCGCCTTGAGAATGTGTTCAAGGACTTCCCGGTCTATCAGAGCAGCACCCAGTTCGTTGACGTGAACCTGAGCTACAACATCAATGAGCAGATCACGATCTATGCCAACGGCTCCAACGTCACCGGCGAGATCGAGGATTACTTCGTGCAGTTCACAGGGGGACCAACCCAGTTCGTCTGGCAGAACGAGTATGAAAGCCGCTACACGCTGGGTGTCCGCTTCAAGTGGTAACCATCGGCTAGCGTAATTCCGGGGCGCCGTCGGGACGTGATCCACGTCAAGGCGGCGCCTTTTCCTATTCTGCGATCCTCTTTACACTTGTCCGATCATTGCCAGGGAAAATGCCATGCAGCCCGACAATCGTATCCGCGACCTGGTCATTGTCGGCGGCGGCACGGCGGGTTGGATGACGGCCGCTTCCCTGGCCGAGCATTTCCGCGGTTCCGGCCTGAAGATCACCCTGATCGAAAGTTCCGCCATCGGCACCGTCGGGGTGGGGGAGGCGACGATCCCCACCATCCGCCGCTTCTATCAATCGCTGGGCCTGCGCGATCTGGATGTGCTGAAGGCCACGCATGGCACCGTGAAGCTGGGTATCCGGTTCGACGGCTGGCTGCATGACGGGTCCAGCTTCATCCATCCGTTCGGCGTCTTCGGCCAGGACCTGCGCAACATTCCGTTCCATCAATATTGGCTGCGCCTGCGCGCCGGGGGGGAGGCGACGGACCTGGGCGATTATTCGCTGGCCGTGGCGCTGGCGCGGGCCGGGCGCTTCACGACCCCGTCCCCCAACCCGCCCAGCACCCTGTCGGTGTTCGATTGGGCGTTGCATTTCGATGCCGGCCTTTTTGCGCAACTGATGCGCCGGACGGCGGAGCGGGCCGGTGTCCGCCGCATCGATGCCAGGATCGAAAAGGTGGAAACGGACGCCGGCAGCGGCCACATCACCGGTCTTCTGCTGGACAATGGCGACACGGTCCGCGGCGACCTGTTCGTCGATTGCTCGGGCTTCCACGGCCTGCTGATCGAAGGCGCGCTGAAGGCGGGGTATGAGGATTGGAGCCACTGGCTGCTGTGCGACCGGGCGCTGGCGGCACAGGGCCATGTGACATCGCCGCCACCGGCCTTCACGCGCGTCACGGCGCACAAGGCCGGCTGGCGCTGGACCATCCCTTTGCAGCACCGCACGGGCCATGGCTATGTCTATTCCAGCCGCCATATCAGCGACGCGGCGGCGGAGGCCGAATTGCTGGCGGCCGTCGGTGCCGACCTGAAGATGGCGCCCCGCCGCATCACCTTCACCCCCGGCCGGCGCCGGCAGGCATGGAAAGGCAATTGTGTTGCCATCGGCCTGTCCTCGGGCTTCCTGGAACCGCTGGAAAGCACCTCCATCGCCCTGATCGAAACCGGTATCGAAAAGCTGAAGCAGCTTTTCCCGGCCCGGGAGATCGATCCATTCCTGGTCGATGAATATAATGACTGGAGCCGGCGGGAGATGGAGCGGGTCCGCGACTTCATCATCCTGCATTACTGGCTGAACCGGCGCGACGACACGGCATTCTGGCGCGATTGCCGGTCGGTGGCGCTGCCCGACACGCTGGCCGGCAAGGTGGAGATGTGGAAACGCCGCGGCCACATGGTCCGATACCGCTGGGAGATGTTCCAGCCGGCAAGCTGGCTCGCCATCTACGCCGGGTTCGATTGCCTGCCCGACGGTTATGATCCGGGGCTCGACGGGATGGACCTGCCCAGCCTGTCGCGCGGCCTGGCCGGGATGCGCAAGGGCATTGCGGACGCCGTAGCCGACTGCCCGACGCATGAGGAATTCATCGACCGCTATGCCAAGGTCGACCTTTAAACAAGAACAGAGGGCAAGGGGAACGCCATGAAGCCGTTGAACAGGATCGTCGTTGCCGGTGGGGGCACGGCCGGCTGGATCACCGCCGCCATGCTGTCCTTCATGCTGAAGGGGACGGGCACGGCCATCGAACTGGTCGAATCGGATGAGATCGGGACCATCGGCGTCGGTGAAAGCACGATCCCGCCCTTTGTCGTGCTGCTGCGCAACCTGGGTATCGACGAACAGGATTTCATCAAGGCCACCAATGCCAGCTTCAAGCTGGCCATCCGGTTCGAGGACTGGTTTGACAAGGACCGTACCTACTACCATCCGTTCGGTAGTCTGGGCGGGCTGATCGACAGTCATGAATTCTACCAATGCTGGCTGCGGGCCAAGGCGGCGGGCCATCCATCGGAATTGCAGGATTTTGCGCCGGCCACGCTGATGGCCGACCAGATGCGCTTCATGCTGCCGTTCAAGGCGCAGCGCACGATGATCGCGTCGGCGGCCTACGCCCTGCATGTCGATGCCAGGCGCGTGGCCCAGTATCTGCGGCGGTATGCGGAGGAACGTGGCGTCACCAGGACGGAAGGCCGCATCACGCGGGTCCGCACCCGGCCCGATGGCGCCATCGCCGGGCTCGATCTCGCCAATGGCAAGAATGTCGACGGGGATTTCTTCGTCGATTGCACGGGTTTCCGCGCCTTGCTGATCGGCCAGACCCTGGGGGTCGGCTATGTCGACTGGTCGCAGGAACTGCTGTGCGACCGTGCCGTTGCCGTGCAGACGGAAAATACCGAGGACGACGCCGACGTCCACCCCTACACGCTGTCCCAGGCACAGGATGCCGGCTGGCGCTGGCGCATCCCGTTGCAGCACAGGGCCGGCAATGGCTATGTCTATTCCAGCCGCTTCCTGTCCGATGACGAGGCGGTGGCGACCCTGATGCGGCAGGTGAAAGGCCGTGCCCTGACGGAGCCGGCCATCATCCCCTTCAAGACCGGCATGCGAGCCCGGATGTGGGAAAAGAACTGCGTGGCGCTGGGGCTGGCAGCCGGCTTCATCGAACCGCTGGAATCCACGGCCATCCATCTGGTCTACCGCGCGGTCGACTACCTGTTGCGCTTTTTCCCGGACATGGATTGCGATCCGTCGCTGGCGGTGGAATTCAACCGCCGCGTCGCCGCGGAATATGAGGAGGTGCGCGACTTCATCGTGCTGCATTACTGCACGTCCCGTCGTGACGACACGCCCTTCTGGCGGGCCGCACAGCGGACGCCGGTGCCGGCCAGCCTGCGTGCCCGCATGGATCTTTTCAAGGCGACGGGCATCCTGCGCCAGGGCCTGGACGAACTGTTCGGTGCCGCCTCCTGGCAGTCGGTCTATGAAGGCATGGGTGTGCGGCCGGCCCGCTATCAGGCCCTGGTGGAGAAGCTGCCGATGAGCGTGATCACGGAGACACTGGACCGTTCCGCCCCGCTATTGCGGGCGCAGGTGGCGGGACTGCCCCACCATGCGCAGTTCCTGCGCGACCATTGCCGCGCCGAACGGGATTTCTGACGGCCCTTCACCGCCGGGCCGGCGGTGCGGTCGACCGGCGGATGACGACGTGATGGGGCAGGACGCGGTTGGCGGCCGGCGCCGGCTCCCCCGGCTGCCGCTTGCGTGTCAGGATGGATACCAGAATTTCCGCCGCCGCGTCGGCCAGTTCCTGGATCGGCTGCTTGACGGTGGTCAGTGGCGGCCAGACCATCTCGGCCAGTTCGATATCATCGAACCCCACGACCGACAGGTCGCCCGGCAGCGACAACCCACGGTCATGCGCCACCGAAAGCACGCCGGCCGCCATTTCGTCGTTCGAGGCGACGATGGCCGTCGGCGGTTCCGGCAGCGACAGGAGACGCCGGGCACAGGGCAGGGCCGACCGGTAGGTGAACCCACCCTGCTCGACGATTTCCGGATCGGGCTCCAGCCCGTATTCACGCAGCGCGTCGCAATAGCCGGAATAGCGCAATTGCGTGCCCGCATGATGTTCCGGCCCCTTGATGAAGCCGATGCGGCGATGGCCGAAGGCCAGCAGGTGCAGGGTCAGGTCGTTGCTGGCCGCCCGCTCATCGATGCGCACCGATGAGCCGCCCGCGCGCTCATGCTGCGGCGTGACGCGGACATAGGGGATGCCGGCGCGCTCGATGACGCCCAGAACGGTGTCGTTGTCGGTGACAGGGGCCGTCAGGACGACGCCGTCCAGGTTCAACTGGTTCAGCAGTTTGCTGACCCTCTCCTCCACGTCGTCGCCACGATAATCGATCTCCTCGATCAGCAGGTGATAGCCCTGGTCACGGAACCGTGTCAGCAGGCCCATCTGGATCTGACCGGTATAGGGCCCGCCCGGATCGCCATAGACATGGGCGATCAGATAGGATTTATCGCCCTTCAGGCTCTGGGCTGACTTGTTGGGCTGGAACTGCAACTCCGCCATTACCTTCAACACACGTTCGCGTGTTTCGGCGCTGACATAACGTTCATTGTTCATGACACGGGAAACGGTCTTGATCGACGCACCGGCGGCGCGGGCGACGTCAATGATCGTCGGCTTGCGGTCTGCCACGATAAAACACCTGTTGGACGAAGGTGGCGCTTTGGGGCCGGCAGGCCCGACCCCAAAATTTCACGTAATGAAGGGCATTTGCAAGTGCCGGTTAACGTTGTCAGGGCCGATCTGCGCTTGCAGCTTGGGGCCGCAATGGAATGATTGGCCCTGTATCAGGAAAATAATGCGTCAATATTCCGGGCTTGTACGGAATATATAAATCAAAATGCTAACCACCCAACCTATATCGACAATTGCGTTGTATCAATGCGACAGGGTGCCGCCCGTGGATAGGGTGCGCGCGACGAAACCAACCTTGCCGTTTCGGAGCCCCGGACATGCCCAAGGATTGCGCGACCGACACGGATGTTGTCGAGGAACGCCTACGCTTCTTCCGTCTTGATGGCGACGCTTGCGAATTGCTGCGTGCCATCGGGCCGGATATCGCCGCGGCCCTGCCCGCCATTACCGGAAATTTCTATGAAAGGTTGGCGCAGGAACCCGAACTGTCACCCCTGATCGCGGATGCGGGAAAGGTGGCGCACCTGACCCAGGCACAGGCACGGCATTGGGGCGCCTTGTTCAGTGGCCGCTTCGATGATGCCTATTTCGAGCAGGCACGGCGTGTCGGCCGCGCGCATGACCTTATTGGCCTGGCCCCGCGCTGGTATGTCGGCGCCTATGCGCATTTCCTGGAGCAATTGTTCGCGGTCGTTCTGGACCGGGGCTGGTCGCGGCCGCGCACCCGGGCTGCACTGGGGGCCGTCGTGCGGGCCAGCCTGCTCGACATGGAACTGGCCATTTCCACCTATGCCGAGACGGGAGAGGCCAACCGGCTGAAGGCGGAAATGCTGTCGCTGACCGATCGCATCGAAAGCGATATCGACGACACGGTAGCCGGCGTCGTGGAGGAGGCGGAGCGGATGGCGGCCGATGCCGACCAGCTTGGCCGCACGGCTTCCAGCCTGCGCGAGGCGGCATCGGTGATGGCGGCGTCGGCGGCCTGCGCGCTGGAGAATGTCCAGGCCGTGGCCGCCGCGACGGAGCAGTTGGAGAAAGCCAGCCAGTCCATCGCCGGGCAGGTCCAGCGCAGCACGGAAGTGACCGACGATGTCGCCCTGCGCGTCGGGCAGACGGCGCAAACCGTGGCCTCGCTGTCGGACGCCACGGCCCGGATCAGTGAGGTGGTCCGTCTGGTGCAGATGATTGCGGCACAAACCAAGTTGCTGGCACTCAATGCCAGCATCGAGGCGGCACGGGCCGGCGAGGCCGGGCGTGGCTTTGTCGTCGTGGCGGCGGAGGTGCGCAGCCTGGCCCGTCAGACGGAGGAGGCCATCGCCACCGTTTCCGGCCAGGCCAGTGATATCCGCCAGGTGACCGAAGCCACGGGTCATTGCGTGCAGGCCGTGGTGCAGGACATCCGCATGGTCGACGCCATCGCCGCAGAGGTAAGCCATGCCACGGGGCAGCAGCAGGAGGCCACGGCGGAAATCTCCCGCGGGGCGGTGTCGGCCGCGGCACAGGTGCAGGACCTGGCCTGCCGGGCCGACGGCATGCTGGACCATGCCCGCATCACAGGCGATACGGCGGCGCAGGTCCGCGAACTGGCCGGCCATGTGAACGACCGGCTGACAGGCCTGCGCCGCCGCGTGACGGAGGTGCTGCGCCATTCCTCTGCCGGCGATCGCCGCCGGACCCGCCGCGCGCCGGTTTCCCTGACCTTCGAGGCTGAATTCGCTGGTTGCCGCCTGCGGGGACGTACCGTGGACCTGTCGCTGGAAGGCTGCCTGCTGGATGGCAGCCACCCCGACCTGTCGCACGGATCGGAAGGGCGGGTGAGGCTGGTGGGGTTGGGGGAGGCGCGGGCCGTGGTGCGCGCCGTCAGCCCCGCCGGCCTGCATATCCGCTTTGCCGAGGTGCCGAGCAGTATGCAACTGGCCATCGACGGCCTGTTGCGGGCACCGGCACCGGCCCAACAGGCCGCACCCCGCCCCGGCTGACCGCCAGCGTCCGTGACGCGGGGGACACGGCATATTCTGCCGCCCGGTGGCGACGGCCACCGGGCTGGTGAAAAAAGGGTGGGGGATCAGAACGGGCTGATCGCCTCCAGCACCTGCTGGCCCCAGCGGGGCGCCTGCACATCGCTGATATGGCCGCGGCCACCATAGGAGATGCGGGCCTCGGCAATTTTTTCATAGGAAATGGTGTTGGCCGAGGTGATGTCCTCCGGCCGGATGATGCCGGTCAGGGTCAGTTCGCGCACCTCGTTGTTGACGCGCACCTCTTGCTTGCCGTTGACGACCATGTTGCCGTTGGGCAGGACCTGAACGATCAGGGCGGCCACCTGCATGTTGATCTGTTCCTGCCGCTGGATCTGGCCCGTGCCCGTGCTGTTGGACGTGCCGTTGGCACTGACCAGGCTGGCGGCCGACACCGTGTCGGGCAGGATGTTGTTGGTGCTGGCTTCCAGGCCGAACAGGTTGGGGATGCCCAGGCTGTCGCTGCCATCGCGGCTGCGGCTGGTATTGTTCTGCAACTGTGCCCTGTCGTTGATCTGGATGGTGACGGTCAGGATGTCCCCCACACGGCCGGCCCGCTGATCCTTGAAGAAGGCGCGGGCACCGGCCCGCCACAGGGAATTGGCCTGGCGGTCCTGCACCGGCGCATCGGGCATGGGCAGATGCACGGGGCGGTAGTTCGGTGCGCGGGATGGGTCCTCGATCCCCGACAGGGCCGGTGTCCGGCCCACGGCGGCCAGCTTGTCGGTGACGCAGCCGGTGGCCAGAAGCGCGGTGGCGGACAGCAGGGCCAGGGTACGAACGGAGCGGGCGATCGGCGCGGTACGGGCGGACATTTCGGTTCTCCTCAGCGGGCGGCGGTTTTTGCCATGCCCGTGGACGGGGTGATGGGGGCGGCGATCTGGCCGGCGGGCAGGACGGTCACCAGATTGGGGCCGGCCACGATCGCCTCGATCACTCTGTTGGAGGATGTATTCACAATCCGTACCAACTCGCCCATCGCGCCGTCCGTCAGCGCCCGCCCCGATGCCGTCAGCGTCATGACGGAGGATTGCAACTGGATCGTCACGGTCTGGCCACGTCCGACAACGACGGGTTCGCGCACGTCGCGGCCATTGACGGCACGGTTGGGCGCCACCGCACGGCGAAGGCTTTTCCCAATCATTTCAGAGACATCGGTGACGGTTCCCGCCTGGACCCGGTCCCGAGGCTGGCTGATATAGGTGATGTCTCCCTCACCGATCACCTCGCCACCGGCCATGCGGCGGGCCAGCACCGGCAGTTCCACCATGTCGACCACGCGGGCGCCGACGGTCTGGCGGATCTGCTCCGGCCCGGTGGCCGGGATCACGAGATCGGCCGTCAGCCGCGCGCGCTGGGCGTCATAGGCAAGTTTTTCCACCCGGACCGAGGCATCGTTGCCGGCCGGCAGAAAGAAGCTCAGCGTGCGATTATCCAGCAGCAGCTCGATCCCGTCCGCGGCGCCGGTGTCCAGCATGGCGTTGCGCAGCCCGTCCGTGATGGCCTGCGTCGTCACTTCCACAGAGGCACGCTCGACCTGTACGCGGTCCGCCCCGCTGGTGGCGGCCCAGCCGATGCCGTTGGCGGCGGCCAGACGTGTCAGGGTGGGGGCATCCAGGCCCGCCTGCCGCCCCGGCGCCGGGGCGATCATCACGGGCCGCATGGCCTGATCGGCCGTCAGCCCGTCGAACAGGTCCCCCAGCAGAATCTGGTCGCCATGGACCGTGGCGGCCGGCTTCAGCGTGGCGGCGACGGCGGGGCCGGTCAGCAGCGTGGCGGCAAGCAGCAGGGCGGCGAAGCGGATCATGGCGGGATCTCCCTGGGCGGGCTGGGTCGGTGCGGTCAGGTCGGGATCAGCGGAGCTGGCTGACCGACTGCATCATCTGGTCGGTGGTGGAGATGACGCGGGAGTTCATCTCGTAGGCACGCTGTGCGGTGATGAGCTGGGTGATCTCCGCCACGATGTTCACGTTGGAGGTTTCCACCGCCCCCTGCATGATGCGGCCGAAGCCCGGTGCGCCCGGCGGGCCTTCAATGGCGGCGCCCGATGCCGGGGTTTCCAGCAGCAGGTTGTCGCCGATGGCTTCCAGGCCGGCCGTGTTGGGGAAGGTGGCAAGCTGGATCTGGCCGACATTCTGCGGCTCGATCTGCCCGTCGATCTTGGCCAGCACCTCGCCGTTCGGGTTCACGGTGATGTCGATCGTGTTCTGCGGGATCACGATGCCGGGCAGCACCTGATAGCCATCGGCCGTCACGATGGTGCCCTCGGCATTGAGCTGGAGCGAGCCGGCGCGGGTATAGGCTGTTTCCCCGTTGGGCAGTTCGACCTGGAAATAGCCCTGGCCATTGATGGCCAGATCCAGCGTGTTGCCGGTGGGGTTGATGTTGCCCTGCTCGTTGATGCGGTAGATGGCGGCGGCCTTCACGCCCGTGCCCACCTGGATGCCCGACGGCACGATCGTGCCGGCGTCGGAGGAGGTGGAGCCGACGCGGCGCTGGTTCTGGTACAGCAGGTCCTGGAATTCGGCCCGCTGACGCTTGTAACCGGTCGTCGTCATGTTGGCGATGTTGTTGGAAATGGTTTCGACGTTGAGCTGCTGGGCCAGCATGCCGGTGGCGCCGATAGAGAGGCTACGCATGGTTCCGATCCTTCCTGCTGGCTTGCTTACTGAACGCGGGTGAGTTTGCCGATGGCGCCACGGATGCGCTCATGTTCGGTATCGATCAGTTTCTGGACGCTCTGGTAGGTGCGCAGCACATCGATCATCTGCGTCATCTCCACCACGCCCTGCACGTTGGACCCTTCGATGGCCCCCTGGCTGACCTCGGGCTGTGCCACGGCAATTTCTTCCTGGTTGGTCTCGTACAGCCCGCCGCCCAGTTCCATCATCCGCTGCTGATCGGCAAAGGTGACGACCTTGAGCTGGGCCAGGGGGCCGTTCTCGGTGCTGATGCTGCCGTCGCCGGCGATATGGACCTGGACGCTGTCGGCCGGCAGCACGATGCGCTGGTTGTTGGTGTCCAACAGCGGTAGGCCGGCGCGGTCAACGATCTCGCGATCGGCATTGAGCTGCAGGGCGCCGCCGCGGGTGTAGCGGGGGCCGGAAAGTGTTTCGAGAACGAAATAACCCTCGCCGCGCAAGGCGACATCCATCTCGTTATTGGTCACGTTCAACGGACCCACATCGACATTGCGCAGCAGGCCGTAATCCTGGACGAAGCTCATCCGGTCGCCCTGGCGGTCCGGACGCTCCAGATATTCCAGGAACAGCATGCGCTGCGACTTGAAGCCCGTGGTGTTCATGTTGGCGATGTTGTTCGACACCACTTCCAACTGCCGGCGCAGGACTTCCTGGCGGGACAGGGTGATGTAGAGTGAGTTTTCCATCGCTTCCACTTCCTCGTGACACGTGATGGCCGGGGCGGCCCTGTGTTCGGGAAAATGATAAGCAAGGGGCGTGCCATCCCTGGTGAAACGCCAGAATTCTGCGCTTTTCCATTGCGTGGAAGACGGGGGCGGCAAATAATGCCGGCCATCATGATCCTGCCCGATATCCTGGTTCCCGGCCTCCACCTCGTCTTTTGCGGTACGGCGCCGTCCCGTGTCTCTGCGGCGAAGGGCGCTTATTATGCCAATCCCGGCAATGCCTTCTGGCCGACGCTGGCACGCCTGGGCCTGGTGCCGGCAGGCTGGCGCGCGGCCGATTTCGACCGTATGAATGATTTGGGGCTGGGCCTGACCGACCTGAACAAGGTGGAAATCGGCAATGATGCCGACCTGACGCCGGATGGCTTCGACGTGCCGGGTTTCATGGAGAAGATGCGGCATCATCGTCCGGCCGGCATCGCCTTCACGTCCAAGAATGGCGCCCGGCTGTTCCTGGGGGCCGCCGCGCCGATCCCGTGGGGGCGGCAGCCGGTGGATTGGGAGGGGGTCGCCCTGTTCGTGCTGCCCTCTCCTTCCGGCCAGGCCCGCCGTTCCTTCTCGCTGGGCCCCTGGCAGGAGGCTGCCGCCTTTGTCGCTGCAAGACGGGGCCGGTCCGTGATAAGGTAGGGTCTACCTTCCACAGCGGCTTTTCCGGGGTCAGGGGCATGCCCGATCAGGACGATATCGATGCGATGTTCGGCGAGATGGCCAGCGGCGGTTCCGTCCGCGCCTTGCCCGAACAACAGGAAATCTCCGCCGTCTATGACACGGAAGTGGAGATGAGCGTCGTGCTCGGCACCTCCAACATCCGCGTGCGGGACCTGTTGAAGCTGGGCCGCGGGGCCATCGTGGAACTGGACCGTAAAATCGACGACCTGTCCGACATCGTTGTCTCTGGCCGGATGGTCGGGCGCGGCGAGGTGACCATCGTCGAGGACAAGATCGCCGTTACCTTCCGGGAATTTGCCCGCATCAATAATTGAGCGTATTGAACGGGCAGGCAGACTGCCGGGGCTGTGACATTTCCATTTGAATAGGGCGGCGGCCGTAACGGCGCATAGACGCGGGCTGGCTTCTGCCGCCCATTCATGACATCCTTGTCGTCCTGCCGACTGGCCAAAAAAAAGCCGGCTGCGGAAGCGCAGCCGGCAGAGATGAAGGGAGCCTCATAAGGAGGTAAAGTCCCTGACAGTTGCCCTAATGCAACGGTCAAGTCACTTTCTTATAATGCATCCCGGCGCTGTTTAAAAGCCTAAAAAGCGTTGCGGCGGTGTCACACACAAAAAAGTTCATATTTCAGCCGATGCACAAAACGCGGCCCAGCCCATCAGTCACCGCGCACCTCCTCCACCATCTCTTCCAGCCGGCCGAAATCGGGGATGATCAGGCTGTTGCCCTGGCGGATCACGATATTGTCGCGGGCCAGGTCGCTCATCACGCGCGCCACGGTTTCGCGCGTGGTGGAAACGCGGCTGGCAATGTCGGAATGGATGGGCACGGGCGTGATCTCCGCCGACCGGCCATCGGGCTTCAGCCCGGCCTTGGCCAGACGCAGCAATTCGGCATGCACCCGGTTGTTGGCGCCCAGTGTCGACAGGTCCATGATGCGGCCGGTGGAGGTGCGCACGATCTGGGCCAGGCGCCGCATGACGATGGCCGCCACGGTGGGGTTGTTGGTGACTGTTTCCAGGAACAGGCGCGGCGACATGAAGGCCACCAGCGTGTCGGTCAGCGCCACGATGCTGGCAGACCGGGAGCCGCCATCGATGGCCGACAATTCCCCCAGATAGCCACCCGATTCGATATCGTCGAAGGTGATTTCCCGGCCGGAAAGGGAATAGTTCACGACCCGCACCCGTCCTTCGACGATCAGGCAGACGTCGCGGCTGTCGGATGACCGGTCGACGATCTGTTCATGCGGGTGGAAATGCCGCCAACTGCATTGCCGCGCGATGGCGGCCCGCGCGTCGGATGTCAGGCATTGCAGAAGGTCGATCCGGTCGAGATTGGCGGAGGGGGAGTCGCTCACGTCGGGCGTCCGATGATTGGTTCCACAGGATTGTATATCTAGGAGCCGCGGCTGCAAACCGCTACGGTGTCGATCGAAAATGGTTCACGGGGACGAGAAGGAGAAACATCATGGCGAAGCAGGATGGCGGCGGAGAGGCCCAGCAGCGGCGGGGTCCGTTCTCCAGCTTCCATCTGACGCTGGGGGCCCGGCTGAAGGCCTATCTGCTCACCGGCATCCTGGTGACGGCCCCGATCTCCATCACGCTCTATCTGGCCTGGCTGGTAATCGACTGGGTCGACGGGCTGGTCAATAATCTGCTGCCGGCACAGTACCACCCGGACCAGTACCTGCCCTTTACCCTGCCGGGCCTGGGTTTGCTGATCATGCTGGCCTTTCTGATCCTGGTCGGCATGGGCTCTGCCGGTTTCGTCGGCGCGCTGCTGGTCCGGCTGGGGGAAGGTGTGGTGGGGCGCATGCCTGTGATGCGCGGCATCTATTCGGCCACCAAGCAGATATTCGAAACCGTGCTGACGCAGCAATCCGATGCGTTCCGCGAGGTGGTGCTGGTCGAATATCCCCGCAAGGACGCCTGGTGCATCGCCTTCGTCACAGGCGCGACGAAGGGGCAGTTGCGGCAGTCGCTGCTGGGTGCCGGCTATGATGATTGGGTCAATGTCTTTGTCCCCACCACCCCCAACCCCACGTCCGGGTACCTGATCTTCGTGCCGCGCAGTGATGTCCGCCCCTTGAGCATGAGCGTGGAGGACGGGCTGAAGGCGGTGGTGTCGGGCGGCATCGTCATGCCCAGCGACGACGTGCCGCCAGCGGCCGACACAAAGTCGTCAAGCGCGTAATTCAACGACATTAATCCCATCCTGGATTGTATATTGCCACTCCCGTAAATTGATGGTCATAGTACCAATAGGCCATCAATTCACGGGGGAATGGTGATGGGTGATCTTGGTATGGAGCCCTGGCGCGGCCGGAGCATCGCCATGGCGGCCTTGCTGCTACTGGCCGGCTGCGGCACGGCCACGGCGCAGCGTGCCGAACTCGTCCGGGAACTGGAACCGCCTGCGGTCCTGTCCGCGGTGCCGCAGCAGGCGCGCGATGCCGCCGACCCGCGCGGGTACAACCTGTTGAGCCAGGGGGCACTGGCAACAGCCATCCGGGCGGGGCGGGAACTGCATTACGACCTGCCCATCCAGTACACGACGGGCCGCATCTACAACCCCGCCACGGACAGCTACGACACCGTCTCGCTGCGATCCTATGGCGATGCCTTCATGGCTCCGACGATCGTGATGGATCCCGGCCAGACGGTGCGCATCAATCTGGACAACCGGCTGGACCCCGAACCGCTCTGCGGCCGGCAGCCCGATGGCCAGCCCATGCCCATCAACCAGCCGCACTGCTTCAACGATACCAACCTGCACAGCCACGGGCTGTGGGTTTCCCCGACGGGCAACAGCGACAATGTGCTGCTGACCATCAAGCCGCGGGTGAAATTCCAGTATGAATATAATGTGCCGGAGGATCATCCGGCCGGCACCTTCTGGTATCATCCGCACAAGCATGGATCGACGGCCATGCAGGTGGGCAGCGGCATGGCCGGCGCCCTGGTGGTACGCGGGTCACGCCCGCCCACGCTGGTCGGCAATGGCGATCTGGACACGCTGCTGTCCCCCTTCGCGCCTGCCGGTGGTGTCGCGGGAGAGGTGATGCTGATCCAGCAGATCCCTTACGCCTGCTTCAACAACAAGGGGGAAATCAAGACGGATGCCAGAGGCCGGTGGATTTGTGACAAGGGTGACATCGGCAAGGTCGAGAACTTCGCCGCTCAGTTCGACTTCCGCGCATGGAAGGCATCCGGCCGCTACACCATGTTCAATGGGGTGGTGCGCGGGACCGACACATTGCAGGCCGGGCAGCTTTATCGCTGGCGGCTGATCCATGCCGGCGTGGAGGAAACGATCAACCTGCGCATCCGCAAGGTAAGCAATCCGGCCCGGCGCCTGACCCGGATCACCAGCGCCCGCGACCAGGAGGCGGAGGTGAAGGGCCTGTGCGCCGGTGCCGATGTCACCCAGTACGAGGTGGCGGTCGACGGGCTGACCCGGCCGTCGATCTATGCGAAGACCGTCAACAACCTCCAGCCCGGCTATCGAAGCGATATTCTGTTCGTCCTGCCGGAAGCCGGGGATTACTGCGTCTATGACGACGCCGACCAGTCCGGCGACCAGATCGTCGACAATGACAATGCCAAGATCATCGGCTTCATCCGGGCCACCGGCCCGGCCAAGGTGGCCGACAGTGCCGCCTTCGTGCAGGAACAGCTCACACGGTCGGCCGATCGCCTG
This sequence comes from Niveispirillum fermenti, assembly GCF_048066175.1. Classification (GTDB taxonomy): domain Bacteria; phylum Pseudomonadota; class Alphaproteobacteria; order Azospirillales; family Azospirillaceae; genus Niveispirillum; species Niveispirillum fermenti. Next base: position 8,059 of record NZ_JBLTXA010000014.1, on the reverse strand, counting down.
CCGCCGGATGTCGCCGCGATCGTCAAGGCCGACCTGAACGGCGCCGATGGCATGCGGCTGACCAAATACCTGCCCCATCAGGCGATCACCGAAGCGGAGATCGAGCGTTGGCAGAAGACAGGCGTGGACCCCATCGACATCGTCTTCAACCTGACCGATGAAAGCCCGTCACGGTACCTGATCAATGGGAAGGCCTATGATCCGGCGGTGATGAACCAGACGCTGCTGCTGGGGGCGGCCCAGGAATGGCGCCTGTCGTCGGACCGGGTCAGCCACCCGTTCCATATCCATGTCAATCCGTTCGAGATCATCTCCATCAAGTCCAAGACCACCGGACAGGAACTGACCGGCGGCATCTATGCCGGGATGAAGGGGACGTGGCGCGACACGATCATGACAGGCACCGATGCCATCATTACGATCCGCACCCGGTATAACCGCTATATCGGCAGCTTCGTCCTGCATTGCCACATCCTGGACCATGAGGACCAGGGCATGATGCAGAATGTCCAGATCGTGCTGCCCGGCACGGATGGCAAACCGGTGATGCCCGGTCATCATTGACGGACCGTGGACAGGGACCGGTCAACGTCCGTCCGGCGGCCTTCCTCCCCGGCTGCCGGCGTGACGTTGAAAGGGGCGGGTCGGCTGACCCGCCCCTTTTCCTTTCCGGTCAATGGCCGGCGCGGCACCAAATCCATCAGTTGACCACCGGTGTCATTGCAATTGACACCGGTTTCCATTAGGGTCTCTTCCTGCTGCGGCCGGGTTGCCGGCAAGCCCACGAATAATTTCGCGCAACAGTCGGGGGAAAGCATGGGAAGTGATACGGACGGGTCCGGCGTCAGGGTCGGGCGGGTCAGATGGGTGGTGGTGACGCTTCTGTTCTTCGCCATGATCATCAATTATGTCGACCGGCAGATGATCGGCGTGCTGAAGCCGACCTTGTCGGCGGAGTTCGGCTGGACCGAGTCCGACTATGCCGACATCATCTTCTGGTTCCAGTTCACCTATGCACTGGCCTATGTCGCCTTCGGCCGCATCGTGGACCGGATCGGCGCGCGCTGGGGCTATGCGCTGGCTTTCTCCATCTGGACCGTCGGCCATTTCGCCCATGCCGGGGCCAAGTCGCTGACCGGCTTCATCATGGCCCGCATGGTGCTGGGCGTGGGTGAGGGCGGCGGCTTTCCCGGCGGCGTGAAGGCCGTGGCGGAATGGTTCCCCAAGAAGGAACGCGCATTCGCGACGGGCATCTTCAATGCGGGCACCAACATCGGCGCCATCGTCACGCCGCTGGTGGTCCCGGCCATCACCATTGCCTATGGCTGGGAGATGGCCTTCATCATCACCGGTGTGGCCAGCCTGGTCTGGCTGCCGCTGTGGCTGATCTATTATCGCCGCCCGCGTGATCACAAGGCGGTGGGGGCGGCCGAACTGGCCCATATCGAAAGCGATCCGCCCGACACGACGGAAAAGATCGGCTGGCTGCGCCTGTTGCGCGTGAAGGAGACCTGGGCCTACGCGCTGGGCAAGTTCATGATCGACCCGATCTGGTGGATGTTCCTGTTCTGGCTGCCCGATTTCCTGGGCAAGCGCCATGGGCTGGACCTGATGAGCTTTGGCATCCCGCTGGTCATCATCTATCTTCTGTCAGATGTGGGATCGGTGGCCGGTGGCTGGCTGTCGTCCAGGATGATGCAGAACGGTGCCAGTCTGAACCGGGCGCGCAAGCTGTCCATGCTGATCTGCGCCGTGTTCGCCCTGCCGGTCGGCTTCGCGGCCTTTGCCGATCAGCTTTGGGTGGCCGTCCTGATCATCGGCATCGCCACGGCTGCCCACCAGGGCTTCTCCGCCAATCTCTACACATTGCCGTCGGATGTGTTCCCGCGTGCGGCGGTGGGATCGGTGGTCGGCATCGGCGGCATGATCGGTGCCTTTGGCGGCATGGCCATGGCCAAATATGCCGGTTACGTGCTGGACAAGATCGGCAGCTACACGCCGATCTTCGTGGTGGCAGCCTCGGCCTATCTGCTGGCGCTGGGCATCGTCCACCTGCTCAGCCCGCGCATGGAACCGGCAGTGATCAAGGACTGATACTATTTTGCAGTGATCAGAACCAATTGGTTCTGATCACTGCCCTCAATCGCCGGCGCCACCATTCGTTGGCGCGGGCGCCGCCGCACCAACTTGCGATGAGTTCTACTCACCGCAAGTTGGTATGACCGTGACGGCGGGCGGCCATTGACGGTCATACCGCCAGTGGCCGCCCGTTCTCCGGCGCGTGCCCCCTGTCAAAAACCGGGTTCATCAAAAACCGGGTTCGCGCGCCAGCAGCGTGGAGAGTTTCGGTGTCACCCCCCATTCCTTCACCAGGGCGGCATAGTCGGCAGTCGTCCTGGCATCCGGCCTGGCACCCGTCCGGACCGCGCGCAGCAGGGTGTTGCGCGGCGTGTGTTCGGACGGCACGAATTCGATGATCTCCGTCCGGTAACCTGCCTGGCGCATCAGGCTGGCGCGCAGCGCATCGGTCAGCACATCGGCGAAACGCTCGCGCAGGATGCCGTGGCGCGTCAGCAGCCCATAGGAAGCGGGCGGCTCCCCCTCCCGCAACTGGCGCTGCAGGTCGTGATGGCAGCAGGGGGCCGCCAGCACATGGCGCGCACCCCACGCCACGGCGCGGGCCAGCGCATCGTCCGTGGCCGTGTCGCAGGCATGCAGCGCCAGCACCACGTCGGCCCCGTCCACGGGGGCCTCGGCGATGGTCCCCTCGATGAAATGCAGCCCGTCCCAGCCCAGGCTCGCGGCCAGTTCCGTGTTGCGCTCACGCGCCTGGCGCTTGGCATCCACGCCCGTGAACGCCACTGACAGCCCCCGCACATGGGTCAGGAACCGATAGGCGGCGAAGGTCAGATAGGCATTGCCGCAGCCCAGATCCACGACACGCAAGGGGCGGCCGGCCGGAAGTTCCGCCTCCTTCAGCACGGCGTCCAGGGCGCGGACGAACTCTTCCACCTGGCGATACTTGTCCTGGCGCGTCGGCTTGATGCGGCCATCGCCGTCGGCGATACCCACCGCGCGCCAGAAGGGATCGGCCGGGTCCAGCAGGCGGGGCTTGGCCCGGTCATGGTCCAGGCTGCGCGCCACGGGCGTGGCGCGGCCGCTGCGGCTGACCATGGCCTCCCCCTTTTTCGTGACGCGAAGCTGGACGGTGCCGTCCAGGGTTTCCACATGCCATGTGCCCATGCCCAGCGCCAGAAGCGCATCCACGGCCTGTTCGGCGGCAGGGCCGAAGGCGGCATTGCTGGTATGGGCCTGGCGCTCGTCATAGGCGACGGTCTGCAGGTGCGGACCGGCCTTCAGGGCCACGGGCCGCAATTCGATGCGCCGCCATGGCGGGTCCATGTTGCGCATGCGCCCGCCGGCCACGGCCCGCACCAGCCGGCCACCGTCCAGCAGCAGGGCTTTGATCTCGGCAAGGGCGGGGGCGAGCGGCGTGGCCATGGATCGAATGGTTCCAGGAAGGGGCAGGAAGGGCGGGCGATGCGCATCCTAAGCGCACCGCCCGCGGAACGGTATCCCCCCGCCCGCATGGCACCGTTACAGGCTGGCGGCCAGGGCCTTGGCGAAGATGCCGGCCGTTTCCACCGACAGGCCGGCAATGTTGATTCGGCCCGACCCCGCCATGTAGACGGCATGGTCCTCGCGCAGGTGTTTCACCACGTCCGGCGACAAGGGCAGCAGGGAGAACATGCCCCGCTGTTCCGCCACGCGGGCCAGCACGCCGCCATGGCTGGCCAGCGCGTCGCGGATGCCCAGCAGCCGGTCGCGCATCGTGTCCAGTTCCGCCTTCCAGTCGGCGGCCAGGGCCGGGTCGTCCAGCAGGGTGGCGATGACGGCGCCGCCATGGTCGGGCGGCATGGACCAGTTGGCGCGGGCCAGCGCCAGCACGTTGGACGATACCCGGTCGCTGTCGGCCGCGCTGGCCGTCTGCACGATCAGGGCTCCGACACGGTCGCGATAGACGCCGAAATTCTTGTCGCACGAATAGGCGATCAGCGCCTCGGGGCATGCACCCATGACCAGACGCACGCCGGCCGCGTCCTGTTCCATGCCCAGTCCCAGCCCCTGATAGGCCAGATCCAGGAAGGGAACGATGCCGCGTTCCGACAGGGTCGCGGCAATGGCCTTCCACTGGTCCAGGCTGAAATCGGCGCCCGTCGGGTTGTGGCAGCAACCATGCAGCAGGGCGACATCGCCGGCCTGCGCCTTGTTCAGCGCGTCCATCACCGCATCGAAGGTCAGCGTCTGGCTGGCCGGATCGAAATGGCGGTAGGTCTGCATCTTCAGGCCGGCTGCGGCCAGGATGGGCGGATGGTTGGGCCAGGTCGGCGTGCCGACCCAGACCGTGGCCCCCGGCCGGGTGGCGGCGACCAGTTCGGCCGCCAGGCGCAGTGCGCCCGTGCCGCCCGGCGTCTGCACGCCCGACAGACGGCCGGACAGTTCCACCTCGCCCAGGGCCAGCCGCGCCATATGGCGGGCAAAGGCGACATTGCCCTCCGGACCCAGATAGGACTTGCTGTCCTGGCTTTCCCAAAGCTTGTGCTCTGCCGCCTTGACCGCGCGCATCACGGGGGTCTTGCCGGCGTCATCGCGGAACACGCCCACGCCCAGGTCGATCTTGTGGGAACGGGGGTCGTTGCGGAACAGGCCGATCAGGGCCAGCAGGGCGTCAGCGGGCTGCGGGTTCAGCGGCGCGAAGAAGGACATGGGACAAATGCCTCTTGTTGCGGGGCGGGGTTGGTGGGACGGGCCTCAGCATAGGCCCGTTGCGGCGCAATTACTGTGCGATCTGGAGCCCTTATCACGTAACTTCCGGCCCGGCTGGCGGGGTCGGATGATGATTTATTGCGCCCGCCGTGTGGCCAGCCATATGCCGGGCAACACAAGGGCCGCACCCGCCATATGATAGGCCTCCAGCCGTTCGCCAAGCAGCAGGCCGGCCAGAATCGCGTTGTAGAGCGGCATCAGATAGAGCGTCATGCCGGCCCGTTCGGGCCCGAACACCGCCACCAGCCGGCCATAGACAAGATAGGAGGCCAACCCCGGCACCAACGCCAGGAACAGCAGGGCCGAGATGGTCTCCGGGCTTGGGGATATCGCCACGCCCAGGGCCATTTCCAGGCCGTAGAAGGGCAGCATGGCCATGACGCCGCCCGCACAGATGCCGGCGAAGCGGGCAACAGGCGCCAATTCAGCCGGCCGGTGGCGCAACAGCAGCGAATAGAAGGCCCAGCCCGTGGCGGCCAGCACGACCCAAAGATCGCCCGGTGTGAAGGTCAGGTGCAGCAATGCCGCCGGATCGCCCTTCAGGATAACGGTGATGACGCCCGCCAGGCTGACCGCCACCCCCAGCGCCTGCACCGCCCCCACCTTCTCCCGCCAGAACAGCCGGCCGAACAGCACGATCAGCACGGGGGCGGAGGCGTAGAGCAGGCTGATATTGGTGACGGTCGTGGTCTGGGCGGCCAGATACACGGGGGCGCCGCATACCCCCATCCCCAGCGCACCCAGCAGCAGAAAGCCCCGCCAGTCGGCCCGGATGGCCGGCCAGCCTGCAACCAGTTCACGCCGGATAAAGGGCGCCAGGATCAGCAGGGCCAGCGCCCAGCGCCAGAATGCCATGGCCACGCCGGGAATCTGGCCGGCCATCAGCTTGGATACCAGCACGTTGGACCCGAACAGCAGCGGCTGTCCCACCAGCAGCAGGAACCAGGAGGCGAGGGAGGGCCGGACGGGCATGATGGCAGGCCGATGATGATGGCGCTTCGCCGCTGCATAGGCGCAAAGCCCCATCCGGATCAAGCCTGCGGGAACGGGACCCTGGCCCGCCCGCACCGGCTGCCGGGGTGCAAGGCCTCATGGGTGTTGAGGTATCTCGCTGAGCAGGAAACTGGCCGTGAAGCCGAACAGCACGTTCAGCAGCACTGCCACCACCACAGGCCCCATTCCCTGGGGGCCGCGCAGCACCTCCAGCCCGTTGGCGACGTCCCAGGGCGCACGGCGGCCCTCGAAGACCTTGGCGCCCGCCAGGACGGTGCCGACGAAGCTGAAGACCGGAACGCCGAGAATGAAGCCGCGCATCCAGAGGTCGGTCTGCCGGCGGATGATGGCGGCCAGCCCCGGCCGGCCACCCCGGCCGTCGCAGACCCTGATATCCAGCAGGGCTTTGCCCGGCGTCGTGCCGAACCGTGCCAGGCACAGGGCCTGCCAGAACAGGCTGAGCGGCACGACGGCCATGGCGATGGCGATTCTGGGCAGGCCCTGCAATTCGGGAAAGACCCACCATCGTCCGATCAGCAGCAACAGCAGGTGAACCGTTATCGCCGTCAATCCCTGGTCGATGAACTGGGCCAGATAGCGGGCCAGCACCCCGGCACGCTGCGGCCGCCCCGGATCGGGCAGGGGCAGGTCGGGTCCCGTCGGGTCGGGCGTCAGGTCAGCCACGAATTTCAGGGCCGGCCGCATGTCGGGCAGGTCGCGGGCGCGGGTCCATCCGGAAAGTCCCGGCGCCCACAGCCAGCCCCCCGGCGCGATCCGCCCTTCCTGCAGCATGCGGCGTATCTGAAGGTCGGGACAGGGGCCGTTCACTTCCCCGTCGCCGATATACCACAAGCGGTCCATGCCCACCCCGTCGGTGCCTGCCGGTGGAAGGGGATGGTACCTGCTGTCATCATTTCGTCAAGATTTCGTTAACCATGGAACAGTCGGGCGTTGCGATGTACTTCCTCTGCGATGAACTCGGCCGTGACGCGGATGCGCGACAGATGCCGCACGTCGGAATGCATCACCAGCCAGAAGCTGCGCATCAGCTTGACCTCTGCCGGCAGCAGCCGGACCAGATCCTGTTCCCCCGCCACCATGAAACAGGGCAGGATGGCGACGCCGCTGCCGGCCTGCACCGCGCGGAACTGCGCCACCAGGCTGGCGCTTTTCAGATAGGGCCTGATGTCGCGTGACACCTGCGGGACATAATCCAGTTCCGGGGAATAAAGCAGGTCGTCGATATAGGAAATGAAACGGTGGGCGGCCAGATCGCCCGTACCCCGGATCGGGGCGGCCGTCTCCAGATAGGTGCGGGAGGCGTAAAGGCCCAGTTCATAATCGGTCAGCTTGCGGGCATGCAGGCGACCGGCTTCCGGCTGGGCGACGGTGATGGCGATGTCGGCTTCGCGCTTGGACAGGCTGAACAGCCGCGGCATGGCCACAAGCTGCACTTCCAGGTCCGGATGTGCCGCCCCCAGCCGGCCGATGCGCGGTGCCAGGAAGAAACTGCCGAATCCGTCGGGCGCGCCGATGCGCACGGCCCCCGACAGTTTCGCCCCCGATCCGGCCAGTTGCTCCATGATGGTCAGCGCCATGCCTTCCATGGCTTCCGCATTGCGCAGCAGCGTTTCCCCCTGCTGCGTCAGGCTGTAACCGGTGGCATGGCGCTCGAACAGGGTGGCCCCCAGCGCATGTTCCAGCGATGTCAGGCGCCGGCCCAGGGTCGTATGGTCCACCCCCATGCGCCGGGCGGCCAGGGTCAGCCGCCCCGACCGCGCCACAGCCAGGAAGGATTGCAAATCATCCCAGTCAAACCGGCTGGCCATTCCACATCCATGGGAAAATGCGCACATCGAAACAGGTTTGAATTTGCACGCATGTGCGTATCCACGCAATGTTCAGGGCGTCACCGCCCGTCTTTTGTGCGGTGCGGGCCGGGAACCCGCCGCAGCGCACAATCGTAATAATGATGACGCGGTGGTCCGTTTCGGCTTAAAGAGGGCAAACCCCGCACAAGGCCGCCGGCCGCACCTGCCCGGTGCCGGCCGATGGCCCGGTGGTGGGACACGCATAGCGGGCAATGGCGCAAAGAGGGTGGACCCACGGGGCCGTGCCGGTCCATCCTCCGGGCTGTTCCTCCATTCGCATTCTGGAGAATCCGGGCAAATGAGTGCCACTATCGACATCCGCCACGTTCCCCATGCTTCCCCGACGCCGGCCGATGTCCGTGCGGGGT
>NZ_JBLTXA010000013.1:0-115867 GCF_048066175.1 Niveispirillum fermenti | reverse complement strand
ACCCGGTGACTGGGCGGTGCAACAACTATTTTCGCATCGCCGCATTTTTCTTCAGGCCAGCCCCAATGCCCGCAGTTCGGCCAGAAGATGTTCCGGCAACACGTCACCCCCCTGACTTTCGGCCAGGTCGGCAGGCGCATCCTCCGGCTTAAGATAGCGCCATCCCTGGAAGGGGCGCTTGGGCATGGACACGGTTTCCACCAGTTCCGGGTCCATCAGCATGCGGCAATAGTCGCCACCATCCACATCGCGCACCATGTCGAAACCGATGAACCGCTGCCGGCACTGCACAAAGCCTTTCACGACCCAGTATATGCAGCCGCCATCCAGCAGTTCCGCCGCGCGGGTTGGAGCCCGCTTGGTACAGGTGGGCACGGCCTTGTGACCTTGCCAGATGATCTGGTGATCACGACGCCAGTCGCGCATCGATTGCAGACTGTCGGCACCAACAGCCAGACGCAGGAGATGAATGGTCATAGCGGCATACGCCCGGATGCTTGACGGGAACGGGCGACTGATATGGACCCGCGCTCAGGCTCCGGCAAGCGGGTTGGTGGCGCGGCAGCGTCCCTCGAACTCCGCGGAGATGAATTCCGGCTTTTTGAACAAGCCCCGCAGCCAGGCCGCCAGCATGCACAATTCCTCCAGCTTCAGCACCTCATCCAGGGTGCCACCGGGAAAACGGACATCAAAGCTTTCGGCGATGATGTCCAATACCTCCTCCACCTGCTCGATGGCGAGGCCGCAATCGGTCTCCAGCATGGCCGTGCGGGTCAGGATTTTCTCATCGACGCCGTAATCGTCCCGTATCAGCTTCACGATCCAGCGGAACATGTGCATCCAGTTGGTAACACCGTCGATGGACCGGCTCACGATCCCGCTCCCGTACAAGTGATGGGCCCAGCGTCCCCATATCGGGGCGGGCGATGCGGCCGCCCCGGCGAACCATCGCACTATCCACCGAAAGCGTTAATCTTTTTTTGCGCGCCGACGGATAGGTGGCCACGCTTTGCCCCGGCGAGGGGGCTGACCCGCGGGCCTGACAGGCGTAGGATGATGCATCAGGCAGTGTCGGCGGAACATCCGTGGCGGCGGGTCGTTATTCCCAACCATCATCATTACATGTTGATGATGGGCCGCCCATCCCCGGCACGGGGACGGGCCTTCATGGCGGAGGCCCCATGCCTTTTGTCCAAATGGAGGAAACCATGCAAGACCATGCTTCCACCCCCAGCAAGACCCCTGACCACGGCAAGCAGCGCCTGGCCGAAGCCGAATGGCGCCAGGCCCGCCGTTCACCGGGCCCCACGGACCATCCCGCGGCCCGCCAGCCACACCAGAACAGCGACGGCGACCATAACCTGCGCGGGCGGGAATGGGAGGCCGCGCGCCCCACCGATCATGAGCAGCGCAAGGCCAGGGTGGGCCGCCACTGATCTTCTGATCTTTCCAGCACCCCTGTCGAGCGAGGAGCCGCCCCCGCGCATCGGAGATTGATGCCCGGGGGCGTTGCCGTTCAGCGGTCAGCGGTCAGCGGTCAGCGGTCAAGGCCGGGGGATCACGGACGGAAATATTGTTCCTCGAATTCCGCCAGCAGTTCCTTGGCATCATTGAGCATGGCGCGGATGACCCGGCGATCGGGCTCGGTACATAATGTTTCATTCACGGCCTTGCCCAATTGCGCCGACGCCTGGGCCAACAGTTTCACCGCCAAACGATCTTCCAGCTTCATCGCCGCCTCACCCCTGGTCGTCACCTCCCCGTTGATAGACCCGGCGGAGAAAAATTTCGACATTGCTGTCGAAAGCACCGACCCTGGCTCGTCAGAAGGGGCGGGACCGGTGACCGGCACCGGCCCCCCGAAACCGGAAGGGAGCCCCCATGGCCAAGTTCATCCTGATCCTGCGCGAAGACCCCGCCACCTTTGCCAGCCTGTCCCCCGATGAGATGCAGGCCATCATCACCGGATACCAGGCCTGGAGCGACAAGCTGGCCAGAGCCGGCCTGCTGTCTGGCGGCGAGAAGCTGGGCGAGGAGGGCGGACGGCGGCTGACGTCGCGCGACGGCACCCTGGTCGTCTCCGACGGCCCCTATGCCGAAGCCAAGGAAGTCATCGGCGGCTTCTTCATCATCGAGGCGGCGGACTATCCCGCGGCGGAGACCATCGCGGCGGAATGCCCGCACCTGCGCCACGGTGTGGTGGAACTGCGCCGCATCGACGATATGAGCGGCGGCTGAGCGCCATCGTGTCCGACGGGCGGACGACAAGCGACACCGGCCCGCTGGTGGATGGCCTGTTCCGCAGGGAAGCCGCGCATCTGACGGCGCGGCTGGCCCGCCTGCTGGGCACCGGCAGGCTGGATGAGGCCGAGGAGATTGTGCAGTCGGTCCTTCTGAAGGCCCTGCACGCCTGGCCGCATGCCGGCATCCCGGACAATCCGGCCGGCTGGCTTTGGCGGACAGCCCGCAACGAAGCCGTCGACCGGTTGCGGCGGCGGCGGTTCAACGCCTCGCTCACCCCGGAGGATCTGGCCGACAGATTGCCTGACGGGCGGGACCCGGCCGATACACGTCTGCAGGCGGAACTGGCCGACGAGAAGCTCGGCCTGATCTTCGCCTGCTGCCATCCCGTACTGCCGTTGGAGGCCCGCGTGGCCCTGACCCTGAAGGCCGTCTGCGGCCTGGGCACGGCAGAGATCGCGCGGGCCTTCCTTCTGTCCGTGCCGGCCACGGCCCAGCGCATCACCCGGGCGAAGGCGCGGCTGGCGCAGGCGGGCGTTGCCTTCGCCATTCCCGCCGGCGCCGAACTGCCCGGCCGGCTGGACGCTGTGCTGGCCACCCTGTACCTGCTGCTGAACGAGGGGGTGGGGGCAACGGCGGGAGAGGCGATGATACGCCCCGACATCGTGTCGGAAGCCCTGCATCTGGCGCGGCAACTGGCCGACCATCCCGTCACCGGCCGGCCGGAAGCGGAAGCGATGGCCGCCCTGGCCTGTCTGACGGCCGCCCGCCTGCCGGCCCGGCTGTCCCCCGACGGCATGCCGGTCCTGCTGGCGGACCAGGACCGCACCCGCTGGCATCGCGGACTGATCGCCGCGGGCCTGCGCCATCTGAAGGCCGGTACGGCGGGACCGGAGGAAACGCGATGGCACCTGGAAGCTGCCATCGCCGCCACCCATGCCGTGGCCCCGCGCTGGTCCGACACGGATTGGCCGCTCATCGTGACCCTCTATGACCGGCTGGCGCAACGGTGCCCCGGGCCGGTCACACGGCTGAACCGGGCCGTGGCCCTGGCAGAGGCACGGGGGCCGGCAGCGGGGCTGGCCGCGTTGGAAGGGCTGGCCGATGACGGCTCGATGGCCCGCTATCCGCTTTATGCCGCCACGCGGGCCGCCCTGCTGGAACGGCTGGGCGACCGGGCCGGGGCCGTGATGGCATTGCGCCAAGCCTTGACCCTGGCCGAACGGATAGGGCTGAACCACCCCGAAAGGCGATTACTGCGAGCCCGGCTGGACAGATTGTCGGAATAGGCTTGCGCGTGCGGCGCAACATCGCGTTCCCTTAACCATATCTTAAATACGCTGGCAGCCGCTTGCATGGCCGCCCGCCGCCTGGATAGGAAGGGGAGGACCGCCCATGCATGTGTCAGCCATCCTCAAGAACAAGGGCAGCACGATCATCAGCACGCGGCCGGACGAGAATGTCGCCGCCGTCGCCCATGTGCTGCATGCCAATCGTATCGGTGCCATCCTGGTCCTGAACGAGGCGGGCGGAATTGCCGGCATCCTGTCGGAACGCGACATCGTGCGGGGGCTGGCGCTGCATGGCGCCAGTGTCATGGACAAGCCGGTATCGGCGCTGATGACGGCGCGCGTCGTATCCTGCGCACCAACGGATTCGGTGGCCTCCGTCATGTCGCGCATGACGGAGGGGCGGTTTCGCCATATGCCGGTGATGGAGGAAGGACGGGTGGCCGGCGTCGTCTCCATCGGCGATATCGTGAAATACCGGCTGGCCGAGTACACGCACGAGGTGGAAAGCCTGCGGGATTACGTGGCCGGCCGGGTCTGAACCCGGCCCGCCTTCCCCACGCGACACCCCGGACGCGCATCCCCTGCCCTTGCCAAGACAGGAGATCGACCGATGTTCACATCCATATCCGGCACATCCTGGTCCCCCCGTGGCGAAGTGCCTGCGGTGATGCCATTGTCAGCGGCGGGGCTCGTCCCCGTGGCAGAGCCTTGCGAGCGGTTCAAGTTTCTGGTCTGTGTCGATGACAGTCCGCAATCCCGCGCGGCCTTACGCTTCGCGGCATTGCGGGCCCGCAACACGGACAGTTTGCTGGCCCTGCTGCATGTCTGCGAACCCATCGATTGCCATGAATGGATGAGCATCGCCGCCGCGGCAGAGGCCGAGCAGCGGGAAGAGGCAGAGATTTTGTTGAACGGCCTGGCCGGCGAGGTCCAGATGCTCACGGGCATCCGGCCGGAGCTGTTGCTGCGCACGGGCAGTATCGGCGCGGAAATCCTGGCCGCTGTGCAGGAAGACGGGGATATCCATGCCCTGGTGGTGGGTGCCGCCCCGCCGACACAGCGCAAGGGACAGCTCATCTCCTGGCTGGCGGGCGAACTGGCAGGTGCGCTTGAAATCCCGCTGCTGATCGTGCCAGGCAACCTGTCGCCGGAGCGCATAGACAGGCTGGCTTGAGCCGACCTGAGACGGGCCGGCCTATTCGCGGACCAGCATGCGGTCGGTGACCAGATTGGCCCAGGACCGCGACCTGTACGCCGCCTTCATGCCCACGGGGTCGTAATCATGTTCGACCCATTGATAGAAATCTGTGACGCTGGTCCCGCCGCTGGCCAGAAAGCTTTCGAAGAAATGATCCAGGATGCCAGTCTTCGACTGGCGCAGATGGCCATAGCGCCAGGAAAGCTGCCCCAGCGCCTGTGGCAGCGGCAGACCCAGACCCGTGAACTGGTACAGCACGCTCATCAGCCCGACACGATCGGCGCCGGCCTTGCAATGCATGACCGTCGGGCCCTCCAGCCGCCGCCAGAGATCCTGGACGGCGAACAGATCCTCCTTGCGGGGAACATCGCGCGAGCGCACCGGGAAATCGATCAGGTCGATGCCGAGGCGGGCACAGGCCCGCACCTCGAAGAAATAGGAGCCGCAGGTGGGGCGGCGACCACGCAGATTGATGATGGTGCGCACGCCCATATCGGCCAGCAGGCGCATCTGCCCCGGCGTCGGCTGGCTGGACCGGTACATATCCGGCCCGATGGGATGGAAATTCCGATAAGCCATGCGGATGAAGGCATGGTCATTGACCATCAGGTCGGCGAACCGGCGGGTCAATGCCCACCAGCAATCCGAACGGGCCCAGTCCGGCAGGACGATGCCCGAGTGAGGTAAACGCGGCTCTTCATAACGCATGGCCGTTCCTTCGCCCCCCGCCGGATATGGACCGCCCCCCGGTACCACCCGACGTTGGAATTGATACGACAGGGGCCCGAAGGGGGCGAGCCCAAATTTGTGCGAAATCGGTTATGTTTCGTTGACGTCGCCGCCGTGCCGGCACCGCATGTCGCCATGCCGGATTTTCTGCGCTATGGCTTGTCCATCGCGATGCATGGGGAACAAGGGCCATGGAAGACGAACAGGGACTGTCGGCAGAGACCTGGCTGGCCCGGGCACTGGGGCGGCATGACGGGGCCACGGGCGGCGTGGTGCCCGCCATCCATCCCGCGACCACCTTTCTGCGGGCCGGCGATCTCTCCTATCCCGGCGGGCTGGTCTATGCCCGGCCCGACAATCCCGGATTCGCGGCGGCGGAAGCGCTGCTGTCCCGGTTGGAGGGGGCGGCGGAAAGCCTGTTGTTCGCATCGGGCATGGCGGCGGCCACCGCCCTGTTCCAGGCATTGTCGCCGGGCGACCATGTGGTGGCGCCCAAGGTCATGTACTGGGCCTTGCGCGGCTGGCTGAAGCGGTTCGCGGCACAATGGGCCCTCGAAATCGACCTGGTCGACATGACGGACACCGCAGCCCTGGCCGCGGCGCTGCGCCCCGGCCGGACAAAGCTGGTCTGGGTGGAAACGCCGTGCAACCCGACCTGGGACCTGACCGATATATCGGCCGTGGCCGGGCTGACCCATGGGGCGGGGGCCTTGCTGGCCGTGGACGGCACGGCGGCCACGCCGATCCTGACCCGGCCGCTGGAGCTGGGGGCGGATATCGTCATGCATTCGGCCACCAAGTACCTGAACGGTCATTCCGACGTGCTGTGCGGCACGCTGTCCTGTGCCCGAAAGGATGCGTTCTGGGAGCGCGTGGCAGGGGTTCGCCGTGACCAGGGCGGCATTCCCGGCCCGTTCGAGGCGTGGCTGCTGCTGCGCGGCATGCGCACGCTGGCCCTGCGGGTGGAACGCGCCTCGGCCAATGCCATGGCCGTGGCCCGCCATTTCTCCGCTCACCCGCGTGTGGCGGCCGCCCTCTATCCGGGGCTGGAGAGCCACCCGCAGCACGCGCTGGCCCGGCGGCAGATGCAGGGCGGCTTCGGGGGCATGCTGTCGCTGCGGGTGGCTGGCGGCGAACGTGCCGCCATCGCCACGGCAGCAGCGCTGAAGCTGTGGACGCGCGCCACCTCGCTGGGCGGGGTGGAAAGCCTGGTGGAGCATCGGGCATCGGTGGAAGGACCGGACAGCCCCTGCCCTCCCGACCTGCTGCGCCTTTCCTGTGGGATCGAGGCGGCATCCGACCTGATCGCCGACCTGGAACAGGCCCTGGAAAGGGCCGGGGCCGGGGTGGGCGCCGGGGTGGGGGCCGGGGTGGGGAAGTGAGCGCCGTTCAATCAGCGGATGCGCGGCGCATTTCCTCGCCCATTTGCGCGTTCTTCGGCACTCACATGCCCCCTTGCCTTGCGCCTTCAACAAGCCTAGGGTCCCCTCGCCAATGTGCAGAGGGGTTGATTTCCGTGGTCCCGAGCCTGTCCCGTACCGTTTCGCGCAGCCTTTCGCATCTGTTGCTGGCCGGCGCTGCTTTTCTGTGCCTGACCGGCGTTGCCGCCGCGCAGTCGGGCGGTGACAACCAGCCGCCCCCCGCGGGCGGTGGCCTGATCCTGCCCGGCACCGTGCAGACCGCGCCGCAGGGCGGCAGCCCCGCGGCGGGAACCATCGGCGGCCCTGCGGCCGGGACGATCGGCGGCCCGGCCGCAGGCACCATCGGACAGCCGCAGCCGCAGGCCCCGGCGGCCGGCACCGTCGGTGCGGCGGCCCAGGGCCAGGCCGGCGCCGCCGCGCCCGCACGCCCGGCTACCCCGCCCAAGCCCGGCGTGCCCCGCGGCGAATGGCGGGTCGAACCGCAGGTCTTCACCGATGGCAGCTTCAAGATGTGCGCCGCCGCGGTGGAGTTCGACAACAATCTGCATCTGCTGCTGCTGCGCAATCCGGCCAAGCGGGTGCAGATGGTGCTGGGCATTCCCGGTGCCCAGATGCCGCCGGGCCAGCGCACGGCCGTGCGCCTGTCCATCGACGGGAAGATCAACCGCGAGCTGGGCGCCATCGTCAACCAGCCCAATGCCCTGGCCATCGGCCTGGGCGACGATGCAGAAATTCTGAAGGGTCTGGGTTCGGGCAATGTCATGACGCTGGAGGTGCCGGGCGACGTCGCGGCCTTCCAGTTGAAGGGCACGACCAAGGCCATGAACGAACTGACGACCTGCGTCGATCAGGGCGTGGCTGGCACCCTGAAGCTGCCGCCGCCGTCGGAGCCGGTCATCGCGCCCACCCTGGCACAGTTGCTGGTCGATGCCGGGCTGTCGTCCGCCCGCGCCATTCCCATCGACAAGATCCCACCGCAGCAGCGGCCGGGCGATTACGCCTGGCAGATCGGCGACAAGGTGCTGGGCGCCGTGCGCAGCTTCCCCATGGGCGAGGCGGCCGGTGACTTCAACAAGGTCGCCGACACCTATCTGACCCAGTTGAAGCAAAGCTGCGAGGGCACCTTCAACCAGTCGATGAAGGCGGCCGAGAAGCTGCCGGCCTACCATCTTCGTTCCGGGTCCGTAACGTGCGATGCAAGCGGGTCGAAGATCCATGTCGCCATTGTCATGCAGCTCATTGAGCTTCCGAAACAACAGGGCCAGACCGAGGCGATCCGCGTCCTGAACATCTTCTCCCACGAGGCGGCGGACGCCGACAAGGCACAGGCCGACAATGCCGCCGCCAGCATCCTGAAGGTGTTGAAGGAAAAGGGGCAGCAGCCGCTGACCATGCCGACCGCCGGTGCGGCTCCCGCAGCGGGCGGCGGGCGCGGTCAGTAGCCGCCCCCCCGCCTTCCCCACCCCGCCTTCCCCATCCCGGCTTCCCAAGGGATGCCGCTTCACAAAGGGCCGGACAGTCGATGTCCGGCCCTTTTCCATGCCGCCCGTTGGTCCGCAGCCCCGGCGGGAAAGCGGACCTTTCCCCTGCAAGCCATGAATTCATGATGGGTCGGTTACCCCGGTATTCCAGGTTACACTGTCATCAGTCACGGCAGTCACGAAGAAACGCCGGTCGCAGGGGAGATGGCCATGAAGCGCCTTTTGATGACCCAGGTGATGGCGGCATTGCTGGGTGCCGTACCCGCCCTGGCGGAAATGCCGGCCCCGGTGGCGCCGGAACCGATCTATGCCATTCCCACCCGTCCGGACCGTGCGGGCCGCGTGCTGGCCCCGGTCGTGGTCGACGGATACGGGCCCGTCCGCTTCCTGGTCGATACGGGGTGCAGCGGCACGATGGTGGGGTTGCACATCGCCCGCGCGCTGGGCTTCAACCCGCCCCCCGCTCCCGATGGCACCGCCCTGCCAGCCGATGTCACGGTGAACAACAATCTCATGCGGGTGCATGATGTGCTGGGGCCCGTCATCATGCCCACCATGCGGGTGGGACGCATCGACATGGGACGTTTTGCGGCAACCGACATGGTGGCACCCGTGCTGTCCCTGGGCGATCAATCCGGGGCCGGCGGCGTGCTGGGCACCAACAGCCTGATGGACCGGCGGCTGTCGGTGAATTTCCGCCGCGACGAGATCAGGATCGAGAATTCGCGCCGCACCGCCCCCCTGGGTCACGATACCGTTCGCGGCAGCGTGCATGAGGCGGGGCTGGTCATCGTGCCCATCGAAATCGGCGGCGTCCGGGCCAAGGCCCTAGTCGATACGGGGGCGGAACGATCCATGTTCAACCCCAGCCTGCTGGACAAGCTGACGGCGCGCGGCCGGCAGACGGAACTGATGGGCCGGATCGAGATCGTCAACCTGGCCGGTGAGCGCCGGCTGGCGGAAGTGCATATGCTGCCGGGCATCCGCCTCGGCCCGATCACGGTCTCCAACCTTTATGCCACCCTGATCGACGCCCACGCCTTCACGGCCCTGGGGCTGGAGGATGAGCCGGCCTTCATCCTGGGCATGGACCTGCTGGGGATGAGCGACGGATTCGCGCTCGATTTCGGCACGGGCGACCTGCATCTGCGTGTCCGGACCCGGACCCCCGCACGCTGGTCGGCCGGATCGCGCGTGCAGAATGTGGATGCCCGGCCCGGCTGAGCCCGCCACCGGGAATAAAATTCCGTGTCAACCCTGACACACATGGCAGCCTATCCGCAGCCGGAACGGCCGTCATCCGACTGGGTGCATGACTCTGTTGTTCTTTTGGACTATGTAAAGAACATTCGGAGCAGAGGTCATGAAGACGCTGAAGATCGCCCTGTCCCTTCTTTGTTTCGGTTCCGCCGCCCTTTGCGCCTCGGCGCAGGATGCGGCCGTTACCGATTCAGAGCTGCCGGGCGCCTATCTTCAGGGTTTGTCGGGCCGCTATCTCGGGGCCGGTGCCGGTAACAGCGCTACATATGGCCTTGGCGCGGGCACTGCGGCGCTGCAGCCCGGGTCCGACTGGCATCCGATGGAAAGCTTCCGCCTGGAACTGGAATATGCCTATAAGGAGCGGGAGCCGGCATTGCTGACCTCCCCCGCCGCGGAGGCGTCCGGCGCCCCTCGTGGCGGCATCGCCAATGCCCGCGTGAATATGCGGGTCAATGACTGGCTTACCCCCTATGTCGGGCTTGGCGTAGGCTGGACCCGGACAGAGGCGGAGCGGCTGGCCATGGGCTATCCCGACCTTCGTGGCACCGACAGTTTCGCCTACCAGGGCATCGTCGGCCTGACCGTGCCGTTCAGCGACGGGCTTTCCTTCTTCGCCGACGGACGCTATCTGCGCGGCGGGGAAGCGGCCTTCACCGCCACGGATGATTTCGCCACGCACGGCACGGCCCAGACCTGGAGTGCGCTGGCCGGCGTGCGCTTCACATTCGGCAAGTGATGTCATGGCGCGGTTATCGTAGCCGGCCCCCGTTCTCCAGCGCCGGCGCCCCCAGGCGGTTGCCTGGCGACGATGAGCATGCGGCGGCGCGCCACTCTATTACGCCACCCTATCGCTCCACCGGATCACGTCCGGGCTTGCCGCCCGCCGCCAGCAATCCACGCCCCTTGGCAATGGCCTGCCCGCCCAGCTTGGCCCGCACGGCATCGATGGCCCGTTCGACGCGGGCCCGTTGTTGCTGCGCGGGATCGGCCAGATCGGGCGGGTCCGCATCGCGCGGGTCCACCAGATCGTGGCAACCGATGCCCAGCAGGCGGAACCGGCGGCCGTCGCATTCCGCGCGCAACAGGTCCCGCCCCGTTCGGAAGATACGGTCGGCCAGTTGCGTGGGCGAGGAGAGCCGCTGGTTGCGGGTGATCAGCTTGAAATCCGGTGTCTTCAGCTTCAGCGTCACGGTCAGCCCGGCATGGCCGCCGGCCTTCATGCGCCGCGAGACGGTCTCGGCCAGCGGCCACAATTCACGTTCCAGATCGACCAGGGCCGACAGGTCGCTGTTGAAGGTGGTTTCCGCCGACACACTCTTTGTGGGGCTGTGGGGGGAGACACGGCGGTCATCCTGGCCACGGCTGAAATGGTAGAGCCGCATGCCCATGGCGCCATAGCGCTGGGCGAGCACCTTCATTTCCACTTCCCGCAACTGACCGATGGTGCGCAGCCCGTCGGCCTCCAGCCTGGCGCGCAGCGCCTTGCCGACGCCCCAGATCATGCCCACGGGCCGGGGCGCCAGGAAGGGCAGCGTCTCCGCCCGGCCGATGATGGCGAAGCCGCGTGGCTTGTCCAGGTCGCTGGCCACTTTTGCCAGGAACTTGTTGTGCGACAGGCCGATGGAGGCTGTGACCCCGATCTCCGTCTCGATGCGCCGCACCAGCCGGACCAGGGTGCGGGCCGGGCTGCCGCCATGCAGCAGTTCGGTGCCCGTCAGGTCCAGAAAGGCCTCGTCGATGGAAATCGGCTCCACCAGCGGGGTCACCGCCTCCATCAGGGCGCGAATCTGCCGCCCCACGGTGGCATATTTGCGCATGTCGGGCTTGATGACCACGGCGCCGGGGCAAAGCTGCTGCGCCTTGAACATCGGCATGGCCGAGCGCACGCCATAGAGCCGCGCGATATAGCAGCAGGCAGAGACCACACCGCGATGACCGCCGCCCACGATGACGGGCTGATCGGCCAGTTCCGGCCGGTCGCGCTTCTCCACGCTGGCATAGAAGGCGTCACAGTCGATATGGGCGATGGACAGGCTGTGCAACTCAGCATGGGACACCATCCGTGCCGACCCGCACGGCACGCACCGGCGCGCCGCCCCCTGCGCCTGGCCGCAATCACGGCACAGCGCCTCGGCATGCCCCTGACCGGGGGGTGGGGAAACGGGCGGATGCTGCTGCATGATGGGTGCTGAGGTAACGAATGGTTAAGGTTTGAAGCCGTCTAATATGGTAAGGTTCCGGGGCAGGTTGCAGGCGGGGGCCGCCCCCTGCCCCACGGGACGGCAATACGACGAGAATGGCGGAGTGGCACGTAATGGTTCCCGATAGCGCACAGGATGCCGACACGTCCATGCCGAAGCCCCGCCGCGTGCTGATCGTGGAGGATAATGAGCTGAACATGAAGCTCTTCCACGATCTGCTGGAGGCGCACGGCTATGCGACACTGCAGACCCGCGACGGGATGGAGGCGCTGCGCTTGGCACGGGAGCATCGGCCCGACCTTATCCTTATGGATATCCAGCTCCCGGAGGTATCAGGGCTTGAGGTTACCAAGTGGTTGAAGGAAGATGATGATCTGCGGACGATACCCGTGGTCGCCGTGACGGCTTTCGCGATGAAGGGGGATGAGGAAAAGATTCGCGAAGGTGGTTGCGAGGACTACATCGCCAAGCCGATTTCGGTGGCGAAGTTTCTGCAGACGGTGCAACGTTTCCTCTGAAGGCCCGGATTGCCGGGTCGGTGGGTAGAGAACAATGTCGGCTCGGGTCCTTGTCGTCGATGACGTATTGCCCAATGTGAAACTGCTCGCGGCCAAGTTGACGCGGGAATATTTCGATGTCGTAACCGCCAATTCCGGGCCGGAGGCCTTGGAACGGATCAAAGCGCAGCACCCCGATATCGTTCTTCTGGACGTGATGATGCCCGGCATGGACGGGTTCGAGGTCTGCGAGAAGATCCGCGCCGATCCGGCCACCATGCACATACCGGTCGTCATGGTCACCGCCCTGTCCGATGCGTCGGACCGCGTGCGCGGGCTGGAGGCCGGGGCCGACGATTTCCTGACCAAGCCGGTCAATGACGTGGCCCTGTTCGCCCGTGTGCGGTCCCTGGTCCGCCTGAAGATGATGACGGACGAATGGCGGCTGCGCGAAAGCACCTCGGGCCAGCTCGGCATGCTGGTTTCCACCGACTCGGTCCATACCCAGACGGCGGAAGGTGCCCGTGTCCTGGTGGTGGAGGACAGCGCCATCGATCTGGACAAGATCACCGAGACGCTGGCCCGCGACCGGGACGAGGTGACGGACACCGACAGTTGCGCCGGCGGCCTGGAACTGGCGCTGGCGGAGGAGTTCGAGCTGATCGTCATCTCGCTGACGCTGATGCGGGAGGATGGGCTGCGCCTGTGCTCCCAATTGCGCAGCCATGAGAAGACCCGCCAGATCCCCGTCCTGCTGCTGGCCGACGAGACGGACATGGACCGTGTCGCCAAGGGGCTGGAGCTGGGTGCCAACGACTATCTGATCAAGCCGATCGACCGGAATGAACTGCTGGCCCGCACCCGCACGCAGGTCCGCCGCAAGCGTTACCAGGACAAGCTGCGCGCCAATTACGAGGCCAGCCTGTCCATGGCGCTGACCGACAGCCTGACGGGCCTGTTCAACCGCCGCTATCTGTCGGCCCATCTTCCCCGGCTGCTGGACCGCTCGGGCGGCAACAACAAGCCCGTGTCCGCCCTGCTGTTCGATATCGACCATTTCAAGGTGGTCAACGACACATGGGGCCATGGTGTCGGGGATGAGGTGCTGAAGGAGGTGGCGCAGCGCGCCAGCCGCAACCTGCGCAATTTCGACCTCGTGGCCCGGCTGGGCGGGGAGGAATTCGTCGTCATCATGCCCGATACGGACGGGGTCCAGGCCATGGCCGTTGCGGAACGGCTGCGCCGCCGCATTGCGGAGGAGCCGTTCGCCGTGACCGCCCCGGTGGGCCGGATCGATGTGACGATCAGCATCGGTGTGGCCCTGGCCGATGGCGCATTGGATGCCGATGGTAATCCTGAATCGGGCGATGCCCTGCTGCGCCGGGCAGACACGGCGCTTTACCAGGCCAAGCGCAGCGGCCGTAACCGCGTGGTGGCCGACGGGGCGGGTGAGTAGGGCCGACCCCGTCTGGTTCCCTTGTTCCCGTCCGGCTGCGGCCGGTCCCCATCCGGAAGCGACTGGCCGGCCGGCGAAGGCGGGAGCCGATCCCTCAGGACGATGCGGATTTCCCGCGCTCCAGGGCCGCGGCCCGCATGGCGCTCAGCGTCGTGCGGGTCGTAATCATTTCCGGGTCCATGCGCAATTCGATCACGGCGGCCGTGCCGCTGTCGATGGCCGCCTGGAAGGCGGGCACGAAATCCTCCGTCCGTTCCACGACGGCGCCAAAGGCGCCATAGGCACGGGCCAGCGCGGCGAAATCCGGGTTGGTCAGGCTGGTGGCGCTGACCCGGCCGGGGAATCGCTGTTCCTGGTGCATGCGGATGGTGCCGTACATGCCATTGTTGAAGACCAAGGCGATGGGCGCGGCGCCGCACTGGATGGCGGAGGCCAGTTCCTGACCCGTCATCAGAAACCCGCCATCACCGGACATGGACAGGCACAGCCGCTGCGGGCTGGCCAGCTTGGCCGACAGGGCCGCCGGAAAGGCATAGCCCATGGCCCCGTTGGCCGGCGCCAACTGCCGCCCCGGCCGGCCATAGCGCAGGAACCGGTGGCCCCAGCCGGAGAAATTGCCGGCATCATTGGTGATGATGGCATCATCGGGCAGGTTGTCGCGCAGCCATAGCATGATGGCGCCCAGGTCCAGCGTGCCATTGCAGGGGGCCGGCACCTGCCATGCCTCGTAATCCGCCCGCCCGCCGGCTGTCCAGTCGGCCCACCGGCAATCACCGGGCGCCCTCAGATCGGCCAGGGTGCGGGTGGCGGCGGCCGGCGTGGCCTGCACCCCCAGGTCCGGCTGATAGACCCGGCCCAGCTCGCCCGCATCCGCATGGATGTGGATCAGCGGCACGGACAGGCGCGGCGGCGTCAGCAGCGTGTAACCCTGGGTCATCGTCTCACCCAGCCGGGTGCCGATGGCCAGGATCATGTCCGCCTGCTTCACCCGTTCGACCAGCGTCGGTGCCGCGCCGGTGCCCAGGTCGCCGATATAGCAGGGGCTGTCATTCTCCATGATGTCCTGCCGGCGAAAGGCGCAGACCACGGGCAGGTTCCACCCCTCCACGAAGCGTTTCAGGTCGGCACTGGCATCATCGCTCCAATGGCCGCCACCGACCATGACCAGCGGCCGCCGGGCGGTGCGCAGCATGACGGCCACCTTGTCGGCCGTGTCGGCGTCCGGTGCGGCATCAGCGAAATCGCATGCCGTGGCGGGATCGGCCACTGCCGCCTTGTCGCGCAGCACATCCTCCGGCAGGGCCAGGACGACGGGACCCGGCCGGCCAGCCGTGGCGACGCGGAACGCCCGGGCCATATATTCGGGAATACGCTCCACCCGGTCGATCTGTCCGACCCATTTGGCCACCGGGCCGAACATCTGGCGATAGTCGATCTCCTGGAACGCTTCCCGGTCCAGGTGGCCGCGGGCCACATGGCCGATCAGCACCACCATGGGGCTGCTGTCCTGGAAGGCCGTGTGGATGCCGATGGCGGCATTGCAGGCACCTGGACCGCGCGTCACCATGCAGACACCCGGCCGGCCCGTCAGCTTGCCCCAGGCTTCCGCCATGAAGGCCGCCCCGCCTTCCTGGCGGCAGGTGATCAGGCGCAGTTCCGGCCGATCGGTCGCGGCGTCCAGCACCTCCAGATAGCTTTCGCCGGCCACGCAGAAGGCAGTATCGGCGCCCAGCGCCACCAGCGAATCGACCAGGATGCGGCCACCGGTACGGGTCGGGTTCGTCATGTCCGGATGCTCCCCCTGTTATTGTTAACACCAGTGCCCGGTGATCGATGCGATCACCGGGACACGGTATCAGGCCTGTTTTATAACACCCCAGGCAGGAAAAGGTCCTTCGCGCCCATCGCTTTCCGGCTGGGACGGCCGGCATCCCCGACCCGGGGCCCCAGCGGAAGGCGGTTCAGGGCATACGGTTGTAGCGCACGATGGCTTCGCTGCGATCGACCAGGATGATGGCATAGGGGCTGGTCAGGATCTGTGCCGTCATCATGCCGTCCGGCGGTGATATCTCCCGATATTCCACGACCAGCCGGTCGCGCTGACCCGTCCGCCGTTCAGGCCGCAGGCGAATGATGTCGACCGAATAGCCGGTTGTCGTGCGCGTGCCCAGGAAGACGCCCAGCGCCATCTGGTCCCCCGGCAGCCCCCCTGGCGCCGACCGGCCGGCCAGATCCCAAAGGGCCAGCCATTCCGCGTCGTTACGGGCTACCAGAAAGGATTGCGACTGGGCACGACCATTATCGGCCCGCCACATGGCGCGGGCAGCCAGGGGCGGCGGCACGTCGCCGGACATCCCGGCCATGCCGCCACCGGCCTCCCCGGCCAGCCAGGCGCTGGCACCGCCCCCGCATCCCGGCACGAAGGCCAGCGCCGCCAGGAACAGGCCACCAAGGGCGACCCGTCCCGCCCTGTTGCTCCATCCCGGCATGGTCAGGCCGCCGCGGGCATCGCCGTTTCGACGAGGCGCGCCCAGTAGCTGGATCCCATGGTCAGGATATCATCGTTGAAATCATAGCGCGGATTGTGCAGCAGGCAGCCCAGCGCCGCACCGCCCTGCCCCATCCAGACATAGCAGCCGGGCCGCTCCTGCAGCATGAAGGCGAAATCCTCCGCCCCCATGCTGGGCCCGACATCGTTATGGACCTTGTCGTCTCCCACCAGATCGGCCGCGACGCGGGTGGCCAGATTGGTCGGCGCCCCGGCATGGTTGACCGTGGGCGGATATCCCCGGCGATAGGCCAGGGTGGCGCTGGACCCGAAGGCAGCCGGCAATGTCTCCACGATGCGGCGCAGCCCGGTTTCCAGCTGGTCGCGTACCTCGTGGGACAGGGCACGCACGGTGCCGCGCATGGTGACTTCCTGCGGGATCACGTTATAGGCGCTGCCGGCATGGATCTGCGTGATGGAGATGACGCCGCTCTCGATGGGGCTGACATTCCGGCTGACGATGGTCTGCGTGGCCGTGACGATATGGGCGGCGATCACCACCGGATCGATGGCATGATGCGGCAGGGCCGCATGGCCGCCCTTGCCCGCCACCTTGATCTCGAACTGGTCGGCGCCGGCCATGATGGGACCGGCCTTCACCACCATCTCGCCGGGCGGCAGGTCGGGCCAGTTGTGCATGCCGAACACCATGTCGCAAGGGAAGCGGTCGAACAGCCCTTCTTCCACCATGCGCCGCCCGCCGCCGGCCCCTTCCTCGGCCGGCTGGAAGATGAAATTCACGGTGCCGCTGAAGTTCCGGGTCTCCGCCAGATAGCGGGCGGCTCCCAGCAGCATGGTCGTGTGGCCGTCATGGCCGCAGCCATGCATCTTGCCCGGAACCTTGCTGGCATGGGCGAAACTATTGTCCTCCTGCATGTTCAGGGCATCCATGTCCGCGCGCAGGCCGATGGCGGTCCCGGTCGGCCCGCCCTTGCCATGCAGCACACCCACCAGGCCGGTGCCGGCGATGCCCCGATGCACCTCGATGCCGAATTCCGTCAGTTTCCCCGCCACGAAGTCGGACGTCTGGAACTCCTCGAAGGCGGTTTCGGGATTCTCATGGATGTGGTGGCGCCAGGCGGTCAGGTCGGCGTGGAAGTCGGCGATACGATTGATGATGGGCATGGTCACTGAAACTCCGGCAGGCGCTTGCCCCTTGTCGCCGGGGCATGGTTCACCCTTGGTCATACGGGAGGGATTCTGGTCGCAAGCGACGCTGGGCGACACTCTATCGGCTAAAGCGATGCCGGGGAAAGGGAGAAACCGTACCGCACGCGGTGAACATATTCGGATGATCAGTGTTCATGAGAATGGCACCGGTCGTTCCGCCTCCCGCGCGAGCCGCCGGGCCAAGCATGGAGGGGCCCTGTTTGACGCTGCTTTGCCCGTTCGATACCCAGACGGAGAGACTGAGACCATGACCACCCGTTCCCCCAGCGGGCGCTTGCACATGGCCGCGGCCATCGCCGCCCTTTTAGCCGTGACCACGATAAGCCCCGCCGTCGCCGGACCGGCCGACCCCGACGACCGCTGGTCCATCCGGCTGGGCGCCGTCGGGTTCGTGATGCCCGAATACCAGGGTTCGGACAGCTACAAGCTGCGCCCGCTGCCAGACATCGATATCTCGTATGATGACCGCTACTTCCTGTCCCGCATGGGGTTGGGGGCCAACGTGCTGAACGGGGGACCGCTGACCGTGGGCGCCGCCATCGGCTTCGATGGCGGACGCAGCAGCGGCAAGCATCCGGCCCTGCGCGGCTATCGCGGCGTCGGTGATACCGCCGTCGGGCGGGTCTTCATCGAATATGATGTCGGCCCGCTGGGCCTGTCGGCCGACATCACGACCGATGTGCTGGGCCGCGGCCACAAGGGCACGACGGTCACCCTGGGCGCGGGCTACATCTTCAAGTTCGCGACGGGAACCGGGCTGCTGATCAGCCCCTCCCTGACCTGGGCCAGCGGCGATTACATGCACCGGTTCTTCAGCACCACGACTGACCGGCTGCGGCCCGTCGATCCGGCCGATCCCGTGACACCGGGCTCGGCGGTCGGCTACAAGGCCGGATCGGGCTTCAAGGATGCGGGCCTGATGGCCATCCTCATTCAACCCCTGGACAAGAACTGGTCCGTCACGGGCTTTGTCGGCTATGCCCGCATGCTGGGCGATGCCGCCGACAGCCCGTTCGTGAAGGACAATGGCAGCCGCAACCAGTTCACCGGCGGGATGGGCCTAGCCTACACCTTCTGACACCCGCCGCATCACCCACCCCTTGGCGCGCGCAAGGCAGGGCGGGTGAATGCCGGGAAATGATGCGGGGACCGTCGTCGCGACGGTTACCCGCTATGCGGCGGCAGTGGCCGGGTCCATCGGCAGGACCACGGTCACCTGCAGCCCGCCTTCCGGGCGGTTCGCCAGGCGGATTTCCCCGCCATGGGCCCGCACCACGTCGTTGGCGACCGACAGGCCCAACCCCGTGCCACCCGTATCACGCGACCGCGACGCCTCCAGCCGGAAGAAGGGGCGGAACACGTTCTCGAACTCGCTCTCCGGGATGCCGGGCCCCTTGTCATCGATGGTAATGGTGACATTCTCGCCCGTGATGGCCACGGCCACCTGTGCCGACTGGCCGTATTTGACGGCATTCTCCATCAGGTTGCCCAAGGCGCGGCGCAGCGCCATGCGCCGGCCGACGATGGGAACGGGGAACGGGGACGGGGTAACGCCCACGGGCTTGCCCGCCTCCCGCATGTCCTCGCCGAGCCGGGCCAGGATGGCGTTCAGTTCCAGCGGCTCGATGGTCTCGTGCTTGGCCTCGTCGCGGGCGAAGGCCAGGGTGGAGCCGATCATCGCCTCCATCTCCGACAGATCGTCCAGCATCTTGTCACGCACCACATCATCATCGATGAATTCGGCACGCAGGCGCATGCGCGTCAGTGGCGTGCGCAGGTCGTGGCTGACGGCCGCCAGCATGCGGGTCCGGTCCTCCACGAAGGCGCGCAGCCGCCGCTGCATCTTGTTGAAGGCGGCAGCGGCCAGCCGGACCTCCCGCGGGCCCGCCTCCTCCAGCGAGGGGGCGTTCATGTCGATGCCCAGCCGGTTGGCGGCGGCGGCGAACCGGCGCAAGGGCCGCGTCGTGAAGCCCAGCACCCAGGCCGACAGCAGGATGGCCACCGCGGCCGACCCGCCCAGCGAGGCCAGGAAGCCCGGCTCGCGCAGGGCATCGGTGGCCGTGACCGGCGCATGGAACCGCATCCATGTGCCATCCTTCAATTGCCGCGACACTTCGATGACGCTGGGCTGCGGCGGCGGCGGCACCGGCATGCCGAAGGGCGGGATGGAAACGGCCGGGGACATTTCCGGCTTTCCCGCCACCCTGGGCTGCTTTTCATAGACATCGAGCTGCACGTCATGGCCGGCGCTGGTACGCACGGTCAGTTCGCGCTCTTTCAGGGAGCGCAGAACCGCCAGCCGCACGTCGGTCGGCTGTTCCTCGATGGCCTGCGCGAAGCCGGCCAGGCAATTGGCAAGCTGCCCCCCCTCCGCATCGGCCACCGCCTCCGCCCGGTCGGAGCGGTACAGGCCCAGTGCGATGGCCTGGGACAGGAGAATGCCACCGACCAGCACCGCGAAGATCGAATAGGACATGCGGTCGGTGAGGGCCTTCATGGCGACTGGACCTCCGGCGAGAAGATATAGCCGCCGGACCGCACCGTCTTGATGATGGCGGGATCGGCGGGATCGACCTCGATCTTGCGGCGCAGGCGGCTGATCTGCACGTCGATGGACCGGTCGAAGGGCCCGGCCGACCGGCCGCGCGTGATCTCCAGCAGGTCGTCGCGCGACAGCACGCGGCGCGGGCGCGTGGCCAGCGCCACCAGCAATTCATATTCGCCGGCCGTCAGCGTCACCTCCTCCCCCTTCGCGTCGGTCAGGCGGCGCTGCGCCTGGTCCAGCACGAAACCGGAAAACTGGATGGCGCCGGCCGTGACCGTCGCCCCGTTGCCGGGGCCTGCGGCCCGGCGCAGCACGGCCTTGATCCGCGCCACCAGTTCGCGGGGGTTGAAGGGCTTGGGCAGGTAATCGTCGGCGCCGATCTCCAGCCCCAGGATACGGTCCGCATCCTCTCCCATGGCCGACAGCATGACGACCGGGGGGCCGCCATCGGCGCGCACCGCGCGGCACAGCGACAGGCCATCCTCGCCCGGCATCATCAGATCCAGCACGATCAGGTCGATATTGCGGTCGGCCAGGTAACGGCGCATC
The DNA here is from genome assembly GCF_048066175.1 of Niveispirillum fermenti. Lineage (GTDB taxonomy): Bacteria > Pseudomonadota > Alphaproteobacteria > Azospirillales > Azospirillaceae > Niveispirillum > Niveispirillum fermenti. The sequence goes on along the minus strand of NZ_JBLTXA010000013.1, from coordinate 95,279 downwards.
TCCTGCCCGTCCTTGGCCGCCGTCACACGGTAGCCATGGCGCGTCAGGTAGCGCGTCAACAGGTCGCGGATTTCACGGTCGTCATCGACGACAAGGAGATGGGTGCTGCTCTCGGTCATGGCTCGATCATAATCGAATAGCGGGCGGGGTGCCGACGACCATGTTGTTACCACAATGTAACGTTCCCGGGGGCCGGAAACGAAGTGTTTCACAACAGCCCCCTTCCCGTCATGCAACGGAAAAACGGCGATGGTCAGATGGGCCTGTCGCCGGGAACGACCGGTGACCGGATCAGAGATGAGAGGAACCACCCATGCGTACCCTGATCGCCCTTGCCTTCGCCGCCACCCTTGGCATTTCCGCTGCGCACGCCGCTGATACCGCCCAGGTCGCCGCCAAGGAACCGGCCGCCACGGTCACGCGCACCGAACCGGTGAGCAACTCCGAGGCCCGAGACATCGCCAAGGCCTGGATGAAGGAAAACGACATCCGCTTCGGCCGGGTCGGCAATATCCGCAAGCAGAAGGGCATGCTGATGATCGAGCTGCAATCGGCCGACGGCATCCGCTTCAAGACCCTGCAGGTCGACCCCGCCACGGGTGAAATCGTGGGCTGATGCCCCCCTGACCGGACCATCGCCGGCTACCGCCCCGTGGGCGGCGATGGTGGAGCGGCCTTCCCCGGTTGTCCGGCCGCTCCACAGGTCGGTCCGGCGGGCGGCGGGTGACCCCATCACGTCCGCTGTCCGCCGGCGCCACCGGCCCGGCGCCAGATCGGTGCCATGCCGGCACCCGCCGATGCCATTGGGGCTCTTCGCCGGAGGTACGGTCGCATGAAACTCAGCCAAGGCCCCCTGCTGTCGCTGTTCGACGGCACCGACGGCACGCCCCTGCAGCAGCGCCTGTTCGACCGTCTGCGGGGTGCCATCGTCAATGGCGCCATCCGGCCGGGTGACCGTCTGCCCTCCACCCGGACGCTGGCCACCGATCTCGGCGTCTCACGCAATACCGTGGTGGCGGCCGTGGACCGGCTGACGGCGGAAGGCTATCTGGAAGCCCGCATCGGATCGGGAACCTTCGTCTGCCGGACGCTGCCCGACGATGCCATGGCGCCGGCCGTGCGCCTGGCCGCACCGGCCCCGTTGCGCCCCCCGCCCCGCCCCGCCATGCCCGTGCCGGCGGCCGGTGCCGAGCTGCTGCCCTTCCAGCCGGGCGCCCCCGCCTATGAACAGTTCGACATCGACACCTGGCGCCGGCTGCTGGCCAAGCGCTGGCGCGATGCCGGCGGCCTGCTTCTGGGCCATGACACGGCCGGCGGCTGGACGGCGCTGCGCCGCGTGCTGGCGGGCCATCTGCAGACCAGCCGCGGCATCGCCTGCGATCCCGAACAGATCCTGATCCTGCCCGACCGCCGCGCGGGTCTGGAATTCGTCGCCACGCTGCTGCTGGCAGCCGGCGACAGCATCTGGCTGGAGGACCCGGGTTGCCCTGTACAATCCCTGACCTTCGGCCAGCGCGGCATCAACGCCGTTCCCGTGCCCGTGGACGAGGAAGGGCTGGACCCCGAGCGTGGCGCCCGGTTGGCGCCCGACGCCCGGCTGGCCGTCGTCACGCCGGGCTGGCAGTTCCCCCAGGGCGGCACCATGCCCCTGCGCCGCCGCATGGCTGTCCTGGCCTGGGCCCGCCGCAACGGCGCCTGGCTGCTGGAGGATGACCGCGACGGCGGCTACCGCTATACCGGCCGGCCTCTGCCCGCTTTGCAGGGGCTGGACGAGAATGAGCGGGTGCTGCATCTGGGGGCGCTGGACAACATGCTGGTGCCGGCCCTGCGGCTGGCCTGGCTGGTCGTGCCCGGTCCGCTGGTCGCGGCGGCCCAGTCGCTGCGCGCGCGGATGGACCTGCATGTGCCGCTGCCCGAGCAGATGGCCGTGCATGATTTCATCGCCGAGGGCCATTTCGCCAGCCATCTGCGCCGCACCCGCCGGCTTTATGCCGAACGCCAGCAGGCGCTGCTGTTCGCGGCCGACCGCCACTGGGCCGGCGCCATCCAGGTGGAAGCGGCCGGCAGCGGGCTTCACCTGCTGGGCAGGCTGGCCCCCCAACTGGGCACCGACGATGCCGGCCTGTCGGCCCTGGCGGCGCAGGCCCGGCTTGTCCTGCCCGCCCTGTCGGCCCATCGCCGCAGCACGGCCCCGGCCGGCGATCCCGGCGCCGTGCTGCTGGGCTATGCCGCCTTCACGCCGGAAAGGCTGGCCCGCGCGGCAGAACGGCTGGGCGGCATCCTGGACCGCGCCCGTCAGGCACCACCACCCCGCGCCACCCTGTCGCGCCGTCTGGTACCGGCCGAGTAGGCCGGCCACTTGGTGGCACCAGCCGGGGAAATGCGCTCTGGCTTTTTCAGTTCCACGAAGCGCCGGTGCCGCATGCGCGACTTGGCTTCAGGCGGCCCAGCCGCCCGGCGTCGTGGGGCCGGTCTCCTCCTCCCGCACGCGAAACCAGGCGGCATACATGGCCGGCAGGCTGTAGATCGTCAGCGCCGTGGCCACGATCAGTCCCCCCATGATGGACAGCGCCATGGGCCCCCAGAAAGTGCTGCGCGACAGCGGGATCATGGCCAGCACGGCCGCGGCGGCCGTCAGCGCGATGGGACGGGCCCGGCGCACGGTGGCATCGACCACGGCATCGAACCGGCCATGGCCCGCGGCGATGTCCTGTTCGATCTGGTCCACCAGGATCACCGAATTGCGCATGATCATGCCGGCCAGCGCGATGACGCCCAGTTGCGCCACGAACCCGAAGGGCTGCTGGAAGATCAGCAAGGCCAGGGTGACGCCGATCAGGCCCAGCGGCGCCGTCAGGAAGACCAGCAGGACACGCTGGAAGCTTTGCAACTGCACCATCAGCACGGCCATCATGATCAGGATCATGGCGGGCACCACGGCCATGATGGATTGCTGGCCCTTGGCGCTTTCCTCCACGGCACCCCCGATCTCGATCCGGTAGCCGGCGGGCAGCCGGGCGCGCAGCGGCGCCAGGGCCTGTTCGATCTGGGCCGTCACGGTGGGGGCCTGGACATGCGCGCCGGCAAGGTCGGCCCGGACCGTGAGTGTCAGGTCGCGCGACCGGGTCCAGAGGATCCCCTCCTCCAGCCCGTACTCGATCCGCGCGATCTGCGACAGCGGCAGCGGACCGGCCGCACCGCGCAGGCGGATGTCGCCCAGCCGGTCCGCGGCCGTGCGCTCGTCCTGCCCGGCGCGCAGCACCACGTCGATCAGTTCGTTGCCCTCGCGATACTGCGTGGCCGTATATCCGGTCATGACCGTCTGCATGGCCAGCGCCAGATCCTGGCTGGTCACGCCCAGGGCCCTGGCCCGGTCCTGGTCCACGACCAGCCGCACCGAGCGGACCTTCTCCGTCCAGTCCAGGTTGGCATCCACCGTGTTGGGATTGGCGCGGATCAGGTCGCGCAGTTCCCCCGCGATGGTGCGCAGCGTTTCCGGATCGCGCCCCATGACGCGGAACTGGATCGGGTAGCCCACGGGCGGCCCGTTCTCCAGCCGGGCGACGCGGATACGCAGGTCGGGGAACCGCGTCTCCAGCAGCCGGGGCAGGCTGTGCGACAGCACCACCGTGTCGTCCAGGCTGTGCGTCATCAAGATGAATTGTGCGAAATTGGGCCGGTTCAGTTCCTGGTTCAGCGGCATGTAGAAACGCGGCGCACCGCCGCCGATGAAGGCGCTGTGGCTTTCCACACCTTTTTCGGCGGCGAAGATCGCCTCCATCTCCGCCACCCGCTGCCGCGTGACGGCGATGGAGGTGCCTTCGGGCAGTTCCAGGTCGACCACCAGTTCCAGGCGTGCCGAAGAGGGGAAGAACTGCTGCTGGACGAAGCCGAAGCCCACAACCGACAGGCCGAAGGCGGCCAGCGTCAGGCCGATCACCAGGAACCGGTGCCGCACGGTCCAGACCAGGCTGGCCCGCAGGCGGCGGTAGAGCGGCTTGTCATAGGCGGCATTGTGGTCTTCCGCCGGCTTGCCCTCATGCGCGGCGGGCAGCATCTTGTAGCCCATGTACGGGGTGAAGATGACGGCCACCAGCCAGGACACCAGCAGGGCCGTGGCCACCACCCAGAAGATGGTGCCCGTATATTCGCCGGCCGCGGAATGGGCGAACCCCACGGGCACGAAGCCCGCCGCCGTCACCAGCGTGCCCGACAGCATGGGAAAGGCCGTGGAGGTCCAGGCGAAGGCGGCCGCCCGTGCCCGGTCCCAGCCCTGTTCCAGTTTCACCATCATCATTTCCACGGCGATGATGGCGTCATCGACCAGAAGCCCCAGCGCGATGATCAGTGCCCCGATGGATATCTTGTGCAGGTCGATGCCCATGGCCAGCATCATCGCGAAGGTGACGGCCAGCACCAGGGGCACCGACAGGGCCACGACGATGCCCGTGCGCAGGCCCAGGCTGATGAAGGTGACCAGCAGCACGATGCCCAGCGCCTCCGCCAGGGCGGCCGCGAACTCGTCGATGGACGCGCGGACCACGGTCGGCTGGTCGGCCACGGGCGCGATTTCGATCCCGTGGGGCAGATCAGCCTGGATCAGGGCCATTTCCCGCTTCACGGCGTCGCCCAGGTCCAGGATGTTGCCGCCCGTGGCCATGGAGATGGCCAGACCCGTCACCTGTTCGCCATTGTGGCGCATCAGACGGTCGGGCGGGTCCATGGCGGCCCGGCGGATGACGGCGATGTCGCCCAGGCGCAGCAGCCGGCCGTTGGCCTGAACCGGCACGCCGGCCACCTGATCCTCCGTCGTCAGCGCGCCCGTGACACGGACGCGGATCCGGTCCGCGCCCGTGTCGATCAGGCCCGTGGGCGTTACCGCGTTCTGGGCGGCCAGCGCATTGCCGATCTGCTGGATGGTGACACCCATTTCGGCCAGCCGGCCGGTATCGAACTCGACATAGATCTTCTCGTCCTGCACGCCCAGCAGATCGACCTTGCCGATCGACGGCAGCCGCAGCAGCCGCTGGCGGGCGGCCAGCAGCACCTGCCGCATTTCCGCATCCCGGAACCCGTCGCCCGTGAAGGCATAGATGATGCCGTAGGTGTCGCCGAACTCGTCGTTGAACTGGGGGCCGATGACGCCGGCCGGCAGCGTATGGGCGATGTCCGCCACGCGCTTGCGCACCTGATACCAGATGTCGGGTACGACATTGGACCGGGTATAGTCGTGCAGGTTGACGAAGATCAGCGTTTCGCCAGGCCGGGCATAGGACCGGGTGAAATGAAAGTTCGGCACCTGCTGCAGGGTCTGCTCGATACGGTCGGTAACCTGCTCTTGCATCTCCTGCGCCGTGGCGCCCGGCCATTGCGCCGTGACCACCATGGTCCGGATCGTGAAATTCGGGTCTTCGGCCCGGCCCAGCGTCACGAAGGCATAGGCGCCCACGGCCACCGACATGATGATCATGAACAGGACGAGCGCCTGGTGGCGGATGGCCCATGCCGACAGGTTGAATCCGTTCACGGCAGGCTCCCGTCCCAGACGCGCACAGGCAGGCCCGCATCCAGCCGGTGGGCGCCGGCCGTGACGACCAGTTCACCGGCCTGAAGGCCCGCCTTCACCAACACCCCGTCATGGCGGTAGCCCGCCACCTCCACGGGGCGCAACTGTACCCGGTCGCGGGTCGCAGCCAGCACCCAGACCGCCGGCCGGTCGCCATCCTGGAACAAGGCGGAGGATGGCAGCAGCGCCAGGGCCGGCGCGCCGGCATCGGGGAAGCGGACCTGGGCCGTCATGCCCAGACGCACGGCATTGTCGCCGGCTGCGCCGCCGGGCAGGGACAGGCGCAGGCGAAAGGTTCGGCTGGCCGCGTCGGCCGCGGGGGTGATCTCCCGGATCGTGCCCGTCATGGCGACATGCCGGTCGGCCCAGAATTCCACCTGGGCGGCATCGCCGACCTTCAGACGGGCAACATCGGCCTCCGACACGTCGATGGCCACTTCCCGCCCCAGGTCGGTGGCGATGCGCAGCACGGTCTGGCCGGCAGCCACCACCTGCCCGGCATCGGCCAGCACATCGGTGACAATCCCGCCCTGGTCCAGAGTCAGGGCGCCATAGGCGCGCTGGTTGCGGGCCATATCCAGGCCGGACGCCGCCTCCCGCCGCTGGGCCGCAGCGGCATCCGCGGCGGCCTTCACCCGGTCATACTGCGCCTGGGCGATCGTGCCGGAGGCCAGAAGCGGGGTATAGCGCTTCAGGTCGGCCGCCGCCTGGACATCCTGTGCCGCCGCCTGGGCCAGGCGCGCTTCCGCCGCCTTCAGGGACAGGTCCAGGTCAACCGGGTCCAGCCGGGCCAGCACCTGGCCGGGTTCCACGCGGTCGCCCACCTGCACCAGCCGCGCGGCGATGCGGCCGGCCACGCGGAAGCCGGCCTGCACCTCCGTCCGGGGAACGATGTAGCCGGTATGGTGGCGGTCACCCGCTGCTGTGTCAAAGGCGACCTGTGCCACCCGCACCGGCCGCACCTCTACCGGCCTTTCCAGCGGCTCGCCGCAGCCCGCCAGCAGCAAAGGCACCATCACGGCCAAGGCCGGCCACGCGATGGCACCGGCACGGGTCCCCCTTGCCATGATACACTGTCCCCCGAAGATCGCTTGTGATGACGTTCGGATAATGTAACCTACATTACACAAGAGCAAGTGACGGCCATCACCCTCGTGGTGCGACCGATCGCCCCCCGATCCATTCGCACCTGGAACCGTTGCCCGGAATTGTTGCCGATGAAGCCTGCGCCCCCTCCCCCCGCCGACCTGTCGCCCCGCATGGAGGCACGGCGGCAGGCCATGATCGACTCGGCGGCTGCCATTTTCTTCGAACAGGGGTTCGAGCGGGCCAGCCTCAGCGCCATCGTGCGCCGGTCCGGCGGTTCGCTGACGACGCTCTACCAGTTGTTCGGCAACAAGGAGGGGCTGTTCGAGGCCATGGTGACGCAGCGCTGCGGCGACGTGCTGGAGCCGCTGGCCGTGCCCGAGATGGAGGCGCGCTGCCCGCGGGAAACGCTGACGCGGCTGGCCCGCGCCCTGGCCGGCGTGCTGATGGATGGCGAGGCTCAGGGGTTGTGGCGCATGGTGATGGGGGAAGGGATCAAGTTCCCGCGTCTGCCGGAGATTTATTTCCGCTGCGGCCCCGACCCGTTCCTGGCGAAGCTGTCAGCCTATCTGGCCGGCCTGCACGAGAAGGGCGTCGTTCACTGCCCGGACAGCCGCTGGGCCGCGCAGGCCTTCGCGGTGCTGGTGGAAGGGGAATTGTTCTTCCGGACCGTGACGGGCATGCGGCCGCTGCCCGATGCGGCGGAAATGGATGCCCATGTCGAGGCCACGGTCGCCGGCTTCATGCGCATGGTGGCACCATCCTCATGACCGGTCACGATCGCGCCGCCGGCTTTGCCTTTGCAGCCACACGAACAGGCCGAACAGCAGCCCAGCCCCGATGAAGGCGGCGGCGATGGCGCCGCGCCCCGCCAGCGGCAACGGCGCCAGCGTTTCCGTCGCCCGGAAGGTCGCGAAGGCCAGCATGCCAAGCCCAAGGGCGGCGGCGATGAACAGCAGCATGACGGCACGCATGGCGGGCCAGTCCTTTCCGGGTCGGGTGATCGGTAGCGGGCATGATACCCAAAACAGATGGTCCCGCCCGTGGCATAATACCAACTTGCGATGAGTTCTACTCATCGCAAGTTGGTATAAGCAGTGGTGCCGCAGGCGGGGGGGTGTCACCCGCACATCCACGCGCAGGCGACAGGGTTCTTGCCCACAAAGGATGCCGGCAATCGCGCCACTTCGGTGAAATGTAATCAAATTACCGATCTTATGGGGGTTTCCTGTAACACGGGCATCGAATTTTCCGGGAACCGTGATACAAGGAAGATCAAGGACGGGCGGCAAGCGCCCGCAACCGATCGTCGGACCACCAGAGTTTGAGGCCCCCATGCGTCGCCATCGCCACGCCAAGATCGTCGCCACCGTCGGCCCGGCCAGCAACACGCCGGAAAGGCTGCGGGAACTGTTCCTGGCCGGGGCCGATGTGTTCCGCCTGAATTTCAGCCATGGCACGCACGAGGACCATGCCAAGGTCCATGCCGCCATCCGCGCGCTGGAACAGGAGGTGGGGCGGCCCATCGGCATCCTGCAGGACCTGCAGGGTCCAAAGATCCGCATCGGCACGCTGACCGCTGGCCGGGAGGACCTGATCACGGGCGAGCGCGTGATCTTCCGGCTGGGGCGGGAGCCGGGGGACAAGCAGTCCATCCCCCTGCCGCATCCGGAAATCTTCAAGGCCATCATGCCGGGCCAGGATCTGCTGATCGATGACGGGCGCGTCCGGGTGCGGGTGCGCGGCGTCACCGACGAGGTGATCACGGCCGAGGTGATCGTGGGCGGCGCCATTTCCAACCGCAAGGGCGTCAACCTGCCGGGCACGGCGCTGGACCTGTCACCGCTGACCGAGAAGGACCGGGCGGACCTGGCGTTCGGCCTGTCCCTGGGCATGGACTGGGTGGCCCTGTCCTTCGTGCAGCGCCCGTCCGACGTGATCGAGGCCAAGGGCCTGATCGGCGACCGCGCCGGTCTGGTCTCCAAGATCGAGAAGCCGCAGGCGCTGGAGAAGATCGACGACATCATCCGCCTGTCCGACGCCATCATGGTGGCGCGCGGCGACCTGGGCGTTGAAATCCCGCATGAGGATGTGCCCGGCCGGCAGAAGGAACTGGTGCGTGCCGCCCGGCTGGCCGCCAAGCCCGTCATCGTGGCGACGCAGATGCTGGACAGCATGGTGGCCAGCCCTACCCCCACCCGGGCGGAGGCGTCCGACGTGGCCACGGCCGTGTTCGACGGGGCCGATGCCGTGATGCTGTCGGCGGAAAGCGCGTCCGGCCAATATCCGGTGGAGGCGGTGTCGATGATGAACCGCATCATCGCCAGCACCGAGAAACATTCCGCTTATCGTCCCATCGTCACGGCGCTGGAACCGGAGGTGGATCATACCCCCTCCCATGCCGTGGCCGCAGCAGCGGGCGATCTGGCCGGCACCATCGGGGCCGCCGCCATCTTCGCCTTCACGGCCAGCGGCAATACCGTGGCCCGCATCGCGCGCAAGCGGCCGGACGTGCCGGTGCTGGCCGCCACGCCCAATGGCGACGTCGCCCGGCGTCTGGCCCTGGTCTGGGGCGCGCATGCCATCCGGTCGGGCGATGTCGGCAATTACGAGGAGATGGTGGAGCGCGCCAAGGAACTGGCCGTCACCGCCGATTTCGCCCAATCGGGCCAGCGCATCGTCATCGTGGCCGGCATTCCCTTCGGCCAGGCCGGCAGCACGAACAATCTGCGCGTCGCGAAGATCTGAACAGGGTGGCGTTCTTGCGGGGCACCGCCGCCGGCACTGCCCCGCAATACACAGGCCCAAGCACCTATCGCAGGGCGTTGCTCAACAGATAGGCCGCATAGTCGGCGGGCTTCAACCGGATGGGCGTGCGCTCGCTGTCTCCCGCCATGGCGCGGGCCAGGACGATATGGCGCTGCACATCGGCATCAACCACTTTGAACAGGGCCGTCTCGCCCTTGATCCGGGGATAGTATGTGGGATCGACGCGCTTCTGGCGCTTGGCCAGGCGCTCTACCGCCTGTTCCTGCGTGATGTCGACATCGGGCTGCTGCTTGACCAGGGTCCAGTCGCTCTCCCCGGCCCAGCCTTCCGCCACCAGGGTCGCCGGATCGCCATCGGTCACCCCGACCTTGAACAGGTTCTTGCCCAGCCCGACATCGGAGCCCCATTGGCTGATAGCGGCGCTGCGCGCGATGAATATGGTGGCCATCGGCATTCCCTTCACTTGGGTTTTCAACGGGGTTGAAACACCGGACCGCATCCCCGTCGACCCGACGCAGGTCTAGTGCAGGACGGAATTGGACAGAAGGGGGTTTGCGGGCCCTGGCACGGACTGGCATGGCTCATCACCGCCCCCGTGCCGTGCCCGGCACAATCGTCTAAATAATGGGCACAGATGGCCAATATTTAACCAGCCGATTCCGGCCGGCGGTTTTACAAGCGGTTACATCCATTAATCTCACGTAAATATGATTAGATTTTAATCAATATTTTAACTTGGATATATTTTGAGCATTTGTTAATATTTATGCAACAAGAAGCTCCTTCCGTGATGCGCCACAGTAACGCTCAGGAACAGGGACCGATCACGCCCAAGCAAATCGCAATCCAAGAGCCGAATACGGGTAGCATGCCGAAAGACCTGCTGGCGGATCATTCCGCCCATCCGAAGGTCGGGGCCGAAACGGACGCCTCGCCGGAAACCATCATCGAACTTGCACGCGAAGTTGCCGAGGTTTCCGCGCAGCGCACCAGCGCCATCGGCGACATCACCCGGCGCACGAAGATCCTGGCGCTGAACGCCAAGATCGAAGCGGCGCGGGCCGGGGTGCATGGGGCGGGGTTCGGCGTCGTCGCGGCGGAGGTGCAGTCCATCTCCGCCGAAATCGACGCGACGGCGGCCCGGATGCGTGATGAGATCGTGGGCAGCGCCAACCGCCTGCACCAGTTGGGGCAGGACCTTGTCGGTTCCATGCGCGGGCAACGGCTGGCCGATCTCGCGCTCAACATGATCGACATCATCGATCGCAACCTGTACGAGAGATCGTGCGATGTCCGCTGGTGGGCCACGGACAATGCCGTGGTTGCAGCCCTGGAGGAGCCGTCGGCCCTGACGGCCGACCATGCCGCCCATCGGGCCGGCGTGATCCTGAAATCCTACACGGTCTATCTCGATATCTGGATTGCCGACGCCGGTGGCCGGGTTGTCGCCAACGGCCGGCCCGACCGCTATGCCGTGCGCGGCCGGTCGGTGGCCGGTGAAAGCTGGTTCCGCGACGCCATGGCCACGCGCGACGGCACCGAATTCGCGGTGGCCGACGTGGCGCCGCATGAATGGCTGAACAATCAGCCGGTCGCCATCTATTCCACTGCCATCCGGGCCGGCGGTTCTGAAACCGGCCGGCCGCTGGGTGTGCTGGGCATCTTCTTCGATTGGGCACCGCAGGCCGGCGCGGTGGTGAAATCAGTCCGCCTGACGGAGGAGGAACGGCTGGAAGGTCGCACGAAATGCCTGATCGTCGACAGCAGCCACCGCGTCCTGGCCGCCAGCGATCAGCGCTACCTGCTGATCGGCCATTATCCGCTTCATACCGACGGCAAGGACATGGGCTATTATCAGGCGGAGGATGGCACCATCGTCGCCTTCGCCCTGACACCGGGCTATGAGACCTACAAAGGACTGGGCTGGTACGGGCTGCTCCTGCAGCGCACACCGGAGGTGGAGGCCGCCTGGAACAGCCGCAACGGCCTGACGGTGAACTGATCCGGGCGGCCACCGGCCATGGCCCGGTCAGCGTTCCCTCACATCACCGATCTTTCACATAGGGCCTGCCGCTGGCCTTGGGCGGAATGGCCTTGCCCACGAAACCGGCCAGCAGCAACACGGTCAGCAGATAGGGCAGCGCCTCGATCAATTGCACCGGCACCTCACCGATGCCCGGCAGGCGCACCCCCTGCAGGCGGGTCTGCAGGGCGTCGGCGAAGGCGAACAGCAGGCAGGCGAACAGGGTGGGCACCGGCTTCCACTTTCCCAGGATCAGCGCGGCCAGCGCCAGGAACCCCTTGCCCGCCGTCATGTTGGTCTGGAACCCCGCCCCTTGCGCCGTCGAAAGATAGGCGCCGGCGATACCGCACAACAGCCCCGCGATCAGCACCGCCTGATAGCGCAGCGCCGTGACGGAGATGCCGGCCGTGTCCACGGCAGCCGGATTCTCGCCCACGGCCCGCAGGCGCAGGCCGAACCGGGTGCGGTAGGCGACCCAGAAGGTCAGGGGAACAGCGGCCAGCGCCAGATAGACAAGGATATTGTGACCGCTGACCAGCTCGTAATAGAGCGGACCCAGCAGCGGCACGCCCCGTAGCCCCTCGGCCAGCGGCAGGGTGATCTCCCCGAACCGGGCACCGGCCGGCAGGTTGGGTGTGCGGCCACCCATCTGGAACCAGGCATTGCCCAGCACGGCCGTCAGGCCCAGCGCCACGATGTTGAGCGCCACGCCGGAGACGACCTGATTGCCCCGGTGCGTGATGCAGGCGAAACCGTGCAGCAATGCCAGCAGCAGGGAAGCCAGGATGCCGGCCCCCAGCCCCGCCCAGGCCGAACCTGTCATGGCCGCCGCGGCCGCCGCGGCGAAGGCCGCCACCAGCATCTTGCCTTCCAGGCCGATATCGACCACGCCGGCCCGTTCCGAATAGAAGCCGGCCAGGGCCGCCAGCAGCAGCGGGGTCGCCAGACGCAGGGTGCTATCCAGCAGCGACAGGAGGGAGAGAAGGAAATCCATGGCCTCAGGCCCCCGCCGGCTTGGCCGCCACGGACGGGCGGCGGGCGAACAGGCGCACCAGCGCCGGGCGGAACATATGTTCCAGCGCCCCGGCGAACAGGATCACCACGCCCTGGATCACAACGACCAGTTCACGGCTGATGGTGGGGTAATCGAAGATCAGCTCGGTCCCGCCCTGATACAGCGCCCCGAACAGGATGGCGGCCGGAATGATGCCGGCGGGGTGGTTGCGGCCCATCAGCGCCACCGCGATGCCCGTGAAGCCCAGCCCGGCCGGGAAATTCAGCATCAGGCGGTGCTGCACGCCATGCAGCTCGTTGACGCCCAGCAGCCCGGCCAGCGCCCCCGACAGCGCCATGGTCACGACGATCACCTTCCGGGGGTCGATGCCGGCATAAAGGGCCGCATTCTCGTTGGCACCCGTGGCGCGCAGCGCATAGCCCCAGCGCGTGTGCCAGATGAAGAACCAGACCCCGACGCAGGCGGCCAGCGCCAGAAAGACCGAGAAATTCAGCGGCGAGCTTTCCATTGCGATCCCGACAGATGCCGCCATGTCGGCCATCATGGGCAGGAAGGTGCTGGGATCGAACGCCTCGCTCTCCGGCGACATCTGGCCCGGCTTGATCAGCACATTGACCAGCAGATAGACCATCAGGGAAGAGGCAATGAAATTGAACATGATCGTCGTGATGACGATATGGCTGCCGCGATAGGCCTGGAGCCAGCCCGGAATGGCCGCCCACACCCCCCCGAACACCGCACCGCCCATCACCGACAGCGGCAGCACCATCCACCAGGGCCAGCCGCCGAGCGACAGGCAGACCAGGCCCACGCCCAGCCCGCCGATATAGGCCTGCCCCTCCCCGCCGATATTGAACAGCCCGCCATGAAAGGCCATGGCCACGGCCAGCGCCGTGAAGGTCAGGCTGGTGGCATAATAGAAAGTGTAGCCGATGCCCTCGCCCGTGCCGAAGGCGCCCCGCAGCATGCTGCCCAGGGCACCCACCGGGTCTTCCCCGATGGCCAGGATGACCAGCGCCGACACCAGCAGCGCCAGCGCCACATTGACCACGGGCAACAGCAGGCCCGTGGCCCACCAGGGAAGATTGTCCGGACCGCCGCCTGCGCTCATGGTGCAACCCTTTCGGCGGCGGGGGCTTCCTTGATGCCCGCCATCATCGTTCCGATCCGGCTTTCGGTCGCTTCCGCCGCCGGCAGCTCGCCCACGATCTCCCCGTCGCACATCACCAGGACGCGGTCCGACAGGGCCAGGATCTCGTCCAGTTCGGCGGAGACCAGCAGGATGGCCTTGCCCCGGTCACGCAGGGACACAAGCTGGCGATGGATGAAGGCGATGGCGCCGATATCGACGCCGCGTGTCGGCTGCCCCACCAGAAGGATGTCCGGTTCGCGGTCCATCTCCCGCGCCATCACCAGCTTCTGCTGATTGCCGCCGGAGAACAGGGAGGTGCGCAGATTGGGGTTCAGCGGGCGCACATCGAACCGTTCCATAAGCGAAATGGTCTTCAGCGCGACGCGCTTCCAGTCCAGCCGCAGGCCACGCGACAGGTCCTTGTCCTCGTGATAGCCCAGGATGGCGCTTTCATGGGCCGGAAATTCCTTGATCACCGCCAGCTTCAGCCGGTCTTCCGGCACATGGGCCAGGCCGCGCCGGCGGGCGCCGGCCGCATCATAGGCTGTGTGGGGGCCGATCTCCTCCCCCTTCAGCGTTACCGTTCCGCTTTCAAAACGACGCATGCCGGACAGGACCTCCAGCAATTCCGACTGACCGTTGCCGGCCACGCCGGCCACGCCCACGATCTCACCGGCCCGCACCGTCAGGCTGGCATCCTTCAGCGTCGCCACGCCGCGCCCGTCCACGACATTGACCTGTCGCGCCGACAGCAGCACATCCCCCGGCACAGCCGGGGCCTTTTCCACGAAAAGGGAGGTTTTGCGGCCGACCATGGCATCGGCCAGGGCCTGCCGGTCGGTTTCGGCGGTCGTGAATTCGGCCACGACCTCCCCCCGGCGCAGCACCGACACGCGGTCGGTGACGGCCATGATCTCCTTCAGCTTGTGGGTGATCAGCAGCACGCTGCGCCCCTGCTGGCGCAGCCGCTCCAGGATGCGGAAAAGCTGCTCGACCTCCGGCGGCGACAGCACGGCCGTCGGCTCGTCCAGGATCAGCACCTCCGCCCCGCGATACAGCGCCTTCAGGATTTCCACGCGCTGCTGCACGCCCACGGGCAGGTCGGAAACGATGGCGTCCAGGGGTACTTCCAGGCCGAACTGATCCTCCAGCGCCTGCACCTCCGCCCGGGCGCGGGCCATGGCGGGGCCCAGCACGGGGCCGCCCTCATGCCCCAGCAACAGGTTCTCCAGTACAGTGAAGGTCTCCACCAGCATGAAATGCTGGTGGACCATGCCGATGCCCAGCCGGATGGCATCCTGCGGCGTGCGGATGTCGACCGGCTGGCCGCGGACCAGGATGGTCCCTTCATCGGCCTCGTAGAAGCCGTAGAGGATGCTCATCAGCGTGGATTTGCCCGCCCCGTTCTCCCCCACCAGCCCATGAATGCTGGCGGGTGCGAAACGCAGGGTCACGTTGCGGTTGGCATGGACAGGGCCGAATCGCTTGTCGATGCCGACAAGTTCGACCGCCCAGGAGGGGGAAACGTTTGATGGGGCGGCCGACATGGCGTCACTTGCGTCCGGAAGTCATGCGAGCGGGCGGGATCAGTACTTGCAGCCCTTGGCATCGTCGTAATTGGCGACGATGCGCGTGCCGGCCTTGATTTCCGCCGTGGCCTTGTCGACGGCGGCGCGCATCTCCGGCGTGATCAAGGCCTTGTTGTGCGCATCGTCGGCCCAGCCGACGCCGTCCTCCTTCAGACCCAGGCGCTGGTGCCCGGCCTTCCATGTGCCGTCGCGGGCCGTCTTGAACGCCTCATAGGCGGCCACGTCGACGCGCTTGACCATGCTGGTCAGCACCTTGCCCGGAAACAGATAGTTCTGGTTGCTGTCGACCCCGATCGACAGCTTGCCCGCATCCGCCGCCGCCTGCAGAACCCCCATGCCCGTCTGGCCGGCCGCCGCGAAGATCACATCGGCCCCGCGATCGAACTGGCTCTTGGCCAGTTCCGACCCGCGCGTGGGATCGGCCCAGGCCGCCGGCGTGCTGCCGGCCATGTTCGCCAGGATGGCGGTGGCCGGCTTCGTCGCCTTGACGCCCTGTTCATAGCCGCAGGCGAAGCGACGGATCAGCGGAATGTCCATGCCGCCGACGAACCCGACCGTCCCTGTCTTGCTGGCCAGCGCCGCCAGTACGCCGACCAGATAGGACCCCTCATGCTCGGCGAACTCCACCGACTGCACATTGGGCAGATCGACATGGCCGTCGATCAGGGTGAAGCGAACATTGGGAAACTCCTTGGCCACCTTCTCCACCGACGGGGCCATGGAAAAGCCGACGGAGACGATGACATCGGCCTTGCGGCTGGCCAGCCGGCGCAGGAACTGCTCGCGCTGCGCCTCGTTCGTCACCTCAAACCAGCGGAAATTGACGCCGGTATCGGCCTTGAACCGTTCTGCGCCGTTATTCGCCCCCTCGTTGAAGGACTTGTCGAAACGACCGCCCATGTCGAACACGATGGCGGGTTCGAAGGCAAGGGCGGGGGCGACCGTGGCGGCGGTGGACATGAAAAGGGCAAGGGCCGCACAGGCGGCACGACGGGTAAACGTCATCGGCTCCGTTCCGAAAGGGCGATGGACCTCAGCGGCTGGACCGCGGCCACCGGCAAAGGCTCATCGCAATATTACCAGTCGGACAAGCTATCCAGTTCATCGGCGGCGGGCAAGGTGCCTCGCGGCCCAAGGCGGCTGTGCGGGTGCGGAATCTTAACGCTGCCACCTCTGCCAGCCCCATATCGGCCGGCGGGGCGGCGCCGATGGCGCGCGTTGCGCGACGCGACGGGTTCTGGTCATCGTCAAATAACTGTAGCATCAAGGGCCTATAAATTCGTCCCGACCCCACGGGACCCCGCAGTCCGCACCAGAAGGCCCCCGCCCGCCATGACCGACCCCCGCCTGCTCACCTATGCCGAATTCGAAGCCGTCCAGGATCGCGCCGCCTCCCCGGCGGATGCGCCCACCTTCGGGGACGTGGTGCAGCAGCGCCTGGGCCGCCGCGACATCCTGCGCGGCATGCTGGGCACCAGCGCCATTGCCGCCTTTGCCCCTGCCATCCCGGCGGTGCTGGCCCCGGCCGATGCCCGGGCCCAGGCGCCTGCCGGGGCCGGCGACGGTTTCGGCTTCGCCTTCAAGGAATTGAAGCGCGGGGTGGACCGCACCCACCATGTGGCCGACGGATATGACGCCGATGTGCTGATCCGCTGGGGCGACCCGCTGTTCGATGACAGCCCCGATTTCGACCCCTACAAGCAGACGGCCGACAGTCAGTTGAAGCAGTTCGGCTATAATTGCGATTATACGGCCTTCTTCCCCCTGCCGCAGGGATCGGACAAGGCCGATCACGGGCTGCTCTGGGTCAACCACGAATATACGCAGGCCGAGATGATGTTCCCCGGCCTGGTACCCGAAGGCCAGGACCGTTACGACCATGCCCACATCACCCGCGAGATGGCGGAAGTGGAGATGGCGGCCCATAGCGGCAGCATCGTGGAGGTGAAGCGCGGAACCGATGGCAAATGGACCTATGTCAAGGGCGGCCGTTTCAATCGCCGTATCAACGCGCTGAACACCCGGATGACCCTGACCGGCCCCGCCGCCGGCCATCGCCGCGTGAAGACCAGTGACGACCCGGACGGCCGGACCGTGATCGGCATGCTGAACAACTGCGCCGGCGGCTTCACGCCCTGGGGCACCGTGCTGTCGGGAGAGGAGAATATCGATGGCTATTTCATGGGAACCATCGATCAGAACCATCCCGAACAGCGCAATCACGACCGTATGACGGTTCCGTCTGCCTGGACGGCATGGGGCCGGCATTTCGACCGGTTCGATGTGAACAAGGAACCGATGGAGGCGAATCGCTATGGCTGGATCGTCGAGATCGATCCCTACGACCCGTCCAGCACGCCGCGCAAGCTGACGGCATTGGGCCGGTTCAAGCATGAGGGGGCCGGCGTGACCGTCAACAAGGATGGCCGCGTCGTCGTCTATATGGGCGATGACCAGCGATTCGAGCATGTGTACCGGTTCGTCTCGAAGGGGCGCTATAATCCCGACGACCGCAAGGCCAACATGACGCTGCTGGACGAGGGGACCCTGTCGGTGGCCCGCTATGACGCCGACGGCACCCTGACCTGGCTGCCCCTGATCCATGGTCAGGGGCCGCTGACGGCGGCCAACGGTTTCAACGACCAGGGGGATGTCGTCATCTGTGCCCGCATCGCGGCGACCCTGCTGGGGGCGACCCGCATGGACCGGCCGGAGGATGTGGAGGTCAATCCCGTGACGGGCATTGTCTATGTCATGCTGACCAACAATGACGACCGGCTGCCTGATCTGCCGCACCATTCCCCCCTGTCCACGGTGAATGCCGCCAATCCCCGGCCCGCCAACAGTTGGGGCCATATCGTGGAGATGCTGCCGCCCGATGGCGACCACACGGCCGACAGCTTCAAATGGGAAATCCTGGTGAAGGCCGGCAACCCGGCCGACCCGGCGACGGGCGCCACCTTCAACAAGGCAACGACGGAGGATGGCTGGTTCTCCTGCCCCGACAATTGCGCCTTCGACCATAGGGGCCGGCTGTGGATCGGCACCGACCAGGGCACAAAATGGCAGCGGACCAGCGGCTATGCCGATGGCGTCTGGGCCCTGGAGACGCAGGGGTCGCTGCGCGGCACGGCGCGGCTTTTCTTCCGTGTGCCCGTGGGCGCCGAACTGACGGGCCCGACCTTCACGCCGGACGACCAGACCCTATTCGTCGCGGTGCAGCATCCCGGCTCCGATGGGGTGGGCGACTATACGAAATCCGGTGCGCGCGGCGGCAGCTTCGCCGATCCCGGCACACGCTGGCCCGACTTCAAGGAAGACATGCCGCCCCGTCCCTCCGTCGTGGCCATCACCCGCAAGGGCGGCGGTGTGCTGGGCGTGTGACCCTTTGCACACGGTGTCCGCCGCATCGGCCCGGGGCGGGGTGGCAGGGGCTTGTTGCAGTGCATCAGGGACTTGCCAACGCGCCCCGTCCGGTGTCAAAAGCGAGGCAGCGAAACCGCATGGCCGGTTTCACCATCCGTTGCATATTCCGCCCCCACGGCACCGCCTTTGGTGGTGCCGGACGGGGCTGGCGTTACCAGTGGGTCGCCCTTGATGAAATCCGTGTTGCCCTCTGCCCTTGCCCTGTCACGCCGCACCCTGCTGCGCGGGGCCGGTGCCCTGGCGGTGTCGGCGCTGGCCGTTCCCATGGCGCCGACGCGCCTGGCCTTCGGCAATCCAAGCTTCATCGATTTTCCCTTCCAGCTCGGTGTGGCATCGGGGGAACCCTGGCCCGACGGGTTCGTCATCTGGACACGTCTGGCCCCGCGTCCGCTGGACGTGGGCTATGGCATGGCGCCGGAAGCCATCCCGGTCGACTGGGAGGTGGCGGAGGATTCGTCCTTCCGCGCCATCGCGGCCAAGGGCACGGCGCTGGCCCATCCCGAACTCGCCCATGCCGTGCATGTGGAACTGACCGGCCTGCTGCCATCCCGCCCCTACTGGTACCGGTTCCGCTGCGGGGATCACCGGTCCATGCAGGGCCGTGCCATGACGGCCCCGGCGGCCGGCGCGCCGGTGCAGAAGCTGCGCTTCGCCGTGGCCGGCTGCCAGAATTACGAACAGGGGCTCTATACCGCCTATGACCACCTGTCCCGCGAGGAGGTGGATTTCGTCTTCCATTATGGCGACTACATCTATGAAGGGCTGAGCAAGCCCTTCTATTTCAGCCGCCATTTCGATGATGTCGTGCCCTGTCCGCGGCGTGCCGACCTGCCCGACACCTTTTCGGTGCATGACTACCGGCTGCGCTATGCCAAGTACAAGATGGACACCGACCTGCAGAAGGCCCATGCCGCCGCCCCCTGGATCGCGGTCTGGGACGATCACGAGATCGTGGACAACTGGGTCGGCGACCATGACAAGGCATTGACCCCGCCGGAGATTTTCCGCCTGCGCCGTGCCGCGGCCGCCCAGGCCTATTACGAGCATCTGCCCTTCCGCCGCTCCTCCCTGCCGGCCGGCGCCCAGATGCAGCTTTTCCGCAAATTCTCCTTCGGCGGGCTGGTCGACATGCATGTGCTGGACACGCGCCAGTACCGCAGCGACCAGCCCTGCAAGGACGGGTTCCGCCCGGCCTGTCCGGAGGTGGACGACCCGTCCCTGACGGTATTGGGCGCGGCGCAGGAGGAATGGCTGCTGGGCAATCTGGCCAACCGGGAGGCCGGCTGGCACCTGCTGGCCCAGCAGGTGATGATGATGCCCTGCGACCGGGAACCGGGGGCGGACAATATCCGCAACCTGGACAGCTGGGACCCCTATCGCGTCGCGCGCGCCCGGTTGCTGAACCATCTGAAGGACAATGACATCCGCAACACGGTGGTGCTGACCGGCGACGAACACCAGCATATCGTCGGCAATGTCATCCTGGACGACAAGGACAAGGACAGCCCGACGGTTGCCAGCGAATTCGTCATCACCTCCATCTCTTCCGGCGGGGACGGGGGGGATGCGCGCAAGGCCACGGCCGGCATGCTGGCGGAAAACCCGCATATCAAGCTGATCAACGACCAGCGCGGCTATGGCGTTTGCGAGGTCACGCCCAAGCGGCTGCTGATGGAAATGCGGGTGATGGATCAGGTATCCCGCCCGGGCGGGCACATCTCCACCCGCGCGAAATTCGCCGTCGATCCGCGGCGGCCAGGCGTGCAGAGGGCCTGACGCCACACCCACACCGCATCACCCGCACCGTATCGCGGGATGCGGGCGCGCTCCCGCCGCTTGGATACCAAGCCAGCATCCTCTCCGGTCGGACCTCCCCCGTCGCAGGGGAGCCCCGCTGGCCGCCGTTCAACTGGCTTCTGCCTGCGGTTCGGCGGGGGTCAGTGCCAGCTTGCTGGCCACGATGGCCGCCTGGGTCCGGCTGACCACGCCCAGACGGCGCAGGATGACGGTGACATGCGCCTTCACCGTGGTTTCCACCACGCCCATCTCATAGGCGATCTGCTTGTTCAGCTTGCCTTCAGCGATGCCGGCCAGCACGCGCAGTTGCTGCGGTGTCAGGCCGGCGACGCGCGCCGCCATGTCGGCATCGGCGACGGGGGCGGCCGATGGGGTGCCGCTGCCCGTGGGCAGCCATACCGCCCCGTCCAGCACGGCGCCGATCGCCTCCCCGATATGGGTGATGGGGGCCGATTTCGGCACGAAGCCGGAGGCGCCATATTCCATGGCGCGGTGGATGGTGGCCGCATCCTCCGACGCGGAAACCACGATGACGGGAATGGCCGGATGTTCATTGCGCAACAGGGCCAGCCCGATCAGCCCGTTCATGCCCGGCATGTGCAGGTCCAGCAGAATGGCGTCGATGGCACCCTCCCGCTTCAGCACCGCTTCCACCTCATCGAAACTGGATGCCTCCACCGTGGAAAGGTCGGGCAGCGTTCCCGCGACCGACTGGCACAGGGCCGCCCGCATCAACGGATGATCGTCAGCCACCAGAATGCGGATCGCCATACGCAGGGCCCCTCCCGGACGGTTCGCTTGCCAGCGGCTGTCCCGCCGCCTTTTTCAACTAGGGAATCATGCGCAATCAGGACAAGGACGCAAGCAGTCATTTCCAAAAAAAAGAATAGGGCGGGTAGCGTTATGCCACCCGCCCAATAGTTCAGAGGGGAAACCGCCAGGATCGGATGATCAATCGTCCTTGTAGATATCCACGTCCTTCGTTTCCCGCACGAACAGCAGGCCGATGACCAGCGTGGCGGCGGCGACGATGATGGGATACCAGAGGCCGGAATAGATGTCGCCCGTGGCTGCCACGATGGCCAGGCTGGTGGCCGGCAGGAACCCGCCGAACCAGCCATTGCCGATGTGATAGGGCAGCGACATCGAGGTGTACCGGATGCGGGTCGGGAACATTTCCACCAGCATGGCGGCGATGGGGCCATACACAAGGGTCACGTAGATGACCAGGATGGACAGCAGCACCACGACCATGGGCTTGTTAATCTTGTCCGGATTGGCCTTGGCCGGGTAACCCGCTTCGTTCAGGGCCGTGCTGAGCGCACGGTCGAAGGCGGCGGCGGTGGAAGCCGGGTCGGCCGGGGCGGCACTGCTGTGGGCCGGGCCATGCAGTGACACTTCCGTCTTGGTGGCGGCACCGGAGCCGTCATAGCTGTCGATGACGACGCTGCCGACCCGGATCTGGGTCAGGGCGCCGGCCGGGGCCGCCTCGTTGCTGTAGGGCACGCCCTTCTTCACCAGCGCCGATTTGGCGATGTCGCAGGAACTGGTGAATTTGGAGGTGCCGACCGGGTTGAACTGGAAGGAACACTGGTTCGGGTCGGCGAACACGACGACCGGCGACGTGGCGACGGCCTGTTCCAGTTCGGGATTGGCGAAATGGGTGATGCCCTTGAAGATCGGGAAGTAGGTGACGATGGCCAGCGCCAGGCCCGCCATGATGATCGGCTTGCGGCCGATGCGGTCCGACAGGCTGCCGAAGATCACGAAGAAGGGCGTGCCGATCAGCAGGGCCGTGGCGATCAGCAGGTTCGCCGTATAGGCATCCACCTTCAATGTCGATGTGAGGAAGAACAGCGCGTAGAACTGGCCCGTGTACCAGACCACCGCCTGACCGGCGACCAGACCGACCAGGGCCAGGATCACGACCTTCAGGTTCTTCCAGTTGCCGAACGCTTCCGTCAGCGGCGCCTTGGAATGCTTGCCCTCCTCCTTCATCTTCTTGAAGGCGGGGCTTTCATTCAGCATCAGGCGGATCCAGACGGAAATGCCCAGCAGCGCGATGGACAGCAGGAACGGAATACGCCAGCCCCAATCGTCGAACGCTTCCGGCGACATGGAGATGCGGCAGGTCAGGATCACCAGCAGCGACAGGAACAGGCCCAGCGTCGCCGTGGTCTGGATCCAGGAGGTGTAGTTGCCGCGGCGGCCATGCGGGGCATGTTCGGCGACATAGGTGGCGGCACCGCCATATTCACCACCCAGCGCCAGCCCCTGCAACATGCGCAGGATGATCAGGATGATCGGGGCGGCGATGCCGATGGTGGCATAATTGGGCAGGATACCGACGATAAAGGTCGATGCGCCCATGATCAGGATGGTGACGAGGAAGGTGTATTTACGCCCGATCATGTCGCCCAGGCGGCCGAACACCAGCGCGCCGAACGGACGCACGAAGAAGCCGGCGGCAAAGGCCAGCAGCGCGAAGATCATCGCCGCCGTATCGTTCACGCCGGAGAAGAACTGCTTGGCGATGACGGCCGCCAGCGAGCCGTAAAGGTAGAAATCATACCATTCGAACACCGTGCCAAGCGAAGAGGCGAAAATCACCTTCTTCTCTTCCTTGGTCATCGGCGGCGGGGCTGCCTTGCCGCCCACTGCAACCTCTGCCATGTGCCCTCCCTCGATCGCTCATGTGCTGTTGACGCAACCGGCCCGGCGATCTTATGCGCCGCCCCACGGGTCGACCTGTTCTTGGCCCCGGATCGGTTAGAGGCTGCAACGATGTGGCAGGATGAAGGTTAACGCAGCCCCGACCTTGGTCGTTGCGACCAAGGTCCAGAGGCTTGAAACCATTGGCATATTTGTGCAGCGCAACAAAAGGGGCGCGTTAACCCGCCCGGCGGCGCTGCTGGGCAAGAAGGTCGACGGCGACCCCCAGCGTGATGGCCATCTGCTGGAGATAGGCGGCATCATCATCCGACCAGTGACGCGGGCGCGCGGCCTGTTCACAGCACAGGACGGCCACGGGACGGCCATCGGCGCAGACCACGTGGTCCAGCAACGAATGCACATCACGATGCAGCAGATAGACCCCCAGCCCCCGCGTGGACGGATGGGTGCGCGCATCGTCGGCCACAACGCGGTGATCGCGTTTCAAGGCATTGAAATAAGGGGCGCAATCGGCCTCGCGCAGGTATGTCCCCTGCAGCAGCCGGGCATCGCGCGCATCAAACAGCGCCACGCATTCGATGGTCCGCCCCTCATCATCGAAGAACCAGACGCTGCCGCTGCTGACGGCCAGATTCTCCACGATATCCCGGCAGGCGGCCGCGAAAATGCGCGACAGATCCTCTGCCTGCCCCTGGAATACCGCCAGGGCCGACCGAACATGCCGCATGGGCCCCCTCCCGTTGCACAATCCCGTCTTGTCGGCCGACAGGATGCGGATGACGGACAGGCGCGGCAATGCAAATTCATCGCCGCGCATCCGAATTGGAAGATTTGTTGCGCCGCAACATCAATCGATCAGCGCGTTGATGCGCCGGGACAGCGCCAGCAGGTGGGCGCGCTGGCCGTCGGTCAGGTTCGCCGGGGCGGGCCGCAGTTGCTCCAGCATGGTCACGGTGCGGTCCACCTGCCGCAGGGCCACGGTCAGCCGGTCAGCCGGCGCCTCGTCTCCCGCCGGATTCGCCGGGCGGGCGACGGCCTTCTCCGCCCGGATGGCGCGGACCGTCAGGGTTCCGTCGCAAGCCCGCTGCCACAGGGCCACCTGCCGTTCCGGCTCGTCAATGGTGGCCAGTTCCACCAGCATGGAGCGTGAAACCTGCCGTTCCTGCTCCGGGTAGGCCCGCAGGATGTCCGGGTGAAGGGTCAGAAGGCGCAGGGTGGAACTGATCTGTCCCTGGCTGCGCCCCACGGCCTGGCCCAGCGCCTCCTGCGTGTAATGGTGCTTGTCCATCAGGCGCTGCAGGGCGGCGGCTTCCTCCAGCGCGTTCAGATCCTGGCGCTGAAGATTCTCGATCAGGCTGATCTCGTCGACATCGCCACGGGTCAGCAGGGCGGGTATCTCCACCCAGCCCAGACGGCGGGCGGCACGCCAGCGCCGTTCGCCCGAAACGATCTCGAACAGGCCGCCGTCGCGCGTCTCCCGCACCAGCAGCGGGTGCAGCAGCCCGACCCGCGCCAAGCTGGCCGACAACTCATCCATGGCATCCATATTGAAATGGCGGCGCGGCTGGTCGGGTCGCGGACGGACCGTCTCCAGCGGCAGCAGCAGAAGCCGCGGGGCCACCGGCTCAGCCCCTGGATGCCCGCTGTCCGTCATCATCCGTCTCCCGCTTTACCGCCGTCCGGCACCATCCCCGCTCTAGCCAATCGGCGGGGGGGCGTCAATCGGGGCGGGAGGCGCGGCGGATGTAACGATCAGCCGACAAGCGCGTCCAGTGGCGTGAAGATGGGCGTGGCCGGCAGCGCCATGAAGGCAGACGGTGTGACGGTGCGGCGCTCATAAAGGCAGACGGGTGTGCCGTCCGGCAGCCGCATGGGAACCCAGCGGGTCAGCGCATGGCGCACCGTCATGCCGCCCGGCACATATTGCAGCCAGATGGCCCGCACCGTTGCCATGACCATTTCACCGCCATAGAAGCGGCCCTGGCTGTTCAGCAAATCGTCCAATTCGGCCGTAAGGTCGGCCTGCTGGGCCGTGCGCGGGGCAAAGAACACCTCGCGGCCATAGGGCTGATCGGTGACCAGCGTCTCGCTGACCTCCAGGATACGGCTGGGCTTGCCGGCCTGCGGAGGGCGGTCGGTACGGAACAGGTAGCGATGGGCGTTGCCCCCGCGCACCATGTCGGCCAGCCGCACATCCTCCACCGCCAGGCCGATCAGGTCGCGTACCAGACGCTGCGAGCCGGGGTCCGGAACATCGCTGCCATCCTCCCACGCCCGCAGGCGGGCCAGGGGCACCTTCAACTGGGCCGCCAGTTGCGCGCAAGTCCAGAAGCGGGTCCCGCGCAGCATGCGCAATACCCGCGGCCAGCAGACCTCTTCCTCGACCTGTTGTATCCCCATCCGACACCCGGTCCGGCGCTGCGTTGTTCGCAGTCGATCCACAATCAATCTATATCGAAATTAGGAAGACTTCGAATGTATTTTCCGTCAAGTGCCCAAAAGGACAGTAGGCATCCATCATAGGACCTCCGGGGCATCGGACGGCGCTGCCGTTCAGATGCCCCGGCGGGCGCCCCTCTCGTCAAGACGCGCCGGTATGTTCCGACATGCCGCCATGCGATGGATAATCCTGGGCGATCAGCCAGAAATTCAGGGCGACGCCGAACAGGGTGAACAGCATGCCACCCAGGAACATGCCGGAATCGACGGCCCCGGCCGCCATGAACAGTCCCAGAAAGCCCAGCCCGGCACCCAGCAGGCGCAGAACGATGTTATGCATTTGACCTCTCCTTCGGTTGAACGGGGGTTTGGGCGGGCGGCAGGGGCTGCCCGTCATCGAACAGGACGCGGGCGCCGGCCCCGTCCAGATCCTCGAACTGACCGCTGCGTACCGACCACAGGAAGGCCGCCAGACCGGCCAGCCCCATGCCCAGCGCGATGGGGATCAGGAACAGCAGACTGTTCATGGCGTCACTCCCTTGCGGCGGCGGCGCGACAGGCGCAGCGAATTGCCCAGCACCACCAGCGACGAACTGGACATGGCCAGCGCCGCGATCAGCGGTGTGGCGTGCCCCAGCATGGCGATAGGCACGGCGCACAAATTGTAAAGAAGCGAGAAACCGAGATTCTGGACCACCAGCCGGTCGGCGCCGCGGGCCACAGCCAGCAATTCCGCGACGGGGGCCAGCCGGTCACCCTGGAACACCGCATCGGCGGCCGTCTGCGCCACGTCCACGGCGGAACCGGGGGAGGCGGAGACATCGGCAGCCGACAGCGCCGCCGCATCGTTCAGCCCGTCGCCCACCATCAGCACCTGTCGCCCTTGCGCCTTCATGGCAGCCAGGGCGGCGGCCTTGCCGGCCGGATCCACGCCCGCCTGCCATTCCACGATGCCCAGACGCCGGGCCATGGAAGCCACCACGGGTTCCCGGTCACCGGAGAGCAGGGCCAGCCGGTAGCCGCGGCGTCGCAATCCCTCCACCACAGTGATGGCATCGGGGCGCAGCGCATCGGCGAAGGTGAAGCGCTGCGGCGGCCGGCCCGGCCGGGCCAGCCACAGTTCAGGACCTTCGACCAGGCCCCCCGGCAGGGGGACCGGCCCCACGAAGCCGCGCCGGCCCAGCCGTACGACGCCGTCCGGTCCCCGCCATTCCAGGCCGGCGCCGGGCACTTCCCGCACGCCTTCCGCCACAGACCCCTGTCCCGCCGCCCGCGCGATGGCGCGGGACAGGGGGTGCCGGCTGCCGCGCGCCAGCGTGGCGGCCAGTTCCAGGTCGGCCGGATCACGCCCCGGATCGGGCAGCAGGTCGGGACGGCCCAGGGTCAGCGTGCCCGTCTTGTCGAAGACGATGGTATCGATGCGCGCCAGCCGTTCCAGGGCGGTCGCGGATTTCAGCAGGATGCCGCTGCGCATCAGCCGGCCCGTTGCCACCACCTGCACGGCCGGCACGGCCAGCGCCAGGGCACAGGGACAGGTGATGATCAGGACGGCCACGGCGATGAACAGGGCCTGCTGCCAGGCGATGCCGACCCAGATGACCCACACCAGGAATGTGGCCAGCGCGGCTGTATGGACCACGGGGGTATAGGAACGCGCCACCCGGTCGGCCAGGGCGACGAACCGCGCCCGGCCCTGTTCCGCCGCCTCCATCAGCCGCACGATCTCGGCCAGCAGCGTGCCCTCGCCCCGGGCCGTCACGGTCAGGCGCAGCGGGGCCGTCAGGTTGACCATCCCGGCAAACAAACGGTCGCCGGGCCGGGCCGGCTGTGGCTGGCTTTCACCGGTGACCACGGCGCTATCGATGTCCGAAACCCCGTCGGCCACCGTCCCGTCGATGCCGATGCGCTCTCCCGCCGCCACCAGCACCGTGGCGCCGACGGGCACCTGGGCCGGTGCCATGGGCACGGCCGCCCCTTCCCCGTTCAGCACCATGACGGGTGCCCGGCCCAGCGCCAGCAGATGCTCGGCCGCCGAGCGTGCCCGTCCCCGTGCGCGCGCATCCAGGAAACGCCCGACCAGCAGGAAGAACAGCAGCATGACGGCGCCATCGAAATAGGCATGTTCCCCATGCCGTGCCGTCTCCCACAGGCTGACCGTGACGGCCAGTGTCACGCCCAGCGAGATGGGAACGTCCATGTTGGAACGCCCGGCCCGCAGCGCGGTCAGGGCCGAGCGGAAGAACGGCCGCGCGGCATAGCCCACAACGGGCAGGGCGATCAGCGCCGACAGCCAGTGCATCAGGGTGCGGGTCGCCTCGCCCATGCTGCCGGCATGTCCCGACCAGACGGAAACGGACAGCAGCATGATGTTCATCATGCCGAACCCCGCCACGGCCATGGCGCGCACCAGTTCGCGTTCGGACCGTTTCTGCGGGTCATCGCCCGTATCGCTTCCGGCCACGGCGGGGCGATAGCCCAGGCGGCGGACGATGGCGGCCAGTTGCTCCGCCCTGTCGGGTCCGCCCTGCCATGTCACGGTCAGCCGCCGTGTGGTCAGGTTGACACGGGCCGCCGCCACCCCGTCTTCCCGGCGCAGGGCGCTTTCGATCAACCAGACGCAGGCCCCGCAGGTCACACCATCCACGACCAGGCGCAGGCAAAGGCCGCCATCGGGCATCGTCTCCACGGCCGATGACAGGTCCAGCGGTGCCGCCGCCTCCCCCGCCGGGGCGGGTGCGGCCACATCGCGCCGGGCGTAATAGGCATCAAGGCCCAGATCATGGATCAGCGCATGGGCCCCCGCGCATCCGGCACAGCAGAAGCGCGATCCGTCAACGACCGGCTGCCCGCAATGGATGCAGGCGGTCTGCGGTCCGGCGGAAAGGGCCGCGGCAAATGTCATTTCGTCACCACGATCCGATGTACCAGCAGATACTGGTCGTCGCCATGGCGCAGCGCGGCCTTCACGTCCCACTGCCCCGGATGCGGCAAATCACCCAGCGGCGCCTCGAACACCCCGCCCCCCTGGTGGGTGAAGGCCAGGGGCAGGGGCGCGTCCGTCCCGACGGGGCGTTCCAGCCGGGCGGTGACGCCCGTGCGTTCCAGCGGGTTGCCGTCGCGGTCGGCCAGACGCAGGATCAGCCGTCCCGGCTCCACCGTCACGGATACACGCCAGCCCAGGGCATCCTGCCCGCGCTGAACGGCCAGCACCTCGTTGTAGCGCACGCCCCGCTCATAGGGCTTTTCCACGGCGAGACCCGAATAGGATTTAAGGGCATAGGTCACCATCACCGCATTGACGATGATGACCACCATCATCGCCCCGACGAAGACCCAGGGAATCCAGGCGCTCTTGCGCGGTTGTTCGGCGGTCATGGTCATATCCTCAGTTCCTTGGCCGGCCGGCCGTATGGGGACTGACGAACACCGCGTCATAGGCGTCGCCCTCCCCACGTACCGGGTTGGTCAGCACGAATTCGATCTCCCGGCGCTCGTCCCGCGCCCCGTCCGGCGCGGCCGTGACGAAGACGCGGAAGCTGGCCACCTTGTCGGGCTTGGCATGCAGGATGACGGACTGGCCGTCATCGGCCACGCCGACATCCTGCACCAGCAGCTGCGCGCCCGGCAGGCCCTTCAGCGCCAGAAGGAAATCCACAGCCTCCCGCCGCTTGTTCAGCACCTTCAGCGTATAGCCGTTGCGGATGCCGCCATCCGACAGCATGACGAACAGCGGCGCGCGGTCGCGCTGCACATTCACCTCCACCGTGGTGCGCGTCATCAGCGCCGCCAGCATCACGGCGCCCACCAGGGCCAGCAGCACGGCATAGATCACGATGCGCGGCCGCAGCAGCCGCCACTTCGCCTCTCCGCCGCGCGCGCGGGCCTGCTGGCGCGCCTCGGTGTCGAAGGTGATCAGGTCGCGGGGGCGGCCCACCTTGGCCATGATCTCGTTGCAGGCATCGATGCACAGGCCGCAGCCGATGCATTCAAGCTGCAGCCCGTCGCGGATATCGATGCCCGTGGGACAGACGGCCACGCATTGACCGCAATCGATGCAGTCGCCCCGGCCTTCCCAGCCTGTCCCCGCCTTGTGCGGGCCGCGCTTCTCCCCGCGCCAGCGCTCATAGGTGACGACCATGGACTGGTCGTCCAGCATGGCCGCCTGGAAGCGGGGCCAGGGGCACATATAGGTGCAGACCTGCTCGCGTGCCCAGCCGGCCAGCACATAGGTCGTCGCCGTGAACAGGCCGACAAAGAAATACTGGATCAGCGTGGCCCGGCCCGTGAAGAAATCCACCACGAAGGTCGGCGCATCATTGAAATAGAGCGCCCAGGCACCACCCGTCGCCAGCGCGATCAGCAGCCAGAGCGCATGCTTGGTCCCGCGCTTTACGGCCTTGTTCAGGCTCATCGGCGCCTTGTCCAGGCGGATGCGGGCGCCCCGGTCTCCCTCCACCCAGCGCTCGACCAGCATGAACAGGTCGGTCCAGACCGTCTGCGGACAGGCATAGCCGCACCAGAGCCGGCCGAACAGCGAGGTGACAAGGAACAGGCCCAGCGCGCCCAGCACCAGCAGGCCCGTGATGAAATAGACCTCCTGCGGCCAGATCTCGATCCCGAACAGGTAGGCACGGGGGGCCGTCATGTCGATCAGCAGCGCCTGACCCGGCGCATCCGGCCCACGGTCCCAGCGGATCCACGGCGCCAGATAATAGATGGCCAGACAGAAGGCCAGGACCGACCATTTGATGGTCCGATATTTACCGGTGACCGACCGGGGCTGGACCTTGACGCGGGAGGCATAGAGTGACGGCGGCGGTACCGCCGCCGCCTTGGGCACAGGCGCGCCTCTGCGCGCCGCCCCTGCCTCGGCCGCGGCCGCGGCCTGCACCGACCTCTTTTCAAATGCGGCCTGCGCCGACCCCTTTTCAAAGGCGGCCTGCGCCGCATCGGCAGCCGCCGCCTTCTCCAGCAATGTCTCCGGCCCGGCCATCGGGGCACCCCTTGGAAACGGTCTTGAACAGTTCGGTGGCCAACCCACCGTGACCGTACCCTAGGCCTGCGCCATGCGGCGCGCGTTGCGATAAATCAAATGACGCAGGAAACTAGGTGTCCTGCACGAAAAGTCGCAGGGGTACGGCGGAATGCCGACACGACGGGCACCTGCCAGGGATGATCGAAGATCGCACGGCAGTTCAGCGCAAGCGTCAGCTGTTCCCCACGTGTTTTCTGTTCTTAGGCAGCAGCGCTTCTGCGGTTTGCGATGTGGCTGAAGGCGTATTGCATAGGGCCGCTCATCCACCAGATAGGTCCAGAGCCGACCTGTCCGGGTGCGCCCCTGTCCCGGGACCAGCACCGCCACGGGTGTGCCGTCGGTATGGGTGCCCGGGGCACCCCGCAAATGGGCTCCGGCCCGTTCGGCCAGCGGCGTCACCCATCAGGCCGCGTACCCCACCCAGTCGGCCAGGGTGGCGCGCTCGATCTCGATGCCCTCACGGGCCAGCATCGCCGATTGCCGATAGAGCGCGGCAGACCATCCAGATATTTGCCCGCCACCACCCGGGGGATCAGCCCGGACCCGGCCGCACATGGCGGAGGGGATGGGATTCGAACCCACGATACCAGTTTCCCGGTATGACGGTTTAGCAAACCGTTGCCTTCAGCCGCTCGGCCACCCCTCCGCACCGTGTCGCGATGGCCGGCAGGGCCGGGATCGCTTCGGTGAGACGGGTGTTTAGTGACATGAAGCGGGCTTGTCAACGGGGCTGCGACGTCCCATTCTAAAAAGGTGATCGCGGCCTGTCGCCGTGGCACGACCGGAACGGGGGCGGTCCGGCCAATCGCCGCAGATCTGCGGCTTTGCGCGGGGGATGGACCCTCGCGCACCTTATGGAGTTCGACTCATGTTCGGACATGAAAAGCCCTGCAACACCACAGAAACAACCATGATTCGTGCCAAAACCAACCGGTTGCTCTCCGGGGCGGTCGCCGGCCTGCTGGGCCTGACGCTGCTGACCGGAACCGCGTCCGCGCAGAATGCCTGGAGTTCGCTGCCTTCGCAGAAGGCACCGCCCCTGCCGACCGAGGGGCTGACCGAGCAGGACCATTCCACGCTGGACAAGGTCTTCGTGCGGCCCGGTGTCAACCTGGCCTCTTATGGCAAGGTGATCCTGGCACCCATCGACGCAGCCGTGGAGCGCCGCTCCGATGAAGTGCTGCTGTCCGTGCGCGACCGTGACCATGCCGTGGAATACATGGCGGAACGGCTGAAGGAGGAACTGGGCGCCGCGCTGGTGACCGAGCCGGGGCCGGGGGTGCTGAAGATGGCCATCACCTTTACCGATTATGTGCCGAACCGGTCTTTCCATGCGGAGAAGGCGCGGGGCGGGGGTTACATCGACCGCGTCTATTCCGTGGGCCGGGCCGCCTTCCAGGCCGTGCTGAGCGACAGCCAGTCGGGCCAGATCGTCGCTGTGATTGCGGATGCCGATATGGGCCTGCCCTTCCCCGACAACGTCAACACCTACACGATCTATGGCGATGCGGACCGGTTCACCCGCCGCTGGGCAAAGCAGATCACGAAACTGGTGACCAGCGGCGCCAATAGCTGAGCCAAGGGGCATGAATTTTTGACTGACGCCGCGCCGCTCGTGCGGCGCAGCCAAGCCCACGAATGTTGGCGCCGGCGCACGCCCACGAATGTGGGCGCCGGCGGTTGGGCCGTGATCAGAACCTATAGGTTCTGATCACGGCAAAATAGTATCATATAGGCTGGCAACTGCCGGCCCGGCGCCCGTGCGCCGCAAGCCGGAGGGCGCCGACATGAAAAAGGCCCCGGCGGCTGGCAACAACCCCGGGGCCTTTCCTCATGTCGCCTGGAAAGGGCGGATCAGCCCTTCAACTTGGCCGCCAGTATCTCGTTTACCAGGGCAGGATTGGCCTTGCCCTGTGTGGCGCGCATCACCTGCCCTACGAAGAAGCCGAACAGCTTGTCCTTACCACTGCGATATTCGGCCACCTTGTCCGGGTTGGCGTCCATCACCGCCGCGATGGCGGCATCGATGGCGCCGGTGTCCGTCACCTGGCGCAGCCCCTTCTCGTCCACGATCACGGCGGCCGGCTTGCCCGTCTCCAGCATGATGGCGAACACGTCCTTGGCCAGACGGCCCGAGATCGTGTTGTCGGCGATCAGGTCGATCAGGCCGCCAAGATCGGTAGCGCTGACCGGAGACTCGGTGATGTCCTTCCCGGTCTTGTTCAGGGCGCCCAGCAGATCACCGATGACGAAATTGGCGGCGACCTTCGGGTCCCGACCCTTGGCAACGGCTTCGTAGAAATCGCCGCGGGCCTTCTCGGCCACCAGCACGCCAGCATCATAGACGGGCAGCTTGTACTGCTCCATGAACCGGGCCTTCTTGTCATCGGGCAGTTCCGGCAGGGTTGTCTTGATCTGGTCGACCAGTTCCTGTTCCAGGACCAGCGGCAGCAGGTCGGGATCGGGGAAGTAGCGATAATCGTGCGCCTCTTCCTTGGAGCGCATGGAACGGGTGATGTTCCGGCCCGGGTCCCACAGGCGGGTTTCCTGGACGACCGCGCCCCCTTCCTCGATCAGCTCGATCTGCCGCTGCGCCTCATACTCGATCGCCTGCTGCACATAGCGGATGGAATTGACGTTCTTGGTTTCCGTGCGCGTGCCCAGTGGGCCGCCCGGCTTGCGCACCGATACGTTGATGTCGCAGCGCATGGAGCCTTCCTCCATGTTGCCGTCGCAGGTTTCCAGATAGCGCAGGATGGTCCGCAGCTTGCGCAGATAGGCTGCCGCTTCCTCCGGGCTGCGCATGTCCGGCTTCGACACGATTTCCATCAGCGCCACGCCGGCCCGGTTCAGGTCGACATAGGTCTTGGACGGATGCTGGTCATGCATCGACTTGCCGGCATCCATTTCCAGATGCAGCCGCTCAATCCCGACCTCGCGCGTGGCGCCATCGGCCAGATCCAGGATGATCGTGCCCTCGCCGACGATGGGCTGCTTGAACTGGCTGATCTGATAGCCCGATGGCAGGTCGGCGTAGAAATAGTTCTTGCGGTCGAAAACGCTGCGCAGATTGATCTGCGCCTTCAGGCCAAGACCGGTCTTCACGGCCTGTTCGACACAGAACTGATTGATCACGGGCAGCATGCCGGGAAAGCCGGCATCGACATAGCTCACCTGGCTGTTGGGGGCGGCGCCGAAGGCCGTGGCGGCCCCGCTGAACAGTTTGGCATTGGAAATGACCTGGGCATGAACCTCCAGCCCGATCACGACCTCCCACTCACCCGTCTCGCCCTGAATGCGGTAAGCCATCGTCTCTGCACTCGTTGATATCGGAAAAAGACAAGGGCTTTCATGGCCGGATTCGGGCCAAAGGGCAAGGAGAATGGACAAAGGGATACCCAACGCCCGCCCCCATCCTGCCACCGGCAGGGTTGTGCGGACGGCGCGCCCAAGGCACGCGGTCGGGTCACGCGGTCAGGTCGTGTAAAGGCAGCCCGGATACGGCATGCAAAGCGCAGGGACGGGCTCCCGGCCATCAGACCCTTATGTCAAGGGGGACCGGCGTACCGGGCGACGGCACAGCCCAGGGCGTGGCGCCAGCGCCGCCGAAAGCCTGATCGACCAGATGATCGGCATCCGCCATGTCACGGGCTGCCGATTGCATCTGCGCTTTCATCCCCGCCGATCCGTCCTTTTCGGCGAGCCCCTTCATCTGACGGTGGACCGCGCGCAAGCCGTCCATGATGCGGCGGATTTCGGCCTGGAACTCCGCCTGCGCCTTGCGGTCCGCGCCATCGCGCAAAATGGCGTCGCGCCGTTCGGCCAGACCCTCGGGCAAATTGCCATCGCGGCCGGCCTGCTCCCGCTCTGTTCCAGAGAGGCCCGCACGCCCCGCGTCGGCACCGGACAGGCCGGGGAGCCCGGCATCGCTGGGCGGCGGGGCCGCCGATGCCTCCCCTTCGCCGACACCATCACCGGAAGAATCGTCGCCACGGGCCGGAACAGACGAAACCCTCCGTTCAGGTCCCGCCGGGGTTTCGGAAGGCACCTGTGCCGGTGCTGCCTCAGATGCACCCCCAGGCGCTGCCGGCGCAAGGTTGGTGGCGCCGGGGAGCGCATTCCCGACCCCATCCGGGGCCGTGTCGGCGATGGCTCCGCCGGACGTCGATGCACTGGCCTGGGAAGCATTGGCCTGGGCACCGGCCTGGACGCTGCCCGCACCGCCGCCGCCCGCACCGCCCTTGACGGCCTGTCCCAGCTCCTTGGCCACCTGCGCCGCCTCCTTGGCGATGCGGGCGGCCGCCTTCCTGTCACCGGCAGCGGCGGCAAGCTGGGCCTGCATCTTCAGCATTTCCAGCTTGCGCTTGGCTTCCTCCGCCTTACGGGCCGCAGCCTCCTTGGCGTTCTCGCCACCGCTTTCCAGTTTCTGGATCAGGGACTGGGTATTGCTGTGCTGCGCATCCAGCTTCTTGCGGGTTTCGGGATCGACGAAGTCCTGCAAGGTCATCGTCCCTAAGGACATCGCCCCTAAGGACATCGTCCCGGCCCCCGCAATACTGCCGGTCCCGCTCCCGGTGCCGGCCTGGCCGGGTCGGACCTGGAAGCCGGCGGCGAACAGGCTTGTGGCGCGTGCAGCCCAGGCACCCACACCACCAGCCGGAACCGAAACCATGATCCGCCCCCCCTTCGACCCGACATGCCTCAAGCGACATGCCACCCGCGACAGGGCGGCACACCACCTCACGGGCGAAATGCTACCACGTCAGTCGCGGGGCGGACACGCGGATTCATCGCCGTCATCGTCACCGCCGAACGGCATGAAACCGGCCACCGCCACCGCCACCAGGATGGCGACGGCCAGCGGCGAGCGCAGCAGCAGCGGTGCCAGGGCGGCCAGGGCC
This sequence comes from Niveispirillum fermenti, assembly GCF_048066175.1. Lineage (GTDB taxonomy): Bacteria > Pseudomonadota > Alphaproteobacteria > Azospirillales > Azospirillaceae > Niveispirillum > Niveispirillum fermenti. The sequence continues at coordinate 59,828 of NZ_JBLTXA010000013.1, read as the reverse complement.
GGCCCCAGATTGTCCAGCAGCGGAAAGCCCTCCTCATCCTCCCTGCGCGCGTTGCGGCGCTGAATGATCTGGCGCACCAGCAGCGCGGTCAGCCCGGCCAGCAGGTTGATGCCGGCCAGCGCCAGCAGACCCACTGCCGACCCGTGCCGCTCTGCCAGCCATTGATAGCCGCCAACCATGCCCAGGACATAGGCCACGAAGACGAAGAAGCCGATCGCGACCCACCAGACCACGTCATGAGCGAGGCGGCGCGCGGTGCCGCCCACCACCTCGCGCAGCAGCAAGGGCGCCAGCACGCCGGCAATGCGGCCGATCATCGCGTCAGCGCCGGGCGGCGATCAGGGCCAGGGCGAAGCCGACGGCAGCCGCAATGCCCAACGACCGCACGGGCCGTTCGCGCACCTGCTGCTCCATCTTCTTTTCCAGATGAACCAGTTCGTCACCGAAATGCTTCACGGCGTCCTGCGAGGCACCAAAGGCATCGCTGGCCATTTCACGCACCCGGGCCTTGTAGTTGGAGGCCTGGGTCGCCCCCTTCGCCGCAACCGTGGAAGCCAGCGCCGACAGGTCGGCCCGCAGCTTCTCCAGTTGCGCCTCGATATCCTGCGCCGCAGCGGCCGCAGCAGCACCATTGCCGGTCTTCAGCGTATCACCATTTTCCTTGACGGAAGCCATTTCGATCTCCTTCCACTACAGGTCGTCACACCCATTCCAACGCGCAGGATGACGGAAGGTTCCGCAGCCGCGCCAAAGACCCCGCCTTTGAACAGAATGTTTGAACAGAACGGATGATGGCCCCCTCCCGCCGTCCCAGCGGCAGCGCGCGCAGGGGTGCGGCGGCGGCAATGAGCCAGACCGATCCCGAAGATTTGTCATTCGACGGGCAGGATGATGGTGCGGACGGCGGGGCTCGAACCCGCACTTCCTGTGGAAAGCAGATTTTCTTACCACTTCGGCTTCCGCCGCCGCCGCACCGGCCGGGGCCGGGGGTGTTCGTGGTCTGGACTATCCCTTCACCATAGCCTTCGCGAGAAAGGCCTTAGGTGCCGCCCGTCTAGTCTCTACACCTTCCCGCCGGGGCGGGCTTGGCTCGGGATTGGCCAGGGTCGAAAACCCCTCGGCGTTCCCCGAATTTGAGCGGTTCTACTCCCGGCATTTCCACCGGGGCACTCCAATCAAAGTCTGCTGCGTCTACCGGTTTCGCCACGTCCGCCTGTTCATCATCGACCGTCACATACCCCGAATCCCCGGAGGATGAAACTGTTATTAGTCACAGGCTGCATCAAACGGGGCCTTTGGAAGATGCATCTGGAAGGGTGAATATTGTCCGGCGGGGCATAGACGAAAGTTATGTCAGGTTTCTTACAATAATGCCTGCCTTCCCTTGCTGTAACCTGAAACCGCCGATAGCAGGGGATGCACGGAAGTTCCCGATCCAAGGTCCGCAATACAATGGCAGCACCAACAAAGCGGCACAGGTTGCCTGATCAACCGTGACAGGTCCCCGGAAAACAAGCTGCCGGGCGGGAGGGCGAGACGGCCACACAGGCTCGCCTTGGCGGCGGCCCGCGGCTCTTCCGACCCTGCAAACCACCAGCGCCGCATCCTTAATGTCGGGGCCGGGCAGTCGCCCCCCGATGCGGCCCCGCGGTCAAAGGCAACCCCCAGGCCGGACCGGTGTGGGCCACGTCTTGGGTGAAACCGCGACAGCGCCGCGGCGCCCCCTTGATGGCGGCGCCCTGCGACCCCATTTGCCGGGGATGAGCGAAAACCAGCTTCTGGCCCTTGTTTCCCTGATCCTCGTGCTGATCATCGTCCTGCGGGGACGGGGACGCCATATCGCACCGGGGAAGATACTGCCCTACATCGCCATCTGGCTGGCGGTGTTCGCGGCCCTGGGGCTTTTCTATTCGCTTTTCGGGCCCTTCGGAAATTTCTAGTCCGGTTGCGCCGTTCCGCCGCCTAAGGGGGCGGGCTATCGGGCAGCGGAGACCGGTCTGACCGGACGGCGGCGGCGGCGCCAGCGGTCCAGCAGCGTGTCGAACGGCTTCAGCAGCCTGTCCTGCAGCCCCGGATCGCCTTCCAGCCTGCCATAGACGAAGGCACCTGCCTCCAGCGTCGACACGCTTTCGCGGCGCGGTTCCTTGCGGACATTGCCATAGGCGGAACGGAAATCCGGATGGATGACCATGCGCCGCAGTTTCAGCAGCCAGGCATTGCGCCACCACAGGGTCTTGGCCTGGGCCCATGTGCCATCGATCAGCACGATGCCTTCCAGATCGGCCAGGATCAGGTCACTGTCGGGCAGGACATCCTTGCGGCCGAATATGGCGATGGCGCCGCGCGGCACCTTGGCCACTTCCTCCTTGGAGCCCATGAACAGCACGCCCCACCGCTTGGGGTCGACCTGCCGGCCCAGCAGCTTGGACAGCGACGGCCAGGACAGGCCGACCTTGACGATCGCCCCCTCGATCTGGCCGGCCAGCAGGCGGGCCGTGCCCAGTTCCACATCCTGTTCCTGCGGATGCTGCAGGATCAGGAGCTTCAGGCGCGTGCGCTCCGGCACCAGGCTGGCGCACAGGCACAAATCATCGGGCTTGCCGCAGGTCGCGCAGGGTTCCGGCGGGGGCGGCGGGGCGGGAAGGATCAGGTCGTCTTCTTGCATGATGCCCCCACCATAGCCGATCTGCGGGCATCTGGGCAGGGGGTGGCTGCGCAGGGCCGTCCTGTCGGGCGGGCCATGCTCCGCCCGGACGGCAGGCATCGGGGACGGCGTGTTTGCCCCGCCCCGCCCCCATCGTGTAGAGTTGGACCCTGAAAATCGATCGGGGCGCGTCAGGCCCCCGGCAGTCTTATGGTTGGAAAGTATCAGACCGCGATGACACAGGCCGAATTCGCCGAAGAAGAATATGAGGACAAGCGTTCCATCAAGCTGCACAAGCCCGAGGATTTCGAGGGCATGCGCAAGGCCGGCCGCCTAGCCGCCGCGACGCTTGATTACATCACCCCCTTCGTCGTGCCCGGCGCGGTCACGGGGGAACTGGATGACAGGATCCTGCAATTCGTCCTGGACAATGGCGGCACGTCGGCCACGGTCGGCTACAAGGGCTATACCAAGGCAAGCTGCATCTCCATCAACCATGTCGTGTGCCATGGCATTCCGGGGCCCAAGCGGCTGACCAACGGCGATATCGCCAATATCGACGTGACGGTGATCGTCGATGGCTGGTTTGGCGATACCAGCCGGATGTACATGGTGGGTGACGTGCCGTTGAAGGCGCGGCGCCTAGTGGATGTCACCTATGAAGCCATGATGCGGGGCATCGCCGTCGTCCGGCCGGGCGCCACGCTGGGCGATATCGGCCATGCCATCCAGTCCTATGCCGAAAGCTTCCGCTTCTCCGTCGTGCGGGATTTCTGCGGGCACGGGTTGGGCCGGGTGTTCCACGACGCCCCGTCGATCCTGCATTACGGCCACAAGGGCCGGGGCACGGTGCTGGAAGAAGGCATGTTCTTCACGATCGAGCCCATGATCAATGCCGGCCGGTACGAGGTGAAGGTGCTGTCCGACGGCTGGACGGCCGTGACGCGCGACAAGAGCCTGTCGGCCCAGTTCGAGCATTCGATCGGCGTCACCAAGGACGGGTCGGAGATATTCACCCTGTCCCCTGCCGGCCATACAAAGCCACCCTACGCCTGACCTGCGGGCCGGATCAGGCTCACTTCCCGTCTGGCGCGCCCAACCCCCGGCTGTTACACTTATAGGCGAGTGGACGGCAGGGGTCATGCACATCATGGATGTGGAGCGGCGGCGGTGAAACGGGCAGGCAAGCTGATGCCACAGGCGGAGCGGCTGGACGAGGCCATGGCCGGGCCGCCGCTGACGGATGACGACCTGCTGGCGGCCCTTGTCGCCGGCCGGCCGGTGCCCGCCTCCGCGGCACCCGGCCCCGCCCGGCAGTCACGGCCCCAACCGCCGGAGCCGGAGCCGGACAAGCCGCATTATCACGGCCACCGGGACCGGCTGCGGCAGCGCTTCCTGGCCTCCGGGCCGGACGCGCTGCAGGATTACGAATTGCTGGAACTGCTGCTGTTCCAGGCCATCCCGCGGCGCGATGTCAAGCCGCTGGCCAAGGAGCTTCTGTCCGCCTTCGGCACCCTGTGGGCCGTCACGCAGGCCCCGGCGGAAAGCCTGAAGGCCCGCTTCAATTTTTCCGACGCCACCATCGCCCATATCCGTGTCGTCGGGGCCATCGGCCTGCGCATGGCGCGCCAGCAGGTGATCGGCCAGCCGATCCTGTCCTCCTGGCAGAAGCTGCTGGATTATTGCGCCGGGGCCATGGCGCATGAACCGGTGGAACAGTTCCGCCTGCTTTTCCTGGATCGCAAGAACACCCTGATCGCCGACGAGGTGCAGCAGCGCGGCACGGTCGATCATACGCCCGTCTACCCGCGGGAGGTGGTGCGCCGCGCGCTGGAACTGGGGGCGTCCGCCATCATCCTGGTCCACAACCACCCGAGCGGCGACCCCACGCCCAGCCGGGCGGACATCGACATGACGAAGCAGATCATCGCGGCCGCCAGCGCGCTGGGCGTCGTGATCCACGACCATGTGATCATCGGCAAGGGCGGCAAATATGTCAGCTTCAAATCGGCGGGACTGATGTGACCCGAGTGGGGCGTGCGCCCGCGCCTCAGCGCAGGGAGAATTCCACGGGCAGCACCAGTTCCATCCGGTCCCGGCCCAACTCGGGCGGAAGGGGCGGCAATGGCTGCGCACGGGCCAGCAATTCCTCCGCCTCCCGGTCCAGCAGCGTGATGCCGCTGCCACGCTCCAGGCGATGGGCCAGCACCCTTCCCTCCCGATCCAGCGTCAGCCGGACCCAGGCCGTGCCCTGCTGCCGCCGTTGCCGGGCACTGATCGGATAGCGCTTGTGCCGGGCCAGATGGGCCAGCAACCGGCCCTGGAAGGCGGCCAGCGCATCGGCCGGCGGCGGCCCGGCATGCACAGGCTGTGGCGAAGGGGCGCTGTCGGCGCTGCTTTCGGCCGCAGGTGCCGGGGACGGCGCCATGACGGGCCGGGATGCGATCTCAGGCACCGGCTCACGCCGCGGCGGCTTCCGGGGTGGCGGAGGCGGCAGCCGCGCCTCCGCCCGCTCGATGACGGGGGGCGGCTTGGGGGCCGGCGGCGGGGTCACGGCCGGCTGGGACGGTGCGGGCGGCGGTGGCGGTGGGGCCGGCGGGGCCAGATCCATCATGATGGCCGACAGGCCCGGCGGTGGCGGGGACGGCGGCGCCTGCGGCTTCAGTGCGACGACACCGGCCACGCCCAGATGGGCCCCCAGCGCCAGCGCGAAGGCCAGCCCCCAGCGTACCCCACCACCGGACAACGGGACGGCCGGGCTGCGCGCCGGAAGGCTCATGGCGCGGTTCCCACGGCGGCGCCATCCAGCCCGACCAGGGCGACCTTCAGATAGCCGCCGTCGCGCAACCCGTTCAGAACCTCCATCAGGTCGCCATAGGGCACCGTCTTGTCGGCGCGCAGGAAGACGCGCTGGTCCTTGTCACCGCCGGTCGCGGCATCCAGGGCCGCCACCAGGGCATCGGGGCCCCCGGCCACAGGCGTTTCGTCCAGTGCCAGCGACAGGTCCGCCTGCAGCGACAGGAACAGGGGCTTGGGCGGACGCTGGGTCTGCGGCGCGCTGGCGGCCGGCAGATCGACGGGAATATCCACGGTGGCCAGCGGCGCTGCCACCATGAAGATGATCAGCAGCACCAGCATCACGTCGATGAAGGGCGTGACGTTGATCTCATGATTTTCCGTCAGATCATCGTCGCCGCCGGTGCGCAGCTTCGCGGCCATGGCGCCTACTCCGCCACGCGCAGGCGGGGCTTGGCCGCGGCGGCCGCCCGCCGGTCAAGGTCACGCGACAGCAACCGCAGCACGGCGGCGGCGGCATCACCCACCTGGGCACGATAACCGCCGATGACGCGGGTCAGCGCATTATAGACCAGCACGGCCGGGATGGCCGCCACCAGACCAATGGCGGTCGCCAGCAGCGCCTCGGCGATGCCCGGCGCCACGACGGCCAGGTTCGTCGTATGGCTTTCCGCGATGCCGATGAAGCTGTTCATGATGCCCCAGACCGTGCCGAACAGGCCGACGAAGGGCGCCGTGGCACCGATGCTGGCCAGCACCCCGGTGCCACGGGCCGACCGGCGCGCCACGGCCGCCTCGATCCGTTCCAGGCGGCTGGCCGCACGCTCCTTCACGCCATCGGCGGGCAGGTCGGATGACAGTTCCATTTCCTCCCCCACGGCGCGCAGCAGGAAGGCCGCCGGATCGCGCGGGTCGGTCAGCCGCGCCGTGGCCTCCCCCAGGCCGGACGCACCGTCCAGCAGATACAGCGACGACGCGGCGCGGCGCTTGGCGGACGACAGTTCCAGCAGCTTGGCGACGAAAATGGTCCAGGTGGCCACCGATGCCGCACCCAACCCGATCATCACCGATTTCACGACCCAGTCGGCGGCCATGAACATGCCCCAGGGGGACAGGTTGTGCCCCGCCATCACGGGGTCCGCCAGGGCCGGCGCGGATATCAAGACCGCCGCCACGCACGCCGCCCATCGCATGCCTGTCCGCATGATTGTCACCGATCCTCAATGGAATGTCATACGGGTCCTATCTCATATGCGACTTAGTTGCAAACGCAAATCGACGACCGAAGCCATCCGCGCGCCAAGGGCACGGATGGCAGGTCCCGCGGGTCAGGTATTGCCGAAATAGGGCCGGCGGCGTTCGACGAAGGCCGTGATCCCTTCGGCGAACTCGGCACTGTCGATGGCGGCCAGAAACGTCTCCCGCTCCGCCGCCAGTTGCTGCTGGAAATTATGCTCAAGCGACAGGTACAGCAGCCGCTTGGTCCGGCCCGAGGCGGCCGCCGCCCCGCCAGCCAGCTTGCGGGCCACGCAGCGCGTCTCCTCCGCCAGCATGGGTGCCGGGCAGATGCGGTTGACCAGGCCCAGTTCCAACGCCTCCAGCGCCGTCAGGCGACGGTCCAGCAGAGACAGTTCCGCCGCGCGCCGCGCGCCCACCAGGCGCGGCAGGGAATGGGTGGCGCCGGCGTCGGGCGTGGTGCCCAGCGGGCCATAGGCCATCTGGAACACAGCCTTGTCGGAGGCCACGACCAGGTCACAGGCCAGCGTGATGCCAATGCCGGGGCCGGCGGCCGTGCCATGGATGCCGGCGATCACCGGCTTTTCCATGCGGCGCAGGGCCGTGACGGCCTGATGGGTGAAGTCCATCAGGCGGCAGAAATAATCCCGCCGCTCCCCGGCCGGGGCGGACAACAGGCGGTGGAACGCATGGATATCCCCGCCCGACATGAAGCTGGTGCCCCGCCCCGTCACCACCAGGACGCGGACCTGGGGATCGTTGGCGGCCATGGTCGCGGCTTCCGCGAAGGCGGCGGCCATGTCAAGGTCCAGCGCATTCATCAGGGCCGGCCGGTTGAAGGTGATCTCCGCCACGCCTTCGGCACCGTGGCGGGTGTAGAGAAGGCAATCATGCGTCATGGTGGTGGTCATGGCCATTTCCCTTCCTGTCCTGGGGCCGTCATGCGGGTCGGCCGGCGGCCCCTTGGCCCCGATCGTATCAAACAATTGTATGCTTGTGACAGGGATCACACCGGCCCCTGCACCGAAACATCGCATCCATGGGGATAGGGTGGGCTCAGCCCAGCATGTGCCAGGCCATCCGCGCCACGATCGCGGCATTCACCAGCATCAGCACGGGCGTCGCCAGGAACGCCAGACGACGCCAGCGGTTGGCGGCTGCACCGCCCAGCAGGCCGATGGCCAGCAGGGCCGGCACCGTGCCGGCGCCGAAGGCTGCCATCATGAGGGTGCCGGCCAGCGGGTCGCCGGTGCCCATGGCCGATGCCAGCCCCGCATAGACCAGGCCACAGGGCAGCAGGCCCAGCACCAGCCCCAGCAGATAGCCGTTGATGCCGCCCGGCTGCGCGAACAGTGGCCGCAGCGGCACCGTCAGCCGCCGGCCAAGCCCTTGCACGCAGCCGCCGCCCGTACCGGCCGCCAGCCACCGCCGCAGCCCGGCCGGCAGCCAGGGCGCCAGACCCAAAAGCCCCTGGCGCAGGAACAGCAGCGCGGCCAGCATGAGGATGAGGGCCAGCCCCCAGGAAACGCCAGCCAGGCGCGTCACGGTTCCGCCCCCGGCCGCGACCAGCCCGCCCAGCCCGGCATAGGTCGTGATGCGGCCCAGATGATAGGGCAGCAGCATCGATCCGCGGGCCCGCGCCAGAACGATGCCGGCCCCCTGCCCCGTCCCCGCCGGCAGCGCGCCGACCTGGGCCAGAACGAAGGGGCCGCACATGCCCGCGCAATGCGACAGCCCGCCCAGCATCCCCGTGGTGAACATGGCCGCCGCCAGCGACCAGACCATTCCATCCATCATGCCCCCTTGGCCTGCCTCTCTTATGGCACGGCCGGCCGGCCACGGCCTTGACGGGGATCAATCATTCGCCGGGGCAAGGATGCGGCCGGGGAAGCGGCGCTTTCACACCTGCCCGCCGGCGAACAGACCGGCGATGGTCGTGACGGCCCGCTCCGCCTCGGCCCGGTCCGGCGTCGGGTCGTCGATGCCATAGCCGAAATATTCATCCGCGCCGACATACTGGAAAACGAAACCGTCGCGCCGCGGCACGAAGGACACCATGTCGTGGTACATGCCATAGGTCACATCGGGCTGCGGCATGGTGCGGGCCAGTTGCCCGCGCACGGGCACCAGCGTGTCATCCCCGAACAGCGCCCGCGCGCCATAGCCCGTGCAGTTCACCAGCACCTTCTGCGCCAGACCGGCGAATTCCGCCGGGCTGTGGAAGTCCCGCACCTCAAACCGCCCGCCATTGGCCAGAAAGCCGGACATCAGGAAATGGGAGTAGGAGGCGATATTGAACATCATGCCCGTATCGGCCCGGACATCCCGATCACCGAAATCATGCCGGCCGGCGGCATAGGTCGTGCGGGGCGACCGAAGCTCCGGCGTCAGTTCCCGCGTCAGCCCGTGGGCGAAGGCGGGACGCGGGTCGGGCGGGCGCGGGGTCTGGCCCGCCATGGGCACGATAAAGCTGTCATACCATTCGATGGGCGTGCCGGGCAGGCCCAGCAGCGTCTGGAACCGGTCGTAGGAGGCGCGCGCCATGGCCGCCCACTGCGCCTTGAAGGCCGGCGTGGCATGCATGTCCAGGCAGATGCGGCTTTCCGGCGACCAGACCCCCGACGCGAAGGAGGACCGCACGAAGGGCGGCATCTCCCGCGCATAGATCGTCACCCTGGCCCCCGCCCGTTGCAGTTCCAGGGCCGTGGTCAGACCGATGGCGCCGCAGCCGATCACGGCGATATCACGCGCACCGGTCTGCATGACCAGCCCCACGGCCACCGCCGCCGATCCCCACGAGAGGGACCAGCCGGCACCACCATGGCCGTAATGGTGAATGACATCCTTCTCCCCCAGCCGTTCCCGCTCGATCCGCGGCCCCTGCGGCCGGAAGGGACGGGTGCAGACGGTGATCTGGGTGATGTGATCGATCCCGGTGCGCAGCGGCGGCAGTTTCAGCACCGGCCCGGCCGCCGCCATCCCGGGGGCCGCCGGACGGCCCGGCCCACCGGCACAGCCCGAAAGGAACGCCATGGAAAGGGCGGCACCGCCGCCGGTCAGCAGCATGCGTCGATCGGGAAGCAGGCGGGTCATCAAAAACCTCTGGTCTGGACGGGTGGGTCAAGGCCAGCCTATGCGATCAGGGCGGGCCGGATAAAGGTTTCTCACTGGGCACCGCCGCTTTCATGGCGCACGCCTTCCTTGACTACGTATTCACCCCGGCGGCGGCGGCAGGGCCGTTGACGGCAAACCACGCCCGCCCGCATCGTCCCGCGCAAACAGGGCGGCCCGCTGACAAGGGCCCCGGGGGCAAGGGGACGGAAATGCAAAAGCCCAGGCTCAGCCTGATCCAGATATGGAACATGTCCATCGGCTTCCTGGGAATCCAGGTGGCGTTCGGCCTGCAGAACGCCAATGCCAGCCGCATCTTCCAGACGCTGGGCGCCAATATCGACGATCTGGCCATCCTGTGGGTCGCGGCCCCGCTGACCGGCTTGCTGGTACAGCCGGTCATCGGCCATCTGTCGGACCGCACCTGGGGGCGGCTGGGGCGGCGGCGGCCCTATTTCCTGCTGGGTGCCGTGCTGGTCACGCTGTCGCTGCTGATCATGCCATCCTCTCCCGCGCTGTGGTTCGCGGCCTCCATGCTGTGGATTCTCGATGCCTCGCTGAACATCGCGATGGAACCGTTCCGCGCCTTCGTGGGCGACATGCTGCCCGATGAACAGCGGATGACGGGCTTTGCGGCGCAAAGCTTCTTCATCGGGGTCGGTGCCGTCGGCGCCTCCGCACTGCCCTGGATGCTGACCCACTGGTTCGGCATGGACAATACGGCCGCCCCCGGCCAGGTGCCGCTGACCGTGCATATCGCCTTCTATGTCGGGGCGGGTGCCATCCTGGTCACCGTGCTGTGGACGGTGCTGACCACCCGTGAATACAGCCCCGGACAGGTGGCCGCGTTCGAGGCGGCACGGCTGGCCGAACGCCGGATGGCCCCGCCCGCCCGGGCCGACCGGCCGGCCGCCTGGTTCCGGCAGACAGGGCTGCTGTGCCTGGGAGCCGGCATCCTGATCACAGCCCTGGTCGGGGCGGCGGGCCTGGAAAAGGAGGTGCATATCCTGGGTGGCGGCCTAGCCGTCTTCGGCCTTGCGCTGCTGGTCCATGCCCGGCTGAAACAGGCCGGCCGTGCCACGGGCGGCTTCTCCTCGGTGATGGAGGATCTGTTCGCCATGCCGGTCGTCATGCGCCGGCTGGCCATCGTGCAGTTCTTCAGCTGGTTCGCGCTGTTCGCCATGTGGATCTACACCACGTCGGCCGTCACGGCGCACCATTACGGCACGACCGATCCGGCCAGCCGCGCCTTCAATGACGGGGCGGACTGGGTGGGGCTGCTGTTCGCCGTCTATAATGGCGTGGCCGCCGTCGCGGCCTTCCTGCTGCCCGCCATGGCTCGCGCCATCGGCCGGCGTGGTGCGCATATGCTGTGCCTGTGCCTGGGCGGGGCGGGGCTGGCCTGCTTCCCGCTGATCGGCGATCCGGCCTGGCTGTGGCTGCCCATGGTCGGGGTCGGCTTCGCCTGGTCCTCCATCCTCTCCTCGCCCTACTCCATCCTGTCGGGCGCCGTGCCGGCCGCCAAGATGGGGGTCTATATGGGCATCTTCAACATCTTCATCGTCGTGCCGCAGGTGCTGGCCGCCAGCATTCTGGGCGTGGTGCTGCGCGGCTTCTTCGGCGGGCAGGCCATCTGGGCCCTGGTGCTGGGCGGTGCCGCCATGCTGGTGGCCGCCCTTGCCATGCTGGCGGTACGGGACGAGGCCGGGGCGGGCTGAACGGCGGCGGCCGGTCAGTATCCCCTCTGCCGGTCCACGACGTTCACCAGCCCCTGGCCCGCCCGGTGGCGGGCGATATTGCCGGCGATGATGCGTGCCGCCGTGACCGGATGGGTGACGGCGGCGGCATGCGGCAGGACCGTGATGGCGGGATGGAACCAGAACGGATGGCCGGCGGGCAACGGCTCCACCGCGAAGACGTCCAGCGTGGCCCCGGCCAGGTGCCCCGTGTCCAGCAGCGGGATCAGGTCCGCCTCCACCAGATGACCCCCGCGCGCGGCGTTGATCAGGAAGGCACCGCGCGGCAGGCGGGACAGGGTGTCCCGGTTCAGGATGCCGCGCGTATCATCGGTCAGCGGCAACAGGCAGACCAGGATCTCCGCCTGTTCCAGCAGAAAGGTGAGACCATCGGCGCCGGCCACGCAGCGCAGGCCGGCCAGATCCCTGGCCGTCCGGCTCCACCCCGTCACGTCGAAGCCGAGACCGGCCAGCGCCCGGCCCGCCGCAGCGCCCAGTTCCCCCAGCCCCAGAATGCCGACCCGCCGTTGCGCCGCCGGCACCTGCGGCAGGGGACGCCAAAACCCGTCGCGCTGCTGGCGCTCATAGGCGGGCATGTGGCGGTGATAATGCAGCACCCGCATCACCACGAATTCCACCATGCCCGACACCAGCGTCGGGTCGACCATGCGCACCAGCGGCACATGGTCCGGCAGGCTGTCGTCGCGCAGCACATGGTCCACGCCCGCACCCAGCGAGAAGATGGCTTTCAGGTTCACCAGCCCGTCCAGGATGCCGCGCGGCTGTTTCCACAGGAAGGCGTAATCGATTTCCGCCGGATCACCGATATCGGGCCAGACACGCACCTCCAGCCCCGGATCGGCGGCGGCGAGCGCCGACAGCCAGGCGTCCTGGTCCACCTGATGGCAGGCATAGAGCATGACGGGCGGTTTCATGGCGGCGGACCTTTCCTGTCTCGGGCGCCTATTCCAGGCGAAGTGCCACCTGGCCCGTGAACGGGCTGACGGCGATATGGCGGAAACCCATGCCCGTGCGGGACGTGAACTCGGTGAAGGCCTTGAATTCATGGGCATCCCAGGTGCGGTTGCCGATGAACTCATCGAACACCAGGATAGTGCCGGGCACCAGCCGGGGGGCCAGCGCCGTCAGCACGGTGACGGTGGAACTGTAGATGTCGCAATCGATGTTGGCGAAACGGACGGCACCCGAAAAGGCCGCCAGGAAGTCCGGCAGCGTCTGCGCGAACCAGCCCTTGTGCAGCGTCACATTGCCGGGCATGGCCGGCAGTTCCGCCCCCAGGCTGAAGGTGCCCGCCGGTTCGTTCCCCCAGCCCTCGGGCAGGCCTTCGAAACTGTCGAAGCCGTGGGCCTGCTGCCCGCAGGCGGCTGCGATATGGCGCAGCGAAGTGCCCCGCCGCACGCCGAATTCCAGCACCAGCCCCGGCACCGACGCCGCCGACAGGGCGAAGCGCAGCAGGTCGGCCGACAGGCCGAACAGGCGCGATTCCGGCGCCAGATGCGGCACCAGGGCACGCGCGCCGTCCAGAATGGCGGCCCGGCCGTCGCTGGCCGCCGCCGCCCCATCCGTGCCGGCACCGCCCGTCAGAACGTCATAGGCGGCCAGGAAGGCGGCATATTTGCGGTTGGCACCCGTGCAGGCAGCCGCATGCCGCAGCCGGGACAGGGCCGCCGGCAGCCCCTGGCCGTCCAGCACGCAGGCATGGCTGGCGAACCAGGCCGCGGCATGGCCGGGATCATCCGCCAGCAGCCTGTCGAAATCCGCCAGGGCCGCCGCCGCGTCGCCCAGCGCATGCCAAGACAGGGCGCGATGATAGAGGATGGCGTGGTCCAGCCGGCCCTGCGCCTCTGCCGCATCCACCAGGGCGATGGCCTGCTCGTAGCGCGCGTCGCGGCGCAGCGCATTGGCCAGCGCCTCCGTCACTGCGGCATCGGCAGGCCGGGCGCCGTGCAGGTCCGCCAGGATCGGCACGGCCGCATGCATCATGCCCAGCCCGTTCAGGGCCCGGGCCAGATGGAAGCGCAGCACCGGATCGCCGGGCGTGCGCAGCAGCGCCGCCTCCAGATGGGCGCGGGCCGCGTGGTGATCATTCAGCCCGACCAGGGCCGCCCCCAGCAGGCCCAGCCCCGCCGCATCGTCCGGCGGCACCCCGCCGGTCACCAGAAGCCGCCGGACGACGCGATAGCGCCCCGCTGCCAGCAGGTCGCGGGCCTGGTCCAGGATGTCGGGCGGGATCGGCATGGCGGCGGCGGTCCGGAACGGATGGGTCGGCGCGGGTCCTACCATGCCGGCCCGGTCCCCGTCATCCGGCAAGCACCGCCATCATCCCGGTATCAGATGCCGCCCCCGTCGCTGAAGGCATAGATGTCATAGGATGCCAGCGCCCGGCCGATATCGTTGATGGCCCGGTTGGCGGCGGGCAGCCGGCCGCCCATGGTGATGAAACCATGCACCATGTCGGGATAGAGCCGGTGCAGCACGGGTACACCGGCCGCGGCCAGCCGGCCGGCATAGGCCCGCCCCTCGTCCAGCAGCGGGTCGAACCCGGCCGTCAGGATGACGGTGGGCGGCAGCCCGTCCAGCCGGTCGGCCCGCAGGGGAGAGACCTGCCAGTCACCCTCCACCTCCTGCCCGGCCAGATAATGGCGGACATAGGCGACATAGGCCCGGCGGGTCAAAAGATAGCCGTCGGCCCGCGTGAAATGGCTGGGCAGGCCGGCCGACAGGTCGACGGCCGGATAGATCAGAACCTGGGTCTTCAGCGCCGGCCCGCCCGCATCCCGCGCCTTCAGGGCCAGGACGGCGGCGATGTTGCCGCCCGCGCTGTCGCCGGCCACGCCGATGGCCAGCGGATCGATGGCCAGCAGGGGCGCATAGGCCGCCAGCCAGCGCAGCGCCGCCCAGCCATCCTCGATGGCCGCCGGCCAGGGATGCTCGGGCGCCAGCCGGTAATCCACGGCGACGACGGCATGGCCCGTGGCCACGGCCAGTTGCCGGCACAGCGTGTCATGGCTGTCCAGGTCGCCAAGCGTCCAGCCGCCGCCATGGAAGAACAGCAGGGCCGGCAGCGGCCGGAACCCGAAGGAGGGACGGTAGAGCCGCAGGCGCAGCGGCCCGCCGGGACCGATGATCGTCTCCTCCCGCACCGATGCGATGTCGGGCGGCGGCGGTCCCAGGGCGCGGCGCACCTGGGTGAAGATGCGGCGCGCCTCTGTCAGGTCGGTGCCGCCATCGGCGCTGCCGGCGATGATGCGCACAACCTCCGCCACCTCCGGCGACAGGTCGGAACCGACCGTGAAGGCCGGTGTCTCCGGCACGACACACAACGGCGCCGCGCGATGGGAAGCGGTGGCGATGGGCAGCACGGTGCCTGTCATGTCCTGTCTCCGGGTGGGGTTGGGGAAAGCGGCAATGGGGACCGGTGATCGCGCAGCCGCCCCCCATTGCCGGGCGGATCAGAAGCGCACGCGGGCGCCGGAGATCACGCCGAACACGTCCTTGAAGTCGGCCGTGCGGGTGCTGTACTCGTGATTGCGGACGCCGAGATAGAAATCGGCGGCCCAGGCATCGACCGTCTGCACGAAGGCGGCACCCCAGGCCTTGGCATTGCCGCCGGCGACGACCAGATCTTCCTGCTTGCCGAAATCGACCGAGAAGGAGCTGGCGCCCACGCTGGTCAGCTTGGCCAGGTAACCGACCTTGCCGTACCAGAAATCACTGTTGCGCGGGCCCAGGTCGCGGGTGCCGGCCGCGGCCGTCAGGTTGAGGCCGCTGGCGAACTTCACCGACACCGAACCATTGGTCTGGGTGTCGAAGCCCGTGCGGCTGTCATTGTCGGCATAGGCGATGGCGGCCGCGATCTCGGTATCGCCGATCTTGCCCGCATAACGGCCGGCAACATCGGTGGCCCCGCCCTCGGTCACGCTGGTGGAAAGCTGGAAGCCGCCGAAGGTGGGCGTGTCATAGCGCACGCGATCCTCGCGGTGCAGACCGTCCAGGTTGTTGAAGACGCCGTTGACGGTCGGGCCGTTGGCGCGGTTGGCCTTGTTGCGGAAGGCGACACCGCCGAAGGCCTGTCCGATATCGCTGTAGCCCAGCAGCGTGACGGTGCCCGACAGGTCGATTTCCGACGTCTGGTTGCTGGCCGTGTCGCCCTGACCGATCCACAGGCGGCCAAGGGCCTTGTGCTGAACCCAGATCTCCACCTTGCGCTCATTGATGGAGAAGGCGCCGCTGTCGGTGCCGATGCCCGTGTTGCGGGACGAGGCCGACGAGGTCTCGAGCTCGATATCGGTGCCGGCCGTCCAGTTGTCGTCCAGCTTGGCCTGACCGGCCAGGCGGATGCGCGAGGAGGCCGTGGCGTTGTCGGCATGGATGGCGTCGGTATCGTAGCCGTCGCTAACGACGCTGACGATGCGGCCGACCTGACCGGACAGGGTCAGCTTCACCTTGCCGTTGCCCGACTGCGTCACCTGCGGCGCCTTATAGGCATCGGCGGGGACCAGCGGCGCATCCTTGCTGGCCGGCGGGCCGGCGGGCGTGCTGGGCGCACGCTCCAGCTTCTCGATGCGGCCCAGCAATTCCTGGACCTGGGCCCGCAGGGCCTCTACCTCCGAGGCCGCCTGGGCGGACGCGGGCAGGGCCAGGGCGGAAAACGCCGCGCCGGCCAGCAGGGCGGCGGCGGTGGAACGGAGCGATTTCATGGAACTTCCCTTCATGTGCGGTTTTTGCCGGCCAGGGAGAGGGAAAGGGCCGCAACCACGGGCCCTTTCTTCAAATCTCCGTCGGGAAGGTGCGAAATCCCCCGCTCCGGCCACCCCCCTGGCAACCGGACCCCAGCCTTGTTCGTGGATTATTCGATCGGCCCGCGATTTGAAATGACACGATCGCCGGCACGTCGTCAGGTCAGGTTCGACAGAAACGCATCGGGTGTCTCCTTGATCAAAACCGGACACCACGAGGGATCGTGGCGCTTTAGCGTTTGGTGACGCGGCGCAAGCTGCTGTCATGTCAAATGCCCGCGGATGGTTGAACCACCATCACGTCGGATATTGCGTACAATCCCCCATAACGTCAATAGGATTTTGTGGATTAATAAAATAGACAATACTTTTGTGTTGTATTGTGTGCGCAGCACCTGCGCTACCCTGTCCGCTACCGGGTGCCTTTACGGGAGGGAACGGTTGATGACGGACAAGGAAGCGGACAAGAAGGCGGAAAAGGAACAGGTGCGGGGAAAGCTGGCGCAAGGAGTGGCGGCGCTGGCCGGAACCGGCGCGCGAGCAGTCGCGGCGGGAGAGGCCGACATCCGCCGCGATCTGGCCGCGGCCTATCGGCTGGCGGCCCTGCATGGTTGGGATGATCTTGTCTTCACCCATATTTCCGCCCGGCTGCCGAGACCGGACCATCATTTCCTGATCAACCCCTACGGGTTGCTGTTCGAGGAGATCACGGCCAGCAGTCTGGTGCGGATCGACCAGGATGGCCACAAGCTGGATGACAGCCCCTGGCCGGTGAACCCGGCCGGCTTCACCATCCATTCGGCCGTGCATGCGGTGCGGGCCGATGCGGGCTGTGTCATGCATCTGCATACGCCCGATGGCACGGCCGTCTCGACATTGACCGAGGGGTTGCTGCCGCTGAACCAGACGGCGCAACTGGCCCTGGCCGACCTCGCCTATCACGATTACGAAGGCGTGGCTCTGGACGAGGCGGAGAAGCCGCGCCTGCAGGCCGATCTGGGCACGAAATCCGCGATGCTGCTGCGCAACCACGGCACGCTGACGGTTGGCGCCACGGTGGCGGAGGCCTTCACACGCATGTATTTCCTGGAACGGGCCTGCACCATGCAGGTGCGCACCCTGTCCATGGCCGGCCGGCCGCTTCATCCCACGGCGGACAGCGTCATCGACAAGAATATGGTGCTGGGCCGCATGGCCATCACGCCCGTGGCCAACCAGCTCATCTGGCCGGCCCTGTTGCGCCGGCTGGACCGGCTGTCACCCGATTACCGGGATTGAGGGGCTGGCAAGGGGGCCGTCACCAGCCCCCCCTTACCAACCCTTGTCCGCCACATCCTCCACATAGACCAGGGCGCGCCCTTCCGCCAGCAGGGCCCCGTCCGGCCCGTGACAGGTGGTTTCCAGGTCCACCAGGTGCTTGTCGGACCGGATGCGGGTGACGGTGACCCGCGCCGTCAATGCCTGGTCCAGCGGTGCCGGGCACAGGAAGCGCGTCTGCTGCTTCAGATAATTGGTCCCCCGCCCCGGCACCCGGACCCCCAGCAGATAGGAGAACAGGGCCCCCACCAGGGGTTCCGGCACCTGGCCCGCCGGCAGGGGCGCCCCGCCCAGCGACAGATAATCGGCCACATCCTGCTGCGTGAAGGCGCGCGTCACGCTGGCCTCATCCCCGATGCGGATCATGCGGCACCGTCCATCTCGAAAAACCCCTCGCAGGTGACCGTGCCGTCTGTCAGCCGCTCCGCCTTCACCGCCACGCGGGTCATGGCGTTCCCGCCCCCGCCCTCCGTCACCATGGCGGAAAACCGCATGGGCTCCCCGGCATAGGTGGGGGCCGGGAACCGTACATCCTGGCCCGCCAGCCCCGCCCCCGGCCGCAGCCGCCCGGCCAGCCCACGCAGGATGGAACAGAGATGCAACCCATGGGCCACCGTGCGGCCGAACCGGGTGCGGGCAGCAAAGGCCGGGTCCACATGGATGGGATTGTCATCGCCCGACAACAGGGCGAACAGGTCGAATTCCGCCTGGGTCAGGCTGCACTCGATGCTGGCATGGTCCGGCACGGGTCATCTTCCTCGATCGGGGGGGGGGGACGGTAATGGAAAGGCACGCGCCATCGCGCGCGAGGCGGCGGCGGCGGGACACCCTTACAACCGGTGCTTCTGCACCTTGCCGGACGCGGTGCGCGGAAAATCGGCAACGGTGATGAACCGCTTGGGCACCTTGAAGGGCGCCAGCCTGTCGCGGCAGAACGCTGCCAGTTCGTCGGCCGGGGGCAGGTCCAGGCCGGGGCGGGGCAGGATATGGGCATGGCCCACCTCTCCCCATTTCCCGTCCGGTACGCCAATGACGGCGGCCTCCAGGATGGCGGGGTGCTGCGCCAGCACATTCTCAACCTCCGCCGGATAGACATTCTCCCCGCCGGAGATGAACATCTCCTTGATCCGGCCCACGACATAGTAATAGCCGTCGGCGTCGCACCGGGCGATGTCGCCCGACCGCAGCCAGCCGTCGGCCGAGAAGGCGGCGGCCGTGGCATCGGGCCGGTTCCAGTATCCCGGCGTGATGCCGGGACCACCGAACCACAGTTCTCCCGCCGCGCCCGGCGCCACATCGCGCCCGTCGGCCCCGACGATGCGCACACCGCACAGCATCTGCGGCTTGCCCACCGACCCGATCTTCTCCGCCACGCGGTTGGGGTCCATGATGAAGGCCGTCGGTCCCGTTTCCGTCATGCCCATGCCGTTGCACACGCGCACGCCGCGTTCCAGGAAGCGGCGTACCAGCACGTCGGGCAAGGGCGCGCCGCCGCAACCCCAGGACCGCAGCCGCGTCAGGTCCACCTGGCCGAAACGCGGGTGCAGGGACAGCATCTGATAGATGGCGGGCACGCCGAAGATGGCGTCCAGCCGGCCGGCCGCCACCAGATCCATCATCACGTCGGCATCGAAGCCCGGCATGATCAGCACCCGCCCGCCCGCGATCAGGGTGGGCAGGGTATGCAGATTGATGCCGGCCGTGTGGAACAGCGGCAGGAAATTCAGCGTCGTGTCACGGCCCGTCAGGCCGATGGCCTGGGAGATGTTGACATAATTCACCATGGCCATGGTGAAGCTGTAGATGACGGCCTTGGGCCGGCCCGTGGTGCCGGAGGTATAGAGCAGGTACCAGATGCCGCCGGCCGGCCACTGGCGGCGGCAGAGGCCGGGGGGGCTGGCATCGCGCCGGGCCGGATAATCGCCATCCAGCGCCAGCGATGCCGGCACGGCATCGGCCAACTGGCCGGCCACGGCAGCATCCTCCGCGCCGAACAGCAGCAGGCCCGGCGTGCAATCGGCCAGCAGGGGCCGGATTTCCGCCGCCGGCATGCGCCAGTTCAATGGCACCAGGATGGCGCCCGTCTTGGCACAGGCGAACAGCAGTTCAAAAAACTCGATGCGGTTGCGGCACAGGATGGCGACCCGGTCCCCTTCCCCCACCCCCATGGCGGCCAGCAGGCCGGCGGCCCGCGCCGCCCGTTCCTCCAGCACGGCATAGGTGACGGTGCGGCCCGTCGCCACCTCCTCCATGGCGATGTCGCCGCCGTTCAGTTCGGCACGCCTGGCCGTGATGTCGAACAGGCAGGGGATCATGACGACCCCTCCGGCTTCGCGGCCGGCGACAGGCCATAGGTGATCAGTTCGGCCGCCGCCGTGGCGATCTCGGCTGCGGGCTGGTCGTCGCTCCACACGGCATAGCGCAGGCCCAGGAAGACACTCATGCCGATCAGGGCCCAGGCGCGCTCCTCCTCATGCCCGGGCCGGATCTCGCCCCTTTCGGCGGCCTGCGCCAGGTTGCGGCGGTAAGCGGCCGCGAAAACCTTGTAATAATTGAGATAGGCATCCTCGGCGACGAACTGCGCCTCCATGACGATGCGATACAGGTCCTTGTGTTCGCGCACGAACTCGATGAAGGCCTCCAGGCCCAGCCGCTCGGCCGTCAGCCGGTCGGTGCTGCCCGTCACGCGCTCGGCAATATGCTGGCGGGTCAGGCGGCCCATATCATCGACCAGCGCCCGGAACACCTGCTCCTTGCTGTCGAAATAGGTATAGAAGGTGCCGAGCGCCGCCCCCGCCCGCTGGGTGATGCCGCTGATCGACGCCTCGTGATAGCCGCGCTCGCCGAATTCCGCCGCCGCCGCATCCAGCAGCCTGCGCAATGTCCGCTTGCCTCTTTCGGTGCGCGGGGCCTTGGACGTTGCCGTCTCTTCGCCGCTCATGATTTCCTCCCTGGCTTCAACTTGAATATTGACTCAGGTTTCGATTTGCCGCAAGCATGGGCATAACGCCGGACGGGAGATCGTTGCGATCCCCCCAGAACGAACCGCCCCTTCATGACCGATCCGATCGGTGGAGGGCAGGGAAAAATGAACGGCGCGGGAAGGAACGCATTCAAGGGGACGTGTCGGCGCATGCCGTATCTGCTTGCCACCGATGGGGCGCGGATCGCCTATGACGATGTGGGGGAAGGACGCCCGCTGCTGCTGGTCCATGGCTGGGCCACGCATGCCGGCTTCTTCGCGCCCCAGATCGACGGGCTGGCCGGACAGTTCCGCCTGATCGCCGTCGACCTGCGCGGCCATGGCCGTTCGCGGCCGGCGACCGGTGCGCTGACCATCGAACGGCTGGCGCGTGACATCATCGAACTGGCCGCCGGGCTGGATCTGCGCGACCTGCTGGTCGTGGGCTGGTCCATGGGCGCCATGGTGCTGTGGCGCGCGCTGCTGGACGGGCTGAGGGACCGGGTGGCCGGCATGGTGGTCATCGACATGACCCCGCGCGTCATCAATGGCGATGGCTGGACCCACGGCCTGCGCGGCAGCCATCCGGGGCGCTCCGCCCAGGTGACGCTGGCCGGCATGTCGGCCAACTGGCCCGCCATCGGCCCCCGCGTCGCCGCCCGCATCTTCGCGGAGGGGCGGGAGGTGGAACAGGCCATCCTGCGCCGCTGGGCCGCCACGGAGGTTGCCGCCAGCGACCCGGCCGCGATGGCCAGCCTCTGGGGCTCGATGATCGCCCAGGATTTCCGCGCCGCATTGCCGGCCCTGGCCCTGCCCGTGCTGATCACGCATGGCCACCTGTCGCGGCTTTATTCCGACGCCACGGCACGGGCGCTGGCCGCGCTGCTGGCCCACGCCGTCACCGTGGGTTTCGACCGGTCCGGGCACGCCCCGCACCTGGAGGAGCCGGCGCTTTTCAACAGCACCCTGATCCAGTTCGCCGCAGCCCTGCCCCCGCCGGAAAGCGACGACCCACCAAACCCCGGCGGCACCCGCCCCGCCGGGGTCCAATGAAGTCAATGAAAATGAAAGGGAGAACCATGAAGTCGTTCGGTAAGTCCGCATCCGCCCTGCTTTGCGCCGGCACCGCGCTGGCCACCCTGCCCCTGCTGTCCCTGCCGGCCATGGCGCAGGCGCAGAGCCAGGAGACCGCCGGCGAATTCACCCTGGGCGAAATCGTCGTGACGGCGCGGCGCCGCGCGGAAAGCCTGCGCGACGTCCCCGTCTCCATCTCCGCCTTCACGGCCGAGCAGATGGAGATGCAGGGCACGCCCGACATCACCTCGCTGACCAAGACGACCCCGAACCTGACCATGCAGGTGGCGCGCGGTTCCAACTCCACGCTCATCGCCTTCATCCGCGGCGTGGGCCAGCAGGACCCGCTTTGGGGCTTCGAGCCGGGCGTGGGCCTTTATGTGGACGATGTCTACATCGCCCGCCCGCAGGGCGCCGTGCTGGACATCTTCGATATCGAGCGGATCGAGGTGCTGCGCGGTCCGCAGGGCACGCTCTATGGCCGCAACACCATCGGCGGCGCCGTCAAGTACGTGACGCGGCGCATCGATGACGAGCCGCATATGAAGGTGAAGGCGCAGGTCGGCTCCTACAAGCAGACCGACCTGATCATCTCCGGTTCTTCCCCCGTGACCGAGACGGTGGGCGTGTCGGGCGCCGTTGCGCTCTACCGCCGCGACGGTTATGGCAAGAACCTGACCACGGGCAAGGAGCATTACGACAAGGACGTGTCCGCCGGCCGTCTGTCGGTGGAATTCAAGCCCAACGAAGATCTGTTCATCCGCGTGGCGGCCGACAAGACCGTCGATGACAGCAATCCCCGCCATGGCTACCGCCTGCTGCCGACGGCTGGCTTCCCCGTGCTGGACAGCGTCTATGACACGCAGGCCGGCCTGACGGGCAAGCAGAAGGTGAAGAACCAGGGCGTCTCGGGCATCATCGAATACCGGACCAGCGACAGCGTGACGCTGAAATCCATCACCGCCTATCGCGACGGCCGGTCCGACACGGTCATCGATTTCGACAATCTGCCGGGCAAGATCCTGGACATCCCCGCCTATTACGAGGATGACCAGTTCAGCCAGGAGCTTCAGCTTGTCTATGAGGGCGAGCGCCTGAAGGGTGTCGCCGGCCTCTATTACATGGATGCCCATGCCGAGGGGGCCTTCGACACGATCGTCGGCCTGGCCAACCTGACCACGCTGACCGCCGGTGCCGTCGACACCAAGAGCTACGCGGCCTTTGCCGATTTCACCTATGAGATCACCGACCAGTTCAAGGCATCGGTCGGCGCGCGCTACACCTCAGACAAGAAGACGGGCTCCGTCTACCGCGTCAATTACGACGGGCTGACCAGCCCGCTGTTCGGCGGCACGCCGCGCAACCCGACCCTGATCCGGTCTGACTATACCAACAGCCGCACCTTCGACGAGTTCACACCGCGCGTCAGCCTGACCTATCAGCCCGACCGTGACTTCACGCTCTACGCCTCCTACAGCCGGGGGTTCAAGTCGGGCGGGTTCGACATGCGCGGCGACGCCATCCTGACCCCGGACACCGTCAACGGCTACAATCCCGAACTGGTGGACAGCTACGAGATCGGGTCCAAGTCCCGCTTCTGGGATGGCCGCGCCACCCTGAACCTGGCCGCCTTCTATTCCGACTACAAGGGCCAGCAGGTGACGACGCAGGTGCCGGCCGGCGCCAGCATCGCCAGCTTCGTGGACAATGTCGGTTCCTCCAGCATCAAGGGCCTGGAGGCCGAGGGCATGCTGGCCGTGACGGACAACCTGACCGCCAATGTCGTGGTCGGCTATATCAGCGCGGAATTCGACACGTTCCTGCGCTACAATCTCGCCACCGGGCAATATGACAATATTGCCAACCAGGCCGTGTTCCAGAACACGCCGAAATGGACCGCCAGCTTCGGCCTGACCTATACCCACGACATGGGCGATGCCGGGCTGCTGACGCTGACGGGGGCCGCCGCCCACCGTTCCGCCTTCTCGATGTTCGAGTTCCCCAACCCGGCGCTGGACCAGGACGGCTACACGCTGTTCGACCTGTCGGCCGTCTGGACGGCGGCCAGCGACAACTGGTCCGTCGGCGTGCATGGCAAGAACCTGGGCAACAAGAAGTACCGCGTCGGCGGCTACAATTTCCCGGGCGCCCTCTTCGCGGACAGCATCATCGGCTATTACGGCCCGCCGCGCACCGTCACGGCCACGGTCGAATACCGGTTCTGATCCCCGCCAGGGAACCGGCGGGCCGGATTTTTCCACCCGCCGGCCCGCTTCGCCGAGTGACTTTCATTATAATACCATCTATAAGGGTGCCACGCGCCGACGGGGTGTGGCACCCTCTTCTACCAAATGGCGACAAGTAGACCTTATCGCCATTTGGTACGGCGGCGACTGCCGCCGCGCCGCTTCGGCGGCGTAGCCAGGCCAACACTTGTTGGCGCCGGGAATTGAGGGCACTGATCAGAACCAACAGGTTCTGATCAGTGCAAAACGGTATCAGAAAAAGCAGAACAGGCGGAACATGGCAGGGAACGCGAGTGAAACGGGCAACCAGGGTTACCGTACCTATGTGCTGTTCGTCCTGATCCTGGTCTATATCTTCAACTTCATCGACCGGCAGATCCTGGGCATCCTGGCCCCGTCCATCAAGGCGGAACTGAACCTGTCCGACAGCGACCTGGGCTGGCTGGGCGGCTGGGCCTTCGCCCTGTTCTACACGCTGATGGGTGTGCCCATCGCCATGCTGGCCGACCGGTACAGCCGCACCTGGATCATCACCGTCTCGCTGGCGGTGTGGAGCGGCTTCACGGCCCTGTGCGGCACGGCCAACGGCTTCTGGCAGTTGTTCCTCTACCGGCTGGGTGTCGGTGTGGGCGAGGCGGGGGGCGTGGCCCCGGCCTATTCCCTGATTTCCGATTACTTCCCGCCCCACACCCGCGCGCGGGCGCTGGCCGCCTACAGCTTCGGCATCCCGATCGGCATGGGTCTGGGGGTGCTGGGCGGCGGGCTGATCGCGCATCAGATCGGCTGGCGCTGGGCCTTCATCATCTGCGGCCTGGTGGGGCTGCTGCTGGCCCCCCTGCTGAAGCTGACGGTGCGCGAGCCGGTGCGCGGCGGGCTGGACAATGTCGTGGCCAAGCCGAAGCCGGCCAGCCTGGGACAGGTGATCGCCACCTTGAAGACCAAGCCGTCCTTCTGGCTGCTGGCCTTCGGGGCCTCCAGTTCCTCCATCATGGGCTATGGGCTGGCCTTCTGGCTACCGTCCTTCTTCCAGCGCAGCCACGGCATGTCGCTGGTGGACACGACCCTGTTCTTCAGCGCCATCATCTTCATCGGCGGGCTGGCCGGCATCTGGCTGGGCGGCTGGCTGGGGGACCGGCTGGGCGCGGGAAACAAGGCCAATTACGCCCGCCTGCCGGCGGTGGCGTTCCTGATTTCCCTGCCCTTCTTCTTCATCGGGGTGAATGTCTCGTCCCAGACCCTGATGTTCTTCACCTTCATCGTGCCGCAGGCCCTGTCCCTGCTCTGGGCCGGGCCGGTGCTGTCCAGCGTGCAGCATCTGGTGGCGCCCAGCATGCGGGCCACCGCCTCGGCCATCTTCCTGTTCATCAACAACCTGATCGGGATCGGCTTCGGCACCTGGTTCCTGGGCGTGCTGTCCGACGTGCTGCGGGCCGAATACGGCCAGGACAGCCTGCGCTATTCCATCCTCTATTGCCTGGGCTTCTACCTGATCGCGGCCATCCTGCTGCTGCTGGCGTCCCGCCGGCTGGACCGCGACTGGCACCGCGGCTAGAACGGCTTTCAGTCAGCGGGAACACGCCCGCGGGAGGCCAACCCCACGCATGTGGGCGCCGACGCTTGAGGTGCCGGAAACCTTGACCATCGGTCAAGGTTTCCGGCCGCTGTCAGGGTGGTATCAGATATCGGCGCCGGCATCCTTGTAGTCGGCGAACACATGGTCCATGACGCGGGCGGGGTTGGCACAGCCAGCCTCGCCGATCACCTTGGCCGGGACCCCGGCCACGGTGACGCCGGGCGGCACGCTGCGCAGCACGACCGATCCCGCCCCCACACGCGCGCAGTCACCGACATGGATATTGCCCAGCACCTTGGCGTTGGCGCCCAGCAGCACGCCCGACCCGATCTTGGGATGGCGGTCGCCCAGATCCTTGCCGTTGCCGCCCAGATTGACGCCGTGCAGCATGGAGACATTGTCGCCGACCACGGCCGTTTCCCCCACCACCACGCCCGTGGCATGGTCGATCATGACGCCGCGGCCGAAACGGGCGGCGGGGTGGATATCCACCCCGAACACCACCGACGACCGGCTTTGCAGGTAAAGCGCCAGGTCGCGGCGGCCCATATGCCAAAGCCGGTGGGCCATGCGGTGGGTTTCCAGCGCCTGATATCCCTTGAAATACAGCACCGGCTCGATATGGCGGTAGCAAGCGGGGTCACGGTCCAGCACGGCGGCGATGTCGGCCCGGAAGGCCTGGCCCAGTTCCGGCTCGGCATTCAGCGCGTCGGAAAAGGCCTGGACCAGCAATTCGCCCTGCACGTCGGGATGGGCCAGCCGGGCGGCCACCCGGTGGATCACGGCGGCTTCCAGCGAGGGCTGGTTCAGGATGGCGCCATAGAACAGGGCGGCCAGCAACGGTTCATCCGCCACGGCCTGCGCGGCTTCCGTGCGCAGGCCGGCCCAGATCGGGTCCAGGTTGGCCAGCGCCTGGGACTGGGGGGCCTGCGAATAGGAGGAAGGACGCGCTGACATGGGTCGGCCTCGTTGCTTCGGAAAGGACTATTTGACCATGCGCCGCCCCCTGTGCAAGTGACAACGCCCGCAGCCGGACACATGGGTGCCCCGCCAAACCGTGCGGCTTGACCGTCGACAGGGCCGCCGGGTCCGTGCATCATGCTGTTTTCCAAACAGAAAAACCAACAGCAGGGCGGGATGACGGGAGAACAGAAGGTCACGGACGGATGTCCCACGGAACCGGCGGTGCGCACCATCGCCATGCCGGCCGACACCAATCCGTCCGGTGATATTTTCGGCGGCTGGCTGATGGCGCAGATGGATCTTGCCGCCGGGAATGCCGCCGCCCGCCGGGCCCGCGGCCGATGCGCCACCGTGGCGGTGGACGGGATGGTGTTCCACCGGCCCGTCTTCGTCGGCGACGAGGTCAGCCTTTATGCCAGCATCGACAGCATCGGCCGCACCTCCATGAAGATCCATGTGGAGGCCTGGCGCCGGTCACGCAAGGATGAGCATCGTTTCAAGGTGACGGAGGCCCTGTTCACCTTCGTGGCCATCGATGACCATGGCCGCCCCCGCGCCATACCCCCCGAGGAGCAGGAGGAATGAGGATGAGTGTGTCGCCCGACAGCCCCATCGAACTGGTGGTCGTGCCCAAGAGCCATGATGTCGGCGGGTTCGAGGTGCGCCGCGCCCTGCCCACGGCGAAGCGCCGCATGGTCGGGCCCTTCATCTTCTGGGACCAGATGGGCCCCGGCTTCCTGCCGGCCGGCACGGGGCTGGATGTCCGCCCGCACCCGCATATCGGCCTGTCCACCGTCACCTATCTGACGGAGGGCGAGATCATGCATCGCGACAGCCTGGGCAGCGTGCAGGCCATCCGCCCCGGTGCCGTCAACTGGATGACGGCGGGGCGCGGCATCGCGCATTCCGAACGGACCGAGGCCGGACTTCGGGCCCATGGCAACCATCTGGCCGGCTTCCAGAGCTGGGTGGCACTGCCGCAGCGGTTCGAGGAGATCGACCCCGGCTTCGTGCATTATCCCAGCGACGGGCTGCCCATCATCAGTGACCATGGCGTCTGGATGCGCCTGATCGCAGGCGAACTGTTCGGGGAGACCTCCCCCGTCCGCACCCTGTCGGAAACCATCTATCTGGAAATCCTGCTGGATGCGGGCGCGCGGCTGGAAATTCCGGCCAGCCACCCCGAACGGGCGCTGTACCTGGCCGATGGCCGTGTGGACATCGCGGGCGACATCCACATGGCAGAGGGTGGGGCCGGCCAGTTGCTGGTGCTGCGCGAAGGCGACGCCCTGACCGTGAGGGCCGAATGCCGCACCCGCCTGCTGCTGCTGGGCGGGGAGCCGATGGACGGGTCGCGCTATATCTGGTGGAACTTCGTCTCCAGTTCCAAGGAACGGATCGAGGACGCCAAAGCCGATTGGCGCAACGGTCGTTTCGCAGCCGTACCGGGGGAGACGGAGTTCATTCCGCTTCCGGAATAAACCCTGCCACCCCATGATGGCCGATGTTATCAGTTCTGGGTCAGCCCGGCATCGACGATGAAGTTGGCGCCGGTGCAGCCCGCACTTTCATCGGAGGCCACGAACAGGGCCATGCGGGCCACATGCCCGGCCGTCAGGCGGAATTTGAGCGCCTGGAGATCGATGAATTGCTGGTTCAGTTCCGGTGTCAGCCACAGGGCCGCCTGCCGGTCGGTCAGGATGGCCCCCGGCACGATGCAGTTCACCCGGACCCCGCCCGGCCCGTATTCGCGGGCCAGCGTGCGGGTCAGGCCGTTGATGGCCGCCTTGGCGGTGGTATAGCTGACCATGCCGGGCCGGCCGCGCATCCAGGAGATGCTGCCCAGCATGATGATGGCCCCGGCCCCGCGCGCCATCATGGCGGGGGCTACGGCCTGGCTGGCGAAGAACTGGTGGTCCAGGTTCAGCGCCAGCATGCGCCGCCAGCTCTCCGGCTCCACCCCGTCCACCGTCTGGCGATCGTCCTTGCCGGCATTGTTGACCAGCACGTCGATGCCACCCGCCGCCGCTTCGGTATCGGCGATGGCCGCGCGCAGGGCGGCGATGTCGGTCACGTCGCAGGGCACGAAACGGGCACCGGTACGCGCCGCCATGGCCGTGCCCGCCGCCGCGTCGATATCGATGAAGCTGACGCGGGCCTGCTGGGCGGCGAACGCCTCCACCATGGCGGCCCCGATGCCGGAGGCCCCGCCGGTGATCAGGACGGACCGGCCTTCCAGGCTGGGATAACGGGCAACGGCGCTCATGGCAGGCTCTCCGGATTGCAGGGCGGGCTGGGCAGGCCGGCGACATCGACCGGCATGGCAAACAGGGCACCGTCCAACGGACCGTCCAGCCCCGCCCCGACACTGGTGACATAAAGGGTCCTGCGGTCGGGCCCGCCGAAACAGGGCATGGTCGGGCACCGCGCGGGCAGCCTGTATTCGGCCATCAGCCGGCCGTCGGGATCGTATCGCTGCACCCTTCCGCCGGCAAACAGCGCCGTCCAGTAACAGCCATCCTCGTCCACGGCCGCCCCGTCGGGCCGGCCGCGGTCGCTGGCCGACGGGTCCAGTTGCGCGAACAGACGCTTGCCCGCCACCGCACCGCTATCCGGGTCGTAATCATAGGCATGCACGGCGAAGCGTGGCGTGTCGGCATGGTACAGGGTGCGGCCATCGGGGGAGAAGGCCAGCCCGTTGGAGGTGAGCAGCCCGCCGAACAGAAGGCGCAGCCCCGTCTTCTCCAACCGGTATAGCGCGCCGCGGGAACCGGATTTCGGCTCGTCGATGCTGCCGATCACCAGATGCCCGGACGGATCGACCCGTCCGTCGTTGAAACGGGTATCGGCCGGGTCGGTGGGGTTTACCGCCAGCAGGCCGGTGGAAGTAGCGTCGGGTCCCAGCCGGAAAATCCCGGTGCGCAGGCCTGCGACATGGCCGCCGCCGGCCAGCGGCACGGCGCAGCCGACATGTTCGGGCAGACCCAGGCTGCGCACCGTCCCGTCGTCCGGACGATAAAGGTGCAGGCACCGGCCCAGGATATCGACGAAGGACAGGATGCCGGCCGCATCGTCCCAGACCGGGCTTTCACCCAGGGCGCAGCGCAGGGGCAGGACGGGGGTGAATGCATCATGATGCATCAGATCGGCTCCGCAAGGATGCTGATGGTGCCGGACAGGGCGGCACCGGGGGCCAGGATGGCCATGGGCGGCAGTTCCGGCTGATTGATGGCGTTGGCGCCATGGGTGACCGGTTCCAGCCCGAAGAAATCGCGGGCCGTCGGGGTAAAGACGCGCAGCGTGCCGAACAGCCTGTCGGCCCGCAGGCTGACCAGCAGGCCGGGCGCCAGACCCGTGACATGGGCGATGCCGGCCCAGCCGGGAAAATCCCCGTCCAGCACGCTGTCATCCAGCAGCCGACCGTGGCGGAAATCCGGATCGGGCGGCATGCTGACGCTGGCCGGCAGCCCATCGGGTCCCGGCCGCCAGTGCGACAGGGCTGAAAAGCGCAGCATGGCGCCCGGCACGCGCCGGAAATTCGGGTGCAGCCCCATGCCGGCCGGGGCCATGCCGGCACTGTCATTGACCAGCCGCATGCCCACATCCAGCCCCGCCGGCGTCAGGCGGTATTCCAGCCCGGCCGTGAAGGCGAAGGGCCAGTCGCCCTCCGCCGCGGGGATATGGGCCAGCGTCAGCGACAGATGCGCCGGCCCGCTTTCCACCAGTGTCCAGGCGCGCTGCCAGCCCGATCCGTGCAGGGCGTGCGGCCCCAGATCCGGGAAATTGGGCCGTATCCGGTGCCAGCGGCCGGCGAACAGGAAACGGCCATCGGCAATGCGGTTGGCGAAGGGCAGCATGGGATAGCCACCCGTCAGCCGCACCTGCCCCCCCGCCAGCGCCGCCGGCGTGGCGGGCCGCAGGATGTCGCCGCCGGCATGCGTGAAGGACAGGATCGATGCGCCCAGGCCCGGCGCGATCACGGCGCGCAGGGCACCGGCGGCCAGGGAAATGGGATCGGACATGGCGGTCGCCTCCTGGCGGGAACGGCTGGCGGATGCCAGATCAGACGACAACGTAACGCTGAAGCGGTTCCCGGCTGACCGAAAACCGCTCCGGCAGCACGGCCACAGCGCCGCTCATATACCGCGCTCCTCAATAAGGGCCGGCCGCCACCGGCGCTTCCGCCGCCTGTCCGCGCAGTGCGGCCTGCCATTCCACGGCGCGGCCCGTCATCATGGCGATGTCCGACGCCACGGCCGCGAAACTGTAACCGTAATCGATGAACCGGCCCACCATCTCCGGGTTGGGGCCGACGATGCCGATGGGCTTGCCGGCGGCACGGGTCAGGGCGGCGGCCCGCGCGATCATGGCCTGAACGTCGGGATGGCCCACCTGTCCGATCAGGCCCATGGCGGCCGACAGGTCGCCCGGCCCCAGGAACAGCGCATCCACGCCGGGCACACAAGCCATCTCCCCGGCACGCTCGACCGCCTGCGGCGTTTCCATCTGTACGATGACGGCCACCTCCGCATTGGCGCGGGTCAGATAGTCGGGCACCCGCCCATAGCGGGAACCGCGATGCACGGCCGCCACCCCCCGCACCCCGTCGGGCGGGTAGCGGGTATAGGATACCGCGGCCTGCGCCTCCTCCACCGTTTCCACGAACGGGAACATCAGTGTGCGGGCGCCGGCATCCATGACGCGCTTGACCAGCACCTGGTCGTTCCAGGCCAGCCGCACGATGGCGCTGGCCGGCGTGCATTCGATGGCGCGCAGGATATTGGCCAGGTCCGGCATCTCGATGGGCACATGCTCCATATCGACGACCAGGAAATCGAAGCCGCAATGGCCAAGCGCTTCCGCGGTGCTGGGGGCGCCCGACATCAGCCAGGTGCCGGTCAGCAGGCGGGACGTATCGGCCAGCCGCGGCTTCAGCGGGTTCAGGGGGACAGGCATATCGGTTCCTCAATAGATCGGCGGTTCCGGCACTGTCGCCGTGCCGGCCAGGAAGTCGAAGTCACAGCCCTGCGGCGCCTGGGTGACATGGGCGCGGTAAAGGGCGGCATAGGACCGTTCATAGGGGCTGGCCGGCGGGGTCCAGGCGGTCCGGCGCGCTTGCAGTTCCGCCTCGTCGACCAGCATGTCCAGCCGGCCGGCGGCCGCGTCCAGCCGGATCAGATCGCCCGTGCGCACCAGGGCCAGCGGACCACCGACCGCCGCCTCCGGCGCTGCATGCACGATGCAGGCACCGTAATGCGTGCCCGACATGCGGGCATCGGAAATGCGGACCATGTCGCGCACGCCCCGGGCCAGGAGCTTCTTGGGAATGGGCAGGTTGCCCCATTCCGGCATGCCGGGCGCCCCCACGGGCCCACCATTGCGCAGGATGATGACGCTGTCGGCATCGACATCCAGGTCCGGATCGTCGATGGCGGCCAGCATGTCGGCATTGCTGTCGAACACCAGGGCCCGGCCCGTATGCGACAGCAGCCGCGGATCGGCGGCGCTGGATTTCATCACGGCCCCGTCGGGGCACAGATTGCCGCGCAGCAGGGCCAGCGTCGCGCCGCGGGCCAGCGGCACGACGGGGTTGGACGGGTCGCGGATGATCTCGTCATCGTGACAGACGGAATCGGCAATATTCTCCCCCAGGGTGCGGCCCGTCACGGTCAGGCAATCCGGCCGCAGATGGTCCCGCAGCTTGGCCAGCAGCGCGCACAGGCCGCCCGCGAAGAAGAAATCCTCCATCAGCGCGTTGCCCGACGGGAACAGGTTGGCACAGACCGGAATGCGGCGGGCGGCGGCGGCCAGATCATCCAGCGACAGGTCCACCCCGGCCCGCCCCGCCATGGCGACCAGATGGATGGCGGCATTCGTCGATCCGCCCAGCGCCATATAGGCGACCACCCCGTTCAGGAAGGCGTCGCGCGTCAGGATCTTCGCCGGCGTCAGGTCCTCGTCCACCATGGCCACGATGCGTTCGCCGCACAGGCTGGCCATGCGGCGATGGCCGCTGTCGATGGCGGGAATGGACGAGGCGCCGGGCAATGTCAGGCCCATGGCGTCGACGATGCCCGTCATGGTCGACGCCGTGCCCATGGTATTGCAGGTGCCGATGGACCGCGTCATCCGCGATTCCAGGTCCAGCCAGTCGGCGGGGCCGATCGTGCCGGCCCGCAATTCATCCCAGTATTTCTTGGTATGGGTGCCGGCCCCGGTCTTGGTGCCCCGCCACTGGCCGTTTGCCATGGGACCCGCTGGGCAATAGATCGCAGGCAGCCCGGCGCTGATCGCCCCCATCAGCAGGCCCGGCGTGGACTTGTCGCAGCCCCCCAGCAGCACGGCCCCGTCGATGGGATGGGACCGCAGCAGTTCTTCCGTCTCCATCGCCAGGAAATTGCGGTAGAGCATGGTGGTGGGCTTCACCATCACCTCGCCCACGCTGAGCGCCGGCAGTTCCACGGGATAGCCGCCGGCCCGCAGCACACCGCGTTTCACCGCCTCGGCCACGTCGCGCAGATGGATGTGACAGGGACTCATCTCACTCCAGGTGTTCACGATGGCGATCACCGGGCGGTCCATGAACTCTTCCCGCCGTAATCCCATCTGCTGGGTGCGCTGGCGGTGCGCAAAGCCGCGCATGTCGCCCGAGGCGAACCAGCGGGCGCTGCGCAGGGGGCGTTTCCGGTCGGATGGCGGGTTGGACATGTCACCTGCTCTTATATAAGACCGCTGACATGAATGGCCCTTTCAAACGTAAAGTCAATGCAAAAATCGGCAGAATACCGCCATTCCTGAAAATCATCAAAAAGCCCGCTTGCCAAGCGTTCGGCAATCTGCACATATGTGTCTTATATAAGACTTCAGACTTGCCTAGAACGAGGGAGGCTCCTGTGGACGCACCACATCTTTTGGTCCATGACCGGCGCGACAATGTCGGCGTCGTCGTCGTGGAGGGGTTGGAGGCCGGCACCGACATGCTGTGCGTCGTGACGGAGGATAACAGCGAGTTCCGGATGACCGTCAGCCAGCCCGTCCAGATCGGCCACAAGGTCGCGCTGCGCGACTTCGCGGCGGGCGACACGGTCATCAAGTACGGGGAGGATATCGGCAAGGTCGTGCAGCCGATCGGGAAGGGCGCCCACGTCCACACCCACAATCTCAAGACGAAGCGCTGGTAAGGGGACGGGGATCATGGGCTATTCCGATCGTAAAATCTGGGGCTATCGCCGCGAGAACGGGCGCGTCGGCGTGCGCAATCACGTTGCCATCCTGCCGCTGGACGACATCTCGAACGCCGCCTGCGAGGCCGTTGCCGCCCACATCCAGGGCACCATCGCGCTGCCGCATTCCTATGGCCGCCTGCAGTTCGGCGCCGACCTGGACCTGCATTTCCGCACCATCATCGGCACGGGCGCCAACCCCAACGTGGCCGCCTGCATCGTGATCGGCATCGAGGAGGGCTGGACCCAGAAGGTGGTCGAGGGCATCGCCGCCACGGGCAAGCCGGTCGCGGGTTTCTGGATCGAGGGCAATGGCGATATCGCCACCGTCGCCGCCGCATCGAGGAAGGCCAAGGAATTTTCCCAATGGGCGTCGGAACTGGTGCGCACCGAATGCCCCCTCACCGATGTCTGGGTGGCCGCCAAGTGCGGGGAGAGTGACACGACGACGGGCCTGGCCTCCTGCCCCACCGTCGGCAACATGTATGACAAGCTGGTGGAGCTGGGGCTTTATGGCTGCTTCGGCGAGACGTCCGAACTGACGGGGGCCGAGCATCTGGCCGCCGCCCGCGCCGCCGATGCCGACGTGGCGGCCAAATTCATGAAGACCTGGCAATCCTACCAGGACGACGTGATCGAGGCGCACAAGACCTCCGACCTGTCCGACAGCCAGCCGACCAAGGGCAACATCGCCGGCGGCCTGACGACGATCGAGGAAAAGGCGCTGGGCAACCTGGAGAAGATCGGCAAGAAGACGTCGTTCATCGACGTGCTGGAACCGGCGGAAGCGCCGGCCCGCGGCCCCGGTCTTTATTTCATGGACACATCGTCGGCTGCTGCGGAATGCTGCACGCTTCAGGCGGCCGCCGGCTATGTCGTGCATTGCTTCCCCACGGGGCAGGGCAACGTCATCGGCAACCCGATCATGCCCGTCATCAAGATCACCGGTAACCCGCGTACCGTGCGCCTGATGAGCGAGCATGTGGATGTCGACGTGTCCGGCATCGTCCGCCGCGACATGACCATCGACCAGGCCGGCGACGCCCTGATCGACATGATCGCCCGCACGGCCAACGGCCGCCTGACGGCGGCAGAGGCACTGGGCCACAGGGAGTTCGTCATGACCAAGCTGTACCGGTCCGCATGAGCATGGTTGCCATCACACTGGCAGAGGCCGTGGCACTGGCGGAGGGGGCGCTGATCGCCAGCGGCGTCTCCCCCGCCAATGCGGCCGCCACCGCCGCCGCCCTGGTGGCGGCGGAGGTGGATGGGCAGGCGGGCCATGGGCTGTCCCGCGTCCCGTCCTATGCGCTGCACGCGCGGGTGGGCAAGGTGGCGGGCCATGCGGTGCCCGCCGCCGCACCGGCCGGTGATGCCGGGCTCCGCATCGATGCGGCCAACGGCTTTGCCTACCCCGCCATCGACCTGGCCATCGAACGGCTGGTGCCCCTGGCGGCCAGGACCGGCGTGGCCGCCGCCGCCATCCACCGTTCCCACCATTTCGGCCAGGCCGGCCGGCATGTGGAACGGCTGGCCGATGCGGGTCTGGTGGCGCTGGCCTTCGCCAACACACCCGCCGCCATGGCCCTGCCGGGCGGGCGGCGGTCGCTGATGGGAACCAACCCCGTCGCCTTCGCCGCCCCCCTGCCCGGCCGCGCCCCGCTGGTCATCGACATGGCCCTGTCGGTGGCGGCGCGTGGCAAGATCATGGCCGCGTCGAAGGCCGGCAAGCCCATTCCCGAAGGCTGGGCGCTGGATGCGCAGGGTGATCCCACCACCGACGCCAAGGCGGCGCTGGGCGGATCGCTGCTGCCCATCGGCGGTGCCAAGGGCGCGGCCCTGGCCCTGATGGTGGAGGTGATCTGTGCTGCCCTGGTCGGCGGCAATTTCGGCTGGAACGCCAGCGGCTTCTTTGATGGGGAGGGCGGACCGCCCGACCTGGGGCAGTTGCTGGTCGTGCTGGATCCCGGCCGCTTCGGTGGCGGGGACTATGCCGGACGGATGGCGCACATGCTGGCCGTCGTGGATGGCGAGGCACCCGCCCGCCTGCCGGGGGACCGCAGGCTGGCGCTGCGGCGGAAGGCGGCGGCCGAAGGGCTGAACATCCCCGAAGCGCTGCATGCGGAAATACTGGGGCTGACGGGCTGATACCCGCTTTGCGTTGAGTGGAACTCAACGCAAAGCGGGTACGGCGGCGCGCCCCACAGGGCCTTGCCCGCGCATGTGGAAAAGGCCCTGCGGGGGCGATGTTCACGGACATCCACACTTCAAACGGGAACCATCATGCCCGAGATCGTCATCACCGAGTTCATGGACGAGGCCGCCATCGCCGCCGTGCTGGGCGGCCGTGACGTGCTTTACGATCCCCGGCTGGTGGACCAGCCGGAAAGGCTGGCCGCCGCCATCGCCGATGCACGCGCCCTGATCGTGCGCAACAGGACCCAGGTGCGCCAGGATCTGCTGGACAAGGCGCCGGGGCTGAAGGTCGTGGGCCGGCTGGGCGTGGGGCTGGACAATATCGACACGGCCGCCTGCGCCGCGCGCAATGTGAAGGTCCGGCCCGCCACGGGCGCCAACGACCTGGCCGTGGCCGAATATGTCGTCACGGCCGCGCTGATGCTGCTGCGCCGGTCCTGGTTCGCGTCGGCCTGCGTGGCCGACGGGTCCTGGCCGCGCATGGACCTGATCGGGCGCGAGGCGGCGGGCAAGCGCCTGGGTCTGGTGGGCTATGGCGCCATCGCCCGGCTGACGGCACAGAAGGCGCGCGCGCTGGGCTTTTCGGTCGCGGCCTACGACCCGCACCTGCCCGAACGCCATCCGGCCTGGGTGCAGGTGGAACGCCAGTCGCTGGAAGCGCTGCTGGAAACGGCCGACGTGGTCAGCCTGCATGTGCCGCTGACACCGGCCACCACGGGCATGATCGACGGTCCCGCCATCGCGCGCATGAAGAAGGACGCCATCCTGATCAATGCGGCGCGCGGCGGGGTGGTGGACGAGCCGGCCCTTTGCGCTGCGCTGCGGGCCGGCGGGCTGGGCGGGGCCGCGCTGGACGTCTTCGCCACCGAGCCGGTGACGGCGGCCTCGGGCGCATTGTTCCGCGACGTGCCGAACCTGATCCTGACCCCGCATATCGCCGGCGTGACGGATGAAAGCAATGCGCGGGTCAGCGAGGTGACGGCCCGCGCCGTACTGGAAGAACTGGAGGCATGATGGCCCCGGCCGCCGCCTGCGTGAAGGACCGGCTGGACAGGGCGCGCACGGCAATGCCCGGCCTGGTGGCCACCATGGTGGTGGCGCTGGCGGCGACCTATCTGTCCGACCATTACAATGCCCCTTCCATGGTCTTCGCCCTGCTGCTGGGCATGGCGCTGAACAGCCTGCCGGGGGAACCGCGCTACGCGCCCGGCATCGCGCTGTCGGCCCGCACGCTGCTGCGGTTGTCGGTGGCGTTGCTGGGCCTGCGCATCACCTTCGCGCAGATCGGTGAACTGGGCTGGTCCACCGCCGCCATGGTCGCCTGCGCCGTGCCGCTGACCATCGGCTTCGGCTGGCTGGTGGCGCGGGTCACGGGCATCGGGACGCGGTTCGGCGTGCTGTCGGGCGGGGCCGTGGGCATTTGCGGCGCCTCCGCCGCCATGGCCATCGCCGCCGCCTGGCCGCGCAAGGATGCCGAGCGCGACACCGTCGTCGTGATCGCCTGCGTCACCACCCTGTCCACCCTGGCCATGCTGGCCTATCCGGCCATCGGCGGCTGGCTGGGGCTGGACGCGCAGGCGGCGGGCCGCTTCTTCGGCGGGTCCATCCATGACGTGGCGCAGGTGGTGGGCGCCGGCTACAGCCAGTCCCCGCAGGCCGGCGACACGGCGACGGTGGTGAAGCTGATGCGGGTTGCCATGCTGCTGCCCGTCGTCGTGGCCATCACCGTGCTGGCCACCCGGCGGCGGGCCACGGCGGGTACGGGCGACGGGGAAGCCAGGGTGACACCCCTTCCCGGCTTCCTGATCGCCTTCGTCCTGCTGGCCGGCGTCAACGGCATGGGCTGGGTGCCGGGCCCCGTGGCGACCGGCCTGTCGGAACTGTCGCGCTGGCTGCTGCTGATCTCGGTCGCAGCCCTGGGCATGAAGACATCGGCGCGCGACATCATGGCGGTGGGCCGCGCCGCCATCACCCTGGTCGTGGCGGAAACCCTGTTCATCGCCCTGTTCGTCCTGGCCTGGATCGAGATGGGCGGATAACGCCGGCAGGGGGAAAGCCCGCCGGTTCACGTGAAGGCGGCCGGAAAACCGGCCCCGGCAGTTGGAAAGAATAGTGGGAGGAGATGTTGTGCAGACCATGCAAGCCGGGGCCGGCAAGGCCCCAAGCGCCGCGGGGGGACCGTCTCCCGTTCCCGCCGTTCCGCCCGTCAGCGACGGTTATCGCCGCTATGCGCTGTGGGTGCTGCTCATCATCTACATCCTGAATTTCCTGGACCGCCAGATCGTCGCCATCCTGGCGGAGCCCATCAAGAACGAACTGCATCTGGCCGACTGGCAGCTTGGCGTGATGACGGGGCTGGCCTTCGCCCTGTTCTACACCTTCCTGGGCATCCCCATCGCGCGGGTGGCCGAACGGGGCAACCGGCCGCTGATCATCGCGGCGGCCGTGGGCACCTGGAGCGGGTTCACCGCGCTGTGCGGCATGGCGCAGAATTTCACGCAGCTTGTCCTGTGCCGCATCGGCGTCGGCGTCGGCGA
Organism: Niveispirillum fermenti; assembly: GCF_048066175.1. GTDB lineage: Bacteria > Pseudomonadota > Alphaproteobacteria > Azospirillales > Azospirillaceae > Niveispirillum > Niveispirillum fermenti. Next base: position 21,454 of record NZ_JBLTXA010000013.1, on the reverse strand, counting down.
GGCCGGCTGCACGCCGCCGGCCCATTCGCTGATCAGCGATTACACCCCGCGGGAGAAGCGCGCCTCGGCCCTGGCCTTCTATTCGCTGGGCACGCCGCTGGGCGGACTTCTGGGCATGTTGCTGGGCGGGCTGATCGGCGATGCCTGGGGCTGGCGCATGGCCTTCATCGTGGCCGGCGCGCCCGGGGTGCTGATGGCCCTGGTCGCCGCCTTCACCCTGCGCGAGCCGCGGCGGCAGATGCTGGCCGCAGACCTTGCCGCGCGCCGCGCGGCGGCCCCCAGCCTGGGCGAGGCCTGGGCAGAGCTGCGGTCCAAGCGGGCCTTCTGGCTGATCGCCTTCGGCGCCGCCATCAAGGCCTTCATCGGCTATGGCGCGGCGGCCTTCCTGGCCCCCTTCTTCTTCCGCAACCACGCCGAAAGCCTGGCCGACATGGCCGACGGGTTCGGGCTTGGCATCGCGGGCTTCCTGGGCGTGGCGCTGGGCCTGATCCTGGGGCTGACGGGGGCGGTCGGCACCTGGCTGGGCGGCTTCCTGGCCGACAAGCACGGGGCGAAGGACCTGCGGGCCTATATGTCGATCCCCGCCGTCTCAACGGCCATGGGCATCCCCTTCTACATCGTCGGGCTGACGGTGGAGAATACGACGCTGGCCCTGGCCATGCTGGCCTTCCCGCCCGTGCTGAACACGCTCTGGTACGGTCCCGGCTATGCCGCCGTGCAGGGGCTGGTGCGGCCGCAGACGCGGGCGACGGCCACGGCCGTGCTGCTGTTCATCATCAACCTGATCGGTCTGGGCCTGGGACCGCTGGGCGTGGGCGCCATCTCCGACCTGCTGAGCGGGCCCATGGGCCTGGGCAGCGCGGAAGGCGTGCGCTGGTCGCTGATCCTCTTCACCCTGTTCGGCCTCGTCGCCTCCACCTTGTTCTGGATGGCCCGCAAGACGCTGCGGGAGGAAACGGTGAGCTGATTATTTTGCGCCCGCCCGCCCGGTCCCGCTTCCCTGGGGGCGGGCGGTTGCGGATAGTGTGACCATTGGCAGACCGTTCGAGAATATCCGCCGGAAAAGGAAGAAGGGCCATGTCCGACCATATCCTGGCGATCGACCAGGGCACCACGGGCACCACCGTCATCATCTTCGACCGGGAAACCCGGATCGCCGGCCGGGCCTATGCGGAGTTCACGCAGCATTACCCGCAGCCCGGCCGGGTGGAGCATGACGCGGCGGAGATCTGGCGCGTGACGCTGGACACCGCCGCCCGCGCGCTGAAGCAGGCCGGGCTGGCGCCGCGCGACCTGCGCGGCATCGGCATCACCAACCAGCGCGAGACGGTGCTGGCCTGGAACCGGCACACGGGCGAGCCGGCGCACCGCGCCATCGTCTGGCAGGACCGGCGCACCGCTGCCTTCTGCGACGAATTGCGGGCCCGCGACGGGGTCACGGCCCTGATCCGGTCCCGCACCGGGCTGGTCGTCGATCCCTATTTTTCCGGCACCAAGCTGCGCTGGCTGCTGGAAAATGTGCCCGGCCTGCGCGCCGGGGTGGAAAAGGGCGACATCCTGTTCGGCACCATCGACACATGGCTGATCTGGAACCTGACAGGGGGTGCGGCCCATGTGACCGACCCGTCCAATGCCGCCCGCACCCAGTTATTCGACATTCATGCCGGCCGCTGGGACGATGATTTGCTGGCCCTGATGGACGTGCCGGCCCGCGGCCTGCCAGTCGTGCGGCCATCATCGGCCGTGCTGGGCCATACGGCGGCGGACGGGTTCCTGGGCGTGGCCGGCATCCCCATCGCCGGGGTGGCCGGCGACCAGCAGGCGGCCCTGTTCGGCCAGGCCTGCCACGGGCCGGGGCTGGCCAAGAACACCTATGGCACGGGCTCCTTCCTGCTGATGCATACGGGGGCGGAGACGCTTCGCGATCCGGGACCGCTGCTGTCGACCGTGGCCTGGCGCATCGGCGACGAGCCGCTGGAATATGCGCTGGAGGGAGCCATCTTCGTCACGGGCGCGGCGGTACAATGGCTGCGCGACGGGCTGGGCCTGATCGCGTCTGCCGCGCAGACGGAGGAACTGGCCCGCTCCATCCCGGATAATGAGGGTGTCTATTTCGTGCCGGCGCTGACGGGGCTGGGCGCGCCGCACTGGGATCCCTATGCGCGCGGCCTGATCGCGGGCCTGACGCGCGGCACGGGCCGGGCGCATCTGGCCCGTGCCGCGCTGGAGGCCATGGCCTACCAGACAGGCGACGTGGTGCGCGCCATCGAGGCGCAGACCGGTATCACCCTGACGGAGCTGCGGGCCGATGGCGGGGCCGTGGGCAATGGTTTCCTGATGCAGTTCCAGGCCGACCTGCTGGGCGTGCCCGTGGAGGTGCCGCAGATCGCGGAGACCACAGCCCTGGGGGCCGCCTATCTGGCCGGACTGGCGACCGGCATCTGGCAGGACCGGGAGGAGATCAGGGCCACCTGGAAGCCGGCCCGCCGGTTCGAGCCGGGGATGAAGCCGGCCGAGCGCGACCGGCTCTACCGGCAATGGGCGCGGGCGGTGGATCATTCGCGCGGCTGGGCCGCGGAACAGGGGCAGGCATGACGGGCGGGCTGGATCGCGCCGCCGGCCTGGAAAGGCTGGCCGAGACGCCGGAATGGGACATCCTGGTCATCGGGGGCGGGGCGACGGGGCTGGGCACGGCCCTGGACGCGGCGGCCCGCGGATACCGCACCCTGTTGCTGGAAGCGCATGACTTCGCCAAGGGCACATCGTCGCGATCGACCAAGCTGGTGCATGGCGGCGTGCGCTATTTGGCGCAGGGCAATATCCATCTGGTCCGCCATGCCCTGCATGAACGGGGGCGGCTGCTGGCCAATGCGCCGCAGGTGACGCGGCGGCAGGGCTTCATCGTGCCCTGCTACCGCTGGTGGGACATGCTGTTCTACGGCGCGGGCCTGCTCGCCTATGACCTGCTGGCCGGCCGGCTCGGGCTGGGCCGGTCGCGCCTGCTGTCGCGCGCCCGGACGCTGGCGCGCCTGCCCATGGTCAAGCCGGACGGGCTGCGCGGCGGGGTGCTCTATTATGACGGGCAGTTCGACGATGCCCGCCTGGCGTTGTCGATCGCCGCCAGTGCGGCCGACCACGGTGCCACCCTGCTGAACCATGTCCGCGTCACGGGCCTGGTGAAGCGGGACGGCAAGGTGACCGGTGCCACGGCGCAGGATATGGAAACGGGCACCACCCACCGGATCGCCGCCAGGGCGGTGGTGAACGCCGCCGGCATCTTCATGGACGAGGTCCGCCGCATGGATCAGCCCGACATGGCCGACGGCCTGTCGCTGAGCCAGGGCGTGCATCTGGTGCTGGACCGGTCCTTTCTGGGGGGCGACGATGCCATCATGATCCCCAGGACGGCGGACGGCCGCGTGCTGTTCGTGCTGCCCTGGCTGGACCGGACCGTGGTGGGCACCACCGACACGCCCATCCCCGCCCCCAGCCTGGAACCGCATGCGCTGGAAAGCGAGATCGCCTTCCTGCTGTCCCATGCCGCCCAATACCTGACGCGCCCGCCCACGCGGGCCGATGTGCTGGCCACCTTCACGGGCATCCGGCCGCTGGTGAAGGCCAAGGGCGTGTCGGGCACGTCGGCCGTGCCGCGCGACCATGTGCTGATGCGGTCCGACAGCGGGCTGGTCACCATCACGGGCGGCAAATGGACCACCTATCGCGAGATGGCGGAACAGACGGTGGATGCCGCCGTCGCCGTCGCCGGGCTGGCCCGGCGCCCGTGCCCCACGCGCGACCTGCGCCTGCATGGCTGGGCACAGCCGGCCGATCCCGCCGATCCGCTGGCGGCCCATGGCAGCGATGCGCCCCTTGTGCGGGCCGTGCTGGCCGAACGGCCCGGCTGGGACGCACCCCTGCATCCCCGCCTGCCCTACCGGCTGGGAGAGGTGGTGTTCGCCGCCCGCCACCAGATGGCGCGCACGGTGGAGGATGTGCTGGCAAGGCGCACCCGCGCCCTGCTGCTGGATGCCCGCGCGGCGGCCGATGCCGCCCCCGCCGTCGCCACCCTGCTGGCCGCCGAACTGGGCCGCGATGCGGCATGGGAGGCGGCACAGGTGGAACAGTTCCGGGAACTGGCAGCGGCATCGGTCCTGCAAGGCGCCGTCCGGGAATTTCCCTAGAGCGTGTTTCCGGTCAGCGCAAACACGCTCTAGCTCAGCGTCACCGAATAGGTGAGGTCGCGGGCATAGATGCGGCTGGTCCGCCATTCGACCTTGCGTTCCTGCAGGGAAAGCGCGATGCGGTCGATGCACAGGATGGCGGCACCAGCCGGGGCACCCAGCATGCGCTGGTCATCCGGTGTGGCGATATCGGCGCGCAGTTCCTCGCTGGCCGACACGATGTTGATGCCGAACTCCGTCTGATAGAGCGAATAGAGCGTGTTGGGCAGCGGCATCCGGTCCTCGATCCGCGGGAACAGGGCCGATGGCAGGATGATCGTCTCCCGGATAGTGGGCCGGCTGTCGACCAGGCGCACGCGGTTGATCTCCACGACCCGGCTGCCCTTCGACAGGTCCAGCCGCTGCTGGTCGGCGACGCGGGCCACGCGCACGCGCACGCTCTGTTCCCCCATGGCGGGGGTGACCCGCTCGCCGCCCGGCCGCACCATGCGGAAGAACCGGAAAAGTGATCGTTCCTGCGTATTTTCCGCAATGAAGGTGCCCTTGCCCTGATGGCGGACCAGCAGCTTTTCCGCCGTCAGCGCATCCAGCACCTTGCGCATGGTCCCCTGGCTGACACCCAGTTCACGCGCCAGAGCCTGCTCGCTGGGGATGGCCTCCCCCGGCCGCCAGACGCCATCGGCCACCTTGTTGACGATGATGTCGTAGACCTGGCGGTAAAGCGGGCGGTAACCGGGGACTTCCATCAGCGGGGGATATCCTGGAGGGAAAGAAGACTTCTATAAGATAAAACAATTTTCGCGCATCGCGGCAAGGTTTTTGGGCGTGGCCGCCCCCCGGCGCGCAGCCGGGGGGCGGCGGCCCTCAGCCGAGCCCGCCGATGCAGGCATATTTCAGCACCGTGTAATCATCGATGCCATGGCGCGACCCTTCGACCCCCATGCCGGAATCCTTCTGTCCGCCGAACGGGGCCACCTCGGTCGTGATCAGCCCCTCATTGATGCCGACCAGGCCATATTCCAGCCCGTCCATCATGCGGAAGGACCGGCCAAGGTCGCGGGTATAGACATAGGCGGCCAGACCATATTCGGTATCGTTCGCCATGCCCAGCGCCTCGGCCTCGGTGGCGAAGCGGAAGACGGGAGCCAGCGGGGCAAAGGTTTCCTCCCGCGCCACGGCCATGGCGGGGGTCACGCCCGTCAGCAGGGTAGGCTGGAAGAAGCCGCCGCCGCGGGCATGCCGGGACCCGCCGGCCGCCAGCCGCGCACCCTTGGACAGGGCATCGGCGATATGTTCCTCGATCTTGGCGACACCGGCCATGTCGATCAGCGGTCCCTGCGTCACCCCCTCTTCGGTGCCGTCACCCACCTTCAACGCCGCCATGGCCGTGCCCAGCCGCTCCACGAAGGCATCATGGATGCCGTCCTGCACCAGGAAACGGTTGGCGCAGACACAGGTCTGGCCGGCATTGCGGAACTTGGCCACCATGGCCCCGGCCACGGCGGCGTCCAGATCGGCATCGTCGAACACGATGAAGGGCGCATTGCCCCCCAATTCCATCGACACCCGCTTCATGTGCGCCATGGCCTGGGCCGCCAGCTTCTTGCCCACCGCCGTCGATCCGGTGAAGGTGATCTTGCGCAGCAGCGGGTTCTCGCACATCTCCTGCGCGATCTCCGCCGCCGATCCCGTCACGACGTTCAGCACGCCGGGCGGGAAGCCCACCTGCTCGGCCAGGGCAGCGATGGCCAGGGCCGAATAGGGTGTCTGGGTCGCGGGCTTGACCACCAGGGTGCAGCCCGCGGCCAGGGCGGCACCCATCTTGCGGGCGATCATGCTGTTGGGGAAGTTCCAGGGCGTGATGGCCCCGACCACCCCCACAGGCTCGCGCACCGCCAGCAGGCGCCGTCCCTTCCAGGGCGAGGGGATGACATCGCCATAGATGCGCCGCGCCTCCTCCGCGAACCAGCGGATATAGGCGGCCCCCAGCGTCACCTCCCCCGCCGCCTCGGCCAGGGGCTTGCCCATCTCCAATGTCAGCAGGCGGGCCAGATCGGCACGGTTGTCCAGGATGGCGTCGTGCAGCTTCATCATAAGGCCGGCCCGTTCGCCCGCCGTCCAGTGCCGCCAGTCCCGGAAGGCGCGGTGCGCCGCGGTGATGGCCACCGCCGTCTCGGCCCGGCCACAGCGCGGTATTGACCCCAGCGCATCACCTGTTGAGGGATTGGAAACAGCGATGGTAGCGCCGCCTATGGCATCCTTCCAGGCGCCGTCGATGAAACATTGCTGGCGCTGCAACGCTCCGGGAATGGTCATGACCTTGTTTCCTTCACATGGGAGGGGGCGGCGGGACCGTCGTTCCGGAACTGCCGGCCGCCATTTTGGGACTAGACGAGTATCTATGATAACTCTTATATAAGACACAACTATTGTCTTACCGCAGACCTTGCGTTAGGAATCGCATCAGCCCCGCGAAACAAGGGGAGCCGACAAACATGGGTCAGGGAGGAAACGACATGAACAAGCCTATGCTGAAACTGCGTCTGGCCGCCGGGACGGCGGCATTCGGCCTGCTGGGCCTGACCGGCGGCGCCATGGCCCAGGAGGGCGGCGGCGTGCTGCTGGAAGAGATCATCGTCACGGCGCAAAAGCGCGTGCAGAACCTGCAGGACGTGCCGCTGGCCATCTCCGTCGTCACGGGCGCACAGTTGGAACAGGCCAACATCAATTCCGCCGAACAGCTTTTCCAGCGCGTGCCGACCATCACCTTCCGCAAGGGCAACACCAACAAGGACAGCGCCATCTCCATCCGCGGCGTGGGCACCATCTCCTTCGCCTCGGGCATCGAGCCGTCGGTGTCCACGGTGATCGACGGCGTGGTCTATGCCCGCACGGGGCAGCAGACGGCCGACTTCCTGGACCTGGAGCGGGTGGAAGTGCTGCGCGGGCCGCAGGGCTCGATCTTCGGCAAGAACGCCTCGGCCGGCGTGGTCAACATCACCACGCGCGACCCCGGCTCCACCCCCGGCGGGCATATCGAGGCCTCTTACTATGAAGGCAACGAATACCGGGTGAAGGCCGGGGTCTCCGGGCCTGTGTCCGACAATCTGTCGGGCCTGATCACGGCCTTTTACAGCAAATATGACGGCAACGGCAAAAACGTCTTCAACGGCAATGACATAAACGGCTACGAGCGCTGGGGTGCGCGCATGAAGCTGGTGCTGGACGCCAGCGAGACGGTGCGCCTGACGGCCATCGCCGATTATGCCAAGGCCAATGACAACGGCTTTGCCGACAGCATCGGCCTGGTCTTCCCCAGTGCCTTCAACCAGCAGATCTTCCTGCCATCGCTGGCCCCGCTGACGCCCGGCCCGCGCAACAAGGATATCGACAACGACCTGGACCCGCGCACCCGCGACCGCAACAGCGGTGTGTCCCTGCAGGCCGATTTCGATCTCGGCGCCGTGGCGCTGACCTCCATCACCGCCTATCGCCACTGGTATAATTACCAGCAGCGCGACGGTGATTTCCGTTCCGACGGGCCGCTCTACGTCGCCACGGGTGTCGCGGCCGGCGACAACCGCTCCCACGACCGCGGCGATCTCGATTTCAACCAGTTCACGCAGGAACTGCGCATCGCGTCGACGGGCAACAACTTCATCGACTATGTGGCGGGCCTCTACTATTACACCACAAAGGAAGTGGATTTCTTCAACCGCACGGTCACGGCCTGCACGGCAACCACCCTGCCCGCCGAAAACGGCCTGCTGCCCTGCCGGCCGGGTGCGTCCACCTATGTCACCAACGAAGGCAATGCCGACTTCACGACCCGGCTGAAGAACTATGCCGCCTTTGGTCAGGCCACGGTGAACTTCACCGATGATTTCCGCGCCATCATCGGCGGCCGCTATACCAAGGACAAGGTGTCGTTCGATTTCGAACGGCGGTCCACCTCCACGGCGGCCTTCCCCGGCGTGCGCCCCTATTTCGCGGCCGACGGGTCGACGAAGAAGGACGGCGTGTCGGGCAATGCCGGCCTGCAATATGATTTCACCGACGAGGTGATCGGCTACGCCACCTATACCCGCGGGTACAAGGGGCCGGCCATCAACGTCTTCTTCAACATGATCGGGCCCGATACGCTGCCCATCTCGGCGGAAAAGGCGGACAGCTACGAGGCGGGGCTGAAGACCCGCTTCGCCGAGGCGGGCCTGATGCTGAACCTGGCGGCCTTCAAGACCACCTATAACGGCTACCAGGCCAATACCCGCGAACTGGTGGAAGGCCAGGTGGTGACCCGCCTGACCAATGCCGGCTCGGTCTCCACCCGCGGGCTGGAGGCGGACTTCACCTGGGCGGCCACGTCCGATCTGGAGTTCAACGGCGGCGTTGCCTATACCAAGGCCAAGATCGACCGGTTCAAGTGCCCGGCGACGGAGCCGACCTGCGCCGACGCCATCAACGGCAAGCCCCTGCCCTTCGCCCCGAAATGGAAGGGATCGGTCACGGCCGACTGGCGCCTGCCCGTCGAGCTGCCGGACATGGATGCCCGGCTGTCAAACACGCTGCAATTCACCAGCAAGCAGAATTTCGACCTGACGCAGAACCCCTATGCCTTCCAGGCCGGCTATGCCACCTGGGATGCCGTCCTGTCCTTCGTGACCCATGACGACAAGTATCGCGTGTCGCTGATCGCCAAGAACATCACCGACCGCCACTATGTCATCGGCCGCATCCCGAACGGCACGGCCTTCATGCGCCAGATCACGCCGCGCGACGCTGAACGGTACTTCGGCGCCTCCGTCCGGGCCAATTTCTGACCCGGAATGTCCGGGGACGGGCGGGTCGTCCGTCCCCACCCTTGAAGCCCCAGCCGCGGATGCGGCGCCGGCGCTTCGGGGGATTGAAAGCAGGCGCCGTGTTTTCGGTCTGTACAAACACGGCGCCTGCCTACCGGCATCTTCCTCCCGATCCCCCGCCACCCTCCGGTGACGGGGGATTTTTTTGGCCGGACCCTATTGCATATAGGCGCGGGCGATGATGGTCGGCGGCAGCACGGCCATCGTGGCCAGCGGGAACAGCAGCACGCCCAGCACCAGCCCCTGCCGCACCCGGCCGGCCCAGGGCTGCGGCAGCCGGTGCGCCAGGGAGGGCATGGCCAGTCCCGTCGCTGCCAGCAGCGACAGGAAGTACCGGCCCTGCACGCCGCTGACCTCCATCCCGCCCACGGCGGAAAAACTCAGATACTGGATGAAATAGATGCCGACCGCGGCGATCAGGATGGTGCCGGCGGCCAGCGCCGCCAGGCGCGGCGGATTGCGCGCGCCGCCCAGCAGTTCCGCCAGCAAGGCCGCCGCCAGCATCCACAGGGCCGCCGGATAGAACCAGGGCGCCAGCGTGATGTTGAACTGTCCCCAGCCGATCCACCCCAGCATCATCACTGTCGTGCCCCAATAGCCCGCCCCCGTGAACAGGGTCAGGTAAAGCGCCCGGAAGAAGTCGAACGGCTGGGCCAGCAGGTGGCGAAGCTGTCCCGACATGGACGGCACGACATCACCCCAGGTCTGCTGTACCTGCACGATGGCTGCCATCAGGATGACCCAGCCCACGACCAGGAAAGTCGAAATGGCCGTCACCGACAGCAGCGAGATGCGCCCCCGCAGGCGGGGCGCCAGGGGCAGCAGCAGCAGGAGAAAGGCGAAATTGGTGGGGCGCGACATGGACAGGGCGACGATCAGCACCGCCATGGCGATGAACTCCGCATCGGTGGCCGGCCGCTGCTGCGCGATGGGCCGGGTGACCAGCGCGACCAGCAGCGCCGCCCCCGACAGCAGCAAGGCATCCTGCGAGGCCGAGGCCATCAGCGCCACGCTCATCGGCAGCAGCATGGTGGCGAAGATCACCAGCCGCCCGCGCGCCGCCACCTGCAGGGCCAGGGCGACGAGCGCAATGGAAACCAGACCGTTCACTAGGCGGGCCAGGATGAAGGTGCGGTCCATCGACAGGTCCAGCGCCTTGCCCAGCGCCAGCCCCGCGATGACCGGCGCGTACAGCGTGGGCGGATAGATGGCCGTGTTGGGAATGTCCACGAAGACGGGCGGTCCGCCCCAGCGCACGCTCTCTCCGGTCTGCTTGATCTCCGTCGTCATCCGCTGATCGACCACCGACAGCAGGGGCCAATGGACATGCAGCAATCCCAGCATGTTGCCGTCGATATAGCCGCCGGACCGCGCGTCATCGGTGCGCTTGCCGATGATGTGACCGTGCAGCGCCGTCTCCGACCGCATCAGATGGTTGGTTTCGTCCGCCATCAGATAGACGGGCATGTTGATGGCCACGAAAAACACCATCGGAACCGCATAGAAAAGATACAGCGGCACCAGCCAGCGGCGTAACATATTGGCCCCCCGGGTGAATATCTGGAAAGAACACCCCTGTTCGACGGTTGCAATGTCTACGGAAATTCACGGGCGCAGGCAATCGCAACGGGATGTTCCATCGCTTCCGGCACGGATATAGGGCTTGTGCCTGCCAAAGGGGTTGCCCATAGTCGCGGCCGGTTGGCCGGCTGGCCAGGGATCGAAGAAGGACGGGCGACATCCGCATGGCGATACGCGACCGATTGGCAGCCCTTTTCCGCCCGGCCGGCCCGACAGGCGCCCGCCCCCCCGGTGCGGCACCCGCTGTCGCGCCTTCCCCGCTGGACGGGCTGGTCATCGCCGAACGGTTCCATACGGATGTCCCGGACCTGTCGGTACTGCATCTGGACCTGTCTGCCCAGCCGCTGCGCGACGGGGTGCCGCTGATCGTGTCCCTGCTGCGGCCGGGCAATGGCGACGTGCGGCAGGTCTTCGTCAAGGACTGGCGGCGGATGGACGAACCGTCGCGCCTGACCCTGCCCTTTCCCCCCTTCCGCCATGATGCCGGGGAATTGCTGCATCTGTTCGTGCATCAGCGGGCCGAGCCGCCTTGCATGGCGGATCTGGCCGCGGCCGGCGGGTCGCTGGGCCTGGATCGCCGCATGCCTATCCGCCTGCCTGCCGCGCCCCCGCCGCCGCCCGTGCGGGCCACCCCGCCGGACGCGCCGGACCTGCGCATCGTCTATGGCATCGACAATTTCTGGTGTGACCGGCACGGCGTGTTCGTGCAGGGCTGGGTCCATTGCAACGAGCATCGGGTTACCCGTGCCGCCATCATCGTGGGTGATGCCCGGTACGACATCCCCGCGCTGTCACGCCGCGCCGACCTGCTGAACTTCTATCCAGATCATGACCACGTCGCCGATGCCGGCTTCATGGCCTATCTGGAGGCGCGGCCCGGCCAGCCGGTGGAACTGGAGGTGCTGACCGATGCGGGCCGGGGCCGGTTGCGGCTTGACCTGCCACAGGCCGGCGTCCTGACCGGCCCGTGGACCGAGGGGCAGGTCGACAAGGTCAATGATTTCTTCCTGAACCTGCGCGGCTTCGTCGATGTCATCAATGAGCGTCATCTGACCGTGGCGGAAATCGGGGCCCGCGTCGTGGGGGATGCCAGCCACGGGCGCCGGCATTACTTCCCCGGCGCCCGCCGTTTCATCGGCATCGATATCCATGCCGCGCCCGGCGTCGATATCGTGGGCGACGCCCACCAACTCGACGCGCTGGTGGGGCGCGGCGGCATCGACGCCGTCTTCTCCTTCTCCGTCATCGAGCATCTGAGCCATCCCTGGCTGCTGGCGGCGGCCACCAACCGGGCACTGTCCATGGGCGGGCTGGTCTTCCATTCCGCCCCGCAGACCTATCCCATGCATGAACAGCCCAATGATTTCTGGCGCTTTTCCGATGAGGGGCTGAAGGTGCTGTTCGGACCGGAAACGGGGTTCGAGGTGCTGGCCGCCGGCATGGTCAACAAGATGGAAATCTATCCGGAGGACCGGCGCGGCCCCTTCGCGCTGATGCCGGTCAATCCCGGCTATGGCAATGCCTATATCCTGGCCCGCAAGGTTCGCGACCTGCCGGACGGTGCCGTGGCCTGGCCGGCAGAGGCGGGGCACAGCCATGACCGCGCCACGCTCTATCCCAACCGCGCGTCAGCCGGCGGGCAGGACGAGGCTCCGTAACGCCTTCTTGTCGATCTTGCCCGTGGCGCCCAGCGGCATGGCGTCGATGAAGCGCACATCGTCGGGGATCTGCCATTTCGACAGGCGGCCCTGGAAATGGTCCAGGAATTCGGCCGTTGTGGCCTGCGTGCCGGGCTTCAGTTGCACGACCAGCAGGGGCCGTTCGTCCCATTTGGGATCGGGCATGGCGATGGCGGCACAGAGGGCTGCCTTGGGATGGGACGAGGCGATGTTCTCGATCTCCAGCGAACTGATCCATTCGCCGCCCGACTTGATCACATCCTTGGCCCGGTCGGCGATGCGCATATAGCCATGAGGGTCGATATCGGCGATATCGCCCGTGTCGAACCAGCCATCCCCATCCAGCACCTGCCCGCCATCACCCTGCAGATAGGCGCTGGCCACGACGGGGCCGCGCACCAGCAGGCGCCCCATCTGCTGCCCGTCATGGGGCATAAGCCCCCCATCCGCGCCGCGCAGCGCCAGATCGATGCCCAGCGGCGGCCGTCCCTGGCGCAGGCGATAGGGCATCTGCTGTTCGAACGGCAGGCCGGCCAGTTCAGGCACCAGCTTGAAATGCGTGCCGATGGGCGAGGTTTCCGTCATGCCCCAGGCATGGCGGGCCGACACGCCGTAATCCTGCAACCGGCGCAGCACGGATTCCGGGCAGGCGGCGCCGCCGATGATGACGCGGCGCAGCGGTCCGAAATCGCCGCCATGACGTTCCAGATGCTGGACCATGGCCTGCCAGAGGGTGGGGACCGCCGCCGCGAAGGTCACCCCCTCCCCCCGGATCAGGTCCAGAAGGGAGGCCGGGTCCAGCCGCGATCCCGGCAGCACCAGCCTGGCCCCCACCGCCGCCGCCGACAGGGGGATGCCCCAGGCATTGGCATGGTACATGGGCACCAGCGGCAGGGCCACGTCGGCGATCGACAGGCCCATGACATCGGGTTGCAGGCTCATCCACAGATGGATCATGGTCGAACGGTGGGAATAAAGAACGCCCTTGGGATTGCCCGTCGTGCCGGACGTATAGCAAAGGGCCGCCGCCATGCGCTCATCGAACCGGCCCCACGGCACCCCGTCATCGTCGGTGGCAGCCAGCCATTCATCATAGGCGATGGCGTGCGGCAGCCGCGCGCGGTCGATATCGCCCGCCGCACATAACAGCACGACATGCGAGACGGTCGGGCAGTCGGGCAGCAGATCGGCCACCAGATCGGCGAAGACCGGATCGGCCAGGATCACCCGGTCGCCGGCATGGTTGATGATGAAGCGCAACTGGTCCCGGAACAGGCGTGGGTTCAGCGTGTGGCACACCGCCCCCATGCCCATGATGGCGAACCAGGATTCCAGATGCCGGTCGCTGTTCCAGGCCAGGGTGGCCACCCGGTCGCCCGGCGCCACGCCCAGCCCGCGCAAGGCCGCCGACAGGCAGCGCGCGCGGCGCCGGATGGTGGCATAGTCGCTGCGCGCCAGCGCCCCGTCGGCCGACGCCTCCACCCGGCGCGACACGACGGGCCGCCCGCCATCCCAGCGGGCGGCATGATCGATGATGCGGTCGACCGTCAGTCCCCATTCCTGCATCAGACCGAACATGGCGGCACTCCCTTTCCCTGCTGGTCCCATTACCGGTCCCCTTGTCATTTCATCATTCCCGTCCGGCCGCATCCTGGCGTCTGGACAGCGCGTCCTTATAGGTCTTATATTAGATATAAGAGTATCAATGAAGTGATAGTCACCCCTCCGAAGCCACGGGGCCGGGAACGACATCATGAGGGAAGGGAATGTCATGCGTTTGATCGAGACGGCGGGCGGGTTCGACCTGACCCTGGCGGGACGGACCATCCTGCGCCACCGGCAGGATGAGCCCTGCCTCTATGTCGGGCACGGCGACCCGCGGGTGGAGATGCATCACGGCCATTTCGACATCGAGGACCAGATCGTCGAACGGCTGGGCCTGCGCCATGCGAGCATCGATCGGCAGGACGGGGCGACCCGTATCGACCTGTCGCAGGCGGCGGGACTGGACCCGTTGGCCAGCCTGATCTTGACCGGTTCCGACAAGGGGGGCGCCATCCGGCTGGAGGCCCATGACCCCGCGCTGAACCGGCTGTGGCTGCGCGTGGTGGCGGAAAAGGCGGAGCATGTCTGGGGCGGGGGCGAGCAGCTTTCCTATTTCGACATGCGCGGCCGGCGTTTCCCCCTCTGGACATCGGAACCGGGTGTCGGGCGGGACAAATCCTCCTTCCTCACCTTCCAGGCGGACCAGCGCAGCAATTCCGGCGGCGACTATTACAAGACCAACTACCCCCAGCCGACATACTTGTCCTCCCGCCGCTATGCGCTGCATATCGACACCACGGCCTACAGCGCCTTCGACTTCCGCAAGGACGGGTTCCATGAACTGGAGGTCTGGGCCGCCCCGGCCACGGTCGAGCTTTGGGCGGATGACAGCTTCACCGGGCTGGTCACGGCCCTATCCGACCGGTTCGGCCGGCAGCCGCCGCTGCCCGACTGGGTGCTGAAGGGTGCGATCATCGGCCTGAAGGACGGGGATGAAAGCTTCACGCGGCTGGAAAAATATGCCGATGCCGGGGCGGCCCTGTCGGGCCTGTGGTGCGAGGATTGGGTGGGCCTGCGCATCACCAGCTTCGGCAACCGGCTGTTCTGGGACTGGAAATGGAACCAGGCGCGCTACAGCGACCTGGATGCGCGCATCGGGCAGCTTCACGCGCGCGGCATCCGCTTCCTGGGCTATGTGAACCCCTATCTCTGCGTCGATGGCAGTCTTTATCCCGAGGCGGCGGCCGCCGGCTATCTGGCGCTGAAGCGGGACAGTGACGAGGTCTATACCGTCGATTTCGGGGAATTCGACTGCGGTGTGGTGGATTTCACCAACCCCGCCGCGGCCGAATGGTTTGCCGACAAGGTCATCGGGCGGAACATGCTGGATTTCGGCCTGTCGGGCTGGATGGCCGATTTCGGCGAATATCTGCCGACCGATGTGCGCCTGCATGACGGCACCGACGGCATGCTGGCGCACAATGCCTGGCCCGTGCTGTGGGCGGAGGTGAATGCCCGGGCCCTGGCAAGCCGGGGCAAGACGGGGGAGGCCCTGTTCTTCATGCGGGCAGGCTATAGCGGCGTGCAGCGCCATTGCCCCCTGCTGTGGGCCGGCGACCAGTCGGTGGATTTCTCCCGCCATGACGGGATCGGCACCGTCATCACGGCGGCACTGTCGTCCGGCCTGCTGGGCAATGCCTACCATCACAGCGATATCGGCGGTTACACCAGCCTGTTCGGCAATGTCCGCACGCCGGAACTGCTGATGCGCTGGGCGGAAATGGCAGCCTTCACCCCCGTCATGCGCAGCCACGAGGGCAACCGCCCGCGGGAGAATGTGCAGATCGACGAGGATGCGCGGGTCCTGGCCCATTTCGCGTACATGACCCGCCTCTATGTCCATATGGCGCCCTATCTGCGCGCCCTGTCGGATGAGGCGGCGGCCACCGGCCTGCCCGTGCAGCGGCCGCTGTTCCTGCATTTCCCCGATGATCCGCGCACCTATACGCAGCAGGAAAGCTATCTTTATGGCGCCGACCTGCTGGTGGCGCCGGTCATCCAGCCGGGCGTGGACCGCTGGACCACCTGGCTGCCGGCCGGCACCGACTGGGTGGAGGTCTGGACCGGCGCCACGCACCAGGGCGGGCAGGATGTGACCGTGGCGGCCCCGCTGGGCCGGCCGCCGCTGTTCTTCCGCCGGGGCAGCGACTGGACGGCGCTGTTCCAGGGGATCACCACGGTCGCCAGCACGGTCTGACCCGGCAACCCCCCGCCCCGGCGCGCGCGCCGGGGCGATAGCGCAGCGGTGCCGGCCCCACTGGCGACCGGCATTCCCATCCCCTTCCCGGAAAAGGGCGAGCCCCCATGCGTTTCGGCCTTCATCGCACCTTGCTGCTGGCGCTCGTCATGCTGGCCGGCATCCTGAACTATACCGACCGGCAGATCATCGCCGTGCTGAAACCCATGCTGGAAGAACAGCTGGGGTGGAGCGACGCCGATTACGGTTTCCTGGTCGCCGCCTTCCAGTTCGCGGCGGCCGTGGCCTTCATCTTTGCGGGCTGGCTGATCGACCGGCTGGGCTGGCGCGTGGGCAATCCCGTCGCCGTCGGGTCCTGGAGCATGGCGGCCATCGTGCATGGCATGGCCACGACCATGCGGGAATTCACCGCCGTGCGCGTGGCGCTGGGCGCGACGGAGGCCCTGGGCACGCCGGCCGCCATCAAGACGGTGGCCGTCTGGTTCCAGGCCCGGGAACGGTCCCTGGCGCTGGGCTTCGTGAATGCCGCCGGCAATATCGGCGCCATCATCGCGCCGCTGGTCGTGCCCGTCATCGCGCTTGCCTATGGCTGGCGGGCCGCCTTCTACATCATGGGCGGGCTGGGGCTGGTCTGGGTCCTGGCCTGGTGGGCTTTGACCCGGAGCCCTTATTTCCAGAACCCGCCGCCGACGCAGGCCACAGCGGTGGAGGGGGCGCGGGTGCCGTGGCGCACCGTGCTGTCGGACCGGCGCACCTGGGCCTTCGCCGGGGCCAAGGTCTTCTCCGATCAGGTCTGGTGGTTCCTGCTGTTCTGGATGCCCGACCTGTTCATCCGGGTCTTCGGGCTGGACATGCGCGGCTTCGGCGTGCCGCTGGCCACCATCTATGCCATCGCGGCCATCGGCTCGCTGGCTGGCGGCTATTTCTCCGGCCACCTGCTGGCCCGCGGTGTGGGCCTGAACCGGGCGCGCAAGCTGACCCTGCTGGTCTGCGCGTTGCTGGTGCTGCCCGTGCCGCTGGTGCTGATGGTGGAGAATTACTGGCTGGCCGTGGCACTGCTGGGGCTGACCCTGGCCGCCCATCAGGGCTTCTCCGTCAACCTGTTCGCCACGGCGACCGACATCATCCCGCAGCGGCGCATCGCCACCGTCATTTCCATCGGCGCCCTGTGCGGCAACCTGGCCGGCATGTTCATCCTGCAGCTTGCCGGCTGGGTCCTGGCGGCGGGCGGCACCTATGCGCCCATGTTCGCGCTGGTGTCGGTATCCTACCTGTTGGCCCTGGGCTGGCTGCATCTTCTGCAACCGGTATTGCGGCCGGCGGACTGACCGGCCGCGATATTTCAGCCCCCGGACGGCATTTACCCCTTGTTCGTATTGAACGAACGATCAATAATGTCGTCCGACGTTTTCGGGGAAACCGGGGGGAGGAAGGCGGGATGCCTGCCAGCCAGCGCCAGGCTACAGGATATGACCGGCAACCGCCCGGCTGCTTGACCCGTGGCGGCGGGACGGGGATCATCGGTCGATGACCGGTTTCCTGATCCGCCGCCTGTTCCTGGCTTTCGGCGTCGTCCTGGGGGCGACGGTGGCGATCTTCCTGCTGGTCTATGCCATTCCCGGCGATCCGGTGACCGTGGCGCTGGGCCCCCGTGCCACGGCGGAAATGCGGGCCCATTACCGTGAACTGATGGGGCTGGACCAGCCGCTGGTCGTCCAGCTCTGGCATTTCCTGGGGCGGGTGGCGCGGGGTGACCTGGGCACCGACATCTGGAGCGGCCGGCCCGTGACCGCCATCCTGTGGGATGCGCTGCCCCATACGGTGGCGCTGGCCTGCGCCGGGCTGGGCACGGCCGTGCTGCTGGGTGTGGGGCTGGGCTGCCTGGGGGCGGCACGGCGCGGCAGCCTGACCGATCATGCCATCGGGGTGCTGAGCGTCAGCGTCATCGCCCTGCCCCCGTTCCTGGTGGCCATCTACAGCCTGTTGATCTTCGCGGTGACGCTGAACTGGTTCCCGGCCATCGGCGCGGGAGAGGCCGGGGACTGGGCCAGCCGCCTGCACGCGCTGGTGCTGCCGGCCTTTGCCGTGGGTCTTGGCTGGGTCGGCTATATCGCGCGCATCGTCCGTTCCTCCCTGATCGAGGTGATGCGCGAGAAGCATGTGGAAACGGCCCGCGCCTTCGGCCTGCCGCCCTGGCTGATCCTGTGGCGCTATGCGCTGCCGCTGGCGCTGGTGCCCGTCATCTCCATCATCGGGGTGGGTTTCGGGGCGCTGCTGTCGGGATCGGTCTTCGCAGAGATCATCTTCGCCCGGCCCGGCATCGGCCGCGTCGTCTATGACGCCGTGCTGGCCCGCAACTATCCCGTCGTCAGCGGCGCCATCGTGGTGACCGCCGCCCTCTATGCCCTTGCCATGCTGGTGACCGACCTGGTCACGGGCCTGCTGGATCACCGCACCCATGCCGCCCTCTGAACCGCCGCCAGCCCGGCCCCGACCCGCCACCGGCCAGCGCAGGATCGACAGGCCCGGCCTGTTCGGCCTGGTTGTCTGCATCCTGATCGCGCTGGTGGCGCTGACGGCCGACATGATCCGGCCGCACGACCCCGCCCGCATCGATGTCGCGCACAGGCTGGAAGGACCCAGTGCAACCCACTGGCTGGGCACCGACCATCTGGGCCGCGACACGGCCTCGCGCATCATCACGGGCACGCGCACGGCGATGGGCGTGGCGCTGCTGTCCATCGGCATCGCCGTCATCGCCGGCACGGCCCTGGGGCTGATGGCCGGCTATGGCCCGCGCTGGCTGGGCACAGGGCTGCTGCTGGTGCTGGATACCATCAGTTCGCTGCCCATGATCATGTTCGCGCTGGCCGTGCTGACCCTGCTGGGGCCGGGGCTGTGGACGCTGGTCGGCACCATCGCCTTCTTCACCGTGCCCGGCTATGCGCGGCTGGTGCGGTCCCAGACCATGGCCTTGCGCGACAGCCCCTTCATCCAGGCCGAACGGTCGATGGGGGCGGGGCCGCTGCGCATCCTGTTCGTGCATATGCTGCCCAATGTCATCGGCCCGTTGCTGGTGGTGATGACCATGGACATTCCCGTCGTGATCGGGCTGGAGGCCGGATTATCCTTCCTGGGCATCGGCATCCAGCCGCCGACGCCAAGCTGGGGGTCCATGCTGAACGACGGCTTCGTCTTCATCCGCAACACGCCGTTGCTGGTGCTGTTCTCCGGCCTGCCCATCATGGTCGCCACCCTGGCCTTCACCTTCCTGGGCGAAGCCTTGCGGGAACGGCTGGACCCTTCGGCACGGCGGATATGACATGACGCAACCCGTGCTGGAAATCAGCGGCCTCCATGTCTCCTACGCCACCGACCGGGGGCCCCTGCGCGTGCTGCGGGGCGTGGACCTGTGCGTGGGGCGGGGGGAGATCACGGGCATCGTGGGGGAAAGCGGCTGCGGCAAGTCCACGCTGATCGCCGCCATCCTGGGGCTGCTGGCCGGCAATGCCGGGGTGGAGGGCGGGTCCGTGCGGCTGGCCGGGCGGGAATTGCTGGACCTGCCCGAACCGGCCATGCGCGCCCTGCGCGGCGACGGGCTGGCCCTGGTGTCGCAGAACCCCATGGCCGCCTTCAACCCCGTGCTGACCATCGGCCGCCAGCTGACGGATTTCCAGTATCGGGCAGGGATTCCCGCAGCGCAGAAGCGGCAGCGCATCGTGGAGATGTTCGGCCGTGTCGGCATCGTCGATCCGGATCGCCGGCTTGCCGCCTATCCCGGACAATTGTCGGGCGGCATGCTGCAGCGGGTGGCCATCGCCGCCGCCCTGCTGACCCGGCCGGCGCTGCTGATCGCAGACGAGCCGACAACCGCGCTGGACGTGACGCTGGAGGCGCAGATCCTGCGCCTGCTGCGCCAGACGCGCGACGAGACCGGCACCAGCATCCTGTTCATCTCCCACCATCTGGGCGCCGTGGCGGGTCTGTGCGACCGGGTGATCGTGATGTATGCCGGCACGGTGGTGGAGGCGGGGCCCGTGGCGGAAATCTTCGCCCGGCCGCGCCATCCCTACACCCGCCGCCTGATCGCGGCCGATCCCGGGCATCTGGCCATCGCCGCCGCGGTCCCCGGGCGGGAGGGTATCCGCACCGACCTGCCCACCATTCCCGGCCGCGTGCCCGACCTGACCGATCCGCCGCGCGGCTGCGTCTTCGCCCCGCGCTGCCTGGAGGCTGAGGCGCACTGCCACACGCTGCCACCGCCGTCCGGCGCCGTGGGACCGGCGCATCGGGCCGCCTGCCACCGGATCATGCCATGACGGGCCTGCTGGAGATCAACGAACTGTGCGTGCGCGTGCAGCCCCCCGGTGCCTTGTGGCAGCGGCTGCGCGGCCGGAGCCCGCAGCCGCTGGAAATCCTGTGCGGCGTGTCGCTGGGCCTGGCCAAGGGGGAGACGCTGGCCCTGGTGGGGGAAAGCGGATCGGGCAAGACCACGCTGGCCCGCGCCATCATGGGCCTGCAACCCTTCAGCGCCGGGACCATCCGGTTCCAGGACGCCATCCTGACGGGGCGGGAGCGGCGCTGGCACCGGTTACGGCGGCGTGCCGCCCTGATGTTCCAGGACCCTGTCGCCTCGCTCAGCCCGCGGCTGACCGTGGGTTATCTGGTGACGGAACCGCTGGCCATCCATGGCCGCCCCCTGCCTGACCGCCGGGCGGCGGCGGCACGGCTGCTGTCCATGGTGGGCCTGTCGCCCGACATGGCCGGGCGCTATCCGCGCGAACTGTCCGGGGGGCAGGCCCGCCGTGTCACCGTGGCGCGGGCGCTGGCCATGGAACCGGCCCTGGTCATCGCCGACGAGCCCACGGCCGGCCTGGACGTATCGGTACAGGCGGAAATCCTGAACCTGATGACCGGCCTGCAGCGCGACCTGGATGTCGCCTATCTGCTGATCACCCATAATCTGGCCGTGGTCCGCCATGTCAGCCACCGCATGGCGGTGCTGTATCTGGGCCATCTGGTGGAAACGGGGCCGACCCGCGCCGTGCTGGAACGGCCCCGCCATCCCTATACCCGCGCGCTGCTGGCGTCGGAACCCGCGATCGACCCCGCGCGGCGCCCCGACGGCCCCGTCCTGGGCGGGGAGGTGCCAAGCCTTTACGACCGGCCGCGCGGCTGCGCCTTCCATACGCGCTGCCCCGCGGCCAGTGACCTGTGCCGGTCCGTGCCGCCCCAGGATCGCACGCTGGGCAACGGCCACCGCGTCGCCTGCCACCACCCGCTGGACTGATACCCACGGTCGAAATATTTGACCGTGGGTACCGGCGGCAACTGCCGCCGCGCGCCATGTGG
>NZ_JBLTXA010000012.1:0-143795 GCF_048066175.1 Niveispirillum fermenti | reverse complement strand
CGCTGGCGCTTGCGGAAAACGAAAGCCTGGAGCGGTTTCCGGTCACCGGAAACACGCTCCAGTGACCGGAAAGCGTCAGCCCGGCTGACGGAACGGCCGGCGCGCCGGTGCCTGCCCACCATTGGCCTCACGGTTCTCACCGCCACGGCGTTCGCCGCGGAACTCGCGGCGGCCCTCGCCGGCATTGTGGCCATCGCCGCGGAAGTCGGCGCGGCCCTCACCGCCATGGCCATGCGGCCGGCCCTTCCCGGCATGCGGCTTGTAGGGATTGGCCTTGTGGGGATGCGGACCGCGTTGGCCGCGTTCCCCACCGGCAAAGCCCTCTCCCCCGCCAACCGGATTGGCGTCGGGGCGCCAGGCGCGCTGCGGACGGTCGCCCTCGGCCTGAGCCGGGGCGGCATCGCCGTGGAACCGGTCGGGACGACGCTCGCGGCGCTCACCCTGCCAGCCGCCTTCCCGGCGTTCGCCGTTCCAGCCGCCCTTGCCGAACGGCTTGCCGCCATGGCCGCCCTTGTTGCCATAGGGCTTGTTGCCAAAGCGGGGCTTGCGGTCCTGCTCCGGCAGGGGTTCCAGGCCCGGCAGGGTGGTCTGGACATGCGGCTGGCCCGTATATTGTTCGATCGCACGGACCAGATTGCGGTCGGTGCGGGTGAACAGGCTGTAGGACACGCCGGTCGCACCGGCCCGGCCGGTACGGCCGATGCGATGGACATAATCCTCCGCCACGCGCGGCAGATCGAAATTGATGACGTGCGACAGGTCGGAAATGTCGATGCCACGGGCGGCCACATCTGTGGCGACCAGCACATTGATGCGGCCGTCACGCAGCCACTGCACGACGCGGTTGCGCTCGCGCTGCTGCATGTCGCCATGCAGCGGCATGGCGCGATGGCCCTGTTCCGACAGAAGATCGGCCATGCTGTCGCAATCGGCCTTGGTCGCGACGAAGACGATGCCCTTGCCGAACGCCTCATCCTCCAGCAGGCGGCCCAGCAGCTTGTGCTTGTGGTCCAGCCCGTCGGCGCGCAGCCAGCGCTGTTCGATGGCGGTGTTCGTCACGGCCTTGCCGGCCACGTCGACACGCACGGGGTCGCGGGTCAGCGCGCTGGCCAGCTTTTCGGCGGTACGATCCAGGGTGGCGGTGAACAGCAGCGTCTGACGGCCTTCCGGGCAGGCGCCCGAAATCTGTTCCACCGCATCGCGGAAGCCCATGTCCAGCATACGGTCGGCTTCGTCCAGCACCAGCATCTCGACACAGGTCAGGTCGACCTTGCCATTTTCCAGGTGGTCGATCAGACGGCCCGGCGTGGCAACGATCAGGTCGGCGCGCCGGCGCAGCATCTCGATCTGGGCGCGGTAGGGCATGCCGCCCAGCACCGAACCCGTCTGGATGCGGCCGAACTTCGACAGCAGGCGAACCTGGTCCAGCACCTGGCTGGCCAGCTCGCGGGTCGGTGTCAGCACCAGCACGCGCGGACCCCAGGACCCGGCCTGACGGGGCGATGCGGCGATGCGAGCAAGCGCCGGCAGCACGAAGGCCGCCGTCTTGCCCGTGCCGGTATTGGCGGAAGCCACCACATCGCTGCCGGCAAGGGCGGCGGGAATGGCCTGGGCCTGAATGGGGGTGGGGGTGGTGTAGCCCAGTTCGGCCACGGCCTGCATCAGGTGGCTGGGAAGGGCGAGTTCGGAAAAGGTGATGGTCAAGGAGATGCCTTCTTCAAACAACAGACGAGCGCACCACCCGCGCAAGGCCGCAGAAAGGGCCTGACGCCGGGGAGAGCGCAAGGGATGACGGACGGCGGGAGGACCCCGTCGCCGACGGTTGCGCATGAGCGGCTCGACTGGTTCGGAAAGCGAAGGGCGGCACCATCAGGCGATGGGCAGCGACACGACCCGACTTTCATCAACGGGGCGTATCTTAATGGTGGCGCATCATGGGCCACCGGGGGCCCCACAGCCACTCGGTACGCTGCGGAATATGGGGGCCCCGCCCCCCTGGCGCCACAAAAATCGGCAATGGCGCCGACAAGGCTGGGCAGCGCCCGGCGCAGGGCATGCGGACGATACTGCCGCGGACCAGGGAACCTGCCCGCGCATCGACACCCGCACCCATACATTGCACCCCATCCCCGGACAACCATTTCCGCTTCACCCTGGCCCGGCCACTGTGGCAGGCTTCAACCGATATTCAGCTTCCCTTGTCGCCCAATCGGGGATCGATCATTGCCGGCATCCACCACCCCGTCGCCACCCGGTCAGGGGCCTGCCGATCTCGTTGCCCGTGTGAACCGGCGGCTGGCCGAAGGACAGGTCCAGGAAGCCTATGCCGATGTGCTGCTGGCGTTCCGCCAGCAGCCGGCACCCGTGCTGGCCGACCTGCTGGTCAATGCCGCCACCGTCGGGGAACGGTGGGAGGAGGCGCTGACAGTGCTTGCCGACCTGGGCAGCCTGTTCCAGCCACACCATCTTGCCCGCTGCGAGGGGGTGCTGGCGCTGGGCGCCGGTTATCTGGACCAGGCGCAGCGCTGCGCCGAACGGCTGATGTCCCTGCCGGACAGGCCGGATACCGGGATGGCACTGATGGTCGCCATTGCAGGGCGGCAAGCCGATCCCGCCGCGCAACTGCATTGGATGCGCCAGCGCGAGCGCGGGCTGACGCAGATCCCCCTATCCCTGCTGCCGCCACGCTGGGAGATTCAATGCCTGTTGGGCCAGCATGAACAGGTCCTTGCGGAAATCACCCGCCTGGTGAGGGCGGTACCGGCCGGACAGGTGGCGGTGCATCATCTTCTGAAGCTTCAGCAGGCCATGGCACTGCATGGGGGGCTGCGCTTTGCCGAAAGCACGGCCATCGCGCTGTCGCTTGCGTCGCATCTGACAGCACATCAGGCACCCGTGGGCGACAAGGCCATGACGGCGCGTATTAATACCCGCCGCCGCCAGTCCCGCATCCTGGCCGTGATCGAACGGCTGGTGCTGACGCGGGGCCTGCCCGTCGTGATCCATGCCGGCACCCTTCTGGGGCTGGCCCGCGATGGCGATCTTCTGCCGGGGGACCAGGATATCGACCTTGCGGTCATGCCGCCCGCCACCAGCGCACAGGTCGCGGAAACACTCGTCAGCACGGGCGATTTCAGGCCCCAGCCACATGGGGTGGACAGCGGGGGCTTCCGCGCCCTGGTCCACCAGCCCACCGGGCTGACGGTCGACATCACCGAATATGGGCGGGAGGGGGAAAGGTTCGTTTCTCGCTGGCGGCATCCGTCGGGCGTCATTCTTCGCGAAGCCACGGTGCCCGCCTTCACCTCCCGGCTGGTCGATGTGCCGGCACTGGGTCGCCGGCTGCCGCAGCCGGATGATCCGGCCGCCCTGCTATCCGCGACCTATGGCGACTGGCGCACACCGGACCCGTGTTTCGACACGTTGGTGGCCGCCCCCAACCTGCGCGGCTTCACCGCCTATCTGGGCAGTGTGGCCGCCATCCGGCTGGCCGACAATCTGATGGCGGGACGGACCGACATGGCCCGGCATCTGGCGCAAAGGCTGGCCGCGCACGGGCTGGCGCGGGATATCGCCGCGCGCCTTACGGGGGACGGGACATGACGGATATCCGCATGCCGGCACTGGGCTATGCATCGGGTGCGTTCGATCTGTTGCATGTGGGGCATCTGCGCTATCTGCAGGCCGCCGCCGCGCGCTGTCGTCGCCTGCTGGTGGGCATCCCCGACGACGAGATCATCATGCGCGTCAAGGGGCACCCTCCCCTTGTGTCCCAGGCCGAGCGGCGTGAACTCGTCGCGGGCCTGGCTTGTGTGGGAGAGGCGCTGGCCGTGTCGGTGTCCATGGACGATACCAGCACCTTCGCCGCCTTTCTGGAGGCGCATGGGGTGAATGCCGCCTTCATCGGCGCCGACTGGCAGCACACGCCGCGCTGGCAAAGGCTGGAACCCGCCCTGCTGGCGCGCGGCATCACCGTGCATTTCCTGCCACGTGCTGCCGGCATTTCCAGCACCCGCCTGCGACGGGGCCCGAACCCGGTTCCCCCTTCCGCATGACAATCCTGCCACGCCATGGGGAGTTGCTGGGTCTGGTGCTGGCCGGTACGCCCGCGCCCATATGCCCGGTCTTCGCCCATCACCATCATCCGGCCGCCGATCAGGATGCCGGGATGCTGGCCGACGCGACATTGGCCTGGCAGGCGCGGTTCGACCTGGACCTTGTGAAGCTGACACCGGCATCGACCTGGCAATTGCGCGATTACGGGGTGGAGGATGCGCCCGATCCGGCCGACGCCCTGGGCCGGCGGCGCATCACACGGACAATCGTGGAAACAATGTCGGATTGGGGCCGCCTGCCGCTGCTGAATCCCGGCGGCGGCTTTGCGGCGCGCATCGTGGCCGCCACGCGGCTGATCCGCCGGCGGCTGCCCGCCGGCATACCCTTGCTGACCACACTGTACGGCCCGGCCAGTCTGGCCGTGAAACTGGCGCCACCGGGCATGTTTGACCGGCACCGCCACGCTGATCCGAACGCGGTGGCACAGGGGCTCGCCATCCTGACGGAAAATTGCCGGCGGCTGGTAACGGCCCTGGCCGATGCGGGGGCCGATGGCATCTTCCTGGCCGTTCAGACGGCGCGGAAGCCCCTGTTCACGGCCGATGACTATGCCAGCCTGTGCCTGTCAGGAGACCTGGCCTGCCTGGCGGCAGCGTCGGCCCTGCCCTTCAACATCCTGCACCTGCATGGTGACGGGATACATCATGAACTGTTCGCCACGGCGCGGCAGGCCCTGCTGCATTATGATCCGTCGCCCGGCAATCCGGCACCGGAGAGCCTGCTGGCCAGCCGCGGCAGCCTCTCCACTGGGCCGCGACCCGATGGCGCCATCACCCATGGCACCGCCGCCCGATGCACGGATGAGGTGGCCGGGTTGCTGGCCCGGTTGAAGGGCCCGGGTTTCGTCCTGGCGCCCGGCTGTTCCCTGCCCCTGTCGGTTCCCGCCGCCAATCTGGACATGCTTGTGCAGATGGCCCGCACCCCCCGGCACGATCGCCCCTGATACCGTTTTGCGCCAACATCCGTCGGCCAGGCGACGCCGCACAAGCGGTGCGGCGTCAGTTGCCGGTCAGCCGACCGACCAGGTGCGCAGCAGATTGTGATAACAGCCGGTCAGTGTGATCATCGCCGGGTCGTCATCGCCCACACGCTGGCGCAGGGACTGGATGGCGATATCCATATCGAACAGGATGTCGCGCCGGCCTGCGTCGGCCACCAGACTTTCAATCCAGAAGAAGGAGGCCAAGCGCACGCCCCTGGTCACCGGGGTGACGCTGTGCAGGGTGGTAGCCGGATAAAGGAACATGCTGCCGGCGCGCAGCTTGACCCGCTTGCTGTCGTGACCATCCTCGATCACCAGTTCTCCGCCATCATAGTCGGACGGGTCGGACAGGAACAGGGTGGCGGAAAGATCAGTCCTGATCCGGCGCCCGTCAGCGAGGGGTCGCCAGGCATTATCGACATGCGCGCCAAAGCCGTGCCCGACACTATAGCGGTTGAAAAGAGGTGGAAAGACAGCCCTGGGCAGTGCGGCCGACTGGAACAGCAGGCTGCGCGACAGGGCCGTCAGGATCTCCGCCCCCACCTGCCGCGCCTGCGGACAATCCCCGGGCAATTGCTCATTGTTCTTGACCAGGGCGGACTGATAACCGGCGGTAACCTTGCCATCGACCCAGGGGGCCGTCTCGAACAGGGCGCGGATGCGGCGAACCGCATCCGCATCCAGGACCGCTTCAAGCTCAAGCATCATGTGAAGCGGCCCCTTGGGGTTACATCTCGAACGAAAGCGTCAGCGTCCCCGAACGGCTGGCCGCGGGGATCGACTGGCCGCTGGCGAAGGAATAGAAATAGGTTTCATTACCGATATTGTAAACATTGGCCCGCAGGCTGACCCTGTCCGTCAACTGATACTCGGCAAACGCATCGAACACCGTATAGGACGGTGTCACGATGACGAAATCGGCAGTGGCCGAGGCGCGGACATTGCTGTTGCGCCTGGACGTATATTGCATGCCACCACCCACCAGCAGATCATCCGTGACAGCGTAGCTGGTCCAGACCGATGCGGAATGGGCAGGCGCGCCATCCAGCCGCTGCCCCACTTCGAACGGCCGGTTGGACCTGGTCACCTTGCCGTCCAGATGGGTATAGCCGGCAAAGAGGTTCCAGCGTGCCGTGACGCGGCCGACCGCCTGCACTTCCAGGCCGCGCACACGCTGCGCGCCGTCAAGTACCACGGCGGGATCACCTGGATTGACGCCGGGCGTGCGGGCATTATCCCGCATAATCTGGAACAGCGCGGTGGAAAGCTGCAACGCACCATCCATCAGTTCGACCTTGGCACCCGCTTCCCAGGCCTGCGACGTCTCCGGCTCGACGAAGAAGTTGGCGCCGGTCACAGGCGGGTTGTTGTTGCCACCGGCAAGCTGCACCACCTCCGCCCCGCTGCCGGGCTCGAACGAGGTGCCATAGGCGACATAGAGGCTGGAATTGGTGGTCGGCTTGAACACCAGCCCGGCATTGCCGCTCCATTCGCTGTCCTTGATCGTGTAATCGATGGCGAAGTTCGGCAGGGTGCCGACATCATCGAAGCCGCGGGCCCGGGTCTTCACCCAATCGTGCCGCAGCCCGGCGACAATGTTCCATTGCTCGGTCAGTTCGATCGTATCAAAGACATAAAGCGCCGCGCTTTCCACATCGGTGCGGGCGCGCGTCCCGTTATAGGCGATCGGCGCCGCTGACTGGAGAACGGGGTTGAACAGGCTGGTGGCCGGCCCATTGGCATCGAGCCGCCGCCGGTTCTCATTCGATTCGTCCACATATTCGCCACCCACGACCAGCGTATGCTTGATGGCGCCGGTATCGAACGTGGCGGTCAGGTTCGTCTGATTGATGAAAAGCTGGTCGACCTGGTTGCGCGGCTTCCGGTTGCCGACAGCCTGGGTATTCGGCCCCAGGCTGGTCACCGTGCCGACGAACCGGGGGGAAGAGATGATCTGGTCGTTATGGACCCGCGCATAGCGCGTGATATTGCCAATGGAGAGGCTGTCGGAGAAATTGTGTTCGATGCGGGCGGTGACGGTGTTGGTCTCCACATCGCGGTAATCCGTAGCGTAGCCGTAGAAATTACTGCGGTCCACCGGCGCTACCCGCCCTTCGAATCCGGAGCCGCCCAGGCTGAAGTTACGACCGTTGGGCAGGCCGGCGTCGGGCCGGTCATCCTGCCGCAGATGCAGATAGCTGAGGATGATCTTCGTGTCGCCGTCCAGGCCGAAACCCACCGACGGCGCCAATGCCCAGCGCTTGTTCTCCACATGGTCGCGGCCGGGTTCGCCGGCGCTGTGCGCCATGGCGGTCAGACGGACGGCAATCCCGGCATCGGCATTGACCACCTGATTGATATCGGCGGTCCCGCGATAGAACGACGCGGTTCCAACCCCAACCTCACCGCCGATGCGGTTCTTCATCTGGGGCTGGCGCGTCACGATATTCACCGTGCCGCCGACATTGCCGCGCCCCGCGAAAGCCGACGCCGGTCCCTTGGTGACCTCGATCCGCTCGGCATAGAACGGGTCGCGGAAATAGTTGCCGGGGTCACGGATGCCATCGACGAAAATATCGTCGCGGGCCGAAAAGCCACGGACATTGAACGCATCCGAACCGCCCGGCGGATTGCCTTCGCCGGCCTGGAAGCTGACGCCTGTGATGTTGCGCATGGCGTCGCGCAGGGTACGCCGCCCCTGTTCGGCCATCATGTCATCGGCAATCACCGTCACCGATTGCGGCGTATCGACCAGCGGCAAGGCATGCTGGGGCGTTGACAGCTTGTCGGCCTGGTAACGGCCGGTCACGACGATCTCATCGGTCATGGCCTGCTGGGCCGGCTGCGCCAGCGCACTCCCCCCTGCCAGGGTCGCACCGGTGGTAATCGCGCTTATCAGGCGACGACGGATCATTTCAACACCCTTCCAACTGCCTTGTCGATGCCGGGCTTGCTCCCGGTCAATTCACAAGGGGTGATATCGATAATGACAACAACTCGCAATAATGATTTGTCCGCAAAATCGCATGGAGCTTGCGAAAGGTCATGGATGGCGGGGAAAGCGGCCGGGACCATGCTTCATTGAAGGGCAGAAATCAGGGTCTGCCAGATTGGGCGTCCATGTCCCGAGGGATTCAGCTCCAACAGAAAAGCCCCGCGAACACCATCGGTGTTCGTGGGGCTTTCTGATCATGCAAGATCGGGCGGGACGGACCTGGCCCGGCTTACTCGGCGGCCTGGACCAGCGTGGGCAGCACGCCCAACTGCCGGCCGACCTTCGCGAACATCTCAACCGCCTGATCGATCTGCTGCGGCGTATGCGCAGCACTGACACTGGTACGCAACAGCGACAGGCTGTTCGGCGTGGCCGGCGGCAGTGCGAGGTTAATGTACAGGCCGGATTCCAGCAGCTTGTTCCAGAAGGCGATGGCGAGTTCCTTGGACGGCAGGGAGACAGCCACGATCGGGCTGCAATCCGGTCCGACCTGGAATCCCAGATTGCGCAGCCCGTCATACAGGCGCCGGGAATTGGCCGTCAGGCGGTGACGCAGGCCCGGCTCCTCCCGCAGGCGCCTCAGCGCCTGCAGCGAACTGGCGATGACCGACGGCGGCAGCGAGGCCGTGAACATGTAGGGCCGGCAGGCCACACGCATCACGTCGAAGTCCGGCAGGTCGGAGACGCAGAACCCGCCAACAGCCCCCAGGCTCTTGGAGAAGGTGCCGACGATGAAATCGACATCGGCCTCCACCCCGACCTCTTCCGCGACACCGCGGCCCGTATCGCCGCGCACGCCCATGGAATGGGCCTCGTCCACCAGAAGATAGACGCCATTCTCCCGCTTGACCTGGGCGAATTCCTTCAGCGGGGCCACATCGCCCAGCATGGAATAGATGCCTTCCACCACCACCAGCTTGTTGCCGGGATGGTCGGCCAGACGGCGCAGACGCTTGTGCAGATCGTCGGGATCGTTGTGACGGAACCGCACGACCTGCCCCGCCGTCATCTTGGCGGCATCATAAATGCTGGCATGGCTGTCACTGTCGATGACCAGGATGTCATCCTTGCCGACCAGGGTGGAGATGACCCCCAGATTGGCCTGATAGCCGGTCGTGAAGACCATGCAATGCTGCCGGCCATAGAAATCGGCCAGTTCGGTTTCCAGGTCGGCATGGCCGCTGTAGCTGCCATTGGCAATGCGCGAACCGGTCGTGCCCGTCCCCTGTTCGATCAGCGCCTCGACCCCCTTGTCGATGCAGCTCTGGTCGAAGGTCAGGCCCAGATAATTGTTGGTCCCCAGCAGGATGGTCCGGCGGCCGTTCAGCACGCCTTCCGTGGAGGAGATCAGCCGTTCGAAGCGAACGGTGAATGGGTCGCGGCCAGCACCCGCGATGCGATGGTAATGCTCACGAAGCTGGGTGTATTTGGCAAGAATCGTCATGCTCAGCCGCGCCCCCGGAGTTCCTGGATAGTCCTGGCCAGGTCGCCGATGGTTTCGACTTCGGCGATCCGCTCCAGCGGGATCGAGACGTCGAACTTATCTTCAAGCACCATCACGAAATCCATGACGGCCAAGCTGTCCAGGCCGAGATCGCGCGTGATGCTGGTCTCCGTTGTGATGGTGACCGGCGTTGGCAGGGTTGGCCCAAGGGCAGCGATGATTACGTCGACGATTTCATTGACGTCGGTGGTCATTCAATGTGCCCCAGGGATCAGTCGAACCGTTAGTCATGCCCAATACGATGCCGGTGCCCCCCCGCATCGTGCAAAAAAGCGTCACGTTCCGGTAAGGTAATTGCAACGCGATAGGATGCAAGAACAAACCACGGATCGTGAGGAGCATCTGTGACAGATGACACATTGATAGGCAATTCCGCAACAGTTTGCTGTGCGTTTTGTTCCCGCCCACTATAGCCAGCGCTGTTCCCGATACCATCGGGCGGTTTCCATGAAGCCCGCGGACAGGGAAATCCGCGGCTGCCAGAGCGTATCGGGCGGCAGTTCCTGCGACGCGACCGACCAGTCCGGGAAGCTGATCTCCCGGCTTTTCGCCCAGGTCAGCATGGTGGCGCGGCCCGTCAGCGCTGCGCGAAGACTGCCGCCGAGCCCCGCTGCCCGCAGCAGGACAAGGGGCATGCGGACGCGCAGCGCACGGCGCCCCACAGCATCGGCCGCGCAATCCAGCAGCGTGCTCCAGTCATAGCCCCCTGCGACACCATCACACAGGGCGAAGATGCGGGCCCGCGGCCCGCCGGGCATGGCCAGGGCTGCAACCGCGCCGGCTGCGTCGGCCGCATGGATCATGGCGATGCGGGCCTGCGGCCCTCCCATAACGGGCACCAGCGGCCCGGCCGCAGCCTTGAACAGCGACAGGGTTTCACGGTCCCACGGGCCATAGATGGCCGGTGGCCGCACGACCACCCAGTCCCCCCGTGCGAAACCGGCAATGGCCGCCTCCTCCCCCGCCCGCTTGCTGGCCGCATAGTGCGACAGGTGCGGCTGGCTGGCCGCCAGGCTGGAAAGAACCAGCAGGCGCGCCCCCGGGGCATGTGCCGCCACCGCCTGCCCCAGGGCCGCCGACCCGCCCTCGTTCACGGCGAAGAAGGTGACGCGGTCCACGGCCTTGATCAGACCGGCAGCGTGAATGACGCAGTCGGCCCCTTCCACCAGCCGGGCCAGTGCCTGCGCGTCGCGCAGATCGCCCAGCACCAGTTCGGGGCGGCATTCGGCCAGCAGCGGATGGACCGGGTCCTGCCGCACCAGCATGCGGACCCGGAAGCCGGCACGATGCAGCGCCGCCACGATATAGCGGCCAAGAAAGCCCGTGCCACCCGTGATGGCGGCCAGCCGCATGTCAGGCGGCGACGGTGGCATCGGGGCCGAACGCGCCGGCCAGATACATCTGCCGCGCCTTGGTGCGGCTGAGCTTGCCCGAGGAGGTCTGCGGCAGGGAATGGGTGGGCACCAGCACCACCTTCACCTCCAGCCCGTGGGCGGCACGCAGCACGCCCTGCACCTGGGTGGCCAGGGCGGCGCGGGCGTCTGCCTGGGTGGGCCGGCATTGCACCAGCACCAGCACCTGCTCCCCCCCTTCCCCATCGACGGAGAATGCCACCACATCGCCGCTGCGCAATTGCTCCACGGCATGTTCGGCCGACCATTCCAGGTCCTGCGGCCAGATGTTGCGCCCATTCACCAGGATCAGATCCTTGGCCCTGCCGGTGATGACGATCTGGCCATCGCACAGGTAGCCGAGGTCACCCGTATCCAGCCAGCCATCCGGCGACAGCACAGCCGCCGTCTCCTCCGGGCGGTTGAAATATTCACGCATCAGGGACGGCCCGCGCGCGAACAGGCGGCCCACCTGCCTTTCGCCCAGCACATCGCCGTCCGGATCGCGCACCTGCAGGGCATGACCCGGCAGCACGGGGCCGTTCAGCACGAATTCGCGCGACCGCACTGTGCCGGCACCCGGCCGCTCGGCCACGGCATCATTCTCCAGCCGGTCCAGGTCGACCAGATCGGTGACCAGACCGGTATCGAGTGGCGCGAAGGACAGGGCCAGCGACGCCTCCGCCATGCCATAGGACGGCACCAGCGCCTCGGCCCGGAAGCCGCGCGGGGCGAAGGTTTCCGCGAATTTGCGCAACACGCGCGGCCGCACCATATCGCCCCCGATGCCGGCCCCGCGCCAGGTGGACAGGTCGATCCCCTCTGTGGAGGCCGTTTCGGCACGACGGGCCGCCAGCTCATAGCCGAAGCTGGGGCTGTAGGAAAGCGTGCCCCCATTGCGGGAAATCAGGCTGAGCCACAGCAGCGGGCGGCGCGCGAACTCCCGCGTCGGCAGGTAGTCGATGGACACCTGGCAGACCAGCGGCGTCAGCAGAAAGCCGACAAGCCCCATGTCGTGGTAGAGCGGCAGCCAGGAGACGCACCGGTCATTCCCCGTGATACCCAGCCCGTGATGGGTGATGGCATGGGCATTGGCCATCAATGCCCGCTGTGTGACCGCCACCCCGAGCGGGAAGCGCGTGCTGCCGGAAGAGAATTGCAGATAGCAGAGATCGTCCGGCGTCACGACCGGCAGCGCGATATTGCCGGCCTCAACCCCGTCGAACACGGCCAGGGTGCCGACCGCCTTCAGCCCCAACCCGTCGGCAGCGGCACAGAGCCAGTCCGCCAGTGCCGCCGGGGACAGCGCCGCGGCGGCATCGGCCCCCTGGATCATGCGGCGGATATGGTCGATATAGGCGTCCTTGCCGCCGAAAGCGGCTGGCAGCGGCATCGGGGCCGGCACCAGGCCTGCGAACTGGCATGCCGCGAAGGCCCGCATGAAATCACCGTCGCTCTCGGCGATGATGGCCACCCGGTCACCCTTCACCAGCCCCTTGGCCAGCATGCGGCGGGCCAGCGGCAGCGCCTCATCGTAAAGCCGGGCATAGGTCAGGCTTTCGGTCAGTTCCCCCTTGCCCGAATAGAAATTCAGGCCGGTTTCCCCCCGGGCGGCATAGGCGATCGCCTCCGGCACCGTCGCGAAATCCGCCCGGCGGGTGGAAAGCGCATGCTTGGAAGGGGTGGCAGTGACCATGGCAGACGGTTCCGAACAAAGACGAGGCAGGCGCCCGATCGCAAAATGAAGGCCGTTCACGATGGACGCAACAACATCGTGCCCCCATCCGCTGGCGGCACGCTTCAGCGCGCTCTTACCAGAGCATGGGCGTTCGGGCAATCGGCGCATCGCCCTTCATGCCGTGCCCCGGTCCTTCCCCGGTCCGGCAGAGGCGAGCCAATCGGCCAGCAGACCGGCATTGTGGCGACCGGGATCAGGCACCGACAGGTCGAAATTGGCAGCAAAGGCGGCCTCCTGCGCCGACCGCCACTGCGCATGCGTGGCAAAGGCCTGGTCCAGGCGGGCAACGATATCCTCGACACCCGTCAGCACGGCACCCAGGGTCCAGAACCTGTAGCGCGGATTGTCGCGCCAGGCCACGTCATGTGTATTCAGGAACAGGCAGGGACGCGGCCGCCACAGGAACTCGTAGACCTGGCTGCTGACATCGCCCAGATAAAGGTCGGCCCCCAGCGTATAGGTCATGTCGCAACTGGCATCGCTGCCCGGATCGATCCGTATATGCTCCAGACCGCGATACCGGGCGAACGCCGCCTGGTGATGCGGCCGGGGCGGATCGAACAGGCGCATATGGGGGGCGAAGACCAGATTGTAACGGTCCTGCCGGGCCATGATGTCCAGCAGCCGCATGCCGACTCCGGGCCAGGATGAAAGCTCAGGCTCGAAATGCGGATTGTAGAGCACGGTGGGCCGGCCATTGGCGAACAGGGGGAGTTGGCTGCCCTGCCGACGCCGGATGATATCGAACTTCGCATAGGCGCCGACGGCATAATGCCCGGGCCGCAGATACCCCGCCTCCAGCAGCCAGGCCGCCGTCTTGGGACTGGGGATCAGGTTGAAGTCGAATTTGGCGACGCGGGCGTCCACCGTCACATCGCGGTCGCCCGCCCCGTGTTCGGTATTGATCAGTTTCGGCCGGTGGACGCCGAAACGGCGCAGCCAGAGGCTGGTCTTGTCGGTCATGACCAGCGCGTCGAACCCGTTCAGCAGGGTGCGGTTATGCAGCAGGGACCAGACCTTCGGCGGAACCGGCAGCGGCCGGAACCGCCGCATGATATCGACCGCCAGTGGCTGGCACAGCCGCGTCAGGGTCACACGGGCACCGGGATAGAGCGGCAGAAACTGCTCGATATAGTCCAGGTGCCCCCGGCTGGGGGCCAGGATCTCCACCTGCCAGTCGGGACGCAGGACGGACAGTTCCAGGGCCGTGGGCAGGCTGTGCAGGATCTGGTGATTCTGGCTGTTATAGACGAAACCGACCCTCATGCCCCCTCGTTCTCCGCCAAACGCCGCCGGAACCACCGCACGACCGGCACCAGGAACGCCACCAGGACCAGCACCGCGGAGAACATCCGTGCCCACCCGGCACCGATCAGGCCGAACCAGTGGATGGCCGCCAGAAGGACGGGGATATAGACCGCGGTCGTCCAGGCCCGCACCATAAGGGCCTTGTGCGCCTCCCCGGCCGATACCATGACGGGTTCCAGGGGGAATGACCAGATGCCGACGACCGCCGCTGCCACCAGCCACATCATGACGGGATATGCGGCCACGAACTCCTCGCCCACGATCAACCGCAAACCGATTTCCCCGATCAGCCAGCAGACGACAAGGGCCAGCATGGCCCCCGCCCCGGCCAGCAGGGCCGACCGTTCGATCAGGGCCCGCATCTCCTTATGCTCACCGGCCGCCGTCATACGGGCCAGTTCCGGATAGATCGCCGGGATCAGCAGCTTGGCCGGCTTGGCCAGCGCCTCGCCCAACTGACGCGCAATGCGGAACAGGGCGGCTTCGCGCGGGCCCAGCATCCAGCCCACGGCCAGCGTGCCGATATGGGTATAGGCCAGTTCCAGCGTCGCCGACAGGTTGGTGGACCAGACAAAGCTCCACACCCCGTCGAATCCACGTGTCACCGGCTGGCCATCGCCACGCCAGGAATACCCGTCCAGCAGGCCGCGCTTGCGCAGTTCGGACCAGCCCTTGGCGATGAGATAGATGCCGGCCCAGGCCGTGGCGATGTACCAGGCGACAAGGAAGGCGACAATGCCACCACCCATCGCCCAGGCGATGCCGCCGCCCACCATGCGGATGATGGCGCCCAGCGTGCTCTGCACCGACAGGATGTCGAACCGGTCGATCAGGCGCAGCACACCGGTGGGCGTCGCCTGGACCATGAACAGCACGGAGGTGACATAGACCAGGGCCGCCGGCATGAGTTCGGGCGGCCAGTCGAAATAGGGGCCCAACGCCCAGGCCACCAGAACCGACAGGATCGTGCCGGCCAGCGCACTCCAGCCATCCAGCAGGGCTGTGAAGCGCAGGAGGCGCTGGAAATCGCTGACCCGCCCTTCCGTCAAGGCCGGTGTGCCGTATCGCAGCACGGCCTGCCAGGACTGGAACTTGGCGATCTCTCCGATGGTCTGTGTGAAGGTATGGATCAGGATCAGGATACCGAAAGCCTCCAGACCCAGGGCGCGCGCGGCGATGGCCAGTCCGGCCAGGCCGGCGACGGCGTTCACCGTCTTGCCGCCCAGAAGGATGCCGGCATTGCCGAACAGGCGGCGCAGGCGGTCGTCACGGAACCAGCCGGCGATGGAAAGGCGGGGCAAGGGTCGGGCCACGGGCAAGGCACTGTCTGAAATGAGTATTCCCGCCCATTTAGCAGCATGCTTGTCCTACGCCTAGGCCATGCATGCCGGAATAGACGAAATGCAGCGTTGGCAATGGCGCCATTAGCTGTGACTGTTATCACTTTGCTGCAAGCGCGTCGGCCCTAAATGAACAGGGTTCGCACTCTCCACACCAGATTTCCCCCGTGATCATCCACCGTGACCATCCGAGGCCCGCTCATGCTCCGTCCGTCCGTTGACCACCTGTTGCGTCGCACGGCGCTTGTCACGCTCATGACGACCGCGCTGGCGACCTTGCCGGTGGCGGCGCAGGACAGCATGCCGGCCGGTGCCCCCCCGCCCGACGCGGCGCAGGCGCAAGCCCCTGCCCTGCAGGTGGAATTCGAAGGGGCGGAGGATGTCAACGACCCGCTGGAGCCCATGAACCGGGCCATCTTCTGGTTCAATGAAGGCGTGGACATGGTGCTGATCAAGCCGGCGGCGCAGGTCTATAGCGCCGTCCTGCCCACCCCCGCCCAGAAGGGCGTGCGCAATGCGCTGCGCAACCTTCGCTCGCCGCTGGATTTCGCCAACCAGCTCCTGCAGGGTGATTTCGACGGCGCCGCCAACGTGCTGGCCCGCTTCATGATCAACAGCACGATCGGCATCGCCGGCCTGATCGACGTGGCGGGTCATAACGGCATCCCCTACGAGTATGAGAGCCTGGACCAGACCCTGGCCGTCTGGGGCATTCCGGAGGGGCCGTATCTGGTGCTGCCGCTGCTGGGCTCATCCTCGCTGCGCGACGCGACGGGTCTTGCCGGGGAGCTCATGGCCGACCCGGTCACCAACTATGCGTCCAACACCGACCGCGATTGGTTCAACTATACCCGCGCCGGGCTGACGGCTTTGGATACCCGCGCCGAATACATGGACGCGCTCGACGATGTGAAGCGCAACAGCTTCGACTATTATGCCGCGATGCGCTCGCTGTACCGTCAGCGCCGCGATGGCTGGATCCGCGATGGCAAGCCCGCCGTGGACCAGATGCCGGAAATTCCCGATTACGAGGATTGATGCCAGCTTCCAGCCCTGGCAGCTTCCCCTCCATCCAGCATCCTCATGTGCTCAGCCAGCGCTCGACCACCTCCACCAGGTTGCGCAGGCTGAGCAGCATGATGACGACAGCCACCAGGATCATCATGGGCTTGTCGGGCAGCTTCTGCGTGACCATCGCGGCGAAGGGGGCGGCGACGACCCCGCCGATGATCAGGCCCAGGATGGCCGGCCAAAGGCTGAGACCGATGGTGAAGACGAAGGTGAAGGATATCGTCATCGTGACGAAGAATTCCGCCAGGTTCGTCGATCCGATGGCATAGCGCGGCGTCGTCCCGCCGCCGATCAGGGTGCTGGCCACCATGGGTCCCCAGCCGCCGCCGCCGATGGCGTCCAGAAAGCCGCCGGTCAGGCCCAGCCCCGCCACCTTGCGTGTGGAAAGCGCGTGCGGCGGCGGCGGGTGCATGGCCTTCCACAGGATCAGCCCCCCCATGGCCAGCAGATAGATTGCGATCAGCGGCCTGATCATCTCACCCGAAATGCCCGACAGCAGATAGGCCCCGGCCGCGCCGCCCAACATGCCGGGCAGCGCCAGGCGCCAGACCAGTTCCGGCCGCACGTTCCGCCGGCGCCAGTGGGCCAGCCCCGACGCACCCGTCGTGAACATTTCCGCCACATGCACGCTGGCACTGGCTGTCGCCGGGGGAACGCCCATCGACATCATGACAGTGCTGGCCGTCACGCCATAGGCCATGCCGATGGCGCCATCAACCATCTGTGCGGCGAAGCCGACCGCCACGAACAGCAGGATCTCCTCGATCATCCAGCCTCCCGGTAAAAACAGCGCAGGTTAGGCGGCAACACCGCTCCCCGTCACCCCCATTCGCGCCAAGGTTGCCATAAAATGCGGCGGGGGCGGTGCGGTGGCAATAATTTCGGCTCCGGAACAATCCAGCCGGGGAAAGCGGATGGACCGGGCCAACAGGTGCAGCGGCACCGGGGGCGGCATCTGCGCACCATAGATGGGGTCCCCCAGGATCGGCATGGCCATATAGGCGCAATGTGCGCGCAACTGATGCATCCGGCCGGTACGGGGGTGAAGTTCCAGCAGCGACAGGCCATCCGCACCGTCCAGTCTTTCCCAACGGGTCAGCGCCGGCTTGCCGGCCACATCGACCAGCATTTTCGATGTGCCCGGCACACGGACTTTCAGCAAGGGCATGTCGATCACGCCGCCATCCCCGCGGGGCCGGCCCAGTACCACCGCCCAATAGGTCTTTTGCACCCGGCCATCCAGGAACATGGCGCCCAGCCGCGCCGCCGCCGCCGCGTCACGGGCCAGCACCAGACAGCCCGCCGTGTCCTTGTCCAGGCGATGGGCCAGCCGCGGCGGTTCCGGCCGGTCCCCGGCGATCAACGGCAGGTACAGCTCCAGATGATCAGTCGTTTTGGTTCCGTAATGGACAGGAAGCCCGTATGGCTTGTCCAGGACGATGACCTGATCGTCCTGGTACAGAATACGGTCGCGCCATTGCTGCGCCGAATTGGGCATGCCATTTCCCTCCTGTCCGGCTTCCTCATAAGCGCATCGACATGCGCACGCACGGGGAAAACACCGATCAGCGCCGCGAGGATGGCCGCGCCGCCACAGATGTCAGGCGCGCCATCAGGTCGCAAGCCCACGACTTGACAGCATCCCACATGCAGCGCATCAACCGGTGCGATGAGGAAGCAGGCGTCACCAACGGGAACGGGAACGATGTTGCGGCATGGGCGAACGCTCTTTGCCGGCCTGCTGCTGCTTGCCCTTTTCCTGCGTGCCATGATCCCGCCCGGCTACATGCCTGACCTGTCGGCCATGGGAGAAGGGGGGCTGCCGCTCGTCATCTGCACCGGCGGCCTGGACAGCACCCTGCTGGTCGACAAGAACGGACAGCCGCTCCGTACCGCCGACAT
Organism: Niveispirillum fermenti; assembly: GCF_048066175.1. Taxonomy (GTDB): domain Bacteria; phylum Pseudomonadota; class Alphaproteobacteria; order Azospirillales; family Azospirillaceae; genus Niveispirillum; species Niveispirillum fermenti. Next base: position 125,448 of record NZ_JBLTXA010000012.1, on the reverse strand, counting down.
GCCGGCGCCCGGCGATTCCATGTGCCTGTTCGCGGCCCTGGCCGCCCTGCCCGGTCCATTGCTGCTGGCACTGGCGCTGCTGCTGGTCTTCCGTATCCCTGCGCGCCTTGTCCGACAGCCGGCTTCTTACCGCCTGTCGCCATCCTATCTGCGTCCACCCGGCGACCTGCCACCGCGCGCGCCACCCGCCTTCGCTTGATCCCCCTGTTCCCGGCCATGACCGCCATGGCCGGACCTGCCCGATGCCTGCGCAAGGGAAGATATTCCGTAAGCGGAATGAACTTGCGCCGGCCTGGATCAAGATGAAGGAAAGCCCATGTCCCGCTCAATCCTGCTGGCCGGCGCCTGCCTGCCAGCCCTTTGCCTGTCCCTGCCCGCCGCTGCGGAAATGTCGATTGATGCCGGCAGCGCGGTGGAAGTGGTCGGCCTGCGTTCCGGCAGCCCCACGGCCCCCTCGGTCGAGGAGGCCCGCCAGCAGATCGAAAAGACACCCGGCGGCGTGGCCCTGGTGACCGCAGAAGCGTTCCGGGACCGGTATGCCCTGAATTTCAAGGACATGCTGGCCAACACCCCCGGTGTCTTCGCCCAGCAGCGTTTTGCCGAAGAGGTGCGGATATCGATCCGCGGTTCCGGCCTGTCGCGCGGCTTCCACATGCGCGGCATCCAGTTGCTGATCGACGGCGTGCCGGTGAATCTGGCCGACGGCTCCACTGATTTTCAGGAGATCGACCCCCGGCAGGCCCGCTATGTGGAGGTCTTCAAGGGTGGCAACGCCCTGCGCTATGGCGCCGCCAGCCTGGGCGGGGCCATCAATGTCGCGACCCCGACGGGCCGCACCGTGAATTCCCCCTACAGCCTGTCGGTGGATGGCGGCAGCTTCGGCACACTGCGCCTAGCGGCCACGGGTGCGGCGGCTGGTCCTGACGTGGACGGGTTCATCAGCATCAACGGCATCCGGTCGGACGGCTACCGTGAACAGAGCGCGCAGCAGACGGCCCGTCTGGCCGGCAATGTCGGCATCAAGCTGACCGAAGGCATCGAAACGCGCTTCTACCTTTCGGCCAACCATATCCAGCAGGAAGTGCCGGGCACGGTCTCGCTGTCCTCTGCCCTGGACAGCCCGCGCCTGGCCCCGGCCGTCAACAATCAGAATGATTACAGCCGCGATATCAATTCCATCCGCCTGTCGAACCGGACGAGTTTCCAGTTGGACGGCGATGCCCAGTTGGATGTGGGCGGCTATCTGAACGTGAAGTCGCTGTTCCACCCCATCTTCCAGGTCATTGACCAGGACAGCCAGGATGCGGGCGCCTATCTGCGCTATACCGACACGGGCCGGATCGGAACGCTGCGCCATGAACTGGTGCTGGGCCTGCAGGGCCGCTATGGCCATGTCGATGCCCTGCAATATGTCAATGTGCGCGGCAGCCGCGGGGCCAGAACGGCCGATGTGGACCAGTACGCCAAGCAGGCGGAAGCCTATCTGGAAAGCCGCACCTATCTGCGGCCCGAACTGGCGCTGGTGGCGGGGCTGCAGGTGATGGGGGCGCGGCGGGAACTGGACAACAATATCAACCCCGCCATGGACGCGCAGAAAAGCTTCAACGCCATCAACCCCAAGCTGGGCGTGCTCTACCAGGCCGATGGCGGGCCGCAATTCTATGCCAATGTGTCACGCTCGGAAGAGCCGCCGACCTTCTCGGAGCTGGTGCAGGCGCCGGTGCCCCGATTCGTGCCGCTGGGCGCGCAGAAGGCCTGGACGGCGGAAGCCGGAACGCGCGGCACGGCCGGCGCTTTCACCTGGGATATCGGGCTTTATCGTTCATGGCTGCGCGGCGAATATCTGCAATTCACGACCAATCCCGATATTCCGGCCAGCACCTTCAATGCCGACAAGACCATCCACCAAGGTGTCGAGGCCGGGCTGGACGTCGCGTTGGCCAGCGGGCTGTTCGCGTCGGGCCAGGGCAGCGTCGTGCTGAGCCAAGTCTACATGCTGAACGACTTCTTCTTTGACGGCGATGCCCAATACGGAAACCGCGACCTGGCCGGCGCACCGCGCCACCTGTATCAGGGTAGCCTGACCCTGAAGGATGGCGACAGCTGGCATATCGGCGCCAGCGTCGAATGGGTGCCGGACGGCGCCTGGATCGATTATGCCAACAGCCTGCGCGCACCCGGCTACGATGTGTGGAGCATCAATGCCGGGCTGACGCTGGCCCCGGGGCTGCGGGCCTATGCGGAAATGCGCAATATCTTCAAGGAACGCTATGTCTCGTCCGTCAGCACGCTGGCCAATGCGGCGGCGCCGGGTGCCAACCTGAATGTCTATTATCCCGGTGAAGGGCGTTCGCTCTATGCCGGCCTGAAGGCGGAGTTCTGATCCATGCGGGTGGCGTCGATCAAATGGCATCGCAAGCTGGCTTGGGTGGCCGGCATCTGCGCCATCGGCTGGGCCCTGACGGGCATGCTGCATCCCATCATGGTCTGGACCAGTCCGGTCGCCGCCACCCGCATGCCACCACTGACCCCGCTGGACCTGACGCACGCACAACCGCCAGCCACGCTGCTGGCGGACAAGGTGCCCGGCCAGGTGGCCGAAATGCGGGCGATCGTGCTGGCCGGCCATACCTATTACGCCGTGAGGCAAGCCGATGACCCCGTCCGGCGTTATTTCGATCCCGAAACGGGAGAGGAACGGCAGCGGGGCGACCAGGACCGGGCCATCGAACTGGCGCGGCATTACCTGGGGGATCCGGATACGCCCGTGCGCGACGCGCGGATCGTCACGGCATTCGACAATGATTACACCCCGGTCAACCGCCTGCTTCCGGTCTGGCGGGTCGAGTTGGGGCGCGACGATGGGCTGGTCGCCTATGTCGACACGGGCAGCGGCCGGATGGCGGCCATCACCGATGCCGGCAAGCGCAGCATGCAGGCGCTTTTCCGCACCATCCACACGCTGTCCTTCATCCCTGGGGAAGCCGGGCCGCTGCGGGCGGCCGCCATCGCCCTGCTGGTCGGCAGCATCGCCGTTTCCAGCCTTCTGGGCATCGTTCTGCTGCTGTTGATCCGGCGGCGCAACCCGGCACCGGGCGGGCGGCACTGGCATCGGCTGCTGGGCTATGCCGCGGCCCTGCCTGCCCTGGCCTTCACCCTGTCGGGCCTTTGGCATCTTCTGCTGGGCCAGGATGGCAGCACCGATGCGACACCTGCGGTGCGGGCCCAGTCGCTGGACCTTGCCACGCTTTCCAGCGATCTGGCCGGCCTGTGGCAGGGATTCGGTCCCGATACGGCACCCGTCGCCCTGTCCTTCCTGGCGGCGCCGGACGGGTCCGCGCTGCTGCGTCTGGTGCCCCCGCCAACCTGGTCCGCGGCACCGGTGGCCGCGTCGGGCGCTCACCACGGCCATGATGGCCACCATGGTGGGGAACATGACCATGGGGCGCACGGCCAGCCCGTCTCACAGGACGGGCATGACGACCATCAGGCGAGACTGGCCCTGTTCCGGGGCATTCCCACCGGGGGTTCGGGCGTGCTGCTGACCGCCGGCGACCTGCGTCCCCTGCCGGGGAATGAAGAGGCTGCGGCCCGCGCCCTGGCGCGCGCGCTCAGCGGGGAGCCTGTCGCCGATGATGCGCAGACCCGTCTGGTCACCCGATTCGGTGCCGATTACGGTTTTGCCAACAAGCGCCTGCCCGTCTGGCGCGTGGAGCTTCCGGGAGATCGGGCCCTGTTCGTCGATCTGGCTGACGCCACAATCGCCGCCACGACCGATCCGGGCCTGCGGCGTGCCGGCTGGGTATTCGACATCTTTCACAAGGGCGGGTTCATGGATGCCATCGGCCCGGTGGCGCGGGATATCATCCTGATGCTCGCCGCACTGCTGATTGCAGCCGTGTCAGCCGTCGGTCTTTCGCTGCTGGTCAGGCGGCGGTGATCAGCCGAGCGCCAGGTGCGTGAACAGCAATTGTGCCGGCTGTCCCTGCCCCTGCCAGACAATGGCGTACTGCCCCAGCATCTCGGCCAGTTGCAGCGCATCGAAGGGGGGAAGGTCAAAGATGGCTACCCCCTTTTCCACCGGCCAATCCCTGGTGGCCGGCCTGAACTCGGCCGGTATGTGGTCCAGATCCTCATCCTCAAGAATATCGGTCAGCCGGGCGTGGGCTGCCTGGTTGGCGGCAGCGTCGGCCGCCCTGCTGCCGGGATTCCAGGCCGTGACGAACACGATTTCGGCCGCGCCCCGTCTTTCCAGCAGGGCATCGATCTCCCGGCCATCGGCCATGATACGGGCCGTGGCCGTGCGCTTGCCATCCAGGGCGACATAGCTTGTCTGCTGATAGGCGGTCAGAAGTGCGGGTCCCAGGCGGCTCATGCGAAATCCCCGACGGTGTGGGCATGGTTCAGGGGGCCGTGGCCACGGCCGAAGCCAGGTGCCGTGCGGATGGCGATATCGACATAGCGCCGCGCCCGATCCACGGCCGCCACCACGTCCAGCCCCTGGGCCAGTCCCGCGGCGATGGCGGATGACAGGGTGCAGCCCGTCCCATGGGTGTGCCGCGTTTCCACCCTTTTTCCCGTGAAGGCCGTTTCCCCCAGACGTGTCACCAGCAGGTCGGTCAGGACGGGGCCGTCCATGTGGCCCCCCTTCATCAGCACGGCCCCGGCGCCATATTGCAGCAAGATGTCAGCCGCGCGGCGCATATCGTCGACACCGTTGATGGCGATTCCGGTCATGGCCTCTGCCTCCGGCACGTTCGGCGTGACGATGGCGGCCAGCGGCAGCAGGCGCCGGATCAGCGCACCCGTGGCGCTTTCATCCAGCAGCCGGTGCCCGCCCTTGGCCACCATGACCGGGTCGGCCACAATGGCCACGCCGGGGGCTGATCCGGCCAGCGTATCGGCGACGGCATCGATGATCTCGGCGGTGGCCAGCATCCCGATCTTGACCGCGTCGGCGCCAATATCGGCCAGAACAAGACGCATCTGCTGCACCAGGAAATCGATGGGAACCGGCAGCACGCCATGCACGCCACTTGTATCCTGGGCCGTCAGCGCGGTGATGGCCGTCATGGCATAGCCGTTCAGCGCCGTCACAGCCTTGATATCGGCCTGTATGCCGGCCCCGCCGCCCGAATCCGATCCCGCGACGATCAGAACACGCCCTTTCATCTCCGCCCCCTATTCCGCCGCCACGGCCTGGGTCACGCGGCGCACGGCGTCGCAGATATCGTCCACGACATGGGCGACCAGGGCATTGTCCTCGCCTTCCGCCATCACGCGGATCAGGGGCTCGGTGCCCGACTTGCGAATCAGCACGCGCCCGCAACCGGCCAGCCTCTCCTCGCCCGCGCGGATCGCGGCTTTCACGCCGTCCGCCTCCAGCGGGCGGATACCGGTGGAGGCATCGTACCGGACATTCTTCAGAAGCTGCGGCAACGGCTGAAACACCCGCAGCACATCGGAAGCGGGTCGCCCCGACTGCCGGATGCAGGCCAGCACCTGCAAGGCGGCCAGCAGGCCGTCGCCGGTCGTGGCAAAGTCGGGCAGGACCACATGGCCCGACTGTTCCCCGCCGACATTGAACCCGTGTTCGCGCATATGCTCGACAACATAGCGGTCGCCCACGGCGGTGCGCGCCAATGTCAGGCCCAGCTTCTTCAGATGCAGCTCCATGCCCATGTTCGACATCACGGTGGCCACCACCCCGCCACCACGCAACCGTCCGCTTTCCGCCCAGCTCTGGCCGATCAGGGCCATGATCTGGTCGCCGTCGATCTGCGTGCCCGTTTCGTCAGCCAGGATCAGGCGGTCCGCATCGCCGTCGAGGGAAATGCCCAGGTCGGCCTTGTGTTCCAGCACGGCGGCACGCATGGCGGCCGGCGCCGTGGCACCGCACTTGTCGTTGATGTTGAAGCCGTTGGGCTGGTTGAACAGCGTTACGACCTCCGCCCCCAGTTCATACAGCACGCGGGGCGCCACCTTGTAGGCGGCGCCATGGGCACAATCGATGACGATCTTCATCCCGTCCAGGCGCAGGCCACGGGGAAAACTGCTCTTCACCACCTCGATATAGCGGCCGGACGCATCCTCCATCCGCTGGGCCCGTCCCAGATCGCGGGGGGATGCCAGATCGGGCGCGAAGGGCAGTGCCATCCGCGCCTCGATCTCCGCCTCGATCTCGTCCGACAGCTTGTAGCCATCGGGACCGAACAGCTTGATGCCATTATCCTGGAACGGATTGTGGCTGGCCGACAGCATGACGCCCAGGTCGGCACGCATCGACCGCGTCAGCATGGCCACGGCGGGGGTGGGCAGCGGCCCCACCAGGATGACGTCCATGCCCATGGAGACGAAGCCCGCCGTCAGGGCCGGTTCCAGCATGTAACCCGACAGTCGCGTATCCTTGGCGATCACCACCGTGTGGCGATGATCACCCCTGCGGAAATGCAGGGCTGCCGCCATGGCAGCCTTCAGCGCCGTTTCAGCCGTCATCGGATCGGTGTTGGCCGTACCGCGGATGCCGTCGGTGCCGAACAATTTACGCGACATGTCTTTTACGTCCCAGGAATGCCGGCAGGCAGCCGGCCGGTCGGAATGTTACGAAACCTATATCATGCCGATTGCAGGGCCTGCCACACGGCGACGGCCTGCACCGTCGCGGCCACGTCATGCACGCGCAGGATATGCGCCCCCTGCCCCAGCGTATAAAGGGCCGCCGCGATGGAACCGGCGACCCGGTCCCTGGGTGCCTCCCCCCTCGACAGGCCGGCAATGAAGCGCTTGCGGCTGACCCCGATCAGGATCGGGCAGCCCAGCCCGTGCAGCACGCCGGTACGGGACAGCAGGTCAATATTGTGCGTCAGATCCTTGCCGAATCCGATGCCAGGATCGATGGCGATTCTCTCCCGCCCGATACCGGCGGCAACCGCTGCCGCGATCCGGGCTGCCAGCCAGTCGAACACCTCGGCCGTGACATCATGGTAACGGGGGGCATCCTGCATGGTCTGCGGCTCGCCCTGGATGTGCATCAGCACCACCGGCAGGCCCGTGGCCGCCGCGACTTCCGCGCTGTCGGGGTCCCCCGTCAGGGCCGTGACATCATTGATGATCCTGGCGCCGGCCACCGCCGCCGCCTTCATCACGGCGGCATGGCGCGTATCGATGGAGATGACGGCGCCCTCCGCCGCCAGCGCCCGGATGACGGGCACGACCCTTGCGATCTCCACCGCCACAGGCACGGGGGCCGCGCCGGGCCGGGTCGATTCGCCCCCGACATCCAGGATATCGGCCCCTTCCGCCCGCAACCGCCGCCCATGGGCAATGGCAGCCTCGGTACTGTCATGGTCGCCACCGTCGGAAAAGCTGTCGGGCGTGACATTGACGATACCCATGATGATGGGCCGCGACAGGTCGAACCCGGCCCAGGGCGCGCGGGCGGCGATCAAGGGATGGTGGGGGGGAAGCAACGCGGCCGGGGCAAGACCTGCATCGGTCTGCACCTGCGCGAACACCAGCGGCCCCCCGGCCAGAAGGCGAGCCTGACCAGAGGTCAGGGCGGCGCGGGCAGCGGGACCGGACAGGATGGCAAGCGGACGGTGCATGAGGTCTCATCCATAATGCGATGATGCGCAACGCGATGATGTGCAAACACAAACCCCCGGCGCGGGGCTGCGCCGGGGGTTTGCTCAATCAATGCCGTGCAGCCTGTTTCAAACGCCGGGTTGCGGCTCCGGTTCGATCCCGTCCTTGCCGGCGGTCGGGACAGAGGCGCGACGGCCGGGGGTCTTGGGCGGCTCCGGCGTCTGGGGACGCGGGGCCGGCGGGTCGCTGCGCACGATCTGCTCGCCGCGCAGGATGGCCTTCACCTCCTCGCCCGACAAGGTCTCGAACTCCAGCAAGGCCTCGGAAACCTTGTGCAAATCGTCCAGATGCTCGGTCAGCAGCTTGCGGGCCAGGGTCTCCCCCTCCTCGATCAGGCGACGGATCTCCTCATCGATCAACTGCGAGGTCGCCTCCGACACATTCTGCTGCTGCGCCACGGAATGCCCCAGGAAAACCTCCTGCTCATTGGCATTGTAGCGCACGCGGCCCAGCTTGTCGGACATGCCATATTCGGCAACCATGGCGCGGGCCCAACGGGTGGCCTGCTGGATGTCGCTGGCGGCGCCCGTGGTCACATTCTCCTGTCCGAAGATGATCTCCTCCGCCACACGGCCGCCGAACAGCACGGCCAGACGCGATTCCATCTCCCGCTTGGTGTAGTTGGTGCGATCACGCTCCGGCAGGTTCATGGTCACACCCAGCGCACGGCCGCGCGGAATGATGGTGACCTTGTGCAGCGGGTCATATTCCGGCACCCACAGGGACACCAGCGCATGCCCGGCCTCGTGATAGGCGGTCAGCTTGCGCTCCTTCTCGGTCATGACCATGGAACGGCGCTCCGCCCCCATCATGACCTTGTCCTTGGCGGCTTCGAAGTCGGCCATGCCGACGACGCGCTTGCCGGCACGGGCCGCCAGCAGGGCCGCCTCATTGACCAGATTGGCCAGATCGGCGCCGGAGAAGCCGGGCGTGCCGCGGGCGATGACCTTAGGATCGACATCGGGCGCCAGCGGCACCTTGCGCATGTGGACCTTCACGATCTTCTCGCGGCCCAGCACATCGGGATTGGGCACGACAACCTGACGATCGAAACGGCCGGGGCGCAGAAGGGCGGGGTCCAGCACGTCGGGACGGTTGGTGGCGGCGATCAGGATCACGCCCTCATTCGCCTCGAACCCATCCATCTCGACCAGAAGCTGGTTCAGCGTCTGTTCCCGCTCGTCATTGCCGCCGCCCAGGCCGGCACCGCGATGGCGGCCGACAGCGTCGATTTCGTCGATGAAGATGATGCAGGGCGCGTTCTTCTTGCCCTGCTCGAACATGTCGCGCACCCGGCTGGCACCGACACCCACGAACATTTCCACGAAGTCGGAACCGGAGATGGTGAAGAACGGCACGTTCGCCTCACCGGCCACGGCGCGGGCGGTCAGCGTCTTGCCCGTGCCCGGCGGCCCGACCAGCAGCACGCCCTTGGGAATCTTGCCACCCAGGCGCTGGAATTTCTGCGGGTCCTTCAGGAAGTCCACGACCTCCTCAAGCTCCTGCTTGGCCTCGTCGATACCCGCGACATCGTCGAAGGTGACGCGACCCACCTTCTCGGTCAGCAGGCGGGCGCGGGACTTGCCGAACCCCATGGCCTTGCCACCGCCGGACTGCATCTGACGCATGAAGAAAATCCACACGCCGATCAGCAGCAGCATGGGGAACCAGCTCAGCAGGATGCTGAACAGGGTGGGGCTGTTATCCTCGGCCACCACGGACACGCGGACATTCTTGTCCACCAGCCGATCGGCGACATTCGACCCCGGCGGGGCCGTCGTCGTGAAGGACCGGCCGTCGCTGGTCGTGCCCGAAAGCTGGTCGCCCTTGATGGTCACGGCCGTCACGGCACCGCGATCCACCTCGGCCAACAGGTCGCTATAGGCCAAGCCCGACTGCGTGGAACGGTTGGATGATGTCTGGAACAGGTTGAACAGGGCGATCAACAGCACCCCGATCACCAGCCACAGCGCCAAATTCTTACCGAAATTATTCACAGCCCAGACCTTTCATCGACCGCACCCCCGATGCTCCATACGATCATCCCGGCGGGGTGGCCCAGTGGGGTGACGCGGTCGGACAGGGGGAACTTCCTCCATTAGATAATGTCATCCACGGCGGTGACAACAGCGAACCGTGCGGGAACCCCCTCAACCAATACCAATGGCACCACACGCACCCGCGGATCGACCATGCCGGTAGTCCGATAGGCCATATGGGGTATGGCCCGCAGCCGGTCGCCGGTCAGGATGGCCGGCAAGCTCGCCCGCACCATGGCCGGCGGCGCCATGGCAGCCATGCCGGGCCGATCAGCCAATGCCTGCCGCCACAGGGCGTCCGTCAACGGCTGTACCGTGAAGCGCTCAAATACCTCAACCGAAAGGCTGAATCGGCCATCCCAATGGATCGGCGGCCCGCCCCCCGTCAACGCCAGCGGCGCCGGCAGGTTCCGGGCCTCGCGCACCAGATGCCACCCGTCGGGCACAGGCACAAGCCTGCACCCGCCCAATGTACGCCCCCCGCCGGGGCCCTGCCGCATTTCCGCCGCCAGGGACGTCACGGCGGCCGGTGGCGGGGCATAGACGGCCCCGCCCACGGCGCGCAGCAGGGTTGCAAGCAACGGCACCAGATCATCCCCGGCACGGCCGGGAAGGGAACGGTCAATCATGGCCCAGCCTTCGGGCAGAAAACGCACCGTGGCGGCCAGCATATCCGCCGCACGGTCATCAGCGGCCGCACGGTGCCGGCCCGCAGCGCGGGCCGCGTCAGCATCCGCCGGGCCGGCGGCGCGCAACAGCCGGAGCCGCGCGCGCGCGAAGGCCGGATTGCGATTGGACGGGTCCTCCAGCCAATCCTGACCCAGGGCGCGGCAGGTGGCGGTCAGCCGAGCCTTGGCAACGGGCAAGAGTGGCCGGATAAGCCGCAGCCGCGGCAATTCCCGGATCGCGGGCATACCGGCCAACCCGGCCGCGCCGCTGCCCCGCTCGACCCGCAGGCGATAGGTCTCCGCCTGATCGTCGGCATGATGCGCCAGGGCCAGATGCAGGCAGCCCGCAGCGGCCGCCGCCTCGGCCAACAGCCGCAGACGGGCCTGCCTGGCGGCGTGCTGAATGCCGGCAGAGGGTTTGGGGCCCGACCAGGACAACAGGCGGTGCGCGATGCCATGCCCGGCCATCCAGCCTGCGACCCTGGCCGCCTCCCCGGCGCTCTCCGCCCGCAGGCCGTGATCCACGGTCAACGCCAGAAGGCGACCGCCGCGGGCGGCCAGCCATTGCCGCAAGAGCAGCGCCAGGGCCATGCTGTCGGCACCGCCGGAAACGCCGACAGCGATATGAGGGGCCGACTCGAACGGCCCCAAGGTCCGCATCAGCCGGTCGAAAGCGACCGGTCCGACAGGGTCCTCTACCGGCATTTCAGGCGGTTCTTTTCCATGTCGGCGCGACGCTTGATGGTGGCCGGCGCGTCCTTGTACTTCTCCCCCAGCTCGCGCAGGGCGGTGCAGGCATCATCATTGGCCTTCATCGCCGACAGCGACAGGGCCAGCTTCAGCAGACTGTCCGGCGCCTTGTTGCCGCGGGGATATTTCTGATAACCCTCGGCGAAGGCAATGGCGGCGGGCTGGTATTGGCCGCGGACATAAAGCGTTTCGGCCAGCCAGTATTGGGCATTGCCGGCCAGCGTGCTGCTGCTGTTGGCCTGCAGGAACGCACGGAACGCCGCTTCCGCGCCGGCATAGTCGGCCTGGCGGAGCAGGTTGAAGGCGAAATCATACTGTTCCTGCGCCGTGCCGGATGGCAGCGTCTGGGACGGCGGCGGCGCTGCCGCCTCGGCCGGGACCACCGGCACCCCCGGCGAGGGCCCCGCCACCCCTTCCGCCACCGGCGCACCGGCGCCCGGCGAACCCGCCTGCCCCTTTTCCAACTGGTTGAGCCGGAATTCGATATCGGTCTGCATGCGGGTGAGTTGTTCCCGCAACTGGGACACCTGATAGGTGGCCTCCTCGTAGCGGCCGGTCAGGGTCTGGATCTCCGATTCCAGCCGTTGCAGGCGGACCTCGAACCCGGCCGCCACGTTGCCGGCCATGGGTGCGCCGCCCGCCGCCTGTCCGGCCGGTGCGCTTCCACCCCGATAGACCTGCCGGTTCAGGGTCTGGACCTCATTCTCCAGCCGCTGAAGGCGATTGAGCATCTCCCGCGTGTCGGACTGCCCTGCGGCCGGCACGGAACCGGCGATGGCGGCCAGTGCGACGGCCGCGATGGTAAGGCGGCGGCGCAGGAAGGAATGACGGGGGCGCAGGTGGCTTGTCATCGAATACCAGCGGTTGGAGCGGAGATATCGGGCGACCCTACCGCTTCGGAAGGGCGGGCGGAAGTATCCAACGCCGATGGGGCGTATTTGTGGCCTCGCCGACCCTCCCCTTCGACACAACCGGGAAATGAAAAGTGCCGGAATCGAAAAACGCCGCCCGGCGGGCCGGGCGGCGTCTCTTCATCACGTCGGTCCCTGGTGACAGGGTCCGCGCCGGATCAGTTGATCACGGTCACGCCACGACGGTTCTGGGTCCAGGCGGCCTCGTTGGAACCTTCCACGGCCGGACGCTCCTTGCCATAGGAGATGGTCTGGACGCGGGCGGCATCAACGCCCAGCGCGGTCAGGTACTTCTTGACCGAGGCGGCGCGGCGGTCGCCCAGGGCCAGGTTGTACTCGCGCGTGCCGCGCTCGTCGGCGTGGCCTTCAACGGTCACGGTGACGGCCGGATACTGCTTCAGCCAGGCGGCCTGACGATCCAGGGTGGCGGTCGCTTCCGGCGTCAGGTCGAACTTGTCGAAGCCGAAGAAGACGCGGTCGCCGACATTCTGGATGAAATCTTCGGCGGAGCCCGGAGCGGGGCCCGACGGAGCGGCCGGCGGCGGCGCGGGCGGCGGCGCAACGGTGCCGCCGGTGGTGGCCTGAGCCTCCTGCTGAGGCTTGCTGCTGCAAGCGGTGGCCAGCAGGGCGACCGCAACGAGGGTGATGATCTTGAAGCGCATTTGAGACCCCCTAAGGTGGAACGCGAGTTCGATTGAAGGTTACGGTGATTTGCCCCACGAACGACGGGTACCACAGCCGGTCGCCGATTTGACACGATCTTTGAGTGACCGGCGGATATTGAGCGTCGTTCTTGCGTTGCGAAATTAGTGTGGCCCTCTCATGGAATCAAGGGTGACCATGCCGGGTCGGAAGCGTCGGTGGGCGTCAAGACCTGCCGTTCATTAGACCCAGTCAAGTCAATTGAGTATAGCTTGGCCTGACGCTGCCTGCCTGCCTGTCCGGAAGGACGTTCCTTGAAGAACATAAGCACACGGCCATTGGGAGCCCAAGTAGGTCCTTCGACATGGAATGCCTCTGTCAAAAGGCGTTCACCCGACCCATCCGGCCGAATGACTCCGATATAGAACTTATCGCCGAACAATCGTGTGAAGGCGATCAGATCGCCACGGGGCGACCAGACCGGGGTACCGTAACGGCCTTGACCGAAAGTAATTCGCTTCACGTCGCTGCCATCAGCATTCATCGTGTAAAGCTGTTGTGTACCGCCACGGTCGCTTTCAAACACAATTTTAGTGCCGTCCGGAGAATAAGACGGGGCCGTGTCAATACCGGGATGATTCGTCAACTGTTGCTGACGACGTGTGCGCAGGTCCAATGTGTAGATATCCGTATTGCCGCCGGAAGCCAGCGACATGATGACCTTGTTCCCGTCAGGGGAAAAACGGGGAGCAAATGTCATGCCGGGAAAATCGCCCAGCACTTCCTGACGACCGGTATCAATATTGAACAAATACACCCGAGGCCTGTTGTTGAAGTAGCTCAGGTATGTAATTTCCTGGGTGCTCGGAGAAAAACGGGGGGTGAGCACGAGCACGCGGCCGTCGGTCAGGAACCGGTGATTCTGACCATCCTGATCCATGATGGCGAGTTGCTTGACCCGCTGAAGCGCCGGGCCAGACTCGGCGATATAGACGATGCGGGTGTCGAAATAGCCCTCTTCCCCCGTCACGCGCTTGTAAATCGCGTCGGAAATGATGTGGGCGACACGCCGCCAGCCATCCGCTTGGACGGTATAGGCCAAACCGGTTACCTGCTGGCCGGCCGTAACATCGAACAGGCGGAATTCGATTCGCGTCCGCCCGTCAGCCGCCTGGGTCACGGTGCCCGTCACCAACCCCTGCGCCTGGATCAGCCGCCAGTCGGCAAAACGCACGCCCGTGCGCAGCGACTCCGGTGTCTGCACGAAGCGCGACGGCTCCAGCGGACGGAACAGACCCGAGCGTTCCAGGTTGGCGGAAATGACGCCGGCGATGTTTTGGCCCAGTTGCTGGGCGCCGGGATTGTCGCCTGCGAAATTCGTGATGGCGACGGGTATCGGCTGCGGATTGCCAGACGTGATGTCGATTTCAAGTTCGGCGCGGGCCGGCGCGGCAAGACCGACGGCGAACACCGTCGCCACCAGGGCGACGAACCGGCCGACGGTGCGCCAGCCCGTGGACATAAGCGCGTTGGCGTGCATCAGAACATATCCTTCGGGCTGAACTTCATCAGGATGGACCCTTTGTCCGCATATTTTTCGCGGGGGATGTTCAACGTATTACATCCGGGCAAAAGCGGCGCACGTAAGGCGGATTCCACGAAGGCCCGGAAATGCGGGTCGGTATTGGGGTTCCCCGTTCCCGATACATACTGGACATTTGTGACGCGCAGGTCACGGTCGAACAAGACCCGGATTTCCGCCTGCATCGCTTCGATCCCCTTGGCCCCAACCGGCACGTTCCAGCAATTGCGGATCTGGCGGCGCAGCGCGTCCTCCTCGCTGATGGAAAGGCGCTCGCCGGTGCGTCCGGCCAGCGGCGCGGGTTGCGGCGCAGGTTCGCGCGGCGCTTCGCGCGACGGCGTGTCCGGCTGCTGCCGCGTCAGGTTTTGAAGCACGCTGTCGAGGCTGCGCTTCGGCTCCTCCTTCTTCGGCTCCGGTTTGGGATCGGGCTTTTTCGGCTCAGGCTTGGGCGGTTCCGGCTTCTTCGGCTCCGGTGGCTTGGGCTTCGGCGGTTCGGGCTTGGGTTCGGGCTTCGGCTCCGGCTTCGGCTCGGGTTTCGGGGGCTCCGGCTCGGGCGGCTGCTCGGCCACCTGCTTGGGGGGCTCCGGCACCTGCACGGGTGGCGGAGGCGGGGACGGCGTCCGGGCCTGGGCCGGTGGTTCGGGAGGTTGGGGCCGCGGTGGCGTGGGTGAGGGCCTGGGCTGTGGCGGCTGTGGTCGCTCGATGGGTTCGGCCAGCCGGGCGATGGTCATCGGCCCCACTTCCACCACATCGACGGGAACCTCCTGCAGCAGCACGACCTCCCGCTCCTTCACCAGGTGCGGAAGGCCGATCAGCGCCAGGAGAATCAGCGCCACATGAAGAAGGCCGGAGAGGATCAGGGTCGTCCGCATGGTGCGATCGGCTGCCCCTATCTGCCACGGCCGTCGGATTCGATGACCAGCTTGGCCTCCGACAGACCCGCGCGCCGGGCTTCGCTCAGCACATCGACAATGCTGGCATAGGTCGCCTCACGGTCGCCGCGCACCAGCACCTTGCGGTCTGGCGTCTGCTCGGCCACCACGGCAAGGCGCGGCGCCAGTTCCTCCAGCCCGAACATCTCGTTATCGAAAACCTTCTTGTCCTTGAAGGAAATGCGGCCATCGGCGGTCACCGTGACCCAGAGCGGGTCCTCCTCCGACTGGAGAGCTTGGGCCGCCCCCTTGGGCAGGTTGACGGGAATGCCGGCGGTCAGCAGCGGGGCCGCGACCATGAACACGATCAGCAACACCAGCATGACATCCACGAAGGGCGTCACATTGATGTCGGACATGGCGGCGCGGCGCGACCGGCGTCGCCCGCGTCCTGCCTGCTTGCCGGAAAGGCTTGCCCCCATGGTCAGCCCCGCTCTTCGAGATGCCGCTGAAGAATCGCGGAGAATTCTGTCACAAATGAGTCCAGACGGTCACCGAACCGGCCGATCTCCGACGAGAAATAATTGTAGGCCAGCACGGCGGGAATGGCCGCGACCAGGCCGATGGCCGTCGCGAACAGCGCCTCCGCAATACCCGGCGCCACAACGGCCAGCGAAGTGTTCTGCTGGGCAGCGATGTTGGTGAAGGCACCCATGATGCCCCATACCGTGCCGAACAGGCCCACGAACGGCCCCGCCGACCCGACGGAGGCCAGCACGGTCAGATAGCGCTCGATATCGGCCATCTCGCGTCCCACCGTCACAGACATGACGCGCTCGATGCGCTGGGCCAGGTTGGCACGCATGGCCCCCGATGTGGCCAGGCCGCGTTCATTGGCATGCCGCCATTCCCGCATGCCGGCCGCGAACACGGCGGAAAACGGTTCCGACGGAGTGGTCGCCACCTTGTCATAGAGCTGGTCCAGCGAGCCGCCGGACCAGAAATGCTCCTCGAAATCGGCCGCCGCCGCCTTCAACCGGCGCAGCTTCGCCGCCTTGTTGAAGATGATGGCCCAGGTCCAGATCGAGGCGCCGAGCAGGCCCAGCATCACCAGCTTCACGACGATGTCGGCCTGCAGGAACAGGCCCAGCGTCGTCAATTCATGGGCCGGGACAGCACCGCCGAGCGCGGTGGCTTGCAATAGGGTGGGAAACATCTGTTTCAGTCCTGACCTTGCCGTGACAATCCATTCTCCACCACCGCCCGCTCCGCAGGCGGCAGGCCATTCTCCACCACCGCCCGCTCCGCAGGCGGCAGGCCATTCTTCAGCACCACCCGCAAGGCGGACGGCAGACGGACCGGTCGGCCCTGGACATTGATAGCCGCCAGGCACAGGTTGATCCTGACCAGCGGCTGTGCGCCCGTCTCTGCCGCAACCCCACCCCAGGCCAGTCCCTCGCTGCGCAGCACATCCTGTTCGATATCGACTGTCGCGGCACCGATATCGACAATCCGCGTCAGGACTTCAAGCGCGTCATCGAGGCGGGCCGGCTGCCGGAAGTCGATGCTGCAACGGCGTACCGCCAAAGCCACACCCGTGTCCGCCACCATGGCTGCATGCGGGAAGCCGGCCAGGCGCAGCATCTCGTTGCGGGCCCGTTCGGCAAAGCGCAGATAATTGGCGTGATAGACGATGCCGCCGGCGTCGGTATCCTCGTAATAGACCCGCACCGGGTATATATGGGTGGCGCCCTCCCACCAGCCGGGGGATGGCCGGGTGCTGTCAGGCATTCGCATCCCCGTCGAACAGGTCACCCACAGGCGCGCTCCCCTTGCCGGCCACCCCCAGGCCGCCCAGCAGGTCGAACTGCCGCGCCGGGGTCGCCGGAACAGGCAGGCCCAGATAGCGATAGCCCGTATCCGTGAGCATGCGCCCGCGCGGTGTGCGCTGCAACAATCCTTGCTGGATCAGATAGGGCTCAATCGTCTCCTCCAGCACGTCGCGCTGCTCGCCCAATGCCGCGCCCAGCGTCTCCACCCCCACCGGTCCGCCGCCATAATGGTCGGCGATACAGGAAAGATAGCGGCGGTCCATGGCATCGAAGCCCAGGCGGTCCACCTCAAGCCGCGTCAGCGCCCGGTCGGCGGCTGCGGCATCGACGATATCCACCCCCTGCACACCACAGATGTCCCGCACGCGGCGCAACAGGCGGCCGGCCACGCGCGGCGTGCCACGGGACCGGCGCGCCACTTCCAGCGCGCCTTCATCCGTCATCTCCACGCCCAGGATGCGGGCGCCCCGGCTGACGATCAGTTGCAGTTCCTCCGGCTCGTAGAACTGCATGCGCAGCGGGATGCCGAACCGTTCGCGCAGGGGTCGCGTGATCAGGCCCGAGCGCGTGGTGGCCCCCACCAGGGTGAAGGGGGGAAGGTCGATGCGCACGCTGCGCGCCGCCGGCCCCTCTCCGATGATCAGGTCGAGCTGGAAATCCTCCATGGCGGGATAAAGGATTTCCTCCACAGCCGGCGACAGGCGATGGATCTCATCGATGAACAGCACGTCATGTGGCTGAAGATTGGTCAGCAACGCGGCCAGATCTCCCGCCCGCGCGATGACGGGGCCGGAGGTGGCGCGGAAGCCGACATTCAGTTCCTTTGCCACGATCTGGGCCAGCGTCGTCTTGCCCAGGCCCGGCGGCCCGAACAGCAGCACATGGTCCAGCGCCTCCCCCCGGCCGCGCGCGGCCTGGATGAACAGGGAAAGATTCTCCCGCACCTGTCGCTGCCCGATGAACTCACCCAGCGACAGCGGGCGGATCGAATTCTCCGTACTGGCGTCACCGCCGATGCGGTCCTGCTCCACCATGCGCTCCGGCCGCGATGGCGGCGGAGCCTCGGGCTTGGGCTTGCGGCTCACTGGCTGAGTTCCTTCAGGCCCGCACGGATCAGGGCGGATACATCGGCGCCGCCACCCAGACCCTGGGCCGCCTTGTTCACGGCCGTGAAGGCCTCGATCCGCTTGTATCCCAGATTGACCAGGGCCGACACCGCGTCACCGACATTGCTGCTGGGCGCAGCAGCCTGTGCCACTGCGCTGGAAACCGCACCCGCCGCCACGGGCGTGGTGGCAAGCGAGGCGACCTTATCCTTCAATTCGTTCAAAATTCGGGCAGCCAGCTTCGGGCCCACACCATCGGCCTCGCACAAGGTTGTTTTATCCTGCGCGGCAATCGCGGATGTCAGCCGGTCGGGCGCCAATACAGACAAGATATTCAGCGCCACCCGCGCCCCCACCCCCTGCACCGTCGTCAGGAGCCGGAACCAGTCCCGCTCCGAAATGTCGGCAAAGCCGTAAAGCGCCATCTTGTCTTCCGACACCCACATTTCCGTATGCACGGAAACGGCATTGCCGGTGCTGCCCAGCCGGCGCAGGGTGCGGGTGGATGCGGAGATGAGATAGCCCACCCCGCCGACATCGATGATGGCCCAATCCAGGCCCGTGCTGTCCAACAGCCCGGACAGTTTCGCGATCATTGGTTCACTCCGGCCTCGGGCACCAGCAGGGGGTGGCGCCACGATGATGTCGGTATGGATGAAATCCCGGCCCTTGAACAGCAGGGTAGCATTCAGGATGCTGGCCCGGGCCCAGGCGGCGCAGAGGTGGGAAGGACGATCCGCATCTTAACCGGGTGTCCCGCCTGCGGGGATTTCATATGGAGTGCCATGGGATGGCCCTTTCTTCCTGCAGGGAAAGAATTCTACACCATATGAACAAAACGGCAACGCATTAAGTCCCGGTGATCGCAACCGATCACCGGTCTCAATCGCCGGCGCCCCACCCGTGGGCTTGGCGACGCCGCATGGGCGGCGCCGGACTAGGTCCCGGTGAGTTGCTCTCACCGGGACCTGATATACCGCGCCCCTCAGAGAATCCCGGGAGAGATCTCACATTTTCCTTCATTTTCAGAGGATTAAACAAGAGATTTCGAGGATTCTCTGGTCATTTGGGTATATTACCGTTTAATCCCCAGGATGGCGTTGTCCACCTTGCGCCGCGTCTGGGCGTGGTGGGCATGGCAGATGGCCACTGCCAGCGCATCGGCGGCATCGGCCGTGGAGCGTTGAAAGCCCGGCAGCAGCATCTTCACCATATGCTGCACCTGGACCTTGTCGGCATGGCCCGTGCCGACCACGGATTTCTTGACCGCCATGGGCAGGTACTGCTCCACCGGCAGCCCGGCCTTGGCCGCGCTGAACAGGGCGATGCCCCGCGCCATGCCGAGCTTCAGGGTGGAAGACGGGTTGACATTGGACAACGTTTCTTCCACCGCGGCCTCATCCGGCTGCCACTGCCCGATGACGGCCGCGATCCCCTCATGCAGTTCCAGCAGCCTTGTGGCCAGATCGTCGCCGCTGTCGGTATGGATGGTGCCATCGGCCACATGGCTCAACCGGTTGCCGGCGGCATCGATGATGCCCCAGCCCATATGCCGCAAGCCGGGGTCGAGCCCCAGGATGCGCACAGGCGCCTGTCCCGCCATGTCACCATCCCCAAAATGCCGGACGGCTATTCAGCCGCCATCGGGGTGGAGGGCTATCAAGCCGGCCTCCCACCCCGCCGGTCAGCCCAGCTTTTCCAACAGATCGGCCGGAATGTCGAAATTGCCCAGCACCGTCTGGACGTCGTCATTATCCTCAAGAACGTCCAGCAGCTTCAGCAGCGTCTGGGCCGTATCCTCCGCCGCGACAGGGACCAGATTCATCGGTGTCCAGGTCAGCTTGGCGCTTTCCGGCGCACCGAAGCGGGCTTCCAGCGCGTCGCGGACCTCCCCCAGCGTGTCGGTGCCGGTGATAATGGAATGGCCATGCTCGTCGGACTGCACATCCTCCGCCCCCGCCTCGATCGCGGCTTCCAGCATGTCGTCGGCAGAGGCCACGGCGGCGGGATAGCTCACCTGGCCGATGCGGTTGAACATAAAGGACACCGAATTGGTCTCCCCCAGCGAACCGCCATGCTTGGTGAAGGCCGAGCGCACTTCCGAGGCCGTGCGGTTGCGATTGTCGGTCAGCGCTTCCACGATCAGGGCGACACCGCCGGGGCCGTAACCCTCGTACCTTACCTCGTCGTAATTAGTGTCGTCGCCGCCGCCGGGCTGGCCCTGCTTGATGGCGCGGTCGATGCGGTCCTTGGGCAGGTTCTGGGCGCGGGCGGCCTGGATGGCGGCGCGCAGGCGCGGGTTCATGGCCGGGTCGGGCAGGCCCGACTTGGCGGCCACGGTGATTTCACGCGCCAGCTTGTTGAAGATTTTGGACCGCTTGGCGTCCTGTGCGCCTTTGCGGTGCATGATGTTCTTGAATTGGCTATGACCGGCCATGGGACGCCTTGCGAGTGTATCGTTCGGATATATGGGCAGAAACTGCGGCTTGATACCATATCTTGGGCCGCTTGGGCACCCTTTGCAGGTGCAGGCCCGGCCATGCGGGCATGCGCAGGCGATAGGCGGCGGAGCCGCGATCCGCGATCAGCCCAGGATGTTGTACCCACCATCGATATAGGGAAGCGATCCCGTGATGGCCCGTGCGGCGTCACTGGCCAGGAAGGCAGCATAGGCGCCCACATCGTCGATGGTGACCTGCTGCCGGATGGGGGCGCGTTCGGCTGCGCGGGCCAGCAATTCGTCGAACCGGTCGATGCCGCTGGCCGCCCTTGTTTTCAGCGGCCCGGGCGACAGGCTGTGGACCCGGATGCCCTTCTGGCCAAGCTCGGCCGCCATGTAGCGCGTCGTCGCCTCCAGCGCCGCCTTGACCGGACCCATCAGGTTGTAATGTTCGACAACCTTTTCGGAACCGTAGAAGCTGACATTCATCAGACAGCCGCCCTGCCTCATCAGCGGCTCAGCCAGCCTGGCCATCCGGATGAAGGAATGGACCGATACGTCCATGGCCGTCAGGAAGCCGTCGCGCGAGCAATCCACAACACGGGCGTGCAGATCATCACGCGGGGCAAAGGCGATGGAATGCAGCAGGAAGTCCAGTTGCCCCCAATCCGCCGCGATGCGGTCGAACACCGCTTCCAACTGCCCGGGCTCGCGTACATCGCAGGGAAGGATCAGGCCAGCGCCCAGCCCCTCCGCCAGGGGCCGGACATGTGGTTCGGCCTTGGCATTCAGATAGGTGACCGCCAGTTCCGCCCCCTGCTGGCGCAAGGCACGGGCGCAGCCATAGGCGATGCTGTCACCATTGGCGACACCGACGACAAGACCGCGCTTGCCGGAAAGATCGAACAGAGCCATCACCCCCACCATACCGCAATGCACAAGGCTGCCAGGGTGCGGCGGAAGCCGGCGGGGATCAAGCCGTTATGCAACGGCAAGCATGATTGCGGCATGATCACGTGTTGATGGCCCGGACGGACATCCCGCCATCCAGGCCATCACCGGTCCGGATCAGTCGCGGAAATTATTGTACTGCAACGGCTGCTCGATCTTCAGCCCCTTGACCAGCGCGATGGCGGCCTGCAGGTCGTCCAGCTTCTTGCCGGTGACGCGCAGTTCATCGCCCTGGATGGCCGTCTGGACCTTCATCTTGCTATCCTTGACAGCCTTCACGATCTGCTTGGCCAGCGCCTGGTCGATCCCCTGCTTGATCTTCACGGTCTGGCGCAGGGTGCCGCCGGCGGCATTTTCCTCCTTGCCCCAGTCAAGGCAGCCGGGATCCAGCTTGCGGCGCACGAAATAGCCTTTCAGCATTTCCTGAAGCTGCGCCAGCTTGGTGGCATCCTCCGTATGGATGTGGATTTCGTTCTCCTTCTCCTTCAGATCCAGGGTCGATTTCGACCCTTTGAAGTCGAAGCGGGTCTGCAACTCGCGCAGGACACCCTGAACGGCATTATTGACTTCGGCGATATCGGTCTTGGAGACAATGTCAAAGGAAGGCATGGGTGGAAGAATTCCCGTTACGGTCAGTGATGCGTTCGGCACGAGACCGAGACTAGCATCAGCCGGCGTGGCACGTCACCCCCCGCCCACTTCCCGCCCCTTATACCGCGGCGGATCAGCCCTTCGGGATGGCTGCCATCTTGGTGCCGGCCACCGGCGCCTTGTCGCCGCCAGGGCCCTGTTCACCGGCCGAAAGCGCCGCGACCAGGAAAAGGCCGGCCAGTACCAGGGCCTGAAGGACCATGGCGGCCCGGTGCCTGGATCGGTTTGCATTGCGCATCATCGGCCTCCCTCGCTTCCATGGCTGGTCCCAGGTACCGCCCCGATACCCGTTCTGCACTCCAATATATAAGCGACTCTATAACATCGGAACATTTAAGTTGTGACGGGTCGGTTTCGACCCCGTAACAACCTGTATCTGTTGCACGAATGGCACATGCGACGGCTGTCGCCGGGTGCTTTGCCCTTTGATGCGCGGGGTGCGGGTGCTAGATGTGCAGAAGAGCCCCGCCGGGGTACGGATGCCGGGAAAAGTGATGACCAAGCCACATTTCGACAGTGACGCCGCCACCCTGCTGGACGACCTGATCCAGCGCGCCCGCCGCGCCGGCGCGGAGGCGGCCGATGCCCTTCTGGTCGATGGCGCCGCACTTTCCCTGTCGACCCGGCTGGGCAAACCGGAAGGGCTGGAACGGTCGGAAGGCGGGGATCTGGGCCTGCGCGTGTTCGTGGGCAGGCGGATGGCCGTTGTCTCCTCCACCGACCGCAATCCGCGCATGCTCCAGGAACTGGCGGACCGCGCCGTGGCCATGGCCCGCGCCGTGCCGGAGGACCCGTTCTGTGGCATCGCCGATCCCGATGCGGTAACCCATGAATGGAAGGACCTGGACCTTCACGATCCGTCGGAACCAACGGCGGAAGCCCTGATCGAGGCGGCCCGCGCCACGGAGGATGCGGCCCGCGCGGTGCCGGGCGTCACCAATTCCGACGGCGCCGATGCAAGCTGGAGCCGGAGCGCCGTCACGCTGGTCGCCAGCAACGGCTTTGCCGGCGGCTATGGCGTGACGCGGCATGCGCTTTCCGTGTCCGTGCTGGCCGGTGGGGGCACGGGCATGGAGCGCGATTACGATTATCACGCCACCGTCTATGGCAGCGACCTGGAGAGCCCGGGGGTAATCGGCCTGCGCGCGGGCGAGAAGGTCGTCGCCAAGCTCAATCCCCGCAAGGTCAGGAGTCAGACCGTCCCCGTGGTCTTCGATCCACGCCTGTCCGGTGGACTGGTTGCCAGCCTGCTCGGCGCCATATCGGGCGCCGCCATCGCACGCGGAACCAGCTTCTTGAAAGATCGACTGGGTCAGGCGGTCTTCGCCCCCGGCATCCGGATCGTGGAAGACCCGCATGTCCCGCGGGGGCTGCGGTCGAAGCCCTTTGACGCGGAGGGACTGCCCAACCACCGCCGCGACCTGATTGATGATGGCATGTTGACCACCTGGCTGCTGGACCTGCGTTCCAGCCGCCAACTGGGGCTGGTGCCGACAGGACACGCGGCACGTGGCACCGGTGGCCCGCCGGCCCCCAGCCCCACCAATGTCTTCCTGAGCCCCGGCACCCTGTCACCGCGTGCATTGATGGCCGATATCAGCCAGGGGCTGTATGTCACGTCCCTGATGGGCCAGGGGGTCAATGGGGTGACGGGTGACTATTCCCGCGGTGCCGCGGGCTTCTGGATCGAGAACGGGGTCATCACCCATCCGGTGAGCGAGATCACCATCGCCGGCAATCTGAAGGACATGTTCCGGCGGCTGGTACCGGCCAGCGATCTTGAACTGCGCTACGGCATCGACGCCCCGACCATCCGGATCGATGGCATGACCGTGGCCGGCACCTGACCACGGACCATCATCGCCACAACCCATCCAACAGGGAAGTGCCTCCCTTTTGCAGAAGCGAAGACGCCCGGCATGCAGGGCCGGGCGTCTTTACTTATCCGAGGCTTTTTATTTGAAGCGGTCAGCCTGTGCTTCGGGAGTACCACTGCTTTTCCGTCACAGGCGAAATCAATGCTTCACCCGCACCCGGTTATCCAGAGGGTTATTCAGGCCGGAAACCCGTGCGGGCAGCCAGAATGGCAATCTGGGTGCGATTGCGCGCGCCCAGCTTCTGCATCATGGCCCGCACATGCACCTTGACCGTCCCCTCCAACACGCCCAGGCGCCGCGCGATCTCCTTGTTGGAGCAGCCTGACAGCAGCAGCTTGAAAATGTCACGCTGGCGATTGGTCAGGCGCGCGACATTGGCCTGTTCCAACCCGTCTTCCATGACCGGCATCGGATTGACCGGCGCCAGCAAGGCATAAGGCATCTGAACATAGCCCTCCCGCGTCAGGGCCAGACCGACCGCTTCGGCCAGAACCGCACTGGGGTCGCTTTTCAGCAGGCAGGCGGCAGCGCCCGCCGTCAGCAATGTCCTGGTCTCCGCCGCGGAGAACGAGGAAGACATGACAACAGCCGGCACACCCTGCAGCCGCGACAGGAAATCGGCCACAGCCACCATGCGATCCGGGCCCAAGCCGTCAGCATCCAGCAGTACCACATCCGGGACGCTGGCTCCCGCCGCCAGAAGCGAAAGCGCCTCTGCCAGGGTTCCCGCCTGCCAGGTCTGCGCCCCTTCATAAAGCGACGACAGGGTCAGGGCCAGACCGTGCCGCACCAATGCCTGGGGATCCACGACAAGGAAGGAACGCCGCCGTGCCAGCGCCGCCAGTTCCCCGCCATTATGCGTCGCGGAACGGGAATGCCCTTCCGACGAAATGACGCGCAACGTGTTGCCGGCACGGCGAACGGCGATGGTCATCGTGACCTCCTGCGGCGGGCATCGGACCCGCGTGATTAAAACTCCATTCATATTCATACGGATTAAGTCTAATCGCAACCTCGTTCTGGTAAGAAGGGGAAGAATCTGTTTATATTATTCTTAATATCAGGGTTATTACGAATTTGGTTCGAATTTCGAAGTATCTAACCTTGGTCATTACTTAAAATTCGACCTATATCCACTGCATTTTAATTAAAATGTGAACAATAGGCCGAAACGGCTTGGAATCTTGGGAAAAACTCCCATCGGATGCGCGGCGCTTCGGGATCGGCGGCGGTGGGGCAGGCTTGATCGAAGAGGAAGAGGGCGATGACATCCGGCTCGGTAATGCTTGTGGACCATGACCAGCTTTTCAGCGCGGCGCTCGCCGCTCTCCTGGAAGAGGAGGGCATGGCCGTGACATCACCCCTGCCCTCTTTGCAGGCCGCGGCGGTGGCGCTGGAGGATGGGGAAGGCCCGACCCTGATCATCGCGGATCCGGCCGGACTGGACCGGCAGGAGGAGGCGGAGCCACTGGCCCGGCTGCGGTCATTGGCGCCCGACGCCCGACTTCTGGTGCTCAGTTCCGACCTTTCGCCCAACGCCTTGGGCCGCAGTGTGGCGGCCGGCGCGCATGGTCATGTGTCAAAAGGGGCTTCCTTCAACGCCGTGCTGCGGGCCGTCAAGCTGATCCAGATGGGTCAGGCCGTCTATCCCGCCATGGCCGCACAGGCAATGGGCCAGGCCCCAATGCCTGCCACGCCGGTCGCAGATGTCGCTGGCAATGGCGAAGGGGCGGATCTGTCGCCCCGCGAAACCCAGATCTTGGCCTGCGTGATCAGCGGACATTCCAACAAGGCCATCGCCCGCCGGCTATCCATCACCGAATCAACGGTCAAGATGCATTTCAAGAATGCGATGCGGAAGATCAATGCCGGCAACCGCACCCAGGCGGCGATCTGGGCCATGGAACATGGCATCGCCCCCATGGCGTAGGGGAGC
This sequence comes from Niveispirillum fermenti, assembly GCF_048066175.1. Classification (GTDB taxonomy): domain Bacteria; phylum Pseudomonadota; class Alphaproteobacteria; order Azospirillales; family Azospirillaceae; genus Niveispirillum; species Niveispirillum fermenti. The sequence continues at coordinate 99,547 of NZ_JBLTXA010000012.1, read as the reverse complement.
CGTCGCGACACCCACCCAACGACAAGGGCCGCCATGCTTTCCGCGTGGCGGCCCTCTTTCCAATCCGGTTTTCCCCCGCCGGCCAGCGCCGGCGGGGGATGGACCGGTCAGGGGAACAGGATGACGGCGCGGCGATTCGACGGCTCGCGCACGCCATCGGCGGTCGGGACCAGCAGATCCGATTCACCCTTTGCTTCCACGGCGATCTGATTGGCCGGCAGGCCCTGGCTGATCAGATATTCACGCACAGCCTCGGCGCGACGCTGCGACAGCTTCATGTTGTAGTCGGCCGGGCCAGAGGTGTCGGCATGGCCGGCGATGCTGATCGCCACGATCTTGCCCGCCTGCGCGTCGCGGGCGACGTTCTGCAGAACCTGCTGCGCATCGGCGCTCAGCACGGAACGATCCCAGTCGAAGAAGACCGTGAAGTTGCGGCTGATGGCCGGGGGCGGCGGGGGCGGCGGCGGGGGCGGCGGCGGCGGGGGCGGCGGGGGCGCAACCGTCGTCGTGGCCGGAACCGGCTTGGCCGGGGCGGCACCGAACACGGCGCGGACACCAACCAGCACGCTGTGCGAGTTGTAATCGGTCTTGTAGTTCGGCGTCTCCTTGTTGAACTTCACGTCATCGATCGCCAGGTAACGATAACCGAAGGTCAAGTCCAGGTTGCTGGCCAGGGCATAGGAAACGCCGGCCGTCAACTGGTAGGCGAAATTATTTTCCTTGCTGTTGGAATAATTGCCGGCAGCAAAGATCGGGCCGACATCATCGGTATCAACCCAGCCCCAGCCCAGACCAGCGCCAACATAGGGGCGGAAGGCGGAGCCCGTGGCGAATTCTTTTTCCACCACGCCCATCAGGGTGAAGGTGGTGGTGTCACCGATGGCGGCACCGGCCGGACCACCGCTGATTCCGTCCAGCTCGTGAATGTTGTAGCCGCCTTCGACACCCAGGCGCAGGCCGTCACCGAACTGATAGCCGGCGGACAGGGTGGCCGTCACAGCCTCGTTATAGTCGATCTTGTTGGTTGCGGTCGCCGACTTGAAATCGGCATCCTGCAGCCAGTTGACGCCGACCTGGGAGCCGATATAGGGCCCCTCCGGAAGGCTCTGCGCCGTAGCGGTCACGGGCAATACGAGCGCAAGCGCAGTACCCATCAGCAAATGGTGCAGTTTCATCATTCATTCTCCTTAAGGGGGCCCTCGGACAACCGTCTTGAAGTCGACCCCCCGACGGGGGTCTTCCTGACGGTGTCGTCTTTCTGTCACGGGTGCGCCGGACGTATCCAAGCGTGCCCCGGTCACATTACGCTTACAGAAATTGTGGTGCCAACTCAAGACGGCAACTTTATGGCCAAAGATACTAGCCCATTAGGCTGAACAATTTCGGACGAGCATTTGCTCTTGTTCTATGCCGCGGCGCGAAAGGCTTTTATGGCTTCCAGACGAGCCGATAGGGCATCCGGATAGTGCCGGCCATGCAGACGCTGCACTCCAGGATGGACGGCGTGGAACACCACGTCCTCGTCCCCGGCGACAACCAGTCCCAGGGCCTCCTCCTCGATCTCTATGATGAAATCCTGTCGCACCTGCATGGTTCCCCCTCAATCCGACTCCAAGGCATCCGGCCCTGTCGGCTGCCTAATACCCCGCAGGCCATGACAGTTTGTATGGCGCGGCGAAGGAAACGGGCACCAGCCATCCTGACGCGGGACTGGCGCGACGATCGATGTGGGCGCAGGATGGTTGCCAAGAGAGAAGGATTTTCTGAAGGAAAGGCTTTGGAAGTGAGCGTATCGATCCATGCCCTCCCCCAGGTGGAACTGCCGGAAGTGGTGCAGGTGGCCACCGGTATCCGTTCCATCCGGTTGCCTTTGCCCTTCGCACTCAACCATATCAACGTATGGGTGCTGGATGACCGCACGGCCGATGGCCAGCCGGCCTGGGCCGTGGTGGATACTGGCGTCTCCAGCCGTCTGTGCCGTTCCCTGTGGGAAGGGCTGCTGGAAGGCCCGCTGGCCGACCGGCACGTGTCCCGCGTCGTGGTCACGCATTTCCATCCCGACCATATCGGCTTGGCCGACTGGCTTTGCCAGCGCTTCGGCGCGCCCTTGTGGATGAGCCAGGCCGAATGGCTTCTGGCCCGCATGCTGCACCTGGACAAGTCGGAGTCGTTCGCGGAGGCAGAGCGCGAATTCTACGCTTCCATGGCGCTGGACCCGGCCATGCTGGCCGGGCTGGTGGAGCGGGTCCATGCCTATTCCCGCGCGGTTCCCGGTGTGCCCGCCCGGCACCGCCGCCTGCAGGGCGGCAAGCAGGTGCGGATCGGCGACACGGACTGGCAGATCATCACTTCCGGCGGGCATTCGCCCGAGCATGCGTGCCTGTACGACCCGGCGGACCGCGTCCTGATCGCCGGTGACATGGTTCTGCCGCGGATCAGCCCCAATGTCAGCGTCTGGCCGGCGGACCCGGAATCCGACCCGCTCGCGGAATTCCTGGACGGGCTGTCCCGCCTGCGCACACTGCCGCAGGATACCCTCGTCCTGCCCTCCCACGGGCACCCTTTCCGCGACCTGCATGGCCGCATCGATGAACTGGTCCGTCACCACCAGGAAAGGCTGAACGAGGCTGAAGCGGCCTGCCGCGACCAGCCACGGACCGTCGCCGACATCACACGGCTGATGTTTCATCGCCCGCTGGATGTTCATCAGATGACCTTCGCCGCCGGCGAGGCGCTGGCCCATCTCAATCATCTGGTCAATACAGGCCGTGTGACGCGGTCAAGGCGCGATGACGGCGTGCTGCTGTTCGCCGCAACCCGGTGACGACAGATTCCGTGACGGCGCAAGCCGTCCGGACGCGACGGCGCCGCCTTCGTCAGGCCGCCGCCATGCCGGGGGGTTTATTGCGGGCTGGACTTCACCGCGCCGGCCGCCGCCCCCGACGCACGCGCCGGCGGGGTCAGGCCGGCATCGGCCACCAGATTGGGCGGCAGGGGCCGGTCGCATCGCGGCGCGTTGGCCATGCGCAGCCCGTTGCCCTCCGGCACGAGACCGCTCCGGATATCCTCCAGGCTGGCCCGCATCACGTCGGCCACGCCAAGCGCATGCGTCCCGCAGAAGACGGGCGTTGTCAGGGCGATGGCGCGCTGCGACGCCTCGTTCGCCAGTCGGGTGCGAAAGCTGTCGAACGTGCGGGTGGCATTGCCCTTCGTCGTGCGCTTGTAATAAGCGATCAGGGTGCGTTCCCACTCCTGCACATTCTTCTGATATTTCAGCGTGAACAGCTTGTACTGATTGAACAGGCTGGTCTCGCCCTTCACGTCCAGATACTGGCAGGTCAGGCCGACCACCATCAGTTCCGTATGCAGGCGAATCCCCTGCTCCGCTTCGAATTCCTTGTCAGTGTAACAAATCCCCTTCGCGGTAGCCGCGACAGCAGGATTGAAGACCAGGGCTGCAACAGTGGCAGCGGCGGCGGCGGCGCGAAGGGCCGGACGGAAGATCTGCATGGAGAAGCCCGGGGCAGCGTTGCGCGATATCGGATCGGGCAAGACTTTGCCTCAACCGGGCGACGCCTGCAAGTGCGCATGAAACCGATATCGTTGCGCTGGCGGACTGTTCGGCACGGACAGGGGGGACCTGATCGATTTTTTTGCCTTCACAACGCTGTTCCTGCTTTCATTTCGTTCGTAATTCCCCCATATCTGGAAACACAAAATCTGGCAGACCCCCGTTATCGGCAGGCTTGACCTTCACGAATCCCATCCGGGGTTCCGGTCAAGAGAAAACTTGCCGGATCGTGTTCTGCCTTTTCCGCGAACCCGCTCAATGACGCATGAGCCTCTCTGGCAACCGAGTGATATCTTGAACGCCGAAACCGAAGTTGATGCGGAGTCCCCGAAGCGCCGGGGCCGAATTCCGCAGTCCGCTTGGCCGCGAATTCTGGAGCGTTACAAGGCGGGTGCGACCCTGTCTGCCATCGCGCGTGAATTCGACTGCACGCCCAGTGCGATCTCCTATATCGTCCGCAAGGCTGAGGCCGCAGGCGTGACGGCGGGGTCGGACATGGACACGCCGGTCATCGACACGCCCGCAGCCCCCACGGCAGCCCCGGCCGCCGTTGAAACGCCCGCGTCCAAACCGGAAGCCAAGGCGGAGAAAGCCGATACGCCGCGTCCGGCGCGCCGGTCCCCCCGTCAGGCCGTTAGCAAGGCTGATGCGATGACGGAGCAACCCGTCGCACAGGAAACCCCGGCTGTGATGGAGCCTGTCGCTGCGGCCGCCGCGCCGGCGGCTGCCGTGCCGCCTCCGGTTGCGACCGCTCCGGCCGCGCCGGCACAGCCAGCGCCGGCACAGCCAGCGCCGGTACAGGACGGACCCGCGCAGACCGCACAGGAAGCGGCACCCGCCAGCCTTCCCCAGCGCGAGTTGCCGTTGCAACATGACAGTGGTCGCGCCGGGGAAGGCGCGCCCCGCCGTTTCGAGGGTCGGGACAACCGGCCCCCGCGTGAGCCACGCGAGGGCCGGCACGACCGCCAGGAATTCCGCGGTGATCGCGAAGCACGTGGCGGTGACCGAGGTGAGGGTCGTGGCGGCGAGCGCGGTGGCGAAAACCGTGGCCAGCAGGGCGGCGACCAGCGCCGTCCCCTTTCCGGTGGTGTCCCGCGTTACCCGCAGGGTGGCCAGCCCGGCCCCCAGCGCAATGAACGTTTCGGGCGTGACCGGCTGGAAGGTGGCAACCGGCCGCCGCGTGACTTCGAACGCGACCGAACGCCGGCACCCGACCGTGCTGCCGCTGATCCGGGCATCGCAGAAGGACCGACGGAGACCGTCTATCCCTATCGCCAGCAGCAACGCAACCCGGCCCGGCTGGAAGCGGCGGAAACACCGACACAGCCCGCCGACGAGCGGATGGATGCCGCCGCCAAGGTTTCCGCCGAGGCGTATCGGGCCTGGAAGAACCAGTCCGGAGGCGTTCAGGGGCTGACCGACGCGCTGCATGAGCTGCGCAAGGTCATCGCGCGGATGGAGATCGAGATTTCAGCCAGCCGCAAGGAAGAGCAGCGGCCCATCCCCTTCCCATCCTACCGGTCCCACCTGCCCCCGCCGCAGCAGCCGCGCGGCTGACAGGGACACGGGCGTCACAAAGATACGGTTCCAGTGAAAAACCCCGTTTCGGTTCGAAACGGGGTTTTTCTTTGGTCTCTGCACGCAAGGTAGGACGCACCAATGAAAGGGCCGCCCCGGTTTCCCGGAGCGGCCCTGCAATGGCCACACACCAATGCCATACCCCTTTTCAAAGGCATGGTAAGTCATACTATTTTGCGGTGATCAGAACCTATTTGTTCTGATCACCGCAAAATTACCGACGCCAACATTCGTTGGCTTGGCGACGCCGCGCAAGCGGCACGGCGTCGGTCGCCGCCGGACCAACTTGCGATGAGGAGAACTCATCGCAAGTTGGTATCAGGCGTGCGATCAGGCCTTCTTGGCGGTGGCCTTGGCCAGCACGCCCTGCAATTCCTCGATGCTTTCCTTGACGCGCTTGGAAAGAACTTCCGCAGCTTCCGTGTTCGACTTTGCCACCAGTTCGGACAGTTCCTTCAGGTTGGCGGACGCCTTCTCGAACGACGCCTTCACCAGCGCCGCCTGCTTGGCAACCTTGTCCTCCGGCGTGCCGGCGGCCAGCAGTTCGGTGACGATGGTGGAGGTCTCTTCCAGGGACTGGCGGACAATCTCGGCCTGACGGCGGGCGACAGCCTGATAGCCTTCGATGGCAAGCTGGTTCGCTGCGACAATGGCTTCAACATTGCGGCGCTGGACCGCGACCAGACCTTCCACGTCGGGGCTGGGCAGCTTGAAATCGAAGAAAGCCTTCTGGAAGTCCGTCAGACGGTTCGGGTCGAAAAGCTTGGTATAATCGAAATCCACGAACGGGTTCTTGGGCGCGGCCATGATCTTCCCCTGAAAGCTGTCACTATTGCGGAAGGTCGCGGCGAAACGCTGCTGCGCCGCAACATAGGATGAGGACATCATGCACTTTGCCGACTTTTTAGTCAACTTCTTTGTTGCAGCGCACAAAAATCCTCAGATATCAACGCCCTCGCTGTTACGAACCGATAGAGTGGAACAGGCGAAATAATCACAACATGAACAGCGCATCGGTGAGGGCGAGCCTCTCACAACCGGGCTCAAAGACAATGGTCTTGTCAAAGGAAGCCAGTCACAGCGACAGGTGGCCACTGGCGCCGACCCACCCCCTGTCACGCCACGTAAACGAAAGCTTAACGAATTGGTCATGCGCGGCCAGTTCCATCAAGGCGAATAACATCCTGCCCGCTGCGCCCATGGTCCTAAACTTTTACACAGGAATGACGATGACCCGCGCTACGCAAGCCCCCGCGCCAAAGTCAAGCCCTTGAATAGTTGCCATGCCGGCGGACCTCTGCCACTCACAAGAAAATATTTATTTATAACAATGGGTTAGTATTTTTCTGCCTAAATTTTCATCAATCATGCAAAAGCCGCGGGTTCCCTGGCTCCCCACCATCCGCCCCCGCACTTTTCCGCAGACTTATCCACAGATTCCGTGGAAATCCTGCACAGCCCGGATCACCCATGCCACCCCTTCCGGATGGATAGGGCAGCCCTGGCCATAGGTCGGCCTTCTATTACCTTCGGCCGGGTCGGGGCCTCTGGCACCCGGCCGGGCAACAGGTGATTGACCATTGTGGGCGGATGGGCCACATGCTGGGCCATGACTGACGACGCCGATCAGAGAATGCCCGACCAGACCGCTCCGCATGATGCCGCATCCGCGAAGCAGAAGCGGCCGGTCGCCGACCTCAACCGCGGCGTTGAGGTCATCAAAGCCTATCTGCGCACGCTGCCGGACCGGCCCGGCGTCTATCGCATGCTGAATGATGACGGCGATGCGCTCTATGTCGGCAAGGCACGTAGCCTGAAGAAGCGTGTCACCAACTATACGCTGCCGCTGAAATTGCCGATCCGCCTTCAGCGTATGATCGCCGAGACCACGCAGATGGAGTTCGTCACCACCCACACGGAGGTGGAGGCGCTGCTGCTCGAGTCGAACCTGATCAAGAAGCTGATGCCGCGCTATAATGTCCTGCTGCGCGACGACAAGACCTTCCCGCATATCCTGATCCGCGGCGGCCACGCCTTTGCGCAATTGACCAAGCATCGTGGCGCCAGGACGGAACCCGGCAGCTATTACGGTCCCTTTGCATCGGCTGGTGCGGTCAACCGGGTGCTGACAGCGCTTCAGCGGGCCTTCCAGTTGCGTACCTGCGCCGACACGATCTTCAACAGCCGCACCCGTCCCTGCCTGCAATACCAGATCAAGCGCTGTACCGCACCTTGCGTGGAGAAGGTCGGCACCGTGGAATATGAGCAGCAGGTGCGCGAGGCCCGGCAGTTCCTGGAAGGCCGCAGCCGGGACATCCAGGCGCAACTGGCGTCCGACATGCAGGCTGCGGCGGAGGCGCTGGAGTTCGAGCGGGCCGCCAAGCTGCGCGACCGCATCCGCGCCCTGACCGCCATCCAGGCCCATCAGGACATCAATGTCGAGGGCGTGGATGATGCCGACATCATCGCGGCCTTCCAGGATGGCGGCACCACCTGCATCCAGGTCTTCTTCTTCCGTGGCGGGCGCAATTACGGCAACCGCGCCTATTTTCCCAGCCATGACAAGGTGCTGGAGGTTGAGGAGGTCCTGTCTTCCTTCATCGCGCAATTCTATGACAACAAGGCGGCACCAGCCCTGATCCTGGTCAGCCACGACCTGCCCGAGCAGCCCCTGTTGCAGGAGGCCCTGTCGGTGCGGGCCGGGCAGAGGGTGGAATTGCATGTGCCCCGGCGGGGGGACAAGAAGCGGCTGATCGACCACGCGGTCAACAATGCGCGTGATGCCCATGGACGGCGCCTGGCCGAAACGGGCAGTCAGGCCCGGCTGCTGGCCGGCGTGGCCGAGGCGTTCGGCCTGCCCGAGCCGCCGCGCCGCATTGAGGTCTATGACAACAGCCATATCCAGAGCGCGCATGCCATCGGGGCCATGATCGTGGCGGGACCCGACGGGTTCATCAAGAATGCCTACCGGAAGTTCACGATCCGTGCCGAAGGCGCGGCCGGGGATGATTTCGCCATGATGCGGGAAGTCTTCACCCGCCGATTCGAACGCGCGCTGAAGGAGGACCCGGAAAGGTCCGGCGAAAGCTGGCCCGACCTGGTCCTGATCGATGGCGGCGAAGGGCAACTGGCCGTGGTGATGGAGGTGATGGCCGAGTTGGGGATCGAGGACGTCCCCCTGGTGGCCATCGCCAAGGGGCCGGATCGCGACGCGGGGCGCGAACGTTTCTTCATGCCGGAGCGCCCGCCCTTCGGCATGGAACACAAGAGCCCCGTCCTCTATTATCTCCAGCGTTTGCGCGATGAGGCACACCGCTTCGCCATCGGCACCCATCGCGCCAAGCGGGAGAAGGCCATCACCGTTTCACCCCTTGACGAGATCCAGGGAATCGGGCCGCGGCGCAAGAAGGCGCTGTTGCTGCATTTCGGCTCCGCACGGGCCGTTTCACGGGCCGGGCTGGCCGATCTGGAAACCGTTGAGGGTATCTCCAAGGCCGTGGCCAGAATCATCTATGATCACTTCCACGGGGAGGGATAGGATGCGCCCCGTCGACGCCCGATCCCTTCCCCAGCCCCGGACCCCATGCTGACAAGCCTGCCCAACATCCTGACCCTGTCGCGCATCGCGGTGATCCCCGTGGTCATCGCGCTGTTCTTCTTTCCGGGCGCCTGGAGCGCCTGGACGGCCCTTGGCCTGTATAGCGCTGCCTGCATCACCGACTGGTTCGACGGGTATCTGGCCCGTGTCTGGCGGGAGGAAAGCGTCATCGGCAAGTTCCTGGACCCCATCGCCGACAAGCTGCTGGTGTCTGCCGTGCTGATGATGCTGGTGCAGGTGGACAAGATCGACGGGCTGGCCATCATTCCCGCCATCATCATCCTGCTGCGGGAGGTGATGGTCTCGGGCCTGCGCGAATTCCTGGCGGGCCTGCGCATTTCCGTTCCCGTCAGCCGGCTTGCAAAATGGAAAACCGGCATTCAGATGGTGGCCATCGGCTGGCTGATCGTCGGGGTCGACGGCCCGCCCGGCTGGCCCGTGACCCTGATCGGGGAGGTCGGCCTGTGGATCGCCGCCATCCTGACGCTGGTGACAGGCTGGGATTATCTGCGCGCCGGGCTGCGCCACATGCTGAACCCGAACTGAACCGGAAAGGACGAGGGGCGTATGCTGAAGCTGCTCTATTTCGCCTGGCTGCGCACGAAGATCGGCATCGCGGAGGAGCGGGTCGCCCTGCCCGACGGGGTGGCCGACGTGGCCGGCCTGCTGGAATGGCTGCGCGGCCGCGGCCCCGGCTATGCCGACGCGCTGGCCAATCTGGATGTCGTGAAGGTGGCGGTGAACCAGGAATATGTCCCCGTTTCCCATGCCATCGCGGCAGGGGACGAGGTGGCGCTGTTTCCGCCCGTGACGGGGGGCTGATGACGGTCAGGGTCCAGCGTGACGATTTCGACATCGGGGCCGAACTGGATACCCTGACGGCCGGGAATGCCGGCATCGGCGGCCTGTGCAGCTTTGTCGGGCTGGTGCGTGACCTGCATCCCGATGCCGGGGAAGCGGCCGGAACGGTACGGGCCCTGACGCTGGAACATTATCCCGGCATGACCGAACGCCAACTGACCGCCATCGAGGCGGAGGCGCGGGCACGCTGGCCCTTGTCAGCCTGCCTCATCATCCACCGGTTCGGGCGGATGGAGCCCGGGGAACGCATCGTGCTTGTCGCCTGCGCATCGGCCCATCGTGAAGCGGCCTTTTCCGCCTGCCAGTTCCTGATGGACTGGCTGAAGACCAAGGCGCCCTTCTGGAAGCTGGAGGATACGGGCGAAGGCGGCCGCTGGGTGGCGGCCCGCGAAACTGACGACGCTGCCAGCAGGCGCTGGGAAGGCCCCGCGACCTGAACCGGTTGCAATCCACCGCCCTGCAATCCACCCGCTACCGGCACCCGCCCTGCCCGGCATCATCGGCCTATGCCCTCTCTCCAGAGGGGGTATGCGGGTGGTTGCGCGCGACAAACGGCCCCCGGCTGTGTCAAAAATAGGCTCAGTATTCACAGCACCAGTCTGGAAATGTCCACCAAGGACGGCATCACAACGATTCTCGTTGCCGGGGGGCGCGCCGCGTACTATCCCGCCCCTGCCCCGCTCGAACGCCTCACACCGCCCGCGGCACTCCGGTTCCTGCGCGTCGGCGACACCCCTTTGTCCGCCTGCCGGGCCATTGCCCCCACATTGCTCGTGCTGGACATGGCCTGCCTGGACGATCCGCTGGCCGTGGTCGCGGACATCCGCGCGGCCGGCCTGCCGGTGGAACCCGGCATCCTGCTGATCGGTGACGCCATCGCACCCGGATTGCGGGTCAGGGCGCTGGAACTAGGCGCACTGGAGGCAATGGACCGCCCCGGCGAGATCGATGAATTGCAGGCAAGGCTGCTTGCCCATGCCCACCGGCAGCAGCGGCTGATGACAGCAGAGCAGACAGCCGCGGAACGGGCCTGTCGTCTGACCGAAGTGCTGGAACTGCTGAAACGAGCCGAACGCAAGCTATTGACGCAAGGCCAGGAGCCGGCGGCGACCGAGGTCACGCCCGGCATCGACACGCTGTCCCGCGCCGCGCACGAGTTGCGCACCCCGTTGCACGCCATCCTGGGTTTCGCCGAACTGATCCGCGATGCCGCCCACGGCCCCCATGCCGATCCGCGATATGGCGACTATGCCATCGATATCCACCAGGCCGCGACGCACCTGCTGGCCCTGGTGGACGGCACGCTGGACCTGGCCAGGGTGGAAGCCGGGGCCGAGACCCTGAATATCCGGGACATCGATATCGGTCGCACCGTACAGGACAGCGCGCGCATGCTGTGGCGACTGGCGGAAGGCAGCGGCATCACGCTGGATGTCAACATTCCGCAGACACCGCTGCGCATCCGCACCGACCCGGAGAAAGTGCGGCAAATCGTCTTGAACCTGGCATCGAACGCCATCAAGTTCACCCCGCGCGGCGGCCGGGTGACGGTGGAAGTCAACGAGGCGACCGGCGGCGGCGCCGTGATCCTGGTCATCCGCGATACCGGGATCGGCATCGCGGCTCAGGACCTGCCCACGGCCATGAAGCCATTCGGCCAGGTGCGGCAGGCCGACAAACCGCACCCGAAAGGCACGGGCCTGGGCCTGCCCCTGACCCGGCGCTTCGTGGAAATGCTGGGCGGCACGCTGGACATCGACACGGCACCGGGCATCGGTACCGTGATCAGCGTGCGTCTGCCAGCGAGCACACCAGAGCGGCGCACCCCGACATCCTAAGGGTGCAAGGGGCCTTGATTTATCCACGGGTGTTTTCCGCTTCATCCTGGTTGCAACGCATTGCAACCAGCACAGGGCCGCGGAATTACGGCCAGCGCCCTGCGCATGCCTGAACCGACGTGAATTGTCCCCCCTCCCAGGGTTCCCTGCCGCAAACCTGCAGCAGGATCGGGGTCAACTATCTGTTGTAAAATGGTTTTCCAGATTTTATGTGACCATGTCATCCATCAATGGAACTTTCCCGGCCAGTTACAATTGCCTAAAGAATAGGCATATCGCGGAGTCTGGCAGGCCGCTTGGCCTATACGCAGTTACCGTCGCATTGGCCACAGACTTATCCACAGATTCTGGGGAGATCAGCCGGCAGCCGGTTTCACAAACCTGCGGGCAGAGTTGCTGGTGATGGGCGACGGGCGACAGCGCAAGGGTGTAACCGTCCGCATAGATTGTGACCTTCAAATCTTCAGGAGTATGAATTAAGGGACTATCCCATTTGACCTATAACCTCTGGTAGGTCCACCATGCTTAATAATGTCTCCCTGAAAGCCCGCGTCACCGGCGCCTTTGTGGGTATCCTGCTGCTCACCATCCTGCTGGGACTGTTCTCGTTGAACCGGCTGGGTTCCGTGGCGGACGCATCGGCGCTGGTCAGCGACAATGCCCTGCCGTCGGTGCAGTCGCTCTCCGCCATCAACATCGCTGCGCTGAGCACCCGCAACACACAGTTCCAGCATATCCTGGCCCTGGACGGGGCCGAGATGCGCAAGCTGGAAGATGTGATCGCCGCCGACCTCTCCGCCATGGCCAAAGCCAAGGCTCTTTACGAGCCGCTGATCTCCTCCGACGGGGAACGGGCCCTCTACAACCGGTTCAATACGCAATGGGGACGGTATGAACAGGGATGGGGCCGGCTGATCGTCCTGTCGCACAATAATGAGACGGAGAAGGCCGGGACGATGATGCGCGAGGAACTGGCCCCGCTCTATCAGGAGGCGCAGGAGACCCTGAACGAACTGGTCGCCCTCAACACCAGGGCGGCGGCGGACGCGGCGCAGAATATCGGCGACACCGTTTCATCCAGCAACACTTCCACGACCATCATGCTGGCCGTTGCCGTGCTGGCCTGCCTTGCCGCGGGCTGGACGCTGATTTCCAGCGTCGTGAAGCCGGTTCGCGGCATGACCGACACCATGAACCGTCTGGCCCGGCACGAATTGACGGCGACCGTCGAAGGCGGGGAGCGCCGTGACGAGGTCGGTGACATGGCACGCGCCGTTCAGGTCTTCAAGGAAGGGCTGATCGAGGCCGACCGGCTGGCCGAAGCCCAGAAGCAGGAGGAAGCCGCCAAGGAACGTCGCGCCGCGCTGATCGCCGACCTGATCCGGGGTTTTGACGACAAGGCCACCGCCGTGCTGCGCGCCGTGAGCGCCGCCGCGACCGAACTGGACGCCACGGCCCAGTCGATGAGCGCCATCGCGGAGGAGACCAACCGTCAGGCCGCCGCCGCCGCTGCTGCCGCCGAACAGACCACGGCCAACGTTCAGACCGTGGCCGCCGCGGCGGAGGAAATGGCCGCCAGCATCACCGAGATCAACAGCCAGGTCACCCGGTCCAAGACCATCTCCGACCGCGCCTTTGCCGAAGTGCGCCAGACGGACAATACCGTCGCCGGCCTGGCAGAGGCCGCGGGCCGGATCGGCGCCGTCGTGCAGTTGATCCAGGATATTGCCGGGCAGACCAACCTGCTGGCCCTGAACGCCACCATCGAGGCGGCCCGCGCCGGAGAAGCCGGCAAGGGCTTTGCCGTCGTGGCGTCGGAGGTGAAGGCGCTGGCCAACCAGACGTCCAAGGCGACGGAAGAGATCGCCGCCCAGGTCAATTCCGTGCAGCAGGCCACGGACAGTTCGGTGACGGCCATCCGCTCCATCGGCCATACGATCCAGTCCGTGTCGGAGATCGGAACCTCCATTGCGGCCGCCATGGAACAGCAGGGCGCCTCGACCACCGAGATTTCCCGCAACGTGTCGCAGGCCGCGATGGGCACGCAGGAGGTTTCCGCCAATGTCAGCCAGGTGACGGAAGCTGCGGCCCAGACCGGTGCCTCCGCCACCCAGGTTCTGGGTGCCGCGCGCGAACTGGCCCAGCAATCCGAACATCTGCGCACACAGGTGGAGAGGTTCCTGGCGGACATCCGCGCCGCCTGACGCATTGCCATGTCCTGTCAGGCCGGGATCGGGCGGGTGCTGTGCGCACCCGCACTTTCCCGGCCAATTCTTTGTCGTTAGGGTGCGGGCATATCCTCCCGAACATCCTTCGACAAAGGATCGACAATGACCATCCAACTCCATGTCTGGCCCACCCCCAATGGTTACAAGGTCTCCATCGCGCTGGAGGAAATGGGCCTGCCCTATGATGTGCATCCCGTCAATATCGGCAGTGGCGATCAGTTCAAGCCCGACTTCCTGAAGATCGCGCCGAACAACCGCATGCCGGCCATCGTTGATCCCGACGGACCGGGCGGCAAACCGCTGAGCCTGTTCGAGAGCGGCGCCATCCTGATCTATCTGGCGGAAAAGACCGGCAAGTTCCGGCCACAGGACCCGGCCGAATGGTACAGCCATGTGCAGTGGCTGATGTGGCAGATGGGCGGCGTCGGCCCCATGTTCGGGCAGGCCGGCCATTTCATCCTTTATGCCCCGGAGAAGGTGCCCTACGGCATCGAACGCTACCGCAACGAGTCCAGGCGGCTGCTGAAGGTCGCCAATACGCGGCTGGGCGAGACCGCCTATCTTGGCAGCGACGCCTATGGCATCGCCGACATGGCCACCTTCCCCTGGGTACGCAGCGCGCCGAAATATGATATCGACCTGAACGATTATCCCAACGTCCAGCGCTGGTTCAATGCCATCGCCGCCCGGCCCGCCGTGCAGCGCGGCCTGGCCCTGCTGGCGGACAAGGTGCGCCCCGCCGGTGCGCCCATGTCGGACGAGGAGCGCGCGAACCTTTACGGCAAGAAGCCCTGAAAGCCGCCGGAAGACCCGCCCGCCCCCGTGCATCATTCCCAGGGGCGGGCACCGGGTGCCGCGCGGGTGGCCACCACGGCGATGCCATCCCGACGCAGGTGGAGCGCGTGTGCGCCCCTTGCCGTCAGGACGGCTTCGTCGATCACCAGCGGCGCCTCGCAGCCCGGCAAGGGCCAGCGCGACAGGACGGCATCCAGCCCAGCCGCGCATAGCCCGCCGGCCGCCGCCGCATCCAGGACCAGTCCCACGCGCCGGCCGTTCAGGCTGTAAATGCACCCCCCATCCCGGCAGCGCAGCCGGCCATCCGGGGTGCCCTGCCGCGGCCAGGTCCGGACGGGACCGGACAGCCCGTCGCGCTGGGCCCAGGCATCGCTGTCGAAGCGGCCCGTCCGGCGGGTTGAAACCGCCAGCCCGCCATCGGCCAGCCGAACGGCGATCACCTTGCCCTCCCCGCCGATGCGGATATCCGGCCTGTCGGCCAGCGGCATGGTCAACAGCCCGGCCAGGATGCCGGCCAGCCCCAGCAGCCGCACCCGCCCCTGCCAAAGACAGAGCCACAGGCAGGACAAGGTGACGATGGCCAGCCCCGACATGGGCAGATGAGGCAGCATGGTGGCTGCACCGGGCAGGGCCGACACAAGATGGGCCGCCCACAGGATGGCCTCCACCCCCCAGCCCATGGCCACGATCGCCCAGCCCTCCAGCCCCAGCGGCATCAGCAGATAGACGATAAGGCCCCAGGGCATCACCCAGAAACTGGTGACCGGCACGGCGATCAAATTGGCCAGCAGGCCGTAATTCTGCATCTGCTGAAAATGGTGCAGGCCGAAGGGAACGGTGATGAAGCCGGCCACCACCGATGTCAGCGTCAGGCCCCCGGCATAGGTCAGGGCCCGTCCCCACCATGTCACCCCGTCGCGCCGTCGCGCCGCCATCCAGGGCGTCACCACCTCATAGGCGGCGATCAGCGCGATGACGGCCGCGAACGACATCTGGAAACTGGGCCCGGTGATGGATTCCGGCTGGACCAGCATCACGGCCAGCGCCGCCATGGCCACGACCCGCATTGAAAACGGGCTGCGATCCGCCAGCACGGCCAGCAGCATGATCCCCGTCATCAGCACCGACCGCTGCGTCGGCACAGGCGCCCCGACCATCAGCATGTAGAACAGGGCGGCCGCCATCGCGCCAACAGCCGCATATTTCTTGATTGCATGGCGCAGGGCAAAGGCCGGCCACAGCGCCATGCCCCCCCGCAGCACCAGAAAGACCAGTCCTGCCACCAGCCCGATATGCAGGCCGGAGATGGAAAGGAGATGCTGAAGGCCCGCCTCCCGCATGGCCACAAGATCGGCTTCGGGAATGGAACTGGGCTGGCCGTTCAGCAGCGCCGTGGTCACACCGGCCGCTGCCCCGGAAAGCCGCTTTTCCACCCGCGCGGCAATGGCCTGCCGCCAGCGCTCCAGCGAGAAGGCCTCATCCGGCATCCCCAGCAGGCGCGGCGGCCCCAGGACGAAGCCGCTGCCGCCAATCCCCTGAAAATAAAGGTGACGGCGGAAATCGAACGCCCCCGGCTCGACCGGATCACCCGGCGGGCCGACACGGGCGAACAGGCGCACGGGCTGCCCGATCTCCGGCGGCGACACCTTGGCCCGGACCAGCAGGCGCAGCAGGTGGGGCGTCCGGTCGGGCGGCAATCCATAGATCGAGACATCGGTCAGGACCAGGCGCATGCCATTCGCCAGCGGTTCCACCCGCAGCACGCGCCCCGTTACCCCCGTCGGGCCGATTTCCGACAACAGGACAGGGGCGGCCACACGATGGGTCCGGTACTGGCCCGCCGTGAAGCCCAGGGCGCAGGCGACCAGGGTGATCCAGATGGCCGCCGCCCATTGGGGCCGCCGCACCTGGGCCGCCAACGCCAGACCCGTGCCTGCCGCCAGCATGGCGGCCCCCATCCAGGAAGGCGGCTCATATGACAGGCTGAAATAGAGGGCGCTGCCGATGCCGACAAAGACCGGAAACCACAATATCCAGCGCTGCCGCTCCGCCAGGAAGGGCGCTGACAGCCGTTCCAGCCCCTTCCATCCGCCCTTGTCCGATCCCATGCCGCCCGACCGTCCCCGAACCGCCCGTCAACACCGATGGGGAGTATTAGTAGAGGAAATGTCGGCATCTATCATCTTTGGGTTTCGTGCCGCCGCATTCTCCGATCTTGCCGGACGCGGAAGGCCGGGACCGGCCGCCCCTGCACGACCGGGCAGTTCCCACTGGACGGCAACTTTGCGCAACCCACGACTTTTCGCGGGGGTAGCCACCCCGGGGGCGCGCTGTTCAGGGTTGGCGGCCCTGTGCTAAACCACCCGTCAAACAGCTTTGCCCTCCGGGTTCTCCCAAGAGATTTCACGATGATCGTCACCCGCTTCGCCCCCTCGCCCACCGGTTACCTGCATATCGGCGGCGGCCGCACGGCCCTGTTCAACTGGCTGTTCGCCAAGCATCATGGGGGCCGGTTCCTGCTGCGGATCGAGGATACGGACCGCGCGCGGTCCACGCAGGGGGCCGTGGATGCCATCCTGGACGGTCTGAAATGGCTGGGCCTGGAATGGGACGGCGACGCCGTCAGCCAGTTCGAGCGCAAGGACCGCCACGCCGACGTGGTGGAACAGATGCTGGCCAATGGCACGGCCTACCGCTGCTATTGCACGCCGGAGGAACTGGACGCGATGCGCGAGGCGCAGAAGGCCGCGGGACAGCAGCCGCGCTATGACGGGCGCTGGCGCGACCGCGACCCCTCGGAGGCGCCGGCCGGCATCGCACCCGCCATCCGTCTGAAGGCCCCCCGGGAAGGCGAAACCGTGGTCGCCGACCATGTGCAGGGCGAGGTTCGGGTGCAGAACAACCAGTTGGACGACCTGATCCTGCTGCGCTCCGACGGCACCCCCACCTATCTGCTGGCGGTTGTGGTGGATGATCACGACATGGGTGTAACGCATGTCGTGCGCGGCGACGACCACCTGACCAACACGTTCCGTCAGCTTCAGATCTATAACGCCATGGGCTGGGCGGCGCCGGAATTCGCGCATATCCCCCTGATCCATGGCCCGGACGGGGCCAAGCTGTCCAAGCGGCATGGCGCGCTGGGGATCGAGGCCTATCGCGACATGGGCTTCCTGCCGGAAACCATGCGCAACTATCTGCTGCGCCTGGGCTGGGGCCATGGCGATGCGGAGATCATCTCCACCGAGCAGGCCATCGAATGGTTCACGCTGGAAGGCATCGGCCGGTCGCCCTCGCGCCTGGACTTCGCGAAGATGGAGAACCTGAACGCCCATTATATCCGGGAAACGGATGATGCGCGCCTGGCCACCCTGACCGCCCCCTTCATCGAAGCGAAGATCGGCCGCGCCCTGACCGACGCGGAGAAGGACCGCTTCCTGCGTTCCATTCCCGGCTTCAAGCCGCGCGTGAAGACGCTGATCGAACTGGCTGACGGCGCGCTCTACCTGTTCGCGTCCCGCCCGCTGGCGCTCGACGCCAAGGCCG
The DNA here is from genome assembly GCF_048066175.1 of Niveispirillum fermenti. Taxonomy (GTDB): domain Bacteria; phylum Pseudomonadota; class Alphaproteobacteria; order Azospirillales; family Azospirillaceae; genus Niveispirillum; species Niveispirillum fermenti. The sequence goes on along the minus strand of NZ_JBLTXA010000012.1, from coordinate 81,532 downwards.
CCGCCCTGCTGACCGATGAGGTACGGGGCCAGGTCGCGGAGCTTGCCGCGCGTTTCGCCGGCTCCGCCGAATGGTCGGCCGTCGCCCTGGAGGGCATCGTGCGTGATTTCGCCGAAGCCAATAGTCTCAAGCTTGGCAAGGTGGCACAGCCGCTGCGCGCCGCCTTGACCGGAACCACCGTTTCACCCCCGATTTTTGAGGTCGCGGAAATTCTCGGACGTGAGGAGGCCCTCTCACGTATGGAAGATGTCAAAATCCGTGGTTAAGAAAGTGCTGTTGCGTTGCACTCGCTGCGGCGCGGCACTAAACTCCGCCCCACATCGCAAAGATTTGGGGCGATAACCCCATAACGAAACCCTTGAGGACGTGCCGAACATGAGCCAGACAACCCAGACGGCGGGCGTTGGAACCGCCGATACGGTGACCCTGATCGACAACCGGACGGGCAAGCAGGTGACCTTGCCCATCCAACACGGCACGACGGGGCCGGATGTCATCGACATCCGCAAGCTTTACGGGGCAACGGGCTGCTTCACCTTCGACCCGGGTTTCACGTCCACGGCTTCGTGCGAGTCGGCCATCACCTTCATCGATGGCGATGAAGGCATCCTGCTGCATCGTGGCTATCCGATCGAGCAGTTGGCCGAACAGTCCGACTTCATGGAGGTCTGCTACCTGCTGCTGCATGGCGAACTGCCCACCCCGAAGCAGAAGCAGGAGTTCGAGGCCACCATCACGCGCCACACCATGGTGCATGAGCAGCTGACCCAGTTCTACCGCGGCTTCCGCCGCGACGCGCATCCGATGGCCATCCTGTGCGGCGTTGTCGGCGCCCTGTCGGCCTTCTATCATGACAGCACCGACATCAACGATCCCAAGCAGCGCATGATCGCCTCGCATCGCCTGATCGCGAAGCTGCCGACCATCGCCGCGATGGCCTACAAGTACTCCGTCGGCCAGCCCTTCATGTATCCGCGCAACGACCTGGGCTATGCGGAGAATTTCCTCTACATGACCTTCGGCGTCCCGTGCGAGCCGTACAAGGTGAACCCGGTGATCGCCAAGGCGATGGACCGCATCTTCATCCTGCATGCCGATCACGAGCAGAATGCGTCGACCTCCACGGTCCGCCTGTCGGGTTCGTCGGGTGCCAACCCGTTCGCCTGCATCGCCGCCGGCATCGCCAGCCTGTGGGGCCCTGCCCATGGCGGCGCCAACGAAGCCGTGCTGAAGATGCTGGAGGAGATCGGCCACAAGGACCGCATCCCTGAGTTCGTGGCCCGCGCCAAGGACAAGAACGACAATTTCCGCCTGATGGGTTTCGGCCATCGCGTCTACAAGAATTACGACCCGCGCGCCAAGGTCATGAAGCAGACCTGCGACGCCGTGCTGGCCGATCTGGGCATCAAGGACGATCCGCTGCTGGACATCGCGGTGGAGCTGGAGCGTATCGCCCTGTCCGACCCGTACTTCATCGAGAAGAAGCTGTACCCGAATGTCGATTTCTATTCGGGCATCATCCTGAAGGCCATCGGCTTCCCGACCAGCATGTTCACCGTGCTGTTCGCCCTGGCCCGCACCGTCGGCTGGATCAGCCAGTGGAAGGAGATGATCGAGGACCCCGGCCAGAAGATCGGCCGTCCGCGCCAGCTCTATACCGGTGAGCAGCAGCGCGACTTCGTTCCGGCGCATCAGCGTGGCTGAGCGCAAGCATAGCCACAACGGCAAGGCGGGCGGCCCTTCAAGGGCCGCCCGTGGGGCTGCCCGTGGTGCCTTGGACATGTCCGGCACCACCCCCTTCCTATGGCGCCCCCCGCATGCGGCAAACGACAATCCGGCCCCCCTGGCCAAGCGCCTGGGCCGGGCGGTTCGCATGCTGTTGCTGTTCGGCATCCTGGGTGGCCTTGCCTGGTCGGCCATCGCATTCCGATAGCGGCCGCGCCGCCACCGACAGCCCCCCATGACAAAGGCCCCGCCACATCCTTCGTGACGGGGCCTTTGTCATGGGGGGCGTGTCATGGGGGCTTGGGCTTATAAAGCCGGGCCGGCAGGTCAGCCCTCCAGTTCCTCGCGCAGGGCCTCAAGCTCCAGCCAGCGCTCCTCGGCTGCCGACAGGTCTGCCTGGGCGCTGGTCAGATCCCCCGTCGCCTTGGCGAAACCCTTGGGGTCCTTGCCATAGAAGGCGGGGTCCCCCATCTTCGCGTTCAATTGCGCGATCTTCTTTTCCAGCGCTTCGATCCGGGTGGGCAGTTCCTCCAGTTCCCGGTTCTCCTTGAAGGACAGTTTCTTCCTGGCCTTCGGCGCGGCGGCCGGTGGGGGTGACGCGGGTGACGCGGCCGGCCGGGTGGCGGCGGGGCGCGCCGCCTCGTCCCGATCCTTGCGCTGGATCAGGTAATCGCTGTAACCGCCGGCATATTCGCTGACATCGCCATCCCCCTCCACGGCGATGGTGCTGGTCACCAGCCGGTCCAGGAAGTCGCGGTCGTGGCTGACCAGCAGCAGCGTGCCGTCATAGTCGGCCAGCACCTCCTCCAGCAGGTCGAGCGTGTCCATGTCGAGATCGTTGGTCGGCTCGTCCAGCACCATCAGGTTGCTGGGCTGGGCGAACAGCTTGGCCAGAAGCAGGCGGTTGCGCTCCCCGCCCGACAGCGCCCGCACGGGCTGTTCCATCATCGACGGGTCGAACAGGAAATCCTTCAGGTAACCGGCGATATGGCGCGGCTTGCCGCCGACCCAGATGCTGTCCCCACCTTCCGGCAGCAGCACCTGGCGCAGCGTGTCGTTGGGGTTCAACTGCGCGCGGCGCTGGTCGAAGACGATGGTCTGGAGATTGGTGCCCAGCCGGATGGCGCCGCCATCGGGGGCCAGTTCGCCCGTCAGCATCTTCAGGATGGTCGACTTGCCGGCCCCGTTGGGGCCGATCAGGCCCACCTTGTCACCCCGCAGGATGCGGGTGGAGAAATCGCGGCAGATGACCCGCTCGCCCCCCGGCCCCTGGAAGCTCTTGGAGATGTTCTCCGCCTCCACCACCAGCTTTCCGGACGTGTCCCCCTCTGCGACGGCGAAGTTCACCTGGCGCGACCGGATGCGGTCGGCCCGGTCCTGGCGCATGCCCTGCAGGCGCCGCACGCGGCCCATATTGCGGGTGCGCCGGCCGGAAATGCCGCCCTCCCACATCCATTTCAATTCCGCCTGGATCTTGCGGTCCAGCTTGTGATAGGTCGCCTCCTCCTCCTTGAACACCTCGTCGCGCCATGTCTCGAAGTCGGAGAAGGGGCGGTCGGTCGTGCGCAACACGCCGCGATCCAGCCACAGGATGCGCTTGGACAGGTTCTGCAGGAACGCCCGATCGTGGGAGATCAGCAGCAGCGCGCCGCGGAACTGCTGCAACTCCTTTTCCAGCCACAGGATGGTTGGGATGTCCAGATGGTTGGTCGGCTCGTCCAGCAGCAGCACATCGGGTTCATCCACCAGGGCGCGGGCCAGGGCGGCACGGCGCGATTCACCGCCGGACAGCGTGGCACAGGCCCGGTCGCCCGGCAGGTCCAGCGCCTCCAGGACCGCGTCCACGCGATATTGCAGGGGTTCGGCCTGGCCACCAGCCACGAACTCGGCCACGGTGGGAAAGCCGGTGAAATCCGGTTCCTGGGCCAGATGGGCGACACGGGCGCCGGGCTGCACGAACCGTTCGCCCCTGTCGATATCGATGATGCCGGCCAGGCATTTCATCAAGGTCGACTTGCCCGATCCGTTGCGGCCGACAAGGGCGATCTTCTCCCCCCGTGCCACCGACACGTCGATATTCTCGAACAGGGTGGTGGAGCCCAGATGGACGGAGGCGCCGGCGAGGGCGACAAGGGCGGGATTGTTCGGGGCCATGGCACAAGGGTCCGGTCTGTCGGGCAGGAGCCGGTCCATCCGGCGCCGCAACGCCCCGCCTTCTACCCTCTTTCGCGGTGCGCGCGCTCGATTTTTTCATAGGCGGCGTTCAGGGCCGACATCTTTTCCTGCGCCAGGTCGATGAATTCCTGCGGCAAGCCCTGGGCGATCAGCCGATCGGGATGGTTCTCCCGCACCAGCTTGCGATAGGCGGCCTTCACGGTGGCGAAATCGGCGTCCCTCGCCACGCCCAGCACGGCATGGGGATCGGCGTCGGGCTCGTCCGCGCCTTCCAGATGCGCGCCATGCTGGCGCCAGACCTGCTCGAACTCTGCCGCGGGAAAGCCGAAGATATCGGCCACGCGGCGCAGGAAGACCAGTTCGGCCTGATGCACGACCCCATCGGCCGCCGCGATATGGAACAGCCCGGCCAGCAATTCCTCCAGCACGGCCGGGCGGTCCTGAAACATCTGGGCCAATTGCCGCGCATAGGGTTCGAAACCGGCACTGTCGCGCTTGGCCGCATCGAACAGGCGGCCGACATTGCGCATCTCCCCTTCCGGGACTTGGAAGATGCGCTTGAAGGCGTCGATCTCCGCCCGCTGCACAACCCCGTCGGCCTTGGCCATCTTGGCCGACAGCACGATCACCCCGACGGTGAAGGCGATGGTCTGGGTCTGGTCGGGGCGGCCATTGGCGTCCACACCACGCGGCACCTGCTCGGCGGCGCGGTATTCATCGACGGCATGGCCCGCCAGCGCCCCGAGCAGCGCGCCCAGCGGCCCGCCCAGCGCGAATCCGGCAGCCCCACCGATGACCTTGCCCCAGATGCTCAAAACCGCCCCCCGTCGCTGGATGCCCGTCGCTGGATGCCCGTCGCTGGATGTAGGTGCTGCCTTGAACATAATGGCATGGCCCCCCGTTGCAATATTGTTGGAACGGACCCGCCACCGAAATCTTGATATCCGCATTCCGGGCATGGCAGCCCCACCCTTCACAGACAGGGCCAAGGGCGATATATTGCAGCGCACAAGAAAATCTCGCACATGCGATAGCGGGACACGGGAGAGAACGGCCGACGGATGGCGTTTGCGTGCCTGCCGACCTTCCCTTGAGGCTTTGATCAGAGATGACCGTTTTCCGTCCGCTGCTGCCCGCCGAAGCCGAGCGCTATGCCGCCCATCTGCTGCGCCTGTCCAAGACAGACCGCCGTGCCCGCTTCATGGGTGGGGTTTGCGACGATGTCGTGCGCAGCCATGTCGGCCGGATCGACTGGGGCCGGTCCCTCGTACTGGTCGCCCTGTGCGGCGGGCAGGTCCGCGGGGCCGTGGAGCTTGGCGTCGATGACGGCCGGGCCGAGCTGGCGATCTCCATCGAGGATGGCTGGCAGAACCGGGGGCTGGGCAGAATGATGGTCCGCCGGGCCATGACCATGGCCCGCAACCGCGGCATCCGCGCCATCGAGCTTCACTGTCTGGGCGACAATCACCGCATGCTGCGCATCGCCGGCCGCCTGTCGGCCCAGGTCCGGTTCGACGGCGGCGACGTGCGATGCGTTTTCATGCTGGCCCCGGCCGATGTCTTCTCCCTGACGGCGGAGGCCATGGACCAGGGGGGCAGCGCCCTCACCATGATGCTGGAGCCGGCCGCCCTGCCCCGCGCGGCCTGAACCACCGGCCGGCAGCGGTCATCACCGGCCCGGGACAGGCATCAGCCCCGCCCCCCGTCATCATCCGCATCATCCGCATCAGCGTCCGGGGCCGCTTCCTGTTCCGCACGCTTCATGTAATCCAGCGCGCCCTGCAGGATGTAGGCGGCGGCCATCTTGTCCACCACCTCGTCCCGGCGCTTCCGGGTCATGTCCCATTCGATCATCATGCGATCGACGGCGCTGGTGGACAGCCTTTCATCCCAGAAGGCGATTTCCGGTTCCACATTGCCGAAGAATTGCGGGCGCATCAGGATCTGGCGCGCGAATTCGCGCACGCTGTCGCAACGCGGCCCCTCCGTCCCGTCCATGTTCACCGGCAGGCCGATGATCAGGCCGCGCACGTCGCGATCCTTCATGGCACGCGCCAGTTCCTGGGCGTCCTGGGTGAATTTCGTGCGCCGGATCGTGCCGATGGGCGAGGCGACGGTGAAACCGGGATCGCATACGGCCATGCCGATGGTCTTCTCCCCGATATCCAGTCCGATCAGGCGGGCGTTGCGCGGCATGACCGCTTTTATTTCCACAAGGTTGCGGATCGACATGATGGGATGCTAGCTTCCAAACGCTTTCGCGCCCACGTCTTCCGAACGCGGACGGCCGGGGCGACAGCCCGCAGCAATGATGAGATTTAGCACCATGTCGCAGGACAAGGCCACCCTGGACGCCAAGACCGTGGCGAAGATCGCCCACCTTGCCCGCATCAAGGTTCCGGCGGAGGAGCAGGAACATCTGGCGGGCGAGCTGAACAAGCTGCTCGATTGGGTGGAGCAATTGGGCGAGGTCGATACCGACGGGGTCGAGCCGATGACCTCGGTCGCAGCCCAGACGCTGCGCCGCCGGCCCGATATCGTGACCGATGGCGGCTATCCGGAAAAGATCGTGGCCAACGCCACCGACGCCGCCGAACATTTCTTCTCCGTGCCCAAGGTCGTCGAATAATGACCAACCTGACCCATCTTTCCATGTCCGAGGCCCTGGCCGGCCTGAAGAGCAAGGATTTCACGGCGCTGGAACTGACCAACGCCTACATCGCCGCCGTGGAGGCCGCGCGTCCGCTGAACGCCTTCATCACGGAAACGCCGGACATCGCGCTGGAACAGGCCAAGGCGTCGGACGCGCGCTATGCCAAGGGGGAAGCACGGCCGCTGGACGGCATGCCCATGGGCATCAAGGACCTGTTCTGCACGAAGGGCGTGCTGACCACGGCCGCCAGCCATATCCTGGACGGGTTCAAGCCGACCTATGAAAGCACGATCACGGAAAATCTGTTCCGTGACGGCACCGTGATGCTGGGCAAACTGAACCTGGACGAATTCGCCATGGGTTCGGCCAACATCACCAGCTATTACGGCCCCGTGCTGAACCCCTGGACCGCCAAGGACCCGGCTGGTGCGGAGCGTAAGCTGGTGCCCGGCGGCTCGTCGGGCGGGTCCGCCGCATCGGTCTCCGGCCGCTTCGCCATCGCCGCGACGGGCACAGACACGGGCGGGTCGATCCGTCAGCCGGCCAGCTTCACCGGTATCGTGGGCTGCAAGCCCACCTATGGTCGCTGCTCCCGCTGGGGCACCATCGCCTTCGCCAGTTCGCTGGACCAGGCGGGCCCCATGACCCGCACCGTGCGCGATGCGGCCCTGATGCTGCAGAGCATGGCTGGCTTCGACCCCAAGGACAGCACGTCCGTCGACATGAAGATGCCGGACCTGCTGGCCTCGCTGACGGGGGACATTCGCGGCCTGCGCGTGGGCATTCCCCGGGAATACCGCGTCGATGGCATGCCGGCGGAGATCGAGCGTGTCTGGCAGCAGGGCATCGACTGGTTGAAGGAAGCCGGCGCCACGCCGGTGGAGGTCAGCCTGCCCCACACCAAGTACGCGCTGGCCACCTATTACGTCGTCGCCCCCGCCGAATGCTCCTCCAACCTCGCCCGCTATGATGGCGTCCGCTTCGGCCTGCGGGTCGAGGGCAAGGACCTGGCGGAGATGTACGAGAATACCCGTGGCGAGGGCTTCGGCAAGGAAGTGCGCCGCCGCATCCTGATCGGCACCTATGTGCTGTCGGCCGGCTATTACGACGCCTATTATCTGAAGGCCCAGAAGGTCCGCGCCCGTATCGCGGAGGATTTCGCCAAGGCGTTCGAACAGTGCGACATCCTGCTGACCCCCACGGCCCCCAGCACCGCTTTCGCCATCGGGGAGAAACAGGACGACCCGATCGCCATGTACCTGAACGACGTGTTCACGGTGCCGGCCAGCCTGGCCGGCCTGCCGGGTATTTCCGTGCCGGCGGGTCTGGCGTCGGACGGGCTGCCGCTGGGTCTCCAGCTTATCGGCCGGCCGTTTGACGAAGAGACGCTGCTGCGCGTGGCCGAGGTGATGGAAAAGGCCGCCGGCCCGCAACCGCTGCCCTTCTTCTGCCGCTGATCGCCCTGCCCCCCGCCGGCCCTTATCCGGCCGGAGGGGGCCGTTTGAGGGCGCCCAGTCCGATGCCCGCCTTCATCCGGTGGTGAAGGCGGGCATCCTGCTTTTCGGCATGCCCCTGGTTTGAGCGTTTCGCCGGTCACGAAATGCCGACGACCTCGCCCAGCGCCACCACGCGCCGCGCCGTCTCCACATGCAACGCTTCCACCAGCTTGCCATCGACCAGGGTTATACCCTTGCCTTCCGCCACCGCGCTTGCATGGGCATCGATGATGCGGCGGGCGCGGGCAACCTCTTCCGAGGTGGGCGCGAAGGCGGTGTTCGCGGCGTCCAACTGCTTTGGATGGATCAGGGTCTTGCCGTCGAAGCCCAGTTCCCGACCCTGGCGGCAGGATGCGGCCAGACCGTCCGCATCGTCCAGATCGACATGCACCCCGTCCAGTGCCGTCAGGCCATAGGCGCGGGCCGCCAGCAGGCACAGGCCCAGGCTGGTCACCATGGGCAGCCTGTCGCGCGTGGGCAGCGCGTTCAGGTCCTTGGTCAGGTCCGACGTGCCCATGACCAGGCATTCCAGGCGCGCGGATGCCCCGGCGATCTCACCTGCGGCCAGCATGGCGCGGGGCGTTTCCATCATCACCCACAGGCGCAGGCTGTCCGGCGCACCGGCAGCACGCAGCACGCGGTCGGCCAGACGCACACCTTCGGCGCTGTCCACCTTGGGGATCAGCACGGCATCAGCTCCTGAAAGGGCGGCGGCGGCCAGGTCGGCATGACCCCATTCGGTGTCGAGCCCATTGGTGCGGATGACCAGTTCACGGCTGCCATAGCCGCCTTCATGCACGGATGCCAGCACCTGGGCGCGGGCCTGTTCCTTGGCGTCAGGCGCCACCGCATCCTCCAGGTCCAGGATCAGGACGTCGGCGGCCAGCGTCCGGGCCTTGTCCAGGGCGCGGGCATTGGCGCCGGGCATGTAGAGCGCGGAACGGCGGGGACGAAGGGTCATGGCATTGTTTCCCGTTGACTGAAGCCGGGCGGAGGGTAACCGACACCCAGCCGCCCGGCAACGCCCGCCGGATGCGGGCATTACCCCGTCTGACCGGTCACGTACCGGTACGTACAGACAACAGGAAGCGATCCACCTGCGCCTTCAGCGCATCGGCATGGCCCGTCAGTTCGGCCGAGGCCGTCAGCAATTGCCGCGACTCCTCACCGGTGCGGGCCGTACCGTCGCGCACATCGACAACGGCCTGGCTGACCGTCTCCACCCCGCGCGACGCCTGCTGTGCGCTGCGGGCGATCTCATTGGTTGCCGCATTCTGCTGTTCCACGGCCGCAGCAATGGCACCGGCGATATGGTTCACCTGTTCCACCGTCGTGCCGATCTCCTTGATGGCCCGCACGGCATCGCCGGTGGCCGACTGGATTTCGGCGATGCGCTGGGCGATGTCGTCGGTGGCGCGTGCCGTCTGGCCGGCCAGGTTCTTCACCTCCGACGCCACGACGGCAAAACCCTTGCCCGCCTCTCCGGCACGCGCCGCCTCGATCGTGGCATTCAGGGCCAGCAGGTTGGTCTGGGAGGCGATATCCGAGATCAGGCCCAGCACATCGCCGATCCGCTCGGCCCTTTCCGAAAGCCCGTCCACGATGCCGTTGGTCATGGCGGCCTGGTCGGCGGCGCGGCGGGTGCTGGCAGCGCTTTCCTCGATCTGGCGGGCGATTTCGCGGATGGAGGTGGCAAGCTGCCCCGCCGCGGCGGCCACGGCCTGCACATTGTCCGTGGCCTGGGTGGCGGAATGCTCCACCGTGTCCACCCGTTCTTCCGCATTGCCCGCCGTGCTGCGAAGCCGCTCCGCCGATTGCCGGATATGGGTGGAGGATTGGCCCACCGCCGTCACGACGGCCTGGACATCATCCTCGAACCGCCGGGCCAGGGCCTGCATTTCGGCCTGCCGGGCGACCTTTGACCTTTCCTCTGCGGCCGCCTGTTCTTCCCGCAGACGGCCGGCCTCGATGGCATTGCGCTTGAAGACCTGCACGGCACGGGTAATGTCGCCAACCTCGTTGCCCGACACGGCATCGGGGATCTCGGTGCCAAGGTCACCGTTGGCCAGCCGCAACATGCCCTCGGTCAGGCGGCGCAGCGGCAGAATGGCCCGCACGGTCCAGGTGGCAATGCCGATGCCCACCACCAGACAGACGGCACAGACGGCCAGCATCAGCAGCGAGAAACCCCGCGCCTGTGCCCGCGTCTCGTCGCCGATGATGCCGTTGTCCTGCTCCTCCTTGTCGATGAAGCGGTTGATGCGGGCCAGCCATTCGGCCAGATCCAGCCGGACCGTGCCCAGCAGCAGCTCCCGCGCCTGCGGGGTCTGGCCGGCGCGGTGCAGTTCGATGACGCGCTCGATGCCCGGCAGGGTCCGGGCCTCGATCTGCTTGATGGCGGCCAGGATCTGCCGTTCCTCCGGCAGGATGTCGGTGCGGCCGGCAAACATGGCGTCCATGCCGCGGGCCGCCTGGGCATAGGCCGCCTCCAGCCGCTTTATGTCGGCGACGATGGTGTCGATGGTGGCCGCATCCTCCACCAGCACGACATCGCGCAGGGCAATGGCGCGGTCATGCACGCTGCCACGGAAATTGATGGCGTGGCGCAGCTTCACACCGTTCACCTCGTTGATGCGCGTCAGGCTGTCATCGATCAGGCTGACCTTCTGCACGCCAATGCCGGTCAGGACCACCAGCAAGGTCAGCAGGACCCCGAACCCGATCAGCACGCGGGTCTTGATCTTGGCGTCACGCAGGCTGCGCATGGAACATCTCTTTCAAAAGAATTAGCCCTAAGGGACAGGAGTGCAGCAAAGACCCGACGCGCCCTTGGACGGCAGTGACGCACCGCACAGTGTCATCAACACGCTTTTGCCATTGAAGCCCCCTTGCTCCCCGGCGTAGCAAGAAAGCGAAACGGGCCAACGGTGTTGACGATGCGAACCATCCTGACCATCCAGTCCCATGTCGCCTTCGGCCATGTGGGCAACCGCGCCGCTGTCTTTCCCCTGGAAAGGCTGGGTTTCGATGCGATTGCCGTCAACACGGTGCAGTTTTCCAACCATACGGGATACGGTGCCTGGACAGGCATGGTCCTGCCGCCCGACCATATCGCCGATGTGCTGAAGGGCGTGGAGGCGCGCGGGGCCATGGATGGCCTGCATGCCGTGCTGAGCGGCTATATGGGGGACGCAACACTGGGCGACGTTGTCCTGTCGGCCGTGGGGCGGGCCAAGTCGGGCAATCCCGGTGCTCTCTACTGCTGCGATCCTGTGATGGGCGATGTTGGACGCGGCTTCTTCGTGCGGCCCGGCATTCCGGAATTCTTCCGCGAACGGGCCGTGCCGATGGCCGACATCATCACACCCAACCAGTTCGAGCTGGAGTATCTGACGGGCCATGCCGTCACCGATCTGGCCAGCGCGCTGCGGGCGACCCGCGCCGCCCGTGCGCTGGGTCCACGCTGGGTCATGGTCACCAGCCTGACACGCACCGACGCGCCCGACAACAGCATCGAGATGCTGCTGGACGGTCCGGACGGGGCCTGGCTGGTGGCCACGCCCCGGCTGGAGCTTTCACCCCTGCCCAACGGGGCCGGCGATTGTGTGGCCGCCCTGTTCCTGGCCCGCTTCCTGGCCACGGACGGGGACGGTGCGACCGCTTTGTCGCATGCGGCATCGGCGATCTATGCCGTGTTCCAGGCCACCCGCGACAGCGGGCAGCGCGAATTGCAGATCGTCGCCGCGCAGGACCAGCTTGTGACACCGGGAACGCTTTATGGCGCCTGTCGGGTCGGCTGACATCCGTGAAGGTTTCGGCCTTGCCCGGTCCGTGCCGGCAGGTCTATTGAAACAAGTGCCTTTGCAGGAGTGTATGACCCATGCCCCGCCATCCCCTCGCGATGACCACTGCCCTGCTGCTGCTGGCCGGCTTGGCCCCCATCTCCCCGGCGGCGGCACAGGCGCCCCTGCGGGAGCCGCAGGGCGAATTCGGCTGCGAGGTGCAGCGGGACAATCCCTGCCATGGCCGGGTTGATTTCACCCAGGGCAAGAGCTTTGAATTCAAGATCCCCGGCCCCGGCGATGTGACGTTCCAGAACCTTGGCAACAAGCGTTGCACGCTGGAATATTCCATCACCGAAAGCACCCTGGCCGCCACGGGCCGCCAGCTTTCGCTGGGCGCGGGGCAGAGCGAGGTGCTGACCGTGCGCGACGCGGGCGGCATGGTCATCCGGTTCTTCAACCGCGGCGTCGGCTCCACCATCTGCGACCTGACCGTCGGGCTGAAATGACCGCCGCACCCGAACCAGGGTCCGTGGCTTTCTGACAGAACAGGCCGGCATGTCGGCCGCGCGGTCAAGAAAAAGCGCCGGCCCCACGGAGAGGCCGGCGCCAGATTGCCGTTCGTGATTTGATCTGCGGGTCAGTCCGCCGGGCCGATATGGCCGTCGCGGATCATCGCCTCGGCGATCTGCACGGCGTTGAGAGCCGCACCCTTGCGCAGATTGTCCGCCACGACCCACAGGTTCAGGCCATTTTCGATCGTCGCATCCTCCCGGATGCGGCTGACATAGACATTGTCCTCGCCCGCCACCTCGACCGGGGTGACATACCCCTCGTCCGCACGGTGATCGACGACGGAGATGCCGGGCGCCGCCCGCAGGGCCCTGCGGGCCTCGTCAGCCGTGACGGGGCGCTCGAACTCGATATTGAGCGCTTCGGAATGGCCGATGAACACGGGCACACGCACGGCGGTGGCGGTGACCTTGATGGAAGGGTCGAGGATCTTCTTGGTCTCCACCACCATCTTCCATTCCTCCTTCGTCATGCCGTCATCCATGAACACATCGATGTGCGGGATGACGTTGAAGGCGATCTGCTTGGTGAACTTCTTCTTTTCCACCGGGTCGTTCACATAGATGGCGCGGGTCTGCGTGAACAACTCGTCCATCGCCTCCTTGCCGCCGCCGGACACCGACTGATAGGTGGAAACGACCACGCGGCGGATCTTGGCCAGATCATGCAGCGGCTTCAGCGCCATGACCATCTGGATGGTGGAACAGTTGGGATTGGCGATGATGCCCTTCTTGCGCCAGCCGGCCAGATGGTGCGGATTGACCTCCGGCACGACCAGCGGCACATCGGGGTCCATACGGAAATGGCTGGTATTGTCGATCACGCAGGCACCGGCTTCCGCGGCGCGTGGCGCGAACTGAGCCGATATCTTGGCACCAGGCGAAGACAGCACGAAATCCGTGCCGGAGAAATCGAAACGGGCCAGGTCCTGCACCTTCAGCACCTGGTCCTCGCCGAACGAAACCTGCTGGCCGGCAGACCGTTCCGACGCAAGCGCCACGACCTCCGACACCGGGAATTTTCGGTCGGCCAGCGTCTGCAGCATCTCCCGGCCGACATTGCCCGTGGCGCCAACGACAGCGACCTTGTAACCCATTTTACCGGTCCTCGATTCGATGTGAGAAGGAAGGGGGCGGCGCAACTTCGTTGCGGCTTGACAAGCCCCGGTGAACAACCTGACTTATTCGTTGGGCATCAAGATGGCAAGAAAATGTCCCCAGCGCCCACGTGGCAGGAGGAATGCACCCATGGCACAGCGAGAATACCAGACCTTCGAAGCATTCTGGCCCTTCTATCTGCGTGAACATTCCAAACCCGTGACCCGTGCCTTTCATTACGTCGGCAGCGCGATCGCACTGGGTTTCCTTGTGCTGTTCGGCGCCACCATGCAACCGCTCTATCTGCTGGGCATGCCCTTGTCGGGTTATTTCTTTGCCTGGCTGTCGCATGCCCTGGTGGAACACAACAAGCCGGCCACCTTCACCTACCCGCTCTGGTCGCTGATCGCGGACTATCGCATGTTCTTCCTGTTCGTGGCCGGGCGGCTGGAACCGGAATTGCGCCGGGCCGGCGTCCGCGTCTAAAACGCCTTCGCAATCGACCTTCAGCCGCCGTCATCTTGGGGAACAGGCCCGTGCCGCAACCGATCGTGGAGATCATCGCCAAATCCATCAAGGATGCGGACAAGACCTTCTTCAACGAAGATTATATCAAGCAGGCCAAATCCGTGGTGGAAGGCCTGCGCCGGGCGGGGCTGGAGGTCGTGCCGGTGAAACCGCCGGACGAACTGGTCACCTACGCCTCGGAGAATATCCCGATGGGCCGCTTGCGGCCGACGGACTTCATCCGCACCATGTATTCAGTCATGGTTGCCAATGCCAGGAAGTTCGTGAGCTGACGGGGCCGCCGCCGTCGGGGAAACCTGTGGATAGGTCTCTTTCGATCCCATACTTTGGTGTGCAACCCATAAGACCTCTGGCATAGTGGTAGAGGGGTGGCGTGACCGCCACCAGACCGGGTACGTGCGCGGGGGCTAAAGACAGCTTGTGACAGCGGAGAAGGCACCAGCATCTGCGGACCCGGTATGGCGACGCCCCTCCCCGGAGGAGCTGCTGGAGGCATTGCGCAAGCATGTGAAGCTGATGGAAGGCCGGATCGGCGGCCAGCGAGCCATCTTCGTGCTTTGCGACCTGCGCGGCGTCAACCTTTCCAACATGGACCTGCGCAGCGCCGAACTGACCGGATCGCGCTTCGATCAGGCACAGATGGTAAAGACAAGGCTGACCGGCGCCAACCTGTTCGCTGCCGACATGCGCATGGCCAACCTGCAGCAGGCCGACCTGTCGAAGGCCGACATGCGCGGCATCACACTGCGCGGGGCCGACCTGACGAAGGCCAAGCTGCGTGACACCGACGTGCGGGAGGCCGTGCTGGCCGTCTATCGTGGCGGCAAGCCCCTGCCCCAGGCCTTCGATGGCCGCATCCCCAACCTGGCTGCCGTGCTGGCCCATGCCGCCGATTTCACCGGATCGAAGATGAATGGCGCCATCACGCTGAAGGCCGATTTCAGCGATGCCAACATGCGGCAGGTCGACCTGCGCGGCGCCGACCTGCGCGGTGCCAATTTCAGGGGTGCCACCCTGGACGGTGCCAACCTGCAGGGCGCGCAATTGCAGGAGGCGGACTTCGCCGGTGCAGTCCTGACCGATGCCATCCTGCGCGACGCCCTGGCCGAGGGGGCGAATTTCCGCGGTGCCATCCTGGACCCCCGCGCCATGTCCGACCTGCGCGTCACAGGCGCGCTGCTGCCCGGCACCACCGACGGGGCGGAAACGGTGGAGGTACTGCTGGCCGCCCATGCGGAATGGGTGTTGAGTGCCGGCCGCAACGGCAAGCGCGGGGATTTCAGTGGCCGCGACCTGATGGGCCAGGATTTCAGGGGCCACAATCTGACCGCGGCCCGCTTCCCCTTCACGCTGGCGCGCCGGTCCCTTTGGACCAATGCATGTCTGGTCATGGCCGATCTGGAATGTTCCGATCTGCGGGACAGCCACGCGGACGGCGCCGACCTGCGCGGGGCCAACCTGGAACGCGCCCATCTGGGCGGCGCCTTCTTGCAAGGAGCCAACCTGACCCCGCTGGTCAGCGCTGACATGCCCGACAGACGCTGGGCGACCCGGCTATCCGGGGCCCGCCTCCAGGGGGCCGACCTGCGCAACGCCGATCTGCGCGGGGTCGTGGCAAAGGGAGCCGATTTCACCGGTGCCGACCTGCGCGGCGCGAAATTGGACGGTGCCGAACTGGAAGGCGCCAATTTCAGCCAAGCCCGGCACGATTGATGCCGTTTCCCGGTGATCGCATCCGATCACCGTGCCTCAAATCCCCGGTACCCACGACATCCATGCGCGCACGATGCGCCGCAACAGTGTGTGGCCACGCCCGTCACGGCGCCAATCCCCGGTTGGCGCAAGGCCGCCTTGCGCCATCATCTCGCACTTGACCTGTCGCATCGCCGGGATTATGCAATTGTTATGTTATAACGTAATTGGATTTCAGCGATGCGACAGGTCAGGTTCGCCCGGGGGATGGCTTTGGCCGCCGTGATGGGCGGCATGTTCACGGCCCTACCGGTCATGGCCCAGGAACAGATGGCGGATGCGTCCAGTACGCATGATCGCGTGGATGAGATCATCGTCACTGCCTCCCCTATGGGTACACGTCAATTCGATATCCTGCAGGGCGCCTCGTCCCTGTCCGGCGAAGCCCTGGACCGCGCATTGTCCACCACCCTGGGCGAAGCGCTGGACCGTCTGCCGGGCGTGTCGCAGACGGCCTTTGGCCCGGGCGCATCACGCCCCGTGATCCGGGGCCAGGGCGGTGATCGTATCCGTATCCTATCCGGTGGCATCGGCAGCATCGATGCCAGCAGCACCAGCCCCGACCATGCCCCGGCGCTCGATCTGGCCACGGCCAGGCGGGTGGAGGTGCTGCGCGGGCCGGCCACCCTGCTTTATGGCAACAATGCCATGGGGGGCGTCGTCAATGTCCTGGACGGACGCATTCCCATCGCCGAGCCCAAGGACGGTGCGGATGGCTTCGTCCGGCTGGGCCTGGGCAGCAATGCCGACGAGCGCTCGCTGGCGGCAGCGGTCGATGCCAAGCTGAGCGGCCCGTTCGTCCTGCATCTGGATGGATTCTGGCGCCGGACGAATGATTACAAGGTGCCGGGCTTCCTGGAATCCCGCGCCCTGCGCGCCGCCGAGGACCATGACCATGACCATGACCATGATCATGATCACGAGCATGAGAACGAGGAGCCGGCCCGCGGCCGGGTCGCCAACAGCGACCTGACCCAGAAGGGGGCGACGGCCGGCCTGTCCCATATCGCCGATTGGGGCTTCATGGGCGTCAGTGTCAGCCGCTTCAAGAGCAAGTACGGCATCGCCGCCGGCCACACCCACGCCGACGGCCACGATCATGATCATGATCATGATCATGACCACGACGATGATCACGACCATGACCATAGTGAGGAAGGCCCCGTGCGCATCGGCCTGGCCCAGACCCGCGTGGACCTGATGGGGGAGATCAACCAGCCCTTCGCCCTGTTTCAGACGACGCGCATCCGCTTCGGCTGGGCGGATTACGAACACAAGGAGTTTGAGGGCGACGAGGTCGGAACCCGCTTCCTGAACACGGGCTGGGAAGGCCGCCTGGAATTCGTGCAGAAGGCGTTCGGCAACCTGTCCGGGGCCATGGGTGTGCAGGCTTCCAAGCGCGATTTCGAGGCCATTGGCGAGGAAGCCTTCGTGCCGCCCAGCGATACGGTGCAGATGGGTGTCTTCACCCTGCAACGGCTGGACCTGGCCCCCTTCGCCCTGGAGGGTGGCTTCCGCCTGGAGCAGCAGGAGGTGAAGGCCGACAGCATCGGGTTCGACCGCGACTTCACGACCTTCTCCGTCTCCGCCGGCGCTTCGCGGCAATTGGGCAATGGCTGGATGACGGGCATCAGCCTGTCACGGACCGAACGCGCCCCGAACGCAGAGGAATTGCTGTCTGACGGACCGCATCTGGCCACCAGCACCTATGAGCTGGGCGACCCAACACTGGGCAAGGAGACGGCACTGGGGGTGGAAGCCACGATCCGGAAGTCCGGCGGCCCGGTCACGGGCTCGATCAACCTGTTCCTGACAGACTATGGCGATTTCATCTATGAGCGCTTCACCGGCGCGGAGGATGACGGCCTGCCGGTGGCGCAGTTCACCGCCACCGACGCCCGTTTCTGGGGCGTGGAACTGGAAGCCGCCGCCACGCTGCTGCGCAACGACAGCCTGGCGGTGATCTGGGATGCGGGCCTGGATTATGTCCGCGCCACGGACCGTTCCAACGATACGCCCCTGCCCCACATCCCCGCCCTGTCGCTGCGCACGGGCCTGGGGGTGGAACTGTCGAGCATCGCCGCCCATGTCGAGATGGTCTGGACGGACAGGCAGAAGCGAACAGCCGGCTTTGAGTTGCCGACCGACAGTTCGACGGTCTTCAACGCCTCGGTCGACTGGCACCCCTTCCCCAGCCAGGATATTACCCTGCTGCTGGAGGGCCGCAACCTGACGAACGAGGAGGTGCGGTACAGCACCTCCTTCCTGAAGGACATGCTGCCGCAGCCCGGCCGCGATATCCGCGTTTCCATGCGCGCGGGCTTCTGACCGGAAGGATCGCCCCTGTTCCCGGCGGGGACGGCATCCGTTCCCCCTGGAACGGACATTGGTGCCGGCCGGCGGTCTATGCTAGGACGCTGGCCGGCACCAATCCGCCCCGCGCGGGGCGATATGCAAGGGAATGTGGGAGATGACGAAGCTTGTCCTGATCCGCCATGGCCAGAGCGTCTGGAACCAGCTAGACCTGTTCACGGGCTGGACCGACGTCGACCTGTCGCCGCAGGGGGTGGAGGAAGCCAAGGAAGCCGGCGTGAAGCTGCAGGCCGCCGGCTTCGATTTCGACATCTGCCACACATCCCTGCTGAAGCGCGCCATCAAGACCAGCAATCTGGCGCTGGAGGCGATGGACCGCATCTGGGTGCCGCAATACAAGAACTGGCGCCTGAACGAGCGGCATTATGGCGGCCTGCAGGGCCTGAACAAGACGGAGACGGCGGCCAAGCACGGGGCCGACCAGGTCAAGATCTGGCGCCGCTCCTACGACATCGCCCCCCCGGTCCTGGCAGAGGATGACGAGCGGCTGCCCGACGCCGATCCGCGCTATGCCGACCTCTCCAAGGATCAGTTGCCGCGCACCGAAAGCCTGAAGGATTGCGTGGCCCGCGTCGTCCCCTACTGGACCGAGGTCATCGCCCCGCAGGTGAAGGCCGGCAAGCGCGTGCTGGTCGCCGCCCATGGCAACAGCCTGCGCGGCCTGGTCAAGTATCTGTCGGGCATGGGCGACGAGGAGATCGTGCAGTTCGAGATCCCGACGGGCAAGCCCATCATCTATGAACTGGATGCCGACCTGAAGGCGCGCGACCGGTACTTCCTGGATTGATGCCCGGGACGGGGCGGCGTCCTGCCCGCCCCGTCAACCCTTTCTGGCATAGGCGTAATCATAGAGCCCCTGGAACCCCAGGCGGCGATAAAGGGCCAGGGCCGGTGCATTGCCGGTGCCCACCTGAAGATAGGCGCCCGTCGCGCCGTCGGCCGCGGCCCGGACCATCATGTCCGACATCAGCCGGCGGCCATATCCCCGGCCCCGCTGGTCGGGCCGGCCGGCAACCTTGAAGAAGCCCGCCCAGCCGCGGTCGATCACGGCCATGCAGGCGGCCACGGGCACCCCGTCCTGCATCAGCAGGGCGAAACGGGCATCGGCCGTTATGGCCGACAGGATGGACGTCAGGGCCGGCATCTCCTGATCCGGAACGGGCACCATCGTGCGGTAAGCATCCAGCCAGGCCGGATGAAAACCGCTCAAAACATGCACATCCCTGTCGAATGCGTGTTCAAACCCGTCCCCCGCCAGTTCCCGCCACAGCACATGGCTCTCGCTGGCCACGGTATAACCACGCAGCAGCAGGCGGCCCAGCAACCCGGGCGGCGACAGGGGCGTCAGGCGGAACATGGGCGGCAGGGACTGGCGGCGATAGGCCTGTTCCACGGCCAGGATGCCGTCGTCATCCATCGCTGCCATCGGCACCAGGGCATTGGCCGAATTGGCCCTTCCCGTATGGCCATCGGCGAAATAGACCGCCCAGCCGCGGTGGACCATCCGGCGCGGTGCCGGCCAGGCGGTCATCGCCAGGTCTTCCAGCAGGGCGATGTCATCGATGCGGTCGGGTGAAAGCATGGAACCCGGAGCCTCCCTCGCCAAGAAATGGGCCGGTCATATGCTGCCATGCTGAAAAACAAGGGCGCCATGCCAAGGTCGGGGGGCCGACACGACCATTGCCGCACCGCCGAAGCGTTGACGCAGGCGGGGGTTAGGCGTAAGTCACTCGGGCGATTTCTTTGTCTCAAAAGTCGCCGGCGGATACCCCGCCGGGCGTCGCGCCCCTGGCGGGGGAGCGGTGCGGGATCCCACCCCGGCACACACCAAGGACGAAAGAGAGATGACCGACACGCCTGCGGCCCGACGGCAACGGCCCTTGTCCCCCCACCTGCAGGTCTACCGGCTACCCTTGCCGGCCCTGACCTCCATCGCCCACCGCATCACCGGCGTGGGGCTGACCGTTGGCACGCTGCTGCTGGTCTGGTGGCTGGTCGCCGCCGCCGCCGGCCCGGATGCCTACGCGACGGCCAGCGGCTTCATCGCCTCGCCCATCGGCCTGTTGCTGATGTTCGGCTGGACGGCGGCGCTCTGGTACCACCTGCTGAACGGCCTGCGCCACCTGATCTGGGACGGCGGCCGGATGCTGTCCCTGGAACAGTCCTATTCCAGCGCCAAGCTGGTCATCGGCGGTGCCGTCGTGGCGACCGTGGTGACCTGGGTCGTGGCTTTCGCGGTCTGACGGGGGACAAGATGGCCAACGATACCAACAGCTTCCGCTCGCCCATCGGCCGCGCTCGCGGCCTGGGCCCCGCCAAGTCGGGCGTTCACCACTGGCTGGCCTACCGCATCGGCGCGGCCGGGCTTGCCGTGCTGACCATCCTTTTCGTCATCCAGGTCCTCTGCCTTGTCGGCGCGCCCTATGAACAGGTGATCGCCACCTTCAAGCAGCCCTATCCGGTCATCCTGACCGTGCTGTTCCTGGGCTTCACCTTCCACCATGCCGCCTATGGCATGCAGGAAGTGTACGAGGATTACATCCAAGGCAAGCTGGCCAAGCTGACCGCCATCGCGCTGACCAAGGGTCTGGCGCTGGTGCTGTTCCTGGCCTCGTCCTTCGCCGTCCTGAAGATCGCTTTCGGAGCCTGACATCATGGCGACCGCTTACAAGATCATCGATCACGAATATGACGTGGTTGTCGTCGGCGCCGGCGGCGCCGGTTTGCGCGCTACCTTCGGCATGGCCGAAAAGGGGCTGAAGACCGCCTGCATCACCAAGGTGTTCCCCACCCGCAGCCATACCGTGGCGGCACAGGGCGGCATCTCGGCCGCCCTTGGCAATATGGGCAATGACGACTGGCGCTACCATATGTACGACACCGTCAAGGGGTCGGACTGGCTGGGCGACCAGGACGCCATCGAATATATGGTGCGCGAGGCCATCCCCGCCATCATCGAGCTGGAACATCAGGGCGTGCCCTTCAGCCGCACGGCCGAGGGCAAGATCTACCAGCGCGCCTTCGGCGGCATGACCACCGAATATGGCAAGGGCCAGGCATACCGCACCTGCGCGGCCGCCGACCGTACCGGCCATGCCATGCTGCATACGCTCTATCAGCAGAGCCTGCGCCACCATGCCGAATTCTTCATCGAATATTTCGCCCTCGACCTGCTGATGGACGAGGAAGGCGTGTGCCGGGGCGTGCTGGCCTGGAACCTGGACGATGGCACCATCCATCGCTTCCGCGGCCACCAGACGGTGCTGGCCACCGGCGGCTATGGCCGCGCCTATTTCTCCGCCACCTCGGCCCATACCTGCACGGGCGACGGCGGCGGCATGGTGCTGCGCGCCGGCCTGCCCTTGCAGGACATGGAGTTCGTGCAGTTCCACCCGACCGGCATCTATGGGTCCGGCTGCCTGATCACCGAAGGTGCGCGCGGTGAAGGCGGTTACCTGACCAACAGCGCCGGCGAGCGCTTCATGGAGCGTTACGCCCCGTCCGCCAAGGACCTGGCCAGCCGCGATGTGGTCAGCCGGTCCATGACGATCGAGATCCGCGAGGGTCGCGGCGTCGGCGAACACAAGGACCATATCCATCTGCATCTGGAGCATCTCGCGCCGGAAGTCATCCATGCCCGCCTGCCCGGCATCGCCGAGTCGGCCCGCGTCTTCGCCGGCGTGGATGTGACCAAGGAGCCGATCCCGGTCCTGCCGACCGTCCATTACAACATGGGCGGCATCCCGACGAACTATCGCGGCGAGGTGATCCGCCCGACGGCCGAGAACCCCGATCAGGTGGTGCCCGGCCTGATGGCCATCGGCGAGGCCGCCTGCGTGTCGGTGCATGGCGCCAACCGCCTGGGTTCCAACTCGCTGCTCGACCTTGTGGTGTTCGGCCGTTCGGCCGCCATCCGCGCGGCCGAAATCGTCACCAAGGGCGCCCCGCACAAGACCATTTCCAACGACAGCACCGACAAGGCGCTGGCCCGTCTGGACAAGGCCCGCTTCGCCAAGGGCGGCACGCGCGTTGCCCATCTGCGTCTGGAGATGCAGCGGATCATGCAGAACAACTGCGCCGTTTTCCGCACCGGCGAGGTGCTGAACGAGGGCGTGGAGATGATGCGCCAGGTCTGGGCCAAGCGTCCGGATGTGCAGGTGACCGACACCTCCATGATCTGGAACAGCGATCTGGTGGAGGCGCTGGAGCTGGACAACCTGATGTATCAGGCCGTCGCCACCATCAATTCCGGCGCCAACCGCCAGGAATCCCGTGGCGCCCATGCCCGCGAGGATTTCAGCGAGCGTGACGACGAGAACTGGATGAAGCACACCACCGTCTGGGTGGACGAGACGGGCAAGCCGACCATCGACTATCGCCCGGTCCATCTCTACACCCTGACGAACGAGGTGGAAGTGTTCCCGCCGAAGAAGCGCGTCTACTAAGCGTCACGATCTGAGAGGGCTTCATCCATGGCTGAATTCTCCCTGCCCGCCAACTCGAAGGTCGTGCCCGGCAAGACCGTCAAGTCGGCTTCTGCGGATGCCAAGCGCACCCGCACCTTCCGTATTTATCGTTACGATCCCGACAGCGGCGAGAACCCGCGGGAAGACAAGTACGAAATCGACCTGGACAAGTGCGGTCCCATGGTTCTGGACGCGCTGATCCACATCAAGAACGATGTCGACAGCACCCTGACCTTCCGCCGTTCCTGTCGCGAGGGCATCTGCGGTTCCTGCGCCATGAATATCGACGGGCGCAACACGCTGGCCTGCCTGAAGCCGATCGGCGAGGTGAAGGGCGACGTCAAGATCTACCCGCTGCCACACCAGCCGGTGGTGAAGGACCTTGTCCCCGACCTGAACCAGAACTATGCGCAGCTGGCCTCCATCAAGCCCTGGCTGCAGACGCAGAGCACAGCCCCCTCGCGCGAACGGCTGCAAAGCCCGGAAGAGCGGGAGAAGCTGGATGGTCTCTACGAATGCATCCTGTGTTTCTGCTGCACCACGTCGTGCCCCAGCTACTGGTGGAACGGCGACCGCTATCTGGGTCCGGCGGTTCTGCTGCAGGCCTATCGCTTCATCGCCGACAGCCGCGATGAAATGACGGGTGAGCGTCTGGACGCGCTGGAGGATCCGTTCCGCCTCTATCGCTGCCATACGATCATGAACTGCACCCAGACCTGCCCGAAGGGTCTGAACCCGGCCAAGGCCATCGCCGAGATCAAGAAGCTGATGGCCGCCCGCGCCGCCTGACCGGCACGCAACGGGTATCGACAGGCAAAGCCGCCGGGGATACCCCCGGCGGCTTTTTCTTTGTCATGTTCCAGCCGCCTTCCCTGACAAAATACCGTTTTGAAGGCGGTGATCAGCCCGGAACAGCCTGGGTCAGGATGCCGTCGGCCAGGGTGCAGCGCAGGGCACGCCGCTGCGGACCCTCGAAACTGTCCTTGCGGCTCACGATGGTGAAGGGCTGGTACACGGTCTGGAGGGTGCCGCTCGTCGACAATTCCGGCAGATCGAAGGAAATACGGTATCGGTCGCCATAGCTGCGGTGTACCTCCCGCCGGCAGACATCCGTTGCCGTGCGCGGCGTGCTGTAGGCCCCCCGTTCCGCATCGCCCTCATTGACCTTGATGGAACAAGCCCCCAACAAGCCCATAGCCGCAATGGCCAGCATGGCAAGACCGGAACCCCGGATGGTACGCGACATCTGAACCCCCATCATATTCGTGACGGGGCGATCATGCCGACGGGCAGCAGCACGGCGCAACCAGCGTTACCCGGCCGTTACCGATTGAATTTCTTGTGAAATGAACAGGGCGCCCGCGTCGCTGAACGGTAAATGGTGCGTTGCGCCGCCATGCGCGTTCAGGCCCCGCTGCCGTCGCCTTCGGCCGGCTGCACCTGATGCTTCATGATCACGGGGATCTGGGCCAGGGAAAAGGCGATGGACAACGGCATGATGCCGAACACCTTGAAATTCACCCACATCTCCGTGCCGAAGCTGCGCCAGACGATCTCGTTCAGCAGGGCCAGCGCCAGGAAGAACCAGGCCCAGCGCACGGTCAGGATACGCCAGCCCGTCTCCGTCATCTCCAGCGCGGCCCCCAGCACCACCTTCAGCAGGTTGCGCTTCAGAATCAGGCCCGCAAACAGCGTACCTGCCAGCAGCAGATTGACGACCGTCGGCTTGATCTTGATGAACAGTTCGTCGTTCAGCCACAGTGTCAGGCCGCCAAAGACCAGCACGAAGAAGCAGCCGACCACCGGCATGACCGGCAGGCGCCGTTCAAGCAGCCAGCTTGCGGCCAAAGCCACACTGGTGGCGGCCATGAAGACACCCGTACCGGCCATCAGGCCATAGCGGGAATTGATGACGAAGAACAGGGCCAGCGGCCCCGCCTCCAATGCCAGGCGCAACAAGGGATTCATGGGCGCAAGCTGTACCTGTAACCATCGCGCCGCACCAGTGCGGAGTTGCCGTTCAAGGCATGAAACTTCGCTTTCCCCCGCCCTATGAAAGGAGTAAAGCCCGAGGAGCGGGATGTTTTCTTTGCGGGGGAGAAGGCCGATGATCCGTGCCTACCGCATGGTCGCAGGTCGAAACGAGGCGGTGGACGGCACGCCGGGGCCGGACGCGCTGCGGCAATCCTGCTGGATCGACCTGAACGCGCCCAGCGCCGCCGAAAGGCGCCTGGTCGAGCAGACCTTCGGGATCGAGCTTCCGACGCGCGAGGAGATGCGCGAGATCGAACTGTCCAGCCGGCTTTACCGCGAGGCGGGCGGGGCCTTCATGACAGCCACCGTCCTGTGCCGCGCCGATGCGCCCGTGCCGGAAACGATGGACATCACCTTCGTCCTGACGGGGGAGACGCTGATCACCCTGCGGTTTGATGATCCCAAGCCGTTCTACGGCTTCCACAATCAGGTGTCCCGGCAAAGCGTGCGGCTGGACAGCGGCGTGTCGGCCTTCCTGTCCCTGTTGGACGCCATCCTGGACCGGATCGCCGATGTGCTGGAGGGTGCAGGGCGCGATGTCACCGCCGTGGCGCAGGAACTGATCGACGGGCATCAGGGGCACCTGAATTCCGATCAGCAGCATCTGCTGCTGAAGCGGGTTTCCCGCGCCCACGACCTGACGGCCAAGGCACGGGAAAGCCTGGTCACCCTCACCCGCATCATCGCCTTCACCGCCACCGTGCGCGAACTGGCCAATGACAAGGGGCTGCGCCCCCGGTTGAAGACGCTGGGCCAGGACGCGCAATCGCTGGCCGACTACACGGCCTTCCTGTCATCCAACATCGCGTTCCAGCTGGATGCGCTGCTGGGAGTCGTGGGGATCGAACAGAACAATATCGTGAAGATCTTTTCCGTGGCGGCCGTGGTCTTCCTGCCGCCGACACTGGTTGCCAGCATCTATGGCATGAATTTCCACTTCATGCCCGAGCTTGACTGGCCCTACGGCTATCCGATGGCCCTGGCGCTGATGGTGATGTCGGTGATCGTGCCGTTCCTTTACTTCAAGCGGCGCGGCTGGCTGTAGGGCCATTTCTCCTGGCCGCCTGCTTTCGCGCAGCGGTCAGGAGAAACAAGGGCAGGTTTGGCGGATCATTCCGCCGCGGCACTGATGGGTGCCAGCGGACGGCGCCAGCGGGCCAGCAATTCCGCCTCTTCCGCCTTGGCCTTGGCCAGATGCTCATCCTTCACGTGGCCGAAACCGCGGATATTTTCCGGCACCGAGGCAATTTCCACGGCCAGAAGGGCATTGGCGGGGGACAGGCCGGCCAGCAGTTCCTCCACCACCGCGATATAGTCAGTGATGAGCTGACGTTCCATCACCCGTTCCGGGTTGCGGCCGAAGACATCCAGGCTGCCGCCGCGCAAGCCCTTCATCTTCGCCAGCAGCTTGAAACCCAGCATCATGGCCGGCCCGAATTCCTGCTTCTTCAGGTGGCCTGTCACGGGATCACGCAGGGCGGTGGCCGGCGGGGCCAGATGGAATTTCAGCTTGTAATCGCCCTCGAACTGGGCGGCGATCTGCGCCTGGAAACGGCCGTCGCTGTAAAGCCGTGCCACCTCGTACTCGTCCTTGTAGGACATCAGCTTGAACAGATAGCGGGCGACGGCACGCGACAGGCCGTCGCGACCCGGCGTGCGTTCCGTTTCCACGGCCTGCACGCGGGTAACCAGCGCCTTGTAACGGCCGGCATAGGCGGCATCCTGATAGTCGGTCAGATAGGCGACACGGCGTTCCACCATTTCCGCCAGAGTCTCCGACGCGCGGCGGTGGCCGAAGGCACCCGACTTGTCCGGCTTCGGGGTCGCAGCGGCGATGACGCGGGCCGGATCGACGGCGGCACGGCGGCCCCAGCGGAAGGCGTCCGTATTCATCTTCACGGCCGCCCCGTTCATCTCGATAGCCTTTTCGATCGCCGCGGCGGTGGTCGGGACCAGCCCCTTCTGCCAGGCATAGCCCAGCATGAACATGTTGGTGGCGATGCTGTCACCGCACAGCGCCGTGGCGATCCGTGCGGCATCGATGGCCGACACCGCATCGGCACCGCCCACGCCGGATGCGATGGTGCGCGTCAGGCCGGCGGACGGCACCGTGGCGTCCGGATTGCTGATGAAGGCAGCCGTCATCGTCTCCGCCGTATTGACCACGGCATGGGTGCGGCCGGGCGCCATCTTCGACAGGGCATCGGCATTGGCGGCCACCACGATGTCACAGGCCAGGACAAGGTCAGCCCCGCCGGCGACAATGCGGTTCGCGTGGATCTGATCGGGCCGTTCAGCGATCCGCAGGTGACTGGTCACCGAACCGCCCTTCTGGGCCAGGCCCGCCATGTCCATGGCGGTGAATCCGCGGCCTTCCAGATGGGTCGCCATACCCAGGATGGCGCCGATGGTGACCACGCCCGTCCCGCCGATACCGGTGACCAGGATGTTCCAGGGCTTGTCCAGGGGACTGATCTCCGGCTCCGGCAGCACTCCCCAATCCTCGCCCTTCACGGCAGCCGGCTTGGGCTTCTTCAGCGCGCCACCCTCCACCGTCACGAAGCTGGGGCAGAAGCCCTTCAGGCAGGAGAAATCCTTGTTGCAGGAGGATTGGTCGATCTGGCGCTTCCGGCCGAACTCCGTTTCCACCGGCACCACGGACAGGCAGGATGACTTGGCCGAACAATCACCGCAGCCTTCGCAGACCAGTTCGTTGATCACCACGCGCCGCGCGGGATCGGGGTACTTGTTCCGCTTGCGACGACGACGCTTTTCCGCCGCACAGGTCTGTTCATAAATAAGGACCGTGACGCCCTTCTCCTGTCGCAGGTCCCGCTGAACCTGATCCAGTTCATCACGATGGAACACCTTGGTGCCATGCGGCAGACCCCGGCCCAGCCCGTATTTCTCCGGCCCGTCGCTGACCACCACGATGCGCGACACGCCCTCCGCATCCAGTTGCTGGGCGATGTCGTAGACCGACAGGGTGCCGTCCACAGGCTGGCCGCCCGTCATCGCGACCGCGTCATTGTAAAGAATCTTGTAGGTGATGTTCACCTTGGCCGACACGGCCGCACGCACGGCAAGGATGCCGGAATGGAAATAGGTGCCGTCCCCCAGATTGGCGAAGACGTGCCCTTCCTCGGTGAAGTTCGACTGGCCGATCCACTGCACGCCCTCGCCGCCCATCTGGCTGAACACATCGGTGCTGCGGCCCATCCAGGTGACCATGTAATGGCAGCCGATGCCGGCCAGACCACGGCTGCCCTCGGGCAGGCGGGTGGAGGTATTGTGCGGGCAGCCGGAACAGAAGAACGGGGTGCGCACCACAGTGGATGAAGGCGTATTCTGCCGCACCCGGTGTTCCATACGGGCCAGGCGCTCCGACACATACTCGTTCGGCCCGAAGGCCAGGATGCGGGCCGCCAGCACGCGGGCGATATCCACGGGGCTCAGTTCCGCCTTCTCCGTGAACAGCGGCTTGCCCATCTCGTCGGTCTTGCCCAGGACGCGCGGGCGGCGATCCCAGTGAAATAGCTGTTCCTTGATCTGGCTTTCCAGGACGGAACGCTTTTCCTCCACGACCAGCAGTTCCTCGGCCGGATGCGCGAAATCGCGCAGGCCCACCGGCTCCAGCGGCCAGGCCATGGCCACCTTGTAGATGCCCAGACCCCACTGCGTGGCCATCTCCTCGTTGATTTCAAGCTCATCCAGCGCCTGGCGCACATCCAGATAGGATTTGCCGATGGTGATCAGGCCGAGACGCGGGGCGGCATGGCCGAACACCACCTTGTCCAGACGATTGGCGCGGGCAAACGCGCGGGCGGCGTCCAGCTTCCAATCGATCATCCGGGCTTCCTGGATCAACGGCGTGTCATGCAGCCGGATGTTCAGGCCGCCGGGCGGCAGTTCGAAATCGGTCGGCACCTGCAATTGCACACGTCGCGGATCGATATCGACGATGGCCGTGGTGTCGATCGTGTCGGCGATGCAGGTGAACCCGACCCAGGCGCCGGCATAGCGCGACAGGGCGAAGCCCGCCAGGCCCAGATCCAGGAACTCCTGGACACCGGCCGGATTGATGGTCGGCATGAAGGCATGGATGAAGGCCTGATCCGACTGGTGCGGCAGGGTGGAGGATTTGCAGCTGTGATCATCGCCGGCGAAGGCCAGCACGCCGCCATGCCGGCTGGTGCCCGCAAAATTCGCATGCTTGATGGCATCGATGGACCGGTCCACGCCGGGGCCCTTGCCGTACCAGATGCCGAACACGCCATCGACCTTGGCGCCCCGCCACAGGTTCACCTGCTGGCTGCCCCAGACGGCCGTGGCGCCCAGTTCCTCGTTCACGCCGGGCTGGAAATGGATGCCGCCGCGCCCCAGAAACTTGCGGGCCTGCCACAGCGCCTGATCATAGGCACCCAGTGGTGACCCGCGATAACCGGAAATGAAGCCGGCCGTGTTCAAGCCCGCGGTCTGGTCACGCTGCCTTTGCAGCATGGGCAGCCGCACCAGAGCCTGGGTGCCTGTCATGAAGACACGCCC
Organism: Niveispirillum fermenti; assembly: GCF_048066175.1. GTDB lineage: Bacteria > Pseudomonadota > Alphaproteobacteria > Azospirillales > Azospirillaceae > Niveispirillum > Niveispirillum fermenti. Next base: position 52,333 of record NZ_JBLTXA010000012.1, on the reverse strand, counting down.
CTGCTCCAAGGCGTATTTATCGTCCAGCGAAACGGTCGCAAGCGCGCGGGCGGCATCAGCCATCGGAACCCTCCCCTTTCGGGCCGACACATACGGCCCGAATAATGACCCGGATTAACATCACGGTAACCCACAAAATAGGTCAGTTCTACTGACTTATTTTAGAACCCGATTCCGCGCTTTCCCGACCGATTGATGCAGGATGGCCCGCCATAATAGGGCAATATTGCTGCCGCATTGCGGTGGTGCAGTGCAACATCGCCATGGTGGGTCCGACGCGGGCGAGAATCGGCAAAGACCCTATGCATCGGGTCAGGTGGAAGGATGCGCCCGTCCCGATGCGGTGGGAGTAAATATGGTTTCCATGATGTGAATTTGTCGGCCGGATTGGAATTGTCGGTGACCACGGAACAGGCGCTGCGGCAATCGCTGATCCTGCATCAGCGCTACCTGGAAGGCCGGCCGGGCGGCAGACGGCTGGAATTGAAGTCACTGGAACTGCGTGGCGGGCAGCTTGATGGTGCCGACATGCGAACGGCCCTGTTGAGCGGGGTCAACCTGGAGGAAGCGCATCTGCGCGCTTCCCTCCTGGATGGGGCCGACCTGTTCGGCGCCAACCTGGCCAGGGCCGATATGGAAAGCGCCAGCCTGGTCTCCGCCGACCTGCGCGGGATCAACCTGGCCGGCGCCAATCTGCGACAGAGCCGGTTCGACCGTGCCGACCTGCGCCAGGGTCAGCTTGTCATCTGGGTCGGCAAGGTCCAGCAGAAGGTCATCCAGACGGCCAACCTGAGCAATGCCGATATGGCCAATGCCTCACTGGCCGGGGCCGACCTGTCGGGGGCCGACATGCGCAATGTCAACTTGGCTGGCGCCGACCTGGCCGGCGCGCATCTGTTCGCGGCCAACCTGTCAGGCGCCGATCTGCGGGGAAGCAATTTCACCGAAGCAAAAATGAAAGGCGCCATCCTGGACAATGCCCAGGTTGCCGGTGCCAATTTCGCCCGCGCCGACCTGCGCGATGCCCGGCTGCGCAATGTCTGCCCCACCGACGCCAACTTCAAGGCGGCCTACACCGACGGCGCACGTTTCAGCGCCGATCGCGGCAAGCTGTCCGCCCTCCTGCGCGATGCCATCGCGGAGCACCAGCGCTGGGTCATCACCAATGGGCGGGAAGGCCAGCGCATGGTGATGCTGAAGCCCGACCTGTCCGGGGCCGACCTGACGGGCTGTGACCTGTCGGGCGCCGAACTGACCTATGCCCGGTTCGACAAGGCCAATCTGAGGGAATCGGTGTGGCGCATGGCAAAGCTCACCGGTTCCAGCTTTCGCGGGGCGGAACTGCGCGACGCCGTATTCGACGGGGCCAACCTCTTCCGGGCCGACCTGCGGGAGGCAAGCCTGCTGGATACGCAGTTTGGTCCCGTCCCGCTGCGCGACGCAGACGGAAAGTCACTGGACCGCGACTGGCCGGCGGACCTGCGGGAAGCCAACCTGGCGGGGACCGATGCCCGTGGCGCGGTCATGCGCAAGGCCCGTCTGGAGGGTGCAAGCTTCACCAACGCCAATTTCGCCGCCGCCGACCTGCGCGGCGCCATATTGGACGGCAAGGCGCGATCGGCGCCCGAACTGCGGCGGGCCCGGATCGACTGACGCCGACCACCCCCTGTCCCGTTGGCATTGCGGCAGGTGACGCGGGGGGCTTGGCTGCGCTAGGCTCACGGTAGCAACGATAAAGCACCGCGATCCGGAAAACATCCCGCCATGTCCAAACACAAGACCGATCCCGCCAGCCTTCCCTATCGCCCCTGCGTCGGCATCATGCTGATCAATCGCGATGGCCATATCTTCGTCGCCAAACGCACCGACACCCCTGGCGCCTGGCAAATGCCCCAGGGCGGCATCGACGACGGGGAAACACCGGCCATGGCCGCCCTGCGCGAACTGGAGGAGGAAATCGGCACGGCCAAGGCGGAAATTCTGGCCGAAAGCACGCAATGGCTTTCCTATGACCTGCCGCCGCATCTGGTCGGCAAGGTGTGGGGCGGCCGCTATCGCGGCCAGACACAGAAATGGGTGGCCTGCCGGTTCACGGGCAGCGATGCCGATATCGACATCGCCACACAGCATCCGGAATTCGACGCCTGGCAATGGGTGCCGATCAACGAATTGACACGGCTCATTGTGCCCTTCAAACGGGCAACCTATGAGCAGGTGGTGGCGGAACTGGGCCATATGGCCGTGCCGGGCTGACCCGGCCGCCCCCGCCACGCCCCGTCCCTTTGCAGGTTTCGCTTTCCATGAACAGTCAGAAACATCCAGCGATCCACCTGAACCCCTCCCTGGACCGGCCGGCGATCGGCCGGGCGTTGCAGGCCGGCCGGCGTGCGCAGGTGAAGAACATCTTCCCGAAGCCCGTTGCAGACGCCCTTTACGAATGCCTCAGCAAACAGGTGCCCTGGAATACGATCTTCAGCGAGGGGGACCAGAAGGTTCATGCCCTGCACCCCACCCAGGTGGCGGCCATGACGCCAGCCCACCATCAATGGCTGACACAGTTTGTCATCGACAGGGCCCGGGACGGATACCAGTCCTTATACGAGAATTACCCGATCTGGGACCTGCTGGATAAGAAGATCGCGCCCGATCTTTATGTGTTCCGGTTCGTGGAATTCTTCAACAGTCCGGAATTCCTGGATTTCATCCGCGAAATCTCCGGCGTGGACAGCATCGCCATGACCGATGCGCAGGCGACCCTGTTCCGCAACGGTCATTTCCTGGCCCGCCATACCGATGGCGATTATCGGACCAAGGGCCGGCGGATGGCCTATGTGCTCAACATGACGCCCGTCTGGCGGACCGAATGGGGCGGCATCCTGGAATTCACCGACGATGACGGCAATGTCATCGACGGCTTCATGCCGGCCTATAACACCCTCAACCTGTTCTATGTGCCCAGTTGGCACCATGTCAGCTATGTGACCCCGTTCGCCGCCGCCGGGCGCTACGGGATCACGGGCTGGCTGCGGGACGCGACCTGACCGGCAGGAAGGAACGCCCCCCGTGACACGGCCACCGATCCAGAATAATCGTCAGGCCGACATCATGCGGCTGATCCAGCAGGGCATGGCGGCACACCGGGCCGGACAGCTATCCGTGGCGGCGGATTGCTTCAAGGCCGTTCTGCGGCTGCACCCCTCGCACCCCGATGCGCTGCAGCTTCTGGGCCTGACCGCCAAGGCCGCAGGCCGTCCGGCGGAAGCAGAGGACTGGATGCGCCGGTCGATCGCGGCCGCCGCCAACCAGCCGCATGTGCATAACAATCTCGGCAATCTCCTGCTGGACCGTGGCGATGCGGCGGGGGCGCTGGCTGAATATGACCGGGCGGTCCGCATCCGGGCCGATTATCGCGATGCCTGGTTCAACCGCGCCAAGGCTTTGGGCATGCTGGGCCGCCATCCGGATGCGTTGGCCAGCCTGGATCGGGCCCTGGCGCTGACACCCGATCATGTGCCGGCATTGGTCAATCGCGGTGTGACGCTGTTGCAGTTGAAGCGTCTTGACGACGCTGAGGCCAGTCTGCGCCGCGCCCTGCAGCTGCTGCCCCACTCGGCCCGTGCGCATATGAATCTGGGACTGGTCCTGAAACATCGGGGCCGGTTCCATGACGCCGAAACCCATTACCGCCAGTCGCTGGCCCAGGACCCACGGCACTGGGAAAGCTGGTTGAACCTGGGCAACTGCCTGTCCGCCCTCAACCGCCCCGACGAGGCCATCCATGCCTATCGCCATGCCTTGACGCTGAATATCCTGGACAGGGACATTCATACGAACCTGTCCAAGCTGCTCTGGCGCACGGGGCGGACGGAGGAGGTTCTGGCCTCCTACGAGTTGTTGCGTCAGCAGATGCCGGATTCCCCAGATGCCATGCTGCTGATTGCCGAAGCGCTGGCCGAGTTCGGGCACCACGATGAGGCGGAAGCGGAATTCCGGTCCCTGATGGGAAAGGCACCCGACCGGGCCGCGGTCTTCACCGCCTTCGGCAACCTGATGCTACGGCTCCAGCGGCCCGCGGAGGCCTTGACGGCCTTTGACCGTGCGACCGCCCTGGACCCCGGATCGGGCGCCCCCCTGAACGGTCTGGCAGAGGCAGCGTTACGGCTTGGCCAGCCTGATACCGCCCTGCCCGCCACCTCCCGCGCCCTCGGCCTGGATGGCAGCGATCAGACGGCACTGGCCATGCGCGGGCTGGCTCTCGGCCTGCTGGGCGACCATGCGGCCCTGAACGTGCTGAACGACTATGACCGGTTCGTGCGCCCCATCCGGTTGCCGGTCCCGGACGGGCACGGCTCGATGCCGGATTTCAACCGCACCCTGCTGGAAACACTGGACGCGCTTCACCGGACAACCAGCCTCGCCCCGATCGACCAGACCCTGCGGCACGGCACCCAGACATCGGAGAACCTGTTCGACCGGCAGGATCAGCCCCTGGCGCTGCGTCAGTTGCAGCAGATGATCACGCAGGCCGTGAAAGATTATCAAGCGGTTCTGCCAGCGGAGGATGGTCATCCATTCCTGTCACGGCCAGGGCGGGCCGATCTCAGGCGGGCGGATCTCTCCTTCGTGGGTTCATGGTCGTCCCGTCTGCATGATCAGGGTTTCCATACCGACCATATCCATCCGGCGGGCTGGATCAGCGGCGTCTATTATATAGAGGTGCCGCCTTCCTGCCGTGACCAGTCGCGGCAGGAAGGCTGGTTGCGGTTCGGCGTGCCACCGTTTCTGCCCGGTCTGCGTACGCCCGCCCGAACCATCCAGCCCGACGAAGGATTGCTGGTCCTGTTCCCTTCCTATTTCTGGCATGGGACCAACCCGTTTTCGGGTCCGGAATACAGGACCACGATCGCCTTCGACCTCGCCCCGTCCTGACACCCGCCATCGGCGGGGCGGACAGCCAAACCGAAAGCCCGCAAATAAAAAAACGGCCCCGCAGAAACGGGGCCGTTTTCAATTCGTCATGCCGGCCGTCCAGCTTGCGCCTTCGGACCTGCAAGGATCGCCGGGCCGGAAGATGATGGCCGAAGCCACCATCCCCCGATCCCGCGAACCGGTACCGTCTTCGCGATTAGAACCGGGCGTTCATGCCGACGAAGAAGCGGCGGCCGACAACGTCATAGACCGACGGATCGGTACCGGCCTGCACGTTGCTCGGATACAGGCGCGGCTGCTGGTCGAACAGGTTGTTCACGCCGGCGCGCAGGGTGACGCCGTCGGTGACCTGCAGACGACCCAGCAGATCGAAGTACCAGGTGGCCTTCACGCCCGGCTCCGAACCCGTCGGATCGACACCGTTGCGGTTGTACTTGTGGTCCATCTTGTGGATGTACCGGGTACGCAGGGAGACCGCATAGCTCTCCTGGCTGTAGGTCGTCATCAGCGTGCCCTTCCATTCCGGCAGGGCGTCGCCGATTTCGTCACCGATGGAGCCGGCATAACGCTCGAAGGCGTCGCCCGGCGCGATCTGCTCGTCAAACTTGTCGAGCCACGACACGAGCATGTTGAAGCTCAGGTCACCCGCGTCGTTCGGCAGTTCGAAGCCATAATCGACCTGAACGTCAACGCCGGCCGTCTTGATGGTCGACAGGTTGCGAACGAACTGCTGGATCTCGTCGGGGGCGCCGGTGGCGTCACGAACGAAGGCCGTGCAGTACGGGTTGGAGGCCGAGAAGTCCGGGTTGTAAGCCGGGTCATAGCAGCGGTTGACGGTCGTCGGCGCGTCGATGGAGCCGATCGCGTCCTTGATCTTGATGTTGTAATAGTCGACCGACAGCGAGAAACGATCGAAGGCCGGCGAGTCGAACGGCGAGGTGATGACGGCGCCGATCGTGAACGTGTCGGCGGTTTCTTCCGACAGGTTCGGGTTACCACCGGTCAGCGCCGAGTACTGGGAGTTCATCTGCGTGTAGCTGTCGATCACCGCCGAAGCAATACCGGTTGCCTGGCAGAGCTGACGGACCTGGGCGGCGTTCGGGCCGGTACGGGCCGCGCTGCCGATATCGCAGGGATCGTTACCCTGCGGGTTGTCGTCGTTCTGCGGCTGGTACAGCTCGTTGATGTTCGGCGCGCGGACAGCGCGCTGATAACCACCGCGCAGGCGGAGCTGATCGATGATGGTCCAGTCACTCTCGATCTTGTAGCTGCTGAAGGTGTTCGCAGCGGAGTGATCGGAGTAACGATAACCACCGGTGATGTTGAAGGCCTGGACGCCCGGCAGGTCGGACAGGATCGGGATCAGGATTTCAGCGTAGAGATCCTTGTTGTCCACCGAACCGGCCAGCGGCTGCTGGGCATTGAAGCCGGCAACGTCGCCGGTCGCCAGCACCGAGTCGGGAACGAACTCGTAGCTCTGCTTCCAATACAGACCACCAACCGCGAAGCCGACGGAACCGGCCGGCAGCGTGAACATGTCGTCGAAGTCGCCTGACAGGGTGAATTCGGCCACGTCATGCTTGATGGTGGTGGTGTTCTTCGCCGTCACGCCGATATAGGCGGCGCATTCGTCGGAGATGTTCTGCGAGCCGAAGATGTCCAGGCCGCCGGCGCACAGCGAGGCACCACCATCGGCGGCATCCAGCAGACGCTCAACGGCGGTCACCGAAGCGTTGCCATCCTGACGCTCGGTCAGGTCGACACGGCCATGGGCGCCGTAGATATCCCAGTTCCAACCATTCTCAAGCTGGCCGCGGAAGCCGCCCAGAACCTGATAGACATTGTTGGAATAGGTGGAAACGCGAGGCCCGAGACCCGTGAAGCGCGTACGCATCAGGAAGTCTTCGTCCGCGCCGGAACCGGGGAGGACCGGCGAGTCACCCGTACGAGAGGCCAGCAGGGCACGCAGGTCGGCCGACAGGAACGGGTTGGTCACCGGAACGGTGAAGAACGCGCCAGCGGCCGGGTTGGTGATGTTGCTGGTCGTCGGCGCCGGGCTGGAAGCCAGGGCCGTCGTCGCATTGTAGTTCGTGAAGCTGGTCTGGGCATAGACCTCGATCGCGTCCGTCAGCTTGTAATGGGCGACGGAATTGACCGACATACGCTCCAGCGGCAGGATCAGGTTGTTCTGCGGCTCGAAGTTGAAGCTGTAGAAGTCGGGGAAGAAGTTCTGCGCGACGGTGTCGTCGATCTCACCACGGTAGTTCTGCACGTCGAACGCCGCGCTGGAATTACCGACGGCGAACAGGCTCTTGTCCGTGTTGAAAGCGAAGGTGCCGGTGCGGGACACCAGACCGGCGCCGACGCCATAGGAACCGAACAGCGCATCGACCGCGGCCTGCGTCGGCGCGTTCGTGCCGATCGGCACATAGGTCGACATCGGGAAGAACGACGTCGTGCTGGTGGCCTGGGCGGAATAGGAACGGGCGCCCTTGCCCATCTGCGCGCGCTTGGCGTAGTTGACCGAAACGGCCACGTTGCCACGGCCATCGGCGAAGTTGCCGCCCACGGTCAGCGTGCCGGAATATTCCTCGGCGTCGCCACGATCGGAGATGCCGTACTGGGCATCGGCCTCGGCACCCTCGAAGTCGCGCTTCAGGATGAAGTTGACAACACCGGCGACGGCGTCGGCGCCGTACACGGCGGACGCACCGCCGGACACCACTTCCACGCGCTCCACCAGAGCGGACGGGATGGTGTTCACGTCGACGATACCGGCAGCGCCCGACGGGGTCGGACGGCGGCCGTTGACCAGCACCAGGTTACGGTTGGCACCAAGGCCGCGCAGGTTGACGCGGGCCTGACCACCGGCCGAGGGGTTGTTCGACGTGGTCGTCACGTCGGGCACCACCTGCGGCAGCTGGTTCAGCAGGGCTTCCGGCGTCAGCGAACCGGTGTTCGCAAAAGCCTCGGCGCTGACGGTGGTGATCGGGCTGTTCGCCATGTAATCGGCGCGCGCGATGCGCGAACCGGTCACCACGATTTCTTCGATCTGGGTCTGATCCTGGGCGAACGCCGGGACGGCGGTCATGGCGGCGCCGACCGCAGCGCCAGCCATCAGGAAGCTGCGGATCGATCGCGCGGAATATACGGACTGCTTCATCTATCTCTTTCCCTTTTCCTGGTGCCCTTTGATGGACACCGATGGGGTTGCCCCAGGCTCCGGACACTGATCAGCGCCGAAGCCACCCGCCCCTGCCCTTTCCTGGAAGCCAGTAGGCCGGACGAGCCGCATAGCTGCTGCCCGCAAATAACAATCTAATCTCTCGCGCTTGCAATAGGTGTTTCACAATGGTGACTCAACATTGCCGCCACCGTTGCATCTTTGCACTGATACCGTCCGCAGCGCGGGGAATCCGCGGAACACCCCCGGATCGGCGGGGGGGCGGGCGGTGCAGGCGTGTAACACCTTTGTATCCGCCATTCAGAGGGCGTCACGCCCCTTCCCGATCATTTTGCGACGCAAGAATTGTTGCTATTGTAACATTCAGATGATCGCGGGTCGCCTGTTCGGCATTTTCGATCATACCGGCCACCGCGGGTAGCCAAGCGGGCGAAAAACGGCCCACGATCTCCAGATCACCGCGAATCGCAAGGTCCAGGGCATGGTGCAGGTCACACAGGGTCAACCTGTGGATGTCCCGGCTTAGGACCCAAGCACCGCGGGACGTGCGCTCCACCCAGCGGACCCCACGCAGGGTTTCCAGCATATTGTCGATGACCGATGCCCCCACCGGCACGCGCCGGGCGATTCCCTCACGCCGCAGGCCCAGGCCGTGGCTGCTGGCCTGATGCAGCACGTCGATGACCCCCAGCGCCACAACGAAGCGCTGCGCCGGCGGCAATCGGTCCCCGATTCCGTCGATATCACCGTGCAGGCGCCCGGACCGCCATTCAGGCAGCGATGCCGTCAGCTCCGCACCGAACAGCACGACCGACCACAAGGTGTAAAGCCAGAGAAGGAAGATCGGGATGACCGACAAGGCCCCGTAGATCGCCTCATAAGTGGGGAACAGGGCCAGATAGAAGGCGAATCCAGTCTTGGCCAGCTCCGTTGCCAGGGCGGCGACGACGCCGCCCGCCAGCGCGTCCTTCCAGGCAACCTCGCGGTTGGGGATGGCCACATACATCAAGGTGAAGGCCGCCGCCTCGCAGATGAACGGGATCAGCGACAGCAGCATGGCCAGGCCCGGGGCGCTGTCCGCCTTGACCTGGGCCATCGCGCCGATACCCAGCGACAGGCTGGCCCCCAGCAGCAGCGGCGTCATGGTCAGAACCGCCCAGAAGGACAGCAGCCGCGTCAGCATGGGACGCGGTTCCACCGCCCGCCAGATGGCATTCAGGGCCCCTTCGATGGAGAAGAACAGCAGGATCGCCGTCACCGACAGACCGATGACCCCGAATCCGGTCAAGGCCCCCGCCTTGGTGACGAACTCCGCCGCATAGGACTGGATCTGGTCACCCACCTGCGGCACCAGACTTTGGAAAAGCATGTCCTCCGCCTGCTGGCGCAGTCGCCGGAAGGCCGGAAAGGCCGTGAAGATGGCAAAGATGACGGTCAGCAGAGGAACCAGCGCCAGCAGCGTCGTGTAGGTGAGCGAACTGGCGGCGTTGAAGCCGTTGTCACGCACGAACCGCCGTGCGGCATGCATGAGGATGGTTCCCCCGTCGCGCACCGGCCGGGGCACGCCCCGCTTCACCCAGTCCGAAAACCCTGCCCCGCCCCGCATGCGTTTGACCCTCATTTCCGTTCGTGTAGGATGCCCGCCAATTATGGCCGACCGGCCATGGCGGAGAGAAGCAAATGACGAACAGCGCCCCGACCCAAAGCAGCAGCCCGGTGCAGAACGGCCTGATGGCCGGCAAGCGCGGCCTTATCATGGGTGTCGCCAACGACCGTTCCATCGCCTGGGGCATCGCGCAGGTCGCAGCCCAGCATGGGGCGCAACTGGCTTTCACCTATCAGGGCGATGCGTTGCTGAAGCGCGTGAAGCCGCTGGCCGAGCAGGCCGGTTCCGATATCCTGCTGCCCTGCGACGTGACGGACGAGGCCAGCATCGATGCGGCCTTTGCGACGATCGCCGAGAAGTGGGGCGGCCTGGACTTCGTGGTTCATGCCATCGCCTTTTCCGACAAGAACGAACTGGACGGCCTCTATCTCAATACCAGCCGCGCCAATTTCCTGAAAAGCCTGGACATCTCCTGCTATTCCTTCACCGCCGTTTCCCAGCGCGCCGTGCCCTTGATGAAGGAAGGCGGCAGCCTGCTGACGCTCTCCTACTATGGGGCGGAAAAGGTCATGCCGCATTATAATGTCATGGGCGTGGCCAAGGCCGCCCTGGAAGCCAGCGTCAAGTATCTGGCCAACGATCTGGGGCCGCAGGGCATCCGCGTCAATTCCATCTCTGCCGGCCCCATCAAGACGCTGGCTGCCAGTGGCATCGGCGATTTCCGCTATATCCTGAAATGGAACGAGTTGAACGCGCCGCTGCGCCGCAACGTCACCATCAACGAGGTCGGCAATGCCGGCCTGTTCCTGCTGTCCGACCTGGGCAGCGGTGTGACGGGTGAAAACCTGCATGTCGACAGCGGCTATCACACGGTCGGCATGGTGCAGGTGGATGCCGCCGTGGAGACGGGCAAGCTGCTGGCCGGCATGGGCGAGGGCTGAGCGTAAATGGCGGGCAACAGCTTCGGCACCCTGTTCCGGTTCACCACCTTCGGCGAAAGCCATGGCCCTGCCATCGGCTGTATCGTGGACGGGGTGCCGTCGCGCCTTGCCCTGGACGAGGCTTTCATCCAGGGCTTCCTGGACAAGCGCAAGCCCGGACAGAACAAGTATGTCACCCAGCGGCGCGAGCCGGACCGGGTGCAAATCAAGTCTGGCACGTTTGAGGGGCGGACGACCGGCACGCCGGTCATGCTGTTCATCGAGAATGAGGACCAGCGGTCGAAGGATTACGGGGATATCAAGGACAAGTTCCGCCCCGGCCATGCCGACTACACCTATCAGGCGAAGTACGGCATCCGCGACTATCGCGGCGGCGGCCGGTCATCGGCCCGGGAAACCGCCAGCCGCGTGGCGGCCGGTGCCGTGGCGAGGCGCGTGCTGGAAACCGTGCCGGGCGGCCCCGTCACCATCCGCGCCGCCATGGTGCAGATGGGACCACACAAGATCGACCGGTCCCGCTGGGACTGGGCAGAGGTCGACCGGAACCCCTTCTTCTGCCCCGACGCGGATACCGCGGCGGCCTGGGCCGACTATCTGGATGTAGTGCGCAAGGCCGGTTCCTCGGTCGGCGCCGTGATCGAGGTGGTGGCCTCCGGCGTGCCCGCCGGCTGGGGGGAACCACTTTACGACAAGCTCGACAGTGACCTGGCTTGCGCCATGATGAGCATCAACGCCGTCAAGGGCGTGGAGATCGGTGCCGGTTTCGACGCGGCCTGCCTGACCGGGGAAGAAAATGCCGATCAGATGCGCGCCGGCCCGGACGGCAAGCCGGTCTTCCTGTCCAACAATGCCGGTGGCATCCTGGGCGGTATCTCCACGGGGCAGGATATTATCGTCCGTTTCGCGGTGAAACCGACCAGTTCCATCCTGACACCACGGCAGACGGTGGATTTGGAAGGACAGGAGACGGAGGTCCTGACCCGGGGACGACACGATCCCTGCGTCGGTATCCGCGCCGTGCCCGTGGGCGAGGCGATGATGGCCGTCGTGCTGGCCGACCATTTCCTGCGGGCCCGCGCCCTGGGACAATGACCCGCGCTCCCGCCCCTTTTCAAGCAGCGACCGGCGGGACTAGGATTGCGGGTCATTTCCAGCCCGTGGCCCGTCCGCCGATGTCCTGTCTTTCGCCCGACCAGATCGCCGCCTATCACCGAGATGGTTTCCTCATGCTGCCCGGATTCGCATCGGCGGCGGATTGTGATGCGCTGATGGCACGGGCAGCGACGCTGGTGGACGGGTTCGATGCCGACGCGCACGCCTCCATCTTCTCCACGGTCGACCAGCAGAAGACGTCCGACGACTATTTCCTGTCCTCCGGCGACGATATCCGCTTCTTCTTCGAGGAGGAGGCATTCGATGCCGAAGGGCGGCTGCGCCAGGACAAGCATCTGTCGATCAACAAGATCGGCCATGCCCTGCATGACCGGGACGCCCTTTTCGACCGTTTTTCCCGGGATGCGCGCCTGAGTGTGATCATGCGCGACATCGGCCTGTCGCAACCGCTGCTGATGCAGTCCATGTATATCTTCAAACAGCCCCGCATCGGTGGCGAGGTCGTGTGTCACCAGGACAGCACCTTTCTCTATACCGAGCCCATGAGCGTCGTCGGCCTTTGGTTCGCGATACAGGACGCGACCCTGGAGAATGGCTGCATGTGGGCCCGGCCCGGCGGCCATCGCGACGGGCTGCGGAAACGTTTCAGCCGGACGGCCGATGGCGGGGTCGGGATGACGGTACTGGATGACCGGACCTGGCCCGACTGCACCCCGGAAAACGGCTATGTGCCGCTGGAAGCGGCCCGCGGCACGCTGATCCTGCTGCATGGGTTGCTGCCGCACCTGTCCGGACCCAACCGGTCCGACCTGTCTCGCCATGCCTACGCGGTGCATGTCGTGGACGGGGCCTGTGCCTATCCGGCCGGCAACTGGCTGCAACGCCCCGCCGGGGACCCAGCACGCGGCTTCTGAAACCGCTTCCGCGGGATGCAGCAAGCCTCAGCGCCCCAGCACATGCCTTGCCAAGGCCGGGTCGTCGGTGATCAACCCGTCGACTCCCCACTCAACCAGTTGCCGCATCTCGGCCTCCCCGTTCACCGTCCATGGCACGACCTGCAGGCCCATCCCCTGCGCCTCCTTCACCATCTTCGGCGTCAGGTTGGGATAATAAGGCGACCAGATGGTGCCGCCGGCCGCCCGAATCGCCGCCGGCAGGCTGCCGCCATAGCGAACAGGGTCGAAGCCGGCCGTCCAGGGGCTGGTTCCCTCCAGGCTGACATTGCCCTCTTCAGGGGTGACGATGGTCAGATAGGCGGTGCGGATGCCGGGGGCGATGTCGCGCACCCCCTGCAATGTGCGCCAGTCAAAGCTCTGGATGGTCACGCGATCCGACAGGCCGGCCTGCTGCACGGCATCAACCAGCAGGCGGGCGAAACGATCGGGGTCGACCGTGTCGCCCGGCGGCGTCGGATCGATCTTCGTTTCGATATTGAAGCGGACCTTTTCATCCCCGCGCGCCCGGACCAGATCGAAAAGCGCGGCCAAGGTCGGGACGCGCGTTCCGTCGATGGGCTGTTGGCTGGCGAACCGCTCGGCATATGAGGTGCCGGGGCGGATGCGGCCAACATCGTAGGTTTGGGCCTGCGCCAGGGTCAGGTCGTACCAGGCAGGCTGCGCCCCTTCCACCCAGGAGCCGTCCGGACCGCGCGCCAGATCGACCGGAACATGCGGGTCATGGGCGATGATCAGATGCCCGTCCCGCGTCACGCCGAGATCGAGTTCCAGCGTGTCCACGCCCAGGTCCAGAGCCATGGCGAAGGCAGGCAGCGTATTCTCCGGCCACAACGCACGCCCGCCCCGATGGGCCTGAAGATCGAAGGCGGAAGCCCCGGAGGCAGCGACCAGGACGGCGGACAGCAGCAGCAACAGCAGGCGCATGGGCTGGCGATCTCCCTTGATGGCGGCGACCGACCTAAGGCCCGGCCATTACGCTTTCATGGCAATCGTCAGCGGCAACCCGTACCGCTCCCGCGCCATCAGACAGGCCTCGTCCCCTGCCACACAATCACGGCAGACCAACGGCCGGTCGGCATAGATGGAACAGGATGTGGTCTTGCCGACCTCCCCCTGCAAGGCGGTGCAGCGCGTTCCCGTCCACCCCATACCCGATCCGTCCGGGGCCACCATTGCCACTGGAATGCGGTCGATATCGGCGTCCTCCTCCAGCGTGAAACGTGGCCAATCGGCCGCATAGGCGCAGCAGGCGCCGCAATCCTGGCAGGTGAAGGGCGGTGGATCGTCCAGCGGGTCCATGATGGGGTCTTGGCAGGCAAAGGTATCTGGTTTTGACGGAGACGCCCGGTGGTTGGCAAGGGGGGAGTTCGTCGTTTGGCCCCACCCCTGCACGGCGTTTCCGCTGTGCCTGAGGTGCCTGTATTTGCTATGACGGCAGCGGTTTGGGAACGTGACTCTGATGGACACGCTTTCCAAAGCCCTTCCATCGCCGACGCCTGCATGCGTGGGCAAAGGCTGCGCCGCAGAAATGGCGCGGCGGCAGTCGCCGCCGTACTGACGGTGAAACATGTCCACCGCCGGTACAGGCATGGCAATCGACCCAACGGACTTGGCCCCATGCTGGAAATCTTCATCGATGCCGACGCCTGCCCCGTGAAGGAGGAGACATTTCGCGTGGCGGAACGCTATGGCATGGCCGTGCATCTGGTGGCAAACGGCCCCTTGCGCGTGCCACCCGGCGGCCTTGTGCGGCTGGTCGTCGTGTCCGACGGCTTTGATGCCGCCGACAACTGGATCGCCGACCATTGCGGGCCGGGGGACATTGCCATAACCGCCGACATCCAGCTTGCCAAACGCTGCCTGGACAAGGGTGCCAAGGTGCTGGGCTCCAACGGCCGCCCCTTCACACCGGCCAATATTGGCGGCGCCTTGGCCTCACGCGCGCTCATGCAGGATCTGCGCGACATGGGGGTGGTGCCGGGTGGCAACGCCCCGATGTCGAAGCAGGACAAAAGCCGCTTCCTTCAGGAACTCGACAAGATGGCGAACGAGGTCAAGCGCGGCCGCTGACGCGCGCCCCGCCTACAGATACCGTGCCCGCAGATGCGCCTTGAAGATGCCGGCATCCAGCGGCTTGCCCGTGGCGCGGACCATCATGTCGCGGGTCGACAGATACCGGCCCCAACGATGCACATTCTCCCCCAGCCATGCGACCAGACCGGCGAAGTCACCCCGTGCGAGCCTGTCGGGAAGATCGGGCATGGCCGTCAGCGCCGCCTGGAACAGTTGCGCCGCCATCATGGCACCCAGCGTATAGGTCGGGAAATATCCCCAGGCGCCACTGGGCCAATGGATATCCTGAAGACAGCCCATGGCCGTGTCGGGCGGGGTGATGCCCAGCAACTCCCGCATGCCCTGATTCCAGGCATCCGGTAAATCGGCCAGATCCATCGCCCCCTGGATCAGCGCCTGTTCCAGCCGCCAGCGCAGGATGACATGCGCCGGATAGGTCACCTCGTCGGCATCGACACGGATGAAGCTGCGTTCCACCCGGCGGAAGCGGCGGCGCAGGTTGTCGGCCGTCCAGGCGACGCCCTGTCCCCCGAACGCCGCCGCCAATTGCGGGGCAAGCCATTCCAGAAAGCGGGGGTGGCGCCCCACCTGCATGTCAAAGGTCAGGCTCTGGCTTTCATGCACGGCAAGGCCGCGCGCCAGTCCAACGGGTTGTGCCGCCCAGGCGGCCGGGCGGCCCATCTCGTAAAGCGCGTGCCCGGCCTCGTGCAGGCCGGATTTCAGCGCCTTGAAGAAATTGTCCGGGTCCAGCCGCGTCGTGATGCGCACATCCCCGGTGGCACCGCCGCAAAAGGCGTGGAGCGACTGGTCCACACGCCCGGCAAAGCCCAGCACACCGGCCAGCCGCTGAACAAGCTCACGCTGGGCCGTGACATCGAACAGTCCCTGGAAGGGTGCCGGCGCGGGTTCCTGATCCTGCACCGCCTCCACCTCCGCCAGAAAGCCCGGCAGGAAGGCCGCATAATCATCAAAGATAGGGCCATAATCGGCCACGCGGCTGCCGGGCTCGTAAATCTCGTGCAACGCATCATACAGGCCGCAATCCAGAACCGCCGCATTGGCCGCCGCGATCTCCCGCTGGTGGGCCAGCACCTGACGCAGATGCGGCAGCAACAACCCATAGTCGTTCCGGGCCTTTGCCGTGCGCCAGACCACCTCGCAGCGTGCGGCATCGCGGGCATTGGCCTCCACCAGGTCAGCCGGAACGGCGGTGGCCAGCCGATGCTCCCGACGCATTTCGGTCAGATTGGCCCGCTGCCAATCATCCAGCAGGTGGGCGTTCCCTGCCGCACTGTCCAGCCAGTCATCCACGCGCGGGTCCAGCAGGGCCGCGTGGATCGCCCCTTCCAGTGCGGCCACCTGATCGGCACGTGCCGCGGCCGATGCGGCCGGCATCATGGTCCGGCTGTCCCAGTTCAGGATCCCCAGCGCCCCTTGCAGACCGGCACGGCGGGCGAACTGTCTTTCAAGCGCCAGATAGGCGGCGGGAGGCGTGGTCATGCCGGGTCCTGACGTCGGAATCCAAAGGCGATATAGACGCCGACCAGCGTCAAGGCCAGCCCGTACCAGGTCAGCGCATAGGAAAGATGATCGTTCTTGAGCTGGATGATGGTGCGTCCGCCGATGGGCAGGCCCCCGGGGTTGGGTGTGTCGTCAGCCTGCAGAACCAGCGGCGCCAGCCGGTCCACGCCGGCAATGGCCGCCAGCGCCCCCATATCCAGCCAGAAGAAGTCACGCTTGTCGGGGCGGTTGTCAGGCTGCATGAAACCCTGTCCCTGGGGTACACGCGCGATGGCGGTCACGGTGACCGTCCCCACGACCTGCCCGTCGGCACGGGTAGCCGGGTCCCGCCGGTCCAGCGGGACCCAGCCCCTGTCGACCAGCACCGTCCCGGCGCCGTCCGCGCGCACCAACGGCGTCAGCACATGGACGCCCTGATGCTGCCGCCCGTCCGTACCGGTATAGAGCCGAGGGCCGATATAGGATTCATGATCATGCAGGAAGTACCCCGTGACCCGCACGCGCCGGTACTCCCAGACCATGGCACCGGGGGCATCGCCCGGCAGATCGACGGGTCCTGCGGCCAATCCGGCGTCGATATGAGCAATCAGGTCCGTCTTCCAGGCAAGCCGGTCCATCTGCCAGGTGCCAAGTCCGATCAGGATGGCAAGAGCGACCAGGGTAGCGATGGTGACCGGCACGCTGGGCCGGAACCGGCGGGCTGACATGGGATCACCCCTCATCCCCGCCGCCCGGTTCCCTGTCGAACTGGTCGCGGCGATAACGGTACTGCAAGGCGATGGTCAGGGCCTTGGCCGGCCGCATCAGGCCAACCGTGGCACCGATGATGACCGGCCCCCAGATCAGCACATGCAGCCACAGGGGCCAATCCACGCGCAGCGACACCAGGAGTGCGGCCGGCACGATGGTGAAGCCCAGCAGAAAGATCAGAAAAACCGCCGGGCCGTCCCCGCTGTCGTTGGCGGCCAGTTCCAGGCCACACACCGAACAGCGATCGACGACCCGCATGAAGCCCTCGTAAAGGGCGCCCTGGCCGCAGCGTGGGCAGCGGCACCGCAAACCCACGCCGAGCAGGGAGGATGGCGTCTCCGTCACGGAAGCGCGTGTCCCGATCAGTGCGCGACCCAACGGCCGCCAGCACCCCACCAGTAGATGGAGATGAACAGGAACAGCCAGACCACGTCAACGAAGTGCCAGTACCAAGCAGCCGCCTCGAAACCGAAATGGCTCTTGGCCGTGAAATGGCCCTTCTTGGTACGGAAGTAGCAGACGGCCAGGAAGATGGTGCCCACGAAGACGTGGAAACCATGAAAGCCCGTGGCCATGAAAAAGGCGGACGAATAGACATTCTCGCCGAACCCGAACGCGGCGTGGCTGTATTCGTACATCTGGAAACCGGAGAACACGATCCCCAGCAGCACCGTGATACCCAGCGCCTTTGCGGCCTCGTCCATCTTGCCTTCCACCATGGCATGATGGGCCCAGGTCACCGTCGTGCCGGACAGCAGCAGGATGACAGTCATCAGCAGCGGCAGGTCGAACGGGTTGAAGGGCACGATGCCGGCCGGCGGCCACACGCCGCCCGTGGCTTCCACGCGGCCATACTGGATGGCTTCGCCATAGAACAGGGAGGCGTCAAAGAAGGCCCAGAAGAAGGCCGCGAAGAACATCACCTCCGAGGCGATGAACAGCGACATGCCATAACGCAGGCCGATCTTCACGATGGGCGTATGGGCCTTTTCGACCACCGACTCCTTCACGATATCGCGCCACCAGCCGAACATGCAGGCCAGGACGGCCGTCAGGCCAGCAGCCAGCAGATACCAGCCATGGTCATGAAACTGCATGACCGCGCCCACGGCCAGCAGGCCGGCGGCAAAGGAGCTGAGAAGCGGCCAGGGGCTCGGGTTGACCAGGTGATAGGGCTGCGGAATGCCGTCCCCGGTATTGCCGCCAGCACTGTGGGCGTTGACGTCAGCCATCTCTCTTTTTCCCTCAAACCAAGGAACTTTGGGTCTTTTCAAGCGGTAGAACGGGTTCGGGCCTTACGACCCGTCCGTGGGGGCGGCGCCAGGGTGCGGTTTGCTGTCCGAACCTTGAGCATACCCTTGGTAATCCTTCCCCCCCGCTGCGTCCAGTGCGCCGGCTGCCGCACCCTCCCCCTGGGTGGGCGGCAGCGCGGCACTCTGATCCGCGGCACGGAAGAACGTATAGGACAGTGTGATCGTCTTGACGTCGGCCATGTCCGGATCGTCCGCCATGGCGGGATCGACATAGAAATAAACCGGCATCTCGATCGACTGTCCGGGCTCCAGCCGCTGCTCGGTAAAGCAGAAGCATTGCAGCTTGTTGAAATAGCGCCCCGCCTTGTCCGGCGTGACATTGTAGGTGGCTGTGCCGATGACGGGCCGGCTCTCATCATTGCGCGCCGTATAGGCGACGGTCATCGCCTCGCCCAGATGCACATCAACGGCCGTCGTCTCCGGCCGGAAGGCCCAGTTGATCGAATTGTTCACATCACCGTTGAAGCGCACGGTCACGGTGCGCTCCAGGATGTGGTCGGGCACTTCCTGCGCCACCTGCGTGGTGCCACCGAAACCAGTGACGCGGCAGAACAGATCGTACAACGGCACCGCGGCGAACGACAGACCGACCATGCCGGCCACCAGCAATGTCAAGCCGCCGGCCATGCGCCGGTTGCGGCGGGAGACATCCACCACGGGCGGGGTTGGCGCCCCTTGAACGGGATCGCTCATGGGAAGGTCCCCCCGCTCATGCGCACCATGGCAACGACGTAGACGATGACGACGAAAGCCACCAGTGCCGCCAGGACGGCCAGATTCTTGCCGCGTTGACGGCGATGGACCTCGGTATCGCCGCCATGGCGGCGACGCACGGGCTGGCTCTGCTGCGGTTCGGTCATGGCCGTTGCTCCCTGCATGTCAGGCCACCAGATGTTCGCCGATCAGGATCGCGAACAACAGGAAGAGATAGAGGATGGAAAAGGTGAACATGCGCCTGGCCGGCTTATGGTCGCGGCTACGCAACACCTGGATCGCCAACCCCACGAAGGCCAGGCCCAGGATCATCGATCCGATAAGATAGATCAGGCCACCGATCCCCAGGAAATAGGGCACCACCGCCAGGGGCAGCAGGATCAGCGTATAGATCAGCATCTGCTTCTTGGTTTCCGCCTCCCCGGCGACGACGGGCAGCATCGGCACGCCCGCGTGCTGGTAGTCCAGCCGGCGGAAAATGGCCAGCGCCCAAAAATGCGGCGGGGTCCAGAAGAAGATCAATGCGAACAGCACGATCGAGGCGAGCGACACGTCACCCGTCACCGCGGCCCAGCCGATCATCGGGGGAAAGGCCCCGGCGGCACCGCCGATGACGATGTTCTGCGGCGTCCGGCGCTTCAGCCACATCGTATAGATGAAGATATAGAAAGCCGATGCCAGGGCCAGCAGCCCTGCGGCAACCCAGTTGAGCGCCAGCCCCATCAGGGCCACGGAGGCGATGGTCAGGATGATGCCGAAGGCCAGTGCCTCCGACGCGGGCACACGCCCCTGCGGAATGGGACGGTTGGCCGTGCGATCCATCAGCGCATCGATATCACGGTCGTACCACATGTTGATGGCGCCGGCCGCACCGGACGCCAAAGCAATGCAAAGCACCGCGACCAAGGTCAGCACGGGATGCAGCGAACCCGGGGCCACGACCATGCCGGCGAAACCGGAGAAGACCACCAGCGACATGACGCGCGGTTTCAGCAGCGCCACATAGTCGCTTACGGTGCCGGCCGTTGCCGGGCTGTCCATGATCTGCGTGTCGATCACACCGTCGGTCATAATCCTGGTCTCTTCAAACACCTTAAGGGAACTGAACTCTGATTCTTGGCAAAACCGCGCGGGGGTCGCCCCTCGCGCGGTCCGGGCCATGACTCGGGTCGGGTCCCCCGGAGGGAACCCGGTCCGGACCTTACTTGATGCGCGGCAGGGTCTCGAACTGGTGGAACGGCGGCGGGGACGACAGCGTCCATTCCAGCGTCGTGCCACCCGTCTGCCAGTAATCACCTTCGACGCGGCGGCCGAAGAGGATCGTGTAGATGGCCATCACGCAGAAGAAGATGGTCGACGCAAAGGCGATGTAGGCGCCGTAGGACGAGACCATGTTCCAGAAGTGATAGGCATCCGGATAGTCGGGCATGCGCCGCGCCATGCCGGCCAGCCCCAGGAAGTGCTGCGGGAAGAACAGCAGGTTGACGCCGATGAAGGTCGTCCAGAAATGCAGGTGTCCCGCCCAGGCCGGGTGCTGACGGCCCGAAATCTTGCCGATCCAGTAATAGTAGCCGGCGAAGATGGCGAACACGGCGCCCAGCGACAGCACATAGTGGAAGTGCGCCACCACGTAATAGGTGTCGTGCATCGCGATATCCATGCCGCCATTGGCCAGCACGACACCCGTCACACCGCCGACGGTGAACAGGAACACGAAGCCGATTGCCCAGACCATGGGCACCTTGAATTCGATCGACCCGCCCCACATCGTGGCGATCCATGAGAAGATCTTCACGCCCGTCGGCACCGCGATGATCATCGTGGCAGCCGTGAAATAGGCGCGGGTATCAACCGACAGGCCGACCGTGAACATGTGGTGGGCCCACACGATGAAGCCGACCACGCCGATGGCGACCATGGCATAGGCCATGCCCAGGTAACCGAAAACCGGCTTCTTGGAGAAGGTGGAGATGATGTGGGAGACGATGCCGAAGGCCGGCAGGATCATGATGTACACTTCGGGGTGTCCGAAGAACCAGAACAGGTGCTGGAACAGGATCGGATCACCGCCACCGGCCGGATTGAAGAAATCCGTGCCGAAATTGCGGTCGGTCAGCAGCATGGTGATGGCGCCGCCCAGCACGGGCACCGACAGCAGCAGCAGGAAGGCCGTGACAAGCATCGCCCACACGAACAGCGGCATCTTGTGCAGCGTCATGCCCGGGGCGCGCATGTTGAAGATGGTGGTGATGAAGTTCACGGCACCCAGGATCGACGACGCACCCGCCAGATGAAGGGCGAAGATCGCCATATCGACCGATGGTCCGCTATGGCCATATTCATGGCTCGACAGCGGCGGATAGACAGTCCAGCCCGTACCGGCGCCGGGCCCCACGAAGGCGGAGCCCAGCAGCAGCAGGAAGGCCGGAACGATCAGCCAGAAGCTGATATTGTTCAGGCGCGGGAATGCCATGTCCGGCGCACCGACCATCAGCGGCACGAACCAGTTGCCGAAGCCGCCGATCAGGGCCGGCATCACGACGAAGAACACCATGATCAGGCCGTGGGCCGTGATGAACACGTTCCACTGCTGGCCGGCATCGGCCGAAAACGCCGTCATGTACTGGATGCCCGGATCCTGCAGCTCAAGGCGCATGATCACGGAGAACAGGCCACCGATCAGGCCCGCCAGCACCGCAAAGTACATATAGAGCGTGCCGATATCCTTGTGGTTCGTCGAGAAAAACCATCGGGCGACGAAGCCCGGCTTGTGATCGTGATGATCGTGGGCGTGCGCCCCGGTGACAGCACCCATGGTATCTACCTCTCTTCCGAAGCGTTACTGAGCGGCCGCTTCGGCGACCTGACGCGGCGCAGAGCCATTATTGTTGAGGGCCTGCTGCTGGCCCAGCCACTGCTGGAAGCGCTCCTTCGACACGGCTTCCACGGCAATCGGCATATAGCCATGGCCGGTGCCGCAGATCTCGGAGCACTGTCCGTAATAGACACCCTCGCGGGTGACATTGAACCAGGTCTCGTTGAGGCGACCCGGCACGGCATCCTTCTTCACACCCAACGCCGGAATGGCGAAGGAATGGATCACGTCGGCACCGGTGACCAGGACGCGGACATCGACACCCACGGGCACGATCACGCGCTGATCAACCTCCAGCAGACGAAGCTGGCCGGGCTGGATCTCATCCTCGGGGATCATCCGCGACTCGAAGAACAAGCCCTCATGATCCGGATACTCGAAGCTCCAGTACCACTGGTGCCCGGTGATCTTCACCGTCAGCTCCGGATTCGGCGCCTTGTCCATGTAATAGAGGACGCGGAAGGACGGAACGGCGATGAACAGCAGGATCAGGACAGGGATACCGGTCCAGGCCACTTCCAGCCAGGTGTGATGCGTCGTGGTCGACGGCACCGGGTTGGCACGCTTGTTGAAGCGAATCATCACGTACAGCAGCAGCAGCGTGACGAACACGGCGATGGCGACGATGGTCCACAGCAGGAGGTTGTGGAAATCGTGCAGCCGCTCCATCACGGGCGACGCCGCCTCCTGCAAGCCCAACTGCTTGGGCACAGGCGCCCCGATGGCCCGGGCCGCCTCCTGCGCCAAGGCCGTGCCCCCGGCCATCGCGCTGACAAACAGGGCCGTCACAGCGGCGCCGATCTTGCTTACAGACATCCCTTACACTCTCGTCGTTGCCGGGGTTGATCCCCCGCTTCCAGCCAGCCGGACCGCCCGCCCATCCCCCTCACCACCCGCCAATGGCGGTGGGCAGGAACGTCGCGGTGTGGCGCAGACCCGGAACGGAACAAACCGTTTCGGCGGGACACTACACGCGCGCAGGGCTCACGAACAACATATGCGCCACCACAACGGGGCGCACATATCGTCGCAGACCATACAGGCAGCACCCACATACGGCAAGGATGTCCGGTATCCGCAGCCCCAGGGCGGCCCCGGGCAATGCGTCGCAGGCCCCCCTTGCTTGATCCAGCGCATGGCGACGGGCTGCGGGCTTGCCGCCGGGGCCCGGCATCGCCATTCTCATCATCGAGAACCCATCCCGATTCTGGAAAGCCCGGTCCCCCATGTCGCTGCTGTCCCAAACCGACGATATCTTCTTCAGTCAGGCCGGCCTGGACCGTGCCCGCACCACGGTCCTGGTGGAGGGTGCGTTGCATGGCGCCGACGATGGCGAACTGTTCATGGAGTATGCACAGAGTGAGAGCTTCGCCTGGGATGATGGCCGGCTGAAGAGCGCTTCCTTCGACACCAGCCAGGGATTCGGCCTGCGCGCCGTGGCTGACGAGGCCACGGGCTATGCCCATTCCTCCGTCCTGACGGAAGATGCGATCCGTCGTGCCGGTGATACGGTGCGGGCCGTCCATGCCGGGCATGGCGGCATCATGGCGGAGGCCCCCATCGGCACGAACCGCCTGCTTTACGCCAGCAGCAACCCGCTGGACCTTGTGCCGTTCGGGGCGAAGGTGAGCCTGCTGGAGAAGATCGACGCCTATGCCCGTTCCAGGGACAGCCGGGTGCGGCAGGTTTCCGCCTCCCTGACGGGCGAATGGCAGGCGGTGCAGATCATCCGCGCCGACGGCACACGGGTGGCCGATGTCCGGCCACTGGTCCGGCTGAACGTGTCCGTCGTCGTGGGCGAGGGTGACCGCATGGAAACCGGCAGCCATGGCGCCGGGGGCCGCCGCACCTACGAGCAGTTTCTGGAGCCGTCCGTCTGGCAGGCCCATGTTGACGAGGCCTTGCGCGGCGCGCTGATCAATCTCGCGTCCATCGACGCGCCGGCCGGCGAGATGCCCGTGGTCCTGGGGTCGGGCTGGTGCGGCATCCTTCTGCATGAGGCCATCGGACATGGGCTTGAGGGCGACTTCAACCGCAAGCAGACCTCGGCCTTTTCCGGCCTGCTGGGCCAGCGCGTCGCCGCGCCGGGCGTGACCGTGGTCGATGATGGCAGCATCGATGGCCGCCGGGGATCGATCACCATCGACGATGAAGGCACGCCCAGCCAATGCACCGTGCTGATCGAGGATGGCATCCTGAAGGGATATATGCAGGATCGCCTGAACGCCCGGCTGATGGGTGTCCGCCCCACGGGCAACGGCCGGCGACAGGGCTATGCCCATATGCCCATGCCACGCATGACCAACACCGTCATGCGGGGGGGAGACAAGGACCCGGCAGAAATCATCGCTTCCGTGAAACGGGGCATCTATGCCGCCAATTTCTCGGGCGGCCAGGTGGATATCGTGTCCGGAAAGTTCGTCTTCTCCGCCAGCGAAGCGTATCTGATCGAGGATGGCAAGCTGGGCGCCGCCGTAAAGGGGGCAACGCTGATCGGCAATGGCCCTGACTCGCTGACGAAGGTCACCATGATCGGCAATGACAGCGCCATGGATTCCGGTATCGGTGTTTGCGGCAAGGCCGGCCAGGGTGTGCCCGTCGGCGTCGGCCAGCCGACCCTGCGCATCGACGGATTGACCGTCGGCGGCACGAAGGCAGCGTAAGGGGAAGATGGAAGCGGGATGGCTGATCCGGAGAGCCGTCCCGCCGATGAGCGGACCAGAGCAGACAGGCTTTAAGACAAAAAGGCCCGCCGAGTGATCGGCGGGCCTTTTTGCAAAGCAGGAAAGGACGGTCAAAGCTCAGTGCAGCTTGGCCGGCAGTTCCTTGATGGCGCTTTCCACCAACAGATTGCCACGGACCTCGTCGATATTCTCGACCAGCAGCTTTTCTGTCGCATGGACCGCGATATCGACAGCCAGATCACGGACCTGCTGCACCGCCTGGGCTTCAGCCTGGGCGATCTTGTCCATGGCTTGCTGTTCACGGCGCTTCAGGGCGGCTTCCAGGTCGGTGGCGGCCTGGGTGCTGATGCGGGCGGCCTCCTCACGGGCCTGGGCCACGATGGCTTCCGCCTCCTTCAGGGCGTCACGCTGCTTGCGCTGGAACTGGGCCAGGGCAGCCTGCGCATCCTCGCGCAGCTTCTGTGCCTGTTCCAGTTCGGCGGCGATCCGGCGGCCGCGCTCGTCCAACCCGGACAGGATGGAACGGCCGGCCAGCTTTGCCACGCCCAGGATGAAGATCAGGAAGGCGACGGCGTACCAGAAGTTGCTGTCCTGCAACATCACACGCGCTCCTTCAATACGGCATCAACGGCGGCCGCGGCGATGTCCGCGGAAACCTGGGCGCCGGACAGCTTGGTGGTCGCCTCCAGCGCGGCATCAGCGGCAACAGTGCGCAGATTGCCCAGGGCGGCCTGCTTGGCGACCCGGATACGCTCCTCCGCGTCGCGGGTGCGTTCGGCAAGGCTGGTCGCCAATTCCCCGCTGCGGCGGGCGGCATCGGCGTCGGCAGCGGCAACGGCGGCGGCCACACCCTTCTGGGCATTGGCGCGGGCTTCGGCCAGGGCCTTCTCATAGGCCTGCATAACGCCCTCGGCTTCCGCCTTGAGTGCCGCAGCCTTTTCAAGATCGTTCGAAATCTTTTCCTGGCGGGCTTCCAGCACCTCGGCGACGCGCGGCAGCGCCACCTTCGACATCAGCCACAGCAACAGACCGAACGTCACCACCAGCCAGAAGACCTGGGAGGCGAAGCTGGCCGGATTCAACTGCGGCAGGCCCTTGGCATGCTCACCCTCGGCGGCCAGGACGGGTCCCGCCAGGACGATGGCCGTGGTCAGCGCCATGGCGGCACCGGCGCACAGGCGCGTAAAGCGTTGGACAGGCATAGAAGCACCCATTCACTGCTGACCTGCCGGCACCACACAAAGGGCCCGGCGGTCACGCCCAAATCCCAACAGCGCCATCACGGGCGGAACACCGTCCCGATAGAGCGACCGCCGCTGTCGGATCATGACGAACCGGCAGCGGCGGCAATTCCGGCGCTGAAGCCCCGGCCCGGTAAAGGGCCGGTGAGAAACCGTCCGCCGATCAGGCGAACAGGATCAGGAAGGCGATAACCAGCGCGAACAGACCGGTCGCTTCCGTCAGCGCGAAACCGATGAAGACGAAGGTCTTGTAGGAGTTCAGAGCGGCCGGGTTACGGGCGGCGGCCTGATACAGGCCGGAGAACAGATTGCCCAGACCGATGCCGACGCCCAGCAGAGCGAGCATGGCCAGACCAGCACCGATGAACTTTGCGGCTTCAGCTTCCATTTTGAAGTTCCTCTAGGTTGGAAGTGTCTCTTGGATAAGACGGGTTGGACAGCCGGAGGATGCTTAGTGCATCTCCAGCGCGTCACGCAGATACACGCAGCTCAGCAGCGCGAAGATGTAGGCCTGAATGCCGGCGACCAGGAACTCCAGGGCGAACAGAGCGACATTCAGGAGAACCGGCAGCATGCCGACCGCAGCCAGACCACCACCAGCCGCAACCATGGACACCGTGAAGCCCGCGAAGACCTTCATCATGGTGTGGCCGGCCAGCATGTTGGCGAACAGTCGGATGGACAGGCTGATGGGGCGCACGAAATAGGAGATCAGTTCGATGGGAACGATCAGCGGCGCCAGCCACAGCGGCGTGCCATGCGGCAGGAAGAAGTGGAAGAAGTGCAGCCCATGCTTGGCAAAGGCGATGATGGTCACGATCACGAACACGAACAGCGCCATCACGAAGGTCACGATGATGTGGCTGGTGAAGGTGAAAGACCAGGGGATCAACCCCAGCACATTGCCGAACAGCACGAAGATGAACAGGGTGAAGATCAGCGGAAAATACTTGCGCGCCTGCGGCCCCGCATTGTCGCGCACCATTTCCGCCACGAACTCGTACAGAAGCTCGGCCACGGATTGCAGGCGGCCCGGTACCAGGGCGCGACCCCGCATGCCATAGACCAGCAGGAAGGTCGCACCGATCACGGCGAGCACCATCCACAGGGCGGAATTGGTGAAGGACAGATCAAGATTGCCAACCGGCAGGCTGACCAGGCGCTTGATCTCGAATTGCTCCAACGGACCAGCCACGATGCCCTCACTCCCCACCGTCCCGGCTATCCCGGGACTTGTCGAACCCAGCGGCATATCCCTGACGGTTGGCCAGGCGATACACATTCATAAATCCGGCGATCGCACCCAGAAGGACCATGATGATCATCCCCCAGGGCTTGGTATCCAGCCAGCGATCGATGCCATAACCGAGCGCGAGCCCGAAGACGACACCGGCCACCAGTTCGACCCCTATGCGCAGACCGGCGGCCAGATCACTGCTCGACCGGTCGCCCCCCCCCTGCCCCGCAATGGGGTCGGGCGGCGGTTCCAGGCCAGCGGCGCGGCGCGCCTCGCGCAGGCGGGTTTCGAGTTCATCCAGCGAGGGGGGCGGGTGATCATTGCTCACGACGCGGGCTCCCTTCCGCCAGATTGGTGAATACCGTGCGAAAGCGGGCGCACCATACGGTCAGGCCCCACCCCTGTCAAGGGTGGAGCACCCCGACCTAAGTATCTGATAAATATTGATTTACACGCCGCGCATAGGACCGATGCCGCAGCGCGGCATGCCGGATGCACCGTATTTGGCCATTTTGTCGCCGAAAATGCAGGTAGCGGCCGCACCCGCGTTACAGAGCCCAGGCAGATTTTCCGAACGCCGCCCGCACATGGATGGGCTCGACGAATAGGCAAACCTATGAGCTAAGCAGGGTCCCCCAGGCCGGAGCGGATGTGGCCCGGCCTGGCGAAACCTGCTTAGCCCTGACGGGAGCGCTTGTGGGCGTGGATCGCCTCCACCATCTGCTCCGCCGTCGTACCCTTGGCCAGCACGGTCACGAAGCCGCCGTCCGGCGCCATCAGATAAACGAAGGTCGAATGATCCATCAGATAGGCGTCGGGATATTCGGCCCCCTGGGAGCGGGCGTAGTAAACACGATAGGCCTTGGCCACGTCGGCGATCTGCGCGTCACTGCCTGTCAGGCCGATGATGGACGGGTGGAACAGCCTGACATATTCGGCCAGCACCGCCTGCGTGTCGCGCGCGGGATCAATGGTGATGAACAGCGGCTGGACCTCCGATGCCTCCGCCCCCAGCAGGTCCATGGCCTGCGCCACGGTTTGCAACTCGGTCGGGCAGATGTCGGGACAATAGGTATAGCCGAAAAAGATGAGCCGGTATTTGCCGTCGAAATCCGTATCCTTGACCGTGCGCCCGTCATGGCTGGTCAGGGTGAAGGCGCCGCCGATGCTGGCGGGCGCCACGGCCAGACCCGTGCCTGCGGCCTGACGCTGGTCATGGCGGATGGTCATCCAGGCGATAACGGCCGCCATGACCAGGCCGACCATCACCGCCAGCCCCATGCGCGCCAAACGATCCCGCTTCATCGCGTTTCCCCTGCTTGCTTGCCGCCGAACTGCTACAGTTCTCCCTTAGACCATGGAACGGCAACAGCATAGGGGCGGATGATGCGGCAAGGGCGGATTTTGGGGCCATTGCTGGCGCTGGCAGCATCCTGCGGTGCCGCCTTTCCGGCCCTGGCCGACGGGCCCGATTGCCGCGATGCCGATTTCCGGTGGAGCCGGACGGAACCCGCCATCAACATGCGCCATGTGCTGTGTGGCGAGATCAAGGGCAATGGTGACGTCGTCGGCCTGCATGCCCGTGCCATCGCCGGCACGGCCCCGGTGAAGGCCATCCGGCCGGAAGGCGGGGCGCCGGACGGCACCTATGGCGCGCGGGTGGAGTTCAGCAACGGCAAGACCAAATTCTCTACCTTCTACCCGGACCATTGCACGGCGGCGGATATCGAAAAGTCCATCCTGCATGCCGTGCGCAACAGTTTCGGCGCGGCGCGCCCCTGGGGCCGGCTGGGTTGCGCCGCGCCTGACGGGACGACGCCCGGCTATTGCCGCGGCCCCCAGGGGCAGCGCCTGGTCATCCGGTTCGGGGAACTGAAGGACGGACGTATCAACACCGCCTTTCCGCTGACAGGGGAAACCTGCCCATGACACATGACCCGGCCGAATGGCTGGCCGACTGGCTGCTGACCGACATGGGCGGCGACACGGCCGGCATCACCACATTCCTGGAGGGATTGCAGGGCGGCGCGCGGCCGCAGCGCCGGCTGGGCAACCTTTACGCCGCCAGCATCACCGATGGGGGCCTGTTGCTGGAAAACCTGATGGAGGAGGATTGGCCGCCGGTCCTGGTGCCGGCGGCGCTGGCCCTGCCCGCGCTGACGGATGCGGCCGGCGGGGGTTGAGCAGCAAGGGGGGTAAGCGGCGGGGACCATGGACCCCCGCCGTCCTCCCGCGCCGGTCAGCGGTTGTCGAGTTGCGGGCGCACGGCCGCCAGGCCGCAACGGGTGATACGATAGGGACCACCGCCGGCCGACGCGATGAGCCGTCTGGCCTTCAGCCGCCGGAAGACCGCCGGACCGCAATCCAGCAGCAGCCAGCCTTCCCGGGTGAGACATTCCACCGCCTGGATGTCACGATGGTTGTCCGGATTGCGAATCAGGGTGATACGGCCGCCCTGGGCCAGCGCGTGCAGCGTCCGCTGCTTCGCCTTGGAAAGATTCATGATGAGATGTCGCCGTCTGTTCAGCATGCCGAGGCAGACGCGCGCGCTGCCATCACATGGCAGGAGCGGCGCTGCGCGGAACAAAGCTGACCGGGTGCCGGTCAGCGGCGGGCGACAATCTCCAACATGAGCACCTCATTAAATCCGACATGGAAATATATCCCATATCGGATTTAATGGTCAAGCACCCAGCAGGCCCAGCGGCAGGATCGGCAGGGGCTCTCCCGGCTCCACACCCTGCCTTTCCTCCTCCAGCACGGCCAGCGCATCGGCCGCCGACAGACGGCCCAACATGGCGGCGCCGTCCCGCGGGTCCATCCGGGCGACACCATCGGCATCCAGCATCACGCGGAGATATTCCCGTCGGCCCGGCTTGCGTCGGTAATGAAACCCGGCCTGTGCCGTCAGCATCGGCGGGTCAGCCGGTGCCGCCCCCGCCAGCCGCAGCACCAGCGGACGCACCAGGGCGAGGAAGGCCACCAGCATGGCGACGGGATTTCCCGGCAGGCCCGCGAAGACGGCCGGGCCGACACGCCCCAGCGCCAGGGGTTTTCCGGGCTTCAGTGCCAGTTTCCAAAAGGTCAGCGAGCCCGACTGCGCCAGCACTGCCCGTACATGGTCCGCGCCCCCCACCGACACCCCGCCGGATGTGATGATCAGGTCATGATCCTGCGCTGCACCCAGGATGGATACCCGGATCGTTTCGGCTTCATCGGTCAGGATGCCCAGGTCCGTCACGGCACAGCCCAGCCGAGCCAGCAGACCGCGCAGCATCGCGCGGTTGGCATCATAGATGCCCCCGGCCGCCAGGGGGCGTCCGGGCTCCGTCACCTCATCCCCCGTCGAGAACAGGGCCACGCGCAACGGCCGGCGCACGCAAAGCCGGTCCAACCCGAGACCGGCCGCCAGCCCCAGATCCCGCGGACCCAACCGGCGGCCGGCTGCCAGGACCCGATCGCCGCCCCTCACATCCTCTCCCGCCCGCCGCAGGTTGGCGCCCGCCGGCAAGCCGGAGGGCAGGACGACCCGTTCCCCCTGCGCGACCGCATCTTCCTGCATCACCACAAGGTCCAGGCCCGGCGGCACGAACGCGCCGGTGAAGATGCGCAATGCCGTGCCCAGCGGAGGTACCAGCATGGTCGGCCCGCCGGCCAGCGCCGGCCCCGCCACCGTCAACGCACGCCCCAGATCAGCCAGCCGCACCGCATAGCCGTCCACGGCACTATTATCGAAGGGGGGAAGATCGCGCGGGCTCAGGATGTCATCGGCCAGTACCCGGTCCAATGCATCGGCCAGCAGCACTTGTTGCGAACCCGAAACGATATCGAACCGGTCGGCAATCAGCGCCAGCGCCTCCGGCACCGTCAGCATTTTTGGTTCGGAAACGAAACAATCATCGCCTGCCGTCATGCCCCCACCCCTGTGACCCGCAGGATCAGGTCGACCAGCGGTTCCACATCATTCAGGTCCAGCACGGGCAGCGGACAATCCGGCAGGGGGGCATCGCTGGCCACGGCCACGATGCGGGGATCATCGGGATAAAGCAGGGGCTTGCCGTTGGCCGGCCGGTGGATTTCCAGTTTCGGATGGGCGTCGCGCTTGAAGCCTTCCACCAGAATCAGGTCGACCGGCGACAGCTTGGCCAGCAGTTCAGCCAGCGCAGGCTCGGGCGCGCCCCGGTTTTCGTGCATCAACGCCCAGCGGTTGGCAGAGGCAACCAGAACCTCCGCCGCACCGGCCATGCGATGGACATAGCTGTCCTTGCCCGGCTGGTCGATGTCGAAGGCGTGATGGGCATGCTTGACGGTGGCAACCGTCAGACCACGCGCGCCGATCGCGGGGATCAGCCGGGCCATCAGCACCGTCTTGCCGCTGCCGCTCCATCCGGCCAGACCGAAAACATTGCGGGCAAGCGTCATGATCCCCATCCATGGCTGTCACCGGCCGGCAGCCTAGGCCGCACAGGCGGGCGGACGCAAGCAGGCTCAGGACAGGGCCGCGGCCAGACCGGCCGCCGCCAGCACAAGCGCCGCCCAGCCCAGGCGCCGCCAGCGGCGTCCCTCCCGCTCCCGCGCGGCAGCCAGCACAAGCACCGATTCGGGATGCAGCCGCAATCCCCCGCCTTCGGCCAGCATGTTGGCCGTGCGTTCCAGGTCGCGCACCAGGGCCGGCACGCGGGCCGCAATGCCGGCCATATTGTTGATCAGGTCGGCGCCACGCGCCTCCAGCC
Organism: Niveispirillum fermenti; assembly: GCF_048066175.1. Lineage (GTDB taxonomy): Bacteria > Pseudomonadota > Alphaproteobacteria > Azospirillales > Azospirillaceae > Niveispirillum > Niveispirillum fermenti. The sequence goes on along the minus strand of NZ_JBLTXA010000012.1, from coordinate 20,463 downwards.
CGCGATTCTCGATCATCCAGCGGGTGATCAGCGGCCGGGCCAGTTCCCACATGTTCACCCGCGGGTTCAGCACGCGACCCATGCCCTCCGCCGTCAGCATGCTTTTCTGCAAAAGCAGCAATTGCGGCTGCGTCTCCATCTGGAACTTCTCAGTCACCGCGAAAAGCTGGGCCAGCAGCCGGCCGACGGAGATATCCGACAGGGGCCGGCCATGCAGCGGCTCGCCGATGGACCGGCAGGCCTGCTTGAAAAGCTCCTGATCCTGGCTGGCCGGAACAAAACCGGCATCGAAATGAACCTTGGCCACCAGGTCGTAATCGCGGTTCAGGAAACCGATCAGCATATCGGCCAGATAAAGCCGGGTCTGCCGATCGATGCGGCCCATGATGCCGAAATCCACGGCCACCAGGCGGCCCGCCGCCGTCACGAACATGTTGCCGGGGTGCATGTCGGCATGGAAGAAGCCGTCGCGGAACACCTGGTTGAAGAAGGCGTCAGCCGCATGGGCCAGCAACTGGTCGGGGCTGAGACCCGCGGCCAGGATATCGTCCAGCCTGTCGATGGAAAAGCCGATGACGCGCTCCTGCGTCATCACCCGCTTGGCCGTTCGGTCCCAATCGATGGCGGGCACGCCGAACGTCTGGTCGTCCGCGAAATTCTCCGCCAGTTCAGAGGCGGCCGCCGCCTCCATGCGCAGGTCCATTTCCAGCGCGACGGTGCGGGCGAACGTCTCGACCACGGCCAGCGGCTTCAGCCGCCGCAGCCTGGGCTGAAGCCGCAGCGCCCAATCCGCCAGCCACATCAGCAGGTCGATATCGCGCTGGAAGGCCTGCTCGATACCGGGGCGCAGCACCTTCACGGCCACGGCGCAGCCATCCGGCGTCTCTGCGAAATGTACCTGGGCGATGCTGGCCGCAGCCACGGCCGTATCATCGAACCGGGCATAGAGCAGGTCGATCGGCCGCTCCAGCTCGGCCTCGATGATGGCGCGGGCATCGGCACCGGGAAAGGCCGGCAGCCGGTCGCGCAGATTGGCAAGGTCCTTTGCCACCTCCTCGCCCACCAGATCGGCGCGGATCGACAGGACCTGCCCCAGCTTGATGAAGCTGGGACCCAGCGCCTGCAAGGCCGCCGCCAGGCGTTCCCCGGGCCGTCCCGGCGCCTTGTCGCGGTTCATGGCCCGCAGAAGCAGGGCCAGCAGAGGGGTGCTGTCGCGGAAAAGCTCCACCGGCAGGGCGCCGTGACGCCCGAGGGTACGGCCGATACTGACCAGTCGCAGCAGGTTGCGGAAGGCGCGCAGCATGATCCGGGCGCCTTAGACGCGCCAGCCGGAATGGATGCAGGCGATGCCCCCCGACAGGTTGCGCGCCCGCGCGCCGGTAAAGCCCGCCGCCTCTATCCGGCGACACAGCGCCTGCTGCTCGGGGAAGCGGCGGATGCTTTCCACCAGATACTGGTAGCTGTCGCGGTCCCCGGCCACCAGTTGGCCCAGACGCGGCAGCAGGTTGAAGGAATAGCCGTCATAGATGTCGCGCAGCACCGGGATGACGACATGGCTGAATTCCAGGCAGAAGAACCGGCCGCCGGGCTTCAGGACACGCCGCGCCTCGGCCAGCGCCTTGTCGATGCGCGTCACGTTGCGCAGGCCGAAGGCGATGGTATAGGCGTCCATGGACCGCGCGGGAAACGGCAGGTCCTCGGCATTGCCGACGGTCCAGTCGATGCCGGACAGCAACCCGCCATCGACACCACGATCACGGCCGACCCGGACCATGGCCTCCGTCAGGTCGCAGACGGTCACGTTGGCACCCGGCGCCCGCTTCTTCAAGCGGAAGGCAATGTCACCCGTACCCCCCGCCACATCCAGCAATGCCTCCCCGTCGCGCGGGCGGACCAGATCGACGAAGGCGTCCTTCCAGACGCGATGGATGCCCATCGACATCAGGTCGTTCATCAGGTCGTACTTGCCGGCCACGCTGCCGAACACGCCCTGAACCAGCGGCGCCTTTTCAGTGGGGTCGATTTCCCGGAAGCCGAAGAAACGCCCTTCCTCCCCTGCGGGTGGACGGGGCGGCGGGGTGATGGCGGGGCGGGGCGGGGCGGCGTCGGTCATGGCCGGAAGATAGGGCGGACGGACACGGTTGGGAAGCGGGTGCGTTGCCTTGTCCCAACATGCAAGGGGTGCGATCCCCGGGGGACAGGGGGCCGGCGCCGAGAAAACGCCCCGGACCCGCACGAACGCGGAGCCGGGGCGTCATTCATTGCAACGGGCCGAACGTCTCTGTCCGGAGCGTCAGAGGCAGCGTCAGTTGCCCTGGCGGGTGGTGGACAGGGTGCTGCCCGGCGGCGGCAGCACTTCCGGATTCTGCTCATCCTTCCAGAACATCAGCTTGTCCAGGAAGGAGGGGCTGCCGACCACCACGCCCGGATTCTCCCGGTCGACGATGGCGCGGATGTCGGGATTGGCCTGGTCGGCACCGGCCTGGGACAGCAGGGCGCCTTCGCCCGGCGTCTGCTGCGGGCTGACGCGCGGGTCGATCAGGGCGTTGCTGCTGCTGGCCCCGAACACCGAGGATTGCGAGCGCGTGTCGCGCGCCATTTCCTGCGGGCGCGGGCTGCCGGGCTGCGGGGGGCGCAGGCTGAAATCCGGCGGCACTTCCAGCGGGGCGCGGGCCACCACCATGAATTCATCCGGCGCATCGTGACGGCCGAACAGGCCACAGCCCGCCAGCAGGCCGCCCATGGCGAGAACGGTGATGGCCGGCACGGCCTTGCGCACTTGCTTCAACACACCCATGGTCCGATCCGTACCCTTCTAACGAGGAGCGAAGATTACCGCCGCTCCGCCTCGGAGAACAACCCGTCGATCAGCAACAGGCCCACGCCGACGACGATACAGCAATCCGCCACGTTGAATGCCGGCCAGTGCCAGCCCGCGACGTGAAAGTCAAGGAAATCGGCGACGGCGCCGTAACGAAGCCTGTCGATGACATTGCCGATGGCCCCACCCACCACCATGCCCGTCGCCACGGCCGCCAGCAACCGGTCATTGGCACGCCCCCACCAGAGCAGAGCCCCGCTGATCAGGATGGCCAATACGCTCAACACATAAGGCATCAGGTCGTGCTGGCTGTAGAACATGCTGAAGCTGACGCCGAAATTCCAGGCCGTGACGAGGTTGAAGAAGCCCGTGACCTCGATAGCCGGCGATACCACGACACATCCCGGCCCGGCCGGCCCCGACAGGCAGGGCAACAGCACGGTCATCACCCATTCCTTCGTCACCTGGTCCAGGACCAGCGCCACGACGGCCACCAGCGCCATCACCAGCCGCATCCGCTTCACCAGCGCCGCCGGCATCGCCCCCTCGCCCGACATCATCATCCAAACCATGCTTCTTCGTGGAGCCTTGTCTTGCGCCTTATACTGCAATCACGGCGGAAAGGCGGCAAATGGTCGATGGGCCGGTCAAAAAACCGCCGTGCGGCCCCTGCACGCCCCGCCGGTTGCCTATGCGGCGGGCGGGGCTACTGCGCATTTGCCTGACGGGAGGCAACCTGTTAGTTTCCGCGCCGCTCGATTCCTTTCAAGTTGAGAAGCGTGTCATGAAGGTCAATGCGAATACCATGCGCAAGGGTCATATCCTTGAGCATAACGGCCGGCTCTATGTCATCACCGGCACCCAGATCGTTCAGCCCGGCAAGGGCGGCGCCTTCATCCAGCTTGAAATGAAGGACGTGAAGAGCGGCAACAAGAACATCGAGCGCTTCCGCACCGGCGAAGCCGTCGAGCGGGCCCGCCTGGACGATCACGAGATGACGTTCCTGTTCGCCGAAGATGACAATTACACCTTCATGGACAAGGAGACCTTTGAGCAGGTCACCATCGCCGGCGACATCATCGGCGACGGCAAGATTTTCCTGCAGGATGGCATGGAAGTCGTCGTGCAGTCCTTCGAAGGCACCCCCCTGTCGGTGGAACTGCCGCAGTCGGTCATCCTGATGATCACCGAGGCCGATCCGGTGGTGAAGGGGCAGACCGCCTCTTCCTCCTACAAGCCGGCCGTGCTGGAGAATGGCGCCCGCGTCATGGTCCCGCCGCACATCGAATCCGGGACCCGCATCGTGGTCAATATCGAGACCGGTGAATATATGGAACGCGCCAAGGACTGATCCGTCCGGGCCTTTCCCTTGGCTGATGGCGCCCGCGCGAGGAATAATACGCGCGGGCGCTTCGCTTTTGGTATAAGGCGGTCATCACGGACCGCGGTTTCTTCGACATTGTGGAGAGTTCGACCATGGCAGCCCGTTCGGCCATCCTGAACGTCATGACACGTGCGGCGGAGAAGGCCGGCAAGGCCATCCTGCGCGATTTCGGCGAGGTCGAACACCTGCAGGTGTCCCGCAAGGGCCCGTCGGACTTCGTTTCCGCCGCCGATCAGAAGGCCGAGCGCATCGTGCGCGAGGAACTGTCCAAGGCGCGCCCCGATTTCGGCTTCCTGATGGAGGAAAGCGGGGAGATCAAGGGCAAGGATACCGCCCACCGTTTCATCGTCGATCCGCTGGACGGCACCACGAATTTCCTGCACGGCCTGCCGCACTGGGCCATTTCCATCGCGCTGGAGCGTGAGGGCGAGATCATCGCCGGTGTCGTCTATGAACCCGTGCATGACGAGATGTTCTGGGCGGAAAAGGGCGCCGGTGCATTCCTCAACCATCAGCGCCTGCGGGTCTCCTCCCGCCGGGCGCTGGCGGATGCGCTGATCGCGACAGGCATCCCTTTCAAGGGCCATGGCAACGCGCCCGTGTTCCTGGGCCAGCTGGAAGCGCTGATGGGTCAGGTGGCTGGCATCCGCCGCTGGGGCGCCGCCTCGCTGGATCTGGCCTATACGGCGGCGGGCCGCTACGATGGTTTCTTCGAGGCCGATCTGAAGCCCTGGGATCTTGCCGCCGGCCTGCTGCTGGTGACAGAGGCCGGCGGCTTCGTCAGCGAGATCGGGACGGGCAAGGCACCGCTGTCCAGCGGTTCCGTCCTGGCCGCCAATGCCAACCTGCATTCCCATCTGGCGATGGTACTGCGCAATGCTGGCAAGCCGAAGGCCGCCCCGGCTCCGGCAGCGCCCCCCAAGCCCAAGGCCTGATCATCCGGCCCCCAGACACCGCATGACAAGGCGCCCGGACCATTTGCGTCCGGGCGCCCTTTTCTTGCCGTCAGGCCGCCGCTGCGGTCCCCGTCCCGCATCCGGCCCGCACCAGGTCGGCCAGTCTGCGGCGCAGGTCGGCATTCTCCCGCTCCAGCCGTTCCAGGCGGCGCACCATGGCCGGCTTGTCCCCCGCCTGATCCTGTCGCCAGCGGTAATAGGTGACGCGCGTCACGCCCAGTTCGCGGGCGATATCGACGATCTTGTAGCCCTCGTTCAACAATGCGTCGGCCAAGACCAGCTTTTGCGCCACTTCCTCGGTGGTGTAACGACGCTTCGTCATGTTCCTGCTTCCCCCTCGTTCGCGGTGGCATCCCACCATTGTCCCGCAACCCAGGTCCCGGCCACCTGCAGGTCCGCGTCCAACAACACCAGATCGGCCTGATAGCCGGCCCGGATGCGGCCCAGCCGGTCATCAAGGCGCAGGAAACGCGCAGGATAGAGGGAGGCCATGCGCAGCGCCTCCTCCAGCCCGACACCCATCAGGGCGACCGCATTGCGCACGGCCTGCGCCATGTCGATATCGGCCCCGGCCAGCGTGCCGTCATCGGTGACCAGCCGGCCGTCACGACGGTGGATCATCTGGCCATGCAGCGTGAAGCTTTCCGCCGCCGTGCCGGTCGGCGGCATGGCATCGGTGACCAGCATCAGCCCGCCCGGCCCCTTGGCCGCCAGCGCCAGACGCAGCATGGCCGGATGGACATGCACCCCGTCGGCGATGATGCCGCACACCGTGTCCCGGGCGGCCAGCGCCGCCCCGGCGATGCCCGGCTCGCGGTTGGCCAGCGGCGGCATGGCGTTGAACAGGTGGGTGAAGCCGGACAGGCCCGCCTCCACGGCCGCCATGGTCTGGGCATAGGTCGCGGCGGAATGCGCGCCGGCCACGATCAGGCCGGCTGCGACCAGCCGTGCGACAACCGCCGGCTCCACCCGGTCGGGCGCCAGCGACAGCAGCACACGGGCATCCGCCCCGAAGCGGGCGGGCAGCCCCGTCAGGAAATCCAAGTCGGCCGCATCGATCGGCCGGACATGGGCAAGGCTGTGGACGCCACGCCGCTCGGGCGCCAGGAAAGGGCCTTCCAGATGCACGCCCACGACACCGGACCCCGGCATGGCGCTGGCCACCGCCGCCGCCCGACCGGCGGCCCGCATCCCCTCCACCGTGTCGGTGATGAAGGTGGGCAGCAGCGCCGTGGTGCCGAACCGGCGATGGGCACGGGCGATGGACAGTGCCGCCTGCACGGTCGCCTGGTCATTGAACAGGATGCCGCCACCGCCATTCACCTGGGTATCGATGAAACCGGGCGCCAGAAGCATGCCGTCGGATAAGCGCCGAAGCGCCGCACCTTCAGGCAACGGGCTTCCCGGCGGCAGCAGGGCGGCAACCCGGTCGGCCCGTAAAAGGATGTCGGCCGCCACCATGTGGCTGCCTGTGAAGACGCGCGCGCCGGTCAGCAGGGTTTCTGCCATCACACCGTCTCCGTCACCTTGCGCAGATTGGCCGGCACGTCAGGGTTCAGGCCCCGGCGCCGCGACACCGTATGGATGGCCATGTAGAAGCTCTGCACGGCGGCCAGCGGCGCCAGTTCGGGGGCCAGCCCCGGCAGCGATGGCAGGGCGATCACGCCCGGCACACCGTCATCGCTGCTATAGACCGGCCCGCCCAGCGCCACGCAGCGGGCAATCGCGGCCCGCGTCGCCGCCGCCGTCGCATCGTCCTGGTTGATGGCCAGCACGGGGAAGTCCGGACCGACCAGGGCCAGCGGACCGTGAATCACCTCCGCCGCGCTGAACGCCTCGGCATGCAGCCGGCAGGTCTCCTTGCATTTCAGGGCCATCTCCATGATGGCACCGGTGCCGAGACCGCGGCCGATGACGTAAAGGCCGGTCTTGTCGGCCAGCCCCAGAAGCGCCGGCGTCCAGTCCAGTTCCGCCGCCGCGGCCAGGATCGCCGGGGCCTGGATCACGGCGCGGCGCAGCACGGCGTCCTGCTTCCATTCCGCGACCAGGGCCAGGAAAGCCATAGCGCTGGTCAGATAGGATTTGGTGGCGGCAACGCTGATTTCCGGTCCGGCGCATAGCGGGATGCAGAGATCCGCCGTCGCGGCCAGGGGGGATGCTTCGTCATTCACGAAGGCGACAACGAAGGCCCCGCCCTGCTTTGCCGCCGCCGCCAGCCGCAGCAGGTCGGGGCTGCGCCCGCTCTGCGAGACGGCGATGAACAGGGCGCCCTTCAGCCTCAGGTCGGTGTTGTAAAGCGACACGACCGATGGCCCCACCGATGCCACGGGCAGCCCCAGATGCGTTTCGATCAGGTATTTGCCATAGGTGGCGGCATGGTCGGAACTGCCGCGCGCGCAGGTGACGACCAATGCCGGGTCCAGCGCGCGCAGCCGCTCGCCCAGCGCCCGGAACAGGGGGGCACAGCGGTCGATCTGGCGCTGAACGGCCTCGGCACTTTCCGCCGCCTCCACGGCCATTTGCGTGCTGGTGCTGTCGGGCTTGGAAATGGTCATGTCACGGTCTCGCTGGCTGGCGTCGAACCGCCTGTGGAAAGATTCAGTTCGACAATGAAATCATAGGCATCGCCCCGGTACTGGCTGCGGACGAATTCCAGCGGCCGGCCGTTTTCCAGAAAGCTGCGCCGTTCGATGAACAGGGCGGGCGTGCCTTCCGGCACCTGAAGGATGCCGGCCTGATCGGCACTGAGCAGACCGGCCGACAGACGTTGCAGGGCCCGGTGCGGCGGATGGCCAAGACCGCGCAAGACATCATAGAGGGAGCCGGTGACCTGCATCGGATCGGGCAGAACACGGGCCGGAACGACTGAAAGCTCGATCGCCATGGGCACGTCATCGGCCAGACGCAGACGCCAGAGACGGCTGACCCGCTCGCCAAGGGCCAGGCCCAGCACCATCGCTTCTTCCGGGCTGGCCGGCGCGATGCTGCGCGACAACCAGCGCGATGACGGCTCCAGCCCGCGTGACCGCATATCCTCCGAAAAGCCCGTCAGGGCGGACAGTGGCTGTTCCACATGCGGGGCCTTGGCCACGAAGGTGCCCGCGCGCGGCCGCTGGTGCAGCAGGCCCTCGTCCACCAGCGCCTGCACGGCCTTGCGCACCGTCACGCGCGACACGGCAAAGCCTTCGGCCAGGTCGCGTTCCGCCGGCAGCGCATCATCGGCCGCCAGCGTGCCCCCCGCAATCAGGCGCCGCAGATGGCGGGCCAACTGCATATAAAGCGGTGACGGATTGTCCGGTGACAAGGCGGCCGGATCATAGAGCGGAGGCGGAAGGCTCATCGCGCAACCTCCGGATGACGCATGGCCAGCAGGATGGCGCCGGCCATGGCATCGCCCTTGGGCGCGCTCAGCACGCCATTCACCCAGGGCGGCATCCATTCCAGCAGCACGGGCGCCAGCCCCCCCATCAGGCAGATAGCCGGGGCGTCCAGTGCGCGCAGCCGGACGATATGGTTGACCAGATGATCGGCCTGTTCGCGCACCAGACGGGCGGCGACGCCGTCGCCCTGACGGGCATGATCCAGCACCAGCGGGACCAGCGCGCCGTAATCGCCGGGCCGGGCCGTCCCGACCCAGGCCACGATGGCGGGCGGATCACCGCCCAGCCTTTCCATGATGGCGCGCGTCATCGCCGTTTCCGGCCCCAGCCCGTCATGACCGCGCAAGGCGGCACGCACGGCCTCCCGCCCCAGGGCGGCACCGGACCCGTCGTCCGACACCTCGAAACCCCAGCCGCCGATGCCCCGTCCCTGCCCGCCGGTGATGATCTGTGCGGCGCTGCCCGTTCCGGAAATCAGGATCGCCCCGTCGGCACCGGCATGGGCACCCAGGCAGGCGGTGAAGGCGTCGGTATCGGACAAGATGCCGGCAAAGGTCACCGGGGCGGTCGCCGTCACCCGCTGACGGTCCGCATCCCCCGTGATACCGGCCAGCCCCAACCCGATGAAGGCACCGGCCAGCGGCTCCCGCCCCATTCCGGCCGCCGCCAGGGCCGCGTCCACCGCCACCATGATGGCGGACCAGGCCACATCCAGCCCCAGGCGGATATTGGCCGCACCGCCGACACCTTCGGCCAGCGTGGCCCCGCCGGCATCGGCCAGTCGTGCCCGGCAGCGGGTGCCACCGCCATCGATACCGATGAATAGCGGGCCTGGGGACGGTGAAAGGGGCATGCCGCGGCACCTTCGCATCTTGAGGGATCGGGGTTCCGATCCTGTGTATCTGGTCTTGACCAACCACACAACAGGTATGATACCAATATAATACCAAATGGCAATATGTGCCGATTTTTGTGGCGATCTCCGCAATGACTGGTATGGTCATCTCTGCATTTCAACAAGACCAGGGCATTGCCATGTCCATGACCGAGAAGGCGGGCCGGCGGTTTGCCGACCTGGACCTCTGGTCCACGCCCGACATTCTGGAAGCCCTGTGGGGTGGACAGGCGCGGGCGGTGTCAGCCTGTCTGGCCACGCTGCCCGCCCTGTCCGCGGCCGTGGACGCGGCGGCGGCGCGGTTGGGCGGAACGGGAAGGCTGATTTATGCCGGGGCGGGATCATCGGCCGTACTGGCCGCCCTGGACGGGCTGGAACTGCCGGGCACCTTCGGCTTTCCCCTGGACCGCATCGAACTGGTGCTGGCCGGTATTGGCGACCTGCGCCGGGGCTTCGACGGGGCGGTGGAGGATGCCGGCGATGCGGGGGCGGACGCGGTCCGGGCGCTGGGGCCGACCCCGTCCGACATCGTGATCGGTGTTTCGGCAAGCGGGCGCAGTGCCTTTACCGTAGGGGCCCTGGACGCCGCGCGCCATGCCGGTGCCCAGACGGTGGCAATTGCCAGCAATCCGGATTGCCCCCTGTTGCGGGCGGCCGGGCACCCCCTGTTCGTGGACAGCGGGGAGGAGGTGATCGCCGGGTCCACCCGGCTGGCCGCCGGCACGGCCCAGAAGCTGCTGCTGAACCTGTTCTCCACGGCGCTGATGGTGCGGCTGGGCCATGTGCATGGCAACCTGATGGTCAATGTACAGGTGAACAATGCAAAGCTGCGCGCCCGGGCGCTGGACATGCTGTGCCGCATCACGGGCGCGGACGCGCACCGGGCAGCGCAGGCGCTGACGGATTGCGACGGGGCGCTGAAGCCGGCGGCCCTGGTGCTGCTGCGGGGACTGGCACCGGCAGCGGCGCTGGCCGCCCTGGCGCGGGCGGGCGGCAATCTGCGCCGCGCGCTGGGTGAATGACGGCGCCCCCTTCCCTTCCCCGCGGATAAGGCAACCGGAACCATGGATCTGCTGGTCAAGCTTTACACCCTGCCCCCCGGTCCGGAGCCGCTGCCCCCCGGTGTCACCCTGCGACGGGCGCTGGCGCCGGAGGCGCCGGCCATCCTGCCCTGGATCGCCGCGCGGTTCGGGGACGGGTGGCAGGCCGAGGCGGCGGCCGCCCTGTCGGCCTGCCCGGCCCGCCTGTATCTGGCCCATCGGGATGACGGCACCCTGCTGGGCTTCGCCTGCCATGACGTGACGGCCCGGGGCCTGTTCGGCCCCACCGGCGTCGATGCGGCGGCCCGCGGCACGGGCATCGGCACGGCGCTGCTGCTGGCCGCCCTGCGCGCCATGGCGGCGGATGGCTATGCCTACGCCGTCATCGGCGGGGCGGGGCCGGTGGATTTCTACCGGCGGGCGGTTGGCGCCATCCCCATTCCTGACAGCGAACCCGGCCTTTACCGCGGCCTGCTGCGCCCGCCGGGCTGATGGGCGCGCCCCCGCCAGGAGAGGGCGCTGAAGGGCACGTCAATGCTTCGGCTTGCCTTCCTTTGGCATTTCCTCCCCCTCGGGCTGGGACAGGAAGAACAGGTTGCGCAGGAAACCCGGCGCCAGCACGGCCAGCGGATTGACCCCGACCGACAGGTCGCTGGCCGGCCCCTTGACGCTGTAGGTCGCGGCGAACAGCCCCTGCCCCTCCCCACCCATCAGCAGATCGCCCAGCACCGGGATCACGCCCAGCAGCTTGTTCACGGTGGTGAACGGCACGATGGTGCCCTGCAGGGCGACATGGTCGCGCTTCAGGTCGACATTGCCTTCCAGCGTCAACCCCACCTGCGAGCCGGAGGTGCGCATATCCCGCAGGGTGATACCGTCCTTGTGCCACAGCCAGTCGCCCGTCAGCCGGGAAAAGGCGATGGGCTGGCCCGACAGGAAATTGGCAAAGCCGCGCGGCGACGCGGCGGACAGGAGACGGGCCAGCACGGGTGCATCCTGCACTTGGTAATCCGTAAGTTCGGCCTTGCCGGCGATGGCCTGTGCGGGATCATCGGGATTGCTGCGGCCGGTCAGCGCCAGCCGCCCGCCCTTAAGCTGGCTGATGATGTCCAATCCGCGCAGGGTGGCGCCGGCATCGTTGGTTTCCGCCGCCAGGGTCAGGATGCGCCCGTCGGCCGGATCGGGCGCGTAATGCACCGTCAGGCGACCTCCCTCCCCCACCTCGGCATCCAGTTCGGTGCGATACCAGATGCGGGTATCGCGATCCATGCGGCCCCGGGCGTTGCGGATTTCGCGCCCCTCATCCCCCATGACGGCGCGACCCAGATCGAAGGTGATGGACAAAGGCGGCTTGGGCGCGTCCACATCCACCGGTTCCGGCACAAGCGGCCGGCCATCCGGCCCCTTCTCCCGGCTGCGCAGGGGGCGGGCGTCGAAGCTGGCGCCGCGCACATCGATGGCCAGCCCGCCTTTTCCATCGGTATCGCGGATATCGATGACGGCATCGCTTTCCCCCAGCTTGAACTGGTCCAGCTTCAGGTGGGAAAGACCGTAATCGGCCTCGCGCAGGGTCAGGGACCCGATGGCCGTCAAGGCTTCCGTCGTCACCACAAAGGCGGGGATCAGCAGGGGCTTGCCGTCATGGAAGCGCACCGTGCCGCGGGCCTGGCCGGGTTGCCCCGCCTCCTTGCGCCATTTCAGCAGATCGATGCGCAGGACGGACGGTGTCAGATCCAGCTCGGCCTGGATGGATTGTACCCGCTGCCCGTCCTTGCGCTCGCTGGTATAGGTCATGTCGATGCCGGCCGGACCGTTCAGCCAGTCGGGGAAATCCAGGTGGAAACGGCCGCGCTGCTCGTCATCCACCTGCCCGCGTACACGCACCTGGGTGCCGATGGGGGCGTCGGCGGGGAAATTTTCCAGCCATTCGACCTGGGCGGGCACGCCGTTCAGCAGGGCCGTACCCGCCATGCGCAGGTCCTGCCCCGTCACGGTCAGTTGCACGGCCCCTTGCGTGGCGGAAATATCGGCCACGATGTCGGGTATCGACACATCGGTCAGCGTTGCCTCGCCATGCAGGTCCACCATGTCCATGGTCAGGTCGTGAACCAGCGGAAAGGCGAAATGCAGATCGGCCCGCGCATGGCCGCCGGCCATTTCCGGCACCAGATTGACCTTGGCGGCATAGCCCAGCGGCGGATGGTCCAGGACGGTCAGGGCAGAGGCCAGCGGCCCCTCCAGGGCAACCCGGATATCGATGCTGTCCGTGACGTCGGTGTCCAGCCCCAGGATACGGATCGTGCCTGGCCCCGCCTTCAGGTCCAGCAGCGTACCGTCATGCACGTCGATATCGAAGGTCTTGCCATCGAACCGGGCCGTGGCCGACACGCCCGTCACGGGCGGCAAGGGCCGGCGGTAATGGACCGTGAAGCCGGAAAGGGCAAAGTCACCGACCATCCGCGAGACGTGGAACGCCTCGGGGTGATCGACGGGACCGGCGCCTTCCAGCGTAAAGACCGTCCGGTCGAACATGCCATCGGCCAGGTTCGCCACCATCCAGTTGCGGGTATTCTCCTGCACGCCGACGGGCCAGTATTTCGGCAGGTCCGCCATGGGCAGACCCGTCAGTTCCGTGGTCAGCGCGACATCGATATTCTTGTCATGCTGATGCGCCGTGCCCGTGACGGTCAGTTCCGCCGGCCCCGGCATTTCCAGATTGAACCGGTCCAGCACCAGCCGGCGGCCGGCATCGTCCAGCGTGCCATGCAGTTCCACATGATCGAAATCCAGCGGCTGCGGCAATTGCCCCGGCAGCGACAGCCGGCCCTTGCCCCCCGTCAGGCCCAGCACCAGATTGACCGGCGCCAGATCGGCATCCAGTTCCAGCAGCACCGACCCGGCCAGCATCACCTCCAGCCCGCGCAGCGGATGCAGCACGGGCGCGATATCGGCGAAATCGGCCGGGGACAGGTCCGTCATCTCGCTGCGCAGGGTGATGCCGCCATCGTCTGCCCGCCAGGCCACGTCCGCGGCCACCTGATTGATCTGTCCGCCCATGTCGATATCGGCCGACATGCGGCCGCGTACACCCGTCACGTCGCGGCGCAGCCGCAAATCCAGCCGGGGCACCTGCCAGGTGGTCTGCGTCGCCAGGTTGGCCACGACCAGCCGGCCGCGCGTGATGCGCAGATCATGCAGCGCACCCATGGCGGCTTCCGGATCGGGCGGGCTACGCATGGCCTCGATCAGGTCGGCCAGGATCCGGGCGCCGGCGCCCGGATCGTCACCGTCACTGCCGACATCCAGGCGGAAACTGCCATCGGGCAGACGCTCGGCATACAGGGCGGGTTCGACAAGGTCGATCCGTGTCGGCGCCGCACGCCCGCGCAGCAGGGCCGGAACCGACAGGCCCAGGCGCATTTCCGGCACCGCGGCCAGCAGCGCGCCGCTGGCACCATGCGCCTCCACCCCCAAGACCCCGATATCGATGGGCGTCCCGAACCCGGCCCAGGCCAGTTCGGTTCCCTTCACCTCCAATTGGACGACACCATCGCTGCTCAAAACCTGGGTCAGATAGGGGGTGACGAAATCGATCTGCATCGGCCCCTGTGCCAGGCGCCATGTCAGGAAGCCGCCCCCCACCAGCAGCATCAACAGAAGCCCGGCAACCAGTTCCAGCAGGACAAGGGCGGTGCGACGCAGCATCAGTCTCGGTTCTCCGGCACCGGAGGCCGGGCGGTTACGGGCGGCTTGACCTTGTACACACACGCGGCGCAGTCTGACCGCCGCCCGCGTACAGGTTGGGATAGCCCGGCAGACACATGATGTTCAATCAAGAATCCCTCCCCCGCCTCGGTGATCCGCAACGTGCCGCCGTCGGCCTGGAACATTGGCACGATGCGGCCGGCCCCGGCTGTGACCCCGATCTCGCGGAATTCGCCCGTTCCTATGCCGCGGGTTCCGAAGGACGCGCCGTTCTGGCGGCGGTCTTCGCCAACAGCCCCTTTCTGGGGGCGGCCCTGGTGCGGGAAATGGGCTTCTTCCGCACCATCCTGGACAAGGGCTTCGACGCGGCTTTCGCCGACCTTCTTGAAGGTCTGTGGCGTGATCATGGCGGAGAGACAGGCAGCGACCGCCTGATGAAGGCGCTGCGCATCGCCAAGCGGCGGGCCGCCCTGCTGATCGGGTTGGCCGACATGGGCGGCGACTGGACGCTGGAACAGGTGACCGGCGCCCTGTCCGACTTCGCCCAGGCCAGCCTGCAACTGGCCACACGTCTGGTGCTGCGGCAAGCCGCCGCAAGCGGCAAGCTGGTCCTGCCCGATATCGGGCAGGCGGAAAAGGGCAGCGGCTTCATCGTGCTGGCCATGGGCAAGTTCGGGGCGCGCGAACTGAATTATTCGTCCGACATCGATCTGATCGTGCTGTACGACGATGGCATCGTACAGGTTCCGGACGGGGAGATGACGAAGCTGTTCGTGCGCGTGACGCGCGAACTGGTGCGCATCATGGATGAGCGCACGGCCGACGGCTATGTCTTCCGCACCGATCTGCGCCTGCGCCCGGATCCCGGTGCCACGCCCGTGGCGGTCAGCGTTTCGGCGGCGGAGGCCTATTACAGCAGCCTGGGCCAGAACTGGGAACGGGCCGCCATGATCAAGGCGCGGCCCGTGGCCGGCGACCTGGCGGCGGGCCAGGGCTTCATGGACATCATCCGGCATTTCATCTGGCGCCGGAACCTGGATTTCGCAGCCATCCAGGACATTCATTCCATCAAGCGCCAGATCGGCACCCACAAGGGCCATCGGGAAAAGACCGTCAACGGCCACAATATCAAGATCGGGCGTGGCGGCATCCGTGAGATCGAGTTCTTCGCCCAGACACAGCAACTGATCTTCGGCGGCCGCGACCGGTCGTTGCGCACCTGCGGCACGGTGGAAACGCTGTACGCCCTGGTGGCATCCGACCGGGTGGAACGGCAGGTGGCCGACGACCTTGCCGCCGCCTACCGGTTCCTGCGCACGGTGGAACACCGGGTGCAGATGGTGGATGACCAGCAGACCCACGAACTGCCCAGGACGGACGAGGGCGTGGACCGCATCGCCGCCTTCCTGGGCTTTGCCGATGCGCAGAGCTTCCGGGCAAAGCTGATGGCCACCCTGACGGTGGTGGAGGACCATTACGACCGCCTGTTCGCCGAAAGCCCGGCGCTGTCCGGTTCCGGCAACCTGGTCTTCACGGGCACCGAGGATGACCCGGAGACCATGGAGACATTGCGGTCGATGGGTTATGCCAACCCGTCGGCCGTCGCGGGACAGATCCGGGCCTGGCATCATGGCCGCTACCGGGCCACGCGCAGCCAGCGCTCACGGGAGTTGCTGACCGAACTGGTGCCCACGCTGCTGGCAGCCTTCGCCAAGACGCCGCATCCCGATCAGGCCTTCCTGAAGTTCGATGAATTCCTGAGCCGGCTGCCGGCCGGCGTGCAATTGTTCAGCCTGTTCTATGCCAATCCCAATCTGCTGGACCTGGTGGCAGAGGTGATGGGCACCGCGCCGCGCCTGGCGGAACAACTGGCCCGGCGACCGCAGGCGCTGGACGCCGTGCTTCTGCCCGGCTTCTTCGGCACCCTGCCGGACCGGGAGGAACTGGAAGCTGGATTCGAGGCGCTGGTCGGCGGTGCCCGCTATTTCGAGGAGGTGCTGGACCTGACCCGCCGCTGGGTCAGCGAGCACAAGTTCCGGGCCGGTGTCCACATCCTGCGCCATGTCAGCGATGCCGACCGGCTGGGCGCCTTCCTGACGGAGGTGGCGGAAGTGGCGCTGACCGGCCTGCAGAAGGCGGTTGAAGATGAATTCGCCAGACGCCATGGCCGGTTGCCGGGGGCCGGACTTTCCATCCTGGGCCTGGGCCGGGTGGGGGCACGATCGCTGATGCTGCGGTCCGACCTGGACCTGATCACCGTCTACGAGGTGCCGGACGGGGTCACCCAATCCGATGGCGACAGGCCGCTATCGCCCAACGATTACTACATCAAGCTGACGCAGCGGCTGGTCAACGCCATCACGGCCCAGACGGCTGAGGGTACTTTATACGAGGTCGACATGCGCCTGCGCCCCAGCGGCAATGCCGGGCCACTGGCCGTCAGCTTCGACGGGTTCGCCCGTTATCAGCGGGAAAGCGCCTGGACCTGGGAACATATGGCCCTGACCCGCGCCCGGCCGGTGACGGGACCGGAGGGGCTGCGCCGGAAACTGGCGGAGGAGATCCGCGCCGTGCTGACCCGGCCCAGCGATAGGGAAAAGCTGCGCACCGATGTGGCGTCGATGCGCACACGGATCGACCAGCAGCACCGGACGGACGACATCTGGAACGTGAAATATGTGCGCGGCGGCATGATCGATATCCAGTTCATCGCCCAATACCTGACCCTGCTGCACGCGCCGGAAAAGCCGGACATCATCGACCCCAACACCACGGGCGCGCTGGCCTGGCTGGGCGACAGCGCCTATCTGGATGTGGAGACAGCCAAGCTGCTGATCGATACGCACAAGACCTGGCGGCGTGTACAGGGCTTCCTGCGCCTGACCGTGGAAAGCGGCTTCGACGCGGCCAGGGCGCCGGCCGGCCTGAAGGCAGGCCTGGCCCGCGCCGCCCTGCCTGACATGCCCGAGGGCACGCCGTTCGAACGGATCGAGCAGATACTGCGCGACAAGGCCGCCGGGGCGAAGGCGGCCTTCGACCGGATCGTGGGCACGGCCACGGCGTAAAGCGCGGGGGACGGGCTATATCGCCTCGTCCGTCGCCGTGATCCCCAGCGACCCGTCGAACAGCGCCGGCATGACCAGCAGGTCGGTGACCCCAGGATCGGCACCCAACTGCTTCATCAGGGTGGTCGCCTGCCCGCGATGATGCGTGCCATGGTTCAGCACATGGGTCACCAGCACCCAGCCGGGCATGGTGCGGCGGCGGCCCACGACCTTGCTGCCATAGGTGAAGGGCGCGGCCAGCCAGGCATCCGTCACCATCTCCCCCGCCCAGCGGGCCATCAGGCCATCGGCCGCCGCACGCCGGGCCACCAGTTCAGCCCAGTCGGGGAAGGCATGTTCATTGATGCCGGCGGCAGGGGCCGGGGTCCCCATCAGCCGGTGCATCCAGATAAGATCCGCCCAGAGCAGATGGTCCAGCGTGCGGTGCAGGGACCCGAAAAAGGCCCCCAGGTCACGTTCCCGTTCCGAAGCCGGCAGGGTGGAACAGGCCACCATCATCCGCTGGTTCATCCAACCGCCATAGCGCACCATGGTCCGCACATAGTCGGCGCTGATCATGCCTTGTCCTCCCTGCGTGAAGCGCTTTTCCCGGCAGGGGGCAGCATAGGGCATAGCGGCGGTCCCTGTTACCCGAAACAGTCAGGTCAGACGGCAAGCGCGTCGCGCGTTGCCGCGA
Source organism: Niveispirillum fermenti (assembly GCF_048066175.1). Classification (GTDB taxonomy): domain Bacteria; phylum Pseudomonadota; class Alphaproteobacteria; order Azospirillales; family Azospirillaceae; genus Niveispirillum; species Niveispirillum fermenti. Next base: position 2,541 of record NZ_JBLTXA010000012.1, on the reverse strand, counting down.
CCCCCAGCGATCCGTCGAACAGGCCCGGCAGGGCCGGCAGGTCCGTGACACCGGGATCGACGCCCAGTTGCATCATGAGGGTGCTGGCCTGCCCGCGATGATGGGTGGCATGGTTGATCATGTGGGTGACCAGCACCCAGGCCGGCAGGGTCCAGCGGTGCGGATTGAAGCGCGTGACATAGGTCAGCGGCGCTGCCAGCCATTCCGGGGTGACGGTCCGCTCCACCCAGGCAGCAATATGGGCATCCGCCGCGGCGCGGCGGGCCACCAGGTCATCCCAGTCGGGACAAAACAGCGTTTCCGACGCCGGGCTGGGCGCAGCGGTGCCTTCAAACCGGCTCATCCAGATCAGGTCGGCCCACAGGATATGGTCCAGCGTGCCCTGCAGGGACCCGAAGAAGGCCCCCAGGTCACGGCCGCGGTCGGCGGGGGGGATGCCCGTGCAGGCCGCCATCATCCGGGTGTTCATCCAATGGCCGTAGGCCACCATGGCCCGCACATAATCCACGCTGATCATGGGATCCCTCCCTTCATCCTGAGGCCGGGCGGGTTGACACTCGCGCCCGGCATCTAAATCCTTTGGCGTGATCCATTATCCCCGAAGGACCTGTTCCATGACCATCACCATCGGCGAATCCGCGCCCGATTTCACCCTGCCGACCGACGGCAATGGCAGCGTCAGCCTGTCGGACCTGCGCGGCCGCAACGTGATCGTCTATTTCTATCCGAAGGACGACACGTCCGGCTGCACGGCACAGGCCTGCGGCTTTGGCGAATCGCTGCCGCAGTTCCAGAAGGTGGACGCCACCATTATCGGCATTTCCAAGGACAGCGTGGCCAGCCATGACAAGTTCAAGGCCAAGTACAACCTGCCCTTCATCCTGGCATCGGACAAGGATGGCGATGTGACGGAACGCTATGGCGCCTGGACGGAAAAGAACATGTATGGCCGCAAATACATGGGGATCGAACGGTCGACCTTCCTGATCGACAAGCATGGCGTGGTGCGCGGGGTGTGGCGCAAGGTCAAGGTCCCCGGCCATGTGGATGCCGTGCTGAAGGCGGCGCAGGAACTATAACCTTCCGCTGGGGTCCTGGCCGATTGACACCCCGGGCCATCGACGCCCAAGCTGTGACCAGACCGGGCGGAGCATGCTGGACCATGATTGTCGGCGATCTGCTGGAAAAGCTGCGGCTGCAGGAATTTGCCGCCTATGTCGGGCCCGATAACGGGCCCGATCCGCGCTTCCTGCGGCTGACCCGGCTGGCCCGCCGGAAATTCGGCATCCCCATGGCCATGGTCAACCTGATCGACGCGACGGACATGTGGCCGAAGGCGGCGGACGGCATCAACGCCGTCCGCATGCCCCGCGAAACATCCTTGTGCAATCTGGTGGTGCAGGACGGCACCCTGGTTATGGGCGATCTGTCCGCCGATCCCCGGTTCGCGGCCCTGCCCGCCGTGGCCGCCGCTGACGGGTTGCGCTTCTACGCGGGCGCGCCCATCCGCACGCCCGCCGGACAGACGCTGGGCGTATTCTGTGTGCTGGACAGACGCCCCCGGCTGGATTTCGGACCGGAACAGGTCGAGACATTGGAAACCCTGGCCGGCATCGCCATGGATCAGCTTGCCCTGGACCGGGCCCTGCGGGACGCTGCGGCCGCACGGGAGGCGGCGGAGCGCATGGCCGGTGCGCGGGCCAGCTTCCTGGCCGTGATGAGCCACGAGATCCGGACACCGCTGAACAGCATCGTGGGTTTCGGGGAGTTGCTGGACCGTGCCGGCCTGCCCGAACCGCTGGGTGATTATGCCCGCACCGTGCATGAGATGGGCCGCGACCTGCTGCACCTGCTGAACCACACGCTTGATTATGCCAAGCTGGAATCCGGCACCGTCGAACTGGAGGACCGGCCCTTTCGGCCGGCCGAGGTGGCGCAGCGCAGTCAGCGGCTTGTGGAGAAGGTGTGCCAGGACAAGGGTCTGTCACTGGAACTGACGATCGACCCCCGCCTGCCGGACCGGTTGCGGGGCGATGGGCTGCGGTTGCAGCAGATTCTGGGCAACCTGCTGTTCAACGCCGCCAAGTTCACCGACAAGGGCGGCATCACCGTCACGCTCCGCCTTGACGCGCAGGATGACCGGCGGTCATGGCTGCGGGCCGATGTGGTGGATACCGGCATCGGTGTTGCGCCGGAGCGGCGGGACAGGCTGTTCCAGGCCTTCTACCAGGCCGACGCCTCGCACAGCCGCCGCTTCGGCGGCAGCGGCCTGGGGCTTGCCATCTGCCGCCAACTGGCACAGGCGATGGGCGGCACCATCGGGTACGAGCCGGCCGAAGGCGACGGCAGCCGCTTTTGGCTGCGCCTGCCGTTCGTGCCGGCCTGATACCAATTTGCGATGAGTAGAACTCATCGCAAATTGGTCCGGCGGCGACCGCCACAGCACCGCACGTGCGGCGTAGCCAAGCCAACGAATGTTGGCGCCGGCGGTTGAGGACGGTGATCAGAACCTATAGGTTCTGATCACCGCAAAATAGTATC
>NZ_JBLTXA010000011.1:0-151300 GCF_048066175.1 Niveispirillum fermenti | reverse complement strand
TGACGCGCCACAAGGCGCGTAGCGGCAGTCGCCGCCCTACCAACTTGGCGATAGGTTCTATTCATCGCCAAGTCGGTGCAAGGCAATGAAAAACGCCGCAGGGGAGATGATCCCCTGCGGCGTTTCTTTTGGAACCGGGCGGCGGCGGTTGCCGGAAGGGAAGGACGGTCAGAACCGTACTGTGCCCGTCATCACCCATTGCCGCGGGGGCTGGGGATAATAGGCATAGGGGCCGTCATTATTGGCGGCGATGAGGTTCACCTTGCGGTCCAGCAGGTTGCGCCCCGTCAGTGTCAGGTCGACATCTTCCAGCCCCGTCCAGGTGACGGCACCGTTCAGCAGGGCATAGCCCCCGGCCCGACGGCTGTTGGCGCCATCATAGGCGTAATCGCCTGAAATATCGGCCCAGCCGCGCAGGATCAGGTTGGCCGGGGCGACGACCTGCACCAGTTCCACCCGGCCGGCATGGCGCGGCACGCCGGCCACGTCCTTGCCCGTGAAGTCGAAGGGCCGGTTGGTGTCTGGTTCCAGGAAGGCGTTTTCCGTCCAGACGGCGCGGGTATAGCCATAGGACAGGATCAGCGTCAGCCCCTCGTCCAGGGTGGCATTGGCGTCCAGTTCGATGCCACGCGACCGTTGCCGCCCGTTATTGATGGTACGCGCGCTGCCGCCGACGGGCAGCAATTGCAGAAGATCGCTGCGCCGGAGCTGGTAGGCCGTGACGCTCGCCGTGAAGCGCCCATCCGCGCTGCTGCCTTTCAGCCCGGCCTCGATATTACGGGCGATTTCGGGGTTCAGGCTGGTGTCGCGATTGCGGAAGGACCAGATCGGGCCGTAACCGGGGCTGAATCCCTCGCCATAGGTGGCATAGGCGGTCACATGATCCGTCATCCGCCACAGGGCCGAGGCCTTGGGGCTCAACCGGCTGTCGGTATCCTTGACGGTCGTTTCCGGGTCGGGGCCATAGCCGCTGCCCGACGGACCGTAATGCACGCGGCGCTGGAACCGGTCGAACCGCGCGCCGGCCGACAGGGCGACGCTACCCCAGTCCGCATCCACCTGTGCAAATCCGGCCTGGGTCCGGTTGCGGGCCCGGGCGTCCAGCAGCCGGTCGGACTGCCAGAGCCCGGTATCAACCGGGGCGCCTGTGGCGATGTCGCGCCGTTGCATGTAGAATCGCGGCCCGAAATCGAATTCACCTGTCCAGGTCTCGATATGGTGTGCCTTCACCTGTTCCGCACTGGCCCCGGCCAACAGGCGCCAGGCGTCATCAAGCCGGATGTCGACCTGCTGCTCGGCGAACCAGGTGTCGGTGCTGCCATCCACGCGGAACCCCGTGAAATCCACGGTGCCGGCCGCCGGATCGAACGGGTTGAAGAATCCCTGTCTGCCGGCGGTGTTGGCGTGGCGGGCATGCAGGCGGGTCGTGCCCGTCACGGCGTCCGACCATGCGCCGCTCAGCACGGCCGTCCCCGTCCACATGCGCTTGTCAAACCCGGCATCATCCTGGTTCCAGTTGGCCTTGCGCCCGCCAGGCAGGGGGATGGGAATGCCGTCGGCGTCGGTCGGCAATTCCCCGGCCAGACCCTGTTCGGTGTTCACATAGGTGCCGGTCAGGTTCAGCACCATGGTCTCGCCCATATCCAGGCGCTGCTTCACGAACAATGTCTGCTCGCGCCGGTCGGTCCGGTCGCGCCAGCCATCGGACCGCTGTGCCTGGGCCGATATCAGGATGGCGCCGGCATCGCCGGTGGGCCGCTGTACCATGGCGGCGGCATTCCACCAGCCATGCGACCCAATGCCCGCCTGCGCCTGGGACAGCGGTTCATCCATCACCGCGCGGGTGATGTAGTTGATGGTGCCGGCGATGGCACCCCGGCCATAAAGCGCGCTGGTCGGTCCGCGGACGACATCCACCTGCCCGACGACGCCGAAGGGCAGTTGTTCCATATCCACCTCGTCATCACCGGTGACGAAGGGAACGCCGTCCATCAGAATGGTGATCGTATCGTTATGGACGCGGTTGGGGACACCGCGGATGGTGATGTCGGTATAGGTGCCCTGGTCGTTGGTCTTCACGACAAGACCGGGCAACCCGCGCAGTTCCTCGCCGATGAAACGGGTGGCCCTGGCCTCGAAATCATCGCGGTCCACGCGGGACACGCTGGCCGGGGTATCGCGGATGGTGCCGGCCCGGCGCGACGCGGTGACGATGATCTCGTCCAATGCGGTCTGGCCGGCCGGGGAAGTTTCCACCGCCCAGCCCGTCCGGCTGGGGATCGACAGCGCCAGCAGGGCGGTCGCGGTGAACAGAATACGGGCGTGACGGGAGTGGGATGTGTTCATGGGTTGCGGAACCAATGTCTGGGGTTCGATCCGGGTTCCGCGCCTGAATTCACGAAATTGCCCGCCGGCGCAAGGAAAAGCCGGGGGCGGATGGCTGCATTGCGTGTGCCGGGCGTGCGCCGGGGGGACGGGCGGGATCAGTCCTCCTCCAGCTCGAACGGGTTCGACCCGTCGCGGGTTTCCACCTCGATCACCCAGAGATCGGGGTCGCGCCGCACATGGCGATCGACAAAATCCCGCGCTTCGCCTTCATCGATCATGGCACCGGCGGCACCGGGCACCCAGCCCAGCCGGCCATTGATGTCGCGGCCCTGGCTGAACATGCGGCACCCCTGGAAGGGAACGGTGACCTTCAGCAGCACCAGGCCGCTTTCCCGCTCCCCCTTGCGCAGTACATAGGCGGGCACACCAGCGGCGCTCAGCCGCCACAGGTGACCCTGCACGAACAGATGGGTGGGCAGACGTTCTTCCATGGGCCGGCACCTTCGTTCTTTCTCGACTTCAAACGCCTGTTCGATTTGAATGGGCGGCAGGAACCGACAACCAACACGAAGGACCGGCCGATGCAAGCCCCCGCATCCCCGCTTTTCACCCGCGCCCTGCTGACCAATGACGACGGGATCGATGCACCCGGCATGGCGGCCCTGGTGGAGGCGGTGACGCCGTTGGCCCGTGAGGTGTGGGTGGTGGCGCCCGAACACGACCAGTCGGGCGTTTCCCGTGCGCTCAGCCTGCATGCTCCGCTGCGTCTGCAGGAGCGGGGTTATCGCCGCTATGCCGTGTCGGGCACGCCCAGCGACTGCGTGGTCGTAGCACTGCGCCATGTATTGCGCGACCAGCCGCCCGATATCGTCTTCTCCGGCATCAACCGTGGCGCCAACATGGGGGAGGAGGTCGGCTATTCCGGCACGGTCAGCGCGGCCCTGATGGCGCGGCTGTGCGGTGTGCCGGCCTATGCCGTCAGCCAGGCCTGGCGCGACCGCCGCCACATCCGCTGGCACAACGCCATCACGCATCTGGCTGCCGTTGTCGAACGGTTCGGCACGGCACCGCAATCGGTGCTGAACGTGAATTTTCCCGATGTGGAGCCGGAGGAGGTGGCGGGCATCGCCGTGACGCGGCAGGCCGGGCCGGGCAGCATGGTGCTGGATGTGGACACGCGGGAGGATACGCGCGGCTTCCCCTATCACTGGCTGTCCATCCGCCGGCAGCCGGGGCAGGGCGGGGAGGGGAGCGATATCGATGCCCTGCGCCAGCGCCGGATCAGCGTCACGCCGCTGGGCTTCGACCTGACCGATCCGGTCGTGCTGTCGGCCCTGGCCGCAGGCGGCGTGGCCCCCGTCGCACCAGCGGCCGAACCGGCAGAGTCGCAATCCGGTCCCCATCTGCGTTAGGGTTCCGGCATCCCGCCCCACCGCCGGAACACAAACGCCCCATGCCCGCCGATCCCGGTTTCATCCATCTGCGCGTCCATTCCGCCTATTCGCTGGCCGAAGGGGCCATCAAGGTCAAGGAACTGGTGAAGCTGTGCCGCAAGCACGGCTATCCGGCCGTGGCCGTGACGGATACGGGCAACCTGTTCGGCTGCCTGGAATTCGCCATGGCCGCGTCGGACGAGGGGGTGCAACCCATCATCGGCTGTCAGGTCTGGGTCACGCCCTTCGGCCCCATGAAGAAGGTCGGGGGGCGTCTGCTGGGGCCGGGGGCGGACCAGCTCGTACTGCTGGTGCAGGATGAGCAGGGCTATCGCAACCTGATGCGGCTGGTCTCCGTCGCGTTCATGCAGACCGAGCCGGGCCTGCTGCCGCAGGTCTCGCTGGAGGATATGGAGGGGCTGACCGACGGCCTGATCTGCCTGACCGGCGGGGTCGGCGGCGGTCTGAACCGGTTGCTGCTGGACGGGCAGAAGAGCCATGCCCTGGATCTGCTGGAACGGCTCAAGGCCCTGTTCCCCGGCCGGCTCTATATCGAACTGATGCGCCATGTGGAAGGTCCCCTGGCGCAGGCGGAAGGACGGGTGGAGCCTGATCTGGTCGATATGGCCTATGCCCACGACATTCCGCTGGTGGCCACCAACGACGCCTATTATGCGACGGCGGACATGTACGAGGCGCACGACGTGCTGCTGTGCATCGCCGACGGCGCCTATGTGATGCAGGAGGAGCGCCGCCGCGTCTCCCCCCACCATTATTTCAAGTCGCCGCAGGAGATGCGGGAACTGTTTGCCGACCTGCCCGAGGCGGTGGACAACAGCGTCGTGATCGCCCGGCGCTGCGCCTACATGCCGCGCAAGGTGAACCCCATCCTGCCGCCGTTCGCCAGCGCCAACGGGCGGGAGGAACCGGACGAGCTGCGCGCCCAGGCCCATGACGGGCTGACCTACCGCCTGAACAGATATGTCTTCGCCAGCACCATGGCAGCGGACGAGAAGGAGAAGATCGAGAAGGAATACCGGGCGCGCCTGGATTTCGAGCTGGATACCATCATCAAGATGAAGTTCCCCGGCTATTTCCTGATCGTGTCGGACTTCATCAAATGGGCCAAGGACCAGGGTATCCCGGTGGGGCCCGGCCGTGGCTCGGGCGCTGGTTCCCTTGTCGCCTGGTCGTTGCTGATCACCGACCTTGACCCCATCCGCTATGGCCTGCTGTTCGAACGCTTCCTGAACCCCGAGCGCGTATCGATGCCCGACTTCGACATTGATTTCTGCCAGGACCGGCGGGAAGAGGTGATCAAGTATGTGCAGGGCAAGTACGGCATCGACAAGGTCGGGCAGATCATCACCTTCGGAAAGCTGCAGGCCCGCGCCGTTGTGCGCGACGTGGGGCGCACCTTGCAGATGCCCTATGGCCAGGTGGACCGTATCTGCAAGCTGATCCCCAACAACCCGGCCAATCCCGTCACCTTGCAGCAGGCCCTGGACGGGGAACCCCAGTTGCAGGAGATGAAGCGCAGCGACGAGACGGTCGACCGCCTCATTTCCATCGCCCTGCGCCTGGAAGGCCTTTACCGCCATGCCTCCACCCATGCGGCGGGCGTGGTGATCGGTGACCGGCCGCTGGACCAGCTTGTGCCCATGTACCGCGACCCGCGATCCGACATGCCGGTCACCCAGTTCAACATGAAATATGTGGAACTGGCGGGCCTGGTGAAGTTCGACTTCCTGGGCTTGAAGACGCTGACCGTGCTGAAGACGGCGGTGGACCATGTCCGCGACCTGGGCCCGGAACTGGATCTTCTGGACCTGGATATGGAGGACAAGAAGTCCTACGACATCCTGGGGCGGGCGGAAAGTTCCGGTGTCTTCCAGCTTGAAAGCTCGGGCATGCGCGACGTGCTGCGCCGCATGAAGCCGAACCGGATCGAGGATATCATCGCGCTGGTGTCGCTCTACCGTCCCGGCCCGATGGACAATATCCCGAAATACATCAAGGTGAAGTTCGGGCAGGAGGCGCCCGATTACATGCACCCGGCCCTTCAGCCCATCCTGGAGGAAACCTTCGGCATCATGGTCTACCAGGAACAGGTGATGCAGATCGCCCAGGTCCTGGCCGGCTATTCCCTGGGCGGTGCCGACTTGCTGCGCCGTGCGATGGGCAAGAAGATCAAGGAGGAGATGGAGAAGGAGCGGGCCAAGTTCATCACAGGCTCGGCTGCGACCCTGGCCGTACCGGAGGAACAGTCGGGCCTGATCTTCGATCAGGTGAACAAGTTCGCGGGCTATGGCTTCAACAAGTCGCACGCCGCCGCCTATGCCCTGGTCGCCTATCAGACGGCGTTCATGAAGGCCAATTATCCGGTTGAGTTCATGGCCGCGACCATGACCTACGACATGGGCAATACCGACAAGCTGAACCAGTTCCGCCAGGAGCTGGTCCGGCTGGGCATCCGCCTGCTGCCGCCCGACGTCAATGCCTCCGGCCCCCGATTCAAGGTGGAGACGCTGGCCGATGGCGGCCGTGCCGTGCGCTATGCGCTGGCCGCCGTGAAGGGTGTCGGCATGCAGGCCATGGACGCCGTGGTCCGGGAACGGGAGGCCAATGGGCCCTTCAAGGACGTGTTCGATTTCGCCCGCCGCGTCGATGGCACCGTGCTGAACAAGCGCCTTCTGGAAAAGCTGGTCTGTGCCGGTGCCTTCGACAGCCTGTCCCGCAACCGGCAGCAATTGTTCGCCGGTCTGGAAACCGTGGTCCGTTACGCCCAGGCGGAGGCGCAGCAGCGCGACAGCGGCATGGCCAGCCTGTTCGGCGCCACCGACGCGATGAAGCCGCCCGACCTGCCGAAGGTGCCGGACTGGGACCCGCTGGAACGGCTGCGGCACGAGTTCGAGGCCATCGGCTTCTACCTGTCGGCCCACCCGCTGGACAGTTTCGCACCCGCCATGACCCGCATGCGCGTCGTGAAATTCTCCGATCTGGCGCGACAGGCGCGTGACGCCAAGTCCAGCCGCTTCAAGATGGCGGGCATCGTGGTCGCCCGGCAGGAACGCACGGCCAAGAGCGGTAACCGCTTCGCCTTCGTGACCCTTTCCGACGCCTCCGGCGTCTATGAGGTGACGCTGTTCGCCGAAACCCTGGCCCAGAGCCGGGAGATGCTGGAAGCGGGCAAGGCCGTTCTGTTGAGCGTGGATGTGCAGCGCAATGGCGAGGAGATGCGCCTGACCTGCCATGGCGTGCTGTCGCTGGAGGATGAGGTCTCCAAGAGTGCTGCGGGACTGCGCATCCTTCTGGACGATGTGAACGCCCTGCCATCCATCAAGACCACCATCGGCCGGCTGCCCGCGGGCCGGGGAAAGGTGACCCTGGCCGTGGAACTGGACGCGCTGCGGGAGGTGGATATCACCCTGCCGGGCGGTGTGATGATCAATGCCGCCAGCCGCGGGGCCTTCAAATCCATTCCCGGCGTGGTCGAGGTTCAGGAACTCTAGACATGGCGGTATGGTCCCGGCCGGTGACGGCGGCGCCACCGGCCGGTCATGCCTATGCGGCCTTGCTGTCCAGGCTGGCGATGATGCCGGCCAGCTTTGCCCGCGCCCCGTCGATGGCGGCGGCGCGCGCTTCCGGACCAAAGCCGATCTTCTCCGCATGCACGAAGGTCACGTCGGTGATGCCGGTGAAACCGAAAAGCTGGCGCAGATAGGGTTCCTGGAAATCGATGGCCTGGGCCGGGCCCTCGCTGTAGAGGCCGCCGCGCGCCTCGATCACGATGGCGCGCTTGCCGTCCAGCAGACCCTTCGGCCCCGCCTCGGTATAGCTGAAGGTCAGGCCGGCGCGCAGCACATGGTCGAACCAGGAACGCAGGACCGTGGGGACGCTGAAATTATACATGGGCACGCCCATCAGGATGATGTCGGCTGCCTTCAATTCGGCCACCAGCGTGTCGGACAATGTGCGGGTGGCCTTTTCCGTTTCCGTCACGGGTTCTCCGCGCACACCGGCCAGATTGGCCGTGGTGACGTGCGGGACCGGGGATGCGCCCAGATCGCGATGGATGATGCGCGCGCCGGGATGGGCTGCCAGCAGATCCCGCAGCGCGTCCTTCACCAGCAGGCCCGAAACGGAACTGTCACCGTTGGCTGAGCTTTCAATCACCAGGATGGTGGTCATTTTTCCAACCCCAAAAGTGGAAGATCACATGGGGTGGAAGGTGGCGCGGCAGCCATGGTCCCGGTAGAGGGATTGTCAGCGAAAGACTGTTGAGGAAAACGGGACAATGCTGCCGGGGCGCTCCTATGGCCCAATGGCATTGTATGTCCGGCGGCCGGGCGGCATCATGGCCCTTATATACCAAGTTGCGGTGAATTGAACTTACCGCAACTTAAAAGGAATGACAGGCGGGGTGGAGAGGATGGCAGAGCCGTGTGATCTGGATGCCGTGTCGCTGCTGGACGCCTATCGCCGCGGCGCCTTGTCGCCGGTGGAAGTGATGGCCAGCGTCCTGGACCGGATGGAACGGGCCGAACCCCTGCTGGCCGCGACCTGGGCCGCGACATCTGAGGATGCGATGGCGGAAGCCGGGGCGTCGGCGGCGCGCTGGCGGGCCGGCCGGCCCTGCGGCGTCCTGGACGGCGTGCCCGTGACGCTGAAGGAACTGATCGCGACGCGCGGCCTTCCCAAGCCCATGGGCACGGCCGCGGCGGACATGTCCCCGCAGCCGGCCGACGCGCCGCCCACCGCGCGGCTGCGGGAGGCGGGCGCCATCATCTTCGCCCGCACCACGGTGCCCGATTACGGCATGCTGTCGTCCGGTCTGTCCAGTTTCCACCGCCTGTCGCGCAACCCCTGGGATGTCACCCGCACGCCGGGCGGGTCCAGCGCGGGGGCGGGCAGCGCGGCGGCGGCCGGCTATGGGCCGCTGCATGTCGGAACCGATATCGGTGGATCGATCCGGCTGCCGGCGGGCTGGTGCGGCATATTCGGGCTGAAGCCCAGCAATGGCCGCATCCCCATCGATCCGCCCTATTATGGCCGGGTGGCCGGCCCCATGACGCGCACCGTGGCCGACGCGGCCTTGCTGATGGCGGTGCTGTCACAGCCGGACGGGCGGGACCACATGTCCCTGCCACCGGCCGATCTTCCCTGGCATGATCTGGATATCGATCTGCGCGGCCTGCGCATCGGGCTGATGCGGGATGCCGGCTGCGGTCTGGCGGTCGACCCGGCCGTGATGGAGGCCGTGACCGCCGCGGCTTCCGCCCTGGCCGACCAGGGCGCCATCGTGACGGAGGTGGGGCCTGTCATCACGCGCGACATGCTGGACGGGCTGGACCGGTTCTGGCGCACCCGTTTCCTGGCGGAAATGGAGGCGTTGCCGCCCGCACGGCAGGCGCTGATCCTGCCCTATATCCGCGCATGGGTGGGTGCTGCGCGGGATTACGGGCCGCTGGACGTCTATCACGGCATGGACCAGATGATGCGGATGAAGCTGGCGGCGCGTGATCTCTTCGGCGGGCTGGATTTCATCCTGTCGCCCACATCTCCCGTGCCGGCCTTTCCGGCAGAATGGGCCAGCCCGGTCAACGACCCGGCACGCCCTTTCGAGCATATCGCCTTCACCGTGGCCTGGAACATGTCGGAACATCCGGCCGCCTCCATCAATTGCGGCTATACTGCCGATGGGCTGCCCATCGGATTGCAGATCATCGGCCGGCGGTTCGATGATGTCGGGGTGCTGCGCCTCTCCCGCTTCTACGAGGCGGTGCGTCCCGCCGCCCGGCCCTGGCCCACACCCTGGCTGTAATGCCAGTTCCCGGTGAATACACCTTATCGGGACTTGGCCCGGCGGCGACTGCCGCAAGGGGACCCGGCTGACGGCCCCTCCTGATCGGTCGGCGCATCCTTGGGAGCGGGCCGGTTCCGCCCGGCGGAACGTCCAGCGGCATTGCCGCGTTACCCATCTGCCCGGCCTGCATCGTGTCTCACCCAGCCCCGGGTGGTTCCCTGGTTGATTTGTGGAGTTGTGGATGCCTCGCACGAAAGATGGTGAGGAGCAGTTGAACCAGGCGTTCGATCGGCTGGAGGAGGAATTGCCCTCGCCGGCGGCGCGCTTCCTGGAATGGCTGCGCAATCCCAAGGTTCGCTACATCCGTCTGTTCATCGGCTTTCTGCTGATCCTGGCCAGCTTCTTCTGGTTCTTGCCGGTCATCGGTCTGGAGTTGCTGCCTATCGGTCTTTTAATCATCGCCATAGACGTGCCGTTCCTGCAAAAGCCGATCGCATCTTTTGTGATGTGGGGGCTGCGGAAATGGGCGGCGCTGCGCGCCTGGTGGCGCCGGCGCAGGCGGAAGGGACGCTGAACCGGTGCGCCGCTTCCGTCCCGATACCGGTCAGCGCCGGTCGATGCGTACCAGCTTGCCCTCCGGTCCCGGCGCCTCGATCAGGGCATAAAGCCGGCCGTCGGGGCCTGTGGCCACGTCGCGGGTGCGGGGCAGCTCATCGACCAGCAGCCGTTCGGCCGCCACCACCGTCTCACCCTCCACATCCAGCCGCGCGATACCGCCGGCCAGCAGCCCGACGATCAGGTCCCCGCGCCAGAAGGGCAGGGCGCCGCCTTCGTAGAAGGTCATGCCGGCCAGGGCCAGCGACGGGGTGAAATACAGTTCCGGCTGGGCCATCCCCGTCTTTCCCGTCCCTTCGCCGATCTTCAGCCCCAGACCATAGGTGCGGCCATAGGTGATGACGGGCCAGCCGTAATTCACGCCGGGACGGATGATGTTGATCTCGTCCCCGCCCTGCGGCCCATGCTCGCTCTCCCAGATCAGGCCCGTGCCGGGCTGTACGGCCAATCCCTGCGGATTGCGGTTGCCATAACTGAACACCTCCGGCAGCGCGTCGGGCCGGCCCGCGAAAGGGTTGCCGGCCGGCACCGTGCCGTCACGGTTCAAGCGGAAGACCTTGCCCGCCGCATCCATCAGGTCCTGCGCCCGGTCCTGCTGGCCGCGTTCCCCGATGCTGAAATAGATGTGGCCATCCTTGTCGAACACGAAGCGGCTGCCGAAATGCAGGCCGCTATCCACCAGCGCCCCCCGATACAGCACCTTCATGTCCTTGAAGGCGGTGCCGTCATCGGTGAAGCGGGCGATGATCGTGCGATAACCCTTGCGCTGGTCGCGCGGCTTGGCATCGGCCCCGCCCTCCGCCTTCTCCACGAAGGACAGATAGACGTGCCGGTTTTCCGCATAGTCGGGGTCCAGCGCGATATCCAGCAGGCCGCCCTGTCGGTGTTCCTCGATGCGGGGCAGGCCGGCGATGGGGTCCGGCAGCAGCCTGCCATCCTTGATGATGCGGACCTGCCCCGTCCGCTCGGTCACCAGCATGCGGCCATCGGGCATGAAGGCGATGGCCCAGGGCGTATCCAGCCCTTCGGCGATCACGGTGACCTTCACGTCGTGCCGGGCCTTGGGGGCCGGATAGGTGGTGAATTCCTTCGGCGCGGCCATGGCGGTCGTGCTGGCCAGAAGGGTCAGGGCGGCGGCCAGGGCGGCGGAGCGCAGGGACATTGGCGGGCTTCTCCAGCAATCTTTCAGGGGTCGCCCCCAAGATGGGGGCGATGGCAACCGTTGCCAATCCCTTTCAAGGATATGAGACCGATCAGGGGTGGCCGGATCAGGGGCCGTCAGGCACGGGCGGGTCAGGGCTCGCCCTGGAAAATGCCGACCATGGGGGTGCCGCCCGCCACCTGCCGGGCGCGATACATGCCGGAGGTGTTGAAGGACCAGGCGACCTGACCGTCCGGTGTGACGGCGACGACACCGCCATCACCGCCCAGCGCCGTCAGGCGCGTGCCGACCACTTCGTCGGCGGCCTGTTGCAGGGACAGACCCTTCAAGGCGACCAGATCGCATATGGCGCGGGCCACGCCCAGACGGATGAAATATTCACCCGTGCCCGTGGCCGACACCGCGCAGGAAAGGTTGTTGGCATAGGTTCCGGCCCCGATGATCGGCACATCACCGACGCGGCCCCACAGCTTGGCCGTGGTGCCGCCCGTGGAGGTGCCGGCCGCGACATGGCCAGCGCGGTCCAGCACCACCACGCCCACCGTTCCGAATTTTCGATCGTCGAATGCCGGCGCGGCAGCGGTCGAAGCCGGCTCCGGTCCCACGCCCGCCGGGCGGGATGGCAGCGGCAGGCCCCTGTCGGCCAGCGTCTTCTTCAAGGATTGCCAGCGGCGCTCGGTGAAGAACCAGGCCGGATCGGCCTGTTCGACGCCCGCCTGCCGGCCGAACCGTTCCGCGCCGGCGCCGATCAGCATGACATGCGGACTTTTTTCCATGACGGCGCGGGCCAGGGTGATGGGGTTGCGCGTACCCGTGATGCCCGCCACGGCCCCGGCCTTCAGCGTGGCACCATCCATGATGGCGGCGTCCAGTTCGTTCCGGCCATCGGCCGTGAAGACGGCGCCGCGGCCGGCGTTGAACAGCGGATCATCCTCCAGCCCGCGTATCACGGCTTCCACCGCGTCGAGCGCACCGCCGCCCCGGTCCAGCACCGCGCTGCCCCTTTCCAAGGCGGCGTGCAGTGCGGCGCGGTAGGCCGCCTCCGTCTCCGGTCCCATGGTTTCCCGATCCATTACGCCGGCGCCGCCATGGATGGCCAGCGCCCAGGCGGGGCGGTCAGGTCCGGCCGTCCCCTGTTTCGCCTGGGTACAGCCTGTCAGGCTCAACCCCAGCAGCAGGACGGCGAGATGAACGGGCCAGCGGACGGGACGTTTCATGCCTTGCCTTCTCCCCTTGCACGGCACCGGCATGGATACCGGCCCATACCGGAACTGATAGCAATCCCGATCCGGTCGTGCCAGGGGAGAAGGAGGACATCAATCCTGCGGCACGCCCTGGGTTTCAGTCCTTATCAGGGGCTGTTCCTCATCGGTCGTGATGTCGCGGCCCCGTCGGTCGATCGGCGGCTGCGTTTCCTCGCGTCCTTGAAAAAGGCGGCCGGGTTTGGTCTTGAGGCCGGGCGGTGCCGTGGCCGCGTCCTCGGCCTTTGCGTCACGCAATGCCTCCAGGGCGCACTCCTCGCGCGCCTGTTCCAGGCATTCGTTCAGCACGCCTGGCTGGCGGCCCTTCATCTCCCACAATTCGAAGGCGCGGTCCCGCACCCGGCTTTCGTCGGTCATGGTTTCCCTCCTTTCGTGCATGGGTATTGATGAAACACCATATGCCACGAATTGTTCCCCGGCAGGGCCGGGGCAGGAGGTGTTCTGGTCAGGCGTTGATTTCCAGGATGACGGGCGTGTGGTCGGACGCCTTCTCCTTGCCGCGGGGGGCCTTGTCGATCTCACACCCCATCAGCCGGTCGGCGGCCTGGGGCGACAGCAGGAAATGGTCGATGCGCAGCCCGTTGTTCCGCGGCCAGGCGCCGGCCTGGTAATCCCAGAACGTGTAAGCGGGATGCCGGCCCGGATGCAGCGACCGGAACGCCTCGGTGTAGCCCAGTGCCAGGATCTCCTGGAACTTCAGCCGCGTTTCCTGCCGGAACAGGGCATCGTTGCGCCAGCCGACGGGGTCGTACACATCTTCCGGCGCGGGGATGACGTTGTAGTCGCCACCCAGCACGACGGGCGCGCCGGCTTCCAGAAGGCCCTTTGCATGCAGGCGCAGCCTTTCCATCCAGCGCAGCTTGTACCGGTACTTGTCGCTGTCGCCGTCGCCCGGCGGATTGCCGTTGGGCAGATAGAGGCTGGCGATGCGCACACCGCCGATCGTGCCTTCCACATAGCGGGCCTGCGGATCTTCCTCCTCATCCCCCGGCAGGCGGGTGAGGAGGTCGGTCACGGGTTGCCGTGACAGGATCGCCACGCCGTTATAGGCCTTCTGTCCCACGGCATGAACCTCGTACCCCAGTTCCACGAAGGCGGCGGCGGGAAAGGCCGCCGTTTCGCACTTGATCTCCTGAAACAGCACGACGTCGGGCGCGGCGGCGGTCAGCCATTCCGTGATGTTAGGCAGGCGGGCCTTGGCGGAGTTTACGTTCCAGGTGGCGATTTTCACGGGGGGGGCTGGCCTTCTGCTCGGGCGTTCGGACGGGATTACACCAAAGGTCAGATATTCTGACCTTTGGTTCAGCCGCTGGGATCAGACGGAAAAGGAGGTGCCGCAGCCGCAGGACGATGCGGCATTGGGATTGCCGACCTTGAAATAGCTGCCCATCAGATCCTCGACATAGTCCAGTTCGGCCCCGGCCAGCAGGTCCAGCGACACATCATCCACCACCAGCCGGGCGCCGGCATGGGTGAAGACATGGTCGTCCTCGTTCACCGTGACATCGAAATCGAAACCGTACTGGAAGCCCGAGCAGCCGCCGCCCGAGACGGACAGGCGCAGCATCTGGTCGGGATTGCCTTCCAGTGTGGCCAGCTTCACGATCCGGCGGGCCGCGCTGTCTGTCAGGGTCATGGCGCGGCCATCGGCCGGCGGGGGGGTGGCGCCATCGGGAATGGCTGTCGCGGTGGACATGGGGCAGGTTCCTGTCTGTTAACGGCTAGACAAACGCTTACACCCTATGTAAGCGGCGAGCGGGCCGACGTCAAAGCAGGCGTGCCCAGCGATGGAGACGTGGCGATGATGCATTGGCAATCCCTGTTGTCCCGGCAGCGCCTGGCAAAGCCCGGCATCAACCCGGAACTGCCCTATCGCAGCGCCTATGAGATCGATATCGACCGGATCACCTTTTCCACCAGCTTCCGGCGCCTGTCGGACAAGCAGCAGGTGCATGGCATCGGCGGGTCCGATTACGTGCGTTCCCGCCTGACCCATTCGATGGAGGCGGCGCGCGTCGGCCGCTCGCTTGGAAGCTGGGCGGGGGCAGAGATCATCAAGCGCTTCGGTCAGGATGCGGTCCCCGCCACGCCGGCCGATATCGGTAATGTCGTGGCTGCAGCGGCCCTGGCCCATGACCTTGGCACCCCCTGCTTTGCCCATACGGGGGAGGATATCATCTCCGACTGGTTCGAGGGCACGGTGCTGGGCCGGGAGATCCTGTCGGGCGTGGATGCGCAGCAGGCCAGCGAATTGTCAAATTTCGAAGGCAATGCCCAGGGATTCCGCGTCCTGACCCGCCTGCAGGGCTGGCGCGCGCAGGGCGGGCTGCAGCTCACCGCGGCCACCCTGGGCGCCTACAGCAAATATCCATGGTCGGCCCCCGCCTTCGCGGGCGAGGCGCGGCCGCACAAGCGCAAATACGGCTTCCTGGGCAGCGAGACCGAATTGATGGCGGAAGTGGCGGACGAATTGGGACTGGTTCCCATCGGCCGGGACGCCTGGTGCCGGCACCCGCTGGCCTATCTGGTGGAGGCGGCGGACGATGCCTGCTATTCGGTGGTGGATATCGAGGACGCGGTGAAGATGCGCATGCTGTCCTTCGATCAGGCAGAAGAACTGCTGGAACCGCTGATCGATTGGGACCGCGCGGAATATGAGGGGATCGAGGACGAGGACCGCCGCCTGATCTATCTGCGCGCCCGTGCCATCGACCGTCTGGTCAATGATGCCGCCGCCGCCTTCCTGGACAAGCTGCCGGATATCATGGAAGGACGGGCCGTCGGCCCGCTGCTGAACATGATCGAGCGGACCGACGCGCTGAAGGATATTTCCGAAGTCTCCTATACCCAGATCTATCGCGGCCAGCAGCGGTGCGAGACCGACATCGTCGCGGCCCGCACGGTGACGGCCCTGCTGGATGCCTATGGCGAGGCGCTGCTGGCGCGCGAAAAGGCGGGGCCGGACGCCGATCTGCCGCGGCGCTATGCGTCGTTGCTGGAGACAGTCCCCGGCATCCGGCAGATGCCCTATGACCGGGCAGGCTGGACCCGGTCGCTGCTGGACTATATCGCCGGCATGACCGACCGGTTCGCCATGCGCCAGGCGCAGTTGATCACCGGATAAGAGCAAAAGGCGGCTTTCGCCACATTCCCGCCCTTCATTTCTGCATGCTGTGCGGCAAATGGGTTCGGTGTAGGGTGCCCGCTCCGCTCCGGGGGGTGGGCGGCGCCAAGATGCCCGCCGCGTTTGTCCGGATGCGACCGAAAAGTTTGGAAGAATGAACGTTTTCAAGGACTTCGAAGGGACGATCCACGCCGCGCTGGACCAGATGGTCACAGCCGGCGATCTGCCGTCCGGGCTGGATTTCTCTCGAATCACGGTCGAGCCTCCGCGTGATGCCAGCCATGGCGACGTTTCCACCAATGCGGCCATGATCCTGGCCAAGCCGGCGGGCAAGCCGCCGCGTGTCATCGCAGAGGCGCTGGTGGCCCGGCTGAAGGATGCGCCGGCCGTGGTGCAGGCGGACATCGCGGGCCCCGGTTTCGTCAATCTGCGTATCGACGCCGGCTGGTGGCTGGTCCGCATGAAGGCCATCCTGACCCGGGGCGCGGCGTTCGGCAGTTCCGACAAGGGCGCCGGCCGGCCCGTGAATGTGGAATATGTTTCGGCCAATCCCACGGGTCCCATGCATGTCGGCCACACCCGCGGTGCCGTGGTCGGCGATGCGCTGGCCCGCCTGCTGGCCAAGGTCGGATACAAGGTCACGCAGGAATATTACATCAACGACGCGGGCGCGCAGGTCGATGTGCTGGCACGGTCGGCGCATCTGCGCTATCGCGAGGCGTTCGGCGAGACGATCGAAATTCCCGCCGGCCTTTATCCCGGCGACTATCTGGTTCCGGTGGGGCAGGCGCTGAAGGAACTGCACGGTGACAGGTACCTGAATGCCGAAGAGGCAGAGTGGCTGCCTGTTTTCCGGGAATTTGCCGTCGCCAGCATGATGGTCCGCATCAAGGAAGACCTGGCGCAGATGGGCGTGAAGCACGATGTCTTCTCGTCGGAGCGTGCGCTGGTCGATGCCGGTGCCGTCGATCTGGCCTTGAAGACGCTGGAGGCGCAGGGGCTGATCTATACGGGCGTGCTGGAACCGCCCAAGGGCAAGAAGCCCGACGATTGGGAGCCGCGCCCCCAGACGCTGTTCCGCGCCACCCGGTTTGGAGACGATGTGGATCGCCCGCTGAGGAAGTCGGACGGGTCCTATACTTACTTCGCCAACGACATCGCCTATCATTTCGACAAGTTCCGTCGCGGCGGCGGCGACCTGATCGATATTCTGGGTGCCGACCATGGCGGTTATGTAAAGCGCATGCAGGCCGCCGTGAAGGCCATCACCGGGGGCAAGGGCGCACTGGATGTCAAGATCAGCCAGCTTGTCAATCTGATGGATGACGGGCAGCCCGTGAAGATGTCGAAGCGCGCCGGCCGGTTCGTCACATTGCGCGATATCGTGGATGAGGTGGGGGCAGGGGTTGTCCGCTTCATCATGCTGACCCGCCGCAACGACCAGACGCTCGATTTCGACGTGACCAAGGTTACCGAACAATCGAAGGAAAACCCCGTCTTCTATGTGCAATACGCGCATGCGCGCTGCCATTCGGTGCTGCGCTACGCGGGGGAGACGGGGGCGGACCTGTCTCCCGCCGCGCTGGCCGGCGCCGATCTGTCACGCCTGACCGCGGAGGAGGAGGTTGCGATCGTGAAGCTGATGCTTGCCTTCCCGCGGCTGGTGGAATCGGCGGCCGATGCGCATGAACCCCATCGTGTGGCCTTTTATCTCTATGATCTGGCGTCCGCCTTCCATGGTTTGTGGAACAAGGGCAAGGATCAGGCCACGATGCGCTTTCTGATCGAAAGCGATGCAGACCTGACCCGCGCCCGTCTGGCGCTGGTTACCGCCGTGGCCCAGGTCATCGCCTGCGGCCTGGATATCCTGGGCGTCGAGCCCGTCACCGAAATGCGTTGAGGCGATCCGCCGATGACCTATTACGATGATGAGGAAGAGAACGGACAGCAGCAGCCCCGGCCGGCCCAACGGCCTGGTCAGCGGGGGGAGTTCCGCGCCGATCCTTCTTTCAGTCCGCGCGCCGGCTACCATCAGCCGCCGCCCGACGATGATGCCTATGCGCAGCCGCAGCCTGGCCAGCCCCAGGCCGAGCCTGATGCCTATGCCGATCCGGCTGCGCCCGGTTACCGCCAGTCCGCACCGCCGCCGCCGCCCGATCCCTACGGCGCCGATCCGCAGCAGCAGGCCTATGGCGGCTATGCCCAGGGTCCATCGGCCCAGCAGGCGCAGGATGCCTATTACCAGGACTATGAACAGCAGCATTACGGCCAGCATTCCCAGGGCGAGCCGCCCCGCCGCCGCAATCTGGTGAATATCGGCGTGTTCGCCGGGGCGATCCTCGTGTTCGGCGGTATCATCTTCTACGCCTATAATCAGGGCATGCGGGCCGGGACGGAAAGCGTGGCGCCCATCCTGCGCGCTGACGAGAACCCGACCAAGATCCGCCCCGACCAGCCCGGCGGCATGCAGGTGCCCCATCAGGACAAGCTGATCTATGACCGGCTGAACCCGTCGGGCAACCGCGCGCCGGGGGAGGTGGAACGGTTGTTGCCGCCGCCGGAAGCACCGATGGAGCGTCCGCGCGCGCAGGAAGCCTATCCGCCTGAACAGGCCATGCCCATGGCGGAGGAGGGGGAAAGCCAGGTGGCCAACGCACCGCCGTCGGAACCTGAGCCGACGCCCGCCCCGGTGCCACAGCCGGCCCCGACCTATGCCCCGCCCCAGACGGCACCGCAGCAGCAGCCGGCACAGCGCCCCCCCGCTCCGGCGCCGCAACCGGCCCAGCAGCAGGCGTCAGGTGCGCCGGTTCCCCTGACACCGCAGGCCACGGCCCCCGCGCCGCGGCCCGTGGCCCCGCCGCCTGCCGCCGCTGCACCGGCACCGGCACCGCGGCCGGCCGCCACGGGCAGCGTGCGTGTGCAGGTCGCCGCCGTGGATAGCGAGGCCAAGGCAACGGCCGAATGGCAGCGTCTTCAGAAGAAGTTCCCGGCTGAACTGGGCAGCCTGCCCATGCGCACGACGCGCGTGGAACTGCCCCGCGGCACCTTCTTCCGCATTCAGGCCGGTCCGATGGAAGAGGCGCAGGCCCGGCAGATTTGTGCTGCCCTGTCGGCACAGGGCGCCGGGTGCAGTCTTGTGCGCTGATATCGCCGCCCTGGTTCTGGGGTGCGAGGGGACGGCCCTGACGGCGGCGGAGCGGGATTTTTTCCGCGATGCCAACCCGTTGGGTTTCATCCTGTTTCGCCGCAATATCGACGATCCGGATCAGGTGCGGGGGCTGGTCGCCGATCTGCGTGACTGCGTTGGCCGGAAGGCACCTGTCCTGATCGACCAGGAAGGCGGGCGTGTGGCCCGTCTGCGGGGGCCGCACTGGCCGGAACTGCCCGCTGCCCGCGCGGTGGGGAACATTCCCGATGCTGCGGCCGCCATCCGGGCCGCCTGGCTGCATGGCCGGCTGCTGGCGGCCATGCTGGCCGATCTTGGCATCGATGTGGATTGCGCGCCCGTGGCCGACGTGCCCGTGCCGGGCGCCCATGATGTGATCGGTGACCGCGCCTTCGCCATGGAACCGTCCCGCGTGGCGGATATGGCCGGGGCACAGGCGGCCGGCCTGATGGCCGGTGGGGTGCTGCCCGTTGTCAAGCATCTGCCCGGTCACGGCCGGGCCTTCGCCGACAGCCATAAGGAACTGCCCGTCGTTGCGACCCCGCGGCCGACATTGGACGTCTGGGATTTCGCGCCCTTCAAGGCCCTGTCCGCCTTGCCGGCTGGCATGGTGGCCCATGTCGTTTTCAGCGACATCGACCCCGACCTGCCGGCCAGCGTGTCGCCGCACGTGATTACGTCGATCATCCGGGACCATATCGGTTTCGACGGGCTGTTGTTCAGCGATGACCTGTCGATGCAGGCCCTGTCCGGCACGGTCGGCCAGCGGGCCGCCGCCGTGCTGGCCGCCGGTTGCGACATTGCGTTGCATTGCAACGGCCAGATGGCGGAAATGCGCGACGTGGTGGATAATGCCCGTCCGATGGACGGGGCCGCCCAGCGCCGCTGGACCGTAGCGGCCGGTGCGATGGCGGTGCCGGCGGATAGGGTGGACATGGGTGCGCTGCGGGTGGAGCTGGACGGGCTTCTGTCCACGGGGCGCGCCGGGGAAGGGTAAGGAATGCCGGATTTCCAGGAAATCCTGTTCAAGCTGTCGATCATGGCGCTGCCCGCCCTGTTCGCCATCACCCTGCATGAGGTGGCGCACGGCTGGGCCGCCCTGAAGCTGGGCGACCGCACGGCGCAGATGCTGGGCCGGCTCAGCCTGAACCCCCTGCGCCATGTCGATCCCGTGGGCACCGTTCTGCTGCCCATGACGATGTTCATCTTCACCGGCTTCATGTTCGGCTGGGCGAAGCCGGTGCCGGTGGATGCCCGTAACCTGGCCAATCCCAAGCGGGACATGATGTGGGTGGCGCTGGCCGGTCCGGCCGTCAATTTCGTGCTGGCCTTCATATCGGCGCTGCTGCTGCATCTGGTGCCGATGACGCCGGACTTCATGTCTGACTGGCTGGCCAACAACCTTGTCGTCTCCATTCAGTTCAACATCCTGCTGGCGCTGTTCAACCTGATCCCGCTGCCGCCGCTGGATGGCGGCCGTGTTGCCGTGGGGCTGCTGCCCATGCGGCCGGCCATCGCGCTGGCGCGGCTGGAACGCTATGGCATCGGCATCCTGATGCTGGTCGTGTTCCTGATCCCGTTTGCCGCCAGCCATGCCGGATACAATTTCAATCCGCTGTTCATGGTGCTGGGGCCGGCCATGGAGAAGACGGTCCATTTCGTCCTGATGCTGGCCGGACTGACGTGAGCGATGCGTTCGACGCCGCCGCGCCGTCCCCGCCCGCCGGGGACGCGCTGCTGCTGGATATCGACGGGTTCGAAGGGCCCATCGATCTGCTTTTGACCCTGGCGCGGGAACAAAAGGTCGATCTGACCCGCGTTTCCATTCAGCAGCTTGCCGAACAGTTTCTGGCCTTCGTGGCGGAAGCCCGGCGGATGCGCCTGGAACTGGCGGCTGATTATCTGGTGATGGCGGCCTGGCTGGCCTATCTGAAGTCGCGCCTGCTACTGCCCGACCCGCAGCCGGAAGAACCATCGGCGGAGATGCTGGCCGCGGCCCTGACCCTGCGATTGCAGCGGCTGGAAGCGATGCAGGGGGCTGCGGCGCGCCTCCTGGCCCAGCCCCGCCTGGGCCGTGACCGCTTCGGGCGCGGCGCACCGGAGGACCTGCCCATTTTCGCCCGCCATCGGCATGATTTGTCGCTGTACGACCTGTTGAAGGCTTATGGCGATATCAGCGGCCGGCAGGCCCGCCAGTCGCCCTTCACCATTCCCGTGACGGACCTTTATTCGATCGAGGAGGCGGTGGCCCGGCTGGAAGCCATGCTGGGCCGTATCCCCGACTGGTCGTTTCTGTCCACCCTTTTGCCGGCCGGCTGGCGCGGGGATGGGGTCAAGGCGCGCTCCCTGCTGGCCAGCAGCTTCGTCGCGGCCCTGGAACTGGCGAAGGCCGGCCGGCTGGAACTGCGGCAGGACATGGCCTTCGCGCCCATCCAGTTGCGGGCGCGCGACCGGGAGAACGGAAAATGACGGATCTGTTCGGCGCCGACAATCAGTTGATCCGGCTGCTGGAAGCCATTCTGTTCGCCTCTGCCGAGCCCGTGTCGGAGGAGGCGCTGCAGGCGCGCATCGGCCCCACGCCCGTGCGGCCTCTGCTTCTGCAACTGGAAAATCTCTACCGGCACCGGGGCGTGAACCTGGTCGCCAGTGGCGGGCGCTGGGCCTTGCGGACCGCACCCGACCTGGGCGACCAGCTACGGACGGAGGTGGAGGTCTCGGCCAAGCTGTCGCGTGCCGCCGTGGAGACGCTGGCCATCATCGCCTATCACCAGCCCGTGACACGGGCGGAGATCGAGGCGATCCGTGGCGTGGCGACCAACAAGGGCACGCTGGACATTCTGATGGAAGCGGGCTGGGTGCGGCCAGGGCGGCGGCGGGAAACGCCGGGCCGGCCCTTGACCTGGGTGACGACCCCGCGCTTCCTTGATCATTTTGGACTGGAAACGCTGCGTGACCTGCCGGGGGTGGACGATTTGCGAGCGGCCGGCCTGCTGGACAAGGGTGCATCCATGCCCGTGCTGCCCGGACTGGCGGACCCGGAGGGGCAATAGCCGCCGCGTGATCCGGGCGGCGGGCTTACCGCCGGGCCGCCTTGCCCGCCCGCTTCGCACGGTACATGCCCATGTCGGCGCGCCGCATCACCTCTTCCTCCTGGTCGGTGGCGGCGAAGGCTTCGGCGCCGAAGCTGCCGCGCAGGGGCAGGCTCGTCATTTGCCACTGGCAGGACTGGGCGTTGAATTCGGCGGCCAGTGTCTCGGCACGGGCGAAGCCCTGTGCTCTATCCGTGCCCGTCAGCAATACGGCGAATTCATCGCCACCCAGCCGGGCGACGATGTCGTGCGCGCGCACCATATCCTTCAAGACCTGCCCCACCTGGCGCAGATACCAGTCACCGCACTGGTGTCCGTGGCTGTCATTGATGGATTTGAAACCGTCGAGGTCGATCATGACCAGCACGCCACCCACGCCGCTGCGGCGACCGGCGGCCAATTCACGCCGGAAGGCATCCATGAAGCCCCGGCGGTTCAGCAGGCCCGTCAACTCATCCGTGACAGAGAGGGTTTCCAGATGGTCGATCCGCTCCTGCTGCCGGGCGATCCGCGCCTCCGCTTCCCGCAGACGCATGATCGTATCCTGCAGAAGGAAGACATAGGCGTCGGCCGACATGGCCACGGGACCCAGGTCAACACCGGGTCCCATGCCGCCCATCATGTCACGGGCCATGCCATGCAGGCTGTTCTCCCGCGTGAGGCCGCCCATGCCGGGGGGGAGCGCCGCCCAGCGCGACCGGTCCTGTCCCGCATTGCGGGACATTGCAGTGGCCTGAATGGTGTCGAACGCGCTCATGGTCGGGTCCTTCCGCATGGGATGTCGGATCGACCCAACCGAAGCAATGGCTGTGCCAGCAATATATTTGTTATAATTCAATGTATTAAAGGAAATTGTCGTCCAGCCTGCTTGGGGAGGAAGGCAGGTTTTGCCGGGTCCTGCGGGCAGAAGCTGCCGCTAGACCAAAGGGGAAGCGAAAGGGCGTTGCGTCCCGGCCCTGCGCAGGCGCAAGATAAGGCGTCCGTCACGATCCAGGCCCGCCCCGCCGTGAATTTTCCCCTGTTCGTTCCGCGGTCCCGTTCCCGCTCCATCGCCAGCCGCGCCGCCGCACTGTTTTGTGCCGCCCTGCTGGCTTCAGTATCGATGCTGCCGGTCCAGGCGCGGACAACGGTGGATGTCGCCCCGCATCGGGCCACCTACAAGCTGCGGCTGGATCATGCACGCCTGCAAAGCGGCATTTCCGATGTCGAAGGCCAGATGAGCTTTTCCTGGAACGATGCCTGCGACGGCTGGACCATCGACCAGCGCTTCCAGGTCCGCTTCTCCTATCTGGAGGGAGAGGATGTGAACCTGGTCACCAACTATGCGACCTGGGAGGCGAAGGATGGTTCGGCCTACCGTTTCAATGTCCGCAAGCTGGTGAACGGGGAGGTGGATGAGGAGTTGAGCGGTGGAGCAACGCTTGACCAGACCGGTGGCGGCACCGTCACCTATGACAAGCCGGAAGCGCAATCCATCGATCTGAAGCCGGGCACCATGTTCCCCACGGCCCACACCCTGCGTGTCCTGCGCCAAGCGGGCACGGCGGACAATCTTTTTTCCGTCCCTGTGTTCGATGGGGCCGAAGCCGAAGGGGCCAGCCCCGTCAACACCATCGTCGGCAAGCTGCGCAGCCCCGCCGCGACGAAGGTGAAGGACGCGGACCTGCTGGCTGCCAGGGCGTGGCAGGTGTCCCTGGCCTTCTTCCCCGTCAATCCGGGCGAGGCGTTGCCGGATTATGAGACCAGCATGGTCTTGCAGGAAAACGGCGTGGTGCGTTCCATGCTGGTCGATTACGGCGATTTCCGCGTCTCCATGGAGTTGGAGACGCTGGAAAAGGCCATGAAGCCGCCCTGCTGACCGGCCCCACCGCCGCTTGATCCGACGCCGTTTCAAAGGTCCCTTCATGCCCCGCATTGCCTATGTCAATGGCCGCTATGTCCCGCATGGACAGGCGTCGGTCCATATCGAGGATCGTGGATTCCAGTTCGCCGACGGTGTTTACGAGGTGGTGACCATCGTTGCCGGGCGGCTGGCGGATGAACAGGGCCATCTGACACGGCTGGCGCGATCGCTGAAGGAACTGTCCATTCCCTGGCCCGTGAAGCCGCGTACCCTGCGCATGATCATCACCGAGATGGTCCGCCGGAACCGAGCGGTGAATGCGCAGCTTTACATCCAGATCACCCGTGGTGCCGCCCCGCGCGATTTCCGCTTTCCCGTCAACCCGGCTCCGACCCTGGTCATCACCTGCCGCCGCACCGCCTTTCAGCCGCCGGCCCTGCTGGACAAGGGGATCGCCGTGGTGACCATGCCGGACATCCGCTGGCAGCGGCGCGACATAAAGTCGGTGTCCCTGCTGCCGCAGGTAATGGGAAAGCAGAAGGCACACGAAGCCGGGGCGTTCGAGGGCTGGATGGTCGATGACGAGGGGCAGGTGACGGAGGGCTGTTCGTCGAATGCCTGGATCGTCACGGCCGACGGTGTGCTGGTGACACGCCAGCCGTCCAATGCCATCCTGAACGGCATCACGCGCCTTTCGATCCTGGAGGTCGCTCGCGAACAGGGGATCGGCTTCCAGGAGCGGCCCTTCACCGTGGCGGAGGCGCTGGCAGCGCGGGAGGCCTTCATCTCCAGCGCCACGACCTTTGCCCTGCCCGTGACACGCATCGACGGGCAGATGATCGGCGATGGCCGGCCGGGGCCGCTGGGCCGCCGCCTGCGCCGTGCCTATATGGATCATCTCGGGGTCGCCGACCCGCTGGTGGTGGCATGATGGCCGCGGACGATCCCATCCTGGCGGTGTCGGTACCGCCGTTCGACCGGCTGCCGCAGGCCATCCTGTTCGACTGGGACAATACGCTGGTTACCAACTGGCGCTGCATCCACGCTTCCATCAACGCCGCGCTGAAGGCCTTTTCCCTGCCCGAATGGACGCTGGAGGAAAGCTATGGCCGGGTCCGCCGGTCGCTGCGGGACAGTTTCCCGGAGATTTTCGGTCCCGAATGGCCAAAGGCCCGTGACATCTTCTATGCGCATTTCGAAGCGCACCATATGGACTATCTGGACGTGATGCCGGGTGCGGAGGACATGCTGCGTGATCTGCATGCGCGGGGCATCCGCCTGGCTGTCGTCTCCAACAAGACGGGCCGCTTCCTGCGGGCGGAGGCACTGGCCCTGGGCTGGGCGCCGCTTTTCGATGCGCTGGTCGGCGCCAATGATGCAGCGGCCGACAAGCCGGACCCGGCACCGGTCGCCCTGGCCCTGGCACCCAGCGGAATCACGCCAGGCACGCATGTCTGGTTCGTGGGCGACGCGGATGTCGACATGGAGATCGCGCACCGCACCGGCCTGACGCCCGTTCTGGTGGGCGATACACCGCATGTCGATGATGGTTTGGGGCGTTTTCCCCCCGCCATAAGTCTGAACGGATGTGCAGCGATTTCATCCTTGGTAAAGCGGATTGCTGCTACCATATCGCAGGATATTCGCGTGTCTGGCTGAACGGCCGGATGTCGGATATCCTGTGCAAACTTGGGCCCCCGTCGGATGGGATGCCCCAATAACCCGAGCAAAAGCGAGGCTGCTCCAATGTCAGAAAAATCCCAGAACGTTCAGGACGTGTTCTTGAACCATGTCCGAAAGAGCAAGACACCGGTGACCGTGTTCCTGGTCAACGGCGTGAAGCTGCAGGGCATCATCACCTGGTTCGACAATTTCTCCGTCCTGCTGCGTCGGGACGCCCATTCGCAGCTTGTCTACAAGCATGCCATTTCCACCGTGATGCCGGCGCATCCGATCCAGTTGTTCGACCCGCCGGCCAAGGAGGCTGACCACGACTGAGTTGAGTGATAGCGAACGGCGCGGGACACCCACCCGCGCCTTCGTCCTGCATCCGGTCCTGCCCGAGGACCGGAACGACGCGCGCGAGCCGGAGGCTCGCCTGGATGAGGCGGTGGGGCTTGCCGCCGCCATCGAGCTTGACGTCGTCGCCGCCCGCACCATCCGCGTGACCCGCCCGCGTCCGGCCACCCTTCTGGGGGGCGGCGCGGTGGAGGAGGTGGCTGCCCTGATCGAGGAGGGGGACATCGGTCTGGTCATCGTCGACCATCCGCTTTCCCCCATCCAGCAGCGCAACCTGGAGCGCGATTGGAAGACGAAGGTCATCGACCGGACCGGCCTGATTCTGGAGATTTTCGGCAAGCGTGCCCGCACGCGCGAAGGCCAGCTTCAGGTGGAACTGGCGGCGCTGACCTATCAGCGGTCCCGGCTGGTCCGGTCATGGACACACCTTGAACGCCAGCGTGGCGGTTTCGGCTTTCTGGGTGGTCCCGGCGAAAGCCAGATCGAAATGGATCGCCGCCTGATCAGCGACCGGATCGTCAAGCTGAAAGGCGAACTGGAGGAGGTGCGCCGCACCCGTGGCCTGCACCGCAAGGCGCGGGAAAAGGTGCCTTATCCCGTGGTGGCGCTTGTCGGCTATACCAATGCGGGCAAGTCCACGCTTTTCAACCGCATGGCCGGTGCGGATGTCTTTGCCAAGGACCTGCTGTTCGCCACGCTGGACCCCACCATGCGGTCGATCATGCTGCCGTCCAACCGCAAGATCATCCTGTCCGACACGGTGGGCTTCATTTCCGACCTGCCGCACGGGCTCGTGGAGGCGTTCCGCGCCACCTTGGAAGAGGTCATGGCCGCCGACATCATCCTGCATGTCCGCGACGTGTCCCATCCCGATACGGAGGCCCAGCGGGCCGATGTGGAGGGGGTGCTGAAGGATCTGGGCATCGACGCCCAGACCGATGGCCGCGTCATGGAGGTGCTGAACAAGCTGGACCGCCTGCCGGAAGAAGATCGGCAGACCCTGCTGCGCCAGGCCCGGCGGACGGGCGGCATCGCCATCTCCGCATTGACCGGGGCCGGCATCGATACGCTGTTCGACGCCATCGACCGCCGCATGGTGGCCGGGCGGGAAGTGGTGGAGATCGATATCGACGTTGCCGACGGTGCCGCAATCGCCTGGCTCTATGGGAAGGGGGAGGTGCTGCACCGGGAAGATGATGAGACCAGCGCGCATCTGCGCGTGGGTCTGGACCCGGCCGATCTGGCCCGATTCCTGGGCCGCTTCCCCTATCGGGCGAAGGAACAGGCGCTGGCATCATGATCCTGCCCGATCCGGACAAGGTGGCCGCCATCCTGCGGGAGGTGGCGGCGGCAGAGATCGTGCCGCGGTTTCGGACCCTGGCGGCGGGCGATATCCGCGAGAAGGGGCCGGGTGACCTTGTCACCGTGGCGGACGAGGCGGCCGAGCGGCTGCTGACCGCCCGCCTGACCGATCTTCTGCCCGGATCACTGGTGGTGGGGGAGGAGGCGGCCGCCGCCGACCCCGCCATCCTGTCCCGCCTTTCCATGGGTTCCGACCCCGTCTGGATCATCGATCCCGTGGACGGCACCTATAATTTCGCCCATGGCAGGCCGGTTTTCGCCGTTCTGCTGGCCCTGGCGGTGGGGGGGCGGACATTGGCCGGCTGGATCTATGATCCGATGGGTAAGCGCATGGCCATCGCACAGGCGGGTGAAGGTGCCTGGATGGCGGGCAAGCGGCTGCGCGCCCTGCCGGGGGCGCCGCTGCCGGACCTGCGCGGTTCACTGTCCACCAAATTCTTCGATCCGGGGGAACGTGCCCGGATCGAAGCCCTTCGCCCCCTGTTCGCCGGCACCTACCGGCTGTTCTGCGCCGGTCATGAATATCTCAATCTGGTCACGGGGCAGGGGCAGTTCGCCCTTTACAACCGCACCATGCCCTGGGATCACGCTGCCGGTGCCCTGGCCTTCGCGGAGGCGGGCGGCCATGTTGCCCGCTGGGATGGCAGCCCCTATGGGCCGGCTGATGTGACGGGTGGCATCCTGCTGGCACCCGACCCGCAAACCTGGACGGATCTGCATGCGTTGATTTTTCCGCCTGCCGGGGCGGGGTGAACGCTTCCGTCGCTTGCCGCACTGCGGTATGTCAGTGGCGGAGACGTGATCGAGACAGCGACGGAATCCACGCCGCGTGAACGCAAAGCCCAAGGCCCCCCGATCCCCCCGCCCCGCGCGTGAGGTGGAGATCAAGCTTCTGGCCGACCCGGCCGATCTGCCGCGCATCGCCGCGCTGGCCTTCGTGCGCGACAGGCTGGTCAGCCAGGCTGATCCCGTGCGCCAGCACACGACCTATTACGACACGCCGGGGCTGGTGCTGGCCCGGCGCGGTCTTGCCCTGCGCCTGCGCCGGCAGGGCATGAAGCGGGAGCAATCCATCAAGACCCTGGCCAGCGGAGAGGGGGCCGATGGTGCCGGCATCGCCGTGCGCCGGGAATGGCTGTGGCAGGTGGAGGGTGACGGGCTGGATGCCGACCTGTTGCGCCGGGGCGATCTGGCCGAACTGCTGCCGGCCGACCTGCCGGACCAACTGGTGCCGCTGTTCGCCACCGATGTGCAGCGCACGGCCCTGCTGCTGCGCGTCGGGGCGGAGGGGCGGGTCGAACTGGCACTGGACCTGGGTCAGGCACAGGTCATGGCGCCTGACGGCACCCCATCGGCCCGCCTGACCATCAGCGAGGTGGAACTGGAACTGATCCAGGGACAGGTGGCGGACCTGTTCCGCCTGGCCGCGGAAATCCATGGTCGCATCCCGTTGCGCCTGTCCACGCGCAGCAAGGCCGATCAGGGTCTGGCCTTGCTGACGGGGGCGCAGCCGCGGGCCCATCCCGTGCGCCCGCTGGGCATCTCTCCCATCACGACCGTGACGGAGGCTTTCCGCCATATCGGCCGCAACGGCTTGGCCCACCTGCTGGATAACCAGCCCGCCTTCAGCGACGGCATGGGCGATGCTGCTGCCTTGCGGGAGATGGCATCGGCCGTGCGCCGGTTGAACACGGGCTATGGCCTGTTCGCCGACCTGATCCATACCGACCAGGGTGATGAACTGCGTGACAGGCTGCGCCGTCTTGGCCGTCGGCTGGAACGGGCGCGGGACTGGCAGAAGGTGGCGGTCGCCCTGACAGAATTGCCGCCGGAAACCCGGCGCGGTGCCGTGGGTGCCGTCTCGACGGCACGGGCCAAGGCGCTGGACAAGGCGCTGAACCTGCTGGAGGCGCCGAACTGGACGGGCTGGCAGCTTGATTTCGCGGCCTGGCTGGAAGGCGGTGACTGGGCGGCCCAACCGCATGGCTGTCCCTTCGGCACGACGCTGGCCGAAATTGCCGGCGATATGCTGCGAGTGCGGCTGGATAAGGTGCGCTCGGCCGGGCTTCCCGACGATGTTGATACGGCGGTAAAGGCGCACAAGCGCTTGCGCAAGCTGCGCTACGCGCTGGATTTCTGCCGCGCCGTCTGGCCGCCGGAGCGGGTGGCGCCGTTGC
Source organism: Niveispirillum fermenti (assembly GCF_048066175.1). Lineage (GTDB taxonomy): Bacteria > Pseudomonadota > Alphaproteobacteria > Azospirillales > Azospirillaceae > Niveispirillum > Niveispirillum fermenti. The sequence continues at coordinate 121,914 of NZ_JBLTXA010000011.1, read as the reverse complement.
TGCGCGCGGTGGAGGCGCTGCGTGATCCGTTGAAGCAGGTGGCCGATGATATGAAAGCGGCGGAAATGCTGGACGAAATCGGCCAGGAGGGACCGGCGCTGGCACTGCGCAAGCGCGCTGCCAGCGCATTGAAACCCTTGCCGCCGCTGTGGACAACCTTCATCAACGCTGGCACCGGTCTGTCCGCCGCCTGACGGGTCTGCGGTTTTGATAAGGGGGCTTTCCCCGTCTCCCTTGCCTGAACGGGCCGGTGAGTGTCAAATTGACACCGGTTACCGATGGGGGAGTGCCGCAGGATGCTGTCGCGCCGTCAAATGCTGCTAGGCCTGTCCAGCCTGCCGCTCGCCGGTTGTGCCCCTGGCATGACCCGGCGGGGAACGGTGACGGCCTCACCGTTCGGCCAGTTGCCGGATGGAGAGGGGGTGACCCTTTACACCCTGGCCAATGCCGGTGGTGCCGTGGCGCGGGTGATGACCTATGGCGCGGCGGTGACCAGCCTCACCATGCCCGACCGCAACGGGCGGCTGGCGGAGATGGTGCTGGGGCTGGACGATCTGGAGGCCTATCGTACCCGCTCGCGCAATTTCGGCACGACGGTCGGTCGCTATGCCGGCCGGATCGCCAACGGCCGTTTCATGCTGGATGGACGGGAGGTGCGGCTGGAAACCGGGAACAGCCGCCATTCCTCCCATGGTGGCCCGATCGGATTTGCCAGGCGTAACTGGCAGGCACGCGCCGCGGCCACGGGGGCAGCCTTGCGCCTGACCCTGGTGAGTGCCGATGGTGATCAGGGTTTCCCTGGGGAATTGACCATCGATGTGACTTATAGCCTGACCGACGACAATCGCCTTTGCCTGGATTTTCAGGCGCGCACGACCCGGCCCACCGTGCTGAACCCAACCCATCACAGCTATTTCAACCTGTCGGGCGTGCCGGGCGCACTCATCCATGATCATCTGCTGATGGTGGAGGCGGACCGGTTCACCCCGTTCGGGCCGGACAAACTGGTGACGGGTGAATATAGGTCTGTGGCCGGCACCGCGCTGGATTTCCGGCAGCCCAAGCCCCTGGGCCGTGATATCGCCGCGACAGAGGAGCAGATGCGCATCGGCGGCGGCTATGATCATTGTTTCGAGATCAGAGGGATGGCCGGGCGATCTATGCGCCGCGCCGCGCGCCTGGAACATCCGGATAGCGGCCGGGCCATGGAATTATGGACGACCGAGCCCGGGGTTCAGCTTTTCACGGCCAACAGTCTGGATATGGTGGGGCGTGGCGGCGTGGTCTACCGGCCGCATTGTGGTGTGTGCCTGGAACCCCAGCATTTCCAGGACAGTCCCAACCGGCCTGAATTTCCGTCCACTCTTCTGCGGCCGGGCCATGTCTTCCGCTCGCGCAGCGAATATCGTTTCATGACGATATGAAAAAGCCGCCGGCGGATGGTTCCGCCGGCGGCTGCCCCTCAAGTCAACCCGACGCGGCCGCTCAGCGGCGCGTCTTGATCCGCGTCCAGGACCGGGTACGCTCGCGCTCGGCCTTCTGGCTGATCTGGGTCACGGTGAACATCTTGGCCATCACGTCGGCCGGGGGGAAGATGGCCGGGTTCTTGGCCACTTCCGGGTCCATCAGCGGCCAGGAGGCCGGGACGGCGTTGGCATAGGCGACATAGTCGCTGATACCGGCCATGACCTTCGGTTCCAGCACATAGTTGATGAAGGCGCTGGCGGTTTCGACATTGGCGCCGGCCGGGATGGTGGCCACGTCGAACCAGACCTGCGCCCCTTCCTTGGGGATGGAATATTCGATGGTGAACTTCGCCTCGGCCTCGGCCGCACGGGCCGCGGCCTGGAACACGTCACCCGAATAGCCCACGGCCACGCAGGCATTGCCCGTCGCCAGCGGGTCGATGATGGACGGCGCGAAGGTCTTGATATAGGGGCGGATGGCCAGCATCGCCTCTTCCGCCTTCTTGGTGTCTTCCGAGCTTTCGGTATTGGGGTCAAGGCCGATCGCCTGGAACACCGACGGCATGACATCGGTCTGGCTGTCCAGGAAGACGATACCGCAGGCGGCCAGCTTCTTGGCGTTCTCCGGATTGAAGACCAGTTGCCAGCTATCGGTCGGGGCGTCGGGCAGCAGCTCCTTCACCTTCTCGACATTGTAGCCGATGCCGATGGTGCCCCATTGATAGATGACGCCATATTCATTGCCGGGGTCCGTCGACTGGACCAGCTTCATCAGGGCGGGATCGACATGCTTCAGATTGGGAATCAGGGCCTTGTTCAGCTTCTGGATGGCCCCGGCCTGGATCAGCTTGCGCATCGTCGGCTCGGCGGTCGGCACGGCCACGTCATAGCCGGAATTGCCGACCAGCAGCTTCGATTCCAGGGTTTCCAGATCGGTGAAGACGTCATACTGCGTGCGGATGCCGGTCGCCTTCGTGAAATCGTCCAGCGTCGTCTCGCCGATATAGTCGGCCCAGTTGTAGATGTTGACCTTCTTTTCCTGGGCCATGGCCGAATGGCCAAGGGCGACGGCGGCAACCATGCCGATGGCGCCAATCACCTGCTTCATCTTCATCAAGGACCCCCCAATCAGATCGGACGCCCCGCACCACACGGGGACCGCACCGGGATGACAGATGCCGCCTGCCAGCGGCACCCTGGACGCCACGCATTGCACATAGTGGTTGCCGCCTTGTCAATGAAGATGGATTTGCATTGCGGCATAAGGGGATGCAGCCCGCCGCCCGCTTGTGGCATAAGCATCACAGCCCGTTCCACAAACCAGCTTCACGGAAGCGGAGACCGCACCCTTGCGCCATGATCCCGCAGCCCCTTTCGGCTTTCACGCGCCCGGTACGCTGCCCCGCGCCCTTATCGGCTTCTGCCAGGCGCAGCCGTTGACGCCGATGGGCCGGCGGCTGGCCCTGTGGCTGCGGCGCGTGGCCATGCTGCTCCAGGGGCCGGTATTCGATGTAGCGGTCCGCGGCATCAATCTGCGCCTTTATCCCGACGATAATGTCGGGGAGCGCAAGTTCCTGTTCATGCCGCAATTTTTCGATCCGGCGGAAATGGCGCTTCTGGCCGACCGGTTGCCGCGTGACGGCACCTTTGTCGATATCGGCGCCAATGTCGGGCTTTATACTCTGAATGCGGCTCGCCTGCTGGGGCCGGCCGGCCGCATCCTGGCCATCGAACCGGGGCCGGAGGCGGCGCGGCGGCTGCGCTTCAACCTGTCCATCAACCGGACCGACGCCGCCATCACCCATGTCGATTGCGCGATCGGGGCGGAGGAAGGGGTGCTGGGCCTTTATCTGGACAATTCCAACCTGGGGGGCTCGTCCCTGGTCCGCGACCATGGCGGGGCCAGCACGCCCGTTCGGGTGCGCCCGTTGCTGGACGTGCTGGGGGGGGCCGGGGTCACCGGCATCGACGTTCTGAAGATCGACATTGAAGGGGCGGAGGACAAGGCCCTGCTGCCCTTCTTCGCGGCGGCCCCGGAAAGCCTGTGGCCGCGTGTCATCATCATCGAGCGTTCGCAGGAAAGCTGGGGCGGCGACCTTCTCGGCCGGCTGAAGGCGGCGGGTTACCGCGCCTTCGGGGACAGCCGCATGAACTGGCTGTTCGAGCGGGGGTGATCACCCCCGCGCGCGCATCAGGCGGGCCTTGTCGCGCTGCCAGTCGCGTTCCTTCTCCGTCTCGCGCTTGTCGCCCTTCTTCTTGCCCTTGGCGATGCCGATCTCGACCTTGGCCTTGCCACGGTCGTTGAAATAGATGGACATGGGCACCAGGGTCATGCCCTGGCGGGCGATGGCGTTCAACATGCGCTCCAACTCGCGCTTGCGGACCAGCAGCTTGCGCGGGCGCTTCGGGTCATGCTGCAGCCAGGCGCCGGCCTGCCCGTATTCGGGGATGTAGGAATTGATCAGGAACAGCTCGCCCCCGACATCGCCGGCATAGCTTTCCAGGATGGAAGCCTTGCCGCCCCGCAATGATTTGACCTCCGTGCCGGTCAGCATGATGCCGGCCTCGATCGTATCCTCGATGAAGTAGTCGAAGCGGGCCCGGCGGTTCTGTGCCGCCATTTTGCGCTCGGGCGCGTTGTTCGCCATTGCCGGTGTGATCCGATCCCAAAAGAAAACGTCCCCCCTGTTATGGGGGGACGTTCCGTGGAGTTCAATGAAGTCAGTTGATCAGGCCGGCCTTGCGCATCGCATCCTCCACGACGGCACGCCCCTCGGCAGAGCAGGGGACCAGCGGCAGGCGCACGTCCGGGGTGGACTTGCCGAGCAGACTGGCGGCGTATTTCACCGGGGCGGGGCTGGTCTCCACGAACATGGCATGGTGCAGTGGCATCAGCAGGTCGCGGATGCGGGCCATCTCCGTCATGTTGCCGGTGGCCCAGGCATTCTGCATCTGCGCGCACAGGGCCGGCGCCACATTCGCCGTAACGGAGATGCAGCCCACGCCACCCTGGGCCAGGAAGGCCGCTGCCGTGCCATCCTCACCCGAAAGCTGGCAGAAATCGGGGCCGATCTCCACCCGCGTGCGCAGGGGGCGGACCAGATCGGCAGTCGCATCCTTCACGCCGACAATGTTCGGCAGCTTGGCCAGCCGTGCCATGGTCGCAACGCTCATGTCGATGACGCTGCGGCCGGGAATATTGTAGATGATGATCGGCAGGTCGACAGCATCGTGGATGGCCTTGTAATGTTGATAAAGGCCTTCCTGCGACGGCTTATTGTAATAAGGTGTCACGATCAGGGCGGCGTCGGCGCCGATCTGCTTGGCATGGCGGGTGAGGGCGATGGCCTCTTCCGTCGAATTGGAACCGGTACCGGCGATGACGGGGACGCGGCCATTGGCCACCTCCACCGCCAGGGAGATGACGATACGATGTTCTTCATGCGAAAGGGTGGGCGACTCGCCGGTCGTCCCGACCGGAACAACCCCGTGCGTCCCCTGTTTGATCTGCCAGTCCACAAAGTCCTGGAAGGCGGGCTCATCCACCTTCCCGTCGCGAAAAGGCGTGATCAATGCGACGATGGAACCCTTGAACATGGCGGGACACTCCGGTCAGAACCAATGAAGGCGCGAACATTAATCAGCCCCAATCCCCGAAACAAGCTGGCAGGCCGTGCCCTGGCGGCGATGCTGCTTTGCCTTGGGATCGGGCTCGGGGCGCCCGGCATGGCATGGGCGATCAGCTCTTCCGACATTGCCATCTACAAGCAGGCTTTCAGCGCCGCCGATCGCGGCCGGCTGGAGGAGGCGCACCATGCGGCGCGGCGTGCCAAGGAGGCGTTGCCGGCGCAGGTGCTGCTCTGGATCGACCTGACGCGGCCCAATACCGATGCCAGTTGGGAGGCGCTGGTGGCCTTCATGGCCCGTCATCCGGACTGGCCGAACCAGGCGGCCCTGCGGCGCAATGCCGAGGCCCGGATGCCGGCAACCCTTTCCTCTCCGGATGTCAGGGCGTGGTTTGAGCGTAATGCGCCCCTGACCCATGCCGGATTCGATCGCTACATCGTGGCGCTGATGGAGACGAAGGCGTCGGACAAGGCCATCGCGCTGGTCCGTGACCGCTATGTCAATGGCTCCTTCGGCGCGGTGGAGGAACGGGATTTCCGCGGCCGGTATGTCAGCCTGCTGCGCCCGGAAGACCATGTGGCCCGGCTGGATCGCCTTTTGTGGGCTGGCCGGACCGACGAGGCGCGGCGGGTCATGCCGCTGGTCAGTGGTGGTCAGCGGTCCCTCGCGGAAGCACGGATCGCGCTGGCCGCCATGTCGCCCGGCGTGGATGGTGCTGTCCGGCGCGTGCCGGCGGTCCTGGCCGGCGATGCCGCCCTGGCTTATGAACGCACGCGCTGGCGCCGGCGCAAGGATATGGATGACGGCGCACTGGAGCTGCTGGCCGTCAAGCGCCCGGCGGAGGAACAGCGCACGGCGGAATGGTGGGTGGAGCGCCATATCCTGGCCCGCCGCCTGATGGAGCAAGGCAAGTTCAAGCGGGCCTATGATGTCGTGGCGGCCCACGCGGCCAAGGATGGGCTGGCGTTCGCGCAGGCGGAATTTCTGGCCGGATGGCTGGCGCTGCGCCGCCTGGACAAGCCGGAAGCCGCCTTGAAGCATTTCGAGGCGCTGTTCCGGGGGACCAGTTCACCGCTCAGCAAGTCGCGCGGCGCCTATTGGGCCGGCCGTGCGCTGGCGGAGATGGGGGACAGGCAGCGTTCCACCCAATGGTTCCAGACGGCGACCAGCTATGGCGGCACTTTCTATGGGTTGCTGGCATCGGACCATCTGGACCTTCCTGCCGGCAGCACCCTGCCCGCACAACCGGAAGTCACCGATGATCACCGCAAGGCGTTCGAGCGTCAGGAGATGGTGCGCGTCGTGGAACTGCTGACCCGTATCGAGGGGGCGGACAGTGATCGTGTGGCCCTGTTCCTGCGTAAATTGACCGTGGATGCCCGGACCGGTGAGAATTACCGGCTGATCGGCGATCTGGCCAACCGTATCAAGCGGCCCGATCTGGCCGTCATCACCTCGCGCGCGGCCTGGCAGGATGGTTTCGTGCTGGCGGGGGAGGGGTTCCCGCTGCTGCCCGGCAAGCCCCCCTCCCGGCCGGAGGCGGCGCTGATCCACGGCATCATACGGCAGGAGAGCAATTTCAAGACAGATGCCGTCAGTTCGGCCGGCGCCCGCGGCCTGATGCAGGTCATGCCCGCCACGGCGGGCGGTGTCGCTAAGCAGCAGGGGCTTAAGCGGCATACCGCCGACCGGCTGCTGACCGATCCAAGGCACAATGTCGAGATCGGCTCCATCTATCTGGCGGACATGATCGACCGTTTCGGCGGTTCTTATGTCCTGGCCATCGCGGCCTACAATGCCGGGCCCGGCCGGGTGAATGGCTGGCTGAGGGCCTTCGGCGACCCGCGGGGGAATGGCGTGGACGTCATCGACTGGATCGAAACCATGCCGATCTACGAGACGCGCAACTATGTACAGCGCGTTCTGGAAAACATACATCTGTACCGTGCGCGCCTTGGCGGTACGCCCAGCCGTATGACGACAGACCTGGATAGGGGAGCTTCTACCAACGGCTGAGCACGAAAGTGCTAATCCCTATTTTCGCACGCAAAAAGCCGGGTGACGGGTGATGATATCCCGTCGTTTCATCTTGTCGCCCGGAGTGCTCCGATGCCGGATTTCACTGTCGATGCCCATATTCGTCAGGCCGCGTTTGTCCATGCCCGTTTATTGGACAGGCTGATCAACGATACGGAAGCGGAATTATCCCAGCCCCATCATTGCTTCGTCCATGAAAGTTTACGGGAATGGCTGATGGTTTTGCGGGCGGAACGACAGACCTACGGTGAAATCGCCGCCATCATGCTTCCCGACCAGATCGGAAACGCGGCTTAGGGCGGTTTGTTCCCGGCATACCTGTGACATTTTCGGGGTAGCTCGATTCCTTGCCGAAAGGCGGGGCGTTGAGCGATTCGGCGTCGTTGACATCCTGGGCCCTTACGGCAATAAGGATGGAGAAATCCCCAGGGCGCGATGGTTCGGGCGACCGGAGCCAAAAAAGGAAACGCAAAAAAGCGTTTTTAAACTCCCAGTAGTAATAATTGTCGCGCAACCCCTTATTTCTCTTTGGGGGTGGCCAGAAACGCACCAAATTTTATCTTATTTTGCGTTAATCTTTAGCTAAGCCTGTTTCGCTTTTTGGGATATGGCATACAAGTTATGGACAGTCTCAATGAAACTGCTAATATTGCCATACGATGGCATGAAGCAGTGCGTGGTTGAGGTTGTGACAGTCGGCGGGACGCAGTGCAGGCTGACCGTTGATTTGACCAGCAAGCGGAAATGTCCGATTGTTCTGCATAGGAATGTTAGGGATTTGCCCTGTTTTCGGGCTGATGGCTTGAAAGAGCATGGGCGTAAGAATGCGCAGAGGGGGCAATAGGGTTCTATGCCGAGACGAAGCAAAAACGCAGCCGTTGCTGCGCTGGAGACAGTGATCGAGAATCACGTGGCTGGCCGTATCAGGCTTCGTCGCGGCCTTTTAGGGATGAGTCAGTCTGATCTGGCAAAGGCGCTGGGTATTACTTTCCAGCAAGTCCAGAAATACGAACGGGGTTCCAATAGGGTTTCCGTTGGAAAGCTGTACCGTTTGGCGGATATTCTCGACGTTCCGCTGACTTTCTTCTTCGATGGCCTGGACGTGCCCGACATGCGCCGGCCGCCGGAAAGCTTCGCGGCCACGGCTGAGGGATCGTCCCCCATCCTGTCCCGTCGCGAACTGGACCTGTTGCGCGCCTGGAAATCCGCACCGGAAGAGGTGGCGGACGCTGTCGGATCCCTGCTGCGGGCCGTTTCTCCCAATGCCGGCTATGACGAGGAGGGGGGGGCCGCCGCCGCCGCAAACCGTCAATATACGGCCACCCCGGAGGAAAGTCCTGCCACGCCGATGGCGATGGAAGCGCCGCGCCGGCGCGGGCCGGTTCCGGGGACGAAACGGCAGCCGAAGGCCGCTGCCGCCCCAAGCGCGGCCAGCAATGCCAATCGCCGTCGCCGTGGTGCCGTTTGGGACCCTGCCGATATCCGCGACTACAATGAAGGCGAAAAGGATTGATCCTTTTCCGTCCTGCTGTTTCCCGGCCCCGGCGATGATGTCATCGCCGGGGCTTTTTTTATCACCTAGGAAACAAGGTGATGAGCCCCCTCATACCTTATCCTATTTTGCGGTGACCAGAACCTATTGGTTCTGGTCACCGCCCTCAATTGCCGGCGCCACCATTCGTTGGCGCGGGCGACGCCGCACGAGCGGCGCGTTGAGCGCCCGCGCGTCCACGCGCGCGCAAGCCCAGCCGCCGGATGGCGGCGCCCGGCGCATGAGGGATGCATTGATCAGGGCCATAGGGTCTGATCAATGCAGATACGGATAAGTGTCAGAATAGTATAAAGCATCGAAGTAAAATGAAAATTTCCTGACAGGCGCTAAGGACGAAAGGACAGCCAAACATTGTAGCTGTCATGGTAACCGTCGATGTCGACAACCTTTCCGGGAGAGACCGGGAAGGGGGCGGGCGGCAGGAAGAAACCCGGCTGCCAGCCGCTGGCCGGGCTGTCCACGAAGGGGCTGTTTTCGAAAAGGATACCTTTGCCGAAATCCAGCCAGACCCATTGGGCCAAGGCCACGCAGTGGCCGATGGCGTTCGCTGTCAGGCTGAAGCGGACCTGCTCGCAAAGCGGCACCGGTCCGGCCGTGAAATCAAAGCTGAACGGATCGATGGCGGAAGACAGGGCCACGGGCTGTACGGTGCGCGCATCATAGCGCACGGTACGCGGGTAAAGCCGGTTGAAGGGGGTCAGGTCGAAACCGTTGGTCGGCCCGGTGAACAGATGCCGTTCCAGAATATCACCGCCAGCCAGGGCACACCGCACGCCGCCGCGTTCCGGCAGGATGCGGGCATCCGGCCGGAGCAGGCGGGCGCGAGCGTCCGCCACGGCCGGGATGATCCGCTCGGACAGGAAATCGCTGGCCACGATCTCTGACAGCAATATGTCGGCCCGGCGCGGCAACACGTCACCCACCTGCAGGGCTGTCGACAGGGTGTTGACCACCGTGACCCGGTCGGACAGGCCGTTGGCGGCAATGACGGCACGGGCCGTTTCCGCGATCCAGGGCACAGCCTCGCAGGTTACGACGGTGGCGCCGGCCCGGGCTGCCATCATGGCCAGCAGGCCGGAACCGGTGCCGATCTCCAGCACCAGATCGCCCGGCCGGACCTGTGCCTTGATGGCGGCTTCGTAGGCATCATTGCGGGGGGCATCATTCACCATGGGCACGTGCCAGATGGGCAGCATGCGGGTCCGCAGCTTTGATTGCAGCAATTGCGCTTCGACAAAATCGGGGTTCAGCGCCAGCGACCTGTCCACGGCGGCTACTGCCTTCTCCAACTGGTCCAGCTCGCGATAGGCGGCAGCCAAGTTGAAAAGACCGACATGGTCGTCGGGCTCCGCCGCCACGGCCTTCTCGAACGCCTTGGCGGCAGCCTCCATCCGGCCCAGCTTCTGCCAGCAAAGCCCGATATTGAACAGCAGGCCACGGAAATCGCCACCGGCCTTGTCCGCCTTCTCAAAGGCACGCAGGGCGTCATCCCACTGTTCCTGTGCCTTCAGCACAATGCCCAGGTTCCAGTTCACAGGCCCCAGCCCCGGCCGCGCCTTGTCGATCTTGCGGTAAAGGGCCGCAGCCTCGGCCCACCGGCCTTCATTCTGATGGGCGACGGCATCGGCAAACAGGCGATTGATGTCCATGGTCTTGGCTTTGATCCATAAGGGCTTTCGCCATCTTTGCCTGCCTGGCCGCCATCAATCAAGTTCGCGCTTGGCCCTGTCGCCGTTCCCGTTATGGTAGGGGCTGGCGCCCGAACGGCAAACAGCAAGGACAGGAACATGGCAGACCCGTTGCCCGATAGTCACCCCACCGTGAAGCGGCGGCGCAGCCAGTTGCTGAACCACCTGCTGGCCTATCTCCTGGCCGCGGTGGTGCTTGTGCCGCTCAACTTCATGCTGACGCCGGACCGGGTCTGGTTCTTCTATCCGCTGGTGGCCTGGATGGCTCCGCTAGCGCTGCACACGGCCTATGCCATGGGGCTGTTCGACCGGCCGTCCGGCGCCTGAACCGGGTTTGACTGGCGGATGGGACCGGTTGTCAGGCGCGCGCCGCCAGCCAGGCCCTGGCCAGGGCGACGAAGCCGGCCACGCTGATTTCCTCCGCCCTGGCCGTCGGGGCGATACCGACGGACAGCAGCAGCGGTTCCGGCTCCCGGATCACCGATTTCAGGCTGGCACGCAGCATCTTGCGCCGCTGGCCGAAGGCGGCACCCACCAGCGCTTCCATGCTGGCGAAGTCGGGATCATCGGCCGGGCGTTCGCGCGGGGTCAGGTGGACCACGGCGCTGTCGACCTTGGGCGGCGGCGTGAAGGCGCGGGCCGGCAGATCGTACAGCGTGCGGCATTCCGCCAGCCACTGGGCCATGACGGACAGCCGGCCATAGGCGTCGGTGCGCACGCCGGCCACGATGCGGTCCGCGACCTCCTTCTGGAACATCAGGGTCAGCGACCGGTATTCCCCGATCCGCCGAAGCCAGCCGATCAGCAGTGGCGTGCCGACATTGTAGGGCAGGTTGGACACCACGGCGCGCGGCCCCGGGACCAGATCCACAGGGTCCACGGTCAGCGCGTCGGCTTCCACCAGCCGCAGCCGGCCGGCAGAGGCGGCAACGACATCGGCCAGGGCAGCGGCGAAGCGCGGATCGCGTTCCACCGCCGTGACGCTGGCAGCGGAGCTTTCGACCAGGGCGCGGGTCAGCCCGCCGGGTCCGGGCCCCACCTCCACCACATGCACGCCCGTGAAATCACCCGCCTCGCGCACGATGCGCCGGGTGACGTTCAGGTCCAGCAGAAAATGCTGGCCGAACGCCTTCTTGGCGGCCAGATCATGGGTGGCGATCACCTCGCGCAGGGGGGGCAGATGGGACAGGTCGCGTCCGTCGGTCATGTCGATCCATTTTCGCGCCGGCGGGCGGCAATGCGGCTGGCCGCATGCAGGGCGGCGATCAGGCTGGAGGCGCTGGCCTGTCCCGTTCCGGCCAGCGACAGCGCCGTGCCATGGTCGGGAGAGGTGCGCACGAAGGGAAGGCCCAGGGTTATATTGACGCCCGTGTCGAAATCCAGCGTCTTCAACGGGATCAATCCCTGGTCGTGATACATGCAGACCACCGCATCGTACCGTGCCCGCGCGCCGGCATGGAACAGCGTATCGGCGGGGAAGGGACCGGTGGCGTCGATGCCCGCGGCCTGCAGGGCGGCAACGGCCGGGGCGATGATCTCGATTTCCTCCCGCCCCATGGCGCCATCCTCGCCGGCATGGGGGTTGAGCGCCGCCACGGCCAGTCGTGGCCGGGTGATGCCGAAATCATCCGTCAGGGCGGCGGCCGTGACGCGGGCGACATGCAGGATGGCATCCGCCGTCAGGCAGGCCGGCACATCCTTCACGGCGACATGGATGGTGGCCAGCACGACGCGCAGGCCGCCGCCTTCCAGCAGCATCACCGTGCCATCGTCAGGCAGACCCGCCAGATGCGCCAGATATTCGGTGTGGCCCGGCCAGCGGAAGCCGCAGGCGTAAAGCGCGCTTTTCTGGATGGGGTTGGTCACCACACCCGCCAGCGCGCCGCGGCGGGCCAGGGCGACAGCATGGTCGATGGACTGGATCACCGCGGGGCCGTTGGCCGGGTCCGGCCGGCCCTGCGTGACGGGGGCGGTCAGTTCCACGGGCAGCAGCGGAAGGCTGTGCGCGAAAAGGCCGTTAGCCGTGTCGAGATCACCTTCCGTGACGATGCGAAGCGGCACGTCCAGGCCCAGTCGCGCCGCAAGGACCGCGATCCGGGCCGGATCATCCAGCAGCACGAAGGGCGGAACCTGCGCCGTTTCCCGCTGAGTCCAGGCCTTCAGGGCAATGTCGCCGCCGATGCCCGCCGGCTCCCCCATCGTCAGACCCAGCGGTGCCGCCATCATGGCCGCCCCCCGGATCACATGCGGGTTTCGATCGTGGCCTGACGGCGCAGGTCGCGCAGATAACGACGCTGCTGCAGGTCCATGCGCTCCTGGAACAGGGCGGAGCGCACCTGATCGGCCGGGGGCAGGCTGCCCTCGGGCACGACACGGTCGCAGACCATCAGCAGCATGGCGCCGCGATCGGTCATCAATGGCGCCGTCGCCTGGCCCACACCCAGCGAACCGACCAATGCCGCGATCTGCTCGGGAACGTCACCAAGCCGGCTCAAGGGCTGGCTGAAGACCTGGGCGCCCGGCACGGCCTGCGTGGCCTGTTCCAGCGCCTCGCAGCCGCGGGCCTGCTCGCTCACCTGCTTGGCGGCTTCGAACGCGGCGTTCTGCTGGCTTTCATCGGCGAAGGGGACGACGAACTGGCTGATGGCCACCTGGATGTTCTTCGGATCGCCGGCCGCGACGATGCGCTGTTCACGCAGCCACAGGATATGATAGCCGGCGGCCCCGCGGATGGGCCGTGAGAACTGGCCGGGCGTCATCTGCTGCAGCGCGCGGTCCAGGTTCTCTTCCAACTGTCCCTGCTGGATCCAGCCCAGGTCGCCGCCCTGTGCGGCGCCGGCCGACTGGGAGAACTGGGCCGCCACGGCGGAGAAATTGGCGCCACGGCCGATCTGTTCGACCAGCCGCTCGCCAAGGCGCTGAACCTCGGCCTCGTTCGTATTGGTGTCGACGGCCAGGAAGATTTCCGCGACATGGTATTCCGGCTTGCCGGCATTGGCGCGGATACGCTCGATAAAGGCATTGACCTCGCTGTCGGGCACGTTGACCTGCTGGCGCACGACGCGCTGCACCACCTTGCCCCAGGCGATCTGCGCCAGCATCTGCTGTCGCATGGTGGTCCAGGGCACGCCTGCCTGTTCCAGGGCGCTGCGCAACTGCTCCAGATCCATCCGGTTGCGGTTGGCCGCCGCTTCGAGGTCGTCCGTCAACTCATCCTCGGTGACGGTCAGGTTGCGCTCCCGCGCTTCCTGGATCTGCAGCGCCTCGTCCGTCAGCAGGCGCAGAACCTGCGGCAGCAGGCGCTGGCGGGTCTCCGGATTGTCCGGCAATCCGGACGAGACGATGGCGAGCTGCAGGCGCCCCTCGACGTCGGCGACGGTGATCGGCTCCTCATTGACCACGGCGGCGATACGGCTCAACGGGACCTGCGCCCCCTGCGCGGCCTGCGCCCAGGCGGCAGAGGGGCCAGCCAGAACAGCGAAGGTGAGGGCGGTGGCCATCAGCAGGGCCGGACGCGCTATGCTTTTCATGGTCGATCGGATCACTGTCTCGGTCATTGCAGGGGGTCTTATAGAGGCTTGCACGGGCAAAGGCAAAATCTACCGGTGTTTCAACCATCCTCCGTATGCAGCAGTGCCGCCATGGACAGCAGCGCCGTCACGCCCGCCGGCCCCCAGGCGGCCAGCAGCACGGGCACGGCACCCGAAAGTCCCAGCGCCACGATGACATCCTTCAGGATGAACAGCACCAGCGCGCTGATGATGCCGCCGGTGACCAGGGTCAGCGTACCGCCGCCGCGCATCTGCCGCAGCGAAAAGGCGGCGGCCAGCAGCACCATGGCGGCATAGAAGGCGGGTTGCGCCAGCAGCGTGTGCCAATAAAGCCGGTGGCGCACGCTGGACAGGCCCGTCTTCTCCAGCGTGTCGATGAAGCCGGGCAGGGCCCAGAAGGACAAGGTGTCGGGCGGGGCGAAACTGTCCTGGATGCGCTGTTCGGTCAGTTCGGTGGGCAGGCGGTAGCGGGCCAGGAACCTGGCCGGTTCGCCGGGCTTGTTGTACCAGACCTCGGTCAGGTCCCAGTGACCGGGTGTCAGCACGGCCGAGGCCGCATCCATCCGCGCCGACAGCCGGTTGGCCGGCGTGGAGAGCAGAACCGTCACCTGCCGCATCTCAACCGTGCCGGGCACCACCGAATTGGCATGGATGCGATAGGCCCCCTCTTCGGTCAGTTGGGTCAGCCACAGACCCGACCGTCCGACCACGAAGGAGGATGTCTGACCCCGAAGATACCGGTTCTCCATGCGTTCGAACCGGGTCAGCATGGCAGCAAAGATGGGGTTGAGCACCATGATCAGCACCAGGCCGATGATGATGGCCCAGGCCAGCACAGGGAAGGTGAACTGCCAGACGCTGATGCCGCTGGCCCGCGCCACGACGAGTTCCTGCGTCCGCGTCAGCCGCCAGAACGTGTACATGGCACCGAACAGCACGACGAAGGGGAAGACCTCCTGCCCGATCTCCGGCAGTTTCAGCAGCCCCATGGTCACGATCACGTCGAAGCCCGCTTCCGGCCGGTTGGCGGCGCGGCGCAGCAGTTCCACCGTATCCAGAAGATAGACGAGCGCCAGCAGCGACGCCAGGCCGGCCCCGAACCAGAGCAGGAACTGCCGGCCGATATAGCCGGAAAGCGTGGAGGTCAGGCGCAAATTCTCATCCTCCCGGCGAGGGGGCGGGTGTGTGTGCCGTGGCTCTTGGCCTTCCCTGGCCCGGGCGTAGCAGCAGCCAGAGACCGATGGGAAGCGGGGCCAGCACCGCCAGATACAACAGTGCCGTCAGCGCCGGCACCTTGCCGATCAGGTTGACGATTCCCAGCACGGCGGCCTGAAGCACCAGTCCTCCCACGGCGGCGATCGTGATGCGACGGGTCTGGCCGCGGCGAGAGAATTCGCCCGGCAACAGCGCCGCCAGCGCAATCACGGCGAAGGACAGGGCCAGCAAAGGCGAGGCCAGACGGTTGTGCAACTCCGCCCGGATGCGGCCGCTGAACCGCTGGTCGGTCGCATCGTTGCGCGGGGTCCACAGTTCCGCCATGGTCCGCTCGCGCGGCTCCGTCCACCGGGCCGGCAATTCGCGGCGCAGGGTCAGCAGGTCGATGGCATAACGCTCGAACTCCAGCCACTCGGTCTTGCCCGTGGCGGCGGTATATTTGCTCTGCGTGCCGTCATTGACCAGGACCCGGGGCACGCCGTCGCTGTCGGTCAGCGTGCCGCTGGCGGCGACCACCGTCGTGGTCACCCCTTCCTGCCGCTGATCATGGATCAGGATGTCCTGCAAGGTGCCGTCCGGCAGCCGGTCGCGGACATAGATGGTCAGGTCGTCGCCCATCTCGTTGAACGTGCCCTCGCGCAGCAGGGCGACCGACATGTCGGACCGCACCGACTGGCGCAGGGATATAAGCTCGCGCTGGGCCGCCGGGCCCAGATACATGGACAGCAGGTAGCAGAGCAGGGAAACGATGGCCGCCAGCAGCAGCACGGGCCGCGCCAGGGCCACCGGGCCCAGGCCGGCGGCACGCATCACCACCAGCTCGCTCTCCTGCGTCAGCTTGTTATAGGTGAACAGCACGGCGGCCAGCACGCCGAAGGGCAGGACGAGCGACAGGAAGGTGGGCAGCGACAGGACCGCCAGATGCAGGAAGACACCGAAACCCGCCCCGCCATCGACGACCAGTTCGACCAGGCGCAGCGATTGGGTCAGCCAGATGGCGGCCGACAGCGCCACCGTCACCACCAGCGTGGCGACGACCAGATTGCGGAAAAGGTATCGGTTGATCTGGTTCATCTTATCCAAAAAGACCGGTCACAGGGCCGGTCCCAAGCCGGAGCATACCCGATGACGGGTAAAATAGCCCGTAACGGGTGATTGCGTCCTGATCGTGGCGGGCCGACGGTTTTTGGCCCAGCCCAACCTTGACATGGGTCCGAGGCTGTTCTTTATCGACTCCCTGCCATGCACACAACCGCCGGCGCCCACCGGGTGCCGGATGCACAAAAAGAGAGACCCGGAATGAAGATCGCCTTCGCCTCGCCCGGCCTGCCCAAATCGGGCATCCTGGCTGTCACCGTTGCCGCCGACCGCGCCCTGGGTGCCCTGGGCGGGGAGATTGACCAGAAGTCCGGTGGCTTCCTGACCCGCGCCATGGCGCAGGGCCGCTTCAGCGGCAAGGCGGAGGAGGTGCTGAATCTGGTAGCCCCGCCGGGTCTGGATGTGGCGCGCCTGCTGCTGGTGGGAATCGGTGCCGCGGGCGAGTTCGGCGCCAATACCGCCAACGGCGCCGGTGCTGCATCCTATGCCGCCGTGCAGAATGCCGGGGAGGCCGATCTGGCCGTGGTGCTGGACAGCCATGATGGTCTGGCCGGCGATGCCGGCGAGATGGCGGCCGAACTGGCCTTCGGTGCTGTCCTGCGTTCCTACCGCTTCGACAAGTACCGCACGACGCTGACCGACGACAAGAAGCCGTCGGTCAAGAAGCTGACCGTGCAGACCGGCGCGGCCAAGGCCGCCAAGAAGGTGTGGGAAAAGCTGGAGAAGGTGGCCGAGGGTATCTTCGTGACGCGCGACGTCGTGTCCGAGCCGCCCAACACCATCTATCCGGAGACGCTGGCCGACCGCTGCGTGGAATTGTCCAAGCTGGGCCTTGAGGTCGAGGTCCTGGACGAGAAGAAGATGAAAAAGCTGGGCATGGGCGCGCTTCTGGGCGTGGGCCAGGGCTCGGTCAAGCCGCCGCGACTGGTGGTGATGACATGGAATGGCGGGGCCAAGGATGCCGCGCCCGTCGCCTTCGTGGGCAAGGGCATCACCTTCGACACGGGCGGCATCTCCATCAAGCCCGCTGCCAATATGGATGACATGAAGTGGGATATGGGCGGTTCCGGCACCGTCATCGGCCTGATGGCCGTGCTGGCCGGCCGCAAGGCCAAGGTCAACGCCGTGGGCGTCGTGGCCCTGGCCGAGAACATGCCGGATGGCAATGCCCAGCGCCCCGGCGATGTCGTTTCCACCATGTCGGGCCAGACGATCGAGGTGTTGAACACCGACGCCGAGGGCCGGCTGGTGCTGGCCGATGCCCTCTGGTACACGCAAGACCAGTTCAAGCCCCAGTTCATGGTCGATCTGGCCACCCTGACCGGTGCCGTCATCGTCAGCCTGGGCAACGAGCATGCGGGCCTGTTCTCCAACGATGACGCGCTGTCGGCCAAGCTGGTGGAAGCTGGTCTGGCCACGGGTGAGAAGCTGTGGCGTCTGCCCCTGTCGCCCGCCTATGACAAGGATATCGACAGCGATGTGGCCGATATGAAGAATATCGGCCGCCCCATGAATGCCGGTTCCATCATCGGGGCGCAGTTCCTGCAGCGCTTCGTGAACAAGGTCCCCTGGGCGCATCTGGACATTGCCGGCACGGCCTGGTCCCGCGCCGACAAGGGGATGGTGCCGAAGGGGGCCACGGCCTTCGGCGTGCGCCTGCTGGATAAGCTGGTCGCCACCCATTACGAGGGGTAAAATCCCCCGATTAGGGGCGGCCGGGGATGACAAACATCCCCGGCCGCCCTATTTCATGCATGAAGAATGATACGGAGTCGGCCCCCATGCGTCGTTTGTCGATCGCCCTCGTCCTGGCCCTGCTGACAGCCCCGGTGCTGGGTATGGCCGCTTCGCCGGCGGCCCATGCGCAGACGCGGGCGCCCAACAGTTCCATGAGCAATGTTCTGCCCGACGAGCCCGACGGCTGGCAGATGAGCGAGATCAGGCCGGCCAAGGGCGCATTGCCCATGTATTCGGCCGCGACCGCGGAGGCCAGCTACAAGCGTGGACCCGTGGAGGTCGTGGTGGGTGCGGCGCGCAGCCCGACCCTGTTCAAGGCTGTGTCCGGGTCCATCAAGGTGCCGGCCACCCTGCCGCCCAATGGCACGGTGGAGGTGGTGAACGGCTACAGGGCCATCATCACGCGCTTTCCGGAGGCCAAGGTTCCCCTTTACCAGATTCAGATCCCCGTGGGGGCCGATGGCATCATCATGCTGACGACGCGCACCGGCACGGTCGACCATCTGCTGGAACTGGCGCAGGAACTGAATTTCTCTCCCTTCCCGCTGCGCTGATTTGCGGCGCCGGGGGTGAGGATGACTGAACTGCGCTTCTACCACCTGACCCGGCGCACGTTGGAGCAGGTGCTGCCCGGTCTTCTGGAAAAGTCGCTGGAGCGGGGCTGGCGCGTGCTTGTCCGCACGGACAGCGACGAGCGCGCGCAGGCGCTGAGCCAGCATCTCTGGACCTTTCGGCCGGACAGTTTCCTGCCGCATGGCACCCCGGCCGATGGCCATCCCGAACATCAGCCCATATTGGTCCAGGCCGTCGACAGCCGGCCCAACGGGGCGAATGTGCTGTTCCTGACCGATGGCGCGGACAGCATGGCCAAGCAGGAATATGACCTGGTCTGCGACCTGTTCGACGGCAACGATCCCGATGCGGTCGCCGCGGCGCGGGACCGCTGGCGCCAGGCCAAGGCCGATGGGCACGACCTGACATACTGGCAGCAGTCGGAGCGCGGAGGCTGGGAAAAGAAGGCGTGAACGCACGGCGCCACCGCTTGACGATATCGATACCCTCCCCGGCAAATCAGGCTCTTGCGCGTCGTCCCGCCGCACCCCACTCTAAAGCCTGTCCGTTGCCGGAGTGTCCGCCCCTTGCCGTCCGTCCTGTCAGACCGCGTCCGTTCGATTGCCGACTGGCTGCTGCTGGAAGGCAACACGCTTTACGATATCGACCTGCTGTTCACGCAGTTGGTGGACCGGGTGGAGCGGGCCGGCATCCCGATCGGCCGTGTTTCCCTGAACCTGGAATTGCTGCATCCGGAAGTGGTGGGGGAAGGGCGGGTCTGGCTGCATGGCCAGACGACGGGTTTCCACCGGTTGAACCGGGTGGACACCGACATGGGGGAATATCTGCAAAGCCCTGTGCGCCGGGTCGATGACACGGGCCAGCCGTTCCGCGTCGATCTGCTGCGGCAGGATGCGGACATGCCGCTTCTGGCACGGCTGCGGCGTGAAGGTTACCTCGATTATTACATCGTCCCCATCCAGGTGCAGGACCGGCACCGTTCCGCCGCCATGTCGTTCGCGGCGCGCCTGCGGCCGTTCAACGAAGAGGATATCCGCGACCTGGGGCATGTCGTGGCACTCGTCTCCCCCATCCTGGAAGCACGTGTGATCCGCAATCTGGCCCGCGACCTGCTGGCCACCTATCTGGGGCAGGGGGCGGGCGACCGGGTCTATGCCGGTCAGATTTCCCGCGGCGATGCCGACAGCATCTTCGCGGCGATCCTGTTCTGCGACCTGCGCAATTTCACGCGCTTCACGGCCGACAACCTGTCCTCGGCGGTGGTGGAACGGCTGAACCACTGGTTCGACCTGGCCGTAGACGCGGTGGAGGCGCATGGCGGTGAAGTGTTGAAATTCATGGGGGATGGCATGCTGGCCATCTTCCCGGCCGACATGCTGAACCCGCGGGAGGCGTGCGGCCATGCGCTGGCGGCCGCGGCCACCCTGCATCTTGCCGTGTCTGACTGGAACATGCGCTGCCCGCCGGGGCAGCTTCCCATCGATTACGGGTTGTCGCTGCATCTGGGCCATGTGGCCTTCGGCAATATCGGCGGCCGGCGCCGGCTGGACTTCACGGTCGTGGGTCCCGCGGTCAACCTGGCCAGCCGCCTGCTGGACGTGGCCAAGGCCCTGGACAGCCATTTCGTAGTGTCCACGGCGTTCGCGGGCTGTTCGGGCCGGCCCATGCGCTCGCTGGGGGTGCATCCTGTCCGCGGCCTGGATCAGCCGGAAGAGATTTTCGTGCCCTGTTGACTTCCGTCATGCTATCGCTGGCCCGCCTTTCATACCGTTGCGTCCGATCCCGCCCATGACCATCGCCGTCCGTTTCGCGCCCAGCCCTACGGGGCACCTCCATATCGGCAATATCCGCACGGCCATCGTGAACTGGCTGTTCGCGGCCCGGCATGGTGGCAGCTTCATGTTCCGTCTGGATGACACGGACGAGGAGCGGTCCACCCAGGCCTTCGCGGACGCCATCGCGGAGGATCTGGTCTGGCTGGGCCTTACCTGGGACCGCCAGGCCCGGGAGTCCGACCGTTATGCGCGCTATGCGGCGGCGGCGGCGGCGTTGAAGGCGGCCGGCCGGCTCTATCCCTGCTACGAGACGCCGGAGGAACTGGCCCTGAAGCGCAAGGCGCTGCTGGCCCGGCACCGGCCACCCATCTATGACCGGGCCGCATTGGCACTGGGTGATGCGGACCGTGCCCGGCTGGAGGCGGCGGGCCGCCGCCCGCATTGGCGCTTCAAGCTGGCGCACGCCGATATCGCCTGGGACGATCTGGTGCAGGGGCCCAAGCATTTCCGCGGCGCGGACCTGTCCGACCCCGTGCTGATCCGCGAGGATGGGCGGCCGCTCTATACGCTGACCTCGGTTGTCGATGATCTGGATTTCGCCATCACCCATGTCGTGCGGGGGGAGGACCATGTCACCAACACGGCCGTGCAGGTGCAGCTTTTCCAGGCCCTGATGGGGATCGAGGGGCAGGGTGCGGTGCCCGCCTTTGCCCATCTGCCCCTGATCGCCGGATCGGAGGGGGAGGGGCTTTCCAAACGGCTGGGCTCGCTTTCCGTCCGTTCCCTGCGGGAGGAAGAGGGGGTGGAGGCCATGGCGCTCAACGCCTATCTGGCGCGGCTGGGCACGGCCGATCCCATTGCCGCCGCCGCATCCCTGGGGGAACTGGCGGCAGGGTTCGATTTCGGGAAATTCGGGCGCGGCACACCGAAATTCGATGCCGACGAACTGATGCGCCTCAACGCCCAGGTGCTGCACGCCGCCCCCTTCGATGCCGTGGCCGATCGCCTGGCCGCCATGGGAATGGCGGGGGTGGAGGAGGCGTTCTGGCTGGCCGTCCGTCCCAACCTGTCACGCCTGTCCGACGCCCGCGAATGGTGGGCGGTGACGCGCGAACCCGTCACGCCGCTGGTCGATGATGCCGCCTTCCTGGCTGGGGCCGCGGCGTTGTTGCCCGCCACGCCGTGGGACGAGACGACCTGGGGCGTGTGGACCAAGGCCGTCTCGGCGGCCACGGGGGCGAAGGGCAAGGCCCTGTTCCTGCCGCTGCGCCGTGCGCTGACCGCCCGCGACCATGGGCCGGAATTGAAGACCCTGCTGCCCCTGATCGGCCGCGACCGCGTCCTGGCCCGGCTTGCGGGCGAGGTGGCGTGATGCGGGGGCGGCCCCCGCTCCACGGGGATGTCATCCGTGTCTGGCGGGGTCGTCTGGATGGGCGATGTCGCCAGCAAGCCGTCGTTCTTCCCCGCCGCGCCTGATATTATCGTCGTCTGACGCATCAAAGCACCCGGAAAGCCTGCTTCCATGACCCTGTCGTTCTACAATACGCTTCTGCGCGCCAAGGAACCCTTTGCGCCGATCGACCCGGATCATGTGAAGCTCTATGTCTGCGGGCCCACGGTCTATGATTATGCCCATATCGGCAATGCCCGTACCTTCAGCGCCTTCGACCTGCTGGCCCGCCTGCTGAAGCATCTGTATCCGCGCGTCACCTATGCCCGCAACATCACCGATGTGGATGACAAGATCATCGAGCGGTCGCACCAGTCCGGGGAGCCGATCGACAGCGTCACCTCCCGTACCACGGCGCAGTTCCATGCGGACATGGATGATCTGGGCCTGCTGCGCCCCGATATCGAACCGCGGGCCACGCGCCATATCGGCGACATGGTGGCGATGATCGGCACGCTGATCGACAAGGGCTATGCCTATGCCGCACAGGGGCATGTGCTGTTCAATGTGCCGGCCATGGCGGATTACGGCCAGTTGTCCCGCCGCAGCCAGGATGAACTGATTGCCGGCGCGCGGGTGGAGGTTGCCCCCTACAAGCAGTCGCCCGCTGATTTCGTGCTGTGGAAGCCGGCCAAGCCCGGCGAGCCCGGCTGGGATAGCCCCTGGGGCACGGGCCGCCCCGGCTGGCATATCGAATGCTCTGCCATGACGGCGGCGCATCTGGGGCAGGTGTTCGACATCCATGGCGGCGGCCTGGACCTGATCTTCCCGCACCATGAGAACGAGATCGCGCAGAGCCGCTGCGCCCATGGCACGGCCGTGATGGCAAATGTCTGGATGCATTCCGGCTTCCTGACCATCGCCGGCGACAAGATGTCGAAATCGCTGGGGAATTTCTACACGGTGCGCGAGCTGCTGGACGAAGCGCCGGGCGAGGCGCTGCGTCTGGCCATCCTGTCGGCCCATTACCGCCAGCCGCTGGATTTCAGCAAGGACAAGGTGGCGCAGGCCCGTGCCACGCTGGACCGCTGGTATGGCGTGCTGCGCGCGGCCGGGGCCGTGCCGGCGGTGCGGGTGCCGGCCGACCTGCTGGCGGCCCTGACCGACGATTTGAACACGCCACTGGCCATCAGCGTCCTGCATGAACTGGCCAACGCCTATCACAAGGCCGCTGATGATGCCGCCCGCACCGCCGCCGCCGCGTCCCTGAAGGCCGCCGCCGGCCTGATGGGCTTCCTGCAGCAGCAGCCCGAGGCCTGGTTCCGCTGGCAACCCGCCGGTGCCGCCGGGGGGCTGGACGCCGCCGCCATCGAACAGGCCATCGCCGACCGACTGGCCGCTCGCAAGGCCAGGAACTTCACCGAAGCCGACCGCATCCGCAACGACCTGGCCGCCCAGGGGGTGATCCTGGAAGACGGGCCGAAGGGCACGACCTGGAAGCGGGGGTGACGGGCGGGGGCGTTCATTACGCCAGGAAGGTCGCCATATCGTTTCGTACAGGACATGGCGCCCCATTGATGCACAATAGGAATCCAGTTGCCCATAGTGCCCGAAGGGAGCGCTTATCCCAGCTTGCGATGAGTTCTACTCATCGCAAGCTGGTCTAACGGTGCGACCTTCACCCGCAAGAACGCGCCATGCTGGGCGCACAACGAAAAACGGCGCCAGGGGAAAAACGGCGCCAGGGTATACCCTGGCGCCGTCCGCGTTACATTCGTTCCAGATGGAAGAGCAGAGCTGATACGATGGGTCATGCGCCATGACCCATCGTATGTGCCTGGTCTCTCACGCGCCGGGCGCCGCCATCCGGCGGTTTTGGCTCACGCGGGCACGTACCCGCGCGCCGGCCGTCACTGGCCTTCAAGGGTCATGGCGCATGACCCCTGATATTACACTCGTTCCTTCGCCGCCTTCACGATGGCCTCGGCCGTGATGCCGAAATGCTTGTACAGTTCCTGATAGGGCGCGCTTTCGCCGAAGCCAGGCATGCCGATGAATACGCCCTTTTCGCCCAGCCAGCGGTCCCAGCCGAAGCGGACCATGGCTTCCACTCCGATGCGCAAGCCGTCGCCCAGCACGGCCTTCTGATAGGCCTCGGGCTGTTCGGCGAACAGTTCCCAGGACGGCATGGAAACCAGCGCCGTCGGAATGCCGTCGGCTTCCAGCTTCTCCCGCGCCTCGTTGGCGATCTCCACTTCCGAACCGGTGGCCAGCAGCGTCACCTTGCGGGGGCCGGACGCCTCGCGCAGGACATAGGCGCCCCTGGCGGACAGGTTCTCGTCCGTATGGTCGATGCGCAGGGTGGCCAGGTTCTGGCGGGTCAGCGCCAGGACGCTGGGCCGCGTCTTGGCATCCAGTGCGATTTCCCAGGCCTCTGCCGCTTCCACGGCGTCGGCCGGGCGCAGAACCAGCAGGTTGGGGATGCAGCGCAGCGCCGGGACATGTTCCACGGGCTGGTGGGTCGGACCATCCTCGCCCAGGCCGATGCTGTCATGGGTCATGACATGGATGACCCGCTGCTTCATCAGCGCCCCCAGGCGGATGGCCGGGCGGTTATAGTCGGAAAAGGCCAGGAAGGTGCCCGAATAGGGGATGACGCCGCCATGCAGGGCCATGCCGTTCATGATGGCGGCCATGCCATGCTCGCGCACGCCGTAATGGACATAGCGGCCGGCCCAGTCATTCTTCTGCACGGCCTTGGCCACGACCTTGACGCGGGTATTGTTGGACCCGGTCAGGTCGGCGGAGCCGCCCATCATTTCTGGTACCAGCGGGACGATGACATCCAGCGTATTGCCCGACGACTGGCGGGTTGCGATCTTCGGCCTGGTCTCCGATACGGCCTTCTTGTGGGCATGCAGGGCGGCGCGCGCCTCGGCCGAGAGGTCACCGGCGATGGCGGCCTTGAAGGCCAGTCGGTTCTCGGATCGGGCCAGACGCTTCACCCAGGCATCGACCGTGGGATGGCCGCGGTCGCCATAGGCGCGCCAGGCATTCAGGATGGCGTCCGGCACCTCGAAGGCGGGATAGGGCCAGTTGAGCGCCTTGCGCGTGCCCTCGATCTCGGCGGCGCCCAGGGGGCTGCCATGGCTGCCGGCGGTGTTGGCCTTGGTGGGGGCGCCATAGCCGATCGTGGTGCGGCAGGCGATCAGCGACGGCTTGTCGGTTGTCCTTGCGGCCTCGATGGCCTTGGCCACGGCGACGGGGTCATGCCCGTCCACGGCGCTGACATCCCAGTTATAGGCACGGAAGCGGGCCTGCACATCCTCGGTGAAGGACAGGTCGGTCGATCCGTCGATGCTGATCTTGTTGTCGTCCCACAGCACGATCAGCTTGGACAGGCCCAGATGGCCGGCAAGCGAGCAGGCCTCGTGGCTGATGCCTTCCTGCAGGTCGCCGTCGGAGGCGATGACATAGGTATTGTGATCGACCAGATCATCGCCGAAGCGGGCATTCAGGATACGCTCTGCCATGGCGAAGCCGACGGCGGTGGAGATGCCCTGGCCCAGGGGGCCGGTCGTCATCTCGATCCCGCGCGCCATGCCATATTCGGGGTGGCCGGCGGTGCGGGCACCCATCTGGCGGAAGCGCTTGATCTCGTCCAGCGTGATGTCCTCGTATCCGGTCAGGTACATCAGGCTGTACTGCAGCATGGAACCATGGCCGGCCGACAGGATGAACCGGTCGCGGTCGGCCCAGTCGGGACGCTTGGGATCGAACTTCAGGAACTGCGTGAACAGCACGGTCGCGACGTCGGCCATGCCCATCGGCATGCCGGGATGCCCGGACTTGGCGGCTTCCACCGCGTCCATGGACAAGGCACGGATGGCGTTGGCGAGATCGGCGTGGGAGACGCCAGCGGTCAGATCGGACGACATTGCGCGAAGGGCCTTTCATGCGGGGCGCCGGCCTTGGGCTTTGCGGCCGGACATTGCTCGTAGAAGCGCTGCACCTTGGGTCCCATGCGGAAAAGGCCGGTCGCCCCGGTCCGGCGCCGGTCCCCCCCGTGATGGTGGCCGCAAATTGGCCAAATCCGGCGGGGGGGTCAAGCGACAGGCCCGCATGGCGGGCACCCGGCGGCGGCGCATCGGACCCGCACCGATTCCTGGCTGTTTTTGCGGTGCGAATATTGACGGCGGGGGAGGGGGGACCCTACTGTCTGTCGTCTCGTGCCGGCAACGGTGCCGACGGCCCGTTCATCCGCCCACCGAAGAGCCCTTACCTTGGACAGTCTGACCGCCGCCTTGGAGCGTCTGGATACGGCCATCAGCCTGTTGGACCGTGCCTTGACACGCCGGCTGGAGAAGCTGGACGCCTCGGCAGGGGGGCAGGACTGGATGGCGGAAAGGATGCGGCTGGAGGCTGAACTGGCCGCGGCCCGCCATGGCGAACGTCAGGCACAGGAACAGGCCCGTGTCATGAAGGTCCGTCTGGACGCGGCCATTTCGCGCCTTCAGGGCGTTCTTGAGGAAGGTTGATTGATGCGTCGCGTGGATTTCACCCTGAATGGCCGCAGCCATTCGCTGAACTGCGAGGAAGGCCAGGAACAGCGCCTGCTGGAACTGGCCGCCTATGTCGACGCCCGCATGCAGGAACTGACGGGCGGGGCCGCGGGCCACGAGGTGCAGAACCTTATCGCCACCTGCATCGTGCTGGCGGACGAGTTGATGGAGACGCGCGCCCAGGTCAAGGCGCTGCGTGGCGGCCATGTGCCGGCCCCGGCCGCCCCTGCCGCAGCTGATGAGACAAAGATGGCGACGGCTGTCGATACATTGGCAAAGCGCATCGAAGACATTGCAGCGCGGCTTGAACGCGCCTAAATAAGTGTCTGGAAGCTGGCTGCCTGGTGCGTCAGGTCGCTTTATCCCCGGGGCCGATAATCATTCCTCGAGGGGGCTGTCCCTGCCGGTGCCGTGGTGCCGGTATATGGCTCCCACCTGCTTGTGCAGGTCACGAGGGATAGCAACACCAACGGCCAAGGCGGCCATCTTCCGCCCGCTTTTCCCCTGAACCGCAGCAGGGTCGACCCATGTCCGACAGGGATGCCGGTCCCGTGGCGCCCGACGCCATGGCGCAGGCCAAGCAGGCCGCCCGGATCACGGCGCGTGCGGCGCGTGCGCAATGCCACGAACGGATCGGCCCCGCGGCGGCGCCTGCCATCACCACCCATCTGCTGTCCCTGCTGCCCGCCATCGCCCCGCACGGCCATCCGCTGGTCATCGCCGGCTATTGGCCGAAGGGGGACGAGGTGGATGTGGGGCCAGCCCTGTCGGCCCTGGGTGCAGCCGGTCATGCCACGGCCCTGCCCGTTGTCACCGGGCGTGCCTGGCCGTTGATCTTCCGTTTGTGGCGGCCGGGACATCCGCTGGTGCCCGGCGCCTTCCGCGTCATGGAACCCATGTCAGAGGCGCCGGTGGCACAGCCCGACATCGTGCTGGTCCCCATGCTGGCTTTTGACGATCGCGGCTATCGCCTGGGCTATGGCGGCGGTTTCTATGACCGGACGCTGGAAGTGCTGCGGGCCGAGGCGCCGACGGTTGCCGTGGGCATCGCCTATGCCGGACAAAAGCTGGAAAGCCTGCCGGTTGACGCTTACGATCAGCGGCTGGACTGGATCGTGACCGAGGTGGGCGTCAACCGCCCGGCCTGACGGCTTGTCATCCGGATATTCATGGGCCTGGCGGCAACCCGGCCCGCGCTTTGGGGATCACATATGCGTTTGTTGTTTCTGGGTGACATTGTCGGCCGCAGTGGCCGGGAAGGCGTGCTGCGCCATCTGCCGCAACTGAAGGCGAAGCTGAAACCCGATTTCATCACGGTGAACGGGGAGAATGCGGCCGGTGGCTTCGGCATCACCGAAAAGATCGCCCAGGAACTGTTCGCGGCCGGCGTGGATTGCGTGACGCTGGGCAACCACGCCTGGGACCAGAAGGAATTGCTG
The DNA here is from genome assembly GCF_048066175.1 of Niveispirillum fermenti. Lineage (GTDB taxonomy): Bacteria > Pseudomonadota > Alphaproteobacteria > Azospirillales > Azospirillaceae > Niveispirillum > Niveispirillum fermenti. The sequence goes on along the minus strand of NZ_JBLTXA010000011.1, from coordinate 94,204 downwards.
TCGCAGATCGACCGGATTCCCCAGCTTGTCCGGCCCATCAACTATCCCGACGGCACGCCGGGCCGCGGCCATACCATCCTGCCCGCCAAGAACGGGCGGCACAAGGTGATGGTGATCAATGCCATGGGCCGCGTCTTCATGGACCCGCTGGACGACCCGTTCCCGCCCGTCGAAAAGGTGTTGAACATCCATCGCCTGGGTGGGGCCCGCATGGGGCCGGCGGGCGTGGATGCCATCATCATGGACATGCATGCGGAGGCCAGCAGCGAGAAGATGATCATGGGCCATGTGCTGGATGGTCGTGTCAGCCTGGTTGTGGGCACCCATTGCCATGTGCCCACGGCCGACCTGCAGATCCTGAACGGGGGCACGGCCTATCAGACCGATGCGGGCATGTGCGGCGATTACGATACCGTGATCGGCATGAAGAAGGATGCTGCCATCTACAAGATGCTGCGCAAGGTGCCCGGTGAGCGTTATTCACCGGGGGAGAACGATGCCACGGTCACGGTCTGCGGCCTGTTCGTTGAAACCGATGACCGGACGGGTCTGGCCAGACGAGCCGAACCGGTGCGCATCGGCGGCCGGCTGGGGCAGAGCCTGCCGGAGGCCTGACCCTTCGCGGAGGCGCGCGCCGCCGCACCCGTTGGCGCGGATACGAAGGGGCATTCTCCATGCCTCTCATTAACCGGTATTCGGCAGCAGCAGGGGGCCGCCGGGCAGGCGGCGCCATTCGTCGTCGGGCAACAGGATTTCCAGCTGCCGTGCCGTTGCGGACAGTTGCGCAAGGGGCAGGATGAAGCCGCAATTCCCATCGCCATGGCCCGCATCCGCCACGTCCCGCCGCTGCCCGTCCGCGATCAGGTCGGCCACGGGGTATCCGTCGGCTTCCACCCGGATGCGGGTGCGGTGGGCAGGTTCCGTCGGATCATATGCCCAGCCGCGCACCGTATCCCCGATAATGCCATCGACCCAGCCTTTGATACGCCCGCTGGGCTGATAGGGCTGCCAGGTGCCGTTGCGCTCGAAAAGTAAGGCGCTGTCGGGGCCGTCGCGGAACGCACGGTGCCGGCGCGCCGCCTCCGCCGGGGTCAGGTCCTGGCCGATCCGCGTCAGATCCATCACCCGGGCCCGCCGGCTGGCCGGTCCTCGCCAATGTTCCCCCGACGGCCTGTCCGGCCAGGGGGCGAGCCCGCGCAGGCAGGGGGACAGCCGGTGCAGCAGTCGCAGCAGTGCGGGCCAGGTCAACTCGTCCAATCCGCGATGGCCGATGCCGGGCGGAATGTCGAAACGGTCCACCGCCAGGATGGGGCCGGAATCGACGGCCGGCTCCATCAGATGGGCGGTCACGCCGAAGCGGGTCGCCCCCTCATAGAGGGCGAGGTGGTTGACGGCTGATCCGGGATAGTCGGGCGGGGCCGGATGCAGATTGATGGCCCCGGCCCCGCAACGGCCCAGCGTCGATAAGGACAGGACATGCCCGAAACCAATGCAGACCAGGCGCACGGAGACGGTCTTGTCCGCGGTCAGCAGATGGTCGACCCCGCTGGGGCTGGTGGCGATCTCCGCCGCCGGTAAGAGCGGGGCCAGAACCGGCGCCAGGACAGCCGAGGTGGCCAGAACCAGCCGGTCGGGCCGGATCGACAGAATATCGGCCGCCGCAAGGGGAGGGGCCACGGGGTCAGGCTCCTCCCCGCTCCTGCGCATAGCGCACAGCTTCCTCTGCCGCCTTGAACAGGGCCATCGCCTTGTTCACGGTCTCCTGATACTCGGCTTCCGGCTCGCTGTCGGCCACGACCCCCCCGCCGGACTGCACATGCATCACCCCATCCTTCAGCACGGCCGTGCGCAGGGCGATGCAGGTATCCATGGTGCCGTTGGCCGCGAAATAGCCGATGCAGCCGCCATAGATGCCGCGTCGGGTCTTCTCCAACTCGTCGATGATCTCCATGGCCCGCACCTTGGGCGCACCCGATACGGTGCCGGCGGGAAAACCGGCAACCAGGGCCTCGATCGGTGTGAACTTCGGGTCCAGCTTTCCTTCCACGTTCGAAACGATGTGCATGACGTGGGAGTAATACTCGATAGTGAACTTTTCCGTTACCGTAACGGTTCCCGTCTGCGACACCCGGCCCACATCGTTGCGCCCCAGGTCCAGCAGCATCAGATGCTCGGCCAGTTCCTTGGGATCGGACAGAAGGTCGGCGGCCAGTTCCTGATCCTCCGCCGCGGTCTTGCCCCGCTTGCGGGTGCCGGCGATGGGGCGGATGGTCACGGTATCGTCGCGCAGCCGCACCAGGATTTCCGGGCTGGAGCCCACGACGGCCAGATCGCCGAAATCCAGGAAGAACAGGAAAGGCGAGGGATTCAGCCGGCGCAACGCCCGGTAAAGGGCGAACGGCGGCAGTTTGAAGGGCACGGAGAAACGCTGGCTGGGCACCACCTGGAAGATGTCGCCGGCCCGGACATACTCCTTCGCCTTCTCCACCACCCCATGATATTCCTGCCGGGCCATGTTGGATGCGGGCGGGGGCAGGGCGGCGATATCCAATGTCGTCTCATGTACCGCCGGTACGGGGCCTTCCAGGTCGGCCACTGATTCCGCCAACCGGGCCTTCGCTGCCGCCAGGGCCGCCTCCGCCGATACGCCTTCCTGCGGGCGCACGGGGGTCACCACGGTCACGACATTGTCGATCCCGTCGAAAATGGCCATCACGGTCGGACGGACCATGATGCTGTCATCAAGGCCCAGATCGTTGTTGTTGCTGTCCGGCAGCTTCTCCATCAGCCGGACCATGTCATAGCCCAGATAGCCGAACAGCCCCGCCGACATGGGCGGCAGTTCGGCCGGCAGGTCGATGCGCGACTCCTCCAGCAACGCTGCCAGCACCTTCAGCGGATTGCCTTCGCACGGGGTGAAGCGGGCCGGATCGACGGCAGCCTGGCGGTTGATCTCCGACCCGGTGCCGCGGCAGCGCCAGATCAGGTCCGGCTTCAGCCCGATCATGGAATAGCGGCCGCGTATCGACCCGCCCGTCACCGATTCCAGCAGGAAGGCGTTGGGACGGTCACGCACCAGCTTCATCATGGCGGAAACGGGTGTGTCCAGGTCACTGACCAGCCGGGTCCACAGCACCTGCGCCGCCCCCGACTGATAGGTGCGGGCAAAGGCGCTTTCATCCGGAAAGGTGCGCACGGCCGTTACTCCTGGCTGCTGCCGTAAAGCTGGTTGATCAGCGTCTGGTTGATCGTGACGCCATAGCGGGTACGCAATGCCGACAGGTACTGCAGGGCCAGCTCCTCCTGCATCGACTGCTGGGTGATGTTGGAAAGCTGCGCGATCTGTGCCGCGGCCTGCACCGTGGCGGGGTCGGCCGGCGTGATGCCGGTCAGCTTGGCAACGACCTGGGCTGCGGGACGCTCGGCCGTGGTGACCGTGCCGATCGGGGCCTTGAACAGGGTCTCCAAGGCGGCCGCCGGAACGATGGCGCTGGCCGCACCTGCCCGCATCAGCGGGTCGACATTCTGGACGATCGCCCCCGTGATCCCGGCGGCGGCATCCTTCGCGGATGCGCCGGCCCTGATCTTTTCCGCCACCTCCTCGGCCTTCTGGCGTGCGGCGGCCTGCTTCTGCTCGGCCTGCCAGTCACCCAGCACCACGGACTTCACCTCTTCCAGCGGTCGCAGCGCCGCCGGCGTCACGGACTGCACATGGACGGCGAAGAAGGCCTCGGTGCCCGCCTCTTCAACGCTGCCGGTCTGACCGGCGGACAGGGAGAAGGCGGATGCCAGGATCTTCTCCCGTTCAGGCAGGGCAGCCCCCTGCTCGGTGCCGTCCGCGTCGGTGCCGCGGCTGTCGATCCCGCCCAGCGTCACCAGACGGGCGCCGACGGCCTGCGCGGCCTCTTCCAGCGGGGTGCCGCCGGCCAACTGGTCCTCCAGCCTGGTCGATACCTCGAACAGCTTGTCGATGGCGCGATCCTGGCGCACATGGGCGGCGATTTCGTCCTTCACGCTATCCAGGCTGCGTTCGCCGCCCGCCTGGATATTGGTGACGACCAGCACATGAAAGCCGAAGTCACTCTGCACGGGGCCGGCCGGCTTGTTGGGTTCCGCCGTGAAGGCCGTATCGGCCAGTTCGGCCGGCAGGTCGGTCTTCAGCATGTCGGGCAGGGCGACGGCTTCCGTACCGGCATCCCTGGCGACATCCGCGATCGGGCGGCCGGCGGCGATGTCCGCCAGAGCCTTGTCGGCGGCGGCCTTGTCGGTGAACACGGCCTGGGTCAGGCTGCGCCGCTCGGGCGTCACATATTCGCCGGCATGGGCGTCGTAATATTCGGCCAGATCCTCGTCGCTGACCTCCACCTCGCCGGCCAGCGCCGCGGCTTCCAGCAGGGCCACCTGCACCGTGCGGTATTCGGGGGCGGTGTAGCGGACCGCCTTGTCCTTGTGGAACGCCTCCAGCGTGGCCTGGTCGGGGGCCGGGGCGTCGGGCATGGCGGTGTTCGATATGGTCACCGCTTCGAAGGTACGGGCCTCGAAACGGTAACGGAACAGCGCTTCCGCCAGGGAGCGCGGCGCCGTGGCGCCGCCGGTGATGGCGCCGATCAGGTCACTGCGCGCCAGATCGCCCCGGACATCCTCCACGAACCCCTGCTCGGTCATGCCGTTCTGCAACAGCAGGGCGCGCATCAGGCCGACATCGAAGTTTCCAAAGGCGTCCTTGAAGGCCGGAACCTTCAATACCTCTTCCATCACCGTACCGTCGGCGATGCGCAAACCCAGGTCATCCGCGGCCTGTGCCAGCAATTCGCGCTGGATGAGCTGTTCCAGCGCGCGTTCGCGCAGGCCGAACTGCCGGGCCTGTTCCTCCGTGAACTCCGGCCCCAGCATCTGGCGCATGCGGCTGAGTTCGGCGCGGTAGGCGCTGTCCAGTTCCTGCGGGGTGATGTTGCGTTCCCCGACCTGGGCGACGCCGGACCGCACGCCCTGCGTGATATCGCCGATGCCCCAGACGGCGAAGCTGATGATCAGGAGGACGAACAGGATCTTGACGACCCAGGAGCCGACGGTGCTGCGGATGATCTGGAGCATGGGGGACGCTTGTGTTCCATCGTATAATCGGCCGCGCACGGGCGCGCGGGCCGTCCGGAGATGCCCGGAAAGCGCGGCATCATAGGGAACCGATCCGACCGGGGCAAGCCCGGGTGGCCGAACAGGCCCATGTCGCGGCCATGCGCGCCCGCGCGCCGCTTGGCGTTTGGAACAGCGGTGGCATCCCCGCATAATGCGCCGGCAACGATCAGGGCCGGCTGACCGGGGGCAACCCGGCCGGGAACGGCGCCTTTCGACAAGAATGTGACAAGAAGATGATGAGGAACGAAATGACCGCACGCCGCTATCTGATCGCCGGTAACTGGAAGATGCATTGCCGGCGCGCCGACGGCACCGCCCTGGCCATCGACCTGGCGACCCGGGTGGGCGCAAAGGCCGACCCGCGATTCGATCTGGTGTTGTGCCCCCCGGCCACGATCGTGGCTGCGGTGGCCCATGGCGTGGCCGGGTCGGCTGTCGCGGTCGGCGGTCAGGATTGCCATGCCGAAATCCAGGGTGCCCATACAGGCGATGTGGCGGCGGAGATGCTGGCCGATGTCGGGGCAAGCCATGTCATCGTCGGCCATTCGGAACGCCGGACCAATCACGGGGAAACCAGCGCCCAGGTGCAGGCCAAGGCTGCCGCCGCCCTGCGGGCCGGGTTGACGGCCATTGTCTGCGTGGGCGAGACGGAGGGCGAGCGTGACGCCGGCCGGGCGGAGACTGTAGTGGCGGAGCAGCTTGCCACCTCGATTCCCGCCGGTGCGACCGCCGGCAATTGTGTCGTGGCCTATGAACCCGTATGGGCCATCGGCACGGGACGCACCCCGACGCTGGCCGACATTGCTGCCATGCATGCCATGATCCGCGGCCGTCTTTCGGGCTTGGTGGAACAGCCCGACGCCGTGCGCATCCTCTATGGCGGTTCGGTGAAGCCGGGCAATGCCGCCGAAATACTGGCCGTGGCGGACGTGGATGGCGCGCTGGTCGGTGGTGCCAGCCTCAAGGCTGATGATTTTTGGGGCATCGCGCAGGCCTGCCCCTGACACTTCGCTCTGGCGAACTGGGGCGGGACCGGTTAAGAAGCGCGACAGATTGATGACGCGGGCGCCGCCGCCTTCCCTGCATAAGGGGAAGCGGGCGGCCTTGCGTTTGGGCGCTTGATGCGCCATCTGCTTGTTGGTTTTCGGCGGTGCGGGTTCCCGTTGCCGTTTTCGACGCGGTTTGCAGGGATTGTTGGGATGCAAGAGATAGTCCTGGTCGTGCATCTGCTGATCACGCTTGCGCTGATCGGTGTGGTGCTGGTGCAGAAGTCCGAGGGCGGTGGCCTGGGCATCGGCGGCGGCACGATGGGCGGCTTCATGTCCGCCCGTGGCAGTGCCAATCTTCTGACCCGCACGACGGCCATCCTGGCCGCCCTGTTCTTCTGCACCAGCCTGATCCTGGCCATCCTGGCCGGCGGTGGTGGCGGCGGCAAGAGCCTGTTCGACAACCTGCCGGCCCCCGGCAGCGAGGCCCCCGCGACCCCTGCCGCCCCGGCCGAACCGACGGTCCCCGTCGGCGAGTAATGCCTTGGCGTCAGGCCCGGTTGATATGGCGAGAGGCGGCAGACATGCCGCCTCTTTCCGTTCGGGCATGAATATGGTGGAATGGGCATCCGTGCCCCGATGTGAAATCCGATAGCAGGATTGGGCCGGAAGGGCCCAACCCGTTGGCATGTTTGGCGAAGGTTAGGGTTCCATGACGCGCTTCATCTTCATCACCGGTGGTGTGGTTTCGTCCCTGGGCAAGGGGTTGGCTTCCGCTGCCCTGGGCGCGCTGCTGCAGGCGCGTGGCTACAAGGTCCGCCTGCGCAAGCTGGACCCCTACCTGAATGTCGATCCCGGCACGATGAGCCCCTATCAGCACGGGGAAGTGTTCGTCACCGATGACGGAGCGGAAACCGACCTGGATCTCGGCCATTACGAGCGTTTCACCGGCGTCCACGCCACCAAGTCGGACAACATCACTACCGGCCGCATCTATTCCAATGTCCTGGCCAAGGAACGCCGCGGCGACTATCTGGGCGCCACGGTACAGGTCATTCCGCACATCACCGACGCCATCAAGGAGTTCATCGCGGCCGACCTGGACGGCGAGGATTTCGTGCTGTGCGAGGTCGGCGGCACGGTCGGCGACATCGAATCGCTCCCCTTCCTGGAGGCCATCCGCCAGTTTGGCAACGAGCGTGGCACGAACAATGTCCTGTTCTGCCATGTCACCCTGGTGCCCTACATCCCGGCGGCCGGCGAGTTGAAGACCAAGCCGACCCAGCATTCGGTCAAGGAACTGCTGTCCGTCGGCATCCAGCCGCAGATGCTGCTGTGCCGCGCCGACCGCGACATTCCCGACAATGAGCGGCGCAAGATCGCCCTGTTCTGCAACATCCAGAAGGAGCGTGTGATCGCCGCCCTGGATGTGGACACGATCTATCAGGTGCCGATCTCCTACCATGAGCAGGGGTTCGACACCGAGGTGCTGAAATATTTCGGGCTGCCGACCGAGAAGGCGCCCGACCTGTCCCGCTGGGAAGAGATCGTGCGCCGCGTGCGCAACCCCGAAGGGGCGGTCACCATCGCCGTAGTCGGCAAATATACGAGCCTGCTGGACGCCTACAAGTCGTTGGGCGAGGCCTTGACCCATGGCGGCATCGCCAACAACGTGAAGGTCAGGCTGGACTGGATCGATGCGGAGATTTTCGAGACCGGCGAAGCCCTGGAGCGTCTGGAAGGGGTTCACGGTATCCTGGTGCCGGGCGGTTTCGGCGAACGCGGAACGGAGGGGAAGATCCGCGCCGTGCAGTTCGCGCGGGAGCACAAGATCCCCTATTTCGGCATCTGCTTCGGCATGCAGATGGCCGTGATCGAAAGCGCCCGGCATCTGGCCGGGCTGGACCATGCCGGTTCGACGGAGTTCGGCAAGCCTGATCCGGCCGTTGTCGGCCTGATGACGGAATGGTTGCAGGGCAACGAATTGGTCCAGCGCCAGGAGGGCGGCGATCTGGGCGGCACGATGCGTCTGGGCTCGTACAATTGCCACCTGGTGGCGGGCTCGCGCGTTGCCGACATCTATGGCGATGAGCAGATCGTCGAGCGTCACCGCCACCGTTACGAGGTGAACATCAATTTCAAGGACAAGCTCGAGCAGGTCGGCCTGAAATTCTCCGGCCTGTCGCCCGACGGTATCCTGCCCGAGATCGTGGAACTGCCCGAGCATCCCTGGTTCGTGGGTGTGCAGTTCCATCCGGAACTGAAGTCCAAGCCCTTCGACCCGCATCCGCTGTTCACCAGCTTCATCGGTGCTGCCATCGCGCAGAGCCGGCTGGTTTGAAGTCTGATACCAACTTGCGATGAGTGAACTCATCGCAAGTTGGCTCGGGGGACAGCAATCCGCTGTTCCATCGATAACACCAGCCTTGTCCGGGAAATGATCGATTTCGTGAAGGTGGAGATTCTCCCCCTTGTAACGCTTGTTCTGGGTTTCTATTTCGGTCGTTTAGAGAGCAACAGGAAAGATCAGGAAAAGTGACCCGCACCGTTACCGTCGGCTCCCTGGCGATCGCCAATGACAAGCCCTTCGTCCTGATTGCGGGCCCGTGCCAGTTGGAAAGCCGCGACCATGCTTTCACCATGGCGGGGGCGCTGTCGGAACTGACGCGCAGGCTGGGTATTGGCCTGATCTATAAGACCAGCTTCGACAAGGCCAACCGCACTTCGGTGTCGGCGCAGCGCGGCCTGGGCATGGACAAGTCTTTGCCGATCCTGGCCGATATCCGGGAGACTTTCGGCTGTCCTGTGCTGACCGACATCCATGCGGCCGAACAGTGCGGGCCCGTGGCAGAGGTGGTGGACGTGCTGCAGATCCCCGCTTTCCTGTGCCGCCAGACCGACCTGCTGCTGGCTGCGGGAGAGACGGGCAAGGCCATCAATGTCAAGAAGGGCCAGTTCCTGGCGCCCTGGGACATGAAGAACGTGGCGGCCAAGATCGCATCGACCGGCAACCACAACATCCTGTTGTGCGAGCGGGGCGCCAGCTTCGGCTATAATACCCTGGTCAGCGACATGCGGTCCCTGCCGATCATGGCGCAGACGGGATATCCCGTGGTCTATGACGCCACCCATTCGGTGCAGCAGCCGGGCGGGCAGGGGACGAGCAGCGGCGGACAGCGGGAGTTCGTGCCCGTACTGGCGCGCGCGGCTGTTGCCATCGGTGTCGCCGCCGTCTTCATGGAGACACACGAGAATCCGGACTGCGCACCCAGCGACGGGCCCAACATGGTGCCGCTGGATCAAATGGAAGGTGTTCTGACCACGATGCTGGCGCTGGACCGCATCGCCAAAGCCGATCCCGTTCGCGTCTAGCTGCATCGGCCGGCCCTCGCCGGCGGCCCCGGTTTGACAAGGCTTCCTGCTTCCCGCACCATCGGATTATAACCAACGGGGTAATCCCCGAAAAAGTGAAGGAAGCATCCATGTCCATTCCGGTGCCCGGCGCCCGTGTGCCGCGGCGGGGCGGGCCAATCTCCCGCGCCGTGGGACGGGTGGGGCTGCGGCTGATGGGCTGGCGGATCGAGGGGGAATATCCCGATCTGCCGCGTTTCGTGACCATCGGTGCCCCGCACAGTTCCAATTATGATTTCATCATCGCCATGGCGGCCGTCCTGGCGTTGGATGTGCGTATCCGCATCCTGGGCAAGCACACGCTGTTCAAGGGACCCCTGGGTCCCATCATGCGCTGGTGCGATGTGCTGCCGGTGGACAGGCGGTCCCCGAACGGTGTGGTGGGCGACTGCGTGGCGGCCATCCGCGACAATGCGCAGACCGTCATCGGCATCGCGCCGGAGGGTACACGCAACCCGGCGCCGGATGCCGGCTGGAAGACAGGCTTTTGGCATATTGCGCGACAGGCCGGCGTCCCGATCATACCTGTCGCGCTGGATTATGCGTCGCGCACGATCCGGATCGGCGCGCCATGGTGGCCCAGCGATGACATGGCGGCCGATTTCGCCTTGCTTTCCGCCTTCTATGCAGGTGTGCAGGGGGCAAAGCGCCGTCTGCCTGATGCCATCGTCCCGCGCCAGCCGGGCAATGCCGGCCCGTCCGGCACGGCGGGGTAGCGGAACTGTCCCTTGTCGCCGGTGACGGTCGGCGTTATCCCCTTCATCCCGTGCTCATGCCCCTGAAAAGGGTTAACGCGATCCTTGCCGAGGAGATTAAGGCCCATGTCCGCCATCATCGACATCCACGCACGCGAAATTCTGGACAGCCGTGGCAACCCGACCGTTGAGGTGGAGGTTCGCCTGGAATCCGGCGCCCTCGGTCGTGCTGCTGTTCCCTCGGGTGCGTCCACGGGTGCGCATGAGGCGGTCGAACTGCGCGATGGCGACAAGAGCCGCTATTTGGGCAAGGGCGTGCTGAAGGCCGTGGAAGCGGTGAACGGCGAAATCTTCGACACGCTGTCGGGTCTGGAATCGACCGACCAGGTCGCCATCGATCAGGCCATGATCGACCTGGACGGCACGCCGAACAAGGCGCGTCTGGGGGCCAATGCCATCCTGGGCGTATCGATGGCCGTTGCCAAGGCCTCCGCCGACGAATTGGACCTGCCGCTCTACCGCTATATCGGCGGTGCCAATGCCCGGATCCTGCCGGTGCCGATGATGAACATCATCAATGGCGGTGCGCATGCCGATAATCCGATCGACATCCAGGAATTCATGATCATGCCCGTGGGGGCGGAGACGGCGACCGATGCCATTCGCGTCGGGGCCGAGATTTTCCACGCCCTGAAGAAGAAGCTGAAGGCTGCCGGGCACAATACTGCCGTGGGCGACGAGGGCGGCTTCGCCCCCAACCTGTCATCGGCCACCGAGGCGCTGGACTTCATCGTGGCCGCCATCGACGATGCCGGCTACAAGGCAGGCGAGAATGTGCTGCTGGCGCTGGACGCCGCCTCCACCGAGTTCTTCAAGGGCGGCAAGTATGAGCTGGAAGGCGAGGGCAAGAGCCTGACCCCGGCCGAGATGGTCGCCTATTGGGCTGATCTGGTTGCCAAATATCCGATCGTCTCCATCGAGGACGGCATGGCCGAGGATGATTGGGATGGCTGGAAGCTGCTGACCGATACGATCGGGTCCAAGGTGCAGTTGGTTGGCGACGATCTTTTCGTTACCAACCCGGCCCGTCTGACCGATGGGATCAAGCAGGGCGTGGGTAATTCCATCCTGGTGAAGGTCAACCAGATCGGTACCCTGACGGAAACCCTGGAAGCCGTCCGCATCGCACAGAATGCCGGCTATACGGCCGTCCTGTCGCACCGTTCGGGCGAGACCGAGGACAGCACCATCGCTGATCTGGCGGTGGCCACCAATTGCGGACAGATCAAGACCGGCTCGCTGTCCCGCTCCGACCGGATCGCCAAGTACAACCAGTTGATCCGTATCGAGGAAGGCCTGGGCGGTGCCGCCGTCTATCCCGGCCGCGATGCGTTGAAGCGCGGCTGATCCTGCCATTACAGCCGATGTGAAGGGGCGGTCCCGTCGGGGCCGCCCCTTTTTTTCCGACGATCGGAGAACAGCCTGCCGGGTGGTCTATCCCGGCCCAGCCCAATGGGTTGGTGCCGTCTCCTCCTTTCGGTCATATTTGCCTGATTTTAAGGGGTTTTCGCGGCTGGCGCTCCTTTTCCCGTTGACCGCGCGACTCGCGCTGTGATTCCATCCCTTCATCATGATGATGCTCTATACACTTCGCTCTGCGCTGGGACGTGCTGTCCGACAGATTGTCGGTCCGGTGATCGGCGTCTCCGTCGTGGCCTACTTCGCCTATCACACCGTGCATGGCGATCGTGGCCTGGTGGCATTGACGCATCTGCAAAGTGAAGTGGCCCGCGCCCAATCCACACTGGATCAGGTGCGCGCGGAACGGGAGGAGCTGGAGCGCCGGACCCGCCTGCTGCGCCCCGACAGCCTGGACCCGGACCTGCTGGATGAGCGCGCCCGTGCCGTGCTGAACCAATCGCACCCGGACGACCTGATCATCCTCCTCCCGCGACGTGCTGCCCCGCAGTGAACGCAGGTCAGCCCCGACCAAGGTCGGTAAGTGCCTGAAATGGCGACGATTAGCCTAAAATGAGTTAAGGCTGATTTTCTCAAGTAAAACAATCTTTTGCACTGCACACCGCTTGCCAAGGTCGGCGTGGGGCGATACCTCTTTATCGCATCGCACAGCGATGGACCTATCGCATCCCCATTTCCTTGGGAGGAGCCAGTGGCAGTCACCAAGCGCCGCACCACCCGTAGCACGGCCCCGAAGGCCCCGGCGCTGCCGGGCAAGGACGAGCTTATCCGCTATTACCGCGACATGCTGCTGATCCGCCGCTTCGAGGAGAAGGCCGGGCAGATGTACGGCATGGGCCTGATCGGTGGCTTCTGCCACCTTTATATCGGGCAGGAAGCCGTCGTGGTCGGCATCCAGGCCGCGATGCGGGAAACCGACAGTGTCATCACCAGCTATCGTGACCATGGCCACATGCTGGCCTGCGGCATGGATGCCAAGGGCGTGATGGCCGAATTGACGGGCCGGGCCGGCGGATATTCCAAGGGCAAGGGCGGCTCCATGCACATGTTCAGCCGCGAGAAGAAGTTCTATGGCGGCCATGGCATCGTCGCGGCGCAGGTGCCGATCGGGGCCGGCCTGGGCTTTGCCCACAAGTATCTGAACGATGGCGGCCTGAATGCCTGCTATATGGGTGACGGCGCGATCAACCAGGGTCAGGTTTACGAGACCTTCAACATGGCAGCACTCTGGAAGCTGCCGACCCTGTTCGTGATCGAGAACAACAAGTACGCCATGGGTACGGCCCAGGCCCGCGCTTCGGCCGGTGAGCTGTATGAGCGCGGCAGCGCTTATGGCATCCCCGGCTATCAGGTGAACGGCATGGACGTGCTGGAGGTGAAGGAGGCGGCCGACAAGGCCATCGCCCATATCCGCGAAGGCAACGGCCCCGTCATCCTGGAGATGAAGACCTACCGCTATCGCGGCCATTCCATGTCGGACCCCGCCAAGTACCGCACCAAGGAAGAGGTCAACAAGATGCGGTCGGAAAGTGACCCGATCGACAATCTGAAGAAGCTGCTGCTGGACAAGGGCATCACCGACGAGGACGCCCTGAAGGTCATCGACCGCGAGGTGAAGGATATTGTCACCGAGGCGGCCGATTTCGCCACCACCAGCCCCGAGCCCGATCCGTCCGAGCTGTGGACGGACGTACTCGTGGAAGCCTGAGCCAGCAGCGGAGGATAATGACATGCCCGTACAGGTCCTGATGCCGGCCCTGTCGCCGACCATGACGGAAGGCAAGCTGGCCAAGTGGCTGAAGAAGGTGGGCGACGCCGTGAAAAGCGGTGACGTGCTTGCCGAGATCGAGACCGACAAGGCGACCATGGAGGTCGAGGCGGTCGATGAAGGCACCATCACGGCGCTGCTGGTGGAGGAGGGCACGGAAAATGTCGCCGTGAACACCCCCATCGCGACCATCGCGGAAGAGGGGGAGGATGCATCGGCCGCTGCATCCCCGGCCTCCCCGCCGCCGCCGCCGGCAGCGGTGAAGGAGGAGGCGCCGGCCGCTTCCGCCCCCGCCGCGGTGGACGCCGCGCCGAAGAAGAAGGAAAGCCCGGCACCGGCCGCGTCGGATGAAGATAAATGGTTCAAGTCCACGCAGACCATGACGGTGCGCGAAGCCCTGCGCGACGCCATGGCCGAGGAAATGCGCGGTGACGAGACGGTTTTCCTGATGGGTGAGGAAGTAGGCGAATACCAGGGCGCCTACAAGATCAGCCAGGGGTTGCTGCAGGAATTCGGCGCCAAGCGCGTCATCGACACGCCGATCACCGAACATGGCTTCGCCGGTCTGGGCGTGGGTGCCGCGTTCGGCGGCCTGCGGCCCATCGTGGAGTTCATGACCATGAACTTCTCGATGCAGGCCATCGACCATATCATCAATTCGGCTGCCAAGACGCTGTACATGTCCGGCGGCCAGATGGGCTGCCCCATCGTGTTCCGCGGTCCCAACGGTGCCGCCGCCCGCGTCGGTGCCCAGCACAGCCAGTGCTATGCCTCGTGGTATGCGCATGTTCCCGGCCTGAAGGTGCTGGCCCCTTACAGCGCCGCCGACGCCAAGGGATTGCTGCGCGCCGCCATCCGTGACCCGAACCCGGTCGTGTTCCTTGAGAACGAGATCATGTACGGGCAGAGCTTCGAAGTGCCGACCGACCCCGACTTCATCCTGCCCATCGGCAAGGCGAAGGTGGAGCGCGCCGGTGCCGACGTGACCATCGTCGCCTATTCGATCTGCGTCGGCCATGCGCTGGCCGCAGCCGAAAAGCTGGCCGAGGACGGGATCGAGGCGGAGGTCATCAACCTGCGCACCATCCGTCCGCTGGATGTCGACACCATCGTCGAAAGCGTCAAGAAGACGAACCGCCTGGTCTCCGTGGAGGAGAGCTGGCCGTTTGCCGGCATCGGTTCGGAGATCGCGGCGGTGATGATGGAACATGCGTTTGATTATCTGGATGCGCCGGTGGTCCGCGTCTGCGCCAAGGATGTGCCGCTGCCCTATGCGGCCAACCTTGAAAAGCTGGCGCTGCCGCAGCCCCACGACATCGTGGCCGCCGCCAAATCCGTCACCTACCGCAAATAAGGCAGAGGGAGGCTAGAGAGATGCCCGTTGATATCCTGATGCCGGCCCTGTCGCCGACCATGACGGAAGGCAAGCTGGCCAAGTGGGTGAAGAAGGAAGGTGATCAGGTCAAGGCCGGCGATGTGCTGGCCGAGATCGAGACCGACAAGGCCACCATGGAGGTGGAGGCCGTGGACGAGGGCACGCTGGGCAAGATCCTGGTGGCTGAAGGGACCGAGGGTGTGGCGGTGAATACCCGCATCGCCGTCATCCTGGAGGAAGGCGAGGACGCAGCCGCGCTGGACGCGGCACCCAAGGCCGCGACCGCCAGGGGGGAGGCGCCCAAGGAAGAGGCTTCCAAGCAAGGGGCGGCCAAGGACGATGCCGGTAAGGCGGCAGCGCCCGCCCAGCAGGAGGCAGCCGCCCCGCAGGTCCGCAAGGACGAGGCCGCATCCACGGGGTCCGACGACCGCGTGTTCGCCAGCCCGCTGGCCCGCCGCATGGCGGCCCAGGCCGGGCTGGACCTGTCGGGCGTGGCCGGTTCCGGCCCGCATGGCCGCATCGTGAAAAGCGATATCGAGGCGGCCCTGTCCAAGGGGACGGCCCCGAAGAAGGCGGATGCCGCGCCGGCTGCCGCCTCTCCGGCCCCGGCCACCGCGCCGGCCGCCGCCTCTCCGGCTGGCGCGCCCAAGGGTGTGGACGCCAAGGCGCTCGCCGACAAGCTGGGCATGAAGTACAAGGTCCTGCCCAACAGCGGCATGCGCAAGACCATCGCCAAGCGCCTGACCGAAGCTTGGCAGACCATCCCGCATTTCGGTCTGGCCGTCGATTGCGAGATCGACAATCTGCTGAAACTGCGCGCCGAACTGAACCAGAAGTCGGGGGAGAAAATCTCCGTCAATGATTTCGTGGTGAAGGCAGTGGCCATCGCGCTGGCCCGCTTCCCGGCGGCGAACGTGTCGTGGCACGAGGATGGCATCCTTCAGTACGAGAATGTCGACGTTTCCGTCGCCGTTTCCACCGATGGCGGCCTGATTACGCCCATCGTGAAGAATGCCGACCGCAAGGGTCTGGCAACCATCTCTGCCGAGGTCAAGGAACTGGCCAGGAAGGCCAAGGAAGGCAAGCTGAAGCCGGAAGAGTTCCAGGGTGGCACGTTCAGCGTGTCCAACCTGGGCATGTTCGGCATCAAGAGCTTCACCTCCATCATCAACCCGCCGCAGAGCTGCATCCTGTCGGTCGGTGCGGGTGAGAAGCGCCCCGTGGTCAAGGGTGACGCCCTGGCGGTTGCCACCGTCATGTCCCTGACCCTGACTGTTGACCACCGTTCGGTCGATGGTGCCGTGGGGGCGGAGTTCCTGAAGCTGCTGAAGGGCCTGATCGAGGACCCGATCACGCTGATGCTGTGACGTGACGTCCGGACGAGGGCAGGGTTTTGACAACGCTGCCCTCGTCCGGCTTTTCAGGGGGCAATGTGGTTGAAGAACACGAAAGGCCCTGTCTGCGTGACGCCACCCCCGCAGACCTGGCCACCATCTTCCGCTTCGTCCGCGACCTGGCCGACTATGAGAAGCTGGCAGACCAGGTCGTGGCGACGGAGGCGGATTTCGGTGCGGCGTTGTTCGGTGACAATCCCCGTGCCTTCGCGCTGATCATCGAAGTGGGTGGCATCCCGGCGGGCTTTGCCCTGTGGTTTTACAATTTCTCCACCTTCCTGGGACGGCACGGCATCTGGATCGAGGATGTCTATGTGGCCCCGCAATTCCGGGGCAGGGGCCTGGGCGGCATGGTGTTCCGCCATCTGGCGCGGCGCGTCGTGGACGAGGGGCTGGGCCGCCTTGAATGGTGGGTGCTGGATTGGAACGAGCCGGCCATCGATTTCTATCAGGGGATCGGGGCCGTGCCGATGGATGAATGGACGGTGCAGCGGGTGACGGGCGAGGCGTTGCTTCGTCTGGCCGGCCAGGCACCCTGACAACGAAGGAAAGCGACAGATCATGGCCGAGAATTTCGACCTCATCGTCATCGGCGCCGGCCCCGGCGGTTATGTCGCCGCCATCCGCGCTGCCCAGTTGGGCCTGAAGACCGCGGTGGTGGAGCGTGAGCATCTGGGCGGCATCTGCCTCAACTGGGGCTGCATCCCGACCAAGGCACTGCTGCGCTCCGCCGAGATCGCGCATTACATCCAGCATTCACAGGCCTATGGCATCAAGGTCGAGGGCAAGGTGACGCTGGACGTGGAAGCCATCGTCAAGCGGTCACGCGGTGTTGCCAACCAGCTTTCGGCCGGCGTGAAAGGCCTGCTGAAGAAGAACAAGGTCACCGTGCTGGACGGTTCGGCCAAGCTGCTGGGCAAGGGCAAGGTCGCCGTCACCGCCAAGGATGGCAAGGTGACCGACGCTGCCGCCAAGCACATCATCATCGCCACCGGTGCCCGTGCCCGCGTGCTGCCGGGGCTGGAACCGGACGGCAAGCTGGTCTGGACCTACAAGGAGGCCATGGTGCCGGCGGCCACGCCGAAGAGCATGCTGGTCATCGGCACCGGCGCCATCGGCGTGGAGTTCGCCTGCTTCTACAATTCCATGGGCGTTGACGTGACCCTGGTGGAGGTGGTGGACCGCATCCTGCCGGTGGAAGACGAGGAAATCAGCGCCTTCGCCGCCAAGGCCTTCACCAAGCAGGGCATCAAGATCAAGACCGGCGCCAAGGTCGTGAAGCTGGACCGCAAGGCCGACAGCGTCACGGCCCATATCGAGGTTGCGGGCAAGGTGGAGACGGTCACGGTCGACCGCATCATCTCCGCCGTCGGCATCGTCGCCAATACCGAGGGGTTGGGCCTGGAGAATACCAAGGTCAAGCTGGATCGCGGCCACATCGTCAATGACGGTTATGGTCGTACCGACGAGCCGGGCGTCTATGCCATCGGCGACGTGGCCGGTGCCCCCTGGCTGGCGCACAAGGCCAGCCACGAGGGTATCATCTGCGTGGAGAAGATCGCCGGCCTGGAGGATGTCCATCCGATGGACAAGACCAACATCCCCGGCTGCACCTATTCCTTCCCGCAGGTGGCCTCGGTCGGCCTGACGGAGGCCAGGGCCAAGGCCGCCGGGCATGAGGTGAAGGTGGGCCGCTTCCCCTTCATCGGCAATGGCAAGGCCATCGCGCTGGGTGAGCCGGAGGGCCTGGTCAAGACCGTGTTCGATGCCAAGACCGGCGAATTGCTGGGCGCACACATGATCGGCGCGGAAGTGACCGAACTGATCCAGGGCTACACGATCGGCAAGACGGCGGAACTGACGGAAGCGGAATTCATGCATACCGTCTTCCCGCACCCGACTCTGTCGGAAATGATGCATGAATCGGTACTGGCCGCCTATGGCCGCGCCATCCATTATTGATGGCTCGCCAGCTCGCAAGCGGCGTTGAGCTTTGCGGTGCTGGATGGTTTTATTGACAGGGGCGGTCGCAGGACCGCCCCTGTTGCTTTTCAGATGGCGGAAGAGGGCGTGCGGTTCCGTGATGCCTGCTTGGATATCGGTGCCGGCCGCCGGGCGGCCGCACGCATGACCGGGTTCACCCGCGCTTGCCTGCTGCTGCTCCGGGCCAGCATCTTGCTGCTGCTGGCATGCAGCCTTTTGCGCTGGGTGCCCGGTGGCTGGGGCGTGCCGGATCATCTGCGGATCGGCCTGTTATGGCTTGCCCTGCCGCTTCTGGTCGTGACGATGACGGCGCGCCGCTGGCTGTTGCTGGTCCCGCTGGGTTTGTCGGTGCTGGTCAATGCTGCCCTGGTGTTCCCGACATGGCTTTCACCGGCGGCCGGGCAGGGAGCATCCGTCACGTTGCTGCACACCAATGTCTGGAACCAGAACCCGTCGATGGACGCCTGGGCGGCGCTGGTGCGCGAACGGCGGCCGGATCTGGCTGTCGTGCTGGAGCGCCATTACCACCATCAGGCCTATGCCTGGGCGGTCCAGCTTGCCGAAATCCTGCCCTACCACGCGGATTGCGGCATATCCGACTGCGGCAACAATGTTCTGTCCCGCTGGCCCCTGCGACAGATCGGCGTGACCACCAGCCCCTGGCACGATGCGCCGACACGGCCCAGCTTCCTGGCCGTCAGGGTGGAACGGCCGGAAGGGCCGTTCACCCTGGTCACGGCCCACCTTTCCCGCCCCTTTGACCGGCCGGTGCAGGAGGCGCAGGTGGATTGGCTGCTGGACCGGTTGCGGGAGATGCCGCCGCCCGTCCTGCTGGCGGGTGATTTCAACGCGGCCCCCTGGTCCCCGCTGATGCGCCGCATCATGCGCGACGCGGGTTTGGTCCGGCTGTCAGTCACGGGGCCGACCTGGCCCAGCGGCTGGCTCCTGCCGTTCGGTATCCCGATCGACCATGTTCTGGGCGGATCGGGGATCGGGGCGGGCGGGCAGGTGCTGGTCCTGCGCGATGTCGGGTCCGATCACCGCCCGGTGCTGGTCCGGTTCACGCTGCCGGCCGCCGATGCGGGCACCCGCAGCGATTGACAGCCGGCTTCACCCCACCCCTGCCCTGGCCAGGGCAGGGGGATCAGGCAGGGGGTTCAGGGCAGGGGGGCGGTGACGATGTCCGCGGTGGTGGATACGGCCGTCGCTGCCACGTCGACAGTGGCCCCCGCGACCGTCCCCACAGCCGATGCCGTCGTCGTCACGACGGAGCATCCGCCCAGCAGGCCGGCAGCCATGCAGGACAGAAACAGAAACCGCCACCGTGTCCGCCGCATCATGCCGCCCCGCCAGAAATGTTCCCCGCTGATCTATCGCGGTTGCCCGGCTGTGGCAAACCCCAATCGCGCCGGGCTCATCGGGCCTTGCAGACCAGATAACCCAGTGCCGGTACGGTGACGCGATAGCTTCCGGGGGCCGCACTGCGAGGCGCGCATTCTCCATGAAGCGCCTTCCAGTCCATCGACGCCGTTTCCACCTGCAAGGTGGCCGACAGCGGTTCCTTGGCGCTGTTGAACACGACCAGCGTTTCCCCGGACCCTTCCAGCAGGCGGGAGAAGCCGAACAGGCCCGGCCCCTTTTCCGTTGCAATGCGGGTGACCTGATCGCCCCGGCGCAGGGCGGGATCGGCATGCCTGGTGCGCGCCATCGCGGCGATGGCTTGGTACAGCGGGTGCTGTCTGTCGAAATTCGATACGGCCGTGCTGCCGGTCGATCCGATCAGCCGGTTGTCGTTGTAGCTGTCCACCCGGCTGGGGAACATGTCCTCCCGCGAGGGCTGGTCACCCTCGCCCTCCCCGGTGAAGCCCTGTTCGTCACCGTAGTAAAGGGCAGGCACGCCGCGGCTATGCAGCAGCATGGCATTGGCCAGGATGGTCCGGTTCAGCAGTTCGGCTTCCGATGCATCGGGGTTGGCGCTGCGCAGCGTGCGGCCAAGACGCAGCACGTCATGGTTGCCGATCAGTGTCACCAACTGCCGGGCTGTCGCCTCGCCTTCCTTGTAAAGCGCGTCGCCCCGGAACACCTGCGCCAGTTGCTCCGTCGGCGCGCCCTTGGCCACAACGTCGGCAATGGCCTTCTGCAAGGCGAAGTCATTCACGGACGGCAGCCCATCCACATGGGTGAAGCGCGCCAGTTCACCGGGGTCGAATTCCATCACCTCGCCGAAAATGTGGAAATCCTTTATGCCGCGTGCCGCGGCCCGCGCCTGCATGGCGGGGATGAAGGCCTGCCAGAATTCCGGGTTCACATGGCGGGCCGTGTCGATCCGGAAACCATCGATGGCGAACTCGTCGATCCACTGGCCATAGATGTCGATGAAACCCTGTACGACGCGGGGATGTTCGGTCATCACATCATCCAGGCCCGCGAAATCGCCGAACAGCGAACTCTCACCCTTGAAAGTGCTTTCGCCGCGATTGTGGTAATAGGCGATATCGTTGAGCCAGGCCGGGTTCTTGGCATTCTTCTCCGCCTCCGGCACGAAGGGGGTGTAGGCGTAGTCCATGCGTGTCAGACGGGCGAAATTCGCTGCCGACTGGCCACCGGCCCCCACACCCGTGAACCCGTCATTGATCGGCGCGCCCGCCAGCCCGCCCCGCCGGCTGTAGGGGAATTCCGCATGGTCGCGGTAGGCGCAGCCGGTGTCCGGACATTCACGATAGCTGATGACGTCGGCGGTATGGTTGACGACGATGTCCAGATAGATCTTGAAACCCTTGGCGCGGGCGGCATCGACGAATGCCTTGTAATCGGCCTTGGTGCCCAGATGCGGATCGATATCCAGGAAATCCAGCGCCCAATAGCCGTGATAACCGGCCGATTGCGCATCGCCCAGCCCCTGCACGGGCTTGTTCTTGAATACGGGCGTCAGCCAGATCGCCGTCACGCCCAGATCACGGATATAATCCAGCCGCTGGATGACCCCCTGCAGGTCGCCGCCATGGTAGAAACCCTTATGGGTCGGGTCATAGCCCGTCACGTCGGGGCCGCCGGTCAGCCCGCCGCGATCATTGGACGGGTCGCCATTCTCGAACCGGTCCGGCATGATCAGATAGATGATTTCATCTTCCGGTACGCGCTGGGCCGGCGGGGCCGGATCGGCCAGGCCCGGCATGGGCAGGGCGTGCAGCATCAGGGCCGCCGCGGCAATCGCGGCGGAACGGCGGGTTCCGTATGTCATGCGGTTTCTCTCCCAGTTTCTCGCCGGCCTTATCGGGCCGGTCCTGCCGCCCCCATGGTTGGTGTCGGGGACACCGCCCGTCAAGCCGGCATCGCCCCGGCTTGGACTGAATTCGTATGTGTCGCGGTGCAAATCGGTAATTTCGTTACAATCGTCCGCCTTGCAGGCCAAGCGGGGGAGGGTGGCGACACGCCGCGCTTGGTTCAGGGCCAAGGGCGTCTTATGTTCGGGGGGCAGGCAATCCCAAGGTCAGGCCCATGACGATCGAAGACACCCGCGTCCGCCATCCGGAAAAGGCCAAGCGCCCGGACAATCCGATCCTGCGCAAGCCTGAATGGCTGCGCGTCAAGGCACCGACCAGCCGCGAATATGCCGAAACGCGCGACCTGATGCGCGGGCTGAAGCTGCATACCGTGTGCGAGGAGGCGGCCTGCCCCAATATCGGCGAATGCTGGAAGAAGAAGCACGCCACCTTCATGATCCTGGGCGCCATCTGCACCCGTGCCTGTGCCTTCTGCAACGTGGCCACGGGCAAGCCGCTGTCGCTGGACCCGCACGAGCCGGAGAAGGTGGCCGATGCCGTGGGCGGGCTTGACCTGGAGCATGTCGTCATCACTTCGGTCGATCGCGACGACCTGCCCGATGGCGGTGCGGAGCATTTCGCCCGCACCATCCGCGCCATCCGCCAGACGGCCCCGCGCACCACGATCGAGATTCTGACGCCCGATTTCATGCGCAAGCCCGGCGCCATTGAACTGGTGGCGCAGGCGCGGCCGGATGTGTTCAACCACAATCTGGAAACCGTGCCGCGCCTTTATCCGACCATCCGCCCCGGTGCGCGTTATTTCACCTCGCTGGCCTTGCTGCAAAGGGTGAAGGAGGTGGACCCGACCATCTTCACAAAGTCCGGCATCATGGTCGGCCTGGGCGAAACGAAGGACGAGGTGGGGCAGGTGATGGATGATCTGCGCGCCGCTGACGTGGATTTCCTGACCATCGGCCAGTATCTGGCGCCCACGCCCAAGCATGCCCCGGTGGACCGGTTCGTGACACCTGACGAGTTCGCCAGCTATGCCACCATGGCGCGCGGCAAGGGCTTCCTGATGGTGTCCAGCAGCCCGCTGACCCGCAGTTCCTATCATGCCGGGGACGATTTCCGTAAATTGCGCGCTGCGCGGGAGGCCAAGCTGGCCGGTGCCCGTCCGGCCGCCGAATGACGCGGTCCTGACCCACCGATGCCGACGCATGCCGAGCGGCGCATCCTGCCGCACACGCCGGAGCAGCTCTACGCGCTTGTCGCCGATGTGGAGCGCTATCCCGAATTCCTGCCCTGGGCCGTGGCCTGCCGCGTGCGCAAACGGCAGGACAATGTCATCTGGGCCGATCTTGTGATCGGGTTCAAGATGGTTCGTGAGCGCTTCACCTCCAAGGTGACGCTGAACCCCGATCTCCTGCGCATCGATGTGGAATATGCCGAGGGGCCGTTCCACTACCTGAACAACCATTGGGTCTTCGAACCGCATCCGGACGGCTGCGTCGTTGATTTCTATGTGGATTTCGAATTCAGGAACAAGGTGCTGCAGACCATCATCGGCGCCCTGTTCAACGAAGCCGTGAAGCGCATGGTGGCCGCGTTTGAGACCCGGGCCAAGCAGCTTTACGGCGCCAGGGACTGAAAGCGGCGGCCGGCATCGACGCTTGCGTCCGGTCTGGTCCGGCTCACCCTCCGCTCAATGCCGGCTGGGCATGATCGTGTCGGCTTCCTGCTCCACCCGGATGCGCGGACGCACGGGTGCCGCGAATGCATCGGACAGCCAGAGCGAGGCGGCCCGCCAGGGACCATGCAGCTCCATCTGGTGCAGCCGATAGAGAAGGGCATGGCCCAACTGTGCCAGCCGGCCTTCGATGAATCCCCCCTTGAACAGGCCGTCGCGGCCCAGGGTGCCGAATGTATTGTAATGGCCCAGCGACACCAGCTTGCCCTGATCCTGGAATTGAAACGGTTCCGGGGGCCGGCCGTCAAGGAAGGCGGGAAACTGCCGGGCCAGATGCAGCGCCTGCTGCCTGGCCACCTGCGCGGTAGGCGGCAGGGGGCGTTCAGCGCCGGCCGGGGTCAGGCTGGCGCAGTCGCCCAGCGCGAACACATCGTCGCGCACCGTGGTCTGGAGGGTGGGCCGCACGATGATCTGGCCGGTCGGGCTGTGCTCGAACATATTCCCCGTCTGCACGGCTTCCGACGCCTTCACGCCGGCGGCCCATACCCGCAGCGTGGCGTCGATCCGTGATCCGTCCTCCAGCGCAAAGCCGTCGGCATCCGCCTCGGCCACACGGACATTCTCCCGCACCTCCACACCGATGCGGCGCAACTGGCGGGTTGCGGCCTGTGCGACCTCCTCGGGGAAGGCGGCCAGGATGCGGGGGCCGCTTTCCAGCAGCATCAGGTCCAGTTGCGGGCGCAGATCACCGATGCCATAGGAACGGGCGACTTCCAGCAGACGGGCGATTTCCGCCGCCAGTTCCACACCTGTGGCCCCACCGCCGACGATGGCGACGCGCAGCGGGCGGCCTTGGTCCAGCATGCGCAGCAGTTCCTCGTAAAGCCGCTGATTGAATGTTTCCGCCTGAGTCAGGTCATCGATGAACAGACAGTGGCGGGCGACGCCGGGCGTGTCGAAATCATTGGCCTTGCTGCCGGCGGCCAGGACCAGTGTGTCGTAATGGTGCTGCCGCTCACTCAGCAGCACCTGCCCGGCGGGGTTCAGCAAGGGCTGTACCGTCACGGACTGCGCGTCCGTATCGATCTCGCCCAGCGCACCGGGCAGAAAGCGAAAGCCCGTTTGTGCGCCATGGGTCACGAAGGGGATGCGCCGTTGCTGCGCGTTGGCCGTGCCCGCCGCGAAGGTATGCAACATCGGCTTCCAGACATGGGACGGCGCCTTGTCCACCAAGGTCACATCGGCCAGTTCGGCCCGGCCCAGCCGGGTTGCCAGCAGCAATCCGGCGATGCCGCCGCCGACGATGATGACGTGGTGCTTCGGGCGTCGCGTCATGGCTTTACTCCGTTCAGGCAGGATCAGGCCTGAAGGAAACACCGTCGGCCATGGGCGGTTCCGCCCGCGCCTTTCCCGATGGTGCCGTTATCCGCGCCCTTCCATCAAATCGCGGATGCGGGCCAGATGCTGGCAGGCCCGGCCCACGCCCAGCAGCAGCACCCCCAGCAGCAGGCCGACCAGCGCCGGTCCGTAGGTTTCCGGCGTCGGCGCGATCAGCATGAACAGCGAAACGATCAGTGCCGCTGCGCCGAAGAAGTAAAGGACCAGGGCGGTGATGGAACGGCGTTGCTCCATCTCAGCCCTCCATCGCGCAGGCGGCGGGCGCTCGCGGCGCCGCATCGGCGGCGAAAACCTCCTCGAACGCCGCCCTCATGGCCATATCCACTTCGACCATGCTCACCATATGCCCCAGGGCGGCAAGGGATGTGACGCCATGTTCGCGGATGCCGCAGGGCACGATACCACCGAAATGCGTCAGGTCGGGCTCCACATTCAGCGATACACCATGGAAGCTGACGCCCCGCCGCACGCGCACGCCGATGGCGGCGATCTTGTTCTCGACGCCGGGCTGTCCATAGGGGGCCATGTCGACCCAGACGCCGACCCGGCCGCACCGCCGTTCACCCTTCACGGCGAACTGGGCCAGGGTGCGGATCAGCCATTCCTCCAGCCGCCAGACGAAATCATGCAGGTCGCCGCCGCGGGCCTGCACGTCCAGCATAACATAGCCGATGCGCTGGCCGGGGCCATGATAGGTATATTGCCCGCCGCGTCCCGCCTGGAACACGGGAAAGCGCATGGGCGTCAGCAGGTCGCCTGCCCTGGCCGAGGTGCCGGCCGTGTAAAGGGGGGGATGTTCCAGCAGCCAGACCGTCTCCGGCGCGATGCCGGCCCGGATATCGGCCACGCGGGCTTCCATGAAGGACAGGGCATCGGGATATTCGACATTCCGGTCGCTGATCCGCCACTCGATCATGATCTGGCAATTTCCGAAGCTGGGGGCAGGCTCGCTGCCTATTTAGGCGAATTTCCCGCCATCACCAATGGGCAATCCCGGCAATGGCAGCCGCCCCATGCGCGCATGACCATTGATCCGCAGGGCGTGATGCGCCACATTCGGCAACGTCATTGCTATCTGGCCCCTGATTATGAACGAAATGAACCGCGTCTATCTCTATGATACCACCCTGCGCGACGGTGCGCAGACCTCTGGCGTTGATTTCACGGTGGCCGACAAGATCGCCATCGCGCAGGAACTGGACGCGCTGGGCATCGATTATGTTGAAGGCGGCTGGCCGGGCGCCAATCCCACCGACGACGCCTTTTTCGCCGATCCGCCGAAGCTGGGTCGCGCCATCTTCACGGCGTTCGGCATGACGCGGCGTCCCGGCCGCAGTGCGTCCAACGATCCGGGTCTGTCCGCCCTGCTGGACAGCCCGGCCGACGCCGTCTGCATCGTCGGCAAGACCTGGGATTTCCATGTCGATGTGGCCCTTGCCATCCCGCGGGATGAGAATGTGTCCCTGATCGCCGACAGCATCCGGGAGATCAGGGCGCGCGGGCGGGAACCTCTGTTCGATGCCGAACATTTCTTCGACGGGTACAAGGCCAATCCGGAATACGCCCTTTCCTGTGTCCAGGCCGCCTATGAGGCGGGAGCCCGCTGGGTCGTGCTGTGCGACACGAACGGCGGTACCCTGCCGCACGAGGTGGAAGCCATCGTGGCCGAGGTGGCCCGCCGCATCCCCGGCGACCGGTTGGGCATCCATACCCATAATGACACGGAAAATGCCGTCTCCAACTCCATCGCGGCCGTGCGGGCCGGTGTGCGGCTGGTCCAGGGCACCCTGAACGGCCTGGGGGAGCGTTGTGGCAATGCCAATCTGCTGTCGCTGATCCCGACCCTGTCGGTGAAGATGGGCTTCGATGTCGGGATCAAGCCGGAAGGTCTGTCCCGGCTGGTTCATATCAGCCGCATGCTGGACGAGCGGCTGAACCGCACGCCCAATCGCCATGCCGCCTATGTCGGTGAAAGCGCCTTCGCCCATAAGGGTGGGCTGCATGTCTCCGCCGTGGAGAAGGACCCCAGTTCTTATGAGCATGTCGACCCGTCGCTGGTGGGCAACCGGCGCCATGTGCTGGTGTCCGATCAGGCCGGGCGGTCCAACATCCTGGCCCGCCTGCGTGAGGTGGGGGTGGATGTCGATCCCAGGGATGCCCGCGTCGGACAGCTTGTCGATATCGTGAAGCAGAAGGAGTTCGAGGGGTACGCCTTCGACGGGGCGGAGGCAAGCTTCGAGCTTCTGGCCCGCCGCGCGCTGGGCGAGGTGCCGGATTATTTCCGTCTGGCCGCCTTCCGCGTGCTGGATGAACGCCGCTGGAACGCCAGGGGCGAGCTTGTGACCCTGTCGGAAGCCACCACGAAGGTGGAGGTGCCGGGCACGGCCGGCGCGGAATCGGTGATGACGGTGGCGGAGGGCAATGGCCCCGTGAACGCGCTGGATCAGGCGCTCCGCAAGGCCCTGATCCCGGTCTATCCCGCCCTGGAGGGTATGCGGCTGGTGGATTACAAGGTCCGCATCCTGAATGCCCAGGATGGTACCAAGGCCGTGACGCGCGTGATGATCGAGACGGCCGACCGCCACGGAAACCGCTGGGCGACCGTCGGCGTGTCGGCCAACGTCATCGATGCCAGCTTCAATGCCCTGTCGGACAGCATTACCTATTGCCTCTACCGGTCAGGTGCCGTTATCGACAAGCCCGTCGCGGCCTGATCCAGGGCCGTGCCTGCCAGGCGTTCCGGTTTCAGGTCACAAGGTCTCCATGAGCGGCACCAACAAGCGTCAATTGTCCAAGAGCTTCGCGGAGGGGGATGGGGATGGTCCCGCCGTCATCCTGATCGAACCGCAGATGGGCGAGAATATCGGGGCGGTGGCGCGGGCCATGCTGAATTGCGGCCTGACGGACCTGCGCATCGTCAACCCGCGTGACGGTTGGCCCAACGAGAAGGCGGTATCGGCGTCGGCCGGGGCGACGCTGGTGCTGGATCAGGCGCGCGTCTTCGACAATACCCGCGACGCCATCACCGACCTGCATCGCGTCTTTTCCACCGCGGCCATCGTGCGCGGGATGGTGAAACCCGTGGTCACCCCACGGGAAGCCGCGAACGAGATGCGGGGGCACTGGTCCGCGGGGCGCAAGGTCGGACTGATGTTCGGGCCGGAGCGCACGGGTCTGGTCAACGAGGATATCGCGCTGACCGATACGCTGATCTCGGTCCCGTTGAACCCGGGCTTCTCCTCGCTCAATCTGGCGCAGGCCGTCTTGCTGATCGCCTATGAATGGTGGATTTCCGGACAGGATGTGGAGGACCGGTATTTCCACGCTTCCGCCGGCCAGCCAGCCAGCAAGGGCGACCTGCATAACCTGTTCGACCATCTGGAAGGGGAGTTGGAGGAGGCCGGTTTCTTCAGCAGCGAGGACAAGCGCCCGTCCATGGTCCGCAACATCCGCAACATGCTTCAGCGCACGGCCCTGACGGAGCAGGAGGCGCGGACCTTCCACGGCATCATCACCGCGCTGGCGGGGCGCAAGAAACGGCGCAAGCCCGACCACGGCGGGGAATAGGCCGGCAGGAGGATGGGGAGCCGCCCCGTGCCCCTGTGAAGAACCGGCCGCTCCCCGTCGGCCCGCCCGTCATACCATGTCCCGGTGAATTACACTCACCGGGATCCGGTATCAGTCCAGTTTCACGCCTGTCCGCCCGGCCAGGTCCTGGATCAGTTGCCAGGCTACGCGGCCGGAACGGTTGCCGCGGGTGACCGACCATTCCACGGCGATGGCACGCAACTGTTCCACGGACATCGCGATGCCATAGGCGGTGGCATAGGCCTCCACCATGGCGAAGAAATTGTCCTGGTCGCAGGAGTGGAAGCCCAGCCACAGACCGAACCGGTCGGACAGGCTGATCTTCTCCTCCACCGCTTCGGACGGGTTGATGGCCGTCGACCGTTCATTGTCGATCATGTCGCGCGGCATCAGGTGGCGGCGGTTGGACGTGGCGTAGAGGACGACATTGCCGGGCCGCCCTTCGATCCCGCCTTCCAGCAAGGCCTTTAACGATTTGTAGTTGCCGTCATCATGGCTGAAGGACAGGTCGTCGCAGAACAGCACGCAGCGCCGGTCGCTGCCGCGCAGCACCTCCAGCAGGCGGCCCAGCGTGGGGATGTCGTCGCGGTGGATTTCCACCAGCGCCAGCGACCCCGGCCGGTCCCGGTTCACACGCGCATGCACCGCCTTCACGATGGAGCTTTTGCCCATGCCGCGCGCACCCCACAGCAGGGCGTTGTTGGCCGGCAGGCCGCGGGCAAACCGTTCCGTGTTCTCCAGCAACTGCGCCTTCTGCCGGTCGATGCCCTTCAACAGGTCGTAATCGACATGCGATACCCGCGCCACCGGCGCCAGCGACAGCGTGTCGGCATGCCAGACGAAGGCATCGGCGGCGGAAAGATCGCCCGTGGGCCGGGCCGGCGGCGCCAGCCTGTCCAGGGCATCGGCAATGCGGGACAGTACGGGCAGCAGCGGATGGGAAACAATGGTATCGGCCATGGTTGTGTCTGTCGCTTTTGGGAGGGGCGCACCCCTTGCGCAATGGCAGGGGCGGGGCCAGATGAGAGCCCGGATACGCTAGCATGGGCCCGTTGCCGGCCCGAAGCCCGCTTGCCGCATGGCAGCGCCCGGTTTCGGTTGCAACGGGGCCGCCGGCTTGTATAGTCCCCGCGTCCGGCACGTCGCCGGGAGCAATCAAAGTTAGGAGCTGTTGATGTTCATTTCCACGGCCTATGCCCAGGCCGCTGCCGGTGCGCCGGGTGGTGGCGGGATGGAAACCCTGATGTCGCTGGCCCCGCTGGTGCTCATTTTCGTGGTCTTCTACTTCCTGCTGATCCGTCCGCAGCAGAAGAAGCTGAAGGAACACCGCTCCATGCTGGAAGCGCTGCGCCGGGGTGACAGGGTCGTCACGGGTGGCGGCATCGTCGGGTCCATCGTCAAGGTCGGTACCGATGACGAGGTGACCGTGGAAATCGCCGAGGGCGTGCGCGTGCGCGTCCTGCGTTCCACCATCACCTCCGTCCTGGCCAGGACGGAGCCGGCCAAGGGCGACGACAAGTAATACTATTTTGCGGTGATCAGAACCTATTGGTTCTGATCACCGCCCTCAATCGCCGGCGCCAACATTCGTTGGCTTGGCTACGCCGCACGAGCGGTGCTGTGGCGGTCGCCGCCGGACCCACTTGCGATGAGTTCCACTCATCGCAAGTGGGTATAAGGCGGGATCGGGGCTGCACGCCCCGGGAACGGTCGCAGGATGGATGCGTTCATCCTGCGACCGTTCCCCCTTGAAACCCCGTTGACCGACAGCGGAAGGCCGATCCATGGACATCACGCCGATCATCCCGGCTGACCGTCAGGTCATCGATACCTATGGCCCCGGCCGGTTTCGCGTGGCCAATACCCTTTACGAGAGCGCGGTCATCGTCTTTCCCGATCAGACCGTCATCTGGGATGTCCCCGGGCTCGCCGGCCTGACGGCCGATCATTTCGCGCCGGTCGCCACGGCCGATCCCCGGCCCGAGATCCTGTTGCTGGGCACGGGTGCCCGTATGGGCCTGTTGCCCTCCGCCCTGCGCCGCGCACTGAAGGAACAGGGCGTTGTGGTCGATGTCATGGACAGCCCCGCCGCCTGCCGCACATACAATATCCTGCTGGCGGAAGGCCGCCGGGTCGCCGCAGCACTGCTGCCGGTCTGACACCGCGTTTTCCCGCCGCCGCCATGTCGCTTTCACAATCCTGGGGCATCGTGCCCGCCACCCTGACGGGCATATAGTCTGAAAATCCATCCCGGATTGCGCTATAGCTGTCATTGGGGTTTCGTCCGTGGCAGGGCTGCGCGGCGGGGAAGGTGCGCATGGATCATCTGGCGGATCGCAATCAGGCGATGGCGGCACGGCTGAAGGCCGTGTTCGCGCGTGAGCAGACGCGCGGGATCGAGGTGGCGACCTGGGCGCGGCTGATTGCACTGGGTGCCATCCTCGCCTGGCTGTCCATGCTGGACCAGACCGGGGAGAACGTGTCGGGCTATCTCGGCATCGTCCTGCTGGCCTGCAACGGTCTGTCGCTGTGGGCGCTGAACCGGACGCGCTGGTTCCGGCCCTGGCACATGTTCGCTTCCGTCGCCTTCGACCATATTGCCATCGCCTGCGTGATGGTGACACCCATTACCCTGGCCGGGGAAAACCTGTCCCCGGCCATGAACACGCGCACGGTCTGGTTCGACGTCTATTTCCTTGTTATCGCCGGGGCGGTGCTGGTGCAGCGGCCTGGCCTGGTGGTGTGGAGCGGTCTGATGGCCGCCGCATCCTGGTCCGCGGTGGTGATCCATGTGCTGCGCCAGCCGGGCACCTTCACCATGCCCATGACCTGGATGTGGGAAGGCGTCAGTGCTGACGACATCGTCCGTGTCATGCAGAACCCCCGCTATGTCGACCTGACCAACTGGATAACCCAGGTTCTGCTGCTGCTGCTGGTCGCCCTGACACTGGCGGCGGCTGTCAGGCGGTCCAAGATGCTGCTGGCCAGTCAGGCAGCGACGGAGAGCGAGCGCGCCAACCTGGCCCGTTATTTCTCGCCCGACATGGTGGAACGGCTGGCGGCCAGCGACAGTCCGCTGTCGCGCCCCAACACGCGCGTCGTCTCCGTGCTGTTCGCCGATCTGACGGGCTTTACCCGCCTGTGCGAGAATGCGCCTGCCGGAGAGATCATCGACCTGCTGCGCCAGTTCCGCATCCGCATGGAACGGGCCGTGTTCACCCATGGCGGCACGGTCGACAAATATATCGGCGACTGTGTCATGGCGACCTTCGGCCTGCTGTCGCCCAGCGGCCGCGACCCCGCCGCCGCACTGGCCTGTGCCCATGACATGCAGGCCGCCATCGGCGACTGGAACCTTCAGCGGGCCAATCGGGGCCTGCCCGCCGTGGGGCTGGGCATCGGCGTCCATTACGGTGCCGTCGTGGCGGGCGATATCGGGTCCGACCAGCGGCTGGAATTCACCGTGATCGGTGACACGGTCAATGTGGCCAGCCGCCTGATGCATCTGACCCGCACGCTGGAGGCGGGCATCGTCATTTCCGACGAGGTGGCGGGGGCGGCCCTGCTGACGGACGGCGAGCAGGCGCTGGCCGGCTATCAGCGGGTGGAGAACATGCCGCTGCGCGGCCGGGACGGAACCATCGCGCTCTGGTATCGCCCCCTGGCCGCCAATGAAGCATGCGCGGCCGAATAGCGGACCGTGCTATAACACCCATGGCCGGAATATTCCGGCCCGTTCCAGTGCCGGACGAAACCGACGGAAGGCCCCATGTTCACCGGTTTTTTCTATGATCTGCGCAAGGCCGGCGTGCCCGTCAGCCTGAAGGAGTACCTGGCCCTGATGGAGGCGATGCAGGCCGGTGTCGCCGGCTATGCGGTCGATGATTTCTATTATCTTTCCCGCGCCATCCTGGTGAAGGATGAACGTAACCTGGACAAATTCGACCGCATCTTTTCCACGGCGTTCAAGGGGCTGGAAGGTGCCGGCAGCGTCGGAGCGGAGGAACTGACGGCGCAAATCCCCGAGGAATGGCTGCGCAAGCTGGCCGAGAAATTCCTGACGGAGGAGGAAAAGGCGCAGATAGAGGCGCTGGGCGGCTGGGACAAGCTGATGGAGACGCTGGCCAAGCGTCTGGCCGAACAGAAAGAACGCCACCAGGGCGGCTCCAAATGGATCGGAACGGCCGGCACCAGCCCGTTCGGCGCCTATGGCTACAATCCCGAAGGGGTGCGCATCGGCCAGGAGGGCAGCAGGAACCGCCGCGCGGTCAAGGTGTGGGACAAACGCGACTTCAAGAACCTGGACGACAGTGTCGAACTGGGGACGCGCAACATCAAGGTGGCATTACGCCGGTTGCGGAAATTCGCGCGCGCAGGGGCCGCCGACGTGCTGGACCTGCCCGATACCATCAGTTCCACCGCCCGCAACGCCGGATATCTCGATATCAAGATGGTGCCGGAACGGCACAATGCCGTGAAGGTCCTGTTGTTCCTGGATATCGGCGGATCGATGGATGACCATATCCGCCTTTGCGAAGAATTGTTCAGTGCTGCGCGCACGGAATTCAAGCATCTTGAATATTATTACTTCCATAATTGCGTCTATGAAGGCGTGTGGAAGGATAATCGGCGCCGGCACGTGGAGAAATTATCCAGTTTCGACGTCATGAATACGTATGGTTCCGATTACAAGCTGGTTTTCGTAGGGGATGCCGCGATGAGCCCCTATGAGATCACCCAGCCCGGCGGCAGTGTTGAACATTTCAACGAGGAGGCGGGCATCGTCTGGATGCGGCGCCTGCTCGACAAGTTCCCGCATGCGGTCTGGCTGAACCCGACCGAGGAGCGATACTGGCAATATACGCAGTCCATCGGCCTGATCCGCAAGATCATGGAAGACCGCATGTATCCCCTGACCCTGGCCGGCCTGGATGGGGCGATGCGCGAACTGAACCGCTGAAGCCCCCCCTTTGACCGGGCTCCACCGCAAACGGACACCCGGTCAAAAAGGGGGGAGGGTCATGCCACCTGCTTCAGGCCGTGGGTCAGTGCGTCGAACGCTTTCCGGAAGCTTGGTGTCGCGGTATCCGCAGCCTCGAATTTAACATGGACCAGGTCACGTTCCTGTCCCAGGACGCGGAAGCGCATCGTCAGGCCGGGCAGGCGGGGCAGGGACAGGGTGCCTGTGCTGCCGACCGCGGGGGCCGGGCCATCCATCCGCAGCATGGCGCCGCCCTCCGAGATATTGACCAGCCGCGCCTTGGCGGACCCGCCCGGCTGTTCGATCAGGCCGCCTTCATCGACCATATAGCGCGGCTTGCGCCGACGGTCCGCCTCTTCCGTGCTGGTTCGGACGACGCGCACCAATACCCGGCGAAGCTCCTCGATGCTGCCGGCGACCTCCGCGGAGCCGGCCTTCACCCGGGAGGCCTGCTCGCCCGTGCGTTGAGCTTCATCGGACACGGCGGCGATATTGTTGGCCACGTGGCTGACGGCGGCGGAGGTGGCGGCAACATTGCGGCCGATTTCCTGCGTCGCGGCGGATTGCTCCTCGATGGCGGCGGCGATGGCGGCGGAGACATGGTCGATCTCGTCGATGGTTGATCCGATCTCCGACATGGCAGCCACCGCCTGACCCGTCACATTCTGGATTTCGGTGATCTGCCGGCCGATC
Source organism: Niveispirillum fermenti (assembly GCF_048066175.1). Lineage (GTDB taxonomy): Bacteria > Pseudomonadota > Alphaproteobacteria > Azospirillales > Azospirillaceae > Niveispirillum > Niveispirillum fermenti. The sequence goes on along the minus strand of NZ_JBLTXA010000011.1, from coordinate 60,361 downwards.
TCCTCCGTGGAGCGGGCGGTCTGGGTGGCGAGGTTCTTCACCTCTCCCGCCACAACCGCGAACCCCTTGCCGGACTCCCCGGCCCGTGCGGCCTCGATCGTTGCATTGAGCGCCAGCAGGTTGGTCTGGCCGGCAATGTCGGAGATCATTTGCGCCACTTCGCCGATCCTGCCAACCGCATCGGACAAGGTGCGGATGGTGGCGGCCGCCTTGTCGCCCGTTTCCACCGCGCGGCGGGTTACCGTGCTGGAATGAACCACCTGGGTGGAAATCTCGCGGATGGAGCCGACAAGCTGCTCTGTGGCGCTGGCGACGGTCTGGGCCGTGGTCAGGGCTTCACGGGCGGAGTCGGCCACGTCCTGGGCGTTGGCACCGACCCGCCCGGCTGATCCGGCCATGCCTTCCGCCTCGCGGGCCATGCCGCCGGTCCGGGTGGCCACCTGTTCCACGGCGGCGCTGGCTTCCCGCTCCACCGTCTCGGCCATATGGACCAGCGCGTGTGACCGGGTGGCCTTTTCGGCCTCCGCGTAGGTTTCCAGCAACAATTCCAGGTCCAGCCAGACGATGCGGGTCAGTGCGTCCCGCATGGCGCGCCGGCGGGCCGATGCACCGCGGCCGAACAGGCCGTCGGAGCGGCCGTCATCGGTCAGGTCCAGCGCCTCCACAATCCCGTTCATCACGGTATTGTGGCAGATGGCTACGGCATAGCCTGGGACATTATTGTCGTAAAATGCCTGGGCAAGCCGTTTGGCCGATGACAGGAACTCCGCGTCCAGCCGGCCGGATACGGCCCGGGTCCAATGGGCCACGCGAACCGCATGGACATCGTCGCTGGCCAGGGCTGATTGTATTTCCGGCCATGCCGCAAAACGGGAATGCCACTGACGCAGCAGGCCGGGCAGCCGGGCCTGCGCGAAATCTGCCAGTTCCCCCGCCAGCGCCAGATCACGCTGCGTGATCTTGAAGACCGCGAGACGGCGGGCGTGGGCGTCCTGTTCATCAATGCCAAGTGCCATTGTCGTTCCTTTGTTATGAGCATATCCGCGCGACGTATGGTTGCCGGCATGAGCGTCGCTGGCGGTGGAACTCTGCGCCCATATGATCGATGGAAAATTCATGCTGATTGTGCGGTGCATCAATTCTGGAGCAAAATCGATCGGCGGGCAACATGCCCTGGTATTCCTTGGGCAAGATTTTGATCCGCGGGCGCCTGTCTGCTTGCCGGATCATGCCGGCCCCGTCATCGGGCAGACACAAAAGTGTTTTATTGTCCGGCACTTGCCTCGCACTGGCAGACCGGCCCCGACCATTGGTGCGATTGCGCGCAAGGGGCAGCGGGATTAGGTTGCCGCCACATGCCCGGCCAACCCCGCTGAAGGGGACGGGCGTTGATGACAAGGACCCAGACATGACTGAACCCACCCCCATCACCATCGCCCGCGGCGATGGTATCGGCCCCGAAATCATGGATGCCACCCTGGAAGTGCTGCAGGCTTCCGGAGCCAATCTCGCGGTCGAGGAAATCCAGATCGGCGAAAGCGTCTACAAGCGCGGCATCATGAACGGCATGGAGCCCAGCGCCTGGGAAAGCCTGCGCCGCACCAAGGTGTTCCTGAAGGCCCCCATCACGACGCCGCAGGGGGGCGGGTACAAATCGCTGAACGTCACCATCCGTGGTGCGCTGGGCCTTTACGCCAATATCCGGCCTTGCGTCTCCTATCACCCCTATGTCTCGACCAAGCACCCCACCATGGACGTGGTCATCGTGCGCGAGAACGAGGAAGACCTTTATGCCGGCATCGAATACCGCCAGACGCAGGAAGTGACGCAGGCCGTCAAGCTGATCACCCGTCCCGGTTCGGAAAAGATCATCCGCTACGCCTTTGAATATGCCCGCGCGAACCATCGCCGCAAGGTGACGGCCTTCGTGAAGGACAATATCATGAAGATCAGCGATGGCCTGTTCCATCGCACCTTCGATGAGATCGCGGCCGAATATCCCGATATCGAGCATGAAACCATGATCGTCGATATCGGCGCGGCCCGTCTGGCCGACACGCCCGAGCAGTTCGACGTCATCGTCACGCTGAACCTCTATGGCGACATCATCTCGGACATCGCGGCCCAGATCACGGGCTCGGTCGGTCTGGCCGGTTCGTCCAATATCGGCGACCAGTGCGCCATGTTCGAGGCCATCCACGGTTCAGCCCCCACCATCGCCGGCAAGGGCATCGCCAACCCGTCGGGCCTGATCCTGGCTTCGGTCATGATGCTGGTCCATATCGGCCAGGCGGAAGCGGCGGAGAAGATCCACAATGCCTGGCTGAAGATGATCGAGGACGGCATCCATACCGTCGATATCTTCAAGCGTGGTGTGTCAAAGGCCCGTGTCGGCACCCGCGACTTCGCCGCGAACCTGATCGACCGGCTGGGTGAGCGCCCCGTCCAGCTCACGCCTGCTTCATATCAGGTGGGCGAGAAGGCCAGCTTCGCGGGCATCGCGCTGAAGGATACCGTCCGGCAGGAAAAGAAGCTGATCGGCGTTGACCTGTTTCTGGATCACAAGGGCGGCACCGGCGACGACATGGCAGCCCGCGTGGCTGCGCTGATCGGGGATGACCTGAAACTGACCATGATTTCCAACCGGGGGCAGAAGGTCTGGCCGGACGGCGCGCCGGAGACCTTCTGCACCGACCATTGGCGTCTGCGGATGATGGGCGATGGCAAGAGCCCCGTCGATCCGGCGGCCATCGTCGCCACCCTGGGCCGCTTCACCCAGGCTGGGCTGGATGTGGTGCAGACGGCCAGCCTCTACAGCTTTGATGGGAGCAACGGCTTCTCCCTCGCGGCCGGGCAGTAAGGGCGGGGATCGGCCAAACGGGTGAGGGGCGGCATAGTCCGCCCCTCACTCTCGTATAGGTAAGGAAGTTACCCACAGGAATCCGTGGCCGCCCCCCTACCCAACGCGAATCAAATTTGGTAGGTTTGGAATCAAGCGGCCACCATATTTAGTGGCCATACAATGGATAAGACGTTAATTCGCAGGCAGATTGCAACTTGTTGCCTTCTGAAGGGTTAACGTTAATCCAAGCCGGTTATTGCCATACCAATAAGGGGATATGGAGCGTGGAAGCGACGGAAAGCACCTGGAGCGAAGAGCGCGTTGAAAAGCTGCGCCAGCTTTGGGGTCAAGGCATGAGTGCCAGCGAAATCGCCGAGCTGCTGGGCAATGTCACCCGCAACGCCGTTATCGGCAAGGCGCACCGGCTGGGGCTGTCGGGCCGGCCATCTCCCATCAAGAAAAAGCCGACCAAGGGCGCCACCATCCTGTCCCTGACCGAACGGATGTGCAAGTGGCCGGTCGGCGATCCGAAGTCGCCGGATTTCCATTTCTGTGGCAAGCCCTCGCTTAATGGCCTGCCTTATTGTGCCGAACACGCCGCTATCGCCTACCAACCCGCCCGCAAGCGGGAGGATGAGCGCAAGTTGGGCGTCGCCTGATCTTACGCCCCTGGCGGATTTCGAGAACCCCGGTGCCTTCGCGGTGCCGGGGTTTTTTTCTTGGCGCGCTATTGAAGGCCTTCCATCCGATACCAGTGCAAACGGATAGTTTCCAACAAATCAACTGCAAGGCTTAACCATATTAAATTATAGGTAATCTTGTCGAATGCATCCTGCTTCCAGTGAACGAGTGTCAGGGTGAGGGGGAGCACGTCATGATTGCCCGGTTTTCAGATATACCCGTTATTGGCAAGATGGGACTTGCCTTTGGTCTTCTGGTGACTGTTGTCACCGGTGCCGGTATCGGCATGAGCATGTTCATGCAGAATACGCACCAGGCCGTGGATCTGAATACGAACAGTTATCAGGTTCTGGACGAGGTTGGAAACCTCCAGCAGGCCATACAGCAGCAGGAATCGGCTCTTCGCGCTTTCCTGATCACCGGTGACAAGTCCTTCCTGGATACGGTGACGGAAGGTCAGAGCCGTTTCGCCGCCGCCATGTCGAGGGCCCGGCAATATAGCCGCGAGGGCGGGGTGCCGCAGGATCAGGTTTCTTTCCAGGTCGTGGAGGAAGCCGCCGCTGACTGGAAGCGAGAGGTTGCGGATAGGGAGATTGCCCTGGCCTCGCAGCCGGATGGGCTGGAGGCGGCACGCCAGATGGTGGCCAACCGGGCAAGCGCGCCGATCATCGAGCGTCTGCACCGTGAACTGAACACCATCGAAACGCGCGAGCGCGGCCGCCTGGAGCAGCGCTCCGCCATTGCCGATGAAGGCTTGCACGGGATCAATGCCGTGTTGTGGACGGGCGTCGGTGTCGCCGCGCTGGCTGCCCTCCTTTGCGCGCTGCTGCTGGCCAGGATCATTGTCACGCCCCTGAACCGCATCAGTCTGGCCATGGCCGAGCTGTCCGAAGGCCGGGCGACGGGACCGATGCGACTGGACCGCAAGGACGAGCTGGGCCGCATGGCGGCAGCCTTCGACCAGTTGCGCGAGACGGTTTCCCGCGCCTTTGCCCAGGCACAGATGATTGCTGACCTGCCGCTGGGGGTCATGACCTGCGACCCGTCCAACGATTTCAAGATCGATTACATGAACAAGCGGAGCCTGGAGGTCCTGAGGACCGTCGAGCATCTGCTGCCCTGCAAGGCCGACGAGCTGGCCGGCAAGTCCATCGACATCCTGCACCGCCACCCCGAGCATCAGCGCCGCATCCTGTCCAACCCCAATGCCCTGCCGCATCGGGCCAAGATCAAGCTGGGCAATGAGGTGATGGATTTGCGCGTCACCGCTATCCGCGACGATCAGGGACGCTATGTGGCCCCGATGCTCACCTGGTCGCTGATCACAAGGCAGGTCCAGTTGACAGACGATTTCGAGCGCAACGTCAAAAGCGTCGTCGATCTGGTCAGCCAGGCGGCGGAGGAGATGGCGCAGGCCGCCGATGCGTTGAGCCGCACGGCGACCGATGCCAACGGCCAGTCCACCGCCGTGGCCGCCGCCGCGGAAGAGGCCAGCACCAACGTCGCGGCCGTGGCCAGCGCCACGGAGGAACTGTCAGCGTCCATCCAGGAGATCGGCCGCCAGGCAGAGGTTTCGAACAACCGCACCAGCCAGGCGGTGACCGATGCCGCCAAGGCCGACCAGTTGATGAACCGCCTGGTGGAGGCCGCGCGGGAGGTGGGCGAGGTGGTGGACCTGATCACCGCCATTGCCAGCCAGACCAACCTGCTGGCCCTGAACGCCACCATCGAGGCCGCCCGTGCGGGGGAAGCCGGCAAGGGCTTTGCCGTGGTGGCATCGGAGGTGAAGGGGCTGGCGAACCAGACCGCCCAGGCCACCGACCGTATCCGGTCCAAGGTGGAGGAAATCCAGGGGGCGTCCAACAGCGCCGGTACCGCGCTGCGGGGGATCACCCAAGTCATCCGCGAAATCCACGAGACCGCTGCCGCCATCTCCGCAGCCGTGGAACAGCAGCAGGCCGCCACGCGGGAGATTGCCGGCAACATCACCCAGGCCGCCATCGGCACCCGTGACGTGACGGAACACATCACGGGTGTCACCCAGGCCACGGGTGAGACAGGATCGGCCGCCCAGCAGGTTCGCGGGTCTGCCGCCGAACTGAGCCAGGGGGCCGGACGGCTGGCGGTGCAGGTCGACAATTTCCTGCAGGAAGCGCGGGCGGCCTGACGGGACAATGTGCTGTGCCGGAGAGTTTTCCGGGGCCGTATCCGCCATGGATACGGCCCCGCCTTTTTGTGAAATCTCAGCCGATCAGATCCTGCTCATGGGAGCCGAAGAATTCATAGCTGATCCGGTCGGCGGCGACGCCGCCGGCCCGCAATCCGCGGATCATGCTGGCCATGAAGCCCTTGGGACCGCAGACCATGTAATGGGTGTCGGGCGACCGGGAGACAAGGGCGGCAGGATCGATGCGACCGGCATGGTCATAATCATGGCCCTGCACGTCACGCTCGCTCACCGTTTCATAGAAAATTCCGGCCGTGATGTTGGCATGCGTGGCTGCCAGCGTCCGCAGGCGCGGCCCGAATGCATGGTGGGCACGGTCGCGAACGGCGTGCATCACCCGCATCTGCCGGCGGTCGCCCCGTTCTGCCGCGTCTTCCAGAATGGACAGGAACGGGGTGATCCCGATACCTCCCGCCAGCAGGATCAGCGGCCGGCCATCATCCGGGGCCAGGAAATTGCCGGCGGGGGGTGCCACCTCCACGATGTCGCCCTCTGCCAGATGGCGATGGATGTACCCTGACCCAAGCCCGTGGGGAAGGCCGGCACCGGGCGCATCTTCGCGTTTCACGGAAATGCGGTAGCCGCCGGCACGCGGCGCATCCGACAGGCTGTAATGCCGCAACAGCGGTCCATGGCCGTCCACGGGCAGGCGCACAGTCAGATATTGTCCGGGACGGAAGGACAGGACGGCGCCCCCATCCTGCGGTTCCAGATACAGGCTGCGGACCGGGCCCCCCTCTTCCACGATTCGGGCCACGCGGAACGGCCGCCAGCCATACCACCCGCCCGGCGCGCCCGCATTATCGCGGTACCTGGCCTGTTCGACCTGCACGAAGATATCGCGCAAGGCAACCCAGGCTTCCGCCCAGGCCCCCATGATCGCGGGCGTGGCGGTCTCGCCCAGAATGTCCTGCACCGATTCCAGCAGGTTGGTGCCCACGATATCGTAATGGTGCGGCTGTACGCCAAGGGCCACATGCCGTTCCGCGATACGCTCCACCGCCGGTCCCAATGCAGGCAGATTGTCGATGTTGTCGGCATAGGCGGCTACAGCTGCCGCCAGGGCCCGGGCCTGGGTGCCATTGCGCTGGTGCGTGGGATCGAACAGGGCGCGGATGGCTGGTGCGCGCAGCAGCTTGTCATACATGTGCCGCGTAATGGTCTCGCCATGCCGGTGCATGACGGGGGCGGTGGCCTTTACGATGGCAATGGTTTCCTGGCTCAACATCGGGAACGCTCCGTTATAAAGATGTTTATGAAATACACCTTATCTTGGCTCGATGAATTTAAAGCAATATATATAATGCATCTTTTGGTCGGCCGGATTGTCGCATGGCAGGCGTCGGCCCATGGGCCTTGCCCTGCCGAGGCGTGGATGGCATGGGGAAGGGGGTGTGGAAGGAATGACGATGCGGCTGACCCGCTATACCGATTACGGCCTGCGTGTACTGCTTTACCTGGGCATGAAGCGCGAGGGGCTGGCCACCGTGCCGGAAATCGCGGCACGATACGGCATATCGGAGAATCACCTGACCAAGATCGTCCATGAACTGGGCCGGTTGGGTCATATCCGCACGGTTCGCGGACGCAATGGCGGTCTGGCCCTGGGACGGGAGCCGGCGGACATCAACCTGGGCACACTGGTCCGGCAGTTGGAATCCGACATGTCGCTGGTGGAATGCTTCGAGACGGGCAACACCTGTCCCATCACCAGCGATTGTCGCCTGCAAAAGGTACTGGGCCAGGCGTTGGCCGCCTTCCTGGCGGTGCTGGACGGGGTGACGCTGGCCGACCTGCTGGCGCGACCGGCCGGCATGATGCAGGTGCTGGGGCTGGAACCGGCGCCACCGGTTCCTTGACCTGCGGGCAGTACCTGCTCCGCTCCGGATTGGCCGGACCTGATGCGCAAAAGAAAACCCCGGCGCGTGTCATCCACGGCCGGGGCTCCTGAACTTCTTTTCTGACGTCCCTGTCGCGGGATCTTATCCTATTTTGCGGTGACCAGAACCAATTGGTTCTGGTCACCGCCCGCAAATGCCGGCACCAACATTCGTTGGCTTGGCTACGCCGCACGAGCGGCGCGGCGGCGGTCGCCGATACCAACAGTCAAATATTTCGACCGTTGTTATCACTTGGCGCGCGCGGCCTGCAGGTTCTCGTCCAGCTTGGCCAGGAAGTCCTGCGTGGTCAGCCACTTCTGGTCCGGGCCGATCAGGGTGGCTAGGTCCTTGGTCATGTAGCCGGCTTCAACCGTGTCCACGCAGACGCGCTCCAGCGTCTTGGCGAAATCCACCACGTCCGGCGTATCGTCGAACTTGCCGCGATAGGTCAGGCCCTGCGTCCAGGCGAAGATGCTGGCGATGGGGTTGGTTGAGGTGGGCTTGCCCTTCTGATGTTCCCGGTAATGGCGGGTCACGGTGCCATGGGCGGCTTCCGCCTCCACCGTCTTGCCGTCGGGGGTCATCAGGACGGAGGTCATCAGGCCGAGGCTGCCGAAGCCCTGCGCCACCAGATCGGACTGCACGTCGCCGTCATAGTTCTTGGCGGCCCACAGGAAGTTGCCAGACCACTTGAGCGCCGAGGCGACCATGTCATCGATCAGGCGGTGTTCGTAGGTGATGCCGGCTTGCGTGAACTTGTCGGCGAATTCCGTCTCGAACACTTCCTGGAACAGGTCCTTGAAGCGGCCATCATAGGCCTTCAGGATCGTGTTCTTGGTGGACAGATAGACCGGATAGCCGCGCAGCAGGCCGTAATTCATGCAGGCCCGGGCGAAACCGCGGATCGATTCGTCCACGTTGTACATGCCCATCGCCACGCCCGGCCCGTCGAAATCGAAGACCGTGTGGCGGATGTTGCTGGTGCCGTCCTTGCTGGTGAAGGTGATGGACAGGCGGCCGGCACCGGGAATGATGAAGTCCGTGGCCTTGTACTGGTCGCCGAAGGCATGGCGGCCGATGACGATCGGCTGCGTCCAGCCCGGCACCAGGCGCGGCACGTTCTTGCAGATGATGGGTTCACGGAACACCGTGCCGCCCAGGATGTTGCGGATGGTGCCGTTCGGCGAGCGCCACATCTGCTTCAGGTTGAATTCCGTCACCCGCGCTTCGTCGGGGGTGATGGTGGCGCACTTGACGCCAACGCCGTAGTGCTTGATGGCCTCGGCGGCTTCGACGGTGACCTTGTCGTCGGTGGCGTCACGATATTCGACGCCCAAGTCGTAGTATTTCAGATCCACGTCCAGGTACGGAAGGATCAGGCGGTCCTTGATGAACTGCCAGATCACGCGGGTCATTTCGTCGCCGTCGAGTTCCACGATCGGATTGACGACTTTGATCTTCGTCATGGAGGCGCTCTCCCATGGGTGAGGGGTGCCGGCGGCGATCCAGCGGCCGGTCCGGCGGTTGTCAATAAAGCCTATTCGCAAGCCGGTCGCAACCGGACCGGCCCTGGTAATTTTCGTATCGATCCGCGTGGCTGGGCTGCGGCATTGGCAATGCCCGGCCCCTTACATCTTTTCACTTTTGACTTTATGCGCCGCCTCCGTCAGGCGGGCAAGCAGGGGCGGCACCTCTTCCACGCTGTCGACCACGTGGTAGAGGCGATCCTCCGCGCCCGGCAGGTTGGGCTTGCGCATGAAACCCGTCAGCGTCATGTGGTCCAGCAGGGCCAGCAGCGGGTCCCAGAACCCGTCGATATTGACGATGATCACCGGCTTGCCATGCAGACGGAGCTGTCGCCAGGTGATGATCTCGAACATCTCATCCAGTGTGCCGATGCCGCCCGGCAGGATGACGAAGGCGTCGGACCGCTCCACCATCATCCGCTTGCGGGTGTGCATGCTCTCCACGACGATCAGTTCGGTCAGGCCCAGGTGATCGACCTCGTAGCGCTTGATGTGATCGGGGATGATGCCGGTGACCTTGGCACCGGCCGACAGGCCGGCATCGGCGACGATCCCCATCAGGCCGACCCGGCCACCGCCATAGACAAGGTCGAATCCGCTGCGGGCCAGCAGCGTACCGGTCTGGCGCGCGGCCTCCTTGAAACTGTCGGCAACGAAGTCGGAGGAACCGCAATAAACACAGACGCTACGGATGGACGACATGGTGGTGCTGCTTTCCTCTACAGACAATGCCGCGACCCCTTGGCAGCGGCTTGCAAATTGACCCCGACAGCGGGCACTCTGCTCGCGGTTGCGATCAGGATGCGCCATCGATCCCTTCGGCCCTACACCATCTGTTGACGGGACACAAGCGCACCCCATCTCACCCGATGGTGTTCCCGAGGCGGATCGGGCCGCCGTTACCCCCGGCCGGGCCGACCCACAGGGCGTCCGCGGCACCGCATGACGGAGGAGTTGAGTGATGAAGCATCGTTTCGGCACCATGGTGGCCGGCATTGTCGCAGCGGCCAGCCTGGCCGGTTTCGTGGCCGGCGCGCAGGCCCAGCAGGACCCGCTGGCCGTGGTGGAGGCCCGCAAGACCGAATTGAAGAAGGCCGGCGACGCCATGAAGGCCGCGGCCGGCTTTGTGCGCGACGGGCGCGGCACGGCGGCCGATGTGCAGGCCGCCGCCGCCACCATCGATGCCGTGGCGAAGGCATTCCCCGGCTGGTGGCCCGAGGGCACGGCCGCCGGTCTGGGCAAGAGCGAGGCGAAGCCCGGCATCTGGACCAACCCGGACGATTTCAAGGCCAAGACCACGGCGTTCCAGACTGAGGCGGCAGCCTTCGTCGTGGCGGCGGCCGGCGGCGACAAGGCGGCCATCGGGGACCAGGTCGGCAAGCTGGGGGGAAGCTGCAAGGCCTGCCACGACGCCTATCGCGAGTAATGTGCCGGCGCGGGCGGTCCTCCGCAATCCGGTAGGGGGCCGCCCGCGGTAGCATGAAGGCATGTGTCAAGGAGGCCGCAGGATGCGCAAGACGCTGGTTTGGGATCTGCCGACCCGCCTGTTCCACTGGTTGCTGGTGCTTTGCATCGCCGGCGCCTGGATCACGGGGGAGGAAGGGGCGTTCGACTGGCACATGCGCTTTGGCTATGCCGTCCTGGCGCTGGTCCTGTTCCGCCTGATCTGGGGGCTGGTCGGGTCCCAGACGGCGCGGTTCGCCAGCTTCGTGCGCGGTCCGTCGGCCATCATGGGGCACCTGCGGGAGTTGCGGGCGCCCGGTCGCCTGCCACCCCATGCCGGCCATAATCCGCTGGGTGCGCTGTCGGTGCTGGCGCTGCTGGCCGTGGTGGCGGTGCAGGCCGGGTCGGGCCTGTTCACCAGCGATGGCATCCTGACCGATGGCCCGCTGGTTCCCTATGTCACCGGGTCGGTGTCGTCGCTGATGCGCACCATCCACATGACCAATTTCGATATCCTGCTGATCATTGTCGGCCTGCATGTCGCGGCCATTCTGCTCTATGCGCTGTGGAAGCGGCTGGATCTGGTTCGGCCCATGGTGACGGGACGCATGAACCTGCCCGGGAACATTCCGGCTCCCCGGATCGTTTCGCTTGTACGGGCCGCGCTTGTCGCGGCAATATCCATTACCGCCATATGGGGACTGGTCAGCTTCGCCTGACCCTCGGGGCCTCTCTTCCCCCTTCCTTCACCCCCGCCCGGCAAGATCAAGGTGACCATGCCCGTGGACCGCAAGATTCTTATCCCCCTGGCCGCTCTTGCTGTTGTTGCCATCGGTGCCGTGGCATGGCAGATGCGACCGGCGGCGGATGGTCCCGCAGGCACACCGGCTGCGCAGGCGCCGGCTGCCCGATCCGTCAGCCTGCCTGCCTTCGATGTGGTCCGGGTGGAGGTGAACGGATCGGCCGTGATCGCCGGCCGGGCCCTGCCCGGGGCCACGGTGCGCATCCTGGATGGCGATACGCTGTTGGGCGGCGTCGTGGCCGATGGCAGGGGGGAATGGGTTTTCCTGCCGTCCGACCCGCTGGAACCCGGCGCACGGGAATTGCGGCTGGAGCAGGTGGCCACGGATGGCACCCTGACCAGGGGTGAGGCCACGGTCGTCCTGGCCGTGCCGGACCGTGACCGTGATCTGGCCGGTCGGCGTGCAGAGGGTGGGGCCCTTGCCGTGTTGTCCGACGGCGGTGGTAGCCGCGTGCTGCAGGCCCCGCGCTCGGGCGAGCAGGATGGTGCCCCGCGGCCTGCGGGCGAAGTGACAATCGATACGATCGATTATGATCGCGGCGGCAAGGTGACGGTGGGTGGCAAGGCCAAGCCGGGGACGGAGGTGATGCTCTATCTCCAGAACACGCTGATCGGCCGGACGACGGTGGGCGAAGACAGCCGCTGGGCCCTCACGCCGGAACGCGGGCTGGAGGATGGACAATACAGCCTGCGTGTCGATCAGGTCGGTCCCGACAGCAAGGTGGTCAGCCGGGCCGAGGTGAATTTTGACAAGAAGCCGATCCCCGAACAGGCATTGGCGGGTCGGGCCGTGGTCGTTGTGCCGGGTAACAATCTCTGGGCCATTGCCCGCCGCACCTATGGCGAAGGACTGCAATATACCGTCATCTTCGATGCCAATCAGGCCCAGATCCGCGACCCCGACCTAATCTATCCCGGTCAGATATTCCTGCTGCCATCTGGTGGATGATGGAATGGTGGCGTAGAGGGCAGGGGGCCTTCGGGTAAAGCCTGACACCAAATCTCGCTGATCGTGTTCGATCACCGCCCTCCTTTGCCGGCGCTGCCGTCTGGCAGCTTGGGCGACGCGGCACGTCCGGGTGGCGGCAGTCGCCGCCGAACAAGGTGCGGCCTATCCCTTTAATCCGTGCCACATTGTGACGTGGGCGATGCCCCCATCGTCATAAGGTGCGCCCATCGTGCGGAAACCGAAGCTTTCATAAAATCGGGCCAGATGCTGCTGCGCGCCGATGCGGATCGGCTGGCCGGGATGCTGCCCGGCCATGTGGCGCATACCCTCCGTCACCAGACGCCGTCCCAGCCCGCCCCCACGATGGGCAGGGGCGATGGCGATGCGGCCGAGGAAAGCCGGCTGCCCGGCATGGGGTCCGCAGGCGCGCAGATAACCGGCAATGCGGCCATCGGTGTCCCAGGCCAGCAGGTGATCGCAGGCCGGGTCCAGCCCGTCCAGGTCCGGATAGGCGGAATTCTGTTCCACGATGAAGATGTCCTGCCGGAATCGTAGCATGTCGTACAAGGACAGGGCATCGAAGCCGTCGAACCCCTGCCAGTGGAACCGCACCACCGGTTGCGTCATCGCCGCGAGCCCAGCAGCACGGCCAGTTTCTCCCGCAGGCCGATCACGGTCACGGGCTTGGCGATGAAAGCGTTCACGCCCAGGTCGCGGGCCTTCAGCACCATGTCCTTCTGCGCGTGGTTGGTCAGGAAGATGACAGGGGTGCGGCGGCCCAGTTCCTCCTGCTGCCGCAGATTCTGCAGGAAGGTGAGCCCATCCATGGGCGCCATCTCGATATCGCAGATGATGATGTCGGGCTTGCGCTCCAGTGCCAGGCCGAGCCCGGTCGTCCCTTCATCCGCTTCCCATATCTGATTGAATTCCAACTGCTTCAGAATGCGGGACACGACCGTCCGGATGAAGGCCTGGTCCTCCACGATCAGGGCGTTCATCCGGCTGAAGGTGACATAGACCGACATGAGCCCTCCCAAATGGTGTCTGTACTTTCAGCATGGCGCGCACTTCCCGCACGGGACAGCGCGTGCCATGCCCGCCGACCCACGCCATGCTTGTGCCGCGCTGCACTCCTGCAACCCGCTCGCCTAGTTGACTACAGCGTGCCGATCGCGGCAACAACCTCATCAATCATACCGGGTATCTTTATGGCATCGATACCCGCCTCGGTCGTCCTTCCTTCCTTCAGGGCGGCTTCGACCCGGTCGGCCAGCACCCCCAGCGCCGGGGCGCCGCCATTCTTGGCCACACCGGCCAGGGCATGGACGCGACCGCGCGCCTTTTCCCTGTCCCCGTCCTGCAGCGCGCGCAGGGCTGCGGTGGACAGGTCGCGCAAGGATCGGCGGAATTCTTCCAGGAAGGCCGCGGCCTCCCCGTCCAGCCCGCCAAACAGGTCGATGGTGATGGCGGGGTCGAAGATGGCCGGTGCCGGTGGGCTGTCGGGGCCGGTGGCCCGCGCTGTGTCCGACGGCTCGGGGACGGGACCCATCCAGCGTTCCAGACAGCGCTGAAGCTGAGCCAGATCCACCGGCTTTGCCAGGAAATCATCCATGCCGGCATTCAGGCAGCGCTGGTCCTCTCCTGCCATGGCGTTGGCGGTCAGCGCGATGACGGGCATGCGGGGCAGGGTGCCGGCCGCTTCCCGCGCGCGGATGGCCGCCGTCAGTTCATACCCGTCCATGTCCGGCATGTTGCAGTCGGTCAGCAGCAAGCCATGGGCGCCCGGCTTCCAAGCGGCCAGGGCGGCAACGCCATCGCCATGGATTTCGCAGGCATGGCCAAGCTGTTCCAACTGCCGGCGGATGACCATCTGGTTGACCTTCTGGTCCTCCGCCACCAGGATCAGGCGGCCGCTGGCCGCGGCCTCCGCCGGGCCGGGAACCGGCGGACGGTTGACAGGGCCGGTCCGGAGGGCGGCCGGTTCCGCCACCGGTTGCCCTGCCGCCACGGCGACAGCCCGCAGCAGGGCTGCGCGGCGAATGGGGCGGGACAGCAGAAGCCGGCCATCCGCCACCAGCCCCTCGCAGGGCCATCGCGCCTCCCCATCGGCGATCAGGACGAGTGCGGGGCCGCCGCCGGAAGGTGCGGGAATTGTTTCGGACAGCGCGAGGGCACTGGTCGAGGATGGCAGGGGGCCTGTGCCGGCCATGGCGATCCGCACCTGCACATCCGGCCGGTGGGTATCCAGCAGCACGGCCCCGTCCCGCACCAGATAGGCGGCCAGCGTTTCCGCCAAGTCCGGGTCGGTTATGTCCAGCCCCACGCCCAGCCCGGCCAGTGGCGGGGCGGCAAGCGCAGCCGTCCCCGCCTGCACCCCCTCGGCCGCATCCAGCTCCAGCGTGAACCAGAAGGTGGAGCCGCGGCCGGGCACGCTGTCCAGCCCGATGGCACCGTGCATCAGGTGGACCAGCCGCTGGCTGATCGACAGGCCCAGGCCCGTACCGCCGAAGCGCCGGCCAATGGAGGTTTCCGCCTGCACAAAGGGTTGGAACAGCCGGGCCTGGTGTTCGGTGCTGATGCCGATGCCTGTGTCGCGCACCGTGAAACGCAGTCGAACCCGGCCGGGCGCCGGGTCCGGTGTACGGTCCGCCCGGATATGCAAGCTGCCATGGTCGGTGAACTTCACGGCATTGCCGGCCAGGTTGAACAGGATCTGGCGCAGCCGCACGGGATCGCCCAGCAGGCAAGGCGGGATCGCCGGATCGACATGGATATCCAGGACCAGTCCCTTCTTGCGGGCCTGCAGGGCCAGCATGTCGGCCACCCCCTCCACGATGGCGGGGATGTCGACGGGCTGGTGGTCGATATCCATACGGCCTGCCTCGATCTTCGAGAAATCCAGGATATCGTCGATGATGCGCAGCAGGGCGCCGGCCGATACCTGGGCCGTGGACAGCATTTCCAGTTGGTCGCTGTCCAGCCCCGTCAGCGACAGCAGTTCCAGCATGCCCAGGACCCCGTTCATGGGCGTGCGGATTTCATGGCTCATGGCGGCCAGGAAGCTGGATTTCAGCCGGCTGGCGCTTTCCGCCATGCGCGCGCTGCGGATATTGTCGAAAGAGCGCAGGCCCGTGATGATGGTGATGAACAGCTTCTCGGCCGTCAGCTCGGTCTTCGACTTGTAATCGTTGATGTCGTAATTGACGATCACGTCGCGCACGGGCGCCTGGCCCGGCTGGCCCGTGCGCAGGATCAGACGCACGTCGCTGTTGGCGAAATCGTCCCGGATGCGCCGGGCAAGGCGCAGGCCGGCATCATCGGTCTCCATGACGATATCCAGCAGTGCCACGGCGATATCGTCGCGCCGACGGAATATGGCATCCGCTTCCACACCTGACCGGGCCGACAGCAGTTCCAGCGGCCGCCCCTTGTAGGTCAGCCGGCCCAGCACCAGCCGGGTCATGATATGCACTTCCTCGTCATCATCGACGACAAGCACGGGCCAGGGCTGCTCCCCCCCGGCCCCGGCGGCCGGGCCGGCAACCTCATCCTCTGGTGCGAAGAGGTCATCCGCGTCGTCACCATGCATGGGTGCATAACCCCTTCGTGCAGCCGCGCCCTACCGCGCCGCAATAGCGTAAACAGTATATTAACCCTAAGGCAAGGGCGACCAGCGACCCCGCCGGGGCGCTCTCCCACCCGCCATGCCGGATGTCGCCCGGAGATGAAACTGGGGCTTGCCCTGGCCCGCAAGTTCGGCTAGCCCTGTGCACCACATCCGGCCCCGTCCGGATAATTGCGGAAGAGTGGCCGAGTGGTTTAAGGCACTGGTCTTGAAAACCAGCGACGGTGCGAGCCGTCCGTGGGTTCGAATCCCACCTCTTCCGCCATCACCGCCACTTTCCCCTCTATGGCGCGATAGTGGGTGCGATAGTGCCGCCGATCGCCGCACCTCCCCAATTGGCATGCAGAACCGCTGGCTCTACGCGACAGCCCGCTAAATCCTGAAGGCCAGAGCCCACGCATGGGGGGCTGGCGATTGGGCATGAAACTGAAGGGCATGAACGAGTGGCCAAAGGTCAGTCATTCATGCCGGCGATATCAGTTGCGATCGGCGGACTGCGCGATCTCCTTCTGCAACTGGTCGAGTTTCGCGCCGACCCACTGCCGGGCGTCCTCGCCGAACACGAACCGCGACGGTGCCTCGCTCTGCGAAGCAAGCGCCACAATCCGCGCGGCGAGCAGCTTTGGATCGCCCGGTTGGTTGCCGTGGGCCCGTCCACGAACGCGCGATACTGCGCGATCGCCTCGGCATAGTCTGGAATGTCGATGCTGCCGAAGCGCGCCGATTTCTGGTCCATGAAGTCGGTGCGCAGCATGCCAGGCTCGACCAGAAGCGAGCGGACACCCAACGGTGCCAATTCCTGCGCAAAGCCCTCCATCCATCCCTCGACCGCGAACTTCGATGCTGAGTAGACCGCCCCACCGCCGTTGGAAACCAGCCCGCTGACCGACGAGATGGTGACGATTAGCCCTGAGCGCTGTGCGCGCATCTGAGGAACCACGGCGCGCGCGACGTTCATCGTGCCGAACAGATTGACCTCGAACTGGCGCCGCACCGCCTCATCGGTGAAGGTCTCAAAGAACCCCAGTTCGGCATAGCCGGCATTGTTGACCAGCACGTCGATAGCACCGAAGCGCTCTGTGGTCTCTATGGCGACCGCGTTCGCCGCGTCGGCATCGGTTATATCGAGCGCGAGGGGGTGGAGGCGATCGGGTTTGCCCCCGAAGGCATCGCGCATTGCATCGGCGGAGCGCGCCGTTGCCACGACCGTGTCGCCTGCATCGAGTGCCGCCCGCACAATCTCGCGTCCAAGCCCCCGGCTTGCGCCCGTCACCAGCCAGATCTTGCCCATGGCCTGCTCCTCGCTCCTTCTTCCACTGTCGAGGGTCATGTAGCTATGCTAATTGATCAAGATAATTGGCTAATAAGTAATGGGCCCAAGTAGCAGGATTTATCAATGCGTCCGGATCAGCTCGGCGACCTCGCCGTTTTCGCGGCAATCGCCTCCGACCGCAGCTTCACACGTGCCGCGCGGCGTCTCGGCGTCACGCAGTCGGCATTGAGCCAGACCATGAAGCGGCTGGAGAGCCAACTCGGGTTTCGTCTGCTTTCCCGCACGACGCGAAGCGTCGCCCCGACCGCTGCCGGCGAGCGCCTGCTTGCCACCCTGTCGCCGGCACTGGCCGGGCTGGACGAGGAGATCGAGGCGCTGTCACAGGCACGAGGCGCCGCGATCGGCACCGTCCGGATCACGACAGGCAAACATGCAGCCGATACAGTGCTGTGGCCGATGCTGCCCGCCTTCATGCGCCTCCACCCCGGCATCGAGGTGGAGGTGTGCGTGGAGAGCGGGATGACCGATGTCGTCGCGGGCCGCTACGATGCGGGTATCCGGCTTGGTGAGCGGCTGGAGAAGGACATGATCGCGATGGCCGTCGGCCCGCCGCTTCGCGTTGCGGTTGTGGCCGCCCCCGGCTATCTCAACGACCATCCGGCGCCGAAGGAGCCGGCCGATCTGGTGGCGCATCGCTGTATCGCCTACCGCGATGCGTATGGCGAGCTGTCTTGCTGGTCGTTCGAACGCAACGGTCATGCGATGAAGATCAGCCCGGGGCGCGGGCCGGTGTTCAACGACGCTGACCTGCTGGTGGCTGCCGCCCTGGAGGGTTTCGGCATCCTCTACGTTCTGGAGGATCTGGTTGCCGCGCCGATGGCCGATGGTCGTCTCATCCGCCTGCTGGAACCCTGGTGCGAGCCGTTCGCCGGCTACCATCTCTATTACCCCGCTCGGCGGGGTACGACGGCCTTCGAATTGTTCAAGCAGACGCTTCGGGCTCGCAGGGCCGTGTGAGGGCTTGGCCCAATATCGCTTGACACCCGAACCTGATCCCTTGCGGGACGGCAGCAGCCTTCTTCAGCCAACACCGATCGTTTCGGTGCGGATAACGACGCCGTGCAGATGACAGTCCGCGACCGTTTTCATCGCGGGAACTGCCAACCGGGTTCACTATGCCGGCCATTCGCCCGTGTCTCCATCTTGGAGGGTCCGGCTGGCGATTTCTCCGCAATATCATCAAGACCTGGCGGCAGCGGGCCGGTGGTGCTGTCGCCCTGCTGTGGAGGCGGGCCGCTCGCCACGGGGCCCCTGGCGCTCCCGCCGGCTATCTGATATGTTCACTTTATGTTCTTAAATGGGGGTGCCGGATGGATGAGTTGCAGGGCACGCCGGTCAAGGGGCGCGCTGCGGTCAGCAACGAAAGCTCCCGGTTCGAGCGGGAAAAGCGGGTGCTGGTGGATGATGGCTGGTCGCGCGCGCATGAGCCGGAGCCGCCGCTGCGCACGACCGTCCTGCCCGACGATGCGCGCCGCGTGATCAACAGCAATGAATCCCCCGATGTCCCGTTCGATTTCTCCCTGAACCCCTATCGCGGTTGCGAGCATGGCTGCGTCTATTGCTTTGCGCGGCCGACGCATGCCTATCTGGGCCTGTCACCGGGCCTGGATTTTGAAACGCGGCTGTTCGCAAAGCGCGACGGGGCGGCCTTGCTGGCGCGGGAACTGCGGTCCCGCTCCTACCGCTGTCAGCCGCTGGCTTTGGGGGCCAACACCGATCCTTATCAGCCGATCGAGCGGGAAGAAGGCATCACCCGCCAGATCCTGGAGGTTTGCCGCGATTTCAACCAGCCCGTCGGCATCATCACGAAATCGGCGCTGGTCACCCGTGATATCGACATCCTGGCCCCTATGGCGGCCATGGGGCTGGCGCGCGTCGCCCTTTCCGTGACGACGCTGGACCGTGATCTGGCGCGTCGCATGGAGCCGCGGGCCAGCACGCCGGGGCGGCGGCTGGAGACCATGCGCACCCTGGCGGCGGCCGGCATCCCCGTGACCGTCCTGGCCAGTCCGATGATCCCGGCCCTGAATGATCATGAGTTGGAAGACATCATGGAAGCGGCAGCCGGGGCGGGGGCCGGTGGCGCCAGCTACATCCTGCTGCGCCTGCCATTGGAAATTGCCGGACTGTTCGAGGAATGGCTGCGGGCGCATTATCCGGACCGGGCAGAACGGGTACTGTCCCTGATCCGGCAGTCCCGTGACGGCGCGCTCTACCGGTCCGCATTCGGAACCCGCATGAAGGGGACGGGCCCCTATGCCGAACTGTTGCGTCAGCGGTTCAGGCTGGCGGCGAGGCGGTTGGGTCTGAATGCCCGCCGCTGGGACATGGACTGTTCCCGCTTCCGTGTGCCACCGGCGGTGGGTGACCAGCTTCAGCTTTTCTGAATGGCCCGGCGCCCTTGTGCCTGGACGGGAAGAGTGGCAGGCGGACTGTCATGCCAACGGCGGCAGGTGGAACTCCTCATCCGCCACCTGATTGGCGTGTTGAGCGCCCATGCGCGCGTATCAGGCGCGGTGGTAGGGATGACCGGCCAGGATCTGCTGGGCGCGGTAGAGCTGTTCGGCCAGCATGCCGCGCACCATCATGTGCGGCCATGTCATGGGGCTGAAGGCCAGCACCAGGGCGGCCCTTTGCCGGATGCCGGCATCCAGCCCGTCCGCCCCCCCGATCACGAAAGCCAGATCCCCTACGGCGGCATCGCGCCACTGGCCCATGCGGGCGGCGAAATCCTCCGATCCCATCATGCGCCCGCGCTCGTCCAGCGCCACCAGCGTGGCGCCGGCGGGAAGGGCGGCCAGCAGAAGCTCGGCCTCTGCCCGCTTCAACTCGTCCCCTTCCAGCCGCTTGCGGCTTTCCACCTCGCGCAGGGTGAAGGGCCACGCGATCCGGGCCTTGTATTCCTCGAACAGGTCGCGGGCAGGGCCAGGTCTTGCCTTGCCGACGGCGGCCAGCCAGAGGCGCATTACTGCGCCGGCCCGCCGTCGAACCCGGCCGTCAGCGCCTTCAGCGAGGCCGGCGGCTCCACGCCCCACATCTTTTCGATGCAATAGAAGGCGCGCACTTCCGGCCGGAACAGATGCACGATCACGTCGCCGCCATCGACCAGCACCCAGTCGCACTGAGGATAGCCTTCCGGATTGCCGGCATGGATGCCCAGGTCGCGCAGGCGGCGCACCAGATGGTCGGCCATGGCGCCCACCTGGCGGGCCGACCGGCCCGTCGTGACGACCAGATAGTCGGCCATGCTGGTCTTGCCGCGCAGGTCGATGGTGATCGTGTCCTCGGCCTTGTCCTCGTCCAGTACGGACAGGATCAGTTCAAGGGTGCGCTCCGGCATGTCTTGGGCGGCAACGGCGCCGGCCACCGGCTGCGGGGTATTTTCTGCACTCACGATCTGGGTCACCTACATCAATCCTTAGCGGGTCTCAACTGCCTGGGTCCCGGCCGCCCGTTGTTGCCGGATGGCCGTTGCCGATGCGGGATGCAGCGGGGCTTCCAGGAAGACCCAGGCGGGCGGCGGCAGGTCGGCCAGACCGGGCGCCCGCCGCGCATCGACACGCATAGCGGCAAATCGCCGGGAAGCCTTGCCGCCCAGCGCCTGCGTAGAATAGGGATGTCTGGGGAAGACTGCAACCGGCACCGTGGTGAATATCCGGGTCCAGGACCGCCAGCGCGGCACCTGGACCAGATTGTCGGCCCCCATCAGCCAGACGAAGCGGGTGGCCGGAAAACGGGTCTTCAGCGCGGCCAGCGTGTCCACCGTGAAGCGGGTGCCCAGCCGCGTTTCGATGTCGCTGACAATAATGCGCGGATGGGCGGCCACGGCGCGCGCGCGGGTGATGCGGTCCTGCAATTTCCCCATCCCGTCCAGGGGCTTGAGCGGATTCTGCGGGCTGACCAGCCACCAGACCTGATCCAGCCCCAGCCGCTTCAGCGCCATCAGCGACATGTGCCGGTGGCCTTCATGGGCGGGGTTGAATGACCCCCCCAGCAGGCCGATCCTCAAGCCCCGCCAAAGGCCGTTGGCCAGCGGTCTGGGCGGGGTGCGGCCGGTGCCGCCATGCGTGGCGGGCGGGGCAGGGCGGTCAGGGCCGCGTATGCCCATCGCCCCGCACCACATACTTGTAGCTGGTCAACTGCTCCGCCCCCACGGGGCCGCGGGCATGCAGCTTGCCCGTGGAAATGCCGATTTCCGCCCCGAAGCCGAACTCCCCGCCATCGGCGAACTGGGTGGAGGCATTATGCAGCACGATGCCACTGTCCACCCGCGACAGGAAGCGGGCGGCAGCGGTATCGTCCTCGGTCACGATGCTGTCCGTATGGTGGCTGCCATGCCGGGCGATATGCTCGATGGCCGCGTCCACATCGTCCACGACCTTCACCGACAGGATGGCATCCAGATATTCGGTGTCCCAATCCGTATCGGTCGCCGGCTGGACGCGCGCGTCCAGCGCCTGGACGGCCGCATCGCCGCGGATCTCGCAGCCGGCCTGGAACAGGTCCGCCAGCACGGCGGGCAGCAGGGTGGCCACCACATCCTTGTGAACCAGAAGCGTTTCTGCCGCACCACAGATGCCCGTGCGGCGCATCTTGGCGTTCAGCGTGACGCGCCGCGCCTTATCGGCATCGGCCGCCCGGTCGAGGTAGACATGGCAGATGCCATCCAGGTGGTAGATCACCGGCACGCGCGACTCGGCAGCGACCCGCCCCGTCAGCGACTTGCCACCGCGCGGGATGACGACATCGATCCAGCGGGTCATGGTCAGCATCGCACCCACGGCGGCACGGTCGGTGGTGGACGGCATCTGGATGGCGTCACGGGGCAGCCCGGCCGCATCCAGCCCGGCATGCAGTGCCGCCAGGATGGCGCGCGCGGTGTGAAAGCTCTCCGACCCGCCGCGCAGGATGGCGGCATTGCCGGATTTCAGGCAGAGGCCCCCGGCATCGGCCGTCACGTTGGGCCGGCTTTCGAAGATGATGCCGATCACGCCCAGCGGCACGCGCACCTTTTCGAACCGCAGTCCATTGGGGCGCTCCCAGCGTTCCAGGACGGTGCCCAGCGGATCGGGCCGGTCGGCGATTTCCTCCAGTCCGCGGGCGATGGCATCCACCCGGGCGGGGTTCAGCATCAGCCGGTCCAGCATGGCGGCGGACAGGCCCTTTTCGGCCGCGGCGTCCATGTCCATGGCATTGGCGGCCAGGATGTCGGCCTGCGTTTCACGCAGCCGGGCGGCCGCAGTGCGCAGCGCGTGGTCCCGCGTCGCGGCCGGGGCGGCGGCCACGATGGCGGACGCGGCCCGGGCGCGGCGGCCCAGCGCATCCATGGCGGCGGCGATATCCTGGCGGTCGATGCTGTCCATGGCGGTGGTTTCCGTTACGGTTGTGCGACTGACCCTACCCTGTCGGCGGGTTGCTTTCATCCCTGACGCGGTGATGCCGGCCATGCTATGCTGTCGCCCATGTCGATCAGCAGCATCACCAGCAGCATCACCAGCGCACCTTCCGACCTGACCCGTGCCGGACTGCAAGGCTTCACGGGCGCACAGGCCGATATGCAGGCCGCGGCGGCCCAGGTGGCCGCCGGCAATCTGGACCCGGCCGTCATCCTGGACGTGAAACAGGCGGAAGTGGCGGCCGGCGCCAGTGTGGCCATCATGAAGACCGATCAGCAGAATTTCCAGCGGCTGCTGGACATCCTGGCCTGACCGCTTTTCCTGTGACCGGCGCGCCGTTCCCCCGGTTCTGCGGGGGAACGGCGGCGGCTTTTACGTCAAGCTGGCGCAGAAGCGCTGGATGCGTGTGCAGGCTTCCTCCAGCACTTCGGTGCTGGTGGCGTAGGAGATGCGGAAGAAGGGCGACAGGCCGAAAGCCGCGCCATGCACGACCGCGACGCCTTCCGCTTCCAGCAATTCGGATGCGAAATCCTCGTCCGTTTCAATCACCTTGCCCGTCGGGGCCGTCTTGCCGATGGTGCCGGCGCAGGACGGATAGACGTAGAACGCGCCTTCCGGGTTGGGGCAGGACAGGCCGGCGGCCTGGTTCAGCATGGAGACGACCAGATCGCGGCGCTTCTGGAACACACCGGCCCGTTCCTTGATGAAGTCCTGCGGACCGTTCAGCGCTTCCACGGCAGCGGCCTGGGAAATGCTGGTCGGGTTGCTGGTCGACTGGCTCTGGATCACGCCCATGGCCTTGATCAGGGCCTTCGGGCCAGCAGCATACCCGATGCGCCAGCCCGTCATGGAATAGGATTTGGACACGCCGTTGACCGTCAGCGTGCGGTCATAGAGTTCCGGCACCACCTGGGCAATGGTCGTGAAGGTGAAATCGTCATAGACGAGATGTTCGTACATGTCGTCGGTCATGACGTACACATGCGGGTGCTTCAGCAGCACGGCCCCCAGCGCCTTCAGCTCGTCACCGGTATAGGCGGCGCCGGTCGGGTTGGAGGGGCTGTTCAGGATCAGCCACTTGGTTTTCGGCGTGATGGCCGCTTCCAGGTCGGCGGGCAGCAGCTTGAAGCCGTTCTCGGCCGGGCAGGCCACGGATACGGGCGTTCCCTCGGCCAGCAGCACCATGTCGGGGTAGGACACCCAGTAGGGCGCGGGGATGATCACCTCGTCGCCGGCATTCAGGGTGGCCATCAGGGCATTGTACAGCACCTGCTTGCCGCCCACGCCCACCGTCACCTGATCCGGGGCATAGGTCAGGCCGTTCTCGCGCGCGAACTTGGCGCAGATGGCCTTCTTCAGTTCCGGCGTGCCGTCCACGTCGGTGTAACGGGTCTGGCCCTGCTCGATGGCGCGGATGCCGGCGGCGCGGATGTTTTCCGGCGTGTCGAAATCGGGTTCACCAGCGCCCAGACCGATCACATCGCGGCCTGCGGCTTTCAGCGCGCGGGCCTTGCTCGTCACCGCGATGGTGGGCGAGGGCTTGATGCGGGACAGGCGGTCGGCAAGGAACGGCATTCATTTTCCCCTGGTTGGGACAGCCCCTGATCGGGACATATTGTGACCGGGCAGGGACCTTAAAGCGGTCGATCATTGTCGCCAAGCACAGGATTGTTATAGGACGCGCGCGTTTTGAACAGGGGTGGGCGGCACCCTTTCCGGGTGGATTGCCGGCCTCCCACCCGTGACAAAACGGCGATATTGCGGTATCCCCCCTTTATGCTGACGGAGATATCGACATTCCTGGGGGTCCCGGTCGTGGACCTGATCACCTTTTCGGCGATCGCCCTCGTGGTGATCACCCTGGTGGTCACCTTCGCGCTTTCGGTCAAGCCCAAGCGGGTGAAGCCGGTTTCCGCCCGCCAGTACAATGCCGAGCTGTTCAAGCGCCGTATGGAGTTGGAGGAACTCTCCTACCCCATGCTGAACGACATCAAGGTGAATGGCGGCAAGGCGGGGCTGATCCGCGTCGATCATGTGCTTCGCCTGCCGGCCAGCATCCTGATGATCACCTCCGCCCCGGCCGATGTGGCGGGGCAGGTGCGGTGTCCCCAGAACGCCGGCCATTGGAAATATGTGCGCCCGGACCATACGGTCGGTGCCTTCATCAATCCCGTTCTGCAGCTTCATCCCCTGATCTCCGCCATCCGCGGCCGGTTTCCGCTGGTGCGGGTCCGGGTGATGTGCGTCTTTCCGCGGGCGGCGGAATTCGTCAGCGCCAATGTCAAGACGGCCTGCGTACCCGACGATCTGATCCGTCTCGTGCGGGAGATGGTGGCGGAGGACGGGGCCCAGAACCAGGGGATGGACGCCGCCTGGGAAAGCCTGTCACTGGCGCTGAAGCAAAGCTCGGCCGCCGCCGCCACGCCCGCACCCAAGGGCCGGCGGGCGGGATGATCCCGTCACCGGATGGATGGTGATGGGGAACAAAAACGGATCATACCCCCTTCCACCGGGGCACGGGGCGGCATAGATTACGGGGCATGAGCCAGAAAGCCACCCCCGCCGCCGCCCCGTCCGCCGCCGCCCCCGATGCCGCGCTGCCCTGGCGCATCACGGTGGAGGAACGGCCGTTCCTGGAACCGCTGACCGTGGTGTCGGAATATACGCCGGCCGGCGACCAGCCGCAGGCGATCGGGGAACTGACCGCGGGGCTTTTGGCGGGGGAGAAGGATCAGGTCCTGCTGGGCGTCACGGGATCGGGCAAGACCTTCACCATGGCCCATGTCATCCAGCGGGTGCAGCGGCCGACCCTGATCCTGGCCCCCAACAAGACATTGGCTGCCCAGCTTTACGGGGAGATGAAAAGCTTCTTCCCCAACAATGCCGTGGAATATTTTGTCAGCTATTACGATTACTACCAGCCGGAAGCCTATGTGCCCCGGACCGACACCTATATCGAGAAGGAAAGCTCGATCAACGAGCAGATCGACCGCATGCGCCACGCCGCCACCCGCGCACTGCTGGAACGGCGGGACTGCATCATCGTGGCGTCGGTTTCCTGCATCTATGGCATCGGGTCGGTGGAAACCTATTCGGAAATGACCATCCCGCTGAAGACGGGACAGGATTTGAACCGGCAGGCCTTCCTGCAAAGGCTGGTGGAGTTGCAGTACCGGCGCACCGATCTGGGATTCGGGCGTGGGTCGTTCCGGGTGCGCGGCGATACGGTCGAGCTTTTCCCCGCCCACCTGGAGGACCGCGCCTGGCGCCTGTCGCTGTTCGGGGACGAGTTGGAGGCCATCCACGAGATCGACCCCCTGACGGGCGAGAAGCTCGCCGCCATGAAGGAGGTCCGCATCTATGCCAACAGCCATTATGTCACGCCGAAGCCCACCCTGTTCCAGGCCGTTGAACAGATCAAGCGCGACCTTAAGCTGCGGCTGGACGAGTTGGTGCCGCAGGGCAAGCTGCTGGAAGCCCAGCGCCTGGAACAGCGCACCACCTTCGATATCGAGATGATGGTGGCCACCGGCTCCTGCGCGGGGATCGAGAATTATTCCCGCTACCTGTCGGGCCGCAATCCCGGTGAGCCGCCGCCGACCCTGTTTGAGTATCTGCCGCCCGAAGCCCTGCTGATCGTGGATGAAAGCCACGTGATGGTGCCGCAGGTCGGCGGCATGTACAGGGGCGACTTCATGCGCAAGTCGACCCTGTCGGAATATGGTTTCCGCCTGCCTTCCTGCGCCGACAACCGGCCGCTGAAGTTCGAGGAATGGGACGCCATGCGGCCCCAGACGGTCTTTGTTTCCGCCACCCCGGGCGATTGGGAGATGGAACGGACCGGCGGGGTCTTCACCGAACAGGTGGTGCGTCCCACGGGGTTGGTCGATCCGGAGGTCATCATCCGGCCCACCGATACCCAGGTCGATGACGTGATGGCGGAGGTGCGGGAGGTCACGGCCCGGGGCTTGCGCGTGCTGGTCACGACGCTGACCAAGAAGATGGCCGAGGCGCTGACCGAATATATGATGGAGGCGGGGATCAAGGTCCGCTACATCCATTCCGACGTGGAAACGCTGGAGCGGATCGAGATCATCCGCGATTTGCGGCTGGGGGTGTTCGATGTGCTGATCGGCATCAACCTGCTGCGCGAGGGGCTGGACATTCCCGAATGCGGCCTTGTCGCCATCCTGGATGCCGACAAGGAAGGGTATCTGCGCAGCCGGACCAGCCTGATCCAGACCATCGGCCGGGCCGCGCGCAACGTGGAAGGCAGGGCCATCCTTTATGCCGACCGGGAAACCAACAGCATGAAGGCGGCGCTGGAGGAAACGGCGCGCCGCCGGGCCAGGCAGTTGGCCTACAACGCCGAACATGGCATCACGCCGGAATCGGTGAAGAAGAACATCGCCGACATCCTGGGCAGCGTCTATGAGCGTGGCGACCGGGTGGAGGTCGATACCGGTGCCGCCGAAGGTATCGGCCTGGCCGGCAAGGATATCAAGACCATCATCGCCGAACTGGAAAAGAAGATGCGTGCGGCCGCGGCCGATCTGGAGTTCGAGGAGGCGGGCCGCATCCGCGACGAGATCCGCCGGCTGGAAGCCATCGATCTGGGCCTTGCCCCCGGTTCCAGCCCCATCCGCGCGTCGGCCCAGGGGGAACGTCCCCGCGGCCCGGCGAAGCCGGAAAGGAAACCGGGCGGCCGCACGAAAGGGGCGGCCAAGACCAAGGATGGCGGCCTGAATGTGGGCGGGATCGAGTTCGGCGGCAAGAACACGAAGAAGCGGCGTTAGCTGTTTTCGGTTGCCCGGAAACGGCTCCGGCGGCGCCTGCGCGACCCCAATGTCCTTCCAGCCAAAGATAAAATACGTCCGATTGCGATAAAAACCGCTTTCGGCCGCTGCCCCCTGTCACGAACTGGTGCTACCCTCATCCCACACAACCTTATCGCGGGGAGACGCGGGTATGGCCCAGATCAAGCGCACCGCCAATGCCGTCTGGCATGGCACGGGCAAGGATGGCAGCAGCACCTTGTCGACGCAGAGTGCCACATTGTCCAATGTGCCCTACAGCTTCGTCGCACGCTTTGGCGACGGCAAGGGCACCAATCCGGAAGAACTGATCGCCGCGGCCCATGCCGGCTGCTTTTCGATGCAGCTTTCCTTTCTTCTGACCGCGGCCGGCTTTCCGCCCGACGAGTTGAAGACCGGGGCCGTGCTGATCATGGAAAGCGAAGGCGGCGGCTGGAAGATCGCGGCGGTGGAACTGACCCTGTCGGCCAGGGTGCCGGGCATCGCGGCCGACAGGTTCCAGGAGGTGGCGGGGCAGGCCAAGGCCATGTGCCCCGTGTCCAAGGTGCTGAACGCCGAGGTGCGGTTGAACGCGACGCTGGCCTGAACCCCGGCCTGATCCGCCGCCGGTCAGCGGAAGATCACGGTCCGCTTGCCGTCCATGATGATGCGATGTTCAAGCTGCCACTTCACGGCGCGGGCCAGCACGGCACATTCCACGTCGCGCCCCATGTTCACCAGGTCATCCGGCGTGTGGCTATGGTCCACACGCTGGATGTCCTGTTCGATGATGGGGCCTTCATCCAGCGCCCTGGTCACGAAATGGGCCGTGGCACCGATGATCTTGACGCCGCGGTCATGCGCCTGATGATAGGGCTTGGCACCCTTGAAACTGGGCAGGAAGCTGTGATGGATGTTGATGCAACGCCCTTCCAGCACGTCGCAGAATTCCGGCGACAGGATTTGCATGTAGCGCGCCAGCACGACAAGATCGGCGCCGCTATCCTTGATGATCTGCGTGAAGCGGGCCTCCTGCTCGGCCTTGTTGTCCCGGCCGACGGGCAGGTGGTGGTATGGGATGCCCGACCATTCGACAAAGCTGCGCATGTCATCATGGTTCGATACCACGGCCGGGATATCCATGCGCAGGATGCCGGACCGCTGCCGGTGCAGCAGATCGTAAAGGCAATGGCCGAATTTCGACACGGCAATCACGACCTTGGGCTTCACGCCCATGTCATGCAGTTCCCAGCGCATGTCATGGGCAGCCGCGATGGGGGCGAACCCTTCCTTCAGCGCTGCCAGATCGGGAAATTCCGGGCCGTCGGCGCGGAACACCGTGCGCATGAAGAACAGGTCGTTGATGGCATCGTTGAAATGGTTCGATTCCGTGATGGAAGCATCGTGCCGCGCCAGATAGGTCGACACCGCCGCCACGATGCCCTTGCGGTCCGGACACCGGACCACCAGCACATAAGGACCTTTTTCACCCGTCACAGACATCGCGCGAACCCATCGAAATCGAAAAAAAGCCAGGGGCGGGGAGAGTTGCGGTTGGCAGTGGCACTTGTCCACCCCCAGATGTAGCATCAGGGCCGCACAGATGGCCGCCATGCAAAAACCGCTTGACGTATTGGGAAGGGTGACTTACCTTTTACGTAAACGTAAGCTTCCTGTCAGTGACAAGGGCCGTTGCATGCTGAACACCATCGAACAGGCCAAGCCGGCCGACGCCGGGGCGCAGACCTTCACGATCGGCCAGTTGGCGGAGGAATTCGGTCTGACGCTGCGGTCGCTGCGTTTTTATGAGGATGAGGGGCTGATCTCCCCGGCGCGTGTCGGCCAGACCCGCGTTTACGACCACCGCGACCGCGCCCGGCTGAAGCTGATCTGCCGCGGCAAGCGGCTGGGCTTCTCCATCGGCGAGATCAAGGATTTCCTGGACCTGTACGACACGGACGAGGCGCAGGTGGAGCAGATGACCTATCTGCTGCGCCGGGCGCGCGACCGTATCGTGCATCTGGAGCAGCAGTTGCGCGATGTGCAACAGACGCTGAAGGAATTGCATGAGATCGACGGCATGATCGTGACGCATCTTCACGCCAAGGGCGTGCCGGTGCAGACCGAATAGGCCGGGCAGGGAACAGGCCGCCCGGAACGGTTTCCGAGGCGGAACGATCACATCACCATCATCGATCCTGGGTTACCTTATTTTCCATAAACGTGACGGCACCGTCCGACGAAGACGGGCCACAGCCACCTTAGAAGGCGAGGAGTGCCCCTGACATGAAGAACGTCGTCATTGCCGGTTATGCCCGGTCCCCTTTCCATGTGGCCCACAAGGGCGAGCTGACGAAGGTCCGTCCGGATGACCTGGCGGCCGCCGTCGTCAAGGAATTGCTGGCCCGCACCGGCGTTGACGGCGCGGCGGTGGAAGACCTGATCGTCGGCTGCGCCTTCCCGGAAGGGGAGCAGGGCTTCAACGTCGCCAAGCTGATCGCCATGATCGCGGGCCTGCCGCAGTCGGTGGCCGGCACGACCGTGAACCGTTTCTGCGGATCGTCCATGCAGTCGATCCATCAGGCCGCCGGCGCCATTGCGATGGGTGCGGGTGACTGCTTCATCGCCGCCGGCGTGGAAAGCATGTCCCGCGTGCCGATGGGCGGCTACAACCCGATGCCCAACGCGGCCCTGCATGCCGCCAACCCCGGTGCCTACATGGCCATGGGCATCACGGCCGAAAATCTGGCCAAGAAGTTCGGCTTCTCCCGCGCCGAGCAGGAGGCCTATGCCGTCCAGTCCCATGCCAAGGCCGCCAAGGCCCAGGCCGAGGGCCGGCTGGAAGCCGAAATCGTCTCCATCACCACGCCCGGCGGCAAGGTGGTGAGCCAGGATGGCTGCATCCGCCCCGGCACCACGGCGGAAACCCTGTCCACCCTGAAGCTGGCCTTCGATGCGGAGAACGGTACCGTTACCGCCGGCACCTCTTCCCCCCTGACCGACGGGGCATCGGCCACGCTGGTCTGTTCGGAGGATTTCGCCAAGGCCCATGGCCTGAAGGTTCTGGCCAAGATCCGTTCCATCGCGGTTTCCGGCTGTGATGCCACCATCATGGGCTATGGCCCCGTTCCGTCCACCCGCAAGGCGCTGGCCCGCGCCGGCCTGACCATCGCCGATATCGACATCGTGGAAAGCAACGAGGCGTTCGCCGTGCAGTCCATGACGGTTGCCAAGGAACTGGGCTTCGACCCGGCCAAGGTTAACCTGGATGGCGGCGCCCTGGCGCTGGGCCACCCGCTGGGCGCCACCGGTGCCCGCATCACCGGCAAGGCCGCCAGCCTGCTGGTGCGGGAGGGCAAGTCCCTGGCGCTGGCCACCCAGTGCATCGGCGGCGGCCAGGGCATTGCCACCATCCTGGAAGCGGTCTGATCGGCAAGGCGGGAGGAACAACCCCATGACCATCAAGAAAGCCGCCGTCATCGGCGCCGGCGTTATGGGCAGCGGCATCGCCGCCCATATCGCCAATGCGGGTATCCCGGTCTATCTGCTGGACATCGTTCCGCAGGCCGTGAAGGACAATGGGGGCGACCGGTCGGTCGTCGCCAAGACGGCCATCGAGAAGATGCTGAAGACCGATCCGGCCCCCTTCATGCACAAGAAGGCGGCCCGTCTGGTCACCCCCGGCAATATCGAGGACGATCTGGAGAAGCTGGCCGACGTCGACTGGATCGTCGAGGCCGTGCTGGAAAACCCGAAAATCAAGCACGACCTGTACCAGAAGCTGGACAAGGTGCGCAAAGACGGCTCCATCGTCTCGTCCAACACGTCCACCATTCCGCTGTCCATCCTGCTGGATGGACAGTCCGAACGGTTCGCGTCGGACTTCTGCATCACCCACTTCTTCAATCCGCCGCGCTATATGCGCCTGCTGGAAGTTGTGAAGGGCCCGAAGACCCGGTCGGATGCCTTTGAAACCGTCAGTGCCTTCTGCGACAAGGTGCTGGGCAAGGGCGTGGTGGAATGCAAGGACACGCCGGGCTTCATCGCCAACCGCATCGGCACCTATTTCATGGCCGTCGCCGTGAACGAGGCGATGGATGGCGGCCTGACGGTGGAAGAGGCGGATGCCATCACCAGCCGTCCCATGGGCATTCCCAAGACCGGCACCTTCGGCCTGATCGATCTGGTCGGTCTGGACCTGATGCCGCTGATCTCCAAGTCGCTGCTGTCGACCCTGCCGGCCGACGATGATTATCGCCGCATCCACCGCGAAAGCCCGGTGATCGCGAAGATGATTGCCGACGGTTATACGGGCCGCAAGGGCAAGGGCGGCTTCTACCGCCAGACCAAGACGGCGGATGGCCGCCGCATCAAGGAAGCCCTGGACCTGTCCACCGGCGCCTACCGCGCGTCGGAAAAGGCCAGCCTGGCATCGGCCTCCGCCAAGGGGCTGAAGGCGCTGGTGGAGACCAACGACAAGGGCGGCGAGTACGCCTGGCGCGTGCTGTCGCAGGCCTTGTCCTATGCTGCCGACCTGGTGCCGCAGATCGCCGAGCAGATCACCGCCGTCGATGAGGCCATGCGCCTGGGCTATAACTGGAAGGCCGGCCCGTTCGAGCTGATCGACCAGTTGGGTACCGGCTGGTTCGCAGAGAAGCTGAAGGCCGAGGGCAAACAGGTCCCGCACATGGTGGAGGTGGCGGCCGGCCGTCCCTTCTACAAGGTGGAAGGCGCCAAGCTGCTGTTCCTGGGCACCGATGGCGAGTATGCTGAGGTTCGCCGGGCCGAGGGCGTATTGCTGCTCACCGACATCAAGCGCGGGTCCAAGCCGGTCGCCAGGAATGGCTCGGCCAGCCTGTGGGATATCGGCGACGGCGTGCTGTGCCTGGAATTCACCTCCAAGATGAACGCGCTGGACGCCGACATCATGGCCATGATCCGCAAGGCCATGGGCATCATCGGCGATGGCAAGTCGGGCTCCTACAAGGCGCTGGTCGTCCATAACGAGGCGGCGAACTTCTCTGTCGGTGCCAATCTGGGTCTGGCCCTGTTTGCCATCAATATCGGTCTCTGGCCGCAGATCGAAGCCTCGATCGCCGATGGTCAGCAGACCTACAAGGCCTTGAAATACGCACCGTTCCCCACCGTGTCGGCCCCGACGGGCATGGCGCTGGGCGGCGGCTGCGAGATGCTGCTCCATTCGTCCGCCGTGCAGGCCCATGCCGAGACCTACACCGGTCTGGTGGAGGTTGGCGTCGGTGTCCTGCCGGGCTGGGGTGGGTCGAAGGAGATGGTCATCCGCCATCTGGCCAACAAGCGCCGTCCGGGCGGCCCCATGCCGGCCCTGTCGGCGGCCTTCGAGGCCATCAGCACGGCCAAGGTCGCCAAGTCGGCGTTCGAGGCGCAGGACATGCTGATCCTGCGTCCCACCGACGGCATCACCTTCAACAAGGATCGCCTGCTGGCCGATGCCAAGGCCAAGGCCCTGGAACTGGCGGCGAACTACACCCCGCCGCAGGAACCGGAAATCCGCCTGCCGGGTCCGGCCGCCGCCACCGCCTTCTCCATGGCGGTCGAAGGCTTCGCCGGTCAGGGCAAGGCCACCAAGCATGATGTGGTCGTCTCCAACGCCGTGGGCTTCGTCCTGTCCGGCGGCAACACCGACATCACCCAGGTGATGACGGAAGACGATCTGCTGACGCTGGAGCGGGAGGGGTTCCTGGCCCTGACCAAGACCAGCGGCACCATCAACCGCATCGAGCATATGCTGGAAACCGGCAAGCCGCTGCGGAACTGAGGTTGAGGGGGCGGTGGGCTCAGGCTCTCCGCTCCCAATTTCTCTTACCTGTCTTTCTCGTGAAACTCTTTGATACCCTCTTTATCGCTTCTTTATCGTCATTCCCGCGCATGCGGGAATCCAGCGCAAGGCGCGGTCAGCGCCGATATGGCCCATGTCGCGGCATGCGCCGCGTATGCTGGATCCCCGCTTTCGCGGGGATGACGGTTGAGGCAGTTGAGCGTCTGGTGCCTGAGAGTTTTCGCAGGGAAAGTGCCGTTATTCCCCTTCCGTCCACCCTATCGACGCCCCGAGGTGCCCCGTCTGCCGATATGTCCCGAATCCTGAACCGGTGCCGGGCTTATGGGGGGATGAAGGTCTGCCGCGGTAGCGGTCCACACGGAGAGTTCCCATGCCCGTCTACAAAGCCCCGCTTGAAGACATCAATTTCGTCCTCAACGACGTCCTGAATGCCGAGCAGCTTTCCCGGCTGCCGGGCTTCGAGGATGCGACGCCCGACCTGATCGCGTCCGTCCTGGAAGAAGCGGCCAAGCTCTGCGAGAACGTGTTGCAGCCGCTGAACCGTTCCGGTCATGAGGAAGGCTGCCACTACGAGAACGGCGTGGTCCGCACGCCCAAGGGCTTCAAGGAAGCCTACGAGACCTATCGCGAAGGCGGCTGGCAGGGTCTGGCCTTCGATCCCGATTATGGCGGGCAGGGGCTGCCGCACACGGTCGGCTTCGTGCTGGAGGAACTGATGTGTTCCGCCAACATGGCGTTTGCCATGTATCCCGGCCTGACCCATGGCGCCATGAACGCCATCCGCGCCCATGCCACCGACGAATTGAAGGCCCGGTACCTGCCCAAGATGGTCTCGTCGGAATGGTCCGGCACCATGTGCCTGACCGAGCCGCATTGCGGCACCGATCTGGGTCTGATGAAGACCAAGGCCGTCCCCAACGATGATGGCAGCTACAACATCACCGGCACGAAGATTTTCATCTCCGCCGGCGAGCATGACCTGACCAGCAACATCATCCATCTGGTGCTGGCCAAGCTGCCCGACGCCCCGCCGGGCATCAAGGGCATCAGCCTGTTCCTGGTGCCGAAATTCCTGCCGACCGAGGATAACGAGCCCGGCCAGCGCAACGGCGTCATGTGCGGGTCCATCGAACACAAGATGGGCATCATGGCCAATGCCACCTGTGTCATGAATTTCGACGACGCCAAGGGCTGGCTGGTGGGCGAGCCGCACAAGGGCATGCGCGCCATGTTCACCATGATGAACAGCGCCCGCCTGGGTGTGGGCATGCAGGGGCTGGGCGTGGGCGCCGTCGCCTATCAGAACGCCGTCGCCTATGCCAAGGACCGTATCCAGGGCCGTTCGCTGTCGGGCGTCAAGGCGCCGGACAAAGCGGCGGACCCGATCATCGTCCATCCCGACGTGCGCAAGAACCTGATGCAGGCCAAGGCCTTCACGGAAGGCGCCCGTGCGCTGGGCTACTGGGTCGGCATGATGATCGACCTGGTGGAAAAGCACCCGGACCCGGTGGTTCGGCAGGAGGCTGACGATTTCGTGGCCCTGCTGACCCCTGTGGTGAAGGCCTACTTCACCGACATGGGGTATGAGGTCGCTACCAACAGCCAGCAGATGTATGGCGGTCACGGCTATATCCGCGAATGGGGCATGGAACAGTTCGTGCGCGATGCCCGTATCGCCATGATCTATGAAGGAGCGAACGGCATCCAGGCCCTGGACCTGGTCGGCCGCAAGCTGCCGCAGAACCTGGGCCGTCTGCTGCGCCGCTTCTTCCACCCCATGCAGGCGGAACTGGAGCAATCCCAAGAGAACCCGGCCCTGCTGGAATTCGTGATCCCCGTCGCCAAGGCCTTCGGCAAGTTGCAGCAGGCCACGGCCATCGTCGCCCAGAAGGGCATGGCGCGTCCCGACGAGGCGGGGGCTGCCTCGGCCGACTATCTGCGTATGTTCGGCCTGGTCGCCCTGGGCTGGATGTGGCTGAAGATGGTGAAGGTCGCGCAGGACAAGCTGGCCAATGGCGCCGACGGCAAGGAAGCCTTCTTCGACGCCAAGATCAAGACGGCCCGCTTCTTCGTGGAGAAGATGCTGCCGGAGGTGGATTTCCGCTTCAAGAGCCTGATGGCCGGCGGCAAGTCCATGATGGAAATGGACGTGGAGCAGTTCTGACCGGCTGCCGCACGGGCCCAACAGACCGAAGGCCGCCGGCATCGCCCGGCGGCCTTCTTCCGTTCCGGCATCATCAGCGGCCGGGCACCCGTTCCCACTGCCAGGCATCCACCGTTTCGCCGCGTGGCTGATAGCGGATTTCCATCCGTTCTCCGCCGCGCCTGACGTCCAGCACCAGCCAGCCATCCTGGCGGCCCTGCAGCCCGTCCTGGCCCACGGGCTTCATGATCTCGTCCCCGTCGCGCAGGCCCGCCTTGTCGGCGGCCGAGCCGGGGATCAGTCCGGAAACGATGCGCGGGCTGCTGGTCAGGGCGGTCGGCGCGAAGCCCAGTTCGTATCGCCGCAGCTTGCGCGTTGTCCGCCGGAATTCCGCTCCAAAGGCGTCGGATGCCGGCAGCACCAAGGCCCCGCCCAGCATGGCGGTGAAAGCGGCCACACCCTTTTCACCCAGTTCGCGGCGGACCAGCGCTTCCCAGTCGCCGCGTGTCAGCGGGTGGCCGGCCTTGCGCCGGGTCAGCATCTCCTGCACCAGGTCGTCCAGGGACCGTTCTCCGCCCGACCGGCTGCGGACTTCATGATCGACGCTGGCGAAATACATGGAGCCCCGATCATAGGGCAGCACGCGCACCCGCGTATCGGCCCAGAACTGCCGGGGGATGTCGTCATTGGGCGTGCCGGCCAGGGCATTCGTGTAATAGCGGCCGGCATGGTAGTTCAGGTCGGCCAGGAACTGGTCGGCATCGATCATGCCGGCACGATAGGGCAGGGCGCGCTGGTAGAAGACAGCCAGCCCCTCCCCGAACCAGGAGGATAGCAGCCCCTTGGGCTCGTCCAGCGAGTTGACCCAGGTGTGCAGCATCTCATGCGCCAGGGTCAGCTTCAGGTCGTCCAGGTCCGTCTTGTCGTCGAAGGTCAGGGCGAAGGAGTTGGTCATCTCCACCCCGCCGCCGGGATTGACCGGATTGGGGCGCATGAACACGCCATAGGCGCCGGGCGTGCTGTCGCCGAAGAACCGGGAATAGAAACCATGGAGCTTGTCGCCCCAGGCCAGCAGCCCCCCGGCATCGAATGGCGGCGTTCCCTGCCAGCCGCCGAAATACCCGTCGGAGCGGCCATAGGTTCCGACCGTGCCGGCCATGTAATAGGCGTCGCTCAACCGTTCGGCCGG
The DNA here is from genome assembly GCF_048066175.1 of Niveispirillum fermenti. Taxonomy (GTDB): domain Bacteria; phylum Pseudomonadota; class Alphaproteobacteria; order Azospirillales; family Azospirillaceae; genus Niveispirillum; species Niveispirillum fermenti. Next base: position 23,714 of record NZ_JBLTXA010000011.1, on the reverse strand, counting down.
CTGATCGGAAAGGGTCGCGTCACCGATGCCAAGGCTGGACAGGCCCACGGCCCCGGCCGGCTGTGCCGACAGGTCCCAGCGCAGCGACAGGTCGTAATGCTGCCCGTCATCGGCCGGCAGGATCAGGAAGGCGTTGCCCGCCGCCGAAAAGCCGCCCGTCTCGCTGCGCAGGTTGAAGGGCGGGGCGGCGCCGCGGACCAGCGGCGCGTTGGTGACGGGTGCGCGGTATCGCACGGTGACCGGTCCCTGCACATCACGCGCCGCGTGCCAGATGCGATAGGCCGTCAGGCCCTGTTCCGGCTCGTCCCGGCTGCTGACGGGCAGCGGGCCCCGGCTGTCATTGACCGTCAGGTCCTGGATATCGTCGGCCACGGTGACGACATTGCTGGCCACGGTGGGCAGGCGGAACAGGGCGGCGCCTTCTTTCGCCTGTGAACCCTGCAGGACCAGTTCCACATCCACATGCGGGACATGACCCGCTGTGTCCGCCATGCCGGGTTTCAGCACCAGCGACAGGGTGGAAGGATCGGCCGCCCCCGCCACCGGAGCGGCCAGGATGGTGGAGATCAGGAGCGTCTGGCGCAGCAAGGCACGCATCTGGATGGATACCCTATTCCGGTTCACGATCTGGACTGTTCCATGATCGGCCTGGCGCCTGGAACGCGGCAATGGCGCTTAACGGCATTCTGTGGAATATCCATTCTGGTTCGGGGCTGCTTTGGCATAAAAATGCCGGTGCCCCTTTCAGATGCCGTGGCGCCGGTATGGGGCCTGTGACAACACGGCCAGAACCGACAGGCCACTGGCCAGCAGGCAGACAGCTGCCCAGCCGCCAAGGTGCCAGGCCTGCATGGCGGTGGCGGACCCGAAGGCACCGCCCAGGAACATGGATCCCATGAAAAGCGTGTTCAGCCGCGCCCGTGCCTGGGGACGCAGGGCATAGACGATGTGCTGGTTGGCGACCAGGGCCGCCTGCACGGCCATGTCCAGCACCAGCACACCGATCACCAGCCCGGTCAACCCTGGCAACAGGCCGAAGATGATCCAGGCCGCAAGGGTCAGCACCGCGCCGGCCAGAACCACGATGCCGGGACCCCGGCCATCGGCGATGCGGCCGGACAGGGGGGCGGCCAAGATGCCCACCACGCCCAGGACGCCGAACAGCCCCGCAGCATCCGGCCCCAGCGCGAAGTCTGGTTCTTGAAGCCGCAGCGCCAGAACGGTCCAGAAGGCGCTGAAGGCGGCGAAAAGCAGCGCCTGTGTGGCTGCCGCCCGGCGCAGGGCCGGAAATTCCCGCCACAGATGAACCAGCGACGCCAGGGCCGCACCGTACCGCAGGCCACCTTCCGGCCGGCTGTGCGGCAGGCGCAGGGCCATCCAACCCGCCATGGCCAGTGCCACGGGCATGGCCGCCAGGAACATCAGCCGCCAGCCGCCATGGCTGGCCACAAAGCCGGCGACCGTCCGGCTCAACAGGATGCCGCACAGCAGGCCCGACATCACCGTGCCCACCACCGCACCCCGGCGGGCCGGCGGGGCCAGATGGGCCGCAAGCGGCACGACCTGCTGCGCCACGGTACTGAACAGCCCGACCAGCAGCGATGCCGCTAGCAGCGCGCCGGCCCCCGGCGCCAGCCCGGCAGCGGCCAGGGCCAGCGCAAGTGCCGCGAAGCTGGCCACGATCAGCGACCGGCGTTCGACCATGTCGGCAATGGGTACCAGCAGGAAAAGGCCCGCCGCATAGCCAAGCTGTGTGGCCGTGGGGATCAGGCTGGTGATCCCGGTTCCCAGTTCCGCCGCCATCAGGCCCAGCATGGGCTGGTTGTAATAGATGTTGGCCACGGCCAGCCCGGCCGCAGCGGCCAGGGCGAAGATCAGCCCGCGTTTCGGACCCTGGGTTTCACCCTGGTTTTCCGCCGGGCTGTCGGACGGCATGGATGCCGTGGGGGTGGGGGCTGCGGTCGACCTTGGTTCCATCTCTGCGTACTCTGCCGTGGGATATGACTGATGACAATCTGGATTGGATCGCCATCGGGCGGTAGTCTGCCGGATCGATATGTCAGTATATCGGAAATCGATATGATAGATCTGGGTGATGTCGAAGTGCTGGTCGAGGCGGTGACAGCGGGCAGTCTGGCTGCCGCCGCCCGCCGGTTGGGTATCGCGCCGATGGTCGCGTCCCGCCGGCTGGCGGCGCTTGAAGCGGAACTGGGTGTCCGTCTGGTCCATCGCACGACCCGGTCTCTGTCCCCGACCACGGCGGGAGAGGCGTTTCTGCCCCATGCCCGCGCCCTGCTGGAAGGGGAGGCGGGGGCCCGGGCGGCCCTCCGCCCGCAGGGGCAAGGGGCAACGGGCCTGTTGCGCCTGACCACCTCCAGCGCCTTCGCGCGCAAGGTGGTGGCACCCATGCTGCCTGCCTTCCTTGCGGCGAACCCGGCGTTGAAGCTGGACCTGCTGATTTCCGACCACCGTATCGATATCGCGGCCGATGGGGTGGATCTGGCCATCCGCATCGGCCATCCGCTGGAAAACAGCCTGGTGGCCCGGCGGCTTGCGGACAGTCCCCGCCAGCTTTATGCAGCGCCCGCCTATCTGGCGGCGCGGGGGAATCCCCGGCGGCTGGCCGATCTGGCCGGCCATGACTGCCTTGTCCTGTCGGATAATCCCTATTGGGATTTCCTGGTCGGTGGCCGGCCATTGCGCCACCACGTTGCCGGTCGTGTAGCCACAAACGCCATGGAAACGCTTTATGCCACCTGCGTCAGCGGCATCGGCATCGCCTGCATGGCGGATTGGAACGCAGCCGGGGCGGTGGCGGCCGGCGCGCTGGTGCCATTGGCGCTGGAGGATGCGGACGTTGAGCCTTATGGCATCTGGGCGGTCACCCCCACGGCCCGCTTCGTCCCGCCAAAGGTCCGCCTTTTCATCATGGCGCTGCAGGCGGTGCTGACCGACCGTTAACCAGGTTAAAAGTTCTAAAAGCCGGCAATCCATGCATGCAAAGCTGTGCCGGCGGTGTCTAGGATCGGGCTTGAAAGCCAAACCATAAGGCACTTTCGCATCCATATCTTCCGCTTCCCAACTCCACGGATCATGCCGGCGCGGCCCTGATGATGCGGCGCGCCTGCGCTGTCAGTTCCCTTGCGCCGACAGAAGGAAAAAGACCCATGCCCATCGTTGCCACCCCGACCCCCGGCCCCCTGCTGGTGTCGCCGCAGGACCACACGCTGATCCTGATCGATTTCCAGTCGCAGATGGCATTTGCGACCAAGTCGATCGACGCGGTTCAGCTTCGCAACAACGCGGCCCTGGTATCCCATGCCGCCGCAGGCTTCGGTGTTTCCACCATCCTGACGACGGTGGCGGAGAAGAGCTTCTCCGGCCCGATGTTCTCTGAGATCACCGATCCGTTTCCCGGTCAGAAACTTCTGGACCGCACCTCCATGAACACATGGGAGGATGCGGGCGTGATCGAGGAGGTGAACCGCATCGGCAAGGACCGGCTGGTCTTCGCGGGCCTGTGGACGTCGGTCTGCATCGTCGGCCCCACCCTTTCGGCGCTGGCCCAGGGGTATGAGGTCTATGTCATCACCGACGCCTGCGGCGATGTCACCGACGAGGCGCACGAGCGGGCGGTGCAGCGCATGGTGCAGGCCGGCGTGCGCCCCATGACCGCGCTCCAGTACATTCTGGAGCTGCAGCGTGACTGGGCGCGCGGCGAGACCTACGACCTGACCACCGGTATCGCCCGGAAGTTCGGTGGCGCCTATGGCCTGGGCATCACCTATGCCAAGACCATGTTCGGCGCATCCGAAGGCGGCCACTGACCTCCACCTGTGCAATGCCGGCCGCCGGGGGGTGTTGTCCCATCCCCTGGCGGTCCCCTTTTCCTTGATGGCCGGGGAGTTCGTTTGCATGAAGCCCTATCTGCTGTCCCTCGCCGCCGGCCTGCTGGTCGGTGTCATCTACAGCCTTCTGAACGTCCGCTCCCCCGCGCCGCCCACCATCGCGCTGGTCGGTCTGCTGGGCATCCTGCTGGGGGAACAGATCGTGCCGCTGGCCAAGCGTCTTTACGCCGGAGAGCCTGTCACCGCCTATCTGCGCGAGGATTGCGCCCGGCATGTCATGGGTCGCCTGCCCGGCGATGAAAGCCCCAAGGCATGAGCCGCCCGTCGCGCCGCAGCACCCTGCAGGGGGCGGCATCCCTGCTGACCATCCCGTTTCTTGCCCCTTCTGGGAGAGCCGCCATGCCCGGCACCGATCTTATCCTGATCAACGCCAAGGTCACCACGCTGGACCGTGCCAACCCGCAGGCGCAGGCCGTGGCCATCCGTGATGGCCGCATCCTGGCCGTGGGTGCCGAGGGGGACGTGCGCAAGGCGGCGGCCCCTGATGCGGTGATCATTGATGCCCGGGGCCGCCGCATCCTGCCCGGCCTGATCGACAGCCACATGCACATCATCCGCGGCGGCCTGAACTACAACATGGAATTGCGCTGGGACGGCGTGCCGTCGCTGGCCGACGCAATGGCCATGCTGAAGCGGCAGGCCGACATCACCCCGCCGCCGCAATGGGTGCGCGTGGTGGGCGGCTTCATCGAACACCAGTTCGCGGAAAAGCGTCTGCCGACCCTGGATGAATTGAACGCCGCGGCGCCCGACACGCCCGTTTTCATCCTGCATCTCTATGACCGGGCGCTGCTGAACCGGGCCGCCCTGCGCGCCGTGGGCTATACCCGCGACACGCCGGACCCGCCGGGGGGCGAGATCCAGCGTGACGGGAACGGCGATCCGACGGGCCTGCTGCTGGCAAGGCCCAATGCCACCATCCTTTATTCCACACTGGGCCGGGGACCGAAGCTGCCGCCCGAATACCAGATCAATTCCACCCGCCATTTCATGCGGGAGATGAACAGGCTGGGCGTCACGGGGGTCATTGATGCCGGTGGCGGCTTTCAGAACTATCCAGAGGATTATCAGATCATCGAGAAGCTGCACGCCGACGGTGAACTGACGCTGCGCATCTCCTACAACCTGTTCACGCAGAAGCCGAAGCAGGAACTGGCCGATTTTGCCGGCTGGGCCGCCCAGGTCTCCCCCGGCCAGGGCGACGACACCTATCGCCATAATGGCGCCGGGGAGATGCTGGTCTATTCCGCCGCCGATTTCGAGGATTTCCGGGTGGAGCGGCCGGAGATGCCCCCCAATATGGAAACCGACCTGGAACCGGTCGTGCGCCTGCTGGTGGAGAACCGGTGGCCCTGGCGCCTGCATGCGACCTACAACGAGACCATCACCCGCGCGCTGGACGTGTTCGAGAAGGTGAACCGCGACACCCCCTTCAACGGGCTGCACTGGTTCTTCGACCATGCGGAGACCATCGACCAGCGCAATATCGACCGGATCGCGGCACTGGGCGGCGGCATCGCCGTACAGCACCGCATGACCTATCAGGGTGAATATTTCGTGGAGCGCTATGGTGCCAAGGCGGCGGAGGCCACGCCGCCCATCGCGCGGATGCTGGCATCGGGCGTGCCGGTGGGGGCGGGCACCGATGCCACGCGCGTCGCCAGCTACAACCCCTGGGTCTCGCTGTCCTGGATGGTCACCGGCCGGACGGTCGGCGGCACCACGATCTATCCCCCTGCCAACCGGCTGGACCGGGAAACGGCGCTCCGCCTGTGGACGGAGGCCAATACCTGGTTTTCCAACGAGCAGGGAAAAAAGGGACAGGTGAAGGTTGGACAACTGGCCGACCTGATCGTGCTGTCCGACGATTATTTCAGCGTGGCGGAAAGCGACATCCCGCATATCACATCGGTGCTGACGCTGCTGGGCGGCCGGGTGGTGCATGGGTCGGGCGACTATGCCGGGTTGGCGCCCGACCTGCCTCCGCCCATGCCGGACTGGTCGCCGGTGCGCCGTTTCGGCGGCTATTGGCAGCCGGCCCGCGACAAGGACGGCAAGCTGTTGAAAATGGGGGCGCTGTGCGGCTGTGCCTCGTCCTGCGCGGTGCATGGGCATGATCATGCCGCGGCCTATGCCAGCCCGGCCCCCGCGGCGGACGAAGCCGGATTCTGGGGGGCGTTCGGGTGCGGATGCTGGGCGGTATGATCCCATGACCGCGCCTTCTCCCATCGCCACGATCCTTGAAACGCCCGCCGTCCATCTGGCGGCGCGCATCCTTCTGACCCTGCCATTCTGGACCAGCGGCATCGCCAAGCTGCTGGACCTGGATGGGGCGCTGGCGGAGGCGGCGCATTTCGGGCTGCAGCCTGCCTGGGCCACGGTCATCGCCACGCTGGCCGTGCAACTGGGTGGGTCGGCGGCCGTGATCGCCGGCCGCCTTACCTGGTTGGGGGCCGGGGCGCTGGGTGTCTTCACGGTGCTGGCGACGCTGATCGCGCATCCGTTCTGGACCATTGCCGACCCGATGGCCCGGTTCCATGAACGCAACATCTTCCTTGAACATGTCGGGCTGGTGGGCGGGCTGATCCTGGCCGCCATCCTGGCCCACCGCAGGGGGCGCCACCCATGACCGACACGGCCGCCGGCCCGCCGCCACATCCGTTGCGCCTGCCCCTGTTCCGCGCCCTGTGGATCGCCACCATCGTGTCCAATGTCGGCACCTGGATGCATGATGCCGGGGCCGGCTGGTTGATGACGGGATTGTCGGACGCGCCCATCATGGTGGCGCTGGTCCAGGCGGCGACCACCCTGCCCATGTTTCTTTTCGCGCTGCCCGGCGGGGCGCTGGCCGATATCGTTGACCGGCGCCGCCTGCTGATCCTGGCGCAGTTCTGGGCGCTTATCTGTGCCGGGCTGCTGGCAATGGCGACGTTCCAGGGCATCACGGGCCCCGGCCTGCTGCTGGCCCTGACCTTCGCGCTGGCCACCGGGGCTGCCCTGTCCGCCCCGGCCTTCCAGGCCATCGTGCCCGAACTGGTGCCCCGGCCCAGCCTGGCGGAGGCTGTGGCGCTGAACAGCCTGGGGATCAACATCTCCCGCGCCATCGGGCCGGCGCTGGGCGGGTTCATCATTGCCGCCGCCGGCCCCGCCGCCGTTTTCGCCCTGAATGCCTTGTCCGTGCTGGGTGTCTGGCTGGTGCTTTTGCGCTGGAAGCGGCAGGTGTCGCCGACCACCCTGCCGGCCGAGCATTTCACGGCTGCGCTGCGGGCCGGTGCCCGCTATGTCCGCCATTCGCCCGCCTTGCGCACGGTGCTGATCCGGTCGATGGGCTTCTTCCTGTTCGCCAGCGCGCTGTGGGCCTTCATCCCCATCATCGCGCGCCGGGAACTGGGGTTGAGCGCGGCCGGCTATGGCGCGATGCTGGGCAGCATGGGGATGGGCGCCATCGTCGGAGCGGTGCTGCTGCCCCACCTGCGGCGGCACCTGTCCGCCAATGGCCAGACCATCGCGGCCAGCCTTCTGTTCGCCGTTGTCGCCGTTGGCCTGGCGTTCGCGCAGAGTTTCGCACAGGCCGCCGCTGCCATGGCCCTGGCCGGCATGGCCTGGATCGCCATGCTGTCCAGCTTCAACGTGGCGGCACAGATGGCGGCACCGTCCTGGGTGAAGGCGCGGGCGCTGGCCATCAACCTGCTGGTCTTCCAGGGTTCCATGGCGGCGGGCAGTGCCGGCTGGGGCTGGGTGGCAGGCCGGATCGGCATCCAGCCTACCCTGCTGCTGTCTGCGGCGGGACTGGTGCTGGCCCTGGGGCTCGCCTTGCGGTGGCGGATCGGGGGAGACATGGCCGGCAATGTCTCCCCATCCTCCCACTGGCCTGCTCCCGTCGTGGCTGTGGACAGTCCCACCGATCGCGGCCCCGTGATGATCACGGTGGAATATCGGGTCGATCCCGCCCGGGTGAAGGATTTCACGGCCGCCATGGCCAGCCTTCGCCGTATCCGCCATCGCGATGGGGCCATCAACTGGGGGCTTTACGAGGATGCAGCCGACCCCGGCCGCATGGTGGAGAGCTTCGTGCTGGAAAGCTGGCTGGAACATCTGCGCCAGCATGAGCGGGTGACCCATGCCGACCGCGAGGACCAGGAAACCGTCAGGGCCTTCCATCTCGGTCCTGAACCGCCTCTGGTCCGACACCTGATCGCGCCATGAGGCGCCGTGCCGCCGGCCTGCTGACCGCGCTGTTGCTGGCTGTGCCATCCATGGCGGCGGACGATGCCGTGACGGCGGGTCTGGACCTCCGTTTGCGTTGGGAAAGCCTGGATCATGGCGACTGGGCCGATGGCGGCGATGCCCGGCTCCTTCATCGGGCCATGCCATGGCTGGACGTGTCGGCGCAGCCGCTGCATGTGCGGCTGCGCGGTATCGCTGCCGGCGTGGAGGGCATGCGCGACAGGCCCGGCCCGCCCGACCGCACGGGACTGGACCTGCTGGAAGCCGCTGTCGGCATCGATCTGGCACAGGGCGGCGATATCGACCTGATGCTGACGGTTGGCAGGGCATTGCTGGGCCTGGGGTCGGAACGGCTGGTCGGCCGGCGCTATGGCGCCAACGTGCCACAGCCCTTCGATGGTGCCCGGATGCGGGTTGCCGGTGGCGGCTGGCAGGTGGACCTGCTGGCCCTGCGACCCGTCATCGCCGGTTCCGGTGATCTGGATGACGCACCCGGTCAGGGCCGTTTCCTGCGCGGTGCCTATGCCACCATCGATGCAGGGCAGGGGACACTGGACGCCTATCTGCTGGCCACGGGGCAGGATACAGCGCGTTATGCACAGGGTGCCGGCCGGGAAAGCCGCCGCACGGCCGGTCTTCGCCTGGCCGGGTCCGATGGAAACTGGACCTGGAACGGGGAAGGGATGTGGCAATGGGGCCGGTTTGCCGGTACGGAGATACGGGCCTGGTCCCTGGCCAGCGAGGTCGGATATCGCCTGCCCGGTCCGGGTTTGTCACCCCGCCTGCTGCTGCGCGCCAACATCGCCAGTGGCGACGCCAGCCCGGCCGATGGGCGGCTGGGAACCTTCAACCCGCTTTATCCGCGTGCCAAATATTTCGGTGAGTTGACCCCCATCGGTCCCCGCAACATGGTGAACCTGCATCCGGGCCTGGAACTGGATCTGGGGGCGGGGTTCCAACTGTCGGCGGCCGGGGTGTTCTATTGGCGGCAGCGGCGGGCCGACGGGCTCTATGGCCTGTCCGGACAGGTCCTCCGGCCGGCTGAGCCTGACGCCGGCCGCTTCGTCGGCCGGCAGGGTGAACTGGTACTGGGCTGGGAAGGACGCGGGCTGACCGCTGCCGCCTCCTTCTCCCTGTTCCGGCCGGGCCGATTCGTGCGGGGGACGGGGCCGGCGCGGACCATCACCCTGGTGGGTCTGGAACTGGGCTGGTCGCTGTGACGGGCGGTGCCAGCGACAGGGTGCGCAGCGGGTGGATGTCATGGACATTGTCCTGCCAGCCGTGGACCGCCGGCGCCACCATGTGCCGCGAACTGCCGAACATCAGCGGGATGACCAGCCGGCTGTCCAGCACCATCCGTTCCAGCCCGCGCAGCGCGGCCGCATATCCCGGCCCGTCCAGTGTTTCCGGCGTCCGGCCAGGCGGCAGGAACGGCGACAGGGCATAGAACGGGGAATAGGATATCCAGGTACTGAACACGAAACCGTCATGGGCGCCCAGCGCCGCCCGGCTGACGACCAGCCGCGGCTCCACGCCCACCAGATCGGTTTCCACCCCCAGCACCTGCTTCCATTGGGCGGCGATCGACACGACGCGGTGGCGCACACCGTCCACCGCCGCATGCAGAATCTCCACACGCGGCGGCGGCCGGCCCGGTCCGAAGCCGGCGCGGGCCAGTGCCGCGCGTGCGGCCGCCTGCCGGGCGGGGCTGGCCGCCGCCGCGGCATCGTCCGGTCCGGTGGGCTCGGCCGGCTCCGCTTCGGGTAAAAGGCCGGGTGGGATCAGGTGCCGGGCCGGGATGAACATACCGTGCTGGTCGCTGGTCAATTGCTCCCGGTCAAGTGCCAGTTCCAGCGCTTCCAGGAAGGCGGGGTTGTCCCGCCAGGCCGGAGCGTCGGGCCGGGCGTGCAGATAGGACAGGTTTGTCCAGGGGTGGACATGCAGCGCATCAGGCCGTTCCCGCCGCGCCCAGGGCACCAGCGGCAGCGGCACGGTGCTGGTGACATCCACCTGTCCGGCGCGGAAAAGGTTCATCTCCCTTTCGGCGCTGTCGGTGACCAGCAGGTCGATCCGGTCGATCGCCACCCCGGCACGGTCATGAAAGAACGGGCTGCGTTCCAGGCGGTAATGTTGCTGCAACCTGTGTTCGGTCAGCCGATAGGCGCCGTTGCACATCAGGCTGCGCGGCGTGGCGAAGCCGGCGCCATGCGCGGCCAGGGTGGGGCCGTGAACCGGCAGGGTGATGCGGTGGGACAGCAGCATCTCCATGTCCGCTACAGGCCGGGCCAGTTGCACGACTAGCGTGGTCTCTCCCAGGGACTGGATGGCGAGCCGTTCGGGCGGGAGCTGGCCGGTGCGGATCGCCGCAGCATTCTTCACCCCGTCCAGCAGGTCGGCGATACCGGACCCCGTGGCGGGATCCACGGCACGGCGCCAGCCCGTCACGAAATCCTGTGCCGTTACCCTGTCGCCATTCCACCAGCGGGCGTCGCCGCGCAGATGGAAGGTCCAGGTCAGCCCGTCGGGGGACCGGTACAGGCGGTCGGCCACCCCCGGTATGGGCTGGCCGGCGGCGTTGCGGGTCAACAGCCCCTCGCACAGGTCCAGAAGCAGCCGGGCCGTGCCCAGCCCCTGGCCCCGGTGAGGGTCCAGCGTTTCCGGCTCCGGCCCCATGGCAATGCGCAGCGGTTCGGCCGCTGACGACACCGTCACGCCCAGCAGCAGTCTGGTCGGCAGCAGTCCGGCCAGCAGCAGTCCGGCCAGCAGCAGCCGGCACCGCCCTCTCACGATCCCGCCACGGTGTTGCGGGCCCCGGCGCGTACCAGCGGGTTCAGGGAGAACCGGTCGCCATGGCGATCCAGCATCGATTTTTCCAAAAGCCCGCCCAGCCATTGACGAGCCCCGCCGCCGGCCAATGCGCGATCCGCCTCATCGGCGGTGAAATCCCCTGGCAGCCGGGATAATGCCAGCAGGGCCTGCCGTTCATCGCCGGTCAGCAGGTCCAGTGCCCAGCCCATGGCGGCGGCAACGGACCGGTGCCGCGCCGGACCGGCGCGCCGGATGCCGGGAAGACTGCGCACCGGGTCGCGGCAGGCATCCGCCGTGGCCCGCAGGCCCAGCAGGCTGGCGGCCCGCGCCGCGATTTCCACCCCCAATGGCACCCCGCCCAGATTGCGGCAGATGCCGGCCACGGCGTCGGCGGTCTGGCCATCAATGCCGATATCGAGTCCGGCCGCCGCCGCGGCCTGCATGAACAGGCCGGGTGCGGCCGGTGCCAGCGCATCGCCGCCGGGCAACGACAGGGGGGACAGGCGCACGCAATATCGCCACAGGCGCCGGTGCGCCACATGCGAGGTCAGCAGCAGCCCCACCTGCGGACAGCGCTCCAGCAGCCTGTACACCAGGCTGACGGCCCCGTCGCCCAGCAATTCCGCCCCATCCAGCAGCAGCAGGCAGGCCCGCCCCTTCAACAGACCCAGAAGGGAAGCCACCGGCTCGCCCGCGAAGGCCGGGTCCACCACCATCAGGATACGGGCGGCCAGGGTTTCCGCATCGGCGATGACGGCACCGCTGACCGGTACCAGCCATTGCCCGTCCGGATGGTCCGCGGCCAGGGCGCGGGCGGCGGCGCAGGCCAGCAGCGTCTTGCCGGTGCCCGACAGTCCCGTGATGACCAGCAGCCGGTCCCGCCGCATCAGCCTGGCGGTATTGGCCAGTTCCACGGTGCGGCCCGCCAGGGGCGCCAGTGTCAGGGGTATGTTGCCGATGCTGCGGACGGGGGCGGCCACGGTTGGGGTCGCCAGACGATAGCCCCGCCCATGAACGGTCAGGATCACCGATCCGTCGCTGTCACCGATGGCGGCCCGCAGGCCGGATATCTGGACGGCGACATTGGCGGGGTCGACGATCTGGCCTGGCCATACACGGTCCAGCAACTGGCCGGCCGACACGTCCCGCCCGGCATGTTCGGCCAGGATGGACAGCATCGCCGTGGCGCGCCGTCCCAGCGGCACGGCTGCGCCGTTGCGGCAGGTCAGGCGACCGCTGTCGCGATGGAAACGATAGGCGCCGACCGCCAGTTCCGCCGCCGTTTCCTGTGCGAGATGTCCAGCATCGGGCTGCATGCAAACGCCTCCCGTCAGGGGGGGAACGCCCGGATCGGCGACCCCCTGGATGTTAGCGTCAACCTTTCACGAACGCCAGAAGGTCGGCGTTCAGCCTGTCCTTATGCGTGTCTGTCACCCCATGCGGCCCGCCTTCATAGACCTTCAGCGTGGCATGCGGCACCAGCCGGGCCGTGGCGCGCCCGGCGGCGTCGATGGGCACCACCTGATCGTCGTCACCATGCACGATCAGCGTGGGCAGCCCCTCGAACGCCGCCAGGTCCTGGGTGAAGTCGGTTTCCGAGAAGGCCTTGATGCAGTCGTAGGTGGCCTTGTGACCGGCCATCATGCCCTGCATCCAGAACGTGTCGATCAGGCCTTGCGACGGCGTCGCCCCCGGCCGGTTGAACCCGAAGAAGGGACCGCCCGCGATGTCCTTGTAGAGCTGGGCACGGTTGGCCAGGCTGGCGGCACGAATGCCGTCGAACACCTCCATCGGCAGGCCGCCGGGATTGGCCGGTGTCTTCAGCATCAGGGGCGGAACGGCGCCGATCAGTGCCACCTTGGCCACACGCGCCTTGCCATGCCGGGCGATGTAGCGTGTGACTTCGCCCCCGCCGGTGGAGAAGCCGACCAGCACCACGTCGCGCAGGTCCAGGCTCTCCAGCAGTTGCGCCAGATCGTCGGCATATGTGTCCATGTCGTGCCCGTGCCAGGGCTGGCTGGACCGCCCATGGCCACGGCGGTCATGGGCGATGGCGCGCAGGCCGTTGTCAGCCATGTGCAGCATCTGGCTTTCCCAACTGTCGGCGTTCAGCGGCCAGCCATGGCTGAACACCACGGGTTGCCCGCTGCCCCAGTCCTTGTAGTAAATCTGCGTGCCGTCATCGGTGATGATGGTGCCCATGGGATGTCTCCGGTTTGGCGCCGGCCGGTGGCCGAGGACCCGCAAGGCCCTTCGGCATGATCGGCACATGAACTATTCGGGCAGAAGCCGGGATCTGGCATGTTAAAAGACATAAAATCCCGCCCTGGCCGTTCCATACGGGGCTATTCATCTCGAAACGCCGACCCGATCCCCGTAGAGCCCATGATTTCTGGCCGCGATGACCGTTTGTTGCTGGATAGCGTACACCGCCGGGTGCTGCGCAACGGCATTCCGCTGACCCTGGGCGACCGCGCCTTCGACCTGCTCGTGGCCCTGGCCGCCGCCGATGGCGCGCCTGTCGCGGCCGGGCCGCTGATGGCCCGGGTCTGGCCTGGTGTCACGGTCAGCGCCGGCAATCTGCGTGTGCAGGTCCGTACCCTGCGCCGGATATTGGGTGATGATGCCGTTGAAAGCGTGCCGGGGGCGGGATATCGGCTTGCCATGCCGCTGATCGCCGCTGAGGCCGCCGTGCAGCCGGTCGTAACGGGGCGCCCGCCATTGGTGGGCCGGGACGCTGAACTGGCCCGGTTGCTGGGTCTGCTGGAACAGTCCCGGCTGGTCAGCGTCGTCGGACCGGGCGGTGTGGGCAAGACCTGTCTGGCCCTGGTCGCGGCGGCCCGATGCGGGGGGATGCGTGTCGTCCATGTTGAACTGGCGCCGGTGCGCCAGGCGGGGCTGGTGCCCGTCGTCGCGGCATCGGCCCTGGCTGTCCGGCTGCCGGGGCCGGATGTGATGGGCGCCATCCGCGAGGCCCTGGGGGAGGCGCCGGCCCTGCTGTTGCTGGACAATGCCGAACATCTGCTGGACGAGGTGGCGGAGTTTGCCGATAGCCTGCTGGGCGGCTGTCCGGGTGTACGCCTGCTGCTGACCAGCCGGGAGCCGCTGGGGATCAGCGGGGAAAGGCTGCTGCATCTCTGCCCGCTGCCCGTGCCGCCACAGACGGAAATGGACGCGGCCGCCATCCGGACCTGGCCTGCCGTGCAACTTGTGCTGCGCAACCATGAAGCGGCTGGCTGGCCACCGCTGGATGATGCGCAGATGCCGGCACTGGCTCGCCTGTGCCGGCATCTCGACGGGTTGCCCCTGGCCTTGACCCTGCTGGCCGCCCGCCTGCGTGACTGCACGGTGGCGGCCGTGGCCCGGTCGCTGGAAGGGCGCCTTCAGGACCTTCCCCTGCCGGACGATGCCGGATACCGCCATGCGAGCCTGTCGCGCATGCTGGATTGGAGCATAGACCCCCTGTCGGCGGAGGAAAGGTTGCTGCTGGGCCGCCTGACATTGTTTGCCGGCACCTGGCCGGTTGGTGCGGCCGTGGCCGTATGCGGCGCCCCGCCTCTGGACCCGGCGGCCATACCCGGTCTTGTGGCCGGGCTGGTCGGGCGTTCCCTGGTGGTGGGGCCCGTGCAGACGCAGGAACAGGGACTGCGCCTGTTGGAGACAATCCGGCAATATGTCGTGTCCCGCGATCCCGGTCTGGTGGACCGGGAAGGGCTGCGCGCACGGCTGTCCACCTGGCTGGGTGACGCGATGTACCAGCGCATGGAGACGCTGGCCCGCCGCGACGCGGTGCCGGATGGGGGCGAGGTTGAAATGGCCGATGTCCGCGCCGTGCTGGATTGGGCGTTCGGTCCGGACGGCGACGTCCTGCTGGGGCAGCGGCTGGTGATCGATGCCTACCGCACCTGGAACAGGCTCGGCCTTTACACGGATTCCGTCGCCTGCCTGACGCGGGCGTGGGAACGGTGCGACGACACCACCCCGCCCGAGATCCGGGCCCTTCTGGGCCTGTTGTTGCATGGGGAGGGGCTGCCCATCCGCCTGTCCTATCAAATCGACCGGCCCCGTTACGTGCGCGAGGAACTGGGGCCGGCAGTACAGGTCTTCCACTCGCCCGATGTGCCGTTACGCTGGAGGATCGAGGGGCTCTATCTTGCCGGCTATCTCTACGAGGTGGTGGGCAACACCGCGGCCTGCCTGGATTTGTGGGCACAGACGCTGGCCCTGGCCGATGATCACGGCCGGGTCCTGGACAAGATCAGCCTGCTGTCGCACCGCGGCTGGCTTCTGTCCAATCATGCGGACATGCCGGGCGCGCGGCGCGATCTGCTGCACGCGCTGGACCTGGCTGAACGGCATGCCTATGTCGCCAGCCTGATCCTGCTGCGCCTGGCCGATGTGGAGTTCAATGGCGGGGATACCGGCCGCGCCATCGAACTGACCCATCAGGCGCTGGCGTCGGGGGAAAGGATGTCGCCGGCCCTGCGGCAGACGCTTCATGCCAATCTTTCCTCTTATCTGCTCATTGACGGGCATCTGCCCGCGGCGCTGTCCAATGCGCGCGAGGCGCTGCGCCTGACACGGCAGCACAGCTACGCCTTTGCCTATCCCTGGTCGCTGGAACGGGGCGCACTGACAGCGTTGCGGCTGGGGCGGCGCGATCTGGCGCTGTCCCTGGCCGTGATCGGCGATGGCCTGCTGCGTTCCGCCGGTGTGACGCGCAAGGGGCCGGAACGGGAAATCCGCCGCCTTCTGGTCACGGAACTGGGCGATGTCGGTTCTTCCGGTCCCGACCTGCCAAGGGCGGAGGAGATGCTGGCCGTACTGGCCGCTTTCTATGATGGTTTTGCGCTGGGTGATGATGGCTGGCCGGACGGGGAGGGGAGAGGCGCTGTCCGGCACTGACGGGGACGCCGGTGGCGCGTCCGCCCTATCGCCCCGGTGCCACGCGGCGATAGGACAGCGCCTCCGCCACATGCAGGCGGCGCACCCCGTCGGCACCGTCCATGTCGGCCAGTGTGCGGGCCACGCGCAGGACGCGATGATAGCCACGGGCCGACAGTTTAAGCCGCTCTGCCGCGTCGGTCAGCAACTGCCGGCCCGGCGCGTCGGGTCCGGCCACCCTTTCCAGTATTTCCCCATCGGCCTCCGCATTGGTGCGCACGGGCTGCTGGCCGGTGGCGGGCGTGGCATAGCGTTCCCGCTGGCATTGCCGCGCGGTGGCCACGCGCGCCGCCACTTCCGTCGACCCCTCACGCGGGGGTGGCAGGGACAGGTCCGCGGCGCTGACGGCGGGCACATCGACATGCAGGTCAATACGGTCGAACAAGGGACCGCTGATCTTGCTTTGATAGTCGGCCGCGCATTTGGGCGCCCGGCCGCAGGCCAGCGACGGATCGTCCAGATGGCCGCAGCGACAGGGGTTCATGGCGGCCACAAGCTGGAAACGCGCGGGATAGGTGACATGATGGTTGGCACGGCTGACCGTGGCGCGGCCCGTCTCCAGCGGCTGGCGCAATGCTTCCAGCGTCCCGCGGGAGAATTCCGGCAATTCGTCCAGGAACAGCACGCCCTGGTGGGCCAGGCTGATCTCCCCCGGCCGGGCACGTGTGCCGCCGCCGACCATGGCGGCCAGGGTGGCGGAATGATGCACCTCGCGGAAGGGCCGCGTGCGGATCAGCCGCCCGCCTTCCAGCCCGCCCGCGATGGAATGCACCATGGACACTTCCAGCGCCTCGGCCGGGTCCAGCGGCGGCAGAAGACCGGGCAGGCGGGCCGCCAGCATGGATTTTCCCGATCCGGGCGGGCCCAGCATCAGCATGTTGTGCCCGCCGCTTGCCGCCACCTCCAGGACCCGCTTGGCGGTTTCCTGGCCCTTCACGTCGCGCAGGTCGCGTGCGATGGCCAGTGCCTGGCTTTCCAGCCGGGGCGTCGGGCGGGTCAGGACCTGCATACCCTTGAAATGGTTGATCAGGGAAAGCAGCGTCGGTGGTGCCAGGATATCCAGGCCGTCGCCGGCCCAGGCTGCCTCTCCCCCGGTGGCGGCCGGGCAGATCAGCCCCTTGCCGCCGGCCAGGGCGTTGATGGCCGCCGGCAGCACGCCGGCCACGGGGGCGATGGAACCGTCCAGCCCCAGTTCGCCCAGCGACTGGTATCCGGCCATGGCATCACCGGGCAGGATGCCCATCATCACCAGCAGCGCCAGCGCGATGGGCAGGTCGAAATGGCTGCCTTCCTTCAGCACGTCCGCCGGGGCCAGATTGACCGTGAGCCGCTGCGGGGGCAGGGCGATGCCCAGCGCGTGCAACGCGCCGCGCACCCGCTCCCGGCTTTCCCCCACGGCCTTGTCGGGCAGGCCCACGACCGTAAAGGCCAGGGGGCCGCCGGTCATCTGGACCTGCACATCGATATCCAGCACATCAATACCTTGAAATGCCACCGTCCCAACACGCGCCGCCACGCATTCCCCCACCCGCCATGCTCGCTGGAACGAGTATAGGGGATGAGACTTGCAGGCGAAAGGCGTCGAACGCTGTGCGGGCTTTGCAGCTTGCATCTTCCCGCACAGCGGTGCCGGCCGGCACTATCCAGCCGTTATATTTATAAGAATATCACGTTGGCGGGCGAAAGGATCAAAATAGTCGCAAGCCGCCGCAGCGTCGAAATGTCGGCCTGTGAAATGATCGAAATCTGGAAGACTTCCATGTCGGGATGGGGTCATTCTGCAACGGATGCCGGCCCTGGCGGGGACCGGCGCTATTCATTTCATGATTGGGGTGAGCGATGATTCGCCTGGATATCAATGGGCAGGTCCGTGAAGTGGACGTGCCGGAGGACATGCCGCTTCTCTGGGTCCTTCGTGACGAACTGAATATGACGGGAACCAAGTTCGGTTGCGGCATCGCGCAGTGCGGTGCCTGTACGGTGCATGTGGACGGCCAGCCGACCCGTTCCTGCCAATTGCCGGCCTCTGCCGCCGAAGGCATGAAGATCACAACCATCGAGGGGTTGTCCGGCAAGGCTGCGGCCGCGGTGCAGAAGGCCTGGGCCGATCTGGACGTGGTGCAATGCGGCTACTGCCAGTCGGGCCAGGTGATGGCGGCGGCTGCCCTGATCGCGGAGAACGCCGATCCCAGCGATGCCGACATCGAAGCGGCGATGGACGGCAATGTCTGCCGCTGCGCCACCTATGTACGGATCAAGGCGGCTGTGAAGCAGGCTGCCAAGCTGGCGAGGACCTGAACCATGATGATGCGTCAAATGCTGCGTCAGGCCGCCGGCAATGTGGCCGTTCCCGCCCCCAGCCGCCGTTCCTTCCTGAAGGGTGCCGGCGGTGCCCTGGTCATCGGTGCCGTGGTGCCGCTGGGGGGCTTTGCGGCGGAACCCGCGGCCCCCGGGCTGGTCGGACCGGCCGATCCGCGGCCCAACATCTTCGTGCGCGTGGCGCCCGACAATACGGTGACCGTGCTGGTCAAGCACCTGGACAAGGGCCAGGGCATCATGACCGGCCTGACCACCATCGTGGCGGAGGAACTGGACGCCGACTGGGCGCAGATGCGCGGGGAGCATGCACCGGCCGACAGCAAGCTCTACGCCAATCATTTCTTCGGCATCCAGGGCACGGGCGGATCGACGGCCGTTGCCAATAGCTGGGATGAATTGCGCATGGCCGGTGCGGCTGCGCGTGCCATGCTGGTGGCCGCCGCCGCCCAGCAATGGAAGGTGCCGGCCGCGCAGGTTACGGTCGCCAAGGGCGTGGTCGCTCACAAGGCATCGGGCCGGTCGGCCACCTTCGGGCAACTGGCCGAAGCCGCATCGAAGCAGCCCGTCCCGGCCCAGGTGGCCCTGAAGGACAGGGGCGATTATACCCTGATCGGGAATGAGACGCTGCACCGTCTGGACCACCAGTCCAAGACCAACGGCACGGCCATCTTCTCCATGGATATCCGCCGTCCCGGCCAGGTCACGGCGGTCATCGCCCGCAGCCCGCGTTTCGGTGGCACCTTGAAATCCGTCGATGACAAGGCGGCCCGCGCCGTTCCCGGCGTGCTGGAGGTGCTGACCCTGCCCGTGGGCGTGGCTGTGGTGGCCCGGAATACCTGGTCGGCGATGAAGGGGCGGGAGGCACTGGCCATCCAGTGGGACGACGCCAAGGCGGAGAAGCGCGGCACCGCGCAGATCCTGGCCGATTTCCGGGAACAGGCGCGCAAGCCCGGCGCCAAGGCCGCCCGCAAGGGCGATGTCGCCGCGGCTTTCAAGGGTGCGGCCAAGGTGGTGGAGGCGGAATACAGCTTCCCCTATCTGGCGCATGCGCCGATGGAGCCGCTGAACGCCACGCTGGAACTGACCGCCGACGGCGGGGCGGAAATCTGGGCCGGCGCGCAGTTCCAGGGCATCGAGCAGGCGGTCGTCGCCAAGGTGCTGAACACCACCCCGGAAAAGGTCAAGATCAATACCCTTTGGGCCGGCGGCAGCTTTGGCCGCCGCGCCACGCCCGGTGCCGATTACATGGCGGAAGTGGCCATGGTGGCCCAGGCACTGGCGGCCAAGGGCACGAAGGCACCCGTGCATCTGGTCTGGACGCGGGAGGATGACATTCAGGGCGGCATGTACCGGCCCCTGGTCGTTCACCGGCTGAAGGCCGCGCTGGACAAGTCCGGCAAGCTGACAGCCTGGGAACAGGCTATCGTCAGCCAGTCCTTCATGGTCGGCACGGCGTTTGAAGGCATGATGATCAAGGACGGGGTCGACGCCGCCGCGGTGGAGGGCGCTTCCGACATGGCCTATGACGTGCCGAATCTGGCCGTGGATTTCCACCTGATGCGGTCGCCGGTCACCACGCTCTGGTGGCGGTCGGTCGGTCACACACACACGGGCTATGCCAAGGAGGCGTTCGTCGAGGAATTGGCGGCGGCGGCTGGCAAGGACTCTCTCGCCTTCCGCCTGGAACTGCTGGGTGATGCCCACCCGCGTCTGTCGGGCGTGTTGAAGCTGGCGGCGGAGAAGGCCGGCTGGGACAAGCCCCTGGCCGCCGGGCCGGCCGGCACGAAGCGGGCGCGCGGTCTGGCCGTGCATGAAAGCTTCAGCAGCTTCGTCGCCCATGTCGCCGAGGTGACGGTCGATGCGGGCGGCAAGATAAAGGTGGATCGCGTCGTGGTGGCGGTGGATTGCGGCATCGCCGTCAATCCCAACGTCATCAAGGCACAGATCGAAGGCGGCACCGGTTTTGGCATCGGTCATGCCCTGCGCAACCAGATCACCCTGACCGACGGGATTGTCGACCAGAACAATTTCGACGGGTTCGAGCCCATGCGCCTGTCCGACATGCCTGACATCGAAGTGCATATCATGCCTTCCCAGGCGCGCCCCACGGGTGTGGGGGAACCCGGCGTGCCGACGGCGGCTCCGGCTGTCGCCAATGCCGTGTTCAGGGCGACGGGTCAGCAATTGCGCGATCTGCCCTTCTCCAACGCCGGCGTGGTGTGATCCAGGCCGTGCGGAAAGGATAGGGGAGGGCCCGCCTGCAATCTCAAGAGCAGGCGGGCCCTCCCCGCGTCGCGGGGTTGCCCGGCGGCAGGGGGCGGACATGGGCGGAAACGGGCAGGTTCAGCCCCTTCAGCCGCCATGCGACCAGGGACGCGACGGCGCGCGCACCCGTCTCGTTGAAGTGCACGTCGTCCTGAATGCCGTCCGGCCAGCGCGGGTGCCCGTATTCCTTGCCGTAATGCAGGAAATACCCTTTCGACGGGCCCTCTCCCAGCATCTGGAAATAGGCACGGCTGTCGGCATTCAGGTCGATCAGCGGCGTCGCCGTTTCCCGCGCCACGGCGCGCGTGGCATTTGCATAATCGGCCAGGCTTTCCAGCATGACACCCTGGTCGAACCGTCGGATGGCCACGGGCGTCAGCAGCACGGGCTGCGCGCCCTTGTCCCTGGCCATGGCGATGAAGCGCAACAGGTTGATACGGAAATCGGGCACCGGCGTATAGCGTTCGGGCTTGGCGATGGTCTCGTCATTATGCCCGAACTGGATCAGCAGCGTGTCGCCGGGGGCGAGATCGCGGGCGATGGCATCGAATCGTCCCTCGGCGATGAAGCTTTTCGTGCTGCGCCCGCCGGCGGCCCGGTTCTCCACCGCTATCCCGCCTTCCAGATTGCAGGCCAGCACCATGCCCCAGCCCATCTGCGGATAACGGTCGGGACCATACTGCGCCGCCGTGCTGTCACCGGCGATGAAGATGCGCGGCGCCTGTGCCGGGGCCGGCACGGCCACCAGGAAGGCCAGCGTCAACCATGACGTGATCAGTGTCATCGGACGCCGCATCCTGTTTCTCCCTGCACTTGTTTCTCGTTGGACTTGCCCGGTAACCGGTGTCATCGGGCCGATGATGGCGTGGCGGACCGTTTGGCGCAAGACCGGACGCCCATGGGGCAGGGGGCAGCCATGGCAGGCCGGCACTTCCCCCCGGCGGGTCCCGGCCCTATATTCCCGCGCTTTATCAGTGCCCCTGCCGGAAGACATCAGAATGACGCCCGCCGCCCGTCTGGCCACCGCCATCGACCTGCTTGCCGAGGTGATGGACACCCCCCGCCCGGCCGATGCCGTGACCAGCGCCTTCTTCCGCGCCCGCCGGTTCATCGGGGCCAAGGATCGGGGGGAGATCGCGGCGCTGGTCTATGGTGTCATGCGCCATTGGGCACGGCTGCACTGGTGGCTGGAGCGGGTGAACCACATGCCTGACCCCCGCGCCCTGGTGATCGCCGACTGTATCCTGTCGGGCGGACGCACGGCCGATTCCGTGGCGGGCCTGTTCAACGGCGCCAAGTTCGCGCCGGCCCCGCTCTCCGACCGCGAGCGCAAGCTGATCCGGGCGCTGGACACCCATACCCTCGACCATCCGTCACAGGATGAGGTCGTGCGGGCGGAAGTGCCGGATTGGGCAGAACCCGCCATGCGCGCCACCTTTGGCGACCGTTTCCTGGCAGAGGCGTCGGCCATGCTGGGCGAGGCGCCGCTGGACCTGCGTGTCAACCCTGTGAAGGCCACGCGCGACGAAGCGCTGAAGGCCCTGGCCGATGCCGGCATCAAGGCGACACCGACCAGCCTGTCGCCCGTGGGCCTGCGCCTGGCCGGACGCGCACCCATCATGGCGCTGGATGCCTATAAGTCCGGCATGATCGAGATCCAGGACGAGGGCTCGCAACTGGTCGCCTTCATGGCTGATGCCAGACCCGGCATGCAGGTTGTGGATTTCTGCGCCGGGGCGGGCGGCAAGACGCTGGCCATTGCCGCAATGATGGATAACAAGGGCCGCGTCGTGGCCACCGACGTGCTGGAGGGCCGGCTGATCCGGGCCAAGGAACGGTTCCGCCGCGCCGGCCTGCACAATATTGAAACCCGCGCCATCAAGACCGAGCGCGACCCCTGGGTCAAGCGGCACAAGGGGAAGTTCGACCGCGTTGTGGTCGACGCGCCCTGTTCGGGCACGGGCACATGGCGGCGTAATCCCGACAGCCGCTGGCGGCCGATGGGCCCCGGCCTTGGCGATCTGGTGCCATTGCAGGCCAGCATCCTGGACAGCGCCGCGCGTCTGGTGCGGCCGGGTGGGCGTTTGGTCTATGCCACCTGTTCCCTGCTGCGGGAAGAGAATGAGGGGCAGGTTGAAGCCTTCCTGGCCGCCCACGCCGACTTCACCCTGCTGCCCGTGGCCGATGCCTGGCCGGCCGCATGGGGGTCGCCGCCGGTATCGACCGACATGCTGCGCCTGACCCCGCTGCGCCATGACACGGACGGGTTCTTCGCCGCCGTGCTGGAACGCCGGGCCGATGTTGCGGAAGCCGATGTTGCCGAAGCCGATGCAGCGGAACAGGTGGACGAAGCTGCCGGCGCGTGAAATGGCCTCACCCGGCGGTGTGCAGGCGGCAATTGACCCCGGCCTGCCCACCGGGCATGGTGGCGGCGATTGTTCGAGCAGGGAGTATGCGTCTTGCGTGCAGTGATCCGTGAATGGGCGGGCCTGGTCGGCTTCGTGGCCGCCTTCTATGTCACCATCAACACATTGCTGTTCGCGGGATTTCACGTACCATCGGAAAGCATGCTGCCCACCTTGAAGGTGGGGGACCAGTTCTATGCGGCCAAATACGCCTATGGCTACAGCCGCTTCTCCACCAGCTTCGTTCCGCTGCCCTTCGGCAGCGGCCGCTTCCCCGACATCACGCCTGAGAGGGGCGATATCGTGGTCTTCCGTCTGCCCACGACGGAGGAGGATTATGTGAAGCGCGTGATCGGCCTGCCCGGTGATCGTATCCAGGTGGTCGATGGACGGCTCTACATCAACGGCCAGATGGTGCAGCGGGAAAAGACCCGTGATTATGCCTATCGCGACAATGGCGGTTCCGTGGTGCAGGTGACCGAATATCTGGAAACCCTGCCGGGCGGGCGCCAGCACCTGATCATGGAACAGCGTGACGACGGTTTCGCCGACAACACGCCGGAATACAATGTGCCGGAAGGCCACCTTTTCATGATGGGCGACAATCGCGACAATTCGCAGGACAGCCGCTATCTGCGTCAGGTCGGCTATATCCCGGTCGAGCGGGTGCTGGGCCGTGTCTCCATGGTCGCCTTCGCCCGCAAGTCCTGCCAGGAGGAACCGGGCCTGATCTGCCCCGGCGGAAGCTGGTGGGATCGCCTGTTCCGCTGGGTGGACTGACACCAGCGGCCGAAAATCTTGACCGATGGTCAAGGTTTTCGGCACCTCAAGCGCCGGT
>NZ_JBLTXA010000010.1:0-196040 GCF_048066175.1 Niveispirillum fermenti | reverse complement strand
CAGATGCCCCATCCGGAAACGGCCCCCGCTTTCATGCAGCAAAATAGACGGTGATTTCAGGCCGCCGGTCGGGCGAACCGCATCAACTGGACCGCCTGCGCCTTTACCTGCGTCAGAATATCGGCATCCACCAGCATTCCGTCCGCATCAAACGGCTTCTGCGCCATATTGTTGACCGAGATGCCCAAGGGCGTCGGCCATCCCCGCAAGGCATGAATGGTGCCGCGCAGGCCGGTCAGGGTCACGCCACCCGCCTGCCAGCCGGCCGCCACCACGACCAGCCCCACTGCCCGCCCGTCCAGATAGGTGCGGGCATCCATGCGCAGATCATCCAGCAGATCGACGGCGTTCTTCACTAGGCCGGACACCCCGCCATGATAGCTGGGCGATCCGATCACCATACCATCCGCCTGCCGGACGGCGTCCACCAGGGCGAGTTGCCCCGGGGTGCGGCCGGGATGGTCGGGGGCGTAGTGCGGCAGGGCGGCTAAGGCGGCCCCGTCGAACAATCTTGTGTCCGCGCCCAGTTCGGCAGCGGCGGCAAGAACCGCCGCCACCAGCCTTTCACAGGAGGAGCCGGCGCGCGTGGTGCCGCCGATGCCCACGATCAACGGCCGTTTCAGGGACGCTGACTGATCATTCATCGCTGACAATTCACTTACTCTCATCGACCAGGATCACGTTCTTGCGGGCTTCCGCCGCCGGCACCAGGCGCCACGCGAAGAAGCCTGCCAGGCAGGCGATCGGCACCGATGCCAGCAGGGACATCAGACCCACGGCAAGATCGCCCGTCAGGTGCGAGATGCGACCGGCCAGATAGGGCCCCATGGCCAGACCCAGCAAGGTCGTACCGACGAAGAAGATCGCCGTCGCCCCACCCCGCATGCGCGGCAGCACCAGATCTTGGGTCGTTGCCGCTGCGGCGCCCAGGGCACTGCTGGCAGTCATGACGATCAGCACATTCATGACGAAAAACACCGCCGGACTGCCGGTAGTGAAGGCGGATACGATGAAGATCGGCGGTACGATCGAACCGAACAGCAGGACGATGATGCGTCCAGCGGCATGGCGCTGGCGCAGCCAGTCGGCCACCCGGCCGCCCAGCGTCACCCCGACAAAGCCGGCGACCGCCGCCGGCAGCCCGACCAGCAATCCAACCTCGTCGGCGGACAGGCCGAAGGTGCGGCGGGCATAGCTGGGGGCGAAGCCGGAAACGGCATAGCTGATGAAGGCGTTCAGCCCATAAGCAACCACCACACAGACAAAGGCTCGGTTGCCAAAGGTAAGCGCGAAGGTGGTCGGATCGCGGTCGCGCAGGGCACTGGCCCAGGAATAGACCGCATAGAGGCCGATGCCGACCGACGCCCATTGCGCCGGCGGCTCCTGCAAGCCGATGGTCAGCAATGCCACGAGAAACGCGATGATCAGCAGTGCGGCCAGATTGCCCAGCAACGCCCGCCACCCCCGCCGTGCCGCCCCGATCACGGTGAAGGGGGGAATGGTATTGACCAGTTCCTGCATGAAGCCATCGGCGGATGGTGGGGTCTGCGCCACTGTCACGCCTTCCGACTGGCCCCGCAACGGCTCGCGCATCGTGGCGACCAGAATGGCCAGCAACAGGCCCGGCACGCCCACAGCCAGGAACGCCGCCTGCCAGCCCGCCAGCCCCAACGGCCCGCTGCCGGCCGGATATGCCGCGTTCCATTTCTCCACGATCAGCCCGCCGATGAACAGCGACAGACCACCGCCGATATAGATACCCGACGAATAGATGGCCAGTGCGGTCGCCCGCAGGCGGCGGGGAAACCAGTCGGATATCAGGGAATAGGCGGCGGGGCTGGCCGTCGCCTCCCCGATCCCCACGCCGATGCGCGCCGTGGTCAGCGACAATCCTGACCGCGCGAAGCCCGACAGGGCCGTCATTGCCGACCAGAGCGCCAGGCCCAGCGACATCAGCCGGACCCGGCGCCAACTGTCGGCCAGCCGGCCCAAGGGGATGCCGAACAGCGCATAGAACACGCCGAACGCCGTGCCATAGAGAAAGCCGATATCGCCATCGGTCAGGTTCAGGTCGCGTTTTATGTCATCAGCCAGGATCGCCAGGATCTGCCGGTCGATGAAATTCAGCACATAGACCAGGAACAGGATCGCCAGCGCGTAATAGGCATAGAGATCGACCCGTGTATCGTCGGTTTTCGCCGTCATCGGCTTCTCCAGGGCGGCGGAAGGATTAGAGCTTCGCGGTCAGTTCGGGGACGATCTTGAACAGATCGCCAACCAGGCCGATATCGGCAATCTGGAAGATCGGCGCATCCCCATCCTTGTTGATGGCGATGATGGTCTTGCTGTCCTTCATGCCGGCCAGATGCTGGATGGCACCGGAAATGCCGATGGCAAGGTAGATGTCCGGCGCCACGATCTTACCCGTCTGCCCGACCTGATAATCATTGGGCACATAGCCGGCATCGACCGCAGCACGCGAGGCACCTACCGCCGCCCCCAGCCGATCGGCCAGCGGCATGATATGATCGGCAAAGGTCGGCGCATCCTTCAGGGCGCGACCGCCGGAAACAATGATCCGGGCACTGGTCAGTTCCGGCCGTTCCAGTTTGGCGATCTCCGCCCCGACAAAGCGCGACTGACCCCGATCACCCGTGGCCTGGACAGGCTCCACGATCCCCGCCCCGCCTTCGCGCGGGGCCTTGGCGAAGGCGGTACCGCGCACGGTAATCACCTTCTTCGCATCCAGCGCGCGAACGGTGGCGATGACATTGCCGGCATAGATCGGCCGGGTGAAGATGTCGGGTGCCTCCACCGACAGGATGTCGCTGACCTGCATGACGTCCAGCAGGGCCGCGACCCGTGGTGCGATGTTCTTGCCGTGGCTGGTGGCCGGTGCCACAAAGGCATCGTGATCCTGCATCAACGCGACCACCAGCGGCGCCAGATTTTCTGCCAGCCCATGGGCAAACGCGGGATCGTCGGCGACCAGGACCCTGCCCACCCCGGCAATGCGGGCCGCCGCGAGTGCGACCTCACCCACGCCATGACCGGCAACCAGCAGATCAACCCCACCCAGCTGTGCGGCGGCGGTGACGGCGGACAGGGTGGCATCCTTGATGGCCCCGTCTTCATGCTCAACCCAGACAAGCACCTTCATGATCGTCAAACCCCCAGCGCCTTCAGCTTCGTCACCAGTTCATCAACATCGGCAACCTTCATCCCTGCCGCCCGCCGGGCCGGCTCCGCCACCTTCAGCAGTTGAAGCCGCTGCTGGAGGGTGACACCGAGTTCGGCGGATGTGCGTATGGCCAGCGGCTTCGATTTCGCCTTCATGATACTGGGCAGCGCAGCATAGCGCGGCTCGTTCAGGCGCAGGTCGGTGGTGATGATGGCAGGCAGGGACAGGGCCACCGTCTCCAGCCCGCCATCGACCTCACGCGTCACGGTCACCGTTCCATTCGCCACCGCAACCCTGCTGGCGAAGGTTGCCTGAGGCAGGTCCAGCATGGCGGCCAGCATCTGACCGGTCTGGTTGCAATCATCATCGATGGCCTGTTTGCCCAGGATGATCAGATCCGCCCCCTCTTCGGCCTGCAGCTTTACCAGAAGCCGGGCAACGCTCAGGGGTTCCACCTCCTCGTCAGTCTGGACCAGGATGGCGCGATCCGCACCCATGGCCAGGGCCGTGCGCAATGTCTCCTGCGCCTTGGCGGGACCGACCGACACCACGATGATCTCGGTGGCGATGCCCTTTTCCTTTAGCCGGACGGCCTCCTCCACCGCGATCTCATCAAACGGGTTCATGCTCATCTTGGCGTTCGTCAGATCGACGCCCGTCCCGTCCGGCTTGATCCGGGGCTTCACATTGAAATCAATCACCCGCTTCACGGGCACCAGGATCTTCATGTCGTTCGTTCGCTTCCTCGAAGACACGGTCATCAACCGAAGACGCCGCCGGACGGCACGTCCTTCAGCAATTCCCGCACGCGGGCGCGGGGATCGGCGACCACCTCCGTCTCATTGTCCAGAACAAGCGTCAGGCGACGGTCGGGCCCATAGGCACCCCATTGTGGCAGGCGTTCATTGTTGGGATCGCCATTTGCGGCGAAACTGGCCCAGGCCGACGCCAACCGGTCTGCCATCTGGCGGCTGGCCCGGTCGGTCCCGGTCAGGGCACCGCGCACATTGTGAAGGCTGGGCGCCACATCGACACCGTGAACGGCGCCATAGCGCCCATCGGTGGCCGGGCTGGCCCAGTTCCATAGATAGGTCCAGACCGGCGCGCCGCCGGCCGCCGCCTTGCGCTCGGCCTGCTGAAAGGCGAAACGGCGGAAACTGAGATCGGTCTCCAGCCGCGCCTTCAGGATGAAGGACGACGCGCCGGGCGTTTCCTCCCGGTAAAGCGCCAGAATGTCATCCGCCTTTTCGCCCACGCGCTTGCGGGCGAAAGCCAGAAGCTCGGCATCGGTCAGACCGAACTCCACCATGCGGAAGGTCCGTTCATCCAGCACGGTAGAAATGATCATCGGCACATCATGCGAGATGGCCGGCGCGGTCGGGTCGAACGGGTGGGCAGGGATCGCCTCCCCGCCCACCACCGGGGCGAGTGCCATCGGTGCCTCTCCCCGTGCCCGATCTTCGGCTTCCACCAGGGCCTGGGCCTGAAGAAGAGCGGTGAAGGGCAGGTCCTGAAGACGGCGAAGGTCGCACGGTGCAATATCCAGCGCCTTCAGCAAACGCATCGTTGCCTTGTCGGCAGCCTCGCGCTCCACGGCACGCATCATCGACCCGCTCATCACCCCGGCGCGGTGGAACAGCCCCTTGGCGGCAGGCATGCCCAGCAGCATGCTGGTCTTGGCCCCGCCGCCGGACTGCCCGAACACCAGGACGCGGGCCGGGTCGCCGCCGAACTGGGCGATATTCTCCCGCACCCAGCGCAAGGCGGCGACGATATCCAGCATGCCGGCAGCACCGGAATCCGCGAAATCGCCCCCGCCACCGGCAGTACCGGACAAATGGAGATAGCCGAAAGCGCCCAGCCGGTGGGTGACGGAAACCACCACCGTGCCGGCGAAACGGGCCATCATCTCCCCATCCATGCCGGTGGAATTGCCAGATCCGGCATAGAAGCCGCCGCCATGCAGCACCACGATCACCGGCTTCTTCGCCTGTGCGTCTATCGACGGTGTCCAGACATTGACGCGCAGGCAATCCTCACTGGGACCGCTGGGCTGCAGATCCATGGAGATCAGGTCGGCATAATCATGCCGGCGGTCGGCTGGCACCTGCGGACAGACATCGCCATAGGCGAGCGCATCCTGGATCCCGGTCCAGGTCGGCGGCGGGGCCGGCGGCATGAACCGGTTGCGGCTTTGCGTAGAGGCCGCATAACGGATGCCCTTGAACACGGCCACCCCGCCCGACAGCAGGCCACGAAGCTTGCCCTGCGCTGTTTCCACGACGGGAAACATCGGCGGCAGCGCCCCTGCACGCCCGGCCAGCACCAACCCAACCCCCGCAGCGCCCACACCAAGGGCGTGCCGGCGCGTCACCCGGTTTTCACCGCTCATATCGCTCTCCTTGAAGGCACGGTTTCCGTCATCCGCTCAGCGGATGGGACCACCGGAGAAATTGTCGGCTTCCTGGGCCCGCGCCTGTGCCGTGCGGGCCTTCAGGATTTCCACGTTGCGTTCATGACGCTCCCGCGTGATCGGGTAAAAGGCCAGGAAGGCGCTGCCGATAAGCCACAGTCCGAAGGACGAGACCATGTAATGGACCGCCAGACCGTCGATCATCGCGGGCGTCACCTGCGCGGGGTCGACCTTGGCGGGAAAGTCTGACCAGGTCAGGATCAGGCCACTGACCACCAGGCCCAGCGCCGTGGAACATTGCTGCATGAAGCTGGCAGCTGCAAAGAAGGTGCCGGCGTCGTGCCGACCGGTGGCGACCGCACTGTCCTCCACCACATCGGCCAGCATGGAAGAGGTGTTGATCAGCGAGATCGCCACCATTGCCCCATAGATGGCCCCGATGACAAACAGGGTCGGCAGCAGCAGCGGATCGCCGGGCGCATAGAACAGGCCGAGATAGGCCAGCAGCAGCGGTGACAGGCCGATGGCGACACCGAGAATGGCGAAGAGCAGCGAACTGGTCCGCTTGCCCAGCCATTGCGACATCACCGGTGCCAGTGGTGCTGCTATGGTGGCGGCCACCACGCTGTCGATGGTGAGCACCGCGATCTGCGAGGCATCCAGCCCGAACAGGTAGGTGTTGAAATAGAGCGCGCTGGCCGCGTAAAGCCCGATGGCCGTGAATTTGAAGATGCCGAAACCCAGGATGGAGAGAAAGGCGCGGTTGCGAAACGCGCTCGCCATCTCCTTGAAATGGCGTCCCATTCCGCCGGCGCCATCCGCCTTGTCCGCCTGACGCAGGAACGGGATGCGATCATGGGTGCCCAGCCCGCAGACCAGGATCGCCATGAAGATCATTACCGACCCCAGAATAGCGAAGCCGCTATAGCTGTCGGGGTTCAATTGCCCGCGCGGAAATTCCGGCGTCGGTGTGAAGAAGACCAGCAGCGCGGCGGCACTGAACCCATATTGACCGATATAAAGGAACCAATAGCGCAGCGAGAACAGCCGTGTACGCTCCCGGTAATCATCGGTCAGTTCCGCCGTCATCGCCTGGGTGCAGATCTCAAACGCGCTGATGGACACGCGCGTGACCATGGCGGTGAGGAAGACCCACAGCCCCGCCTGGCCACCCGTTAGGTCAGCCGGCGGCGTCCAGACCATCAGGAAGAAGATGGGCGTGGGGATCAGGGCCGCATAGATGAAGGGATGGCGCCGGCCCCAGCGGCTGCGCGTCACATCGGACAGCCGGCCCAGGAACGGGTCGATCAGCGCATCCATCAGCAGAGTCGCCGCCAGCGCCGCCGAGACGATGCCCGCCGGAATCCCCAGCACTTGATTGTAGAAGAACATGAGATAGGCGGAAAAGGAGACGTTCTTGACGCCGCTGGCGACGGCGCCTGCGGCATAGGCAAGGCGTGTCCGCGCCGTCAGTGCCGGTGCCATCGCCCCCTTCACCGTCATCGGTCGGGCCTGGGGGACCGCGCTATCATCCATCTGCAAAGCCATGGCAACATTCTTCCGATTGATGGACGGGGCCTGCCCGCCAAGGGACAGGCCCGGTCGCAACGCGCCGGCGGGAGTGGCCCCCGCCGGCCGACGATCAGAACTCCTTGGTCACACTGATGCCGAAGGTCCGGGGCTCCAGCAGATAGAGCCGGCGCGTCAGGCCCAGCGAGGCACTGTTGACGCCCACCGAGGTGATCGCATCCTTGTTGAACAGGTTCTTCGCCCAGGCCTGGATCGTCACCTGCGCCGTCGGGTTGGACAGGGTCAGCGTCGCGTTGACGTTGCTCCAGCCCTTCGCCTTATTATCCTGGTTGTTGTAGATGTCGCCGAAGACCGAGCCCTGATAGTGGAAATCAGCGCGCGGGCTCAGCGTCCAGTCGGGCATCAGCTCAAAATCATACTGGGCGCCGAAGGAGATGGTCCATTTCGGCGAGGTCGGCAGCGAATTGCCGGTAATGTCCGACACCACACCGAAACTGGTCGGCAATCCGAAGTTGGTGGCGAAGGCGCCATTGGGGGCCGCCGCCGTCGGGCAGGCACCCACCAGGGCGGATGCCGGCACCAGACCTGCATTGATCGCCGAAATCAACCGGGCGACACCAGCCGCCGGACCGACGCAGGCAATCGAAGTGTTCTTCAGCGCGACCAGCGTCGGATCACCACCGGTGATGTTGTAGGGATCGACTGACCGGTTGTTCGGGCCCCTATTGACCTTGGTCTTCAGATAGCCGGCATTAAAATAGAGCCCTAGTTCACGCAGCGGGTAGAAGATCGATTCCAGCTCCAGCCCATAGAGTGTTGTGTTGATGTTCTTGGTGACTGTGGTCAGGCCTTCGGAAACCGAATACTGGTAGTCGTTATATTTGTAATAGAAGCCGTTCGAGTTCACCGTCAGGCGCCGGCCCATGAAGGTGTTCTTCGACCCCACCTCGAACGCATCCACCGTTTCCGGTGCGAAGGCGGAATTGGGGTCGCCGGTGGTGGGGGCATTGAAACCACCGCCCTTATAGCCGCGCGAATAGCTGGCATAGAGCATATTGTCCTTCGTCGGGTTCCATTCGGCGATGGCCCGGCCCGTCCATTCCTTGAAACGCGCCTCCTGCAGCACCCCGGTGGTCAGCCCCCGGCCCGACGTCAACAGCGCCAGCGGCGTCTGTGGCTGTTCCTTGACGTCATGGGTGTAGCGGGTGCCCAGCGTGATCTGGAACTCTTCCGACGGACGTACATACAGCTCACCGAACCCGGCCTTGGAGGTCAGTTGGTAGCGTGAATGGCTGAGATAGTAATTGTGGCCGGTCTCGTCGGGCGTCCGGCCCGGATCGACATAGGCCGTCGGCACCGCCGTCTTCACATAGAGCGTCTGGCCATTGGCGAAGAAGTAGATATCATTATGCCGCTTGGCCTTGTAGTAGAATGCGCCCAGATTGAAATCGACCATGCCGCCATAGTCCGATTGCAGCCGGAATTCCTGGCTCCACTGCTTCTGGCGCAGGACATTGTAATTGTTGGCCGTCAGGAATTGCGACGGGCCGATCTGCGGATCATCGAATACGCTGCCAGGGGTCAGTGGCCGCACATTGAACGGCGTCGTCGCCTGCGGCAGGCCATTGCTCTGGATGGTCTTGTCGAGATTGTGATTGGTGATGGAGGACAGCGACAGTTCCTCATTCAGATCCCATTCCAGGGAGAGCTGATAATTGTCGCTGTTCACATCATTGGTGGGATCGATGCTCATCGCCATCTTGCGCAGGTCATCCGGCTGGACGACCCCGGCATTCACGTCCCCACTGATATAGCCCGTCAGTGTCGCCAACTGACCGGACAGGGTAGCGCCGGAATTGTTGGTGCCGCGCAGCGCACCGGCGGCATAGATGCTGGCCTGGGTGCAGCCTTCGGACAGGAAAGCGCGGGCCACGGGGCTGTTGATGGTAACACCACCCACGGAGGCCGGCCCCGGATCGTTGATACAGGCCTGCCGGACACCGTAACGGCTGTCATTCTCGGAGAAATGCTCCCAGATGCCGGTGACGCGGAACGTCTCCGTCGGCTCCACCCGTAGCGAGGTGCGCGTGCTCCACAGGGAACGCTCATCGATCTTGTTGCCGGTATGGACATTTTCCATGGTGCCGTCACGGTCCACATAGAAGCCGGCGACGCGAAAGCCGACCTTTTCGTCCGGTGACAGGTTCAGCGCGCCCTTCAGACGCACCATGTCGTAATTGCCATATTCACCGGTCAGGCTGCCGCCATTGGTACCAAGCTCCGGCTTATTGGTGATGATGTTGATGACGCCACCGGTCGCATTGCGTCCATAAAGCGTGCCTTGTGGACCGCGCAGCACCTCCACCCGTTCGACATCATAGAACTCGGCATCGGTGATGCGGGCGCGGTCGATGGGAGCATAATTCTCCGCCACACCCACACCCTGGTCGCCGGCCGTGGTCACCAGCGTATAGCCGATACCGCGGATTTGAAAATTGCTGGAGCCATAGAGCTGCTGGCTGTAGTTCAGGTTCGGCACCTGAAGCGCCAGGTTGGCAGCACTGTCCAGACGGGCGGCTTTCAACGCTTCTTCGGAGAAAGCCGAAACGGCGATGGGCACATCCTGAAGCGCCTCTGACCGGCGCTGCGCCGTGACAATGATTTCTGCCAAGAGATCGTCACCGGTACCGGCCAGCGGCGCGCCCTGCGCCAGGGCGGACCCGGCATGGACCAGACATGTCGATGCCATGAGAAACCGCAAACATCCGCGGATCATCGTTTCTTCCTCCCTTATTCCGCACAAGTTGGTCAAGTGCGGTTAAGATCACCATGCCATCATTGGTGAGGAAGTCAACTTTAACATACCCAAATTTCAAATTATTTTGACGCGCCCATCCGAAGCGCATGCCGAAACGCGAAAAACCCCTCGCCCAAGCCTGCCACCCCAGGCTCTCTGGCTGAAACCCGCAGGATTGAGCAGTGCGGCATAATTCGGCGCCCCACTCTGATCGGCCTCGCACCATCATTCGACAGGAGGGCGAAGAACGCCCGCCAGACCGCACCATACCGCAGAGACAAAAATGGCCCGCCGAAGCGGGCCATCCTTCACTGCACCGGACGCGATGATTATTCCGCCGCCACTGCTGCGGGCGTGGAAACCCGATACATCATGTGATCGTAGTTCGTGCGATAGAACATGTCCTTCGCCGCCTCGTCCAGGTCGCCCAGCGACGCCTCGAACAGGGCGATCGGATCACGCGTACCCTCCGGATGGGGATAGTCGCTGGAGAACAGGAACAGTTCCGGCCCGGCATCCCGGATCATGCGGCCCACATCTTCCTTGGGGAACGGCGTGAAGCGCACGGAGCGGCGGATCTGATCCGACGGCTTTTCCTTCATGGCCTGCAGGTACACGTCGCTCTTCTTGAAGCTTTCATAGCCATGATCAAGCATGCGCAGGAATTCCGGCACCCAGCCGGCACCACATTCCAGCACGCCGCCGCGCAGACCCGGGAACCGCTCCAGCACCCCGTCATAGACCAGGGCCGTCAGGAACTCCTGCGGCGCGTACCACAGGGTCATGAAATCCGGGAAGCGCAGATTCTCACCACCACCATGCAGGTCGGCCGCCCGCGCCCGGCCATTATTCATATAGGCTTCCGGCGGCTTGCGCGTGCCGGGCCCGATATGCAGCATGAAGGGGATGCGATTATCCTCCAGATATTTCCAGAACGGGTCGTAGTCCGGATGCCCCGGTGAACGGTCGCCCGCCGGCGAGGCGGAGAACATGACCGCGCCCGCCCCCTTGGCATGGGCGAAACGGACCTCATCCAGCGCACGCGCGGGATTGTCCAGGGGTGTATAGGCCACGGCGATCATGCGCTTGTCGGCGTTGCAGAAATCAATCTGCGCCAGGTTCAGGGCGCGGGCGGCAGCATAGGCCTGCTCCTGCGACTGCGCCCGGCTGATGGCGGCCAGCCCGAAAGTCGGGAAGATCAACTGGCTGGCAAAACCCAGCCAGTCCAGTGCCTCCACCCGCTCCTCCTTGTCGAAGCCGCCATAGCCCAGCCAGCCCTTGTCGCCGCCGATGATATTGGCCGCCGCCTTGGCGCGCGCCTCCGGGTCGTTTTTCCGCGCCACGGCCAGATCGATCATCTTGGTGATGCGCTCTCCACCCTCACGCTTGGAATAGACACCCGTGTATCTCTCCTTGAACTCACCCTCCAAATAGGGGGTGAGCCAATCCTGCGTTTCCATCGTATGCGAGTCCGCATCGTTGATAATACGGCCATTTGCATAGGTCATGTCGCTTCCTCCCATCATTCCGCCATTCACAATGGCTATCGAAAGCTTCCATCTATTAGTTTGCTTGTCAATTCGAATCTGATAGGTGTTCACGACCCCGCCAGGGGCAATCCAGCGTGCGGAAGGTGGAGCGGTGATGCGTGTCAGGGCTGATGGAACCAAGGTCGCAAAACATGACGACGGTGGCGGCGCCATGCATGCCAACCCCACCAATCAACAGGAACAGGACACCGATTTCGTCACCGCCAATCTGGGCCGGAACTATCGTGCCAACCTGTTCTACGGCATGCTGGGACAGACGGGTTTCCGGCTGATCTACGCCCCGACCTTCATCCCCGCCTATATCCACCAGCTGACGGGATCGGATGCGCTGGTGGGCAGCGGGGCGGCCCTGCTGCAACTGGGCATGGTGTTCTCACCCATCTTCAGCGCCTCGCGCCTGGAACGCCAACCGCTGATCCTGCCGCACGCCATGCGCACCGGTACCGCCATGCGCGCCGTGATCCTGGCGCTGGCCGTGACCGGCTGGTTCCTGGATGGCTGGGCGCTGCTCTCCCTGACGCTCGCCTGCCTGTTCCTGCTTGGCCTGTTCACCGGCGCACAGCGCGTGGCCTTCCAACTGCTGATGGCCAAGGTCATTCCCGTGGACCGCCGGGGCCGATTGCAGGCCTGGCGCAATTTCACAGGCGGCATCATTGCGGCACTGCTGTCCTATGCTGCCGGTCATTGGCTGATCGAGCGCAACGCCCTGGGCAACGGCTATGCCACCACCTTCTTCCTGACCTTCGTGCTGACCAGTGCCGGTCTGGTGATCCTGACAAAGCTGCTGCGGGAGCCCAGCGCGCCGGTGCCGCGTCTGCCCACCCGCTTCATCGACCGGCTGCGCCAGTTCCCCGACCTGCTGGCCGACAGCGACTACCGGCATTTCCTGGTGGCGGAGGCGTTCTGCGTGCTGGCCCGCATCGCGTCGCCCTTCTTCATCCTCTATGCCGGGCAGCGCATGGGCATGGATGGAAAGGTCATCGGCAGCCTGGCCTTCTGCTATCTGGGTGCCGATACGCTGGCCAACCTGCTCTGGGGCTATATGGGCGACCGCACCGGCTATCGCGCCACCTTGATCGGCTCCATCCTGATCTGGATGGCGGCGATCATCCTGCTGATGAGTGTGGAGGCTTCGTGGGCCGCCTATCTGTGCTTCTGCGGCCTGGGTGCGGCGTCCGCCGGCTATCTGATGAGCCAGCAGACCATGGTGCTGGAATTCGGCGCCCGCAAGGAAGCGGCGATGCGTCTGGGCCTATCCACCACCCTGGAAGGGGCGGTTGCCGCCATCGGCCCGCTGCTGGGCGGGGTCATCGCCGCCCTGGCCGGCTATATGCCCCTGTTCGCAACGGCGCTGGCCTTCCTGGCCATCGCGCTGGTCCTGCTGGTCTTCGGGGTACGGGAACCGCGCCTGCGCCGGGCCGAATTCCTGGCCCGGACGCAGGCGGCTCCCGACTGGTCCGATACGCCGCCTTAAATAAAGGGCGGCTCCTCTGCCCAGGGGAAGAAGCTGGGCATGTCCGTCGATACCCGGTCGGGGAACAGGGCCGGCCGCTTTTCCAGGAAGGCCCCCACCCCTTCGCGGACATCGGCGCTGCGACCGCGCGATTGCAAGGACCGGCTGTCGACGCGATGGGCCATCATCGGGTGTGGAGCGCCCAGATTCTGCCAGATCAACTGACGGCTGAGCGCCACGGAAACCGGGGCGGATTTCGCCGTCAACATCCTGGCATGGGCCAGGGCCGCCGACAGCAGCGCATCCGGGGCGTGTACGGCCTGCACCAATCCCGCCGCCAACGCCTCTTCCGCACCGAAGACCCGACCGCTATAGACCCACTCCAGAGCTTTTGGCACGCCCACCAGTCGCGGCAGGAACCAGCTTGAACAAGCCTCCGGCGTGATGCCGCGCTGGGCGAAGACAAAGCCGAAGCGCGCCTCGGCCGAGGCGATGCGCACATCCATGGGCAACAGCATGGTGGCCCCGATCCCCACGGCCGCCCCGTTGATGGCCCCGATCAGCGGCTTCAGGCTGCGGAACATGCGCAGCGTCACCCGCCCGCCCCCGTCGCGGCGCACGCCATCGACATCGATATCCCCAGCCCGGCCGCCGGGCTTGTAATTGAACGTCTCCCCGCCCCGGCCCAGATCGGCGCCCGCACAGAAGGCGCGGCCGGAACCGGTGATGATGACGGCACGCACATCATCATCGGCGTCGGTCCGGTCGAACAGGTCCAGCAGGTCCTGCATCATGGCCAGCCCGAACGTGTTCATCTTGTCGGGGCGGGAGAAGGTGGCGATGGCGATGCCATCCTCGACGCGATAATCAAGGGTATGGAAGTCAGTCATGGGCCGCGGCTCCATAAAGGTCCTGGAATTCCCGCTCATAGGCGGCATAGGAGGATTTGAGGCTGGCGGTATTCAGCAGCATTTCCGCCACCGGCATGTCGGTGCCCGCCTGGTAAAGGCGGGTCCGCACCCACATGCTCTCGGTCTTGCGGCTGCCGCTGAGTGCCACGATCTCGCGATCAAGCTCATAGGCTTCTCCCACGCGAACCGGGCCCGCCAGCAACCGGATTTCCTGATCGGCGAACAGGCCGACGCAGGGACCTCGCGCAGGAAATGGCTGTTCACGCGCGATATGGTTCATCAGCACGCTCAGCATCTCGAACGGCACGATCCGGTCATAAAGCGGCGAGGGTTCGGTGATCCGGCGCAGCTTGTCGGCCAGGGTGAACGGGTACAGTTCGCCCATATGCTGGTCGGCCGCCATCGACACCGCTAGCCGGCCGGTGCGCATGCCGATGGTGACATCGCGCAGGATCACGGGGTTTTCCGGGGGACGCAGCTGCGCCATCCGTGCTTCCAGGGCGCTGGCCGGTGGTGTGAGACCAATGGAAACCGTGCCCGCCAGCACTTCAGTGCCATCACGCTTTTCCATGCGGATCCGGGCGATATCGTCCCCATCCGGCGTCAGCAGGGCCCGGACCTCCTCCCCCTCGAATACCGGATTGCGGTAATGGGCGGAGATGCAACCGGTCTGAAACCAGCGGTCGCCCCATAGCGCATGGCACAACGGATCGAACTGGCTGAAGTGGGTCGGTCCCTCGATGGTGCCGGCCTTGAAGCCCAGCGTGCGCGCCGTCGCGTCATCATGGATGGAGGCGCGTCCATCATAGGATTGGGCATCCAGCATCTGCCGTGGCCCCCGCCAGGGGCCGGACAATTGCCCGTCCTCCCCGCGCCCGACCGGTGTATCGAAGGCGGCCTTCATGACGCCACCCCGCTTGCCGCGCCGAACAGGCCAGCAAGGCGACCCTCCAGCAGTGATCGCGCCTCACCGACAATGCGGGTCACCAGCTCGCCGACACTGGGAATATCATGGATCAGCCCCTGCGCCTGACCCGCCCAGTAGAGGCCGGCCGTCAGGTCACCCTGTTCCATCACGGCCCGGCCGCGCTGGCCCGCCACCAGATGCGCCACATCCTCGAACGTGGCGTCGGGGCGGGAAAGGATCGCCACCACCTCATCTGATACCGGGTTACGGCCCACGCGCGCCGTATTCTTCAGCTTGCGGAAGATCAGGTTCGTATCGCGCTCGTCGCTGGCTAGGATCTTCTGCTTCACATTTTCATGGATGGCGCATTCCCGGGTCGCCAGGAACCGTGTGCCCATATTGATGCCGTCGGCACCCAGGGCCAGTGCGGCCAGCAGGCCGCGCCCATCCGCGAACCCGCCGCTGGCGATCATCGGAATTTTCAGCTTGTCGGCTGCCGCCGGGATCAGAACCAGGCCGGGAATATCATCTTCGCCCGGATGGCCCGCACATTCGAACCCGTCGATGGAAATGGCATCCACGCCCATCCTTTCAGCGACCAGCGCATGACGGACGGCGGTGCATTTATGGATGACGCGCACGCCGGCCGCCTTCAGGTCATCGACATGTTCCTGTGGCCGATGACCGGCCGTCTCAACAATCGTCACCCCGGATTCGATGATGGCTCGGCGGTATTCCTGATAAGGCGGCGGGCGCATGGTCGGCAGGATGGTCAGATTCACCCCGAACGGCTTGTCCGTCAGATCGCGGACCCGCCCGATCTCCCGTGCCAGATCTTCCGGGCTGGACTGTGTCAGCGCGGTCAGGAAGCCCAGCGCGCCGGCATTGGCAACGGCCGCCACCAGCGGTGCCCGCCCGACCCATTGCATTCCCCCCATGACGATCGGGTGGTCGATCCCGAACGCCTGCGTGAATCGTGTTCGCAGCATTCACTGCCCTTCCCGTATTTTTGGATGGTCGACGGCCCCGATGTCGGGCCAGAATTGATCAACACACTATTAGTGAAGGATCAATCCAGCACAATCAATGATATTTCGGCATAAATCCACTGCTTTTCAGCCGAATCGACCCCTGACACGGGCACAAACAAAGCCGGCGGTCATCTGCCGGCTTGCCTGGACCGGGGCTTTCATGACAAGAGTGCCCCCTGGCAACGCAGCAAAGATCAGCCGATGACACGGGCGGAATTGATGGACCTTGTGTGGGGCGCGCCCCTTGCCGCCGTGGCCACCGATGTCGGCCTGACGGCGAACGGTCTGGCCAAGCTGTGTGACCGGCTGGCCATTCCAAGGCCGGGCCGCAATTACTGGCACCTGCCGCCGGACGAACGGGCCCGTCACCGCCCCGCCCTGCCCGCCGCCCCCCTGGATGCGGGGGAGACGGTGCTGCTGGGCGGGCCGCGACAGAACCGGCGGAGCCGCACCCGCCTGACCATCGAGGAGCGGCGCGAACAGCTGCTGGACGCCGCCGCCCGCGTCGCCACGATGGAGGGCGTCAACGAGGTCAGCCTGAACCGCATCGCGCGTGAGGTGGATATCTCCGAGGCGCAGGCCCATAACTGCTTCGGCAAGCGTATCGACCTGCTGATCGCACTGACCCGCCGCGAACTGGCCGCCATCGAGCAGACGCGGCGCGGCGTCATCTCGCGGGGCGACGATCCGGTCACCTCCGTCGTGCTCTCCACCATCTTTTATCTGGAAGAGGCGGAGACACGCGGGCCGCTGTTGCAGGCATTGCTGCGGGTGCGGGAGATCAAAATGGCGTTGAGTGAGGAGCGGGCAGAGCTGCGCCGGCAGGCCCGCGCCCCGGTCCTGGCCTCCATGCGCGCCCGCTACGGCATGTCGGAAGCCGAAGCGGAGGGGGCGAATGCCATCCTGTCGGCCATCGCCCTGCGGGCCGGTGCCATGCTGGCCACGCGGCGGATTGACCATGGCGTGGCGACGCGGCTGAGCCTGGCCATCATCCTGGCCGGCATGCGCAGCAATGCCGGCGGATCGCTGCTCGCCACCCCGGCGGAGGCATTGCTCAACCCGGCCGACCGCTCCCCGGTCGCGGCACCTGCGCGGCGATCGCGGCGCCCATCAGCCGATCACTGAGCGCCTCGGCCTCCGGTACCGTCAGAACCTGCATGCGGACATGCTTGCCCGCTTCCTCCGGAATCACGGCCAGCAGTTGCACCAGGGCCACCGCCTCATGCGCCGGCATATGCAGGTCCAGGCGTGCGGCCCGCGCCAGCGCCCGATAGAGCCGCCCGCGCAGGCGCGACGCCGCCCCTTCCAATTGTCGGGCCAGCGGTTCATCGCGAACCACCAGTTCCAGGGCCGCCCCATATTGGGCGACATGGCGCAGATAAAGGCGGGAGACGGCGCAGGCCCGCTCCACCAGCGCCCCCCGGCTGGCCGCCTGCACAATTCCATCGGCCAGCAGCCGGTCGACATGCTGCTGCAGCACCGCATCCAGCAGACGGAGCTTGTCGGGGAAATAGGCATAGACCAGGGCGCGGCTGGCCCCCACCATGTCCGCCACCTCGCGCAGCGACAGGTCGGGAGAGCGGTCGCGGTTGACGATCTGGTCCGCGGCATCGATCATCTGCTGCCGGCGGTCCGTCGCGCTGTGCCGCACCCTTGCTCCCGAACTGGCCGCTTTGCTGGCGTTTGTCATCCGTCCCGGTGCCCCCGATCCCCTGCTGCTGACTAGCATGGGGCCGGGGTGGATTCAATCATCCGGCTTGGTTGTATCCGGTCACGCCACCTCGACGACAACCTTGCCCACTGCCCGACGGTCAGCCAGCCAGCTTATGGCCTCGCCAGCCTCTGCCAAAGGCCAGGTCCGGTCGATGCGCGGGTTGATTTTGCCGTCCTGCCACCAGCGGAAAAGCTGGGCCACATGCGCCCGGTTGCGGTCGGGGAAGCGCGCGGCGAAGCCGCCCCAGAACACGCCCCGCACGTCGCAGCTTTTCAGCAGGGTCAGGTTCAGCGGCAGATGCGGGATGCCGGCGGGAAATCCCACCACCAGATAGCGCCCTTCCCAGGCGATGGCGCGCAAGGCCGGATCACAGTAATCGCCCCCGACGGGATCATAGATGACATGGGCGCCGTCGGGCCCGACAGCATCCTTGAAGGCCTGCGCCAATTGCTTCGATGCCGCCTTGTCGAACGGGGCCCTGCCATAGATCAGGGTCTCGTCGGCCCCCGCGTCCCGCGCCGCCTGCGCCTTTTCAGGCGAGGAGATTGCAGCCACGACACGCGCGCCCAGCGCCTTGCCGATCTCCACCGCAGCCAGACCGACTCCACCGGCAGCGCCCAGCACCAGCAGGGTTTCGCCCTTCTGCAACGCCCCGCGATCCGCCAGCGCATGGATGGTCGTGCCATAGGTCATCAGCAGCGCGGCACCCTGCACCGGGTCACGGTCCGGCGGCAGGGCAAAGGCCTTGGCCGCGGGCAGCAGCATATATTCGGCAAGGCCGCCATAGCCGGTCACCGCGATCACCCGGTCACCGGGCGTCCAGCCCTCCACCCCCTCGCCGACGCCCGCGACCTCACCACAGATCTCACTGCCGGGCGCAAAGGGCCGCTCGGGCTTGAGCTGGTACTTGTCCTCGATGATCAGCACATCGGGATAGTTGATGGCGCAGGCCAGGACCCGTACCAGCAATTCACCCTTGCCGGGCACCGGTACCGGCCGGTCGGCCAGCACCAGGCTGTCCGGCCCACCCACCGTCTTTGACAGCAACGCCTTCATCATTCCCTCCCCTTTTCCATTGGTTCCAGAAGCTGGGCGCGCAGGCGCGCGATCAGCGGTTCGTCGATGCCGATGCCGGCCAGATAGGCATTCATCGAGCCATATTCCCGGTCGATGGCATCCAGTGCCGCGACGAGATATTCCGGCCGCGCCTCCGTCATCACCGCCAGAGCGTCGGCCGGATACTGTTCCCGGAAGCGGGCTACGGACGGGTCCCGGGCCATGCTGCGCACCATCGCGCCTTCCAGCCGGCGCGCGTGGGACGAGGCGGCGTAGTCGATCAGGATGGCTGAGCGGTCACAGTCCAGCGCCGACAGCAGCAGGGCCACCGCCATGCCGGTGCGGTCCTTGCCGGCCGAGCAATGAATGATGCAGGGAAAGGCCCCGTCGGCGATGCGCCGCAAAATCTCACCAAAGACATGTCCCATGGTGCGCGGCAGCTCAGCGTAGAAATCCAGCATCAGCGTCTGCGCCCCCACCATAGTCGCGGGATAGTCAGCAGCCATATCCACCAGACGGCGCTTGTGCCCCGGCCGGAAGACATGGGTCTCCACGCCGACGCCGGTCCAGCATGTCGGATCGGCCTCCCGCTCCCGCCGGGACCGCAGATCGAAGATCGCGCGCAAGCACAGACCATCCAGGATCGAAAGATCATCTTCGTTCAGAAGAGACAGCCTGTCGGACCTGAATATCTTACCAAAGCCAACAACTGAAGAACCATTACAAATAATCCCGCCAATATCTCTGAAATTGACAGCTCCAATGATTTTTTTAATATCTCTGTTTGACATTGCACTTATCCATTAAATATTTTCACATCATCACATGAACTGGACAGGTACCATGATGCAAAATGAATGGGGGACCCGTGTCCGGTCGTTGGTCGAGCCGGCTCCAATCGCGACAGACACCTATCAGGGGACGCATTTCGAAGGATTCGCGAGCCGGATCTTCGGCGGGCAGACCATCGCCCAGGCGCTGATGGCCGCCAGTCTGGCGGAGGATCAGGGCAAGCTGGCCCACAGCCTGCACGCCTGTTTCCTGCGGGCGGGCGATCCCGGCAAGCCAGTGCATTATCAGGTCACCGATCTTGTCGCGGGACGCAGCTTCGCCAACCGGCAGGTGATTGCCCGGCAGGAGGGGCAGCCCATCCTGGTCATGCTGGCCGGCTTCCATCGGGGGGAGAGCGGTCGCAGCCATCAGATTGCCATGCGTACCATGATGGTCCCGGAACAGGCCGTTGAACGGTTGGCCGCCTGGCGCGCCACCGCCGATGAACGCGGCCGCCTGTTGACGGAACGGCTGGACGGGCGACCGATGGCGATCGTGCCCATCGATCCAGACGCGCTGTTCGGTGCGCAACCGCAGCCGCCGCAATCGGCCTGGTGGATGCGCATGCGCCATCCTGTCGGTGCCGACGGGGCCCTGCAGCGCGGGTTGCTGGCCTATGCGTCCGACATCATGCTGCTGCGCAATGCCATGCTGCCCCATGGCGTGCGCCCCTTCACACCCGGTGTGCAAAGCGCCAGCCTGGACCACGCCATCTGGTTCCACGACACGCCGGATATGGATGACTGGCTGCTGTTTGAAACCGACAGTCCCTGGGCGGGTGGTGCGCGCGGCCTGAGCCGGGGGCATTTCTTCACAACCGCCGGAAGGCTGGTAGCAACCGTCACCCAGGAAAGCCTGATGCGGATGCCGGGGCGGACCTGATACCGTCGCCTTGAAAGATTGACCGATAGTCAATCTTTCAAGCCCTTCAATCGCCAGCGCCCACATCCGTGGGCTTCGGCTACGCCGCACGAGCGGCGCGGTGCCAGTC
The DNA here is from genome assembly GCF_048066175.1 of Niveispirillum fermenti. GTDB lineage: Bacteria > Pseudomonadota > Alphaproteobacteria > Azospirillales > Azospirillaceae > Niveispirillum > Niveispirillum fermenti. The sequence continues at coordinate 175,675 of NZ_JBLTXA010000010.1, read as the reverse complement.
GGCACCGAACCGACGGCCAAACATTTTAACCGTCGGTATGACCCCGTCCGGCGGCTCATGCCTGCGGACCTGAGGCCAGCACCATCCGGCTGAGCCAGCGCGCGCACAGCACAGGCCGGTCGGCACCTTTGGCGATCATTTCGACATCCAGCGCCTGCTGCCACTCCCCCGGTCGCTTCTCCGCCAGTTCCGTCACGGTGAACAGGGCGCGCACCAGGCTGCCCGCCCGGACCGGCGTGATGAAGCGGATGCGGTCAAAGCCGTAATTGATGGCCATGGTCAGCGCCGGGATCACGGGCCGGTGGGATGTGGCATGCAGTTGTGGCAGCAGCGACAGCAGCAGAAAGCCATGGGCGATGGTGCCGCCGAACGGGGTTTACGATGCCCGCGCCGGATCGACATGGATGAATTGATGATCGCCGGTAACGGCGGCAAAGGCATCGATCAAGGACTGATCGACCCGCAACCAGCCTGACCCGTAGTGTAAATTTGCCAGTGCGGCGATGCCGGCCCCTTCCGGATTGCACATACCCAGCCCCCCTGATGTTTTCCGCATCATAGGGGGCAATTTCAGGCAATCTCAACCGATTTTATGATTATAAAAATTTATCAAATAAAATCAATAATATAAAAAATTCTATATCTTCAAACAAGCAAGTTTGACATCCCGGAACCGTTGAAGGCCGGCATGGGACCGCAACGCCCCGGCAGGCACCGGGACCCGACAATTCCAGCCATGTCTCAAGCCCCAGCCCCTATTCCCGCCAGCCCAGCCAGCGGCTGCGCGATCCATCGGCCGCTGGCGCCCCGGCACCCTGCCCCTCGCCGTCCAGGCGCATAACCGGACCGATCCCCGGATCGAACAGGCCGCCCAGCACGGTCGAGGCATAGATGCCGATCGCATCGCGGCGGTTCAGGCGCGAAGCCCATTTGCGCAGGTCAAAGGCGGAGTTCAGCGTGGCGATAATCATCTGACTGGCGATCATGGGATCGACCACCCTGATGCTGCCCTCCATGGCGCCTTCGATCAGGCACCCGGCGAAGCGCACCGCCGTGCGGTTCGAGCGATCGACCACTTCCGCCCGCAGATTGAACGGCAGGGCCTGCAGCGCCGAGGTGCGGGTCAGGGGCCATTGCGCGTCGAACTGGATATCCAGCAGGGTGGCGATCACCGACGACAGGCGCTGCCACTCATCCCCGCCCTGCTCGTTGGCGGCACCCTGGATCTGGGCGACACGGCGGTAGGAGCGGCGGAAGCACTCCAGCACCAGATCATCCTTGGCATCCAGATGGTGATAGAAGCTGCCCTTGGTGACCTTCAATTCCTCGACAATGCGCAGAACCGAGGCACCGCGATAACCGATCTCGTTGATCAGCCGGGTGGCGACGCGCATGAAATTCTCCGTCCCCCCCTCTGCCGCCAATGCCTCCTCCGTCGGGGTGGCATCGGCCAGCAGCACCGGTGTCCAGGCCGCCGTGTCCAGGGCGATCCCCCGGTCCAGAATGTCGAACAGCCGCCGCGACACCCGCGCGAATTCATCCAGCGGATAATGGCTGATCCAGATCGGCAGCCAGAAGATCGTCTCCAGCAGGATATGGGCCCGCGCCGTCGTCACATCCTTGACCACCCCCGCCTCCGGCCCCTCGAAAAAGGCGCGGACATCGCGGAATACCTCCTGGAAGCGACGTTCCAGCGGCAGACGGATATTGTCCTCCAGCGTACGCAGGTCGGACAGGCTGGCCAGCGGACGCGCCTTGCCAAGGATGACATCGGACCGCAGCGCGACATTCAAATCGATGAAGCGGCGCACCCGTGACCTGGGGTCAGGCTCAGCCCCCGCCGCGCGCACCATGGCGTGCAGCCGGTCCATCGTGCGCTCGAACACCGCCGCCGCCAGCAGCTCCTTGCGCCGGAAATAATAGGTGATGCTGGTCGTGTTCAGATCGACCGCGCGCGCCACCTCCAGCAGGGTCGTGCCCTTGGCCCCCTGGCTGTTCATGAAATCGGTGGCCGCGCTGAGGATCTCCTCCCGCTTCTGCTCGAACTTGTGCCGGCTGCGCGGCTTGCGCGCGACGGGCGGCTCCATGCTGTCCTGCTGTTCCATCCGCCTCTTATGCCCAACCATGGCAAGCCGTCCAACAATTAAGAGGATTCAAACGAGTGGTGCGCTAATTAGAATTTTGGGTATGGCATTTTTCGTTGATATTTATAGAGTTTGAAACATAAGGTATCGACAAAACCAAGGGAGGGGCCAGGTGACCACCACCGGCGAACAACAAAGGCAGCCGGACAGGGTGCCCGCGGACATGGATGGTGAAGAGCAGCGGGCTCGACTCGGAACCTGGCTGCAACAGCATGTCGCGGGCTTCGGCACATTGCGGGAAATGGCGAAATTCGCCGGCGGCCAGTCCAATCCCACCTATCGCCTATCCGATGGCGAGGGGGAATATGTGCTGCGACGCAAGCCTTTCGGCACCATCCTGCCATCGGCCCATGCCGTGGATCGGGAATATCGCCTGATCGCCGCCCTGCATCCGACCGGCTTTCCCGTCGCGCGTCCGTTTGCCCTTTGCGAGGATGCGGACGTGATCGGCGCGCCGTTCTATGTCATGGAATGCGTGAATGGCCGCACCTTCTGGGACGCCACCCTGCCCGATGCGGCACGGGAGGAACGACGGGCGATCTATCACGCCACTGTCGACGCGCTGGCCGACCTGCACATGATCCAGCCCGACCGGGTGGGCCTGGGCGATTATGGGGCGGCCGGCAATTACTTCGAACGACAGGTCGGGCGCTGGACCAAACAGTATCGGGCCGCCCAGACCGACGACATCCCTGCGGTGGAACGGCTGATCGAGTGGCTGCCCCGCACCCGGCCCGCGCAGGAGCGGACTGCCATCATCCATGGCGATTATCGCATCGACAATCTGATCTTCGCCAAGGATGCGCCCCGCGTGCTGGCCGTCCTGGACTGGGAATTGTCAACCCTGGGCGACCCGCTGGCCGATTTCGCCTATCTGGCGATGAATTGGGCCATGCCGCGCGGCGACCGGCTGGCCCAGTTAGGCGGGGTCGATCTGGCCGCCCTGGCCATTCCCGGCCTGGATGAGTTGACGGAGCGGTACTGCACCCGCACCGGGCGGAGCTCGATGCCGGACCTCAACTGGTACTTCGCCTATGGGCTGTTCCGCCTGGTCGGGATCGTCCAAGGCATCAGGAAGCGGGTCATTGATGGCAATGCCTCCAATGCAGAGGCGGAGAAGACGGCCGCCCGCGTGCGCCCGCTGGCCGAACAGGCCTGGCGCTTCGCCGAACAGGCCGGCGCCTGAATAACCAACGGGAAGGAAATCCACATGTCATTGTTCGATCTGGGCGGCAAGACCGCCATCATCACGGGTTCCTCGCGCGGCATCGGCCGCGCCATCGCCGAGGAACTGGCTGCACAGGGCGCCAAGGTGGTGATCTCCAGCCGCAAGCAGGATGCCTGTGAAGAGGTGGCGGCGGCGATCAATGCCCGCCACGGTGCGGGCACCGCCATTGCGCTGGCCGCCAGCATCTCGTCCAAATCGGCGCTGGAGGAGATGTTCGTCAGCGCGCGTGAACAGCTTGGCCCCATCGACATCCTGGTCTGCAATGCGGCCAGCAATCCCTATTACGGGTCGATGGACGGCATTTCGGACGAACAGTTCCGGAAGATCCTGGACAATAACGTCCTGGCCAACCATTGGCTGATCCAGTTGGCCCTGCCCGACATGCGCGCAAAGAAGGATGGGGCGATTGTCGTCATCTCCTCCATCGGCGGGCTGAAGGGATCGGACACGATCGGCGGCTACAACATCTCCAAGGCCGCGGATTTCCAGCTGGTGCGCAATTACGCGGTGGAGAATGGCAAGCATAATATCCGCGTCAACGCCATCGCCCCCGGCGTGGTGAAGACCGATTTCGCCCGCGCCCTGTGGGAGGATCAGCGTGTGCATGACGCCACCGCCAGCCGCACGCCGATGCGCCGTCTTGGTGAACCGCGCGACATTGCCGGGGCGGCCGTGTTCCTGTCATCGCCGGCCGCCACATGGATGACCGGGCAGATGGTGATCGTCGATGGCGGGGTGACGATATGAGCGGCCAACTGGACGGCAAGGTCGCCATCGTCACCGGTGCCGCATCCGGCATCGGCCCTGCGTTTCGCTCGCGCCGGGGCGAAGATCGTCGCCTTCGACCGCGCTGACGCCGTGAATGATACCGCGCAGGCCATCCGCACTGAGGGGGGCGAAGCGCTGGCGGTGACGGGGGATGCCGGGTCGGAACCCGACATGCTGGCCCTGCTGGACCGGGCCGAGGGCGCGTTCGGCCGCCTGGACATTTTCCATGCCAATGCCGGCATCACCGGCGGGGCCGCTGGCGGCTTCTTCGACGCCACGCCCGATATCTGGCTGGAGACATTGCGCGTGAACCTGATCGGCCCATTCCTGGCCGTCAAACACGCCGCACCACGCATCGCCCGGACCGGCGGAGGTGCCATTCTTTGCACCGCGTCGGTGGCCGGACTGCGTTCCGGTGCAGGACCGGCGCATTATTCCGCCTCCAAGGCCGGCGTCATCAATCTGGTGCAGACCGCCGCCCAGCAGCTGGCGGGAACCGGCGTGCGGATCAATGCCGTCTGCCCCGGCCTGATCGAAACGGGCATGACCAAGCCCGCCTATGACCGCGCGCGTGCCAGTGGCAAGCTCGACAGGATCGGCCAGTTGAACCCGCTGCTGCGCGGCGGCGAGGCCGGGGAGGTGGCCGAGGCCGCCCTATTCCTGGTGTCCGATGCCGCCAGCTATATCCATGGCCAGGCCATCGCCGTCGATGGCGGCTTGTCGACATCGCACCCCACGGTCAGGCGGCCCGGCGAGAACCGCACTGGGGTCGTCTGGTAACGCATACCGCTGCCGCGCCAGTCGGCGCGGACACCAGCGGTCATTATGCATGACCGCTGGTGTCACTCCGGATCGAACAGCGCGCGCAGCTGCTTTTTCAATATCTTGCCATTGGCATTGCGTGGCAGCGGATCGGCGGCGAAACGGACCTGCACCGGCACCTTAAACGGGGCCAGGCGGGTCCGTACCCAATCCAGGATCTGGACCTCGTCCGCCTCATGGCCGGGCCCCAGATGCACGATGGCAGCCGGTACTTCCCCCAGGGTGCGGTGGGGCACCCCGACCACGGCAGCATCGGTGACGGCGGGATGGGCGAACAGGGCGTTCTCCACCTCGATGCAATAGATATTCTCGCCGCCACGGATGACGATATCCTTGGCCCGGTCCACGATATAGCAGAAGCCCTCATCATCGATGCGGGCCAGATCGCCGGTACGCACCCAGCCATCAATGAAGGTGGCCTGCGTCGCCTGCGGATCGCGCCAATAGCCCTTGGCGATCTGGGGTCCGAAGGCCCACAATTCCCCCACCTCCCCCACCGGCATCTCCATCTGGCCGTCGGGGGCCATGATGCGTATCTCCGACACCGGCAGGGGCGGGCCGCAGCTGTCGGGCCGGTTGACATAGTCCTCCGCCGCATGGGTGGTGACCGTGGCCGAGGTTTCGGTCATGCCCCAGCCGCTGCTGGGCTGGGCGCGCAGATCGCTGTCGATCAGCCGCACCAGTTCCGGTGCCGCCGGCGCCCCGCCATAGGCCATGGATTCGATGGAGGACAGGTCGTATCGGTGCCGGTCGGGATGTTCCAGCAATTGCCAGGCGATGGTCGGCACGCCGCCGGCCACCGACACTTTCTCCCGCTCGATCAGGCGCATGGCCTCCACCGCGTCCCATTTGCGCATCATCACCATCTTCCCGCCGGTCATCAGCATGCTCATCATCGAGGCGTTGCAGGCCGTGACATGGAACAGCGGAATGACAGTCAGGGAGATGCGCGGCCGCGATGGCGGCGGCGTCTCCCCGCGGCGCAGGCTGGACCGGTGGGAGCTGAAAGCATTGGCCAGGCAGCAGGTCAGCGTGCTGCGATGCGTGCCCAGCGCCCCCTTGGGCAGGCCGCTGGTGCCGCTGGTATAGAAGATTGTCGCCTCATCGTCGGGCACCATGGGCACATCTGGCAGATCCCTGTCCGGCAGCAGCGCATAATCGCGCGCCGGCCCGATCAACCCGTCCAGCGCCTCCGCCCCCGCCAGGGGCGCAGACGGCCGTGCCACCCAGACGGTACGAAGGTCCGCAAGCTGGCCACGCAAGGGTTCCACGACACGAAACCGCTGTTCATCGCAGATCAGCAGACAGGCACCGGAATTTTCCAGCCCGTAGCGCAGTTCCTCCCCCTGCCACCAGGCGTTCAGCGGCACGGCAATCGCGCCGATGCTGGTGATGGCGAAGAAGGCGACGGGCCATTCCGGCAGGTTGCGCATGGCAATCGCCACCTGGTCTCCGCGTCCCACCCCGGCCGCCAGCAGCCGCGCCGCCAGCGCCGCCACCGCCCGGAACCAGGCGCCATAGCGGATGCGCTCCTCCTCATAAATGATGAACTCATTATCCGCGAACAGGCTGGCCGCCCGCCGTGCCATGGCGGCCAATGTCGGCGGCTGGTTCTTCCAGGTGCGCATGGGCACGCCCCGCACCTGGATTGTTTCCATCTCAAACAGCATGCCCGGCGCGCACAGACGTTCGGTCGCCGCACGCAGCGACATTGCGGGCCAGGGGCGCGGAGCCTCCCGCTCCGGGCCCGACTGGCCAAAATCCTTCGCATCCATTTATTTTCTTACTTCTGGTTTGTTTTTTGAAGGTCGGCGATGGGAAGCGTATGGCAATTTTTTACGGTTTTCAATCGGATTGTTAGAATTAACTTGATCTCCAATTCCTATTTCTGAAAATAGGGTATGTAAATGGTCGACGACGCGCGCAGGCGCTGTCCGCCGTCCGAACAAAGAGGATGGGAGAGAAAATGGCGCCCGTATCGACAAGGCTTGATGGGAATATCCTGGTCGTGACGGCCGACAATCCACCGGTCAACGCGCTGTCCGCCGCCGTGCGTGGCGGTCTGGCCGATGCCATCGCCCAGGCGCGGGCGGATGCCGGCATCAAGGCGGTGGTGATCCGCGCCGCCGGACGTACCTTCTTCGCCGGTGCCGACATCACCGAATTCGGCAAGCCGCCGGTGGAACCGGGCCTGCCGGAAGTGATCGACCTGATCGAACAATGCGGCAAACCGGTCGTTGCTGCCATCCACGGTACGGCGCTGGGCGGCGGGCTGGAGGTGGCGCTGGGGTGCCACTACCGCATCGCGACCGCAACCGCTTCCATGGGCCTGCCGGAAGTGAAGCTTGGCATCCTGCCCGGAGCCGGTGGCACACAGCGGCTGCCCCGCGTCATCGGTGTGGCCGACGCCTTGCCCATGATCGTCACCGGCGCCCCCATCCCGGCTGGCAAGGCCTTGGCCAAGGGTCTGGTCGATCGACTGACGGAAGACGCCAGTTTGGAAGCCGATGCTATTGCCTTCGCGAACGAGGTGGCAGGCTGCACGGACTATCCAATATCCAGCCGCCGCAGTGACAAGACCGCAGCGACGCCCGCCGGCGTCTTTGAAGATTACCGCGCCGCCAATGCCGCGCGATTGCGCGGCCAGGATGCGCCGCAGGCCTGCATCGAAGCGGTGGAAGCGGCCGTGTCCCTGCCCTTTGCGGAGGGCGCAGCGAAGGAGCGGACCCTGTTCTTGAAGCTGGTTGCGGGGGCCCAGTCCAAGGCCCTGCGCCATGTCTTTTTTGCCGAGCGGGCTGCCGCGAAGATCGATGGCCTGCCGCCGGACCTGAAGCCCCTGGCCATTGCCAAGGTCGGGATCATCGGTGCCGGCACCATGGGCGGCGGCATCGCCATGAATTTCCTGTCCGCCGGTATTCCGGTGGTGATGCTGGAACGTGACCAGCCTGCCCTGGACCGGGGCGTTTCCATCATCCGGAAAAACTATGACGCCACCGCCGCCAAGGGGCGGATGAGTGCTGGGCAGGTAGGCACCGCCATGGGCTTGCTGACCACCAGCCTGGACTATGCCGCCCTTGCCGATTGCGACCTGATCATCGAGGCGGTGTTCGAGACCATGGAGATCAAGCGGGAGGTCTTCGCCCGGCTGGACAAGGTGGCGCGCCCCGGCGCCATCCTGGCCACCAATACCTCCTATCTGAATGTCGATGAGATCGCGGCGGCGACGTCACGGCCCGACTGGGTCATCGGCCTGCATTTCTTCTCCCCCGCCAATGTGATGAAGCTGCTGGAAGTGGTGCGGGGAGCAAAGACGTCACCGCTCGTGCTGGCAACCGGCATGGCGCTCGCCCGCAGGATCGGCAAGATCGCGGTGATGTCCGGCGTCTGCCATGGCTTCATCGGCAACCGCATCCTGGCCGCCCGCACGCGCGAGGCCAATGCCCTGCTGATGGAAGGCGCGCGCCCCGCCGATATCGACCGGGTGCTGACCACATTCGGTCTGCCCATGGGACCGTTCCAGATGGCCGATCTGGCGGGCCTGGACCTGGGCTGGGACCCGGCGAAATCATCGGGCTCCACCATCCGCGAGGTGCTGTGCGAACGCGGCCGGCGCGGACAGAAGACGGGCAAGGGCTTCTATGATTATGACGAAAAGCGCAACCGCACCGCCTCGGCAGAGGTCGATGCCATCATCGCCGAGTTCGCCGCCCGGTCGGGCAAGGAACAGCGGGTGATCGACGATCAGGAAATCCGCGAGCGCCTGCTCTATCCGATGGTCAATGAGGGGGCGTTGATCCTGGAGGAAGGGATCGCGCAGCGCGCATCGGATATCGATATCGTCTGGCTGAACGGCTATGGCTGGCCGGCCTGGCGGGGCGGGCCGATGTTCTGGGCCGACAATATCGGCCTGGATGTGGTCCTGAAGGGGCTGGAAAAGCATGCGCCCCACCTGACCGATTTCCGCCTCTCCGGGCTGTTGCGCGACAAGGCCGCAGCGGGAGGGCGTTTCAATGGTTGATCCACGCACCATCGCCCGGACCAGCCTGGGCTTCTTCAAGCTGGTGGTGCCGGATGCCGAAACGTCGGAGCGGTTCTATGCCGGGACCTTCGGCATGGTGCGGCGCTGGCAGGTGGAGGGGCCGACCTTCCGGGAGATCATGCTGGCCTCGCAGGACAGCGACTTCACCCTGGTCCTGTTCCAATGGCGCGATGGCCGCGCGCTGGAACAGGGCACCGCCCACGGGCCAGTCGGATTCCGCACGCCTGATCTCGACACGCTGCTGCAAGCTGCGCTCGACCATGGTGCCCGATTGAAGCATGGGCCGATCGAAGGCAGCGGCATGAAGGCCGCCTTCCTGATCAGCCCCGACGGGCATGAGATCGAGCTTTTGCAGCGCGTGCAGGCGGAGGCAGCGTGATGTCAGATGATCCGACCGCGTTCCGCGCCGAAACACGCGCCTGGCTGATCGCCAATTGCCCGCCGGAGATGCGCCAGCCGGTGCGGACGGAAGCCGATATCTGCTGGGGCGGGCGCAAGGCAACATTCACCTGCGACGCCCAGAAACAATGGCTGGATGTCATGGGCGCCCGGGGCTGGACCGTACCTGACTGGCCGCGCGCCTATGGCGGCGGTGGCCTTTCCCCGGCGCAGGCGAAAATCCTGCGTCAGGAGATGGCCGGGCTGGGCTGCCGCAACCCGCTGCAATCCTTCGGCATTTCCATGCTGGGCCCGGCCCTGCTTAGATATGGCAGCGAGGACCAGAAGCTGGAGCATCTGCCCCGGATCGCGCGGGGTGAGATCCGCTGGTGCCAGGGCTATTCGGAACCCAATGCCGGGTCCGACCTGGCCAGCCTGGCCACCCGCGCCGAAGATCTGGGCGACCATTTCCTGATCAATGGCCAGAAGGTCTGGACCAGCTATGCCGACAAGGCCGACTGGATCTTCTGTCTGGTCCGCACCGACACGGGTGCCAAGCAGGCCGGCATCTCCTTCCTGCTGTTCGATATGCAGTCCGCGGGGGTGACGACCCGGCCCATTCTGCTGATCTCCGGCTATTCCCCCTTCTGCGAGACCTTCTTCGACAATGTGAAGGTACCCAAGGCCAATCTGGTCGGGCAGCTGAACCGGGGCTGGGACGTCGCCAAGTATCTGCTGGGCCATGAGCGGGAGATGATTTCCGGCATGGGCTCGCGCGGCGGGGAAATCTCCCTGTCGAAGATCGCGCTGGCCGCCCTGGGGGCCGAGGCCGATGGCCGTCTGGCCGATCCCATCCTGCGCGCCCGCATCGCGCAGTTCGACCTGCGGGCTGAGGCGTTCCGCGCCGCGTCCGAACGGTTCATGGATGAGCTGAAGGAAGGCAAGGCCCATCCGGCCCAGCCATCGATGATGAAATATGTCGGCACGGAACTGAACAAGCAGCGCCATGAACTGGCCATGGCGGCCGGCGGATCGCCGTCCCTGGAATGGGAGAGCGACGCCTCCCGCCACGGAGCCGCCGCCCGCGCCTGGCTGCGCACCAAGGCCAATTCGATCGAAGGCGGCACGTCGGAGATCCAGCTCAACATCATCGCCAAGCGCATCCTGGCGCTTCCGGGAGCCTGACAATGCCCCTTTATCTGAGCGACGAGCAGGTGATGCTCGCCGATACCGCGCGCCCGTTCCTGGCCAATCTGGCCCCGGTCGGCCACATGCGCCGGTTGCGCGACAGTGCCGACCCGGCAGGGTATTCCCCCACCTTGTGGAAGCAATTCGCGGAAATGGGCTTCACCGGCATCCTGGCCGATGAAGCCGATGGCGGTCTTGGCCTGGGCCATGTCGAGGCCGGCATCGTGCTGGAGGAAATCGGCCGCAACCTCACGCCTTCGCCCTTCCTGTCGAGCGCCGTGGGCGCCGTCACGGCCCTGAAGGGTGCAACAGCGGAACAGCGCGCCCGCTTTCTGCCCGGCATCCTGGCCGGCGACAGCGTGGCGGCCATCGCCATTGATGAGAGGGCACGTCATAAACCGCAACATATCGCCCTGCGCGCCACCCGCTCCGGCAACGGCTTCCGGCTGGACGGCACCAAGAATTTCGTCCCCTTCGCCCATGTCGCCGACCTGCTGATCATCGCCACGCGCACGAGCGGTAATGATGACGACACGGACGGCATCACCCTGTTCGCGCTGGAGCGGGAACAGGCCGGGATGGCGATGGAGGTGGCGCGGCTTGCCGATGCCAGTTTCGCCTCCCGCCTCAGCTTCCAAGGTGTCCAGGTCGGTGGCGATGCGGTGATCGGCACCGTGGAGGGTGGCCGTCCGCTGCTGGACGCGACACTGTCCGCCTTGCGTACCGGCACTGCCTCGGAAATGCTGGGCGTGGCCGGCGGGGCCACGGACATGACCATGGCTTACCTGCGCGACCGCATGCAGTTCGGGCAGGTCATCGGCAGTTTCCAGGCCCTGCAGCACCGCGCCGCCCATCTCTATTGCGAGTTGGAACTGGCGCGGGCCGCGACCTTGAAGGCGCAGCAATTGCTGGATGAGGGGGCAGACGGCACCGATCGTGCCGCCTGCGTAGCCAAAGGCATGGCCGGCATGGCCAGCCTGCTTGCCGTACAGGAAGGTGTGCAGATGCATGGCGGCATCGGCATGACCGACGAATATGATGTCGGCTTCTTCATGAAGCGCCAGCGTGTGCTGGCCGAACTTTATGGCGACACCGATTTCCACGCCGACCGCATCGCGCGGATGACGGGATATTGAGCGGACCGGTCTCCGAATGAATGGCCCCTCATCATCCCGGCGGCAACCGGGGTGATGAGGGGCCAATGATTGCCCTCAGGCCGCAGCGCTCTCACGCCCCAGCGCGATGAACCGTTCCAGGTGATGATCCTCGTCACCCAGTTGATGGCCGATCATCACCAGCCGCTTGGCATAGTGCGACAGGGGCAGTTCCCAGGTCATGCCGATGCCGCCATGTAGCTGGATGGCCTCCTCTGCCGCCAGGGTGCCGACGCGCCCGATCGTGTATTTGGCGGCGGAGACCGCCTTCTCACGGGTGATCCGCCCCTCCTGGAAGCGCGCTGCGGCATTGATGGCGGCCGAGCGGGCCTGTTCGATCTCCAGCGCAAGGGTGGCCATGCGGTGCTGAAGCGCCTGGAACTTGCCGATGGCGATGCCGAACTGCTTGCGGGTGCGCAGATATTCCAGCGTCTGGTCCTTGACCACATCCATGATGGACACGGCTTCCCAGCACAGCCCCACCAGAGCCACTGCATTCACCGCCTCGATAATCGGCGCTGCCTGACCCGCCTCGCCCAGCAAGGTCGCCGGAACCCCGTCGAGGCGCAGTTCGCCAGCGGCCCCGCCATCGACCAGCGGATAGGATTGGATGGAAAGCCCGCTCGCCCCCTTGTCCACCAGGAACAGGGATGGTCCCTGCGCCGTGGTCGCCGCCACAACGATGTGATCGGCGCTGGCCGCAAAGGGCACAACGGCCTGACTGCCGGACAGCGACCAGCCATCGCCAGCGACAACTGCCCGCAGCGTGGCGGCCTCCAGGGCAGCGGACAGGATCACCTCTCCCGCGATCACCCGTTCAAGCAGGTCGGCCCGTCCCGTGGCGGCCAGGACGCGACCAGCCATCAGCGTACCCAGGAACGGCCCCACCGCCAGTGCCCGCCCCACCTCACCGAACACCACCCCGACATCGAAAGGCGATCCGGCATAGCCGCCGCTTTCCTCGTCAAACAGAGCGCCGATGACACCCAGATCGGCCAGTTGCCGCCAGAGGTCGCGCGACCAGCCCTCGCTTGAGGCGATCACCTGCTCACGGGTTTTCCAGTCGAAATTCCCGGCCAGGAAGCGGCCGAGAGAGTTGACCAGCATCTGCCGGTCTTCGCCCAGTGAGAAATCCATGGCTCACAGCTCCAGAATGGCTTTGCTGATGATTTCGCGCTGCACCTCGTTGGAGCCGCCGAAGATCGAAAGCTTGCGATAGTTGAAATATTGCGACGCGGTCGGGGCGGCGAAATCGGGCCCCACCGGCTGGCCGTTGAACCCTTCCTCCAGTGCCTCACTGACATAGGCCTGGGCATGCACGCCGGCCGCCCGGCGCATCAGGTCGGTGACCTGCTGACGGATCTCCGTACCCCGGATCTTCAGCATGGAGCTTTCCGCCGTCGGCGCATGGCCGGCACCGGCCGCCGCCAGGACGCGCAGATTTGTGGTCTTCATGTTCTCCAGCTCGATCTCCAGCCGCGCCAGGCGGATGGCGAACTGCGGATCATCGGCCAGCTTCCTGCCATTCTTCATCTGCGTGGCCGCCACCTCCTTCAGTCGCTCAAACGCGGCCATGGAGGCGCCGACCCCGGCGATGTTGGTGCGCTCATAGGTCAGCAGGTACTTGGCATAGGTCCAGCCCTTGTCCTGCTCGCCCACCAGATTGGCCACCGGCACGCGGACATCGGTGAAGAAGACCTCATTCACCTCGTAATCGCCGTCCAGCAGCTTGATCGGCCGCACCTCGATCCCCGGCGTCTTCATGTCGATCAGCAGGAAGGAGATGCCCTCCTGCTTGCGCCCGGTATTGGACGTGCGGACCAGACAGAAGATCATGTCGGCATATTGGCCCAGGGTCGTCCAGGTCTTCTGCCCGTTGACGATATAATGGTCGCCGTCGCGCACGGCGCTGGTCTTCAGGCTAGCCAGATCGGACCCCGCCCCCGGTTCCGAATAGCCCTGGCACCACCAGTCGGTGCCGTCCAGGATACGCGGCAGCCAGTATTTCTTCTGCGCCTCGGACCCGTACTTGATCAGCACCGGGGCCAGCATCGACAGGCCGAAGGGCACGATGCGCGGTGCATGGGCCAGTGCAATCTCCGTCTCGAAGATGAAGCGCTGCATGACGTTCCAGCCGGTGCCGCCCCATTCAACCGGCCAGTGATTGGCCAGCCAGCCGCGCCCGTTGAGGATGGCATGCCATTCCTCCATATCGGCCTTGGACAGGCGTTGCCCCTTGCACACCTTGTCGGACAGGCGCGCAGGCAGTTTCTCCTGGAGGAAGGCCCGCACCTCGGCGCGGAAGGCCTCGTCCTCGCTGGTAAAGCTCAGATCCATATCGATAGTCCCCAGGATCAAATGATCTCGAACAGGCCGGCAGCACCCATGCCGCCCGCCACACACATCGACACAACGACATAGCGAACGCCACGGCGCCGTCCCTCGATCAGGGCGTGGCCGACCAGACGGCTGCCGGTCATGCCGAACGGATGGCCGATAGCGATGGCCCCGCCATTGACGTTCAGCCTTTCCGGATCGATGCCCAGCTTGTCACGGCAATAGAGCGCCTGACTGGCAAAGGCCTCGTTGACCTCCCAAAGGCCGATATCCTCCACCTTCAGGCGGGCGCGGGCCAGCAGTTTGGGAATGGCGAAGACCGGGCCGATGCCCATTTCGTCGGGGCCGCAGCCCGCCGTCTGGAATCCCCGGAACACGCCCAGGATGGGTCGTCCCTCGGCTTCCGCCGTGGCCCGGTCCATCAGGATCTGCGCCGACGCCCCGTCGGAAAGCTGGCTGGCATTGCCGGCTGTCACATGCCTTCCTTCCTTGACCTTGATGCCGTCCTTCCAGACAGGCTTCAGCGCTGACAGCCCCTCATAGGTCGTGTCGGCGCGCACGCCCTCGTCATTGGAAAGGGTGACCGTCTCGCGACCAGCCTCGGTCCCATCCTTGTTCCAATTGATCTTCTCTGCCGTCAGCGGCACAGTTTCGGTATCGAAACGGCCTTCGGCAATGCCGGCGGCAGCGCGGCGCTGGCTTTCGGCAGCGAAACGATCCTGATATTCCCGTGACACGCCATAGCGGTCGGCCACGATTTCCGCCGTCTCAATCATCGCCATATAGGCGTCGGGTTCGGCTTCCAGCACGGTTTGCGACCGCCAATCGGGCTTCACCAGGCCTGGCCGCATGGTGAAGGAGACGGACTCCCCACCGCCGGCCAGGGCCACGTCAATGTCGTCGCACATGATCGACCGGGCCGCCAGGGCAACCGTCGTCAGGCCCGACGCGCATTTGCGGTCCAGCGTGAAGCCGGCAACCGATTGCGGCAGCTTGCCCGCAAAGACCGACAGGCGGCCAATGTTGAAGAATTGCTGCCCATACTGGTTGCCGGTGCCATAGAAGATGTCGTCGATACGGGCGGGGTCGATGCCGGCCCGTTCGATGGCGGCATTCATCACATGGGCGGCCAGCACAGCCGGTTCGGTATTGTTGAACGCCCCCCGATTGGCCCGGCCGATTGGCGTGCGGGCGGTGGAGACGATGACGGCTTCACGGCTCATTCTGTTTCCATCCCTTTCTGGCGATCAAGATCAGTGCGCCGCTGCGGGCCGCACTTTCAGATCGGCATATTTGCTGAATTCACTGCGGGCGATGGCGCGGGCATGCACCTCGTCCGGGCCATCGGCAAAGCGCAGGGTGCGGATGCCGGCCCAGGCATGGGCCAGGAAGAAATCCTGCGATACACCGCCGCCGCCATGCGCCTGGATGGCATCATCCAGGATGCGCAGCGCCATGGTCGGTGCCTGCACCTTGATCATGGCGATCTCGGTCTGCGCCGCCTTGTTGCCCGCCTTGTCCATCATGTCGGCGGCCTTCAGGCAAAGCAGGCGGCTCATTTCGATATCGATGCGGGCCTGGGCGACGCGCATCTCCCAGACACTGTGATCGGAAATGCGCTTGCCGAAGGCGACACGGCTGGTCAGCCGGCGCGCCATGGCGGCCAGCGCCTCCTCCGCCACACCGATGGTGCGCATGCAATGATGGATGCGTCCGGGTCCCAGGCGGCCCTGCGCGATCTCGAACCCCCGCCCCTCGCCCAGCAGCATGTTGGAGGCCGGCACCCGGACATTGTCGAGCGAGACCTCGCCATGGCCATGCGGGGAATGATCATAGCCGAACACGGTCAGCATGCGCTCGATCCGCACGCCGGGCGCGTCCAGCGGCACCAGGATCATGCTCTGGCTGCCATGGCGCGAGCCTTCCGGGTCCGACTTGCCCATGACGATGGCCACCTGGCAGCGCGGATCGCCCACGCCCGACGACCACCATTTGCGGCCATTGATCACATAATTATCACCGTCGCGCAGGATCGAACATTCAATGTTGGTCGCGTCGGACGAGGCGACCGTCGGCTCCGTCATCAGGAAGGCCGAGCGGATGTCGCCCGCCATCAGCGGCGCCAGCCAGCGATCCTTCTGTGCCCGCGTGCCATAGCGCAGCTGCACCTCCATATTGCCCGTATCGGGGGCGGAGCAGTTAAAGACCTCGCTGGCCCAGTTGACCCGGCCCATCTCCTCCGCACACAGCGCATACTCAAGGTTCGAAAGCTGCTCACCCTCGAAGGCGAAGCTGTCATCGACATGGGCGCGGCCCGATCGCGGCGGCATGAACAGGTTCCACAGGCCGGCGGCACGCGCCCTGGGCTTCAGCGCCTCTATGACCGGAACCACCTGCCAGCGCTCCGCGCCATGGGCCTGCGCCTCATATTCCGCTGCCCGGGGCCGGATTTCCGCTTCGATGAAATCACGCACCCGGTCGCGGAAATGCCGCTGCCTCTCGCTCAGCTCGAAATCCACGATCCCGCCTCCCGATCTTGTCTGTTGGGCGCCGCACGCGGGCGCCATCCCCTTGTGGCGCCGGCCCGCCCCTTCTTGCAAGTCAAAAACATACGCTATTTTCAAATTTTGTCATCTTGTTGTTTCTTTTTGCGCTTGGAAAGCGTTCCGCATTTAGTAATCTGTGGCGAACAAGCCTGGGAGAGAAACGTGAAAGCTGCCATTCTGCGCGCCGTGGGAAGCCCCCTATCCATCGAGGATGTGGCCATTTCCAAGCCCGGCCCGCGCGAAGTGCTGATCCGCACCGTCGCGACGGGCGTCTGCCATTCGGACCTGCATTTCTATGAAGGCCATTACCCGACGCGCCTGCCCACCATCCTGGGCCATGAAAGTGCGGGCGTGGTGGAGGCGGTGGGCAGCGATGTGCGCACGGTCCGGCCCGGCGACCATGTCGTCACCTGCCTGTCGGCCTTCTGCGCCATTGCGAACATTGCGTCTCCGGCCATATCAGCCGTTGCGTCAGCCCGGAAACCCAGCGCGGCAAGGAGGATGAGCCGCGCCTGGGCGGTGGCGACACCCCCATGGCGCAGTTCCTGCACCTGTCGGCCTTTGCCGAACAGATGCTGATCCATGAGAATGCCTGTGTGCGCATCCGCCCCGACATGCCCATGGACCGGGCGGCCCTGCTGGGCTGTGCCGTGGTCACCGGTTATGGCGCCGTGGCCCATACCGCCAATGTCCGGCCGGGCGAAACGGTGGCGATAATCGGCTGCGGCGGTGTCGGGCTGTGCGCCATCAATGCCGCCGCCATTGCCGGTGCCGGCCGGATCATCGCCATTGACCGCATCGCCGAAAAGGAAGCCCTGGCCCGGCAGTTCGGTGCCACGGATTTCGTGAATGCCGCCGATGGTGAGACGGTGGCCAAGGTGCTGGAAATGACGCGCGGCGGCGTTCATCACGCGATCGAAGCCATCGGCCTGCCCAAGACGGTGGAGGACGCCTTCGCCATGCTGCGCCGGGGCGGCCGGGCCACCGTGGTGGGCATGATCCCGGTCGGGCAGAAGGTCAGCGTCAATGGCTATGAATTCCTGGCAGAAAAGGTGCTGCAGGGTTCCTTCATGGGATCGAACCGCTTTCCGGTGGACATCCCGCGCCTGGTTGATTTCTACATGTCGGGCCGCCTGAAGCTGGACGAACTGATTTCGCGCCGTATCCGGCTGGAACAGATCGACGAGGCTTTCACCGAGATGAAGAGCGGCATGATCGCCCGTTCCATCGTCACCTTCGCCTGACCGCCGGAAAGCCGAGACCATGTCCGACCATAAGCTGCTGATCAACGGCGTGCTGCGCGACGGCGCCCGTCATATCGATGTCGTCAATCCGGCCACCGGGGCGGCCTTCGCCACCTGTCCCGTCGCTGATCTGGCCCTGCTGGACGAGGCGGTGGCCGCGGCGAAGGCCGCCTTCCCCGCCTGGTCCGCCCGTCCGCTGGCCGACCGTGCCGGCCTGCTGACCCGTTTGGCCGATGCGATGCAGGCACGGGCAGCGGAGTTCGGCCGGCTGCTGACCCTGGAACAGGGCAAGCCCCTGGACCAGGCCGGCATGGAGATCATGGGGGCCATCTTCACCCTGCGCGCCTTCGCCGGCATGAAGCTGGACCCCGTGGTGCAGAAGGATGATGCCAAGGGCAAGGTCGTGGAAATCCGCCGGCCGCTGGGCGTGGTGGCCGCCATTACGCCGTGGAACTACCCGGTGATGCTGCTGATGAACAAGCTGGGGCCGGCGCTGCTGGCCGGCAACACGGTGGTGGCCAAGCCTGCGCCGACGACCCCGCTGACCAGTCTGCTGTTCGGGGCGCTCTGCGCGGAAATCCTGCCGCCCGGCGTGGTCAATATCATCTGCGACGAGAATGATCTGGGGCAAGCCCTGACCAGCCATCCCAATGTGGCCAAGGTGTCCTTCACCGGTTCCACGGCCACGGGCCGCAAGGTGATGCAGGCGGCGGCGGCAACGCTGAAGCGCGTGACCCTGGAACTGGGCGGCAATGATGCCGCCATTGTCCTGGACGACGTCGACCCGATCGCCACGGCCCGCAAGATCTTCCAGGGCGCGATGGCCAATGCCGGCCAGGTCTGCGTGGTCATCAAGCGCGCCTATGTCCCGGAAATGATGTACGATATTTTCTGCGACGAGCTGACCCGGCTGGCGCAGGCCGCTGTCGTGGATGATGGCAGCCGACAGGGAACCCAGATCGGGCCCGTGCAGAACCGCGCACAGTTTGAAAAGCTGAAAGCCCTGCTGGCCGACAGCGCCCGCGACGGCAAGATCGCCGCCGGTGGCACCGCTTTGGACCGGGAGGGCTTCTTCATTGCCCCCACCATCGTCCGCGATGTCACCGACGATGCCGCCATCGTGCGCGATGAACAGTTCGGCCCCGTGCTGCCTGTGCTAAAATACACGGATCTGGATGAGGTCGTGGAACGCGCCAACGCATCGGACTATGGGCTGGGCGGGTCAGTCTGGGGAACCGACGAGGAACGGGCGGCGGATGTGGCGGCCCGGCTGCAAAGCGGTACCATCTGGGTCAACCAGCATCTGGCGCTGAGTCCGATGATCGCTTTCCGTGGGGCCAAACAATCAGGCATGGGCGCAGAACTCGGGCTGGATGGGCTTAAGGAGTACACGCAGGCCGCGATCCTCAACATCAAGCGCGGGTGATAGCGCCCTGAACTGCGCGGGGTTTGCCGGGAGGTGTCAATCAGCATTGAAGTTTGACCCTGTATAGGCGTCGAAAGTCTTCATCAAATAGCCCTCCTTCGATCGGAGGACTCTACTTTATCCCGGACACATTTCCAGGGAGCAGGTCATCTTGGTATCATACCAACGTGCGATGAGTAGAACTCATCGCACGTTGGTCCGGCGGCGACTGCCACAGCACCGCTCGTGCGGCGTCGCTCGCGCCAACGAATGTTGGCGCCGGCAATTGAGGGCGGTGACCAGAACCAATAGGTTCTGGTCACCGCAAAATAGTATCAATCCTCTACCGGATAGAAATGTCACCGATGTACCATCAGGTATCCTGGGTGGAAGCGTGATGGTGCCTGGGATGATGAGGGGATGCGGGTTGAGGCTTCGGTGACGGCACGGCCCGAAAGCCCGGGCAATGAGCGTTTCACCGGCAGACGCCGAAGCGACCCATGTCGAGATGGAAATGGTCGCGATGCAGTGCGTTATATTCCGGGCCGAGCGCCGTGCGGAAGATGTCACAGGCCCCCTTATGCGCATCACGCCAGAAAAGAGCGCGGGGACCTGTGCCACCTTTTTCACTCCAATCACGCAGCAGGACGGTTTCCCGTCCATCCGCCAGCGTGATGGCCGCAATGTCGATGGCATTGGCGGTCGCGTGCTGGCTGCGCCGCCCCCCCTCCCCGCGGTCGGTGCGCACAGCCCGGCACGCATAGGTACCGAAATGGCGGACGGAGACGGGTGTTGTGCCCAGATGGCGTTCCGCCGACGGGATCAGCACATGGCGTTCATAAAGGGCCAGTCCGGCCAGCACCGGGCAACTGGCCGTCACACGCCCCTGGTAACGCAAGGCGGATTTCTGCAAGGTGGCAGCTCCGGAAAGGCCACATCCCGGCTCCGGCCCGACCCGGTCGGGTACCGGTGACACCGACACGCCGGCCCGTTCCAGCCAGGCAAGGCAGGCAGGCGTATCCTCCGCCAGTCGCGCCAATTGCCAGCTTGTCAGCCATCCGGGCGGTTCCGCGGGGTCCGGCAGAGCCCATGGATTCCAGCGGGCGGGAATGAGCGAGGTCAAGCCGCCCCCCTGCCGGGCGGCAACCAGTCCCAGCCCGGCCAGCGCCAGCAGGAGAAGGATGAGCAATAGCCGTTTCACAGGCCGGGATATGGGGTTGAAAACGCCATCTGGCCAGCACTGTCACCCGCCCTGCCGCCAATGCGCCCGCCGCTCCCCGCTGGCGGCACCCCGAACGGTCAAGGGTCAGCCGAAACGGAGACGAATGCCCAGCGACGCGGTGCGCCCCACCTCACCTTCCCGCCGATCCAGGTCGATCTGGGCAAAGGCTTCAAGCCAGCCATCCTTGCGCGCGGTCAGGCCGGCGCCTATCACGGCGGCGTCACGGCCCCGTGCGGCACCGGCCTGATGGAAACCTGCGCCGTCCAGCCTGAACAGGCTGCGAGCAGCCACGTCCCTGAAATCATGATCCCAGCGCACATGCAGTTCCGGCTCAACTATAAGGTCCGCCGTGCTGCGATATCGTGCCGCCAGCCGAAGACCCGCCTCGGACCGCAGTGCATGCAGGTCCAGGTTGTCCACTGAAAGGTCCAGCGCACCTGCCCCTGCCTCCCTGAACCCTTCGCCCGACACCTGATCGTAACGCAGCCCCCCGGCCGCTTCGAACAGAAGCCCGGCCACAGTCGCGCGGTAACCGGCCGTAAAGCCGGCCCCGAACTGGCTGCCCTTGCCATCCGACAGCGCCAGCCGGTCGATGCTGCCGAAGCGGATGGGCCGCCGGGCATCATGGTCGCTCATGCCGAAAGCGATATCGGCCGTGCCGAACAGGCGCCCGTGGGTTATGCCACCATAGGCCGCGAGCATGTAGCTGTTCATCGTGCTGTCACCCCCGGCCCCGTCCAGGTCAGTCCGGACATAGCCGATGGCGGCCCCCAGCCGGGAATTGCCGGGCGCCGGCACATCGAACCCCGTGGTCAAGCCCACCTGATCGCGATCCAGGCCACTGCCGTTGCGGGACCCCAGATTGATGCGGGCCCAAAGATTGGCGGCATTCGCCGCGGCGCTGTCGGACAGGCGCACATCATTATCCGTCCCGTCGATCTCTGGCAGCGCCTGCCCCGTGCCGGATACAGCCCCGCGCCGCAACAAGGCCTGCCGGTCAGACAGGATGTCGCTGAACATCCGAGCCGCGTCCAGCCCGCCACGCACCATATCAGGATGAAGTGCGCCGCCCATCGTCGTCAGCGCGGCCGGGATGGCGGCAGGGGCGGTACGGTAGAGCGCTTCGAACAGCACGCCGCGGTCATTCATCTGGCGCGTGCCCGCCGCAGGCCGGAGAGAATCAAGCGACGCCCCAACAGATCGCTGGCCTTCGTCCAACCCACCGATACCGGCATAGGATGAAGGCGTGACCAGTAACGCCACATCCGTCGATCCATACGAGAGATCGAGGCGGGCACCGGCGGGCAGCCCGCCGGCCGGCTGGTTCAATCCTGTAAATCCGCCGGTGATGCCGCCTGCCGCCTGAAGGATCGTGAAGCCCTGGCCCAGGGCTGGCGTGAAAGAGGTGGCATCGGCTTCGGCGAAGCCGCGAAGCACCGCTGTCACTATGCCATCCGCAGCAAAGCCGCCGGACACGACAAGCCGGTCATGTCGCCCTTCGCCTGCGCCCGCCACGGGACCGTCGATCTCGACACGCAGATCCGCTGTGGCAACACTGACCACATCGCCCCGGATGGTCAACACGCCCGGAGAACGACCAGGAGACAGGGTTCCCGCATTCAAGACAGAACCGGTCACGGTTCCTGACCCAGAAAGAGCCGAACCGGTCACAATCGTCAAGGATGTTGTTTCCAGGCTGCCATTGACCTCCAAGGTGCCGGCTGCGACTTGCGTGCCCCCCGTCAGCCGGCTTTCCCCGGACAGGGTCAAGATGCCGACACCTTGCTTCAGCAAGGTGTCGTTGCCCGTCAGGCTGCCTGTGAAATCCAGCGCGTCGCTGCGATCGAACGTCACCACGCCCTTGGGGCCGGGCAGCAGGTCGGCCGCATACCAGGCAACCCCCTCATAGGCATAACCATCGCTGGTGAACCCTTCCGTCAGGGAGGGGCTGTAGAGATGATTGCCGGTATTGGCGGAAAAGAACCGGTGGATGGGAGCCGCCCCCGGGGCCGCATGGCCCATCGCCCTGAACACGACACCTTGATCCTGGTAACCGCTGCCCGGCAGCAGCAGCCGCTCGATTTCCACGGCATCGGCGGTATAGACATGGTCACCGGCCGCGGCGGAATAGAATTCCCGCACCGCAAGGGTGGCCTGGCTGTTGCCGTCATTGGCGAATGGCACGCCTTGCTCGCCATAACCCTGGGCCAGCAACGAAGCCGCCCGGTTGGAACTGGCCGTCAGCACGGTATCGCCCGTACCGGCATGATGCAGGCGAAAGATGACGGGCAGATTGTCATGCCGGTCATAGGCGGCCACCTGCTGTGCTGCGTAGCTGACGGTCGTCAGCCTGTCGAGGCTGTCTGTGATGGCCAGGGTCTGTGTCGCCGCGGGCCTGGTATAGATCGTACCAGTCACGGGTGTCCGACCGGGACCGCCGGGGGTGTAGATGTCGCTGTAGCCGGCCTCCGCCGCGGTGGGGATCTTGACGTTCAGCAGGCTTCTGACCGCCGCGTCATCCCCTGTCAGGATGATGTCGATGTAATTGTCATTGTCGGCCAGATAATAGGGAGCCGGGATGCCGGCCGGGGGAACCCCAAGATCGGCCAGCCCCACCACCTTCACTATCCCAAGCCCCGGCCCCAGGTCATAGGCCACGCCGTCTTGCGTGATGGTGACCAGCCGGCCCTCCGAATCCACGGCCTGAAGCTGGAAGAACCGGGAAAAGTCGCCGGGCCGGATGGCCGAGACACCGTCGGGGGAAAAGCCGCCATTGGTCAGCAGGCGCAGGCGATAGGTGGCTGCCCCCTGATAGAGAGTGGCACCGTCATTGGTCACCCCTCCCATCAGCGAGACGGGGCCGCTGTCCCCCACGGCAGAGAAACGGCTGAGCTTGGCCGCCAGCAGGCTCGGGCCGGTGACATAGGGATTGCCGCTGGCCGCGGTCATCCCCACCGCCGATTGCAATCCATCCGGCCCGACCAGCATCAGGGGCTTGTCATCGGACACAATCTCCACCGATACCGGATGGATGGCCCCCTCGGTCCCCGGGGTCAGCCTGTTGCCGAATTCCCCGAACACCACAACGACGTTGCGCTCGTTATATTCAAGGTTCGGGTTCAAACCGACGGCCTGCGGGGTCACCACTTCTCCGGTATTGAGGCGAATGGCGATGTCGGTCGGGGCCAGTGTGCCCGGCAGGACAGGCAGGCTGAAAACGATGGGCAGGGCATCGCCATGGATCACCTGCGCGCCATAGCCACCCTGGATCAGGCTGGCAACCGGCGTGGCGGCGGTCAGGGCCCGCAAGGGCGGCTGGGGCGTCAGGGTCGCGAAATCCGCGTTCACCCCGGCCCCGGCTGCCACGGCCAGCCCCAGGGTCGACGCTCCCCCCAGGCCCGGAATGCCGATGATCCCCTCAAAGCCGAAATCGGCGGACAATATGCGGGCCGTCGTCGACCAGATGTCCGAATTGATGACGACCTCGCGCTGAAACTCGATATAGGCAGGCGACACTATCGGCGCCGCCGCTTCCATCGCCCCGTCCATTTGACTGACCCACCCCGTTCAGATCAATGCTTCAACCGATGCCCCGTGACAGGCCCCGGATATGTCCCCGTTGCAGCCAATATCATGAAGATCGACATCTGTCAGCGTCCCAGCGCGGGAACAGAAAAGGGGGGTGTCAGAAGCGCGCCGCAACCGGATCAGGCGGCCCGGGGCACGCCGCCGCGGATGCCCCGCCCCGTCATCATGAACAGAAGGCCGGATACCAGGACAATGGCGGCCCCCGCCACGCCCACCAGCCCATAGCCCCCCTTCCGCAGGCAAACCTCCGCCAGCAGCGGCCCCCCGGCAACGCCGAGCAGCAGAAGCGCCGGCCCGCGGGACGGCAGACGGCCCGTCGGGTCCAGGGTGGCCAGGATCGTGAAGACATAGGGGATGATGGCGATCGTCAGGGACTGGATCATTACGGCGCAGATGGCGAAGATCAAACCGTCCTGCGTGCGGACCGCCATGATCAGCACCAGGGCCAGGGCAAGCGGGATCACCATCAACGGACGGACAAGCCCGAAACGCAGCCCCGCCATCTTGGCGGCCACCGCGCCCATCATGCCGCCCATGGTGGCAAGCGCCATCAGTCGGCTCATGGCCGGCGGATCGATGCCCAGCCGGCTGCCGATCGCCACCTGATGCTGATAGAAGGATGCCTGCCCGACGAAGAACAGAATGAAGGCCAGGGCCGTCGCCGGACCACGCCAGCCGATCGCACCATCTGTCGGCGCCCCCGGCGCATCGCGGGGGCTGCGTCCGGACAGGGACAGCCGGTGCATAAGAAGGGCCGCCAGCAAAGCCAGGACCGACAGGATCAGGAAGATGGCCCGCAGGCCGAACAGGTCGATGATGGTCCCCGCCGCGAAGTAGAAGCTGGCGGCAAAGGCCACCTCACAAATCTGGGCCGTGGCGTAATTGCCCTGGACGGCATGGGAACGTGCCAGCAACGCATTGGCGGCGTTCAGCATCAGACCATGCCCGACACCAAGCCCGATGGCACCGGCGGCAAACAGCCAGGGGGCATGGCCCGCCGCCATGAAACCCGCGCAGATCGCCGCGAACAGGGCGGCGGCCCTGGCCAGTTCCTCGCATGAGACACGGCGGAACAGGTAGGGGGCGACCAGGTTCGACATGGCAGCCGCCCCAAGCTGGCAGGCGCCGACCACACTGCCCCACCATGGCTCCACCGGCAGCAGCCCTTGCACCGAGGTGATCCACAGGGCCATTGCCGTGGTGGCGGAGAAGCCGACGCTGTTCACGACGGCAAGGCTCAATACGCGCTGGGTTGGCGACATCGTCTCCGCTTTCCGCATCCGCCCCGCCGGGCGGGGCCACACCCCGCAAAGGCTACGGCCGGCATGCGGAACCGGACAGGACCGATCAGGGTAGCCCGGGCTGAGATAAGGGTGGCGCGGGCAGAAGGCGGGGTAGGATTGCAGAACGCAGAGCGGGACAGCGGCCTATGCCGCCGGCTTGGACATCCGGGACAGCACACTGGACAGGGCGGCGCCCACATCCTCCAGCCGGAAGGGCTTGGGCAGAAAGGCCTGGATACCGGCATCGCGGCATTGCTGCCTGATATCGGCCGTCAGATTGGCGGAAAGGGCCACGATGGGCACGCGACCGCCCGAGCCCGGCAGGCTGCGCAGACGGCGGGCCGTCTCCAGCCCATCCATCTCCGGCATGGACAGGTCCATGACCACGGCGTCCACGGGGCGACGGCGCACGATGGACAGTGCCTCCGCCCCATTGGCGGCCTGCATCACCTCCGCCCCGTACCGCACCAGCAATTCCGTCGTCACCAGACGGTTCATCTCATCATCTTCCACCAGCAGGATGACGGGCCGCTCTCCCAGCCCGGCACCGTACAAATCCGCAACCGGCACCATGGTGGAAGTCATCGCCGCAGGCTCCATCATCCGGGGCGGCGTATCGGGCTGCTGCACGGTCAGGGCCACCAGCGGCAGGCACAGGCTGAACTCGCTGCCCTGTTCGGGGCCGCTATCCACGGTCAGGACACCGCCCAGCATGTCGGTCAGCGATCGGGCGATGGCCAGCCCCAGGCCCGTCCCGCCAAATCGCCGGCTGATGGAATTGTCGGCCTGGTTGAAGACGTTGAATATCTGCTCCAGCTTGTCGGCCGGAATGCCGATGCCGGTGTCCGTCACCTGGAAGCGCACCCAATGCGCGTCCCCCTTTCCCTTGGATGCGCTGGCGTGGCCCCTGGGCGGGGACGCAACCCGGTCCACGGACAGCGTCACCTGCCCCCGCTCGGTGAATTTCACGGCATTGTCCAGCAGACAAAGCAATATCTGGCGCAGACGCTTGCCGTCGGTGACGACACCAGACGGCACGCCATCGCCCGTGCGCAGGCTCAATACCAGGCCCTTGCGTTCCGCGCGCGGCCCGACACTGGCCATCAGGTCGCCCAGCAGCAGGCCCAGATCCACGGGGCCAGACACCATCTCCAGCCGCCCGGCCTCCAGCTTCGCCATGTCCAGCACATCATCGATCAAGGACAGCAGCGTGGCACTGGACCCGCCCATCACCTCCAGCAGGCGAATCTGCGCCGCGTTCAGATTATGCGTTTCCAGGATCTGCAGACAGCCCTGGATGGCGTTGATGGGCGTGCGGATCTCGTGGCTGATGGTAGCCAGGAATTCCGACTTGGCCCGATCGGCGGCCCGCGCCTGCTCGGCCACAGCCTCTGCTGCCCCCCGCTCGGCCGCCAACTGCCGCACCAGCCGTGACAAAGCGGCCGCGACAGCGCCTGTGGCGAAGGTGACGACCAGAACGGGTTGGGCCAGCCAGGCGACCTGATTGCCCAGATTTTCCAATGCATATGTATCGGCCGGGCGCGTGATGACGACATCGGCCAGGAAGAAGGCCATCATCAGCGCCGCCCCCAGGAAGGCGGCAATCATCGTCCATTCCGCCATTCGCCGCGGCCGCACCCGCCAGATGGACAGGACCCCGGCCCCACAGGCCGCCAGCACGAAACTGCCATTCACCAGTTCGCGCAGCACTGCGTCGCCGCGCGCCAGCGTCACTGCCGTGACGACCGCCACCATGGCCCCCATCGAAAACCAGCGCCGCCAGGCAAAACGCTGCCCCGCGTAAAGCGCCGCGCCATGCGCCAGCAGATAGAAGGCAAGATTGTACAATGTGCTGGCCATTGTGGCCAGGAAGCCGGTGACCAGCGTATGCGGCGGCGGGGACGGGCCCATCAGCGGCATGAGCAGCAGGGCCACGGCAAAGCCGGCGCACCAGAACAGTGCATAGCGTTCCTGCCGGCCATGCAGCCAGATGACAGCCAGCAAGGCGCTCGCCCCCAAAAGGGGCGCCGCATTAACCATCATCAAGGCGTGATCGAGAGTCATTTCCGCAAGTCAGCGCAAGTGCATAAACGCTAGATTGATTTGGCTGCCCATCCTGCAACAACGTCACTGATTCCGCAATCACCAGCATAGGCAACCAAAAAGATTCCGTGACTATTGCTTTCGGGGCCAATTTGTTTTTCCGGCCATGAACCCATTAACATGAATTTTCCCCAATTTTCAGCCCGTGACACGGCGTGACCTATCCGATTGCACGCTGGTTACCACACAAGCACCCTGGCAAGACATGATCCTCATCACAAGCGCGCGACCGTGACAGGCTGCCTTGTTTGAATTGTGGCAATCAACCAAGTCTTGTGATTCAAAGGCCTGAGCAGAAGATGTATTCCTTCCGCACAATCCAACGATCCGGGGCCGAGCCATGACCAGATATATCCAAGCGACGCTGTTGGCAGCGGGCCTGCTGCTGGCCACGGCCATGCCTGCCGCCGCCTTCCGCCTGATCCCCATCGAAATGGAATTCGCGCCGTCGGGCCGCGGTGCCACGCAGATATTCCGGATCGAGAACGATACCCCCAACCCCATCGCCGTGGAGATCCACATCACCCCGCGCAGCCAGGGGGCCGACGGGGAGGACCTGCCGGCCGAACGGTCGGAGGATTGGATCATCTTCCCCGAACAACTCGTGCTGGAACCCAACCAGAACCAGTCGGTGCGCGTGCAATGGACGGGTGATGCCAATCCATCCCATGAACTGGCATTCCGGCTGGTGGCCGAACAGTTGGACGTCGATATCGGCCGGCCACCGTCCCAGGGCGGCCAGGTGCGGCTGCTGGTGCAATACAAGGCGTCCCTTTATGTGGTGCCGCCCGATGCGCGACCTGCCATCAATGTCGTGGAAGCCGGCCCCCACCAGTTGTCGGACGGCGTCGTCATGCTGGTTCGGGTCCGCAATGACGGCACGGCACACAGGATCCTGAAGGATCCGACCCTGACGATGGAGGCCGGCGGGCGGTCCGTCTCCATCCCCGCCGAGCGGCTGGGCGGGCTGGCCGGAGAGAACATCCTGCCGGGCGTCACGCGGGACTTCCTGCTGCCCTGGCCCGAGGGATTGCCGGTCGGGCCGCTGAAGGGCCGGCTGTCCCTGCCCTGACCCGTTATGCGCACCGGAAAGCCTCCGTCTGGGGGCCGTCGTCCGGCGGCCCGTATCCTGCCTCTGCTGGCCTTGGCGGCCTGCGGGCCGGTGCTGGCCGCCCATGGTGCGGAACCGGCACCGGCCGCGCAGCAGCCGACAGCGGCAGAGCTGTTCCAGCGGGCGTTCGGGCAGCGCAAACCGGCCCCCCGTACCCAGAAGACCGACCTGCCCGTATTCTTCGACGGGTTCGAGGTGGGACAGGTGCCGGCCATCGTGGCGCTGGACCCGGCGGAAACCCTGGTGGACCTGACCCGGCTGGCGGAATTGCTGCGCCCGCTGGCCCAGGACGCCCCCATCGCCGATCTGCTGGCCCAGGCCGGACCGGACGGGCATGCCTACCCCACCCGCATGGCACGCGCCGGCATCCAGCTTGCCTATGATGGCGGGGAGCAGGTGGTGAGGGTCACCATTCCCGCCGCGGCGCGCAAGCAGCGCGACCTGTCCGTGCTGGAACGCGGCGCGGCGGCGCGGGCCTACACCGTCATTCCGCAGGCGGATTTATCGGCGCAGATAAACATGCGCGCCGCGCTCGACTATCTCTCGACCCCTTCCGGCCTTGGCGACAGCGGGTGGGGGCCGCTGTCGGTCGTGATGGAACCAGCCGTCAACTGGAAGGGCTGGGTGGTGGAGGCAGAGGTCTATTACCGCGAGAACGCCATGCACACCCTGTCGCGCGGACCCGTGCGGCTGGTGCGTGATTTCACGCAGAGCGGCATCCGGGCCCAGCTAGGCGACCTGTCGGTGCCCGTCACGGGCAATCAGGTGGGCCGTGCCATGGCCGGCCTGTCGGTCGCCCGCAATTTCTCCATCCGTCCCTACGACCTCGTGCAGCCGGGCGGTGCCCGTGAATTCATCCTGGAAAACCCATCCATCGTGGAGGTCATCGTCAATGGCCGGCCCACCCGTTCCTTCCGGCTGGAAGCCGGGCCCTACAATCTCAACAATTTTCCCGGGGCATCCGGCACGAATGATGTGCAGATCCGCATCACCGATGCGTTCGGCCGTGAGCAGACGATCGACTTTCCCTTCTTCTTCGACAGCCAGTTGCTGGCCGCGGGTGTGCAGGAGTTCGGCTACAGTCTGGGGGTGCCGTCGCAGGTTGTGGACGACCGCTACCGCTATGCCGAAAGCGACCCCGTCTTCACGGGCTATCACCGCATCGGTGTGACCGACAACCTGACCATGGCCTTGGGCGCACAGGTGGACCGGACCGAAGCGGCCCTGACGGCGGAAGCGCTGCTGGCCACGGGCCTTGGCACGTTCGGGCTGGAACCCGCCGCCTACCTGCGCCGCCGCGATTGGGAGCCCGATGAAACGGCAGCAGCCAGAAAGCAAGGATATGGTGGAACGTTACGATACCGATCCTATACTAACGGCACCTCTATCCTGGACCATCAATCCATCACGGCGCAGGTAAGCTGGTACGATGCGAATTATCGCAGTTTCGGTTCCACCTTCGTCAACGATACCAGGCTGGATGCCTCCATGCGGATCAGTCAGGCCCTGTTCGAGGACCTGACGGCATCGCTGGGGGGCCGTTACCGTCAGACGCGGACAGACAATCAGGAAGACAGCTATAATGTCGACCTGTCCCTGCGCCGGCGCCTGTTCGATACGGGCACTGTCGATCTGACCTTCAGCCACGGGCGCGACAGTTTCGGAGGCAAGGAAACGGGGCTGTACCTGACCACCCGTTTCACCTTCGACAAGGGGCGGCAGAGTGCCGGCCTCAACCTGGATACGATCAGCCGGCAGCAGCGGCTGGACTGGCGTTTCCAGTCGCTTTACACGGTGGACGCCCTGTCGGGCGGGATGGAATTGCTGAACGGACCGGGTTCGGTCGGCGACCGGGTACAGGGCAATGTCAGCTACACCCACCAGCGATTCGAGGCGCAGGCCAGACACGACCTTGTCCGGCGTGGCCTGAACGATATCAAGGGGCTGGAAAACCGCACCCAGTTGACGGCCGCCACAGCCCTGGTTTTCGCAGACGGGTATTATGGCGTGACACGGCCCGTCACCAACAGCTTCGCCATCATCGCCCCCCATCCCCGCCTGGCCGGCATGGATATCGGGGTCGATCCCATAGACGACCGCTATGCAGCGGAAACGGACTGGCTGGGTGGCCCCATCGTGCCCAACATCACGGCCTATCTGGTACGGCCCATCCTGCTGGATGTGCCGGACGCGCCGGCCAACTATGACCTGGGCGAGGATCGGCCCGCCGTCCAGCCGGGGTATCGCTCGGGAACGGTCGTGCCCATCGGCACCAACGCCGTCGTCAGCCTGACCGGCACGCTGACCGGTCCGGACGGTATGCCGGCCGCCCTGCTGTCGGGGGTGCTGATACCGCAGGGCATTGATGGCGCACGGGAAATCGCCTTCTTCACCAACCGCAGCGGCCTGTTCCGCATCGACAGCGTGCGACCCGGCGACTGGCTGTTGTCCATCCACGGGAGCGACAGCCCGCCCACCCCCATCCATGTCGCTGCCGATGCAGAGGGAGAGATCAGGCTGGGGCCCCTGGTGCTGTCCCCGCCCTGACACCTTCTGCCGTCGCGGCAGCCAGCGCCGGCAGGTCGGGTCGGCGGTCCGCCCAGTCCGTGACGCGCTGATAGCCATGCCCCAGCGTGACCAGCATGGCTTCCCGCCAGGGCGTGGACAGAATCTGCAACGATACAGGCAGCCCTTCCGCCGTCTCTCCGCAGGGCAGCGCCAGCGCCGGCAGGTCCAGCCAGTTGGCCATGCGGACATACCGGCTGAAGGGCAGCTTCCCCTCATCCAGATCGGCCAGCCCGGGGGCTGGAACGGGCACGGTCGGCGTCAGCAGCGCATCGAACTCCTGTGCCCAGGCATGGAAAACGGGCTGATCCCGACCACGGGCCTTCAATATCTTGGATATTTCCGCATCCGGAATGTCAGCACCCCCGCGCAATCGGGACAGGACACCCTTATCTATTTCGGTTTCGTAACGATCAACACGATCGCGCCATATCCGCCAGGCGCGGCCGGCCATCAGCAGTCCCGACGGTTCGACACAGGCTTGCGGTGAGAGAGGTGGTGCCGCCTCCACCAGCCGGGCGCCCAGCCCTTCCAGCCGGGCCAGGGCGGCGAAATAGGCGGCCCCCACCACAGCATCGACACCATCCAGATAGCGGTCGGGCAGCACAGCCAGCCGGGTGCCGGCCACCGGCGCGGCCAGGGCGGCGGCGGCATCGAAGACAGCCTGCCGGGCCAGCCGTGGCGAAGGGTTGGCCGGGCCGGCGGCCGGGTCGGCCAGAACGGCCAGCAGGTGCGCCACCTGCTCCACCGTCCGGGCCATGGGGCCGATCGTATCCAGTTCCGGGCAGAGCGGCAGACACCCCGCCATGGGCACACGCCCGCCCGTGGGCTTCAGCCCCGTGACATTGTTGAGGGCGGAGGGAATGCGGATGGACCCGCCCGTGTCGGTGCCCAGCGCGGCATCGGCCAGACCCGCCGCCACGGCCACGGCCGATCCGCTGGAAGACCCGCCGGCCACGCGGACGGTGGCGGCATCCCACGGATTGCGCGGCGTGGCCGTGGCCCGGTTGACGCCCCAGGTACCGAAGGCCAGTTCGACGGTGTTGGCCTTGCCCAGCACCAGCATGCCGGCCCCGGAAAGGGCGGCGACGGCCGCCGCATCCGCCCCCGCGTCCCCTACCACGGGCGTGCGGCATCCCCCGCCGGTGGGCAGGCCCCACACGTCCAGCACATCCTTCACGGCCAGCGTCCGACCCGCCAACGGTCCTCCCATCCGCGGAGCCCGGTCCTGGCCCCACGCCCGTTCGCGCACCCATTCGGGCTCGACCAGCGCGAAGGCGCGAAGATGCGGATCGAAGCGTGCGATCCGGGCCAGCGCCTCTTCTGCCCGCGCGGCGAAATCAGGCATTCCCGTCCCCCTGGCTGTCATGTGAAACCGCCTGATCAATAGCGGCAGACAGCGCGGGCGGCCAGCCCTGCCATGCACCTATGTTGCCATGCCCAAAGCCGCCTTGACCCGGGCCAGCAGTTCCGTCCGCGCCGCGTCGTCCTTTTCGCCCCGGACCTTCTCCGACAGGGCCAGCATGGTGGCGGCATAATCATTGTGCCAGTCGCGGGCGGGCGGGGCTGCCCGGCGGGGAGCCGTGGGATCGGTCCGGCGGGCGCGACGGCCGGTCAGTTCCCATGTGCTGTCCAACTCCGGCACATGGACCTTGGCGCCGTCGATCCCTGTCGCCTCCAGCCCTTTTTTCAGGGCCAGCCGCTCCTGTTCCTCCCCATGCACGACGAAGATGCCGCCCGCCACGGGCAGACGGTCCAGTGTCCAGCGCAGCAGGCCGGACCGGTCGGCATGGCCCGAATAGGTATCCAGCGTGCGGATCTTGGCCCGGACCTGCACCTCCTCCCCATGGATGCGCACACGGGAAACGCCTTCCTGCAGCAGGCGCCCCAGCGTGGCGGGCGCCTGATACCCCACCAGCAGCACCGTGGCCGACTGGCGCCACAGGTTGTTCTTCAGGTGGTGTCGGATACGTCCGGCCTCGCACATGCCGCTGGCGGCGATGATGATGGCCTCGCCCGTGATGCGGTTCAGCCGTTTGCTGGCCTCCACATCCTCCGTCAGGTGCAGGTTGCCGCGGGAAAAGGGCGGTGGCGTCCCCTTTTCGTTGATATCGGGGAGATGGCGGTCGAACACGCCGGTGACGTTGATCGCCAGCGGACTGTCCAGGAAGACGCTGACCGGCCGCAGCGCCCCCTCGTCGAACAGCCGGTCCAGATCGTAAAGCAGTTCCTGGGTGCGTTCCACGGCAAAGGCCGGGATCAGCACCGGCCCCCCGCGGGCAAGCGCCGCCGTCAGTTCGGCCCCCAGCATGGCGCGCCGCTCATCCGCCGTCACGATCGGCCGGTCACGGCCGCCATAGGTGGATTCCACCACCAGCCAGTCAGGCCGCGCCGGGCCATGCGGGTCGGGGTGAAAGGGCTTGTCACCCGGCCCGATATCACCGGAAAACAGCAGGCGCACGGGCCCGTCGGCACCGGGCAATTCCAGCTCGATCGAGCTGGACCCCAGAATATGCCCGGCATCCCAGAACCGGGCGCGCACGCCGTGCTCCACATCGATCCAGACGTCGCGGTCCACAGGCTGGATGCGAGACAGCACTTGTTCGGCATCCGCCCGCGTGTAGATCGGCTGCACCTCCCGGCTGCCGCGCTGGCGGTTGCGGCGGTTCAGGCGCCGCACCTCGGTTTCCTGGATGAACCCGCTGTCGGGCAGCATGAAGGTCAGCAGGTCGGCCGTGCCGCTGGTGGCGATGATGCGGCCGGTGAAGCCATGACGATACAGTTTGGGGATCAGGCCGCTATGGTCGATATGGGCGTGGGTGAGCAACAGGACGGAGATATCCGCCGGATCGAAGGGAAAATCGCGGTAGTTCAGTTCCTGCACGCTCTTGCTGCCCTGGAACATGCCGCAATCGACCAGCAATGCTCCACCCTGATGACGCACCAGGAAACAGGAACCCGTGACGGCACCCGCCGCCCCGTGGAACGTGATGGAAAGGTCTGCACTGCCGTGCTTGTCGACGCTCAATGGATGTCTCCCAGGGCGCTGGCGGAACCGTTGCCGTTATTGCCGTTGACGTGATAGCCCGACGCCTCCGCCGCCAGCCCGCAGGCAAAGCGGAATTCCACCTCCCGCTCGGCATGGATGCGGTAAAGCGGTTCACCGGCCTGGACAGGGTCGCCCACCTTCTTCAGAAGGTCGATGCCGGCACCGGGGTCAAAGGGGGCACCGGCCAGCCGGGCGATGCGGGCCAGCCGGTAGCAGTCGATGGTTGCGACGCGGCCATCATGATCGGCCACCACCTCCCGCTGGAGCGCCCCCAGCGTGGCGATGCGCGGCGGCGGCCCCTGCAATTCCATGATCCGGCGCATGGCCTTCATCGCGGCGCCGCTTTCCAGCAGGTCGCGCGCCCGCGCCATCCCGGCCCCGCCGCGCAGCGCCGGATCGAATTCCAGGATGCGCCCGGCCAGTGACAGGGACCGTTCGCGCAGGTCTTCCGGGGCCGTGGGGCTGTTTTCCAGCACGGCCATGACGTCGCGCGCCTCCAGCACGGGACCGATCCCGCGGCCCACGGGCTGCGACCCGTCCGACAGGGTCACGCGCAGGTTAAGCCCGATGGCATCCCCCACATGTTCGAACAGCTTGCGCAGCCTTGCCGCGTCGGCAGCGCTGCGCAGCTTGGCGCTGGGACCCACGGGCATGTCGATGACCAGATGCGTGGAACCGGCTGCCTTCTTCTTGGACAGGATGGAGGCGACCATCTGTTCGCGTGTATCGATGTTCAACGGCCGTTCCACGGCGATCAGCACATCGTCGGCGGGCGACAGCTTCACGTGCCCGCCCCAGACCAGGCATCCCTTCACCGCGGCCACGATCTCCCGCATATGGTCCAGGCCCACCTCCACATTGGCCAGCACCTCCATCGTGTCGGCCGTGCCGGCCGGCGAGGTGATGGCCCGCGACGAGGTCTTGGGCATGGGCAGGCCATGGGCAGCCACGATGGGCACCACGATCATGGAGGTGCGGTTGCCCGGAATACCACCGATGCAGTGCTTGTCCACCACCAGCGGCGCGCCTGGCCATTCCAGCCTCTCCCCCACATCGGCCATGGCACGGGTCAGGGCCAGCGTCTCCGCCGTGGTCATGAAGGCACCGCAGCCCACCAGGAAGGCCGCCACCTCCACCTTGCCATAGCGATGATGGGCGATGTCGTCGATGATGGCGCGATAGCCATCACCATCCAGTTCCCGCCCCTCGATCTTCGCCTGCAGCGCGTCACGGCTGCGCGGCGGATGCGGATGGTCCAGGCGGACGATCGTCCCCTCCGGCAGGCCGAAACGGGAGAACGCCTCCTGCGACAGGCCCAGACAGTCCGGGGGCAGGATGGCGGGATCATCCACAAGGTTGAGTGCGGCCACCAGCCGCCGCCCCCCGGCCACCACCTCCACCTTCTCCTGCCCCTCGAACGCCGCGGCGCGGTATGGCGTGCAGGCCCGCGAGAGGAAGGCGACATTCTCCCGGCTGGTGCCTATTGCGATCCTTTTCAACCCAAGCATTCCGGTCCCTTCGTCAGGTGCTTGATATCGCGCCTGCTTTCCATTTCCCGACCGAACCATGATAGCAACGCACCAAGTGCCGGCCATGACATGGATCAAGCTTTTCAATGTTAACGACCCACAACCCGCTGTTGCTTTTCTTTCCCCCTTCGTCGCGCGTCTTCATGTTTTGAAATGCAACCGTCGATATGGCGCATCAGCAATCCAACCTGTCCTTGTTATTTATGCAGAAAGTTGAGATAGGATGGTCGGACAGCATGAAGCGCGGGGTATGCAGACGTGCCTTGGTGGGGCCAGGACAAGGGAAGCGTTTTGGACGGCAACGGGCCGTCTCCTTTCCTTCGGCTGATAGCCATCCTGACATTTCTTGTCGCCTTCTTGCTTGCCGGCCCGGCGACCCTGGCCGCGAACCCGTCCATGGTGCTGATGGACCGGGCGGAAGTGGGGTTCGACAACCTGTCCACAACCGACGGCCTGTCCAACAACACCGTCATGGCCCTGGCCCAGGATGAGACGGGGTTCATCTGGATCGGCACGCTGGGCGGCCTGAATCGCTTCGACGGGTACAGTCTGCGCACCTTCGACCATGACCCTGCCGATCCCGGCACGCTGCCCAACGGCTTCGTGCGGGCCCTGCAGCCGGCGCCCGGCGGCGGTATGTGGCTGGGCACCCATACCGCCGGTGTCGCCTTCTACGATCCGCGGACGGACCGGTTCACGACACTGGGCGCCGGGCCCGACGGGCTTGGCCATGTGCAGGTCTATGGCCTGGCATCGGACGGGGCCGGTGGGGTATGGGTGGCGACCATCGCCGGACTGGACCGCGTGCGGGCCGACATCACGGTGGCAGAGCGGGTCCGGGCGGGACAGGATGGCTTCCCCCCGGGCTATGTGTTCGCCGTTTTCCGGGACAGGGGCGGCACATTGTGGGCCGGCACGGAAAAGGGCATGGCGCGGCGCGCGGCCGGCAGCCGGCACTGGCAGGTGCTGAAGGGGGAGGACGAGCCCGCTGCCCATGCCCTGGAAACCGGGGTCTGGAGCTTCTACCAGGACACGACCGGCCAGGTATGGATCGGCACCAATGGCGGCGGCATCGTCACCGTGCCGGCCGGAGGCGATGCGGCACAGTCGCACCCGCGCCTGACGGGACCCGACACGGGCCTGGGTCGCCACACCGTGCGCGGCATCGTGGAAGAGCGGCCCGGCGTGCTTTGGATCTCGCTGTTCGGCGGCGGTGTGGCCGAATATGATACCGGCCTGGACCGGCTCAGCCTGATACGCGCCGATCCCAATGTCCCGCGGGCGCTGAAGGGGAATTTCACCCGCGCCATCATGAAGGATCGTGGCGACGTCGTCTGGGTCGCCACCAACATGGGGGTGGCCCGCCACAACGCCGTGCCGTCGGGCATCGCCAGCATCGCGACGGGCCGGTCGCGCGGCTTTTCCGGCCGCGA
The DNA here is from genome assembly GCF_048066175.1 of Niveispirillum fermenti. GTDB lineage: Bacteria > Pseudomonadota > Alphaproteobacteria > Azospirillales > Azospirillaceae > Niveispirillum > Niveispirillum fermenti. Next base: position 138,539 of record NZ_JBLTXA010000010.1, on the reverse strand, counting down.
CGTCTGGAGCCTGTGGGCGGATGCCCGCAACGGCCTGTGGATCGGGCAGGACGATGGCGGGCTGGACAGGCTGGACCTGTCCAACGGTCGCATCACGCCCTTTGGTCGGTCCGAAAGCGGCGGATTGCCGGCAAGTACCCCCATCTATGGCCTTGTCGGCAATGGCAGCGGGGACCTGTGGATCGGTGCGGCCGGCCTTTACCGGCTGGCTCCGGCCGACGGGGCCGACAGCATCACGGGCATGCCGCTGCCGGGCCCGGTCAATCGCGACGTGACGACCCTGGCATCCACGGGGGACGATCTCTGGATCGGCACCTATTACGGTCTGGCGCGGCAACCGCTGGCCGGTGGCGGTGGACGGCTCTACACGACCGACCCGGCCGATCCGCAAAGCCTGTCCAACAACGAGGTCTGGGCCATCCTGCCCGAGCGCGACGGCGCCTTGTGGGTTGGCACGGCCAATGGCCTGAACCTGATGACCAGGGACGGCAAGTTCAGGCGTATCCACCGCGTGCCCGGCCGCACCGACGGGCTGCCCCACGATTTCGTCAGCGCATTGGTGCATGACAGTCGCGGCCGGCTGTGGGTGGGAACCGTGGGCGGCGGCGTGGCGGTCATGCTGGACGGCCCCACCCAGACCGTCCAGCGATTCCAGACGGTCTCCAAGGCGCATGGATTGCCGAGCAATACCATCGCCAGCCTGGCCCTGGGCGGTGACGGACGCATCTGGGCCGGCACCGACAACGGTCTGGCCGCCATCGACACGGTCGATTTCAGCGTGACGCGCGTCAACCCCGCTTCTATCGGCAATGTTTTCTCCTATCTGCCCGGGTCGGTGACCACGATCAGCGATGGGGGGCTGGTCTTCGGCGGCACGAACGGCCTGACCCTTGTCCAGCCCTCGCTGATCCAGCCGCCCCGCTTCCTGGATGCGCTGGCCGTGACTGCGGTGACGGCCGGCAACCGGGCTGTGAACGCCAGCGCCCTGAACCTGCCCGGCCGCACCCGCGCCATCCGGGTGCCGGCCGACAACCGGCGGCTGGAGGTGGCATTCAGCCTGCTGGACTATGCCAATGCCAGCCAGGTGCATTATGCCTACAGGCTGGAAGGTTTCGACATGGATTGGGTACAGGCGGGGATCGGCCGGCGGGTCGCCTCCTACACCAACCTGCCGCCCGGCAGCTACCGGCTGTATCTGCGGGCGCTGGACGCGGATACGGCCATCGTGTCCGAGCGTGTCGTCACCGTCATCGTCCCCCATGTCTGGCACGAGCGGAGCTGGATCCGGTTCCTCAGCCTGATCGTGCTGCTGTCGGCGGGGGCCGGCATGGTCATGCTGCTGGAACGCAGCCGCATCGCGAAGCTGAGTGAAGCCAAGAGCATGCTGGAGGCACGGGTCGCCGAACGCACGCAAAGCCTGCGCGAAGCCAATGACCGGCTGGCCGAACTGGCCACCCGCGACGCACTGACCGGCATCCACAACCGCCGCGCCTTCATGGAAAGGCTGGACCAGGAATGGAGTGCCAACCTGCGCCATCAACAGCCCTTCTGCGTGCTGATGCTGGACCTGGATCATTTCAAGGAGATCAACGACAATTTCGGCCATCTGGTCGGCGACACGGTCCTGCGTGAGGTGGCACAGCGTATTGCCGGCGCGCTGCGCGAAACCGACCTGCTGGCCCGGTATGGCGGAGAGGAGTTCGCCGTGCTGATGTCGCACACCGATGCCGCCGCCGCCCGCATCGCCGCCGATCGCATCCATGAGGCCGTCGGCGGCGCACCCTTCCGGCTGGAGGGCCTGTCCCTGTCCGTCACGATCAGCATTGGTGTGGCCCAGGCGGACCCCGCACGGGAGACGCAGACACGGATGTTCAACCGCGCCGACGCGGCCCTTTACGAGGCGAAGTCGGCCGGCCGCAACCAGGCGGCGGTGGCCGCCGATCCCTGATCGGATCCGTCATCCGCAGCCATGATCGGCCGCTGATACCAACGGGCATTGTCCATGCCCTTGTATTACCCGACATGGCGGCACCTTACCCAATGCCACGCGCGGCACCACAACCCGCCACCTGTACCCTGGCCCTTCAATAAAAACACCAGGAGGGTTGCATGCGCCATCGATCGATCATCCCCGCCATTCTTTTCCTGCTCCATGCGGGTATCGCCGTACCGGTCCATGCGGCCGGGGAGGCCAGGGAAGCCGAAATTGCGGAACTGGCCCGCAAACCTGACGCCTGGTTCCTGGATCAGGTGGGCGGCAAGCGCGCGGTACGGGACGGCGAGCCCCTGGATGTCCGGGTGCAGTATCTGTTCAAGCAGGAATACGGCGCCGAAGCGGAAGCCGAACAGACCGATGAGCCGGCGGCCGACCCCGGCGCCACGGCGGAGGAGCTGGCCGCCATGCGCCACGATGCCAACCTGCGCTGGATGCAGCATACCCTGCCCGGCCCCGCCATGGACTGGGTCCGGGATGCGGCGGTGCCGGCACGCCATGGCGGACAGATACCGGTCCGCATCTATCGGCCCAAGGCCGGGGGGACGCTGCCGCTGCTGGTCTATTACCACGGCGGTGGCTGGCTTTTCGGTGATGTCGGGGCCGTGGATCGCGCCATCAGCCGGCTTGCGGATGAGGCGCAGGTCGTCATCGTTTCCGTCGATTACCGCCTCGCACCTGAACACCCCTATCCCGCCGCATGGGAGGATGCGGAGGACGCCTATGCCTGGGCCAGCGCCAATGCCGGGACCTGGGACAGCGACCCGTCCCGCATCTGTGTCGGCGGCGATAGCGCCGGGGGTAACCTGTCCGTGGCCGTGACGACCCGGCGTCAGGCATCCGGCAAGCCCGCCCCCGCCTGCCAGTTGCTGTATTATCCGGCCGTCGACAACCGGTCGGTGGAAACCATGGTGGAGACCTACGCTTCTTTCCGGCTGTTCGGGGAGGGGTTCGGCCTGGATTACGCCTTCACCGAATATGTGCTGTCGCGGGTGTTCCCCGGCCGGGATCTGGCCTTGCCCGAAATCTCCCCGCTGCTGGCGGCCGATGTCAGCCGGATGCCACCGACGCTGCTGGCGGCATCCGGCTTCGACACGCTGCGCGACAGCAACCGGGCCTATGCCCAACGGTTGGAAAAGGCGGGCGTCCGCGTGCTTTACCGGGAATTTCCCACCCTGCCCCACGGCTTTCTGCAATTGACGGCGATCACGCCGGCCGCCGGGAAGGCGGCATCGCAGACGGCGCAGGAATTCGGCCGGCTGATCCGGGAGGCACCCGCCATCCCGCAATGATGCCCTGGCCGGACGCGCCGGCATCGCACTGACTGTTTGACGTGCCAACCGTAGAAGGGGCGCCGCTGCAAGGTCCGGTCGTGCGCCAGGACGAGACACTGAAATCCGTGCCGGCAGGGGTGGGCGCATCGCTTTGCCCCTCCCGCACCCCATGCACACAGGATAGGGTATGGCCGGTCTGATACCGGAACGGCATGGGGTGGCATGTGAACCTGCGGCAGCTTTCCTATTTCGTGCGCATCATCGAACTGCAAAGCCTGTCGAAGGCCGCCGCCGTCCTGCGCGTGGCCCAACCGGCGCTTTCGCGGCAGATGCGGGCGCTGGAACTGGATCTGGGCACGGATCTGCTGGTGCGCCATGGATGGGGCGTGACGCCGACGCCAGCCGGACAGGTGCTGGCCGACCATGCGAGGCGGCTGCTGCGGGAAACCCAGGTCGCGCGCGATGCCGTCACGGCCCTGTCGGCCGAACCCGCCGGCAGCCTGAGCTTCGGCGTGTCCAGTTCCCTGGCCCTGCCCCTGCTGCCACGCCTGTCGGCCTGGTTCCTGGAACATCACCCCAAGGTCAGCCTGCAATTGCTGGACGGGTTCAGCGCCTCCATCCATGGCTGGGTCCTGTCGGGCCGGCTGGACGTGGCCGTGCTGTACGAGGACCGGTCGCCCGGCCCGCTGGTGACCACGCCGTTGCTGCGCGAACCGATCCTGGTGGTCGGGGCGGCCGGACGGCTGACGGCACCCGTACCGGTCAGCGCCGGCGATCTTGGGGCGCTGCCCATGATCCTGCCGGCGCGGCCAAACCGGCTGCGCCTGCTGCTGGACCAGTTGCGCATCGATCACGGGCTGGAACTGAATGTGCGGGTCGATGTGGACAGCCTGCCGGCCCTGCTGGAGATGGTGCGGTCGGGCCAGGGCTATACGCTGCTGCCCTATTCGGCCGTGCAGGGCATGGTGACGGACGGACGACTGACCGCCGCCCCGCTGGACCCGCCCGTGCTGAACCGCACCCTTGTCATGGTCCGGCCGCTGGACCGCGTGCCGACGGCCGCCACCGACATTCTTGAGCGTGCAATCCGCCGCATCGTCGTGGAAACAGCCCCTGCCTTGCGCTGGGAGCCGTTGGTCTGATCGCGTGCCCGCCGGATATACCCAATGCCCGTGTCCCGTCGAGGCGTGCTGACCAAGAACTGGTATCAGTCCGGGGGGCCGCGTTTGGCACCGGAGGGTAAGCCGGAAGCCGTGTCCGACGCTCTCTTGTTCCAGTCGATGGGGGGCGGTCGCTTGGTACGACGGCGTGTATAGACATAAATCATGACGATGGCGAACAGGATGGGCGCCCCTACAAGAAGGACAAGATAGGCCCAGTCGGCAGCATTGGTTCCACTCATGATCTACACTCCGTTCCTTCATGCTTTGCAGGAATGGGACTGGGGGATGGGGCCGAGACACGGGACGGCACCCCTTTCCTCTCCCGCCGCCAAACGGTTGGCGACCCAGACGGTTGGCGGCCCAAGCGGTTGGTGACCCAAGCGGTTGGTGACCCAAGCGGTTGGTGACATTGTGTGCGTCTGGTAAGCGGCAGGAGAAAATGCAGGCCGATGCGCCATTTTCCCACCTTTTCACCAGCAACGGCGGGCTGGAAGCCGGGACCGTCGAACCCGGCACATCGGCCAGCCCGACGGTCCCGGCCAGGGCATCACGCCGCCTTGGCGTTGACGCGGGCCGTAGCCAGCTTGCTCAGAGCGGAGTCCGTGCGCTTCTCCTCCGCCAGTGTTTCCTCCAGCAGGGAAGCAGCGTCGGTCAGGCCCAACTGACCCGCCCAGGCGATCAGCGTGCCATAACGGCTGATCTCGTAATGCTCCACCGCCTGCGCCGCGGACAGGATTCCGGCGTCCAGCGCTTCGCTGTCGGCGAAATCCTCCATCACCTCCTTGCTTTCGTCGATGATGCCGACGATGGCGTCGCAGGTCTTGCCGCGCGGTGCCTTGCCGATCATTTCGAACACCTGCTCCAGCCGTTCGATCTGGCCTTCGGTCTCCGTGCGGTGCTGCTCGAAAGCCTGGCGGAGCTTCTCGGCGTTGGCCTTGCGCGCCATCTTTGGCAGGGCGCGCAGGATCTGCTTCTCGGCAAAGTAGATATCCTTCAGCGTTTCATAGAACAAGTCGTTCAGGTCCTTAGGCTGCTTGGTCATTGGACTGCTCCTGATTGTATAGGGTTCTATGAGGATTGCCTGGGGTCCGGGGCCGGATTTACCGCCATGCAGACCGGTCAAAACCGGACGCCCTCGCCCACGGCGCTGGTGTGGGACCTTTCAGCTTACTCTGCACAAGACTGCTTCCATTCCGCCACCCATGACGATGGCCGGGGTCCCGTTGGAAGGACAGAGCGCCCGCCATTCTTGACCCCGGCTTTCGTCGGGGTGACGGCGACATTCAAGGACAAGAAGTGTAACTTGTCGAAACCGTTTGAAACTCACAGACCGGCGATAACGCCGTCACGACACCGGAAGTTCCGTCCGACACTTATACCGGCGGCCGAAAATCTTGACCGATGGCCAAGATTTTCGGCACCTCAAGCGCCGGGCCGGCAGTCACCGGCCTATACCCAGTCCCGGTGATCCCAACCGATCACCGGTATGTCAATCGCCGGTGCCCACATTCGTGGGCATGGCGACGCCGCATGTGCGGTGCGGCGGTGGTCGCCGCCGTACCGGATCCCGGTGAGTTGCACCCACCGGGATCCGGCATTCCACAGAAAGGCAAGTTTCCTTTCGAAACACGCAGGGCGTGATCCGTCATGCGCAGACCGGCGGATCACCGCTTGTTGCCGGTCATGAGATATTCGCCCAGGATGGTGGGCAAGTTGTCCTGCATCCATTCCGCCATTCGCCGTTCCTCGTCCAGGATGCGTTCCAGCGTTGCGGCGATCCCTGTTTCCCCGGCGGCTTCCGCCGCCATGACAAGGATCTTGTAGTTGATGATCTCGTAATATTCGAAAGCCGCGCCGAACACTGCACCCTTCACGACCTCGTCTGAAGCAAAGACGCCGGAGAAGGCCTGTGCCGTTCCGGTGATGGCACCGATACCCGTCTTCAGCATGGACGTGTCGGCATTGAGCTGATGCAGGCACTGCTCCACCAGCACCGCCTGGTTGCGCGTCTCCGCCACATGCTGCAGCAGACGTGCCTTCAGCACTGGATAATCCTCCAGGCGGTCGGCCATGTTCGACAGCATCTTCTCGGCCTGCACTTCCATGGCGTAGGCATCGCGCAGCCAATCGACGAGATGCTCATGCGTGGTCTGCATGACATTGTCTCCTGTTCGACAGATGGATCACAGACGGGCTCCGGGATAACGGCCGGGGATGGTGTGCGTGCCTGCGCACAGCCCCTGCTTTTCGGGGTTACCCGGATCGATATCGCAAGCCCGAAAAAGGGGGTATCACGCCCCCTGGCAGCAGGCTCAACGCGCCCACATTCCTCAGGACAATGGACGGCCGCCGATGTCCAGTTGGGCGCCGCTGCCCAGCTCCGCGCCCGTCAGCGGGTTGCCATCGGCGCGGGAGGCCGTGCGTTCCATCATCCGGTTGAGCGCGCGGGAATCCGATGCGCTCAGCTTCACCGACGCCTCGCCGGAGCCCCCATCCACGGCAGCCATCCGGTCCGGATCGCTGATGAATTCCCAGTCCTCGCCCTGGTTCCAGGGGCCACGGGTATCCCCTTCCCCCTGGCTGGAATTGTAATAGCTGTCGGTGAATTTCGGATCGCCCGGCAGCTTGCCGGGGGGGAAGTTATCCTCAATGGCGTAGAGCGCCTTCTCGAAGGATTTCTGGTGCGCGATCTCCCGGGTCATCAGAAAGGTCAGCGCGTCCTTCACGCCCGCATCGTCGGTGATGTTGATCAGCCGCTCATAGATGATCTTGGCCCGGCTTTCTGCCGCGATGTTGGACCGCAGGTCGCAGGTCGGATCGCCCCGGCTGTCGACATAGGCGGCGGTCCAGGGCACGCCGGCGGAATTCACCAGCGACGGACCGCTGCCATAGAGCACTGAAAGCGTATGGCTCTCGCCACCGGCCGTCAGGCTGGTCAGCAACCCGGCGCCCGCATCCACCCCTTCGGCCAGACGCCCGCGCGTGCCCTTTCCCAGCATGGCGATGATGGAACCGATGACCTCCAGATGGCTCAATTCCTCTGTGGCGATATCGATCAGCATATCCTTGCGGCCGGGGTCGTCATCGCCCAGTCCCTGGGTGAAATAGCGCATCGCCGCGGCCAGTTCCCCGTCGGGGCCACCGAACTGTTCCAGCATCAAGCTCGCCAGCTTCGGATCGGGGGCGCCGACGCGCACCGTATACATCAGCCGTTTATTGTGCATGAACATGGGTTCTGTCCTTCGTGGGATAGGGTGCCGATCAGGAAACACCGGCACTGGCCCCAACAGGAACGGGCTGTAAACGTTCCGGGGTGATCGCGGGCGCCCCCATCATGTTCGCAGGAATATTTTCAAAACCCTCAAGATCAATAGAAAATTACCAATAAAAATAGCTTTTAAAATCAATATATTGCCATTTCTCCACCGCAGTTTCTGTACAAGCTTTATTTACAATATCAGGTGACCGCGCAATTATCTGTTTAGACGCATGTCACAGACGGCCCTCGCGTCAGGACCCGCAGCGCGGCACCCCATCGACGGCGAACAGCAGGAAGTGGCTGCGCTGGCCGGGATGGAAATTATCGTCGGACGCCAGCAGCAGCAGACACTGGCCGGTTGAAGGATCGGCGAACAACGCCATGGCTTCCAGATTGTCAGGCGCGCGGCCCTCCAGCCGGCCGAAATCGAACACAAGGCGTTTCCCAACGGGCCGGGCCGGCGGTGCCCCGGCCAGCGATACGACCTGGCCGACATCCCCGGCGCTGGCAAGATCGGCCAGATAGAGCCGGACATCGAACGCAAAATGGCCATCCGCCGCCTGGATGCCGGCCCGTTCCAGGATCAGCAGCCTTTCATCGTCCAGCAATGCGATCTCCGATATGCCATTATCGGCGAACTTGCCCGCCGGGCGTGCCGGAATAGGGTCCAACCGGTAGGCATATTGCCGGCGCAAGGTGCCATCACGCGACAGGCGGCTGATCCGTGTCCATCCCCCTTGCTCGGGCGTGGGGATGGGACCGTCCTGGATCAGTGGCGCCTCCATGGCCAGGAAAAGATCGCCGTCACGGGCCAGGGCCAGCCCCTCCAGGGTCATGTTGGGGCGCGGCCCCTGTCCGCCGGCCGTATCGAACCGCCAGGCCGGCGGCAGCGGCAGGGTGCGAACGAACCCGCCATCCGTCCGGCTTTGCGTCAACTGCGGGTCGCCTCCGGCCGCCGGATCGCCCTCGCTGGTCCAGAACAGGTCACCGGTGAAAGGGTCCAGGCGCAGCGTCTCGGCATCCATGGCCGGCCGGCCCCCACCCGGCGGCGGAAAGACCGCCCCGTCCCCATCACGCAGGGCAATGGCCGACAGCAGGTCGACCGCGTGGATACCGTTCGCATCGACATCGATGCGCGCCGTCAGGAAACGGGCAGGACCCCGTTGCGACCGGTCGTCGCTGATCAGGTACCAAAGGCCCGTGCGTGGATCGCGATCGATCCCGGAAATCCCGCCATAGGGCACACCCGGCATGCCCTGGCCGCCCAGATCCAGACCATGCGGGATATCATAATGCCCGATATAGCGCAGATGCGGGCCGGATGGCATGAAAGCACAGCCGGACAGCAGCCACAGCAGGGCCGCCAGGGCCACCCAGGCCGACAGGGGGAACCGGCACCTCATGGCTTGCGCACCAGACCGGTGGAACCGCGCGCCACCAGGGCGACGTTGAACACGACGCGCCGCCGCGTCTCCCCGCGCTGGGCGATGCGGTTCAAAAGAATGTCCACCGCTTCCACGGCCATTTCCTCCACCGGCATGTCGATGGTGGACAATGGCGGATTGTGCAGGGGTGCCCAGGGAATGTCATCGAACCCGATGACCGACACATCCCCCGGCACGGACAGGCCCCGGGCCTGCAAATGCCGTATGGCCCCGATGGCGATCAGGTCGGCCCCGGCGATGACGGCCGTGGCTGTGCGTGCGTCCAGGGCTTCCATCACGGATGGCTCCAGATCCAGCGAGAAAGCGTTGTCGACATGCCAGGCCAGCCGCCCGCGCTGCCGGATGACCCCGATGGCCGCATCGGCCCGTGCCCGCGCGCTGGATGCGGCATGCGGACCGGATATGACGCCGATATCGACATGGCCCAGCGACAGCAGATGGTCGGCCGCCAGCCGGCCACCCTCGGCATAGTCGGCCTGGATCACGTCATAGCCCGGCAGCGCCCGGTCCAGAACCACAGCCGGGATGCCCTCGGCCAGCATGGGCAGCGCCCCGTCATCGGCGATGGGAAACCAGACAAGCCCATCGACCCCGCGCCCGGCCAGAAGATCGATGGCATGACGTTCGGCCTCCGGCTCGCCTTCCGTGTCGGTCAGCAGCACGCTGTAACCATGGCCGCGGGCCGCCTGGATCACGGCCTGGGCCAGGGCCGGAAAGAAGGGATTGGTCAGGTCGGGCAGCACCAGGCCGATGGTGCCGGTGCGACCCGTCTTCATGGCCTTGGCATTCTGGTTGGGCCGATAGCCCAGCCGCGCCGCCACGGCCAGCACATGCTCGCGCGTCTGGTCCCCCACCGACCCGGTACCGTTGATGGCATAGGACGCGCTGGCCAGGGACACGCCCGCCGCCTTCGCCACCTCTTTCAACGTCGCCCGGCGGCCGGGCGCCTGCTTCGACATGGGGTTGCACCCGCGCTTGTGAAAGACCACGGCACCGGGCGGGGGTATCCCCGCCCGGTGCCGAGACCAGGATAACGGAGCCCGCCGCCGGCTTCGATCAGAATTGCGCGCGGATGGAGAAGGTCAGCGTCCGCGGCGCACCGATGAAGTAACGGTCCAGCGTGCGGATGCCGGGCCCGCTGCTGAGCCCGTATTCGGGCTGCGTCGCCGTGGCACCGGAGACAGAGGCGATATAGTGCCGGTCGAACAGATTGTCGGCGTTGAATTGCAGGCGCACATCGGGCAGGCCCAGTGCCTCAAGCTCATACTGCGCCGTCACGCCGAACAGCGCATAGCCGCCCAGATATTCCACCCCGGCTTCCTGGAAGGTGCCGGGCCAGACGATATGGCCACCCAAGCGGCGCCCGACATAGCGGCCGTTGGCCTCCAGCCGCAATCCGTCCAGCGGGGTCCAGCCGGCCTGCGCGAACAGCGAATGGCGGGGAATGTCGCGCACCGCAGCACCGCCGATGATGGCCAGCGAGGCCAGCGCCCGCCGTTCCGCGCTGCCCGCCGCCGGATCATCGTGGCGCGCCCGCTGATAGGAATAGGAGGCGTAGAGATCGACATCCCCGAAATCGTGATAGCCCGTGACCTCCACGCCTTGCGTCTTCTGGCCTGCCGTGTTGGCCGCGCGGGTGGCGACATTGCCGCGGATCACCTCGTCCACATCCAGCGGCACGCCCGGATCGCGCGGCACAATGCCAATATTGTTCTTCAGCTTCACCTGATAGGCCTGGATGGAGAAAGCGCTGTCGCCCTGGACATAGCGCAGGCCGATATCGAGATTCTCCGTTTCCACCGGCGACAGGTCGCCGGGATTGATGGCGGCCGTTGACCCCAGGAAGGCATCCTCCGGAATGCCCGCGAAATTCTGGGCATAGCCGCCGAACAGTTCCACCGCATCGTCCAGCCGGTAGGAGGCGCCGAACTTGGGATTGATGTCGGAATCCTGCGAGAATTTCAGGCGTGCCTGATATTCCAGGGGCGAGCGGGCATCATAGGTGATGTCGTAATAGGTGAAACCCACATCCAGCTTCAGCCTGTCATCCAGGAACCGCATCTGGTCCTGAACATAGAGCATCAGCGTCTCTACCGAGGCATAGCGGTCATATTCGACATAGTTCAACCGTGCCCGGTCATAATCGATGGAACCGGCGGGGTTGGTGATGGGATGGAAATTTCGCGTCTCCGAGCTGTCGCCGCCTTCCCACCACAAACCGATGCGCGGCGAATGGCCGGGGAACAGGTCACGCGCCTTCAGTTCACTGGTCACGCCATACCGTTCACGGTCGCGCGGGGTGACCCGCATGTCGGCCGGCCCGCCCACGGCATTGCTGTCGCGCAGGGTGGTCAGGGCCGGGCGGACAGCACCGCCATTGGCATTATAGCCCGTGACGGCCCGCGGATCCCCGCCCGCCAGGATGCGGGACCGGTCCTGATAGCGGAAGCTTTCGCCGTCCAGCGTCTGGTAATAGGGATTGATCGACAGGGTCAGGCTGTCGGTCAGCACCAGCCGGGCATTGACATAGGCCAGCCAATCCTCCCGCGTGCCGCCCAGCGCGCCGCCGAAATCCACATCGCGGGCCGGGATGCCCGTCAAGGCGTCACTGGCCCGGTCGTTGCGGCGGTCCGCCAGATATTCGGTCCTGGTGACGATGTTGAAATCATTGTCGGTCTGGTCGTTGTAGGAGACGCGGGCGCTGATGGACGACCCCTGCTCGAACTGCTTGACGGCCTTGAATTCGACATGCTGCCGTTCCGACCCGCGGCTGTTGCGGCCGGCCCAGATGTCATTGCGCTGGTCGGATACCGACAGGTAGGCCGACAGGCCGGGCGCCACCTCGCCCGTATCCACACGGCCATAGATCCGGCGGAAATCGAAGGAGCCGAGGCCCGCCTCCACCGTCGCCCCCGCCTCACGCCGGGGGTTGTCGGTGATGAAATCGATGAAGCCACCCAGGGCGAAACGCGACGGCGCGCCGATGTCGCCAGCACTCTGCGATACGTCGATGCGGGCGACATTGCTGCTTTCGATGAAACGCTGCGGCGGCGACCCGCCGTTGAAACGGCTGTCTCCGGTAGGGATGCCGTCCAGCGTCAGGCCGATCTGCTCGTCGGTCAGACCGCGCAGATAGATCTCGAACGAGAAGCTGCCGCCGCGCGCATCCCCGGTGGACACCTGGATGCCCGGCACCTTGACCAGGCTTTGCGTGATGTCGGCACCCAGCGGCCGGGTGGCGATGTCATCAGCCCCCAGCGCAAAGGCCGCACGGGTCAGGCCGGAGCCGAAGCGCGTGGCCGTCACCACGATCTCCTCCAGCGGGCCGCCGGCCGCCTCCTGCGCCTGCACATCCCCATGGGCGATGGTTGAACCGGCCAACGCGCACAGGGCCACCGACAGCGATCGGACCATCCGTTTCGTCATCTCAAAACACCCTTCCCCTCGATCATTCCCGGGCCGCTTTGGCCGGATGAAAAGTGAAACGTTTCATAACTGATTTCAATGACGAATTTTTTACACTCATCCAGATTTTCTGCCCTGTGTCCTTCCTGCCCGTTCATTCCTCTCCTGGGCGCAACCCGCCGGAGGCGGCCCGATGGGTCACGGAAAGGAACCGTTCGGCCCTGATCATTCACCCTATCTCCTTATCAGGAAAAGGATTTTTACATATCCGCTTGGCATCGTCACGTATGCAGTTTACATGAAACGTTTAAGTGCGGTAGCCTTCGACAATCCCCTGCGACATGGTGAGGCATGATGGAAGAGAGCGTGCGCGCGCTGGCCGGCATGGCTGGGTTCATTGCCCTGTGCTGGCTGATCTCCGAGGCGCGGCGGCAATTCCCCTGGCGGGCCGTGCTGGTGGGCCTGTCGGTGCAGGTGGGGCTGGCCCTGCTGCTGACCCAGGTGCCGGCCGTGACGGCGTTCTTCGCCGGCATCGCGCATGTGGTGGATGCCGTGCAGTCGGCCACCCAGGCCGGCACCATGTTCATGTTCGGCTATCTGGGCGGCGGCGAGCAGCCGTTCCGGGTAGAGCCGGGGGCCTCCACCTTCATCTTCGCCCTGCAGGCCCTGCCGGCCATCCTGCTGGTCGGGGCGCTGGCCGCCCTGCTCTGGCACTGGCGTATTCTGATATGGGTGGTGCGGGGGGCCGCCTGGCTGTTCGGGCGGGTGTTCGGGGTCAGCGGCCCCGTGGGGGTCTCCACGTCCGCCTGCATCTTCCTGGGCATGGTGGAAGCACCGATGCTGGTGCGCCCCTATCTGTCGCGCCTGTCGCGCGGGGAATTGTTCATCATCATGGTGGACGGGCTGTCGGTGATCGGCGGGTCGATGATGATCCTGCTGGGCACGCTTCTGGAATCAAAGGTTCCCAATGCCTTCAGCCATCTGCTGATCGGGTCGCTGATCGCCACCCCCATGGCCATCACGCTGGCCCGCGTGATCATCCCCGCCACGGGCGACGGGCCGCCGCCGGAACCCATGGCCCTGGACACCCATTACCGGTCCAGCCTGGAAGCGCTGACCATGGGCACGTTGCAGGCCGTGAAGATGGCCGTCAACATCACGGCCCTGCTGATCGTCTTCGTGTCGCTGATCGCGCTGGTGAACAAGGGGCTGGCACTGCTGTCGCCGGGCGACGTGCCGCTGACCCTGTCGCTGATCCTGGGCAAGCTGCTGGCGCCGGTGGCCTGGGCCATGGGCGTGCCTTTGGCGGATGTGGAACCGGCGGCGGCCCTGCTGGGCACCAAGCTGATCACCAACGAGGTCGTGGCCTATAGCGACATGATGGCCCTGCCGCCCGATGCGCTCCAGCCCAAGACCGTGCTGATGATGACCTATGCGCTCTGCAGCTTCGGCAATATCGGCTCGGTCGCCATCCTGATCGGCACCTTGTCCTCCATGGCCCCGGACAAGGTCGGGGAGGTGGTGCAGCTAGGGTTCAAGGCGCTGCTGGCCGCCTTCCTCACCACCTGCATGACCGGTGCGCTCATGGGGTTGCTGCTGGGCTGATCCGGGTGGCCAGCAGGGCGGCGGCGGCCTGCATGCCCGCCTGGGCGGCGGCGGCCGGCGATGCCCCATACAGCAGCGCTGCCAGCGTCGCGCCGGCGAAGCTGTCACCGGCGCCCGTGGCGTCGGTGACGGCCAGGGTCCGTGTGGTGGGAAGCGTCACCCCGTCGCCGTCCACCCCGACCATAACCCGCACCCCCTCGCCGCCGTGCGTTTCAAACAGGGTCTGGCCGGACGGGGGCCGGCTGCCGCCGCACCCATCGCGGGCGGCTTCCAGCCAGGCGCGTTCGCCTGCGTTGCAGAACAGCCAGTCGGCACGGGCTGCCAGCGCGCCGGCCAGGTCTGGCGGGAAACAGACCGGATCGGGTTTCACGATCCAGGCCAGCCGCGCATCGGCTGGAAGATCGGCCAGTATGGCCCGGTTGACCGACGCCGGCCCCGCCGTCAGCACCAGCAATGCCGCGCCATGCAGCAACCCGCGTTGCATATCGGACAAAGCGGCCGCCCCCGCCTGCAGCAGACAGCCATGGCTGCCATCGGCATGATAAACTAGAAGGCAGCGCGTCGTCGGGCCATCCGTGTCGGCGATCCCATCCGGCCCCAGCCCGGCCTGCGCCGCGGCCTGGCGGTAAAAGGCGCCGTCGGCGTCGCCCCCCACCCAGGTCAGCGCCCGGACCCCGTGCCCCGCCCTGGCCAGTTGCCGCCCGGCATAAAGCACGGCACCCCCTGCCCGCGGCCAGGCCCCATCCGGGGCGGCGCGCATGGCCATGGTGCCCTGCCCGTCGAACCGGCCCTGGGCATGCACGACATAATCCACCGTGGCATAGCCGCTGATCACCACCTGCGCCACCGCACCCTCCCTGCACCAACCCCCCATACGGCACGCGCCGACACCGATGGGCATAGCATTGATGAAAGTTGACTTAAACGTTTCATTTGTCCATTCTGCGCCAATCCCGTCCCTTTCGGAACCCCTCCATGCCCAAGCCCCTCTTCATCGCCTTCACCGGTGCGGACGATGCCGCCCTGCTGCCCGGCATGCAGGACCTGTCGGCACGCTACCCGATCGAATGGGGCATTCTGGTCGACAGGGACAGGCACGGCGTGCCGCTGTTTCCGGCCAGCGAGGTGCGGGCCGCCTTCCTGGCAGCGGATGGGCTGCGGCTGACGGCCCATGTCTGTGGCACCTGGGCGCGGGAGATCGTGACCGACCCCGATACGGCTGGCTTCGATCCCGCCGGGTTCCGGCGGGTTCAGGTCAATCACGGGTTCCAGGGCAGTGACGCCCCGCAGGTGGACCGCACGGGCCGGTTCGCCCGGCGCCACGGGATGCGCGCCGTGCTTCAGTGCGGCGGCGCGTTCCCGGCCGATGCGCAGGTGGACTGGCTCTACGACGTGTCATTCGGCACAGGCCGCCGGCCCACGCACTGGCCGCCGCTGCCGGCCTCCAATGCGCCTTTCTGCGGCTTTTCCGGCGGCATCGGCCCGGACAATGTGGCCGGCCTGCTGGCGGGACTGGAGGTGCCGGCGGGTGCGGATTTCTGGATCGACATGGAATCGGGCGTGCGCCGGGACGGCCGGTTCGACCTTGCCCATTGTGCCGCGGTCTGTCGTGCCGTCTATGGCTGAGGCCCCCGCCATGTCCCCGGCCGTCAAGATCATCCTGGATACCGATCCCGGCATCGATGATGCCATGGCCATGGCCATGCTGGCCGGCCTGCCGGAAATCGAACTGCTGGCCATCACGACGGTGTTCGGCAATGCCGACATCGCCATGACGACGCGCAACGCCCTGTTCCTGCGCCGGCATCTGGGCCTGAAAGCACCCGTCCACCAGGGGGCCGCGGGGCCGCTGGCCCGTCCGCGGGGGCCCGGGGCGCTGCATATCCACGGGGACAATGCGCTGGGCGGTATTGCCCTGCCGCCGGATACGGGGGAGCGGCCCGACGGGCTGGACGCGCCTGCCCATATCGCCAGCCTGCTGCGCCGCCATCCGGGCGAGGTCACGATCCTGGCCATCGGACCGCTGACCAACCTGGCGCTGGCGCTGCGCCGTGACCCGGCCATCGCGGGGCTGGCCCGGCAGGTGGTGGTCATGGGCGGGGCTTTCGGCACCGATGGCCGCTGGGGCAACGTGACCCCCACGGCCGAAGCCAATATCCACAATGACCCGGAGGCCGCGGGCGCGGTGCTGGCGGCCGGCTGGCCCGTCACGCTTGTGGGGCTGGATGTCACCGCGCGCTGCGTCCTGACCACGGGCCGGGCCGCGGCACTGCGCAACCGGGGCGCGACTGCCGCCATGCTATGGCAGGTCTCACGCTTCTATGCCGCGGCCTATGCCCGGTATGACGGGCTGGACGGATGCTGCCTGCATGATGTGGCGGCCGTGGCGCTGCTGGCTGCGCCGGAGCTGTTCACCTGCCAGACGGGCCGGGCACATGTCGTGCTGGACGGGCCGGAAACCGGGCGCACCCTGCTGGACCCGGCGCCGGACGGCCGGCACAGCGCCTGCATCGGCGTGGACGCGCCACGGCTGGTCGATCTGTTCATGGCGACCGTGATGGGGCCGGCGGGGACATGATGGCGCACATGCTTTAATCCCCCGGCGGGATTGTTGTATGGTGCGCGCCAAATGACCACCGCCGACGACTGGTTCCTGCAATCGAAGCTGAGGCCGCCCCGGATTCCGGGCGATACGGTCGACAGGCCCCGTCTGTCCGCGCTGGCCCTTGGCCCGGCGACGCCGCGGGCCGTCCTGGTCAGTGCGCCGGCCGGCTTCGGCAAGTCGACGCTGCTGACACAGGTCCATGCCCGTTTCACGGCCGACGGGGTCACGTCGGGCTGGGTGCAGCTTGACGAGCACGACCGCCATCCGCAACGCCTGGCCGCCGCCATGCTGATGGCCCTGCGTGAGGCGGGGGCCGATTTCGTCCCGGCCCATGCCTATGCCAGCGACCCCACGGCCGATGCCGACGACCTGCTGCGCCGGCTGATCGCCGGCATCACGGAACGCGGCCAGCCCGTTGCCCTGTTCCTGGACGATATCCATCGTTGCCAGTCAACCGGCACCGCCCGGCTTCTGCAGGCCCTGCTGGACCGGCAGCCGGAAAACCTGTCGCTGTTCCTGTCCAGCCGCGTGCGGCCCGGCCTGCGGCTGGCCCAGCACCATGCCACGGGACGACTGGTGAACGTGGACCACCATGCCCTGCGTTTTTCCTGCCAGGAGGCCGGGTCGCTGTTCGGCAATGTGCTGGACGGGCAGGAACTGGGCCTGCTGGTGCAGCGGACCGAAGGGTGGGCCGTGTCGCTGCGGCTGGCCCGGCTGTGGATGAGCCGCGCGGCCGCGCCCGATGGCGGCTCCGTCACCCGCTTCACGGGCCGAAGCAGCAACATGGCAGAATATTTCGCGGAGGAGATCCTGCAGGACCTGCCACCCGAGCGTCAGGATTTCCTGATGCGGACCAGCATCCTGGAACGGATCGGTGGCGAGGTGGCCGCCGAATTGACGGGCATGCCCGACAGTTGGGCCATCCTGGACGAGCTGGAGCGCCACGACCTGCTGTTGGTCCCCCTGGATGCCGATCGCAACTGGTATCGATATCACAATGTCCTGTCGGACTTCCTGCGCGACCGGCTTCGGCGCCTGCAAGGGGCAGCGGCGGTCAAGGCGCTGCACCGCAAGGCGGCATGCTGGTTCGCGGCCAGCGGGGTGATGGCCGATGCCGTGCATCATGCCCGCGCCGCCGGGGATGAGGAACTGGCACTGGATCTGGTGGAGCGGGCCGGCGGCTGGCGCCTGGCCCTGCGCGGCGGCATGCACGGGCTGCGCAGCCTGGAAGGCCTGGGCGCCGGGCGGCTGGCCGAGTTCCCGCGCGTGCGGCTGGGCCAGATCTATCTGCTGGCCCAGGACGGGCATGTCGCCCAGGCCCGCGCCGCCTTTGGCGAACTGGACCGTGCCACGGGCGGCTTCCGCAACGGGCCCGACGCGGCCCGCCTGTTCGCGGAAAGCCGGGCCGTGGAAAGCATCCTGCGCATCTATGAGGACCGGCAGGTCTCGCTTGCCGACGTCCTCATGCTGGATGACATCGTCCGGCGCGAGGGGCCGGGACCGGGCGATCTGCACCTGCAGGTCACGCTGACCAGCCTGCGCATCATCGCCCTGTTCGATGCGGGTGATTATCGCGCCGTCACCCGCGACGGGGAACAGGCGGCACTGGGTCAGCGGCAGCAGGGCGCCCCCTATGCCGAAATCTACCTCTATGCCTATATCGGGCTGGCCTATCTGTTCACGGGTGCCGTGCTGCAGGCGCGGACGGCCTTCCGCACCATGCTGGACCGGGCCAGCAGCGTCTATGGCCCCGACAGCAATCAGGCAACCACGGCCCGGCTGCTGCTGGGGGCCGCACTCTATGACGCGGGGGAGGCGACCGACGCCGCCGCCATGTGCCTGCCGGCGTTGCAAGGCGCGGACCGGCTGGACGCCTGGTTCGAGGTCTATGCCGCCGGCTATCTGACGGCTGCCGGACTGGCCGCCGATGCCGGCGATGCGGCCGGCGGGCTGGATATCCTGGGCCAGGGGCTGGTGACGGCCAGACGGCGCGGATTGGGCCGGCTGGAAGCGCTCCTGTCCATCGCCCGCATCGACCTGCTGACGGCCGCCGGGGAACTGGCGGCTGCCCGCGCCGCGCACGAGGCCATCCGGCCGCATCTGGTGTTTGAAGGGACGCCGCTGCGCCTGACCGCGCCCCGCATCTTCGCCCATGCCCGGCTGCTGCTGGCGGAAGGCCAGGCCGTCCCGGCCCTGGCAGAGGTGGAGGCCCTGCTGCCGCTGCTGCACCATGCCGGCCTGATGCAGTGGGAGGTACGGGCCCGTCTGCTGCGCGCGTCGGTGCTGGATGCCCTGGACCGCCCGGCAGAGGCGAAGGAGGAACGCGCGGCAGCCGAGGCCCTGGCCGGGGGCCAGCCGCTGCGCGGCTTGGCACGGTCCCGCGCAGGGGTGACCACCGCCGTCCTGCCCGCACCCGCAACCACCAACCCGCCGCCGGGCGGCCTGTCGGCACGGGAATGGGAAGTGGTGGTGGAGCTGTCGGGCGGCTGCTCCAACAAGGAGATTGCCCGCCATCTGGGCATTACCGAAGGCACGGTGAAGAACCACCGCAAGAATATCTATCGCAAGCTGGGCACCAGCAGCCGGTCCCGCATCGTGGCGCTGGTCCAGGGCGGCGGGGCGCCCCTGCCGTAACCCCAGCCGCGGAGATGCAGCGGAGATGCCACGGCACACATCGCCGCGCGCCCGCTCCTGTTCCTGCCACCATCCCCTGTGGGGACATCCCCCACTAGCCCCGGCGGTGACCTGATTGCTGTCCCCACAGGGGACATGGCCGGTGCTGCCTCACCCTCATTACTCTGCCCGCCAAAGCATGCGGCAGAACAACGGTGAGGCGACAATGTCGGACCTGGACAGGCTTTACGATCGGATCAATGAGGAAAACCGGCCTCATCTGGAAGGAGCATTCCCGCGCGAGCAGTCGATCGACCGCCGGCGGCAAGGCCGCGGGGTGATCTTCGAAGGGGATGACGGCGTCTTCACCCAAAGCTGGTTCCCCATCTGCCGGTCCAGCGAACTGCCGGCCGGCAAGGTGCTGGGCAGCAATTTCCTGGACGGGCAGGTGGTGGCGTTCCGCGATGCGGACGGCATCGCCAATGTCGTCAGCGCCTATTGCCCGCACAATGGCGCCAATCTGGCCCAGGGCGACCTGGTAGGGGGGGAGTTGCGCTGCGCCTTCCACCACTGGTGCTTCGACGGCAAGGGAAGCTGCACCCGCACGGGCAGCGGCGACCCCGTGCCGCCCCGGGCCAAGCTGTTCAAATATCCGACCGTGGAGCGCTACGGCCTGGTCTGGGCCTTCAATGGCGAGGAACCGCTGTGGCACCTGCCCGACCTGGGCCTGCCGGACGAGGAACTGACCTTCCATGCCGACATCCCGCATATCGACCTGCTGGCCGATCCCTGGGTGTTCATGTGCAACACGCTGGATTTCAACCATGTGAAATGCCTGCACGGCATTGATATCGATGGGGATGACCCGGCCGAGGACATCGTCTGGGCGCCGCATTCCGTCTCCTACGACCTGACGGGCATCTTCCGGGAGACCGGGGCGCGCATCAGCTACAGCCTGGCTATCCACGGGTCGAACATCTTCCTGCAGACGGGCGAGGCCAACGGGCGCTGGTTCGCGTTCCTGTTCCCGCTGGGGCTTCTGCGGCCTGGGACACAGCGCTGCTATTTCATCATCGCCACGCGCAAGAGCGATGGCACGCCCGAGGATGATGCCAAGGTCCAGGAGACGCTGGATTTCGCCATGAAACTGGAACGGTTCGTGGTCAGCCAGGATATCGGCGTGCTGAACTCCATCCGCTTCACGCGCGGACAATTCACGCGCTCCGACAAGGCGCTGAGCAAGTTCCTGGACCATATCGCCCGCTTCCCGCGGGCCCATCCGGGCGCCGCCCATATCCGCTGACGCCCCCGGACCCCACCGGTCCGGTCACAAGAATGGCCGCCGCAAGGGCGGCCGCGTTACAGGAAGAGGCCTCATAAGATGAAGAAGAATTGCGCACGCGGGCTGCTGCCCGCGCTGGCCATCCTCGCCCTCGCCCCGCCGGCCACGGCGCAGGGCGCCATGGGTAGAGAGCCGCGAAGCGCCACGGCTTTCGAGCTTGAGGAGATCGTCGTGACGGCACGCAAGCGCGTGGAGCGCCTGCAGGATGTGCCCGACAGCATCACCGCCCTGTCGGCCTCGGCCCTGGAGGAGCGCGGCGTGGAAGGCATCGGCGATGTGCTGGATTTCGTGCCGGGCCTGTCCATGGCCCAAGGGCAGAATCCCGGCACGGTCACAATCTCCGCCCGCGGCATCAGCCAGGTGCGCAACGGCGAGGCGCCGGTGGCCATCGTCATCGACGGCGTGCAGCTTTCCAGCCCCAACCAGATCACGCAGGAACTGTATGATCTGGAGCGGGTGGAGGTGCTGAAGGGACCGCAAGGGGCGCTTTACGGTCGCAACGCCATTGCCGGCGCCATCAATATCGTCACGCGCGAGCCCGGCAACGATCCGGAATTCACCGCCCGCGCCGAACTGGCCAACGGTGGCGACCGCAAGTTGCGCCTGGCCGGGTCCGGCGCGCTGGTGGAGGACAAGGTGCTGGTCCGTGCCTCTCTGGGCTGGCGCAATTTCGACGGGCTGATCCGCAACCGCACGCTGGATCGCAAGGCGGACTTCCAGGAGGAATGGACGGGACGGGCGCGCGTCATCGTGAAACCCACGGATGATGTCTCCATCGACCTGCGCGGCTCCTTCTCCAACCTGGAGGCAGGCGCCGCCTATTACGTGGCCCTGCCTGACGGTATGCCCAACAATACCAGCATTCCCGTTCTGGCCGATGTGCTGGGCGACGGTTTCCGCCGGCTGCGGGATGTTTCGGCCAAGCTGGATTACGAGGTGGGCGGCGGCACGATCACGGCCGTCACCGCCTATTCCTCCACCCATGAATTCTTTCACGAGGATCTGGACTGGCTGCCGCAATCCATCCTGGAAGCGTCGCAGGATCTGCGGGTCGAGGCGGTCAGCCAGGAATTGCGCTTCACCTCCGACGCCACGGGCCCGCTGCGCTATGTGGTGGGCGCCTATTGGCTGGACACCGACCGCGAGGTGCGCACCGAGGTGTTCGCCAATGTCGGTGGCAGCATGCTGAGCGTGGCCGACACGCCGGAGGCCAACCGCAACCGCGCGCTGGCCGGGTTCGGCCAGTTGAATTACGATATCGCGGAAGGCACCGAACTGACGTTGGCCATGCGCTACGACACGGATCGCCGTCGCCAGACGGACCCGCGAACAGGCATCACCCGGCAGAAAAGCTTCGATGCCTGGCAGCCAAAGGCATCCATTTCATACCGGCTGGATGCGGACATGATGGCCTATGCCACCTGGGCCAAGGGCTTCCGATCCGGCGGTTTCAACGCGCCCAGCGGCGTGTTCGCACCCGTGTTCCGGGCAGAAGATGCCAATTCCTATGAACTGGGCCTGAAATCGGAGATGCTGGACCGCCGGGTCGTCCTGAACCTGTCGGCCTACAGCACGAAATATGATAACCAGCAGACCTTCCTGCTGGACGCCACGACCGGGGCGCAGGGCATCGTCAATATCGCCAGGGCCACGGCGCGCGGACTGGAGGCGGAACTGACCGCCCGCCTGGCACGCGGGCTGGACGCCAACGCCTCCGTCAGCCTGATCGATAGCGGGATCGACGATTTCGACGGCACCGGCCTCTACAAGGGCAATCAGGTGCCCTATGTCAACGGCTGGTCCTATGCGCTGGGGCTCAGCTACACCACCGACCTGCCGGGCGGCAGTTCGCTGACCAGCCGCGTCGATTACACGGCCAATGGCGACCTTTCCTTCCATGTCGACAATGACGACAAGCGGTCGCCCGTGCATCTGGTCGATCTGCGCCTGTCCTGGGAAACCGGGCCACTGACCCTGACCGGCTATGTGAAGAACCTGTTCGACGAACGCTATTCGGTGGAGTTCTTCGCACGGGAATTCATCGGCACCGCGCAGGATATCCGCTGGCCGAACGAGCCGCGCCGCCTGGGCCTGGAAGCCGTCTGGCGCTTCTGATCCCCCCCCTCCGGAAACCACCAACAGAGGCCCCCCGCCATGTCGGGCAAGGGGGGCCGGGAGAGATGATCCATGTCGCCCAAGAACATCCTGATGCTCGTCGGGGATTTCGTCGAGGATTACGAAGCCATGGTGCCCTTTCAGGCGCTGACCATGGTGGGCCATCATGTCCAGGCCGTCTGCCCCGGCAAGCGGGCCGGCGACTGGGTGGAAACCGCCGTGCATGATTTCGAGGGATTTCAGACCTATACCGAGAAGCGGGGCCACCGTTTCCTGCTGAACGGCGATTTTTCCGGCGCCCGGCCGGAGGATTTCGACGCGCTGTATCTGCCCGGCGGGCGGGCGCCGGAATATCTGCGCATGAAGGAGGAGGTGCAGGCCCTGATCCGTTCCTTCTTCCAGGCCGGCAAGCCCGTGGCCTGCATCTGCCATGGCGGGCAGTTCCTGTCGGCGGCGGGCGTGCTGGCAGGACGGCAGGTCACCTTCTATCCCGACATCCGGCCGGAAGTGGAACTGGCCGGGGCCACCTGGATGGACGTGCCCATGGATACGGCCGTGGTCGATGGCAACCTGGTCACGGGCGGCGCCTGGCCCACCCATCCCGACTTCCTGGCCAAGTTCCTGGCCGTGCTGGACGGGGGCCGGTGACATGCGGGTGGAGATCGACATTGCCCGCCGCATGGAGGCCCCGGCCGACACGGTCTGGGCCCTGGTCGGTGCCTTCGGGTCCGACGCGCTGACCCATGGCTATGTGAAGCGGGTGGAGGTGGAAGGCGAGGGCCTGGGGGCCGTGCGTACCTATCACACCGTGGAACGGCTGGGTGGGGCGCCCGTGCGCCAGCGGCTGGACATCCTGGACCCGGTGGACCGCGTCATCGGCTATCGCATGATCGACAATGGCAATGTGCCCTGGACGGATTATGCCGGCACGATCCGCGTCACACTCTGCGGCCCCGAAGCCTGCGCGGTGTCGATGCACCTGCATTACATCCCGTTCGGCGCGGACGAACAGACCTGCCGCGCGCTGTCGCGGCAGAATGTGGATGCCTATTTTGCCAACCTGGACCGGGCCCTGGGCCTGGATGCCTGACCGCCGCCTTCCGGAGCCATGCCGATGCCGACCGTGACCGTCACCACCCCGCATGAGGGAACCCGCCGGGTGGAATTGCAAACGGGCACCAGCCTGATGGAAGGGCTGAAGGATGCCGGCATCGACATCGCCGCCATTTGCGGCGGGGCCTGTTCCTGCGCCACCTGCCATGTGCATCTGGACCCGGCCCGGATGGCGGACCTGCCGCCCGCCGGGCCGGAAGAACAGGAACTTCTGGGGGATTTGGACGATTATCGCCCGGACCGGTCACGCCTTTCCTGCCAGATACCGGTTACAGATGCGCTGGACGGGCTGTCGCTGTCGCTGGCCCCGTAAAGGGTTCACCCTACCCAGGCCGCGCCCAGCGTATAGATGCCCAGCAGGCCCAGCACGACGCCGGTGCCGATATTGATCCAATGCACGGTCCGGCCCGTGACGCGGCGGCGCAGCAGGGTGACGCCGCCGCACAGCACCACCCACCATAGCAGCGATCCGGCGAAGATGCCGGCCACCAGCGTCCCATCCTCCGCCGGTCCCCTTGTATTGCCGAAGCCGATGACGATGGCGCTCATCCCCAGGATGGTGACCGGGTTGGTCGCAGTCAGGAAGAAGCCGGTGAAGGTGGCGGCGGTCAGGTTGCCCGCCACCGGTTCCGCCGCCAGGGGCCGCGGCTCACGCATCAGGCTGTGGACGGCGACGGCCAGCAGGAAAGTACCGCCCAACACCTGCAACAGCCGCATATTGCCCGTGATCATGTCCAGCACGGCCGTAATGCCGAAGGCGGCCACGGCGCTGAAGGCCGCGTCCGCGATGGCCGCCCCCAGCCCCGTCGCCAGCCCCGTGGACAGGCCGCGTTCCAGTGACCGGCGGATGCAGAGCAGCCCGATCGGCCCCACGGGGGCGGCGATGATCACCCCCAGCACGACCCCGCGCCAGAAAATCCCGATATCGTCCAGCAATTCCAGCACCTTCCCCGCGCCAATCGGTTGGCGCAGGGACCGACATCCGGTTAGGATGCGGCCACCATGCCCGACCGCGCCCCCTCCCCGCTCGACCTTCTTGACGATATCGGCCTGCATCTGCTGCGTGAGCTGCAGCGCGATGCCCGCCAATCCTTCGCCGATCTGGCACGCCAGGTGGGGCTGACCCCTCCAGCCGTCGCCGAACGTGTGCGGCGGATGGAAGCCACGGGCCTGATACAGGGCTACCGGGCAGAGGTCAACCGCGCCGCCCTGGGCCTGAAGCTGACAGCCTTCGTCCGGGTGCGCACCTATCCCGGCCACGACCGGGACCTGGAAATTTTCGCCCATGACCGGCGGGAGGTGCTGGAGTGCCATGAGGTGGCGGGAGAGGACAGCTACATGCTGAAGGTGGCCGCCATGGACGTGCCGCATTTCAACCGGGTGCTGACCGCCATATCGGCCTTTGGCGCGACGCACAGCACGATGATCCTGTCCACCAAGACAGGCCCCCGACCGTTGGAGCCCTTCGAACCATGATTGCCGTGACCGGTCCCGTCCAGACCCCCACCAGCATCCGCCGGGCCACGCTGGTCGGCGGCACCGCCATCCTGATGTGGTCCACTTTGGCGCTGTTGACGGCGCAGGCGGCACCGGTGCCGCCCTTCCTGCTGGTGGCGCTTTCCTTTGGGGTCGGCGGGATGGTCAGCCTTTGCGTCATCCTGGCCACGCGCCGCCCGCTGCTGGCGGTGCTGCGCCAGCCGGCGCCTGTCTGGCTGCTGGGGATCGGCGGGCTGTTCGGCTACCATTTTCTCTATTTCCTGGCACTGCGCACCGCCCCGGCGGCCGAAGCCAACCTGATCAACTATCTGTGGCCGCTGCTGATCGTGCTGTTCGCCGGCCTGTTGCCGGGGGAAAGACTGGGTCGCGCACAACTACTGGGCGCCGTGACCGGACTGGCTGGAACGCTGCTACTGGTCACGGGCGGGCGCGGTTTGGCGGTGGCGACTGAACATCTGCCGGGATACCTTTCGGCCCTGGCCTGCGCCGTAACCTGGGCCGGCTATTCGGTGCTGAGCCGGCGGTTCGGCGCGGTGCCGACGGAAATCGTCGCCTTCTTCTGTCTTGCCACGGCCGTCCTGGCCGTTCCCTGCCACCTGCTGTTCGAACAGACATTGTGGCCAGCCGGACCGGGGGGCTGGCTGACGGTGCTGGCCATGGGCGTGGGCCCGGTGGGGCTGGCCTTCTTCGTCTGGGACCATGGGGTGAAACGGGGGGACATCCAGACCCTGGGCGCCTTGTCCTATACCACCCCGCTGCTGTCCACGGCCTTGCTGATCGCAGCCGGACGGGCGGGGTGGAACTGGCCGGTGGCCGGCGCCTGCCTGCTGATCATGGGCGGCGCCATCATCGCCGGCCGCAGCCTGCGCCGGGCCTGATACCCCTTTCCTTTACCCAACCGCCCGGCGCACCAGCACGCCTGCCAGATGCGCCCGGTATTCGGCCGATGCGTGCATATCGGCATTCAGGCCATTGGCCGGCAGGGTCAGGCCGGACAAGGCGGCGGGGGAGAAATCGGCGGCCAAGGCCGTTTCCGCAGCGGTCCAGCGGAATACGCAATCGGCAACGCCCGTCACGGCCACGCGCACCTGCCCGCCGCGCCGCACCACGAACGCGCCGGCCAGGGCATAGCGGCTGGCTGGATGCGGGGCCTTGGCATAGCACGCATGGTCGGCGGCCGCGACCCCGATGGCCGTGACGATCTCGCCCGGTGCCAGGGCTGTTTCGAACAGGCCCGTGAAGAAGTCGCCGGCCGCGATGTCCCGCCGGTCGGTGTGGATGACGGCATCCAGTGCCAGCAATGCTGCGGGATAATCGGCGGCGGGATCGGCATTGGCCACCGATCCCCCGATGGTGCCGCGGTTGCGCACCTGGGGGTCACCGATATGCGCCGCCAGATCGGCCAGCCCCGGCAGCACGGCACGCACGGCGGCACTACCGGCCACGGTGGCATGGGTGGCCATGGCACCGATGCGAACCCGCCCCTCCGTCGCCGTGATGGCCCGCAACGCCGGAATGGCGGACAGGTCCACCAGCAGGGAGGGCTGGGCCAGCCGCTGCTTCAGCGTGGGGATCAGGGTCTGGCCGCCGGCCAGCGCCCTGGCATCCTCATCCTGCGACAGGAGAGCCGTGGCATCGGACAGGCTGGCGGGGCGGCGATAGTCGAAATCATACATCGCCTCACCCTTCCTGCATGGCACGGGCACCGGCGCGCACGGCCTTCACGATATTCTGATAGCCCGTGCAGCGGCACAGATTGCCTTCCAGGCCGGACCGGATCGTCACCTCCTCCAGGTCGGGGGCGGTGCGGGCCAGATCGATGGCGCCCATCACCATGCCGGGCGTGCAGAAGCCGCATTGCAGACCGTGATGCTCCCGGAAAGCCGCCTGCATCGGGTGCAATGTGCCATCCGCGCCGGCCAGTCCCTCGATCGTCAGCACATCGGCCCCGTCGGCCTGCACCGCCAGCACGGCACAGCTCTTCACCGACCGGCCGTCCAGATGCACGACACAGGCCCCGCACTGGCTGGTGTCGCAGCCGATATGGGTACCCGTCAGGCCCAGCACATCGCGCAGCAGATGCGCCAGCAACAGCCGCGGTTCGACGGCACGGGTGACGGACGCGCCATTGACGGTCAGCGAGATTTCGACGGGCATCATCTCCCCCCAAAAGGCCGGTTCAGATTGGCAAATTCTTGTTTTCATTCGCTTTTCAGACACCAAGCCTAAACATGCCGGCCGGTCCCGTCAAGCCGGTCGGCCAGGATCGGCAACGGGGGCGCCGGCCCCTGCGCCGATGGTTGCATCGGACGGCACCGCAATGCCTATCCCGTGCAATCGTCACCGGTTGGTAACGCTTCTGTTACAGCGCTGTACCCCCTTTGGCCCGGCTGGCATCTTTGCGTGCAAATCCGGATGGATGGAGGATTTGATGCGATTGTGCAATTTGGCGCGGGTCCGGCTGGTATTGACGGCCGCAGCGCTGGTGCTGGCCGTTCCTGCCGGGGCGCAGGATGGCAAGGTGATGGGCGCCACGGAGATGTGGGGGCTGAAGCGCCTGTCCTCCCCCGCGCTGTCACCGGATGGCAGGACCGCCCTGGTGACGGTTTCCACCTTCGACCTGAAGACCGACAAGCGCGACGCCGATCTGTGGCTGTTCCCCGTGGAAGGCGGCCCGGCCCGGCAACTGACCACCGACCCCGCAGCAGAAGGCGACGCAACCTGGAGCCCGGACGGCCGGTTCGTCGCCTTCGTCGCCAAGCGGGACGACGACAAGGCGCCGCAGCTCTACATCATCCCCGTGGCGGGGGGCGAGGCCCGGCGGCTGACGACCGTACCCACGGGCATTCGCACGCCCAAATGGCTGCCCGACAGCCAGGGCCTGGTCTTCCTGTCGCGTGTCTGGCCCGAGCTGACCGGCTGGGAGGAGCAGGAAAAGCGCCTGAAGGAGCGTGACGAGAGCAAGATGACGGCGAAGGTCTGGGACAAGGCGCCGCTGTCCTATTTCGACCGTTACCTGGACGACCGGGAAAATCATCTCTACGTCACCGACATCACAGGGGCGGCACCGCGCGCGCTGACGGTGAACACTGGTGTTTCAGTCCATTACAATGAAGGTTCCGCCCCGTTCGACATCGCGCCCGACGGCAAGGAAATCGCCTTTCCCGTCAATGTCGACAAGGTGGGCAACCGGCCCAATATCGACCTGTTCACCCTGCCACTGGCCGGCGGTACGGCACAGAACATCACGGCCGCCAACGTGACCGGTCCCGACAGCGGCCCCGCCTATTCCCCGGATGGCAAGTATCTGGCCTATCGTCAGCGCACGATCTACGGTTTTTATGGCGAGAATGCCCGCCTGATGGTGCGCGACCGTGCCACGGGTGCCGTGCGCGATGTGACGGAGGGGTTCGACCGGTCGGCGGATGATATCGTCTGGGCCCCCGATTCCAGCGCCATCTATGGCTCGGTCGACGATGCGGCCACCCAGCGCGTCTACCGCTATGATCCGCGCGGCCGCGCGGCACCGCGCCGCCTGACGGAAGGTGGCGGCGACGTCACTGATATCGATGTGGCCGGCCGGTCCATGATCGGCCTGCGCCAGTCGCTGTCGGCCCCGGCGGAACTGATCGCCATCGACCCGCGATCGGGCAAGGTGCGGGAGATTTCGACGGCCAATGGCACCGCCCTGGCCGGTTTCACGCTGGGCAAGGTGGAAAGCGTGACCTACAAGGGCGCCAACGACGCCGATATCCAGATGTGGGTCGTCTATCCGCCGGGTTTCGACCCGTCGAAGAAGTATCCGGCCCTGATGCTGGTCCATGGCGGGCCGCACAACGCCATTTCCGATGCTTTCTCCTACCGCTGGAACGCCCAGGTCTTCGCGGGCTGGGGTTATGTCGTCACCTGGCATAATTTCCACGGGTCGAGCGGGTTCGGCCAGGCCTTCACCGACAGCATCAACCCCGAATGGGGCGAGGTCCCCTATCAGGATACGATGAAGGCCGCCGAATGGCTGGCGGCCAGGCCGTTCATCGACAAGGACCGCATGGCTGCGGCGGGCGCCTCCTATGGCGGCTATCTGACCAGCTTCATCCTGGGCCGGGAACATCCGTTCAAGACGCTGGTCATCCACGCCGCCGTTTATAACCTCTATACCCAGTACGCCGCCGATTTCAGCGGCAGCCAGTCGCGGTTCAAAGAATATTGGGAAGACCCGGCAGTCATCGCCCGCAACTCACCGCACATGCAGGCCGGCAATTTCCGGACACCGACCCTGGTGCTGCACGGGGAACAGGACCTGCGCGTCCCCATCAACCATGGGATCGAGCTGTTCAACACCCTACAGCGGCGCGGCGTTGAAAGCCGGCTGGTCTATTTCCCCGACGAGAACCACTGGATCCTGAAGCCGCAGAACAGCATCTTCTGGTATGCCGAGGTGGAACGCTGGCTGAAAGCCCATGTCGCGCCGGGTGCCACGCCCTGACATTGGGGGACAGCATCCTGGAAAGGCCCGCTCCGGCGGGCCTTTCTACACCAGCCAGAAAAGGCCACCACCGGCCAGTACGGCCAGCAGGCTGGGCCCCCCGGCCAACAGGCCCAGCCGCGTACCGCCGACGGACCCCGCCATCACGGCCTTGGTGATGGTGTTGACCCCCATGGCCAGCAGGATCGCCATGATGGCCAATGACACGCCCTCCGGCTGGCCACCGCGGCGTGCCATGGTGATGGTGATGGCATCGACATCGGCGATGCCCGATATGGCCGCGGCCAGCAGCAGGCCTGTATCCCCCACGAAGCGCTGGATCAGTTCCGCGCCCAGCATCACCACGGCGATGAAGGCCGCCAGTTTCAGCGCCGTGCCCAGTTCCAGCGGGTTCGACAGGGAAAGCGCCGGCGCCTTGTCCTCCCCTTCCACCTGTTTCTCCGCCTTGCCCTTCCCCAACCGGTCGCGCAGCAGCAGGAAGGCGGTTGCCGCGCCCAGGACGGCCAGGCCGCCCGCGGCCGGAACAGCCAGCGGCATGACCAGGGCGCGGTTCAGCAGCCCTACGACCAGCAGGACCCGCACCAGCATCACCATGCCGGCCACCAGCACGCCCGCCGCCAGCAGGGGGGCCGCCTTCTCCTGCGTCTTGGCCAGACGGGCCAGCGTCAGGGTCGTCGCGGTGGAGGAGGCAAGTCCCCCGGCCATGGCAGCCACCAGGATACCGCGCTTTTCCCCCAGCAGCTTCACCGCCACGTAGCCACCAAAGGAAATCGCCGCAATCAGCACGGCCAGCAGCCAGATCTCCGACGGGTTCAGCACGCCCCAGGGATCGACAGGCTCGTGCGGCAGGATGGGCAGGGCCAGGAAGCTCATGGTCGCCAGGATCAGGACGGCCCGGATCTCCATCCACTGCAATTGCCGCAGCCATTGATGCAGGGTCTGACGCAGGGCCAGCAGCACCGTGGCCGCGACCCCCACCGCGACAGCCACCCGCAATTCACCGCTGACGGCATAGGCCCCGACCAGGAAGACCAGCAGGCCGGCCACCACGCCCGTGACGGAATTTCGCCCTTCCGCCCGCGATTCCAGAAGATGAAAGGCCGTGAAGGCGATGGAGAAGGCCAGAAAGGCCAGGCCCAGGAACAGCAGATTGTCGAAGCCGATGGCCAGCAGACCCGTGACACCGCCCAGCAGGCCGACCAGCGCGAAGGTGCGCAGCCCCGCTGCCCGATGCCCGTCCGGCATCTCCCGCGCCTGCCAGCCCCGTTCCAATCCCACCAGCAGGCCGACCGCCAGGGAGACGGCCAGCCGCATCAACAGATCCAGTTCGTCCACCGCAGCCTACCTGTTCCACCCCGTCCGACGCGGGCTGAAGGATGCGATGGCCCCACGGCCGGATGCAAGCCGATCAAGCGGATTAGCACGCCATACGGCGGATCGGAAAATCTGCCTATGCCACGGGGCGATGAGTGGAACTCATCACAACTTATACCAACTTGCGATGAGTAGAACTCATCGCAAGTTGGTTCGGCGGCGACCGCCACAGCACCGCTCGTGCGGCGCGCCCGAGCCAACGAATGTTGGCGCTGGCGATTGAGGGTGGTGATCAGAACCTATAGGTTCTGATCACCACAAAATAGTCCTATACCGGATCCCGGTGAGAGCAACTCACCGGGATCCGGTATTAGGCCCGTGCCAGGGAATGGTTGAAAAGTTCCAGCAAAAGGGGGAAGGCGGCCAGCCGGTCCACGAGCATGACACCCAGTGCCGCGCCCGGCCCTTCGTCGATGTAGCGGACGATGACGGGCAGCCGGGCCCAGCTATGCCCATCGGGTCGCAGGATGGTGATATCGACGCGCTGTCCAATGAGGAAGCCATCGTCGCCATCCTCCGTCCGCACGCGCAAACCCCCGAAGGACCAGTCCAATAATCGCGCGGGTCGCCCGGCCACCATCAGGTAAATGGGTTCCGTGGGAATGCGGGGATGTGTCCGACGTTCTGCCGGGCTGGTCGATATAGCCATCATGATGAACAATTTATCAACAAGCCGCCCACCGGATAAGTGCCCATAGGGAATAGATCGGGAAGCCGCAGCCCCTTCCGCAACATGCGGGCAAAGAAAAAGGAGCGACCCGGAGGCCGCCCCTTTCCCATGAGCTTCAAGTTTCCGATCCGTCGCCCGATCAGAACTCGTAACGCACGCCAACCTGGATCTGCCAGACAGAGGATTTGGCGTTGGCATTGATCGACGGCTCGCGCAGCGGGCCGGTGTAGGTGTACTTGCCATCGGCACCGACCGACGGGGTCAGGACCGGCGAGACACCGGGGAAGCCCACCTGCTCCAGACGGCCCCACTTGCTGTTGATCAGGTTGCCGACATTGCGGATGTCCAGCGTGACCGCGGCCTTGTGGCCCTCGAAGAAGGCCGGGACCTGCTGCTTCATGGCCAGATCGATCTGGTGGACCCACGGGCTGCGGTGCGAGTTACGCGGCACGATCTGGCCACGATACTTCTCCAGGCCGTTGCGGGCGATAAAGTCGTTCAGGGCCTCGCAGGTCAGGCCACCGGCGAAATTCACCTCCGCGCAGCTTCCCGGGACGTAGAAGAGCTGACGGTTGCGGCTGTTCTGGCGCGGATCGTTGAAGTTGGGTCCACCACCGAAGAAGGTGTAGCTGTAGGGACGACCCGTGCGCGACTCGCCGACCACACTGATTGTGGACAGCAGGTCGGTGAACCATTCCTTCTCCCACGTGGCCGCATAGACGATGCGGTGCTTGATCTCGTAGTTGGAGGTGGAAAGTTCCGGATCGTTCATGTCGCTGACGGCGACATTGTCCCAGTTCGACAGCGCGGTGGAGCTGGTGGCCGGGTTGACTTCCTTGGCATCCTGATAGGTGTAGCCGACGAAAGTGGTCACGTCGCCATAGTCGGTGTCCCACCGCTTGTCCAGCATGGTGGAGATGGACAGGCGGCTGCCCTTGCCGGTGGAGTCCAGGATCAGGTCGTTACCCGACGGCGCGCCCGTCATCAGCACGTAACGCGGACGGCCATCCGGCAGCGTGCCGTTCTGGACATAGCGGCCGTTGCGCCACAGGGCGGCGTCACGGGTCTTGGCATACTGGCCGCTGGCGGTCAGGCGCCAATCATCGCCGAAGCCCGGAATGTCGAAACGGTGTTCGACGGTCAGGGCGAACTGCCACTCCGAGGGGATCTCGAAGCCCGGAGCAATCGCGTTCACGTCGCCCTGCCCGGAAAGCTGACCCTGGCGGGCCAACAGCTCGGCCGGCAGGTTACCCGTCACATTGTCCAGCACCGCCGAACCCAGCGTGGTGGAAGCGGGGACGCCCGGGCTCAGGGTGAAGGTGCCGTTGGCATTGCGCGTGACGGACTGGTTGGACGTCAGCACGCCGGTGTTG
Source organism: Niveispirillum fermenti (assembly GCF_048066175.1). Classification (GTDB taxonomy): domain Bacteria; phylum Pseudomonadota; class Alphaproteobacteria; order Azospirillales; family Azospirillaceae; genus Niveispirillum; species Niveispirillum fermenti. Next base: position 105,207 of record NZ_JBLTXA010000010.1, on the reverse strand, counting down.
GAGAAGCTGTTGGACACCCAGACGTTGGGCGAACCGCCGCCGAAGATGCCAGCACCGCCCGACAGGGTGGTATCGTCATTGACCTGATACTTGAAGCCGACGCGCGGCGACCACAGGTCCAGCCCGTCCAGCGTCCGGGTATTGTCATAGCCGTAGCGGTTCGTGAAGACCTGGTTCAAGGCCGGCTTGTCGCTGGATTCCCACCAGTCGTAGCGCAGGCCATAGGTCAGCTCGAAGTCCGGGGTAATGTCCCACTTGTCTTCCAGATACAGCGAATTCGTCTTGTAGCCGAAGGTGGCCGCCGCATCGTCGGCATTGTTCGACAGCGCGTTGTTGTAGCGGAACGACGCGGCGCGGCGCGCCTCGAAATCGGCAATGCTGTCGAAGGCATAGAAGCCGCGGCTGGTCGACACGAACAGGTTGAAGATGTCCAGCTCTTCACGCTCGTAACCGAAGGTCAGCGTGTGGTCGCCCCACAGATACTCACCCTTGGCCTTGTAGGTGTTCAGATCGTTGGTGAGCGCGTTGGCGTGGCGGAACTCGTCGGGACCGATATTGATGACGGTGCCGGCAGCCGTCTTGATTTCCATTTCGGGGAAATCGACGCCGCGCAGCGAATTCTGGCCCGTGACCACTTCCTTGCGGCCGAACTTCAGCTCGGTTGAGAAATTGTCCGTCCAGTCCGAATAGAGCTGGGCGGTGTACTGGTCCATGGTCACCGAACGGTCATAAAGATGACCCAGGGTGGCGATGGTGCGGCCGGACACGCTGTTGCCGGTGTCGGAGGTCTGGTTGCCCTTGGTACGCTGGTAGCTCACCGTGGCGCGGTGGCCCTCGGCAATGTTCCAGTCGATGCGGGCCAGGATCTTCTCATCCTTTTCCGGCAGCGTGGCGCCCAGGGCGCCGGCATCGTAATTGTAGACACGCTGCGCGATCCCAAGCACCTGGTCATATTCGGCCTGGGTCACACCGGGGATCTTGATGGGGGCGGCGCCGTCCGACGGGCCGTATTCCTGCGGCGTCTGGGCGTCCAGCTTCTCGTAGGAGCCGAAGAAGAACAGCTTGTCCTTCACGATCGGACCACCCAGCGTGCCGCCGTAGGTCTTTTCCTTGAAGTTGAAGGTGTAGCGGTTGCTCTTGCTCTTGTCGCCCGTCAGATCGCTGTCGGTATAGTAATAGAAGGCCGAGCCATGGAAATCGTTCGTGCCCGACTTGGTCACGATGTTCACCAGACCGCCCTGGAAGCCGCTATATTCGACATCGAACGGGTTGGTCACGACCGATAGCTGCTCGATCGCATCCAGGGAGATGGGGGCGCGCTGCGTCGGATAACCGTTGTTGTTCAGGCCGAAATCATCGCTCTGACGAACACCGTCAACCGAGATCTGGTTGAAACGGGTATTGGCGCCGCCGATGGAGATGGCATCCAGGTTCGTGGCATCCAGCGAGACACGCGGATCGAGGCGCAGCGTCGACTTCAAGTCGCGGTTGACGGTCGGCGCGTTGCGGATCTGGTCCTCACTGAAGGAACGGCCATTGCCGACCACGGCGGTGCCGACCCGATCGCCGGTCACGACGATCTCTTCGATGCTGTCGCTGCCCGTCAGCGCCAGATTGAGCTGGAACGGCTCGCCCAGGCTGATGAACACGCCTTCGATGACCTGCGGCGGCACGCCTTCGGCGTTGAAGCGGACATTGTACGGGCCGCCGACGCGCAGACCCGCGGCGTTGAAGCGGCCCTCGGCGTTCACCGTCGCCGTGGAGCGCGTGCCCGACGGAACGTGCGTGATCTCAACGACGGCACCGGCGGCCGGCAGGCCCTCGGCGGTGGTCACGTAACCCGACATCGACGAAGTGGTCTGCTGCGCAACGGCGGGGATCGCCCATGCGGAAGCGATGGCCAGCGCGGTGACACCCGCGCCGAATTTCAATGAAGAGGTGTGGCGACGGAACACAGCCGCCACCTTCTTGTTGTTTACGATGGTCATATGTAGAGCCCCCAATAAGCCGGACCAGTTCGCGCGGACAACACCAGATGCCCGTGTCGGTTATGTAAGGAATAAATTACAGTTCCATGACACGCACCCGTCGGGCTATGCCTTCGGCGGGTTGAACGGCTATATCTCGGCCAGCGTATCATTAGCGCCACAGTTTCGCGGTGCAGCATGCCATCAAGAGGGGACACAGGTTTCAATCCTGAAAGAATATTAACCCTCTGTGCTGCACCGCACCCGCCATACACGACCATGCCTTCTGGGGGAGCTTCGCCCGTGATTCGTATCCTGCGTTCCGCCTTCCTGTCATCCACCCTGTTCATCGCCATGACGGGCGCGGCCGCCGCCCAGAAGGTGGAACTGCAAGTCCTGGCAACCACCGACTTGCATATGTACTTGGAAGATTACGATTATTACGCCGACAAGCCGGACGAGAGTGTCGGGCTGGTCCGCGTGGCGCCGTTGATCCGGGCGGCACGCGCCGCCAACCCCAACAGCCTGCTGGTGGATAATGGCGACCTGATCCAGGGCACGCCCATGGGCGACTGGGTGGTGCGTGAGCGCGGCGTCGCGGCGGATCAGCCCGCGCACCCGGCCACGGCCGCCCTGAACCTGCTGGGCTATGATGCCGCCGTGCTGGGCAACCACGAATTCAATTACGGGCTGGAAACGCTGCACAATGTCTATGCCGGGGCGCGGTTCCCCGTGCTGGCCGGCAATGTGTTCAAGGTAGATGGGGACCAGGACCCCGACAATGACCCCACCCTCTATCCCGCCTATGTCATCCAGGAACGCGATCTGGTGGATGACAAGGGTGCCCGACAGAAGGTCAAGGTCGGCATCCTGGGGCTGCTGACGCCGCAGATCATGGTCTGGGACCGCGACAAGCTGGAAGGCCGCGTCACCACGCGCGACATCGTGGACATGGCCACTCTATATGTGCCGCGCATGAAGGCGGATGGGGCGGACATCGTGCTGGTCCTGTCACATGCCGGCATGTCCTATACCCCGCGCCAGGGGGGGGAGGAGAATGCCTCCAACTATCTGACCGCCATCGACGGCGTGGATGCCGTCGTGACGGGCCACAGCCATCGCGTCTTTCCCAGCCGCGACTATGAAGGGTTGCCCGGTGTCGACCTGAAGAAGGGCACCGTGAATGGCAAGCCCGTCGTCATGGCCGGTTCCTATGGCAGCCATCTGGGCGTCATCCGCCTGACACTGGAGAAGGATGGCCGGGGCTGGCGTGTCGCCGACGGCAGCAGCAGCGTGCAGCCGATCCAGCCGCGCCAGGGCGACCGCACGGCCGCCGCCGCTCCGGCTCCCGACGGGGAAGTGCAGGCCCTGCTGGAAGCCAGCCACCTGGGCACCCTGGAATATGTGCGCCGCGCCGTGGGCCGGTCCACAGGCCGCATCCACAGCTATTTCTCCTTCCTGGGCGATTCGGCGGGGGTGCAGCTTGTGGCCGAAGCGCAGCGCGCCTATGTGGCCAAGGCGCTGGCGGGCACCGAACATGCCAGCCTGCCCATCCTGTCGGCGGCGGCCCCCTTCAAATCCGGCGGCCGGCCCGGCGTCGGATTCTATACCGACATTCCGGCCGGCGACGTCGCCATCCGCAATGTCGCCGACCTTTACCTCTATCCCAACCAGATCGCCGCCGTGCGGCTGACGGGCGCCCAGGTGCGCGACTGGCTGGAAATGTCCAGCCGGGCGCTGATGGTCATCGATCCGAATGCAAAGGTGGCGCAGCCGCTGGTCAATACCCGGGTGCCTGCCTATGTCTTCGACATCATCGACGGCGTGACCTATGCGATTGACATCACCCAGCCCGAACGGTTCGACCGCGAAGGCAAGCTGGTGAATGACAAGGCCCATCGGATCAGGGATCTGGCTTTCCAGGGCCGCCCCATCGACGACAAGCAGGAATTCATCGTCGTCACGAACAATTACCGCGCCAATGGCGGCGGCAGCTTCCCCTGGCTGGATGGCAGCACCGTCATCTATCAGTCGCCCGACACGGTGCAGCAGGCCATCATCGATTACATCCGCGCCAAGGGTGTGGTGGAGCCGTCGACCAACGGCACCTTCCGGCTGGCCCCGCTGCCGCCCACGCTCATGCTCACCTATCAAAGCTCGCCGCTGGCCCGCGAACTGCTGCGCGAACAGCCGGCCCTGACCTATCAGGGTCCGGGAGAGGATGGGTTCGCTCTTTACAAGATCGATCCGGTGAAGCTGGGAGGCGGCAAGTGACACAAGGCCCCCGCCCCCGGCTCTATCTGGCCGGACCGGATGTCTTCCTGCCTGATCCCATGGCGGCCGCGGCCGCCATGAAGTCGATCTGCGAGGGGTTGGACCTGGAAGGCGTCTTTCCCACCGACAATGCGTTGAGCCCGATGGCCGGGGAAGGCGGCGCCGCCTTCGCGGCCCGCATCCGCGCCGCAAATCTGGCACTGATCCACGCCGCCGACGGGGTGATCGCCAACTGCATGCCCTTCCGCGGGCCGTCGGTCGATGATGGCACAGCTTATGAGATGGGCTTCGCCGCCGCCCTCGGCAAACCGGTCTTCCCCTGGTCCGGGGACATCCGCCCCCTGCTCCAGCGTACCCAGGCACGGCAATATCTGGCGCATGACGGCCGGGTGTGGCGCGATGCCGACCAGATGGAGGTGGAGGAGTTCGACCTGCCCGTCAACCTGATGCTGGTCGATCCCGCCACGGGCCCCGTCGCGCCCAGCTTCACCGAGGCTGCACGGTCCGCCGCGCGCTGGTTCCGGTCTGCGGCGAATTGACGCCGGCTTCCTGGCGGAACCACCTCCCCCCGGCATCAAATGCCGGGGGGGTACATGCAAAAAGGCCGGGCGGACATGCCAGCCGCACGGCCTCAACCGTCAGAAATGTAAATGGAAACCTCAGGCCGCGTGCTGGCTCGGCCCCAGGCGGCGAAAGCGCGTGGCATCCAGCACCACCTCCAGTGCCAGGGAGAGGCGGTCGCTGTTGCGGCCATTGACGAGAAACTCCACATGCACCGGACGGGCGGCGTGCTGGTGGACGGCATGGACCAGCAACCGCCGGCGCGGCGACTTGACTTCTTCCAGCCATTCGCCCGGCTTGGGGGCTTCCGCTGAACGTCTGGACATCACCATTGCCTCAATCTCCTGAACGGCCCGCCCCTGTTTCCAGGTGAAACGGGCCAGAAACCCGACCTTCCCGCTGCCCGCACCGTCCACATTCCGCTGTTGCGACAGGGTGCTTGTGCTGCTGGTCCGGCAAGGAACCTAATGTTGCGGCATGATACCGCAAATTTGTTCAAAAGGAATAGACCATCTGGCGTAATCCCGCTTCGTCGCCATGCGATCGCATGCATGTTTCCACCCGGCCGTCAGCGCAGTCCGGCCTGATCCCGCCTTTGCCATGGCGGGACGGGCTTCGATGCGCTACAGGTTCGGCATGCAAATGACTGCCGTTGGACCTGGAAATCTGATCGATGTTCGATAATCTGTTGGGGCTGGTGGAGCAGATGGGCTATTTCGGCCTTCTGCTGCTGATGTTCCTGGAAAATGTCTTTCCGCCCATCCCGTCCGAATTGATCATGCCGCTGGGCGGGTTCCTGGCGGCCCAGGGCAAGATGGATCCGTTCCTGGTGGTGCTGGTCGGCACGGCCGGGTCCGTGCTGGGTGGACTGCCCTGGTATTATCTGGGCCGCTTTTTCGGCCATGACCGGCTGATCGCCCTGTCGGAACGGTTCGGCTTCATCATGACGATGGACCCGCCCGATGTGGAAAAGGCGTTCAGCTGGTTCTCCCGCCATGGGGCCAAGGCCGTGCTGTTCGGCCGGCTCATCCCTGCCATCCGCACACTGATCTCTGTGCCGGCCGGCATGGCCGCCATGGGCATGCCGAAATTCCTGCTGTTGACGACCCTGGGTTCACTGGTCTGGACATCGATCCTGACGGGTGCCGGCTATGCCCTGGAAAGTCAGTATGAGGTCGTGGAATCCTATGTCGATCCCGTGTCGAAGATCGTGGTCTATGGCGTGATCACCGTCTATTTCGGCCGCCTGGGCTGGCGCCTGCTGCGCGGACGCAGGACCGGCAACCGCTGAGCCGGCATCCGGTGATCGGTGTTGCGGTCACCGGACACCCCGCGCGATGACACGCCCCATGACGCGCCCGGCGCCGGGATGGCGGCGGGTCATCCGCATCAGCGCACGCGGCGGAAACGATGGATATCGGCCAGGGCGAAGATCGACAGGCTGATGCGGTGGACAGGGTTGCCGTTGATGGCCAGTTCCACGTTCGGCGCCTTGACGCCGGGCTTGGCATGAACGGCCATGATCTGCAGGCGCCGGCGGGGCGGCACCAGTTCCTCCACCCATTCGCCTGGAGAAAAATCAATCATTTCACGCGCCATGATGGCTCCCACTGAACCCGACGTTGCGAGGATATGCCATGTCCCGCGCCGTTGGGAAGCGGCAACAATGCCGGTCTCAAATGCCGGGGAGTATTGGACAGGGGATACCCCTGTCCTTTCCCGCTCTTTGTTCGAGGGCGGCGAATAAACCGCTGCCCGTTACACCTCATGACCGCGTGCGCACCATGCCGATCGACTGGACGGACAAGACGACTTCGTCCTTCTGGTTGAGAAGTTCTGTATGTTGCCTGATCGTTCCCATCTCCGGGCGCGAGCGGGAACGCTTCACTTCCAGAACAGTTACACGGGCGCGCAAACGGTCACCGGGCCGCACAGGCTTCAGCCAGCGCAATTCATCCAGCCCCGGCGAGCCCAGCGACGTTTCCGGTGACAGCATGTTGTCCACCAGCATGCGCATCATGAAACCGGCCGTCTGCCAGCCGCTGGCGACCAGACCGCCGAAATGCGTCTGGCGTCCGGCCTCGTCGTCCAGGTGAAAGGGCTGCGGGTCGTATTCGCGGGCGAAGCTGACGATCTCCTCCGCCGTCACCAGCCGGTCACCGAATTCCAAGACGAGACCGGGGGTGAAATCCTCCAGGTAACGGACGGGACGGGTCATCGCATATTTCTCCCAAGATCGTTCGCAAAGGGCTGGCACGCGACTGCTTATCAGTCACATTTCCCTTCAATTGCAATACGTTATCACAAGACAACAGGTTTCAGGCGTGGCAGTATCACCCTTGGAATTTCCACCTTGAACCACTCCCGGCCGACCTCTTCGGCCGTCCGTTCATCCTTACAGGCAACGCAGCGAAGGCTACCATGCAAGGCGACACCACCGTCATCCGCCATCTCAACACCATCCTGGTAAACGAGCTGACGGCCATCAACCAGTATTTCCTGCACGCCCGCATGCTGAAGAACTGGGGTTTCCTGCGCCTGGGCAAGAAGGTGTATGAGGAGTCGATCGGGGAGATGAAGCATGCCGACCTGCTGATCGAGCGTGTGCTCTTCCTGGAAGGGCTGCCGAACCTGCAGGACCTGCACAAGCTGATGATCGGCGAGGATGTACCCGAATGCTTCAAGGGCGACCTGTCGATCGAAACGCGCAACCGAACCGAACTGCTCGAAGCCATGCAATATTGCGAGTCGGTCCGCGACTATCAGTCCAAGGAAATCTTCCGCCGCATCCTGGAGGATACCGAGGAGCATATCGACTGGCTGGAAACCCAGCTGGGCCTGATCGACAAGGTCGGCATCCAGAATTACCTGCAGGAGCAGATGGGGCCGGAATAAGCGGCGGCGGCCGACGGCCGATCCCGATGACCCCAAATTGCCATGGCCATGCGGCCATCGGATGCGGATAGTATGGCGGCGCCGATCCCCCGCGGTCGGCGCCGTTTCTTTTACGCAGCCGGTTGCCCGCTCCATGTCCCTGCCCGCCCCGCCCGCCGATCCCGTGACCTGGATCATCATCCTGAACTGGCATGGGGCGGACGATACGATCGCCTGCATCGACGGGGTTCGTGCCCTGACCGGGGGGCGCTGGCGGCTGGCCGTCTGCGACAACGCCTCCACCGATGACAGTCTGGAACGGCTGGAAGCAGCCCTGCGGCAACGGTTCGGCGACGGGCTGGGCATTATCGACCAATCATCCGTCGACCAGCCATCCAGGGACGAGGCGGTGCCGGACCGCGATGTCTGGCTGGTGCGCAATACGGCCAACCACGGCTATGCCGGCGGCAACAATGTCGGCCTGCGGCTGGCCTTGCGCGACCCGGAGATGGGTTTCGCCTGGGTGCTGAACAACGATACGGTTCCCGAATCGGGGGCGCTGGCAGCATTGCTGGCACATGCCGCGGCCCATCCGCGTCAGGGGATCATCGGGTCCACCCTGCTCTATGCCGACCGCCCCGGCGTGATCCAGGGCGCCGGCGGCGCCTGCTACAACCGCTGGACGGGGCTGGTGCGCCATCTGGGCCTGAACGAGCCGCGTAGTACCGCGAAAGACTATGCCGGCACCCGGTTCGATTATGTGATCGGCGCGGCCATGTTCATCCGCCGGGCCTGGCTGGAACAGGTGGGGCTGATGGACCCGGGCTTCTTCCTCTATTTCGAGGAGATCGATTATTGCCGGCGCGGGCGGCATCTGTTCGACCTGGGCTATGCACCGGACAGCATCGTCCTGCACAAGGAGGGCGGCACCACGGGCGGTCATCGCCATGAGATCAGCCTGTTGGCCGATTTCTACAATCTCCGCAATCGCCTGCGTGTTACCTGGCGCCATTTTCCCTATGCCATGCCCACCATCCTGGCCGGGCTGGCCGTGACGGCCCTGAACCGGCTGCGCCGGGGACAGGCGGACCGGCTGCCCATGATCTGGCGCATCCTGTGGAATTTCCGCCATATCCGGTACGAGGATGTAAGGCGGGCATGAGCAGGGCCGCCATTGCCTGTGCAGCATGAAACGTGCATAAGGGCAAAGGCCGCCGCCCCCCTGCTGGCGGCTGGCGGAACCCTGCCCGGGGCGAGGGGCGGGGTTTTGGACAATCACAGCCAGGGTGCCCGGAACGGCCATCATTCCGTTGCCGCCACTCTGGCCCATCAAGAAGGAAAACGGACGTGCCCTTCCGCTTCTCCCGTTCGCCGGACACCGCCCGATGCAAGTGACCCGTTTCGATATCCAGGGCCCCGTCCTGCTGACCCCGGCGCGCTTCGGCGACCATCGCGGCTTCTTCAGCGAGACCTACAGCCGCCGCCGCTTCGCCGAGGCAACCGGCGAGGATGTCGAGTTCGTGCAGGACAACCATTCCCTGTCGCGGGATGCCGGGACGCTGCGCGGGCTGCATTTCCAGCGCCATCCCACGGCACAGGGCAAGCTAGTCCGCGTCGTGCGCGGTGCCCTTCTGGACGTGGCCGTCGACCTGCGCCACGGTTCCGCCACCTTCGGCCGGCATGTCAGGGCGGAGCTGACGGCCGATAACGGCGCGCAGCTCTGGGTGCCCGTGGGCTTCGCCCATGGCTTCTGCACCCTGGTGCCCGATACGGAGGTTGTCTACAAGGTGACCAGCTATTACAGCCCCGCCGACGATGGCGGCGTGATCTGGAACGATGCCGATATCGGCATCGAATGGCCGTTCCCCGCAGACAAGCTGGTCCTGTCCGACAAGGACACCAGGCTGCCGCGACTGGCCGACCTGCCGCCCCTTTTCTGATCAAGATCTTAGAGCTTGCGAGCCAAGGCATGACCACGCTTTCCCCCAAACTGATCCTCGTCACCGGGGGCGCCGGCTTCATCGGGTCCGCCTTCATCCGCCACGCCGTGGGCGTGAAGGGTTGCGCCGTCGTCAATATCGACAAGCTGACCTATGCCGCCAACCCGGACAATGTCCGGGCGGTGAAGGACAGTCCGCTCTATCATTTCGAGCAGGCGGACATCTGTGACCGTCCGGCCATGGATGCGATCTTCGCGAAATACCAGCCGGACGCCATCGTGCATCTGGCCGCCGAAAGCCATGTCGACCGGTCCATCGACGGGCCCGACGCCTTCATCCAGACCAATGTGGTGGGCACCGGCGTGCTGCTGTCGGCGGCGCGCGATTACTGGCAGGGCCTGGACGGCGTGAAGAAGGACGGCTTCCGGTTCCATCATGTCTCCACCGACGAGGTGTTCGGCAGCCTGGGGGAGGAGGGTTTCTTCACCGAGACCACGCCCTATGCCCCGCGCTCCCCCTATTCGGCATCCAAGGCCTCGTCGGACCATCTGGTCGATGCCTGGCACCATACCTATGGCCTGCCGGTGGTGCTCACCAACTGTTCCAACAATTACGGGCCGTTCCATTTCCCGGAAAAGCTGATCCCGCTGATCATCCTGAACGCGCTGGAGCGCCGGCCCCTGCCTGTCTATGGCAAGGGCGACAATGTGCGCGACTGGCTCTATGTGGAAGATCACGCCCGCGCCCTGTGGGAGGTGCTGACCCGCGGCCCCGTGGGCGAGCGGTTCAATATCGGCGGCAACAACGAGAAGACCAACCTGGAGGTCGTGGAGCGCATCTGCGATATCCTGGACGAGTTGCGCCCCGGCGAGGGCCGCCGCCGCGACCTGATCACTTTCGTGAAGGACCGGCCGGGCCACGATCACCGCTATGCCATCGATGCGTCCAAAATCCGCGCCGAACTGGGCTGGGAGCCGGAGGAAAGCTTCGAGACGGGTCTGGCGCGTACCGTGCGCTGGTATCTGGACAATGAATGGTGGTGGGGCGCGCTGCGGGAAGAAGCGCATAAGCGCCGTGGAGAGGGGAAGAAGTAATGGGCAAGCGCAAGGGTATCATCCTGGCCGGCGGTTCCGGCACCCGTCTCTATCCCATCACCATGGGCGTGTCGAAGCAGCTTCTGCCCGTCTATGACAAGCCGATGATCTATTATCCGCTGTCCACCCTGATGATGGCGGGTATCACGGACATCCTGGTCATCTCCACCCCCCACGACCTGCCGCAGTTCAGCCACCTGATGGGTGACGGCTCGCAATGGGGTCTGAACCTGTCCTATGCCGTGCAGCCCAGCCCCGACGGGCTGGCCCAGGCCTTCATCATCGGGCGCGGCTTCGTAGGCAACGACGCCGCCGCCCTGGTGTTGGGCGACAACATCTTCTACGGCCACGGGTTCGAGACGCTGCTGGCCAGTGCCGACGGGCGGGACGACGGGGCGACGGTCTTCGCCTATCATGTCAACGATCCCGAGCGGTACGGCGTGGTCAGCTTCGACGGCAACGGCAATGCCTTGACGATCGAGGAGAAGCCCAAGACGCCGAAATCCAACTATGCCGTCACGGGCCTCTATTTCTACGACAATGCCGTCGTGGACATCGCCGCCGCGATCAAGCCCTCGCCCCGCGGGGAATTGGAGATCACGGACGTCAACAATGTCTACCTGCAGCGCAATGCCCTGCGGGTGGAGCGCATGGGCCGGGGCTATGCCTGGCTGGACACGGGCACGCATGACAGCCTGGTCGATGCGACCCATTTCGTCCAGACCGTGGAACGCCGCCAGGGGCTGAAGGTCTGCTGTCCGGAGGAAATCGCCTTCCGGCGCGGGCTGATCAATGCCGAGCAGGTCGAGAAGCTGGCCAAGCCGCTGTTGAAGAACGAGTACGGGCAGTATCTGATGAAGGTGCTGCGCGAAATCCAGACGGAGGTCTGAGCCCATGAAGCTGCTGGTGTTCGGCCGCGGCGGCCAGTTGGCGCTGGCCCTGCGCGACCAGGGGGCGGCCCAGGGCCACGAGGTGGTCTGTCTGGGCCGGGAAAGCCTGTCCATCGCCGATGGCGGGGCCGTGGCTGCGGCCGTGCGCGGGCATGCGCCCGACCTGATCGTCAATGCCGCCGCCTATACGGCCGTGGACAAGGCGGAAAGCGAGCCGGAAGAGGCCTTTGCCGTGAACGAGGCCGGCACCCGCAACATCGCGGTTGCTGCGCGGGCCGACGATATCCCCTTCCTGCATGTCTCCACCGACTATGTGTTCGATGGATCGGGCGACCGGCCCTGGCGGGAGGACGACCCCACCGGCCCGCTGGGCATCTATGGCAAGTCGAAACTGGCCGGTGAGCAGGCGATGGCGTCGGCGGGCTGGGGCCGCAGCGCCGTGCTGCGCACCTCCTGGGTGTTCAGCCCCTATGGCGCCAATTTCGTGCGCACCATGCTGCGGCTGGGGGCCGACCGGCCGGAATTGCGCGTGGTGGCCGATCAGCGGGGCCGCCCGACCGGTGCGCACGACATCGCCGACGCCCTGCTGCTGATGGCCCCGCATGTGGCCGCCGGCACCGCGCAGGGCCTCTATCATTTCGGCGGGGCGGCGCCGACCACCTGGCATGGTTTCGCGCAGGCCATCTTCGCCGAAGGGGTCCGCCATGGCCGGCCCGTGCCCACGGTCCATCCCATCGCGACGACGGATTATCCCACGCCGGCGGCACGGCCGGGCAATTCGGTGCTGGATTGCAGCCGGTTCCTGGCCCTGCCGGGCGCCCGGCTGCCCGACTGGCGGCCGTCGCTGGCCCGGGCCGTCGATGCGCTGCTGGCCATGGGCTGAACGCCTTGGCCCTGACTGTCACCTTTTCGCACGATATCTTCACCTCGCAGGCCGTGGGCGGGATATCGCGCTATTTCTGTGAGCTGGCGCTGGCCTTGCGGGCCGACGGGGCCGATATACGCATCCCGGCCGGCCGCTACCTGAACCAGCACCTGCGGGATATGGCACCCGCCTGCTCCCCGGGCATGCTGCGCGGCCGCCATGTGCAGCGGGGCCGGATGCCCGTCCAGGCACTGCGCCTGCTGAACGAGGGGTGGGCGGCGCTGGCCACACGTGGCGGCGGCATCTTCCACCGCACCTATTACCCGCTGGTCGATCTCATGCCCCTGCGCCGTCCGCTGGTGACGACGGTGCATGACATGGTGTGGGAGATGTATCCCGGCGAGGCCCGGTCCTATCCCATCAACAGCCGGCTGAAGCGGCGGGCCGTGGCCAGGGCCGACCTGATCATCGTGCCGACGGTCGCGACAAAGCAGGATTTGTGCCGGCTGTGGGATGTGCGGCCCGACAATGTCTATGTCGTCAACCACGGTTTCACCCCGCTGCCCGCCCCGGATGCCGAGGGACCGGCCGCCGCCCGTGTACACGCCGCCCCTTATGTCCTGTTCGTGGGCCGGCGCGGCGGTTACAAGAATTTCGCCAATTTCCTGGCCGGCTATGCGGCCAGCCGGCTGCCGGCCGACGGTGTGGACCTGCTGTGTTTCGGCGGCGGGGCTTTCGGCCCGGCCGACATGGCATTGGTCGCCGGGCACGGGCTCACCGATCGCGTGCGCTGGATGGGGGGCGACGACATCACCATGATGCGCGCCTACCGCGACGCGCTGGTCTTCATCTATCCGTCACGCTGCGAGGGATTCGGCCTGCCGGTGCTGGAGGCGATGGGGGCCGGCTGCCCCGTCGCCCTGGCGGCGGAGGCCGAAGCGCTGGTGGAAGTGGCCGGCGGTGCCGCCGTCACCTATGACGCCGACAGCCGGGACGCAACCGTATCCATGCTGGAAAGCCTGGCGGAGGATGGCGAAAGGCGCCGCGCGCTGGTGCTGCGGGGCCGGCAGCGGGTGGGCGACTTCGGCTGGCAGCGTTGCGCACGGGAAACCGCCGCCCTTTATGCCATGCTGGCATGATGGACAGCAGCCGTCATTGATCGTAGGGTCGCGCCGGACGGCAACCGGCATCGGACAGGACCGGAGGAAAGCAAGTGACCATCGATACCCAGACCACATCCCGCCCGGCCGCCGCCGGCCCCGGTGACGACGTGATCTATATCGGCGATGTCATCCTGTTCTATCTGCGGCGCTGGCCGTTGTTCCTGGCCGTCTGCGGGGCGACCGTGGCGCTCGCCGTCGCCTATGTCCTGCTGTCCACGCCGGTCTACAAGGCCTCCGCCACGCTGGCGCCGCCCTCCTCCTCCGGCAATGGGGGCAAGGCCAGCGCGCTGAACCTGCCTTTCGGCCTGGGAGCCGCCCTGGGCGATGGCGGCGGGTCGACCATGCACAAGCAGTTCCTGCAGACCATCACCTCATACGACATCGCCGTGCGCCTGGCCGCCGACAAGGCCATGGCGGAACGCATCGTCCAGCCCGACGATCCGGGCACGGCGATCACGCCCGGCCTGATGGGTGACAAGCTGAAAAGCCTGCTGTCGGTCAACAAGCTGCGCAATACCCCGCTGGAGGACACGACCTTCACGGAGATCAGCTTCCGGCACGAGGATCCGGCCTTCGCCGTCCAGGCCCTGCAGCGCATCTTCGCCCTGTCCGACGACATCATCCGCACCCAGGTGCGCGAAACCAAGACGGCCCAGCGTGACGCGCTGCTGCGGTCGCTGGAACTGACCAGCAATGCCTATCAGCGCGAGGCGCTGGTGAAGAACCTGCTGGAAGTCGAGCATGAACTGATGACCAGCATGACCGACGCCCCCTTCAGCTATCGCGTCATCGAAAGCCTGCATGCCGGTGAGCATCCCGTGGCGCCCCGCCGCGTGCTGGCCGTGGCGGGCGCCCTGGTGGCCGGCGGGCTGATCGCCTTTGCCCTGGCCAGCATCCAGCTTTTCAACGCCTACCGCCGTAACCGGGGCCGCATCCTGGCCTGACGGCCGCCCTTGCGGTTTCGTCCCGGGGCGCCGGTATCAGGCCGGGGCGTCAGCCGGCGCCTTGCGCCCCATGGCAGGGCACAGCAGGGCGGCACCCAGGCAGAGCAGGCCCGCGACATAGAAGGCCGGCAGGTAGCTGTCCAGGGCCGTGCGCGACCAGCCGGCGCCAAAGGCAGCACAGGCCGCACCCAGTTGGTGTCCCGCAAAGACCCAGCCGAAGACCATGCCCGCCTTCTCCCGCCCGAATCGCTCGGCCGTCAGCTTCACCGTCGGCGGCACGGTGGCCACCCAGTCCAGGCCGTAGAAGACGGCAAACAGCGACAGACCGTAGAAGGTGAAATCCGAATAGGGCAGATAAAGCAGGGAAAGCCCGCGCAGGCCGTAGTACCAGAACAGCAGCCAGCGATTGTCGTAACGATCCGACAGCCAGCCCGACAGGATCGTACCGATGAAATCGAAGATCCCGATCAGGGCCAGCATGCCGGCAGCCTGTACGGCGGGAATGCCGAAATCGACGCAAAGCGGGATCATGTGTACCTGGATGAGACCGTTGGTGCTGGCCCCGCAAACGAAGAAAGTGGCGAACAGCACCCAGAACACGCGGGTGCGCGCCGCCTCGCGCAGCGTATCGATGGCAGCCCACGCGACCGATGCGGCGGGCGCCGCCGGGGGCTGCGGTGTTCCCGGCGGCTCGCCATAGGCGGTCAGCCCGACATCGGCGGGCCGGTCCCGCATCAGCAGCACGACCCCCAGGGCCGCGACCGTGATCAGCATGCAGACCATGCCCAACGCAAGGCGCCAGCCCATCTGTTCGGCCAGCCAGGCCATCAGGGGGATGAAGACGAGCTGGCCCGTCGCCGTGCTGGCCGTCAGCAACCCGATCACCAGCCCGCGCCGATGGGTGAACCAGCGGGTGGCGATGGTGGCGCCCATGACCAGTGCCGTCATGCCCGTGCCGATGCCGACCACCACGCCCCATAGCAGCATCAGTTGCCAGAGCTGGCCCATGCCCAGCGACAGCAGCATGCCCCCATTGATGACGGCAAGCGAGGTCAGCGCCATGCGGCGCACCCCGAACCGGTTGATCAGTGCCGCCGCGAACGGCCCCATCAGGCCGAACAGCACCAGCCGGATGGCCAGTGCCGCCGAAATCTCCGACGCGGTCCAGCCGAATTCCTGCTGCAGGGGCAACAGCAGCACCCCCGGCGCCCCCAACGCCCCCGCCACGGTCAGGGAGGTGAGGAAGCTGCTGGCCACGACGACCCAGCCATAATGGATGTTGCGGGCGGCCAGCCTGGCCGCCAGACGATCTGAGAAACTCACAACCTGCCCCCCGGGAGACCGGCCCATGATTGGACTGGTATTCATGATAGCTGTAATGATAAATTATTCATGATGGCAATCATGAATGCCGTCAAGTGCCTTGCAGGCGGCACCCAAGGGATGGACGGAGATGGGTCATGCGCGTATCGAAGCAGAAGGCCGGTGAACACCGGGATGCCATCCTGAATGCCGCCTCGCGCCTGTTCCGGGCCCGCGGCTTCGACAAGGTGGGCGTGGCGGAGGTGACGCAGGCCGCCGGCCTGACCCATGGCGGCTTCTACGGCCATTTCGCATCGAAGGAGGCGCTGGCTGCGGAGGTTTGCGACCGGAGCTTCGACAATGCCGTGCGGCGGCTGGCGGCATCCGCCACGCTGGAGGATTATATCGATTATTACGTCACGGTGGAGCATCGGGACCGCGAGGGGCCCTGCCCCATGGTGGCGCTGGGCGGGGATGTCTCCCGCCTGACGGGTCCCGTGCGTGAGCGGTTCACACAGGGGCTGGCCCGCTATGTCGCGGCCGTGCGCGAGCGGTTGCCGGCCGATGATCCGGATGCCGGAGAACGGGCGGCAGCCCTGGTTTCCCTGCTTGTCGGCGGGCTGTCGCTGGCCCGCGCCGCCGCCACGGCCGACCCCGGCCTGTCCGAACGGCTGCTGGACGGGGTGCGGGCACAAGCCAGGGCAATGGTAAGCGACCGGGGATAGGGAGGAGCCGCCGCCCCATCCCCTGGCGGTCGATCAGTGGGCCAGCAACAGCGGCAATGTCGTCTGGTTCAACATGGCGCGCGTGACGCCGCCCAGGATCAGTTCACGCAGCCGGGAATGGCCATATCCGCCCATGACCAGCAGGTCGGCACCGACCTCCGCGCACCGTTCCTGCAATTGGGCGGCGACACTGCCGCTGCCATCCAGCTTGTGATAGGTGGCGGGGATGCCATGCCACGCCAGATATTCCACCACCGGTGCGGCCTCGTCCGCGTCGGTGCGCAGCGTGTCCACGCCCAGCACATGCACGGCATCCGCCTTCTCCAGCAGCGGCATGGCCAGCGCCAGGGCCCGCGCGCTCTGCGCCCGGCCGTTCCAGGCCAGTGCCACGGTGCGGCCCAGGACCGGCGTGACCCCACCCTCCGGCGCCACCAGCACAGGCCGGCCGCTTTCCAGCAGGGCCGCCTCCAGGCCGACCAGGACGGCGGTGCGATCCTCGTTCGCCACCGACGGGAAGACGGTGATGTCGGACAGACGAGCCGCCGCCGCCATCACATCCTCGGTCACGCCGGCCGCCTCTGCGAAGGAGGCGCTGACCCGGTCGGTGCCGGGGGGGCGGTCGCAGACCGCGCCGCCGACGGCGGCCAGCGCCTGCTCCAGCGTGGCATGGGCCTTGGCGGCATGGACCTGGTTTTCCTGCTCCAGCGATTTCAGCAAGTCCTGGATCAGGGCACCGGACAGGCCCTCCCCCACCATGGGCATGACATCGCGCGGATCGGCCTTCAGATAAAGGGCGGTGACATTGCCCTTCGCCGGGGCGGCCAGGGTCAGGGCCGCGGAAAGGGCCGCGGCATCGCGGGCGCCGCCGGTGACGAAGCAGGTTATCTTGCGATAGGCCATGGTCTGGTCCCCCCTCGGGCTGTCATGTGGCACGGCGCCACAGGATAGGCATTCCGGTATCCAGGATGCGCCCCCGCCCTGGGGGTGGCATTGACATGGATCACCTGCCGGTCTGACCAGGGTAACAGATGCGGCAGGCGAACGTTGCCGCCGTCAGGACCGGGCGTTCTCGACATGCCGGCGGGCGATGGCGACGGTCTGCTGCGGGTCGCCGCCGGCGGGTATCACCTCCCACCGCATGTCGCCCAGATCATAGGCCGCCTGCCGCCGCAGCACATCGGCCGTGGCGTCGGATGCATCATCGCGGCGCCGGGCGACACGGGCCAGCGCCACGGCCTGGTCGGCCACCAGCCAAAGGCCGGAGAAGGATGCCCCTGCCGCCCGTGCCACGGCCTCCACGGCCCGGCGCTCGTCGGGCCTTGCATAGACACCGTCACAGACGACGCTGTGACGACCCTCCAGCACCAGCCCGGCACGGCCCGCCATCTCGGCATAGGTGCGGGCCGAATGCTCGGGCGTATAGAAGCTTTCCGGCAGGCGCTGCGTCTCCCGCGTGCCTGCCAGATGCTTGCGCAGCACGTCGCTGCGCAGCACCACGGCACCCGGCGCCGGGCCCAGCACGGGGGCCAGGGCATGGGCCAGCGTCGTCTTGCCCGTGCCGGACAGGCCGCCGATGGCCACCAGCCCCGCAGAAGGCGGGTCGAGCAGCCGGTTGGCCAGTTCCAGATAAGCCGCCGCCTCGGCCCGCATGCTGGCGGCCGTCGCGGCATCCGCCTGTCCTGCCGCCGCCGATGCCGTCAGATGGGCACGAATACCGGCACGCACCGACATGAACAAGGGCAGCAGCGACAGGCCCGCCAGATCACCGGTCAGGTCCAGATAGCGATTGAACAAGATATTGGCCAGCCCGCGCAGCCGCCGATGCTCAAGGTCCATCAGCAGGAACGCCAGATCGTAGAGCACATCGGTCACGGCAATGCGGTCGCCGAACTCCACGCAATCGAACGGCACGGGCCGACCGTCCAGCATCACGATGTTGCGCAGGTGAAGGTCACCATGACAGTGCCGGATATAGCCGGCGTCACGCCGCCGGTCGATCAGGCCGCTCCCCGCTGCCAGGGCCGTTTGCGAGGCGGCTTCCAGCCGGTCGACAGCGTCGGCATCGAACAGGGCACCATGGGCGCGCATCGCCTTGATGTTGGTCCGGGCCAGATCGGCCATCTCCTCCGCCCCCGGCGCCCCGGGACGGGGCTCCGCCGCATCATGGAAGGCGGCGATGACCCCGGCCAGATCGCGCATGATGGCACCGGTCAGCGCGCCATCCGCCGCCATCCGATCCAGCAGGGCCGATTGCGGGAAGCGGCGCATGGTGACCAGATATTCAACCACCGACGCATCCGGCCCGCCATCGGCGGCAACCGGGGCATCATCCACCAGCGTCACGCCGCCATTCTCCCGCCGCACCAGCCCGCCGACACCAAGATAAAGGTCGGGAGCCGTGCGCCGGTTCAGCACCAGTTCCGCCTGACAGGCATCCAGCCGCTGCGACAGGGTCCCATAATCGAAAAAGGGATAGGTGACGGCCCGCTTCATCTTGTAGGCGCGATCGCCGGCCATGAAGACACGGGCCGCATGGGTGTCGATCCGTTCTACCGCCGCGCCCTCGCCCGGCCCGTGGGTGCGCGCATCGGACAGCAGGGCGACGGCCTGCCGCTGGCCGGCTTCCGGGTCGTTCCGTTCCATATCCGGCCCTGCGCTGTGCATATGCAACACCCCAGCCATATCCGCATTCCTAAGCGAACGACGTTACAAGTAATCTATCGACTGCCTGCCGGTCCGCAATTATTCTAACGCTTCGTTGCGGACTGCAATGCGGACTGAAGATGTCCGCCATTACCCTTTCGGGCGTTGACACAGGTAATGGAGTTACACCAACCTGCGACGCTGCGCCGCAGCACGAACGACGATAATCACCATCAAGGGAAGCCCCCATGCCGCTGGACCCCGCCATGCCCCAAGCCGCCGCCCCGTCCGACCTGGAAGCCCTGGCCGCGACGACCGGCAAGGGGGCGCTGCTGTCCGGCAAACAGGCCCGTTTCCCCGCGCCGAAGGGGTTGGACGTGCAGGCACTGGCCACCGACCTCATGTCCCAGCTCGACCGGTTCACGGCAGAGGCGGGGCACGACCCGTTCGCCAACCCGGTGATGCTGCTGGCGCTGGACATCTCCCGCCGTCTCTCCTCAGGTGAATTGTCGGCCGGCGCGCTGGAACAGTTGGTCCAGTATCTGTCGGCCGAGGGTTTCCTGGCGCGCGCCGCCCGCCTCTCCAATTATTTGGGGGAAGCGGCACCGGAAGCCAATGCCAGCCGCATGGAAGAGTTGCTCGACGTCGCTGCCGACGGCAGCGGCGGGGAGCCGCTATCCTTCGAGGGTTTCAAGAAGCTGGTCGAGAAGGAGGTGTTCGGCATCGTCATCACGGCGCATCCGACCTTCAACCTGTCCGGGGCCCTGATGACCGCCATGGCCTGTCTGGCCACGGGCCGCGATGCGCAGGGCAACACCCTGACCGAGGAGGGGCGGGAGGCCCTGATCCGGCGCATGGCCAATGCCGAGCATGCGCCGGAGGAAATGACCCTGGCGCGCGAGCATGAATTGTCGCTGGACGCCATCGCCAACATCCAGACGGCCATCCGCACGCTCTATCGCGCCGTGCTGCGGGTGGGCCGCCGCCATTATCCGGACCGCTGGACCGAACTGACGCCGCGCCTGCTGACGGTGGCAAGCTGGGTCGGCTACGACCTG
The DNA here is from genome assembly GCF_048066175.1 of Niveispirillum fermenti. GTDB lineage: Bacteria > Pseudomonadota > Alphaproteobacteria > Azospirillales > Azospirillaceae > Niveispirillum > Niveispirillum fermenti. Next base: position 84,907 of record NZ_JBLTXA010000010.1, on the reverse strand, counting down.
GACGGCCGGTCCGACATCCGCTGGTCCGACACGCTGCACAAGCGGCTGATCGTGCAGCAGCGGCAATTGCGCCATTACCTGTCCGCCCTGCGCGACATAAGGGCCGGCGCGCCGGCGCTGGAGGATCTGCGCCACACGCTGGCCCTGATCGAAAGCCGCCTGGCCCTGGCCCTGAACCAGGTGACGGACGAGATCGCGGCCTTCGGCGGGTCGGAGGCGCAGGACCTGGACCATCTGCGCCGCATCGCCAAGCGCATGCATGAAGGGCTGCCGCTGCGTCTGGTCGATGCGTCCGAAGCGATCGAGTTCGTGGACCGCGCCATCCGCCTGTCCGCCACGATCGAGGGGGAAAAGGCGCTGGAAACGGTGGAGGCGCTGGCCGTGCTGCGGGCCGAGCTGTCGGCCTTCGGGCTGGGCATGGCCCATACCCATGTCCGGCTGAACAGCACCCAGGTCCACAACGCCATCCGCAAGGCCATCGGGCTGGAAACGGCGGCCGACGACCCGCGCTACCGCCAGTCCTACCTGTCGAGCGTGACCGAGCTTCTGGACAAGGTCGAGCCGGTCTCCATCAATTTCGGCAGTGTCGTGGCCGAACGGACCAGCGCCAAGCGCCTGTTCATGGTCGTGGCGCAGATGCTGAAATATTCCGATGCGCGCACGCCCATCCGCTTCCTGATCGCCGAGTCGGAAAGCGCCTTCACGGTGCTGTCCGCGCTTTATTTCGCCAAGCTGTTCGGGGTGGAGGAACGGGTCGATATAAGCCCCCTGTTCGAAACGGAAAAGGCGCTGGAAACCGGCAGCCGCATCATCGAGCAATTGCTGGAGAACCCGCATTACCGCACCTATGTGCAACGGCGCGGGCGGCTTTGCATCCAGACCGGCTATTCCGATGCCGGCCGCTATCTGGGCCAGACGCCGGCCTCTGCCTCCATCGAGCGGCTGCGGCTGCGGGTGCTGCGCCTGTTCACGCGCCATGCGCTGAGCAATGTGCAGCTTGTCATCTTCGACACGCATGGCGAAAGCATCGGCCGCGGCGGCCATCCGGCCGGCCTGCACAACCGGCTGGCCTATGTCAGCCCGCCGGCCACGCTGGCCTTCGCCGCCAAGCACAATATCGAACTGAAGCAGGAGGTCAGCTTCCAGGGCGGCGATGGCTACACCTATTTCGTGACGCCGGCCTCCGCCCTGGCTGTCGTGACCCGCATCCTGGAATATATGATCGGCACGGCCAAGCCCGACCTGGACCATGACGTGTTCTATGCCAAGGGCGACTATATCCGGGAGTTCTTCACGACCGTGAAGGCCTTCCAGGTCGGCCTGGTGGAGGACCCGAACTATGGTGAACTGCTGGCGGCCTTTGGCACCAACCTGCTGTTTCCCAGCGGCAGCCGCGCCATCAAGCGCCAGCACGACAGCGCGCCGGACCCCGCGGCGGAGGTGCTGGCCGGGCAGTTCCGGGCCATCCCGCACAATGCCATCCTTCTCCAGCTCGGCCTGCCCGCCAATGTCCTGTCCGGCGTGGGAGAGGCGATCGACCGCGACCCTGAGCAGTTCCGCACGCTCTACGCCTCATCCCCGCGTTTCCGCGAACTGATCGGCATCGTCGTCTACGGCTCGGCGGTGTCCTGCCCGGACGCGCTGAAGGCCTATGTCGACACGCTGGACCCGGTCCATTGGCTGACCCGCGCCGCCCGGACCGGCAATCCGCTGGAAGCCGACGACATGCGCCGCATCGCCGCCGTGCTGGAGGAGACGCCGACCCAGGCCCGCCTGGTGCGCATCTTCCGCAAGCTGTACCGCGATTACGGCGTGCTGCGGCAGAACCTGGAGCGGGCCGGCGCCGCCCCGCCGCCGAATCCGGAACTGGAACGGCATCTGGCCCTGCTGCATGCCGTGCGGCTGTCGCTGATCAACCAGATTTATCGCCTGGCCGTGCATATCCCGGAATTCTCCAGCCAGCATTCCATCACCAACCAGCGGCTGGTGACCCGCCTGCTGCATCTGGACGTGCCATGGGCACTGGATCAGTTGGCCCGCATCTTCCCGGCCCGCAACGAGGTGATGCTGGATGAAGGGTTCGGGGAGGTGGCGACCTATGTCAGCGACGAAAGCCAGGATTACAGCCAGGAAAACCAGAACATCTTCCGGCCCATCGCATCGCTTTACGAGTTGATCCGCCGCACCAGCAACGCCCTGACGCAGCGCATCGGCTTCTTCGGATAGGCATCATGTGGACGAGGGGGCCGGCCGGGACATCCGGCCCCCATCTGTCCCATGCCAGGGGTCAGGCCAGGGGTCAGGCCAATGGCCCTTGCTGTCAGTGCTGCTCGGCCACCCACTGAAGACGGCGGCGCAGATTTTCTTCCGCCGTCTTCAGGTGGCGCTTGAACAGGGACAGCGCCGCAGCGGCATCCCGGCGGATCAGGGCCTCCAGGAAACCGTCATGCTCGGCCACCGATTCCGCCGGCAGATGTTCCAGCGGGCCGCGCAGGTTCTGCACCCGGATGATCTGACGCGAGACCAGCAGATGGGCATCGATCAGCGGTTCATTGCCGCTGGCCAGCACGATATGCCGGTGGACATCGTTGTTGGCATGCAGGAAGCCAGCGATGTCACCATTGGCCGCACAGGCCTTCATGCCATCATTGATGCGCAGGATGCCGGCCAGTTGGGCATCGTCGGCATTGCGGCAGGCCAGTTCCATGCCCAGCATCTCCAGCGCCTGGAGGAGATCATATTGCTGAAGCGTCAGTTCGGGCGTCGGCGTCGTCACCACCGCACCCTTGTTCAGCATGATCTCGATCAGCCCCTCCGCCGCCAGGGCCTGATAGGCCTCGCGCAGCGGGGAACGGGAAATGCCGAACCGCTCGCACAGCAGGCGTTCCTGCAACCGCATGCCAGGCTGCCAGATACCCTCGATGATCTCGCTGCGCAGGCGGTTGCAGACCTCGATCTGGAGGGAGGAACGGGGGATGATGTGGTCGGGCATGATCTCGGGGGGCCACGGGGTTTCGCAACGCCCTGATACCTACCTTGTCGATTGCACTTTGTCGACAAGATCGCGTCATACCGCTCGTGCGGCGCGCCCGAGCCAACGAATGTTGGCGCCGGCGATGGGGCGGTGACCAGAACCAATTGGTTCTGGTCACCGCAAAATAGTATCAGTGGGTGACCGCCCCCCGGTCGGCAGGCCCGACCAGACGGCGATATTTGGCCAGCGTGGGCGGCAGGTCGGCCGGCTCGGCGGGGATCCAGGCGCGCCGCCGCTCCTCCAGCACCGCCGGATCGACCTTCAGGTCCAGCGTGCAAGCCTGTCCGTCGATGGCGACGATATCGCCGTCGCGGATCAGCGCGATGGGGCCGCCGGCCGCCGCCTCCGGCCCGACATGGCCGATGCACAGGCCCCGCGTGGCACCGGAGAAACGGCCGTCGGTCAGCAGCGCCACCTGTTCACCCATTCCCTGGCCATAGAGCAGGGCGGTGACGCCCAGCATTTCCCGCATGCCGGGCCCGCCCTTCGGTCCTTCGCCGCGGATCACCAGCACGTCGCCGGGTTGATAGGCGCGGGCGCGGACGGCGGCCACGGCCGCCTCCTCGCCCTCGAACACGCGGGCGGGGCCCTCGTGGCGCACGCGCTTCAGACCGGCCACCTTCAACAGCGCGCCGTCCGGGGCCAGCGACCCGCGCAACACCACCACGCCCCCCGTGGGCGCCAGCGCCGCTGCCGCGGACCGCACCACCTCCCCGTCGGGCGGCGGGGCCGCCGCCGCGACCTCCCCGATGGTCCGGCCCGTCACCGTCGGGCAGTCCGGATACAGCAATCCCGCCTCCAGCAGGGCGCGCAGCACCACGGGCACGCCGCCGGCCATGTGCAGGTCGCGAGCCCAGAAGCGTCCGCCCGGCTTCAGGTCCGCCAGCAGCGGCGTGCGGTCGAAGATGGCGGCGATATCGTCCAGGGTGAAGGCGATCCCCGCCTCGTGCGCGATGGCCGGCAGGTGCAGGGCGGCGTTGGTCGATCCGCCCGTGGCAGCAACGGTCATGGCGGCATTGGCCAGGCTGTGGCGCGTGACCAGTTCGCGCGGGCACGGCCCGCCAGCCCGGATCAGCCTGGCCAGGGTGCGCCCCGCCTCCCGCGCCAGGGCCAGCCGCTCGGACGCCACGGCCGGCATCATGGCCGTGCCGGGCAGGGCCAGGCCCATGGCCTCGGCCGCCATCGCCATGGTATTGGCCGTGAACTGCCCGGCACAGGACCCGACCGTGGGCACGCCGGCCCGTTCCAGTTCCGTCAGCTCCGCCTCGGTCATGGTGCCGGCATAGACCTGGCCCACCCCTTCATACACATCGACGATGCCGATATCCCGGCCACGCCAGCGCCCCGGCAGCGCGGCCCCGCCATAGACGAAGACCGCCGGCCGGTTCAGGCGGACCATGCCCATCATCAGGCCGGGCAGGGTCTTGTCGCATGCCGCGAAGCCGATGACCCCGTCATAGGCGTGGGCACGCGCCACGGCATCCAGGCTGTCGGCGATGATCTCCCGCGAGACGAGGCTGTAGCGCATGCCGCCATGGTTCATGGACATGCTGTCGGCCACCGTGATGGTGGAAAACTCGAACGGCGTCACCCCGGCCCCGGCCAGCCCCTCCCTGGCCGCTGCCGCCTGCGGGGCCAGCGACATGGAACAGGGGGTGACACTGGCCCCGGTGGAGACGATGCCGGCGAAGGGCTGGGCGATGGCGCGCTCGTCATGACCCATGGCGCGCAGGAAGGCGCGGTGCGGCGCGCGGTCCAGACCGTCGGTCACGATGCGTGACGGCAGGCGGGGCGTGTTGTCGGTGGGCATGTCAATCTTCCCCGGTCTTGGCATAAAGGCGCGGCAGGCGCGCCAGATCCGCCGGTCCCAGCCCCAGGGCCAGGGCTTGGCGGTAAAGGGTGCGGGCGGCGGACAGGAGCGGCATGTCGGTTCCGGCCAGCGCCTCGGCCGCCGCCTCCACATCCTTGGCCATGGTGGCGATGCGGCCGCGCGGCGTCGGCTCGGCATCCGATACCATGGCGGCACCGAACTGGCGCAGCGGCGGGCTGTCGGCGAAACCGCCGGCCAGCGCCCCCGGCAGCCTGGATACATCCAGCCCCAGGGCGTGGCCGGCCGCCACCGCCTCGGCCAGGGCCAGCAGGGTGTTCGCAACGATGATCTGGTTGCACAGTTTCGTGGCCTGTCCCGCGCCCAGCGCTCCCATGGCGGTGACATGGGCGGCCACAGCGTCCAGCAGCGGACGGGCGCGGCCGATATCGGCCGCATCGCCGCCGCAGAAAATGGTCAGGCTGCCCGCCATCGCACCGGCCACACCGCCCGAAACGGGCGCGTCCACCCAGGCGCGGCCGGCACGGGCCGCCAGATCGCGGGTCGCCGCGACACCGATGGTGGAAAAATCCACGATCAGCGCATCCGGCCCCGCCCCGGCCAGGGCCCCATCCGGCGCGAACAGCACCTGTTCAACGGCCGCCGCATCCAGCAGGCACAGCGCGATGATGTCCGCACCGGCCGCCGCGTCGGCCGGTGCGGATGCTGCGCGCATGGCCGGACCGGCCAGCGCCGCCGCCTTGTCCAGGCTGCGGTTCCAGATGGCCAGCGGCAGCCCCGCCGCCGCCACACGGGCCGCCATGGGCGCCCCCATCAGCCCCAGCCCCAGAAAGGCGACGGACGGTGGCGGGGCGGTCATGCCGGGGTTCCCGCCACGTCGATGACGATCTTGCCGCGCGCCTGCCTGCTTTCACAATATTCATGGGCGGCCACCATCTCCGTCATGGGCAGCACGCGGTCAATGACGGGGCGGATGCGACCGGCCCGCACCAGATCACCGACGATGCGCAGCGCCTCGCCGTTCGGCTTCATGAAGGCCCAGGCATAGCGCCGCCCCAGGGCCTTCTGCGCCGCCACCCGTTCGGCGAACAGCGCCTCGCCCCTGGCCAGCCCCTCCTCCAGCCCGTGCCGGTCGATCAGCAGCAGCTTGGGCGTGACGATGCTGACATAGGCGGCGTCCGCCCCCGTCTTCAACGCGCCCAGCAGCTTGTCCTCCACATCGAAGGACGTGTCGAAGGCCACGTCATATCCATGCAGATGGTCCGCAAAATCCTGCCGCGTATAATCGATGACGGTGTCGGCCCCCAGTTCACGCACCAGATCGACATTGCGGGTGGAAACAATGGTCGCCACCTCCGCCCCCCAGGCCTTCAGCAACTGGATGGCCAGGCTGCCGACCCCGCCGGCGCCACGCGGCACGACCACGCGCTTTCCCGCCGCATTCTCCGGCGTCAGGCCGGCATGGTCGACCAGAGCGGCCCAGGCCGTCAGGATGGCATAGGGGATGGACCCGGCCTCCGCGAAGGACAGCGACGGCGGTGCCGGGGCGGCCCAATCGGCCGGGATCGCCATGTAATCGGCCGTGCCGCCCGACAGGGTGCCGGCCCAGACCGCATCACCAGGCGTGTACCCGGTCACCCCCTCCCCCAGCGCCGCCACGGTGCCGGCCACGTCGCGGCCCGGGATGTGCGGCTGCTTCACGAAGCCGATCTTCTCCCAATAGGCCGCGCCATAGCCGCCGCGCACGGCGCAGTCGATGGGATTGACAGAGGTGGCATGGACCCGCACCAGGATCTCGCCCGCCCCCGGCACCGGTATGGGCGCATCGTCGACAAGGTGCAGCACCTCGGCCGCGGTGCCATAGGTTGAATGCTGGATGGCTCGCATCTTCTTCGTTCTCTCCTGGTATGTGCTTTTCCCCGGGAACACCGGGTCCCTTCGGGGGGGGTGATGTTCCCCGGTGTCAATCGATGCGGGTGGCCGGCACTTCCGGGACGACGCGGTTCTCGATATGGCCCAGGCCTTCGATCTCCACGCGCACGCGCTGGCCGGCCCGCAGCCAGCGCGGCGGGTTGAAGGCCGCGCCCACGCCGCAGGGGCTGCCCGTCGACAGGATGTCGCCCGGTTCCAGGGTGAAGACGGCGCTGATATAGGCGATCATGGCGGCGATGCCGTTGATCAGTTCCCCGGTATTGCCGTCCTGGCGCAATTCCCCATCCACCCAGCTTCGGATGGACAGGGCCTGCGGGTCCGGCACGGCGTCGGCCGTGGTCAGCCAGGGACCGGTGGGGCCGTGGGTGTCGAACGACTTGCCCAGGATGGCCGTGGGCGCCTTCAACTGCCAGTCGCGCACACTGACATCGTTGCAGACCATATAGCCGGCGATGACGGTGTGCGCCTGTTCCGGCGGCACATGCCGGCACCGGCGGCCGATCACGACGCCCAGTTCAGCCTCGTAATCCAGCTGTTCCGAAGAGGCGGGCAGCTCGATCGGGTCATAGGGACCGGCAAGGCAACTCACCTGCTTGTTGAACCAGACCTGATTGGACAGGTCTGGAATGGGGATGCCCTTTCGCCGCACCTCCTCCACATGCGAGCTGTAATTGAAACCGATGCCCAGGAATTTGCGCGGGCGGGGCACGGGCGGGGCCAGGTCGGCGCTTTCCAGCGCGATGCCGTCGCCGCGATGGCGTTCCAGGCCCGCAGCCACCGCCGCCATCGCCGCCGGACCACCATTCAACAGCGCTTCCATGCTGTCCGGCAGGCCGGGCGACAGGCCGGCCACGGGCAGGATGCGGTCCTCCCGCAGCACGCCCAGGATCCGGCGCGCCCCCTCGCGGTATGTCACCAGTCTCATGGCGCGTGCCCCCCGTCCGTCAGCGTGCCTTCAAAGGTCACGGTCAGCCGGCGGCTGCAAAAACGCCAGCCATCGGCGGTCAGCATCACCTTGTCGGTGGAATGGCCCAGCACAAGGGTCGCCCCCTTCTGCGGGGCCGGCGGCACACCCACTGCCGTCATCACATTGGCCTCGGCCAGATAACCGTCACCATCCGGCGTCAGGCGCAGGTTGGACCAGTAATGGCGCGACAGCCGGTCACCGCGGGCCGACCGCTGCGTGAACCAGCGGTCGATCTCCGCCCGGCCCTGCAGGGTGAAATGCGGCGTCTCCACCGTCGCGTCCGGGGTGAACAGGGCCGCCACGCTGGAACCGGCGCCATTATCCACGCGCCAGGCGAATTCCGTCAGCAGCCCGCCGATGGCGTCGCGCGCCAGTGCCAGGCCGGCATCGCCGTGCGTCATTGCTTCCTCCCTCTCTTCGCTTGAGATCGCGGGGGCTTGGGCGGGACGCCGGCCCTTGTCGGCCGGTGGCATTCCCGTCGCCCCCTGTCCATTTCACTCATACCGGAAAAATGTCGATTGTCAAATGGTCGACAATATGTGATCGTCCATTAATCGAATGACGGGTCAATGTTTGCCCGGCCGGCGCCATGGCGCGGCCGGCACCGCCCGCACCCGACATCCCAGGAACAACAAGCAGGGAGGAAGCGATGACGCAGGCAAGCCCCACCGGCCCCCGCGTTCTGGAAACAAGGCCCATCAAGCCGGAAAAGCTGGCCCATGTGGTGATCCGCACCCGCCGCTTCGCCGAAAGCCGGCAATGGTGGGCAACCGTGCTGGATGCGGCCCCGGCCTATGAGAACGACCGGCTGTGCTTCATGACCTATGATGACGAACATCACCGGATCGGCCTGATCAACATCCCCGAGCTGGGGGATACCGATCCCGGCACCAACGGGGTGGAGCACGTGGCCTTCACCTACGCCACGCTGGGGGACCTGCTGGCCACCTATCGCCGGCTGTCGGCAGAGAGGATCGCGCCGTTCTGGACCATCAATCACGGCCCCACCATCTCGATGTATTACCGCGACCCGGACGGCAACAAGGTCGAACTGCAATATGACGTGTTCGACCGGGCGGGCGTGGATGCCTTCTTCGCCTCCGGCGCCTATGAGGAGAATTTCATGGGCATCATCTTCGATGCCGACGATATGGTGCGCCGGTACGAGGCGGGCGAACCGATCGGGACGCTGACAGCCCGCCCGCCCCTGCCACCCGGCATGGGACCATGGGACATGCATCGCGCCTGACGCAAAACGGAAGAACAATCGCCCGGACAAGGGCGGAAGAGAGCTTTTGGGAGGAAGAATTGATGCTGTTCGACAAGAAGGTGCGCGCCCTGTTGCTGGCGGGCGCCGCCACCGCCCTTGTGCCCGTGGCCCCGGCCCAGACCGGCGACGGCCTGCTGGAAGAGATCGTGGTCACCGCCCGCAAGCGGGCCGAGAACCTGCAGGACACGCCCATCGCCATCACCGCCGTCACCGGCGCCGCCATCGAGGAAAAGGGCCTGACCAGCCTGTCGGAAATCAGCTACAGCACGCCGAACCTGGTGCTGAACGGCTCCGCCCCCCTGTCGGGCAACCCCGCCGCCGCCGTGGTGTTCCTGCGCGGCGTGGGGCAGATCGACTTCGCCATCCATACCGATCCCGGCGTCGGCATCTATGTCGACGGCGTCTATGTCGCGCGCAGCGTCGGCTCCGTGCTGGACCTGCTGGACCTGGAGCGCGTGGAGGTGCTGCGCGGGCCGCAGGGCACGCTGTTCGGCCGCAACACAATCGGCGGCGCCATCAGCCTGACCTCGCGCGGGCCGGGGGACGAACTGGGCGGCCAGGTCGCCGTGACCATGGGGTCGGACAAGCGGCGGGAGGCGCAATTCTCCCTGGACGTGCCCGTCAGTGAGACCGTATCCACCAAGTTCAGCGGTTTCACCCGGCAACGCGACGGCTATGTCAGGCGGTTGCAGACGGGCGAGAAGATGGGCGACGACGATGTGCTGGCCGGACGGTTCCAGTTGCGCTGGCAGGCCAGCGAGAACCTGACGGCGCTGGTCGCCGCCGACGTGACGCGGCGGCGGGAGAAATCCGCCCCCAACGTGGCGCTGGACCTGGACCCGGATGCCTTCCCGCTGGCCTTCCTCTACAATAACCGCATCGCCACCAACCCGATCTGCCAGACCGCCCCGGACACCAGCCGCGACTGTTTCGGCGCCGCATGGCAGACGGGTACCCCCTATGCCACCAACGGTACGCGGCAGACCAAGGCCGATGTCGATGTGTTCGGCACGTCCCTGACCCTGGATTGGGAGGGGGATGGCGTTTCGGTGAAGTCCATCACGGCCTATCGCGAGATGCAGGCCGTGTTCGGCCGCGACACCGACCACACGCCCTTCGACTATCTCTATAGCGCCAACGACCAGGAACAGGACCAGTTCAGCCAGGAATTCCAGGTGACGGGCCGGTCGTTCGATGATCGGTTGAAATGGCTGGTCGGCGCCTATTATTTCAAGGAAAGCGCCTTCGACGATTATATCAGCGCCGGCGCCGTCAATGGCAGCCGCGGACTGAACCATGTGCGCAACAGCAACTGGGCGCTGTTCACGGAAGCCACCTACGACCTGACGCCGGACCTGCACCTGACGGCGGGCCTGCGCTACACGGACGAGACCAAGAAGCTGCGCACCGACCAGTATGTGAATACCGGCATCCGGTCCCCCATCGGCACCATCATCGTCGCCGACAATAGCTGGCAGAGCCGCAGCTTCACCGAAGCCACGCCGCGTGTCACCCTGGCCTATGATGTCAGCAGCGCGCTGATGGCCTACGGCACCTACTCCGAAGGGTTCAAGAGCGGCGGGTTCAACGCGCGCTATTCCTCCCCCGTGGCCGCACCCGTTCCCTATGACCCGGAATTCGCCACGCTTTACGAGGCGGGTTTCAAATATGAAAGCCCGGCCCGCGACCTGCGCCTGAACCTGGCGGCCTTCCGCACCGACTATGACGATATCCAGGTCGATTTCAGCTATCCGGGCGTGCTGGGCACGCTGGTCGGCAATGCCGCCGCCGGCCGTATCGAAGGGGTGGAGGTGGAATTCACCTGGTATCCGCTGCCGGGCCTGCATCTGGATGGCAGCGTCAGCCACCTGGATGCCCGCTATACCGGCGTGGATGCCACGGTGCCGGGGATCGCGGACGGCAACCGCCTGCCGCTGGCACCCCGCTGGTCCACCAACCTGGGGGCTGCCTACAGCTTCGACCTGCCGGCCGGCGCGCTGCTGACCCCGCGCGTGGACTGGGCCTACCGGTCCAGTGCCGATTACGACGCCGTCAACACCCCCATCATCCGCCAGCGCGGCTATCACCTGCTGAATGCCAGCATCGCGTATGAGACGGGCGACGGGTCCTGGCGCGTGACGCTGGGCGGCCGAAACCTGACGGATGAGCGCTATCTGACCTCCGCCGGCTACAGCGATGCGGCCGGCGTGGCAGAAGGCGTCTACGCGCGGCCGCGCGAATGGTATCTGTCGGCACGGTACAGCTTCTGATGAAAGGGACACCGCCGATGCGGCCCGAACCGCTTTCCCCCGCGCAGCGCCGGACCTTCCTGCTCTGCTTCGTCGTTGCCATGCTGGACGGGTTCGACACGCTGGTGGTGGCCTTCATCGCGCCCGTGCTGGAACAGGACTGGGCGCTGGATCCGGCCCGGCTGGGCCTGCTGTTCGGGGCGGGTCTGCTGGGAGCCGCCCTAGGCGGGTTCATCGGGGGGCCGCTGGCCGACCGGTTCGGCCGGCGGCGCACCCTGCTGGGCTGCGTCGCTCTTTTCTCCGTCCTGACGCTGGTCTGCGCCGTGGCGCCGGATTTCACCACGCTGCTGGTGCTGCGGCTGCTGGCGGGGCTGGGGCTGGGCGGCGCCATCCCCAACATCACGGCGCTGACAGCGGAAAACGTGCCGGCGTCCCGCCGTTCATCCCTGGTCACCCGCATGTTCATCGGCTTTCCGCTGGGGGCGGTGGTCGGCGGCGGCATCTGCGCCCTGATGGTGCCGGAGGTGGGATGGCGTTCGGCCTTCTGGCTGGGCGGTGTGCTGCCGCTTGTGCTGCTGCCGGCACTGTGGCGCCACCTGCCGCGGTCACTGGCCGCGGCGGGCGCGGCGGCACCGGCAGGGGCAGGGGCCGCCATCGCCGGCCAGTTCCGCGATGGCCGGGCCGCGGCAACGCTGCTGCTGTGGCTGGGGGCGTTCGGCATCCTGCTGGTCAGCTATTTCCTGATCAACTGGACGCCGATGGCCCTGTCCGCCGCCGGCCTGCCCACGGGCTGGGCCGTGGCGGGGGGCGTCGTGCTTAATCTAGGCGGCGTCGTCGGGGCCCTGTCGATGAGCCTGATCATCGACCGTTTCGGCCCCTTCCGCTGCGTCGGGCTGGCGCTGGCGGCGGGCAGCCTGGCCGTGCTGGCCATGGGTCTGGCCGTGGATCACCCGGTCGTGCTGGCCCTGCTGGTGCCGCTGGTCGGCTTCATGGTGATCGGGGCGCAGTTGAACATCCCGTCCATGGCGGCCCAACTATTCCCGGCCGCCATGCGGGGCACGGGCGTGGGCTGGACCATGGCGGCCGGCCGGGCCGGGTCGATCCTGGGGCCCACGCTGGGCGGCGGCCTGATGGCCACGGGCATGCAATGGGGCGTTCTTTTCGCCCTTGTCGGCCTGTCGGCGGCCATCGCGGCGGCGGCCCTGTTTGTGGCCGGGCTGAAGCGGCCGGCGACAGCCTGACAAGGGCGGCACAGGCCATCAACGGACAGGCGCAGACCGGTCGCGGGGGAACCCGTACCGGTCCGCGCCTGTTACCCCTGGGTCCAAGCGCCGCGCCGGCTGCGCACCCATGTTGATGGCAGGAGATGATGCAAAGAGAGCTTCAAATCGCATTCAAGGGCCTGGACAGTTCCCCGGCACTGGAATCCCTCATCCGCGAGCGGGCCAGCCGCCTGGAAAGGCAATATCCGCGGCTGGTGGGCTGCCGGGTGGTGGTGGAGATCCCGCATCGCGGCTCCCGGTCGGCCAAGGTACCCATCGCCGTCTCGGTGGAAGCCGAGGTGCCGGGCCGCCCCGCCATCGTCGGCAAGGACCAGACGGAACGGCGGGAGGCGAAGGAGGATTACACCGCCGCCCTGAACAACGCCTTCCATGCCGTCGAACGCCAGCTCGACAAGCTGGCCGACATCCGCAACCAGGATGTGAAACCCCATGCGGCCGATGGCCGGAGCGGCATGGTGGTCCGCCTGTTCCCGGAGCAGGATTACGGCTTCATCGAAGCCGACGGGTCACCCGAACTGCATTTCACGCGCAGCGCCGTGGCCGGCGATGCGTTCGATGAACTGACGGTCGGCATGATCGTGCAGATCACGCCGGCAACCGACGAAGGACCGATGGGGCCACAGGCAAGCTCGGTGCGGTTGCTGGACCGCAGCATGACGCCGTCCTGACCGGCAGCACCGGCATGGGAAGTGGGCCTTGGCGCCAGTTTGCCAAGGCCCGACCCGCCTGTACCACCCCCTTCACCATTACGATATCCGCGCGCTGGCCGTGGCCCGGCACTTTGCCGCCCCGCCATAATCGGGGATAGTGGCTGTCCATGGGCAGTCAGCCAGCAAGGCGGGAAGGCACGTTTTGAGCGAAACCGACGCACCCGGGGCCCCCGCCCGGCCGCCACGCCGCCGCCGCCGGTCGCAGCAGGAGATCATCACCCGCATCCTGGCGGCCGCCCAGCAGCAGTTCAACGAACACGGCTATTCCGCTGCCACGACGAAGGAGATCGCACGGCAGGCGGACGTCTCCGAAACGCTGCTTTACCGGCATTTCAAAAGCAAGGCGGGCCTGTTCGACCAGGTCGTCTTTGATCCGTTCGACATCCTGGCCAGCCAGCTTCTGGGCGCGCGCGACAAGACCCGCGACTGGAACATCGACCCGGCGCAAGGCCGTGTGCTGCTGGAACGGATGCTGGGCTTTCTGGAACAGAACCGCACCTTGCTGTGCGACCTTGCCGTCAAGGGGCTGGCGGAAACCGCCGATGAGCGGGCGGAACAGCGGCTGGACGGCATGCGCCGCCATTACCGGATCGCGGCCAGCCAGGTGGAGGCCTTCCACCGCGCGCGCGGCCATGCCTGCCCCGTCGATCCCGACATCGCCGTGCGGCTGTCATTGGGCATGCTGCTGTCATCGGTGCTGTTCAGCGAATGGCTGTTTCCCGACGGCGCGCCGCCGCGCGACCGGCTGGTCGAGAATATCAGACTGATGATGGTTCGCGCCCTGGCGACGCGCGGGGCCGATCCGGATTGATCCCGACCTGCGGCTATGTAGTGATACTGCATAAGCCACAAGGACGGGGAGAAACCGATGTCCAGGCAACCGGATCATGTTCCGGCCGACCGCGTCGTGCATTTCGATATCTACGACGTGCCGGGCGCGGATGAGGATATCCAACTGGCCTATCGTGCCTTCCAGCAGGCGCATCCCGACATCTTCTGGACCCCGGCCAATGGCGGCCATTGGGTGGCGACGCGGGCCGACGATATCGAGGCCATCCAGCGCGACCATGAGAATTTCTCCCACCGGCGCATCACCATCCCGCCCATGCCGCCGGAATATCCGCGACAGATCCCGCTGGAGGTGGACCCGCCGGAACATGCCGCCTATCGCCGGCCGCTGACCCGCGCCCTGCTGCCCCGGGTGGTGAACGCACTGGAGACCAAGATCACCGGTCTGACCGTGCAACTGGTGGAGGCGCTGCTGCCGCGCGGCGAATGCGAATTCATCGAGGATTTCGCCAAGATCCTGCCCATCGCCGTCTTCCTGGACCTGGTCGACCTGCCGCGCGCGGACCGGGCCCTGTTGCTGCCGCTGGCCGAGGATGCGGTGCGGGGCACCAGCGTGGAGGCGCGCCATCGCGCCCATGCCGGCATCGCCGCCTATCTGATGCCCTGGATCGAGGCGCGACGCGCCCATCCGGGCGACGACCTGCTGTCGCAGATCGTCAATGCCGACATCAATGGCAAAAAGATCAGCCAGGCCGAGGCCGTGGCGTTTGCCTCCCTGGTGCTGTTCGGGGGGCTGGATACGGTGGCGTCGTCGCTGGGCTTCATCGCGCATTTCCTGGCCCGCAACCCGGACCATCGCCGGCAATTGCGCGAAGGGCTGGATGATCCCGCCTTCATGCAGGGCGCGATCGAGGAACTGCTGCGCCGGCACGGGGTTGCCAATACGGCGCGCACCGTCACCCGCGACATGGAATTCCGGGGCATGCAGTTGCGGGCCGGCGACATGATCCTGCCACCCAATCTTCTGTACGGGCTGGACGAGCGCAAGGTGCAGGACCCGCTGCGCGTGGATTTCACCCGCCCCTTCCCCGTGCCGCACGCCACCTTCGGCAACGGCCCCCATACCTGTCCCGGCGCCGTGCTGGCCCGGCGGGAGATCAGGGCCTTCCTGACCGAATGGCTGCGCCGCATCCCCGATTTCGCCGTCAGGCCCGGCACGAAGCCGCGCCTGGCGACGGGCATGGTGAACGGGGTGCTGAGCCTGGAACTGGTCTGGTGAGAACAAGTACATATCGGGAGGAAACCATGTCCATCGACCTGCCCCTGCTGGGCCGGCTGTTCGGCCTTGCCGGGCGCAATGCCATCGTGACCGGTGCGGCCACCGGCATCGGACGGCGCACAGCCGAACTGTTCGCCGCCGCCGGCGCCCATGTCGCGGCCCTGGACCTGAATATCGCCAAGGCGGAGGAATTCGCCGCCCGGGTCCGCGATGCCGGCGGCCAGGCCACGGCCATCGCCATGGACCAGGGCGATCCGGACAGCATCCGGGCGGCCTTCGAGCAGGTGGACGCCACGCTCCCCCGCATCGACGTGCTGCTGAATTGTGCGGCCATCTACCCGCGCTGCAATTTCGAAAAGGCGACGACCGCCTTCCTGGACCGCATGCATGCGGTCAATGTGCGCGGCGTCTTCCAATGCACGCAGGAAGCCGTGCGCCGCATGAAGGCGACGGGCGGCGGCTCCATCATCAGCATATCGTCGGTCACGGCGCTGCGGGCCGGCATCTACGACAACATCCAGTACGGCATGTCCAAGGCCGCGCTGAACGCGATGACGCAATCGCTGGCCCTGGAATATGCGGAGGCCGGCGTGCGCGTGAACGCGATCATGCCCGGCGGTATCGCGACCGAGGCGGCCATTGCCTCCACCCAGGTGGGCGACCCGTTGCGCGGCCCGTTCCTTCAGCCCGGCCGCGTGCCGCTGGGGGGTGAGAATGCCGAGCCGCAGGTCATCGCCAATGCCTGCCTGTTCCTGGCGTCCGATGCCTCCCGCTTCGTCACCGGCCAGTTGCTGGCGGTCGATGGCGGCTTCCTGATCAGTTGACACCCCCGCCCCCGAGGATTGCCATGGACACGCACGCCATCCCCCGCATCCGCGATTTCGACGATCCGGATTACGATCCGTTCAACGCCATGGGCACGCTGGGCGGCGAGTACCGTATCCGGGACTGCTATCCCGAACTGGCACGCCTGCGCCGCCTGTCGCCCGTGTTCGACGGCGATATCAGGGTGCATTTCGGCCTGGCCCCCGATCTGACGATGAAGCACCTGCGCCAGTTCGCCGTGCTGGGCCACGCCGAATGCGTTTCGGTCCTGTCGGATTCCCGGACCTTCTCCAACGAGATCTACAACAATAACCTGGGGGTCTATTTCGGCCGCTCGGTCACCACCATGGACGGCCAGGCCCATTTCGACAACCGCCGCCTGTTCCAGAAGGCGTTCAACCCGAAGATGGTGGAGGATTGGGGCCAGCAGATGATCCCCCGCATGATCCATCGCCTGATCGACGGGTTCGCGGGCGAGGGGAAGGCCGAACTGGTCAGCGGGTTCACGCTGCATTTCCCCTTCCATTTCATCCATGAACTGATGGCCCTGCCGGAAGAGGACCGGGCCATATTCCACAAGCTCGCCTTTGGCCAGATCGGCATCATCTTCGACCATGAGCATGGGATGGATGCCATCAACAAGCTGAAGGAATATCTGACGGCCATCGTCCATCACCGGCGCGCGCACCCCCTGTCGGACAGCGATCTGATCAGCAATCTGGCCCGGCTGTCCGGCCCCGGCGGGGAACTGGAGGATGACATCGTCATCGCCTTCTTCCGGCAATTGATGAATGCCGGCGGTGATACCTCCTATCACGGTTTCTCCAGCGTGCTGGCGGCCCTGCTGACCCATCCCGAGCAGTTGGAGGCCGTGCGGCGGGACCGGTCGCTGGTGCCGCAGGCGCTGGAGGAGGGGCTGCGCTGGAACGCACCCGTGCCCGGCATCTCCCGCACCCCGACGCGGGAGATCGAAATCGCCGGCACCCTCCTGCGGCCGGGAGACCATGTACTGGTCATGCTGGGGGCCGCGAACCGGGACGAGAACGCATTCCCCGATCCCGACCGGTTCGACATTTTCCGCAAGCCCACGGGCCACATGCCCTTCGGGCACGGCCGGCATATCTGCATCGGCCAGCATCTGGCGCGCATGGAAATGACCGTGGCGCTGAACGCACTGCTGGACCGGCTGCCGGGCCTGCGGGCCGACCCCGACCACCCGCCCCCGGAAGTCGTGGGCTTCGCGCTGCGCGGCCCGCACGAGGTGCATGTCCGCTTCGATCCGGCATGAGCAGGAGTAAAGACACGATGACCACCCCCACCCTGGACCACCCCGCCAACCGCGCCGTCCAGTCCCTGCTGGACCGGCTTGTCGCCGAGGGGCGGGAAATCGGCGTACAGGTCGCGGCCTATCTGGGCGACGATCTGGTCGTCGATTGCTGGAGCGGGCACCGCGACCAGAACGGCACAGCCGTGACCGCTGACACCCTGTTCAACGTCTTTTCCGTCTCCAAGGCACTGACGGCCACGGCCGTGCATATCCAGGCGGAGAACGGTCACCTGGACTATGATGCACCCGTCGCCCGCTACTGGCCGGAATTCGCGGCGGCGGGGAAGGAAAAGCTGACCGTCGCACAGGTGCTGACCCATTGTTCGGGCCTGATGCAGATGCCGGCCGACGTGACGGTGGCGCAGATGTGCGACTGGGATTGGATGACCGGCTGGCTGGCGGCCCAACCGCCGCTGTTCGCACCAGGCACGCAAAGCGGCTACCAGTCGATGAGCTTCGGCTGGATCCTGGGGGAACTGGTCCGCCGCACCGATGTGAGCCGCCGCCCCTTCGGTTCCTTCGTGCGGGAGGAAATCCTGCTGCCGCTGGGAGCGCCGGATTTCTGGCTGGGCATCCCGGCGTCGCAAGCCCACCGCGTCGCCACCCTGGACGGCAGCGCGGTGCAGGCGGCACCCGACGGCACGCTTTACCGCGTCACCTGCCCGATGCAGGTGGACCTGATGCCGGACCCCTTCTCTCGTGCGGGCGTGCAGCAGGCCTGCATTCCGGCCGTGGGCGGCATCTCCAACGCCCGCAGCCAGGCACGGCTGTTCGCCATGCTGGCCAATGGCGGCCGGTTCCAGGGAACCCGGCTGCTGTCGGCCGACCGCGTGGCCGGCTTCAGCACGAAGCGGCATGATTTCGGGCCCGATCCCGTCTTCTTCGGCATGGATGTGCCCATCGGGCTGGGCGGCTATTGGCTGGGTGGCGACAATCCCCCCATCTCCGCCCTGCGCAACCCGCGCGCCATCTGCCATCCCGGCATGGGCGGGTCGCTGGGCTGGGCCGATCCCGACCGCAGGCTGGCCGTCGCCTTCTGCCACAACCGCATGTTCGACGCCTATACGCCGGACCAGGACAGCCGCACCCTGGTGGGCGACGCCATCCGCGCCGCACTCGGCCTGTCCTGACCGCTGGGAGCATCCGCCTTGACCGCGACATTGCCCATGTTCGACTACATTATCGTCGGCGCCGGTTCGGCCGGCTGCGTGCTGGCCAACCGCCTGTCGGAACAGCCGGGCGTCTCCGTCCTGCTGATCGAGGCGGGGCCGCCCGACAGCAGCCCCCTGATCCACATGCCCAAGGGCTTCGGCAAGCTTCTGTCCGACCCGAGGCATGCCTGGTTCTTCCAGACCGAGGCCGGCGACGGCATTCCGTCGGAAACCTGGGTGCGCGGCAAGGTGCTGGGCGGGTCCAGCGCCATCAACGGCATGATGTATTTCCGCGGCCAGCCGGACGATTACGACGAATGGGCGTCCCTGGGCGCCACGGGCTGGGACTGGGCCGCCATGCGCGCCTGTTTCCGGGCCATGGAGAACCATGCATCGGGCGCCGATGGGGAACGCGGCACGGGGGGCCCGCTGAACGTGTCGGTACCGACCGAACTCGACCCGCTGTCGCTGGCCCTGATCGAAGCGGGGGTGGCCATGGGCATACCGCGCAGGGATGACCTGAACCGCCCGGACCAGACCGGCATCGGACCCGCCCCGCGCACCATCCATCGCGGCCGCCGGTCCAGCGCCGCGCAGGCCTTCCTGAAACCGGCGCGCAACCGGCCTAACCTGACCGTCGTGACGGGCACGACGGTGGAGAAGGTGCTATTCGAGGGAACACGTGCCACCGGCGTGGCCGGGCACGATGCCGGCGGGGAGCGCCGCTTCCTGGCCGGCCGGGAAGTCATCCTGTCGGCCGGCGCCCTGCACACGCCACGGCTTCTCCAGCTTTCCGGGGTGGGGCCGGCGGGCCTGCTGCGTGACCTGCATATCCCCGTGGTGGCCGACAATCCCCATGTCGGAGAGCATATGCTGGAACACCGGCTGCTGATGATGCAATACCGGATGCTGCGCCCCTTGAGCCAGAACCGGGATTTCAGCGGCTGGCGGCTGGTGGCCAATACGCTGAAATACCTGATGTTCCGGCGTGGCGTCATGGCGGCCGGCGCCTATCAGGCCGCCGCCTTCATCAATGCCGTCGACCGCGACGGCCGGCCCGACACCGAACTGCTGGCCGCCCCCTATTCGCTGGAGATCAATGCCAAGGGCGTCGGGTTCGAGAAGGCGCACGGCCTGCACCTGTTCGCCTATCCCCTGCGGCCGCGCAGCGAGGGCAGCCTGCGCATCCGATCCAGCGATCCCGCCATGCCGGCGGCCATCCGTCCCAACTATCTGGCCGATCCCTATGACCGGCAGGTGACGGTGGCCGGCTTCCGCTTCATCCGCGAATGGATGCGCCATCCGACCCTGGCCGGGCTGGTGGGCGACGAGACGGCCCCCGGCCCCGGTGTGCAGAGCGATGACGAGATCGTGGCGGCCTTCCGCGGCATGGGTCAGGCCGGCTACCATGCCTGCGGCACCTGCCGCATCGGCGACCCGTCGCGCGGCGTGGTCGATGCCCGGCTGCGCGTGCATGGCGTCGGCGGGCTGCGCGTCGTTGACGGGTCGGTGATGCCGACCATGGTCTCGGCCAACACCAACGGCCCCATCATGGCCATCGGCTGGCGGGCGGCGGACCTGATCCGGGAGGAAGGGCGGTAAAACACCGCCCCCTTCCCACCCTTCACAGCATCATCAGCCCGCCATCGGCATTGATGGTCTGGCCGGTGACATAGCGGCTGTCGTCACCGGCCAGAAACACGGCGACCGGTCCGATATCGGACACAGGGTCTCCGAAGCGGCCCAGCGCGATCTCCTTGCGGTAGATTTCCGCCTCCTGCGGATGTTCGTCCAGATACTTCACCGCGATGGGGCTGAGCGCCGCGGGGCAGATGACATTGACACGGATGCCGTGCGCACCCCATTCGCGGGCCGCCACGCGCGACAGGGCGCGCACGCCCTCCTTGGCGGCGGCATAGATGCCGAAGCCCGGACCGCCATGGATCCCCTCGCGCGAGCCGAGATTGATGATCGACCCGCCGCGTTCCTTCAGGTGCGGGAAGGCCGCCTGCATGTGGTAGAGCGTACCGATGGGGCCGCTCTCCAGCGTCAGGGCGATGGTGTCGTCGTCGATCTCCTCCAGCTTCTGGCCGGGGTGGGAACTCTGGGCATTGTTGACCAGCACATCCAGCCGGCCGAAACGGGCGATGGTGGCGGCCACGGTCCTTTGTGCATCGGCACGCCGGCGGACATCGGCCGCCACGCATTCCACCGCGGCACCACCCGCCCGCAGGGGCCCTGCAGCCGTTTCCAGCTTGGCTGCGTCGCGGCCCGTGATGACCAGCGATGCCCCGGCCGCCGCCAGGGCCGTGGCGATGCCCAGCCCGACCCCCTGGCCGCCGCCCGTCACGATGGCAACCCTGCCCGTCAATCCTGCCATTGCATCCTCTCCTGATGTTTCACGCCCTCAGCGCGGCAGGCCCAGCACCCGCTCGGCCAGCACGTTCTTCAGCACCTCGTTGGTGCCGCCGGAAATGGTCCAGGCATAGGACCAGAGATAGGCGTCGTAGCTGTCGTTGGTCTGGTTGCTGTCACCGGTCATGCGCGGCACCGCCACCTGCCCGTCCAGCCCGGCCCGGGCCAGCATGAAAGCCCAATGGTCGTGCAGCAGTTCCGAATAGAGCAGCTTCACATAGCTGGGCAGGGGCGAATTGCCCATGTGCGGATCGGCGATCACCTCCGCCATCATGCGGTCGATGACGGCGCGCACGGCCAGCAGCCGGCCGTAAAGCCGCATATAAGCACGGCGATGGGCGGTATCGGCCCACCAGGCGACCTTGCCCGCCCTCGCATCGGCAAGCAGCATGTCCATGCCGCACTGAAGCCGCGCCGCCAAATCCACGATGATCAGGCCGCGTTCGGCCGACAAGGTGGACTGGGCGATGCGCCAGCCGTCATTCTCCGCCCCGATCAGGTTTTCCGCCGGGATTTCGACATCATCCAGGAACAGTTCGCAGAATTCCGCCCCGCCATTGATCTGCGGGATGGGCCGCCGGGTGACGCCGGGGCTTTCCATGTCCAGGATGAAATAGGAGATGCCGGCCTGCTTCTTCGGCGCCTGCGGATCGGTTCGGGCCAGCAGCAGGCAATAGCGGGCATGCATGCCGTAGGAGGACCAGACCTTCTGGCCGTTGACGACATAGGCGCAGCGCCCGTCCGCCCCCTCCCGCCGTTCCGCCCGCATGCGCAGCGATGCCAGGTCGGACCCGGCACCGGGCTCGGAAAAGCCCTGGCACCACACCTCACCGCGGTCGCGCACGCCCGCCAGATAGCGGTCGCGCTGTTCGGCCGTGCCATGCGCGAACAGGGTGGCCGGCAGGTGGAACAGGGAGATGGTGAACATGTCCGGACGCGGAGCGTCGGCGCGGGCCAGTTCCTCGTTCAGGATCACGGCATGACGCAGCGACAGTTCCTCCCCGCCCCAGGCGCGCGGCCAGTGCGGCGTAGCCAGCCTGACGCGGCGCAGTTCATCGAACCACCAATGCTGGAAGGCGACGTAGTCGCTTTCGGGCGCCCCCACCAGCTTCGCCTTCCAGTCCGGGGACAGGACGGCGGCCAGCCATTCACGGATGGCAGCGCGGAAGGCCCCCTCGTCCTCCAGATGGTCCAGCGGCATGGGATGGGTTTTCATGCGGCACTCTCCGTCAACAGCGTGGCGGCACGGTCCAGTGCCGCATCCTCCCCGCCGAACAGCAGGCGGTTCAGCCAGGCGCGCTTCAGGTAATGGTGGCATTCATGTTCCCAGGTGAACCCGATGCCGCCGTGAAGCTGGACCGCATCGTCGGCGATGGTCACATAGGCGTCGGCGGCCTGCGCGCGGGCCAGGTGGGCCAGGCCCAGGGACCGCGCGCCACCATCTTCCCCCGCCACCTGTACCGCCATGGCCACCAGGGCACGGGCGGATTCCAGGCGCAGCTTGTGGTTCGCCACCCGGTGCTTCAGGGCCTGGAAACCACCGATGGGCTGGCCGAACTGCGTGCGGATCTTCAGATATTCGATGGTCTTGTCCAGAATGGCTTCCGCCCCGCCGATACTGTCGCAGGCCACCGCCAGCGCCGCGTGCCGGCACAAGGCCGACCCATCCACGGGCACCGCCAGCACCGGTGCCTCATGCAGGTCCAGGACCGCCATGCCGCGCGTGCGGTCGACGGCGGGGGTCGGCGTAACCGTCACCCCGGCCGCCTGGCGCGGCAGTAGCAGATGGCGCCCATCCGTGGTGGCCAGCAGATAGAGGCCGGCGGCATCGCCATGCAGCACATGGGGCACCCGCGCCGTGATCCGGTCGCCCGGCGGGAGGTCCAGATCGAGCGCCAGGGTGGCGAACATCTCCCCCGATGCCAGCAGGGGCAGCCACTGCGCCCGCACCGCGTCCGGGGCGCCCTTCAGCGCGTCAGCCACCAGCAGCGTGGATGGCAATGGAAGGCAGGCGGGACCGCGCCCCAGTTCCTCATACAGCACGGCCAGCGCCGGCAAGCCCAGCCCCAGCCCGCCATCCGCCTCCGCAATGCCCAGCCCGGCCCAGCCCAGGCCCGCCACGGTGGCGGCCAGCGCCGCGTCGAACGCGCCCCCGTCATGTACATGGCGGCGTACCCGCCCGGCATCGGTCTCCGCATCCAGCACCGCGCGGAACTCCTGCCGCAACTCGGCCAGATCGATCGCGTCGCTCATCCCCGCCTCTCCCCCACCTGTCAGGCCAGCGCCAGTCCCATGGACACGAAGCGCCGCCGCTGTTCCCCGGCATCGCCCAGCCAGGCCGACAGGGTCAAGGCCCGCTTCACATAAAGGCCCAGGTCGTGTTCCTCGGTAAAGCCGATGGCGCCGTGAAGCTGGATGGCCTCACGCGCGATGCGGCTGGCGGCCTCCGAACAACGGCCCTTGGCGCGCAGGGCGGCGAGTGGCAGCGCCGCCGGGTCACCCGCCCGCGACAGGCCGAAGCCCAACGCCGCCACGGCGCGTTCCTTCTCGATGTAAAGATCGACGGCCTTGTGCTGCAGGGCCTGGAAACTGCCGATCAACTGGTCGTACTGCCGGCGGATGCCCAGATATTCGATGGTCATGGCCAGCATATGCTCGGCCAGGCCCAGCAGGGCAGCGGCCGCCACGATCCGCGTCTCGTCCAGGGCGCGGGCGATGGCGGCCGCTGCCGCCCGTGGCGGGACCAGCAGCGCATCGTCCGGCACGGCCACGTCAGCCAGCACCACCTGCCCCAGCGGGCTGTCATCCGCCCGCCAATGCCAGGAAAGTGCGACGCCGGCGGCCTCCACCGGCAGGACGAACAGCCCATGGCCCTTGTCCAGCCGGGCCGGCACCAGAAGATGCGTGGCGCCGGCCGCCCCGGCCACGGACAGGGCCCGGCCGGTCAGGCGGAACCCCTCCCCTTCATCGGCGGCCGTCACGACGGGCAGTCCTGCATCGAAATCCAGCGCCAGCGCGGGTCGGACAGCGCCCGACACCAGCCCTTCCAGCAAGGCCGCCCGCGCCGGGCCGGCCGGGGCATGCACCAGCACGCGCGCCGCCAGAACGGCACGGGACAGCAGCGGCTCGGCCATCAGCCCCTTTTCCAGCTCGCGCAGCAGGCCGGCCATCTCGGCCAGGCCCAGGCCGATGCCCCCATCGGCTTCCGGCACCAGCACGCCGTACCAGCCCAGTTCGGCGAAGGTGCCGGCCAGATGCGCATCATATCCGGGCAGGGTGCGGCGCAGGCGGCGGGTGCGCTGGTGGTCCCCATGGTCGGCGACCAGCCGCACCGCACCGTCGCGCAGTTCGGCGACCATGCCCTCGTCGGCGGAAATCCGGTTCATCGCGTCCCTCACGATGGCAGGCCAAGCACGCGCTTGGCCAGGATGTTGCGGTGGACCTGCACCGTGCCGCCATAGATCATGGGTGCGCGGGCCGTCAGGTAATCGCGCAGCAGGTCGGGCGTGCCGTCGGTGAACGGCACCTCGCCCCCCAGCCCGCCGCGTTCGCCCGCGACCTCCAGCGTCAGTTCGGTGATGCGGGCATAGGTCTCCGTCGCCACGATCTTCAGGGTCGACACCTCGAACCCGAAGGAGTGGCCGGCGCGGATCTCCTGGGCCAGCCTTTCATACATCTCGGCATTGTCGGCCAGATCAATCTGCAATTGCGCGATGCGGTCCAGCGTGACCGGATCGCGGTCGCGCCCCGCCAGCTTCGCCACGCGCACCAGCCGGTCCATGGCTTGTCGGCCCATATGCGGCGACCCGGCCCAGACCCGCTCGAACCCCAGCAGGGACTGCGCGACTTTCCAGCCATTGTTCAGCCCGCCGACCAGATTGGCCACAGGCGCGCGGACATCATCCAGGAACACCTCGGCGAATTCCGCGTCGCCATTGATGGTGACGATGGGTTTCACCGTCACGCCGGGCTGGCGCATGTCGACCAGGATGAAGCTGATGCCCGCCTGCTTGCGCACGCTCTTGTCGGTACGGGCCAGGACGAAGATGTGGTTGGCATCGACGGCACCGGAGGTCCAGATCTTGTGGCCGTTGATGATGAACGCATCACCCTCGATCCGCGCCTCGGTGCGCAGGGCTGCCAGGTCCGACCCGGCCCCCGGCTCGGAGAAACCCTGGCACCACAGATGCTCGGCCGAGATGATCTTTGGCAGGTAATGCGCAACCTGTTCGGGCGTGCCATGGGCCAGCAGCACGGGCCCGACATTCAGCACGCCTTGTTCCATCACCCGGGAAATACCGGCGCGCGCCCATTCCTCCAGATAGATCAGGTGCTTGGCCTGCTTCAGCCCCATGCCGCCATGCGCCACGGGCCAGCCGGGCGCCAGCCAGCCATGCGCGGCCATGGCCCGGTACCAGCCCTGGGACTGTTCCCAGCGCACATGTTCCTCCCCGCGCCGGATATGGGCGGGGCAGTGGGTTTCGATGAAATCACGGGCCGCGGCGCGGAACGCCTCGTCGGACAGCGCATTCCAATCCTGCATCTTCACCTCTCCTTGGACCCGCGCCTATACGCCCATCAGGGCCAGCACTTCCCTGCGGCTTTTCTCATCGTCGCGGAACACGCCCATCATGCGGCTGGTCTTCATGGTGACGCCCGGCGTATTGACGCCGCGCGCCGTCATGCAGCCGTGCGTCGCCTCGATCACTACGGCCACGCCCAGCGGCTTCAGATGCTCCCAGATGCAGTCCGCCACCTCCGCCGTCAGCCGTTCCTGCACCTGCAGGCGGCGGGCGAAGGCATGCAGCACGCGGGCCAGCTTGGAGATGCCCACCACATGTCTGTCGGGAAGGTAGGCGATGTGCGCCTGGCCCGTGATCGGGGCCATGTGGTGCTCGCAATGCGACTGGAACGGAATATCCTTCAGCAGCACGATCTCGTCATAACCGCCGACCTCGTGGAATATCCGCGACAGATGGAAGGCGGGGTCGTCGGCATAGCCGCGGCAATATTCCCTCCACGCCTTGGCCACGCGGCGCGGTGTATCGGCCAGCCCCTCGCGGCCGGGATCGTCCCCGGCCCAGCGGATCAGGCGGCGGATGGCATCCTGGATGTCGTCCGGGATATCGGCACCGGCGTTTGGTGATGTCGTCATGGTCCTGGCATCGGGTTCAGGGCGTCTCTGTTCCGGCATCATAGGAAGCCCCGTCCCATCGCCGCCAGCGATGCCGCCGCCCGGGGCCGAATGGATCATGCTTCTGATCCTTGGCCCCCCGCCGCACCGGCCCCTCACCCCTGGCGCCGGCCGCCGCAGACCTCCGTGTCCGTGCCCGTGATCATGGCGGCATCGTCGCTGAGCAGGAACAGGACGGTGGCGGCCACCTCCTCCGGCGTCACGGCCCGGCCGATCAGTTGCGCGCCCGAGGCGACGGTCACCTGCTGTTCGGGCGTCAACATACGGGCAACCACGGGTGTGGCGACCAGCCCCGGCGACACGCTGTTGACGCGGATGCCCCTGGCGGCATGGCTGTGCGCGGCATAGGCGGTCAGGTGGACGACCCCGGCCTTGGCCGCGCAATAGGCGGGCGACGCCACGGGCGTGACGATCCGGCCCGACATGGACGCGGTGTTGACGATCGCGCCGCCACCGCGCGCCGCCATGACGGGCAGTTCATGCTTCATGCACAGGAAGGTGGAGGTCAGCGACACGGCCAGGGTCCAGTCCCAATCCTCCCGCGACATGTCCTCCATCCCGCCATGCCGCGACAGGCCGACATTGTTGAAGGCATGGGCCAGCGGCCCATGGGCGGCCACTGCCGCCGCAATCAGGGCCGCGATGTCACCCTCCGCCGTGGCGTCAGTGCGCTGGAAAAGGGCCTGCCCGCCCGATGCGGTGATTTCCGCCACCACGGCCCGCCCGCCTTCCGCGTCCAGGTCACCGATGGTCACCAGCGCCCCTTCCCGCGCCAGGGCCAGGGCTGCGGCACGGCCGATGCCGGACGCGCCGCCCGTCACCAGCACGGATCGGCCCGCGAAACGCTGTCCGCCGGTCATTTCATCCCCCCTTCCACAGGCAGGCCGGTCAGGCCCGTCACGTCCACGCCCTGCCAGAAATCCGTCCAGCCGGGAAAATCCCCCGGCAGGCGGGGCGGCAGGTCCCGGCCCGGCCAATCGTTGAAGGGCGCCGTCGGCCGCTTGGCCCAGTCACTGGCATACCAATGCTTTTCCCGGCGCCGCACGAAGAACCATTCGCCGTCCACCCGGGCATATTCATCGAAATAGAGGATGGCCATGGTGATCCAGCGCCCGGCCTCCTCATGCTCCGCCCGGCAATAGACCGCGCCGGTCGCCCGGTCGGGGCCGTCGAAATCCAGCTTTTGCCCGCAGATCAGATGGACGGAACGGTAGAAGCCGCGCAGCAGCGGGGTGATGATGGATTTCAGCACGTCGCGCCCCCGGCCATACCGGCCGCAATCGACATCGGGCACGAAAAGGCCGGTCCAGGCGTCGATATCGCGACCATCCACGGCCAGGGCATAGCGCACGGGCAATTGCTGGATGGCCAGATGCGATTCCATCCGGTCCAGGCGCTGTTCAAGGGTCGGTTCCGTCGCGGTCATCAGGTCAGCCTTTGCAGGTTGGCGGGGTCGAACGGCAGGAATGGCTGCCCCGTCCGGACCCGTTCCAGCCAGCACGGATCGTTCAGCAGGGACCGGCCGACCGCGATCAGGTCGAACTCTCCCGCCCGCATCCTTGCCAGCACGCGGTCCAGATTGTTGGTGGCGGTCTGGCTGTCGTCGATATGGCGCGCAGGACCGCGCGCCTTGTCCAGCCCGACACCACCGACGGCCATCGACGGCACCCCCGTCAGAAGACGCATCCACCCCGCCAGGTTCAGGGCGGAGCCATCGAAGACCGGCGTATCGAAATAGCGCTGGCTGCCATCGAACAGATCCACGCCGGCATCGGCCAGCGGACGCAGCAAACGGCCCAGATCGTCCGGGTTGTCGGCCAGTACCGCCCGGTAATCCTGCATCTTGAACTGCGAGAGGCGCAGGCAGATGGGCATATCCGGCCCCACGGCGGCGCGCACGGCGCGTACCACGGCCGCCCCGAAGGCCGCCCGCCGTTCCGCGTCCCCACCCCAGCCATCATCCCGCCGGTTGGTGAAGGACCACAGGAAACTGTCGATCAGATAGCCGTGCGCGCCATGGATGGCGATGCCGTCGAAGCCCAGCCGCTTGGCCGCGCCCGCCGCCCGGCCATAGGCGTCGATGACATCCTGGATGTCGCCGTCACCGGCCGGCAGCGTGACGGGCAGCGCGGCCGCCTTGGCCTCGGCGGGGATGGAGATGGTGCCGTCCGCCGGACCCCAGATGCCCGACGGGCGCAGCGACGGCGTGCGCACCCCCAGCCGGGTACTTTCCACATTCCACATCGGCCCCTGGTGCCAGAGCTGCGGCCAGATGCGGCCGCCGGCAGCATGCACCGCCGTCACCACGCCGGACCAGCCGGCCAGCGCATCGGCCCCGAACAGGCGCGGGGCGGCCGGATGGTCCACGGAAAGCGGATGGTCGATCGCCACACCTTCCGTCACGACCAGCCCCACGCCATGGGCGGCACGGCGGGCATAATAGCCGACCACGTCCGGCCCCGGCACCCCGTCCGGACTGGCATAGCGCGACATGGGCGACATCACCACGCGGTTGGGCAGTTCCAGCCCGCGCAGCCGCATCGGGCGCAGCAAGGGTTCGATATCCACCGGCGGGCCTCCCACCCCGTCAAATCCGGCCCACCATCAAGACAGCGGCGGGCCAGGACAAGCGGGCCCCGGACAGCCATCGCACACGTGATGTTATCGGCCGGGGGGCTGAACAGGCGCCCCGGCCATGCGCTAATCAGCCGGCAGGCCTCAATGGAACCGGAACGATTGAAGATGAGACGCGCCGTCATCGCGACCCCGCTGCGCACGCCCGTGGGCAAGTTCCTGGGGCGGCTGCAGGATATGCCGGCGGAGGCCCTGGCCGCCCATATCGTCAAGGCCGTCATCGACCGGTCCGGCATCGATCCCGCCGCCCTGGACGAAGTGGTCTTCGCCCAGAGCTATGCCAACAGCGAGGCCCCCTGCATCGGCCGCTGGGCGGCGCTGGCCGCCGGGCTGCCGGTCGAGGTGGCGGGCATCCAGGTGGACCGCCGCTGCGGTGGCGGCCTGCTGTCCATCGCCACCGCCGTGATGATGGTGGAAACGGGCGCCGCCGATGTCGTGCTGGCCGGCGGCGTGGAAAGCATGAGCAATATCGAATATTACAGCACCAGCATGCGCAAGGGCGCACGGTCCGGCACCGTGTCCTTTTACGACCGGCTGGACCGGGGCCGCGAACGGTCGCAGCCGGTTGAACGGTTCGGCCCCATCTCCGGCCTGATCGAAACGGCGGAGAATTTGGCAAGGCGTGACGGCATCGGACGGGAAGCGGCCGACGCCTATGCCGCGCGCAGCCAGAGCCGCGCAGCCGCCGCTTGGGAAGCCGGCCTGTTCGCGGATGAGATCGCGCCCGTGCCCGTGCCCGGCCGCAAGGGCGCCATCGACCTGTTCGACCGGGATGAGGGCGTGCGCGGCGATACAAGCCCCGAAAGCCTGTCCGCCCTGCGCCCCATCATGAAGGGCGGCACCGTCACCGCCGGCAATGCCGCCCAGCAGAACGACGCCGCCGCCGCCTGTCTGGTGGTGGCGGAGGATCGCGCCGCGGCCCTGGGGTTGGTGCCCGTGGCGCGCCTGGCCGGCTGGGCATCGGCCGGCTGCGATCCGGCCATCATGGGCATCGGCCCCGTGCCGGCTGTGGCCAGGCTGTTCGCCCGCACGGGCCTTTCCTGGGACGATATGGACCTGGTGGAACTGAACGAGGCCTTCGCCGTACAGGTGCTGGCCGTGCTGAAGGGCTGGGGCTGGGACGACCCGTCGCGCCTGAATGTCAATGGGTCGGGGATTTCCCTGGGCCATCCGATCGGCGCCACGGGCGTGCGCATCATGGTCTCGCTGCTGCACGAGATGCAGCGGCGACGGGCCCGTTATGGGCTGGAAACCATGTGCGTCGGCGGCGGCCAGGGCGTGGCGGCCATCTTCGAGCGGCTGTGAGGAGGGGGAACGGACCATGGCGAGACTGCCCCTGGACAATATCCGCGTGCTGGACCTTTCGCGCGTGCTGGCGGGGCCCCTGGCGGCACAGATGCTGGGCGACCTGGGCGCCGATGTCATCAAGGTGGAACGGCCGGGCAGCGGGGACGATGCCCGCGTCTTCGGCGCCCCTTATCTAACCGGCACGGACGGCAGGCCCACGCGGGAGAATGCCTTCTATCTGTCGGCCAACCGCAACAAGCGATCCGTCACCGTCAATATCGCCCATTCCAGGGGACAGGAGATCGTCCGCGCGCTGGCGGCGAAGGCCGATATCGTGCTGGAGAACTACAAGGTCGGCGACCTGAAGCGCTATGGCCTGGATTATGACGCCGTGAAGGCGCTGAACCCCGGCGTGATCTATTGTTCCGTCACCGGCTATGGCCAGACGGGGCCCTATGCGGCCAAGCCCGGCTACGACGCCGTGTTCCAGGGGCAGTGCGGCCTGATGAGTGTCACAGGCCTGCCCGACGACAAACCCGGCGGCGGTCCCATGAAGGTGGGGCCCAGCATCGTGGACGTGCTGACGGGCCTGAACGTTTCCAACGCCATCCTGGCCGCGCTTTACAGCCGTGACGCCAATGGCGGTACAGGCCAGCATATCGACGTGGCACTGCTGGATTGCGGCGTCGCCGCCCTGTCGCACTATGCCCAGATCCACCTGACCAGCGGCGAGGTGCCGGTGCGGCGGGGAACACAGGGCAATGGCGGCATGCCCTCCACGCTGTTCCCCTGCGCCGATGGCGCCATCATGCTGACGGCAGGCAACGACGCGCAGTATGTCCGCCTGTGCGAGGCGGTGGAGCGGCCCGATCTGGCAGACCACCCGCTGTTCCGCACGAACATCCTGCGCGTGGAGAACCGCGACGCCCTGACCGACACGTTCGACGCCATCTTCCGGCGACGCAGCGTGGCCGTCTGGCTGGAACGGCTGGAAGCCTTCGGCATTCCCAGCGGTCCCATCAATGATATCGGCCAGGTCTTCGCCGATCCCCAGGTGCGTCACCGCGGCATGGCCGTGCCGGTCGCCCATCCGCTGGCACCCGACCTGTCGGTGATCCGCAGCCCGCTGAACTTCTCCCAGACCCCCATCCGAGACTACGCCCCGCCGCCCATGCTGGGCGAACATACCGACGGGGTGCTGGCCGCCGAACTGGGACTGGACGAGGCGGCGTTGCAGGCGCTGCGCGACGATGGGGTGATCTGATCGGACGATGGGACCGACCGTCCCTCCCGCACGCCGGCGGACGGTCAGGGCTCCACCCTGATATCGACACGGCGGCGGGATGTCTCGGTCAACCCGTCGAAGGCGGGGTCGGCCAAGGGCGCGGGATCGGTCTTCCAGTCCAATGTGACACGGTCCGGCGCCACGCCCAGGCTGACCAGCCAGAGCCGTGCCATCTCCGCACGGCGGCGGGCCAGATCGGCGGGTTCGGTCAGGGTCTGGCCGGAAACGTGCTGCACCTCCGTCTCCGCATAGCCGGTGACCAGCACCCTGCCCCCGGCCGCCCGCGCATAGGCGGCGGCATTCACCAGCATCCAGTCGCTTTGCTGATAGACGACGAAATCACGGCCGAAATCGAAGGGAATGGGAAACAGCGTGGCACTGTAGGGCGGCGGCGGGGCCGGGTCGGGCGCATGCAGCGGCCGGATGTTGCGGGGGGGCAGCACGAAGCGGCGGCCCGGAAACCCTTCCGCCGGGATCAGGACGCGGGTGCAGGCCTGCTCCGGCAGGATCGAAACCCGCACCGGTTCCAGCACAGTGGCACCACAGGCATTATCCTGTCTTTCCGCAATGCGCCCTTCGACCAGCACGGCCATGGACCAGTCCGGCTTGGTGGCTGATTGCGTGATGTCGAAGCGCCGGCCCGTCTCCCGTTCCTCCGCCAGCCAGCAGCCGGACTTGCGGCCGGCATCGGTGTCGCGATAGACGGGACAGCCGATGAAGCGCACCGCCTCTGCCGCCGGCGCCGCGCCGGTAATGGTCGCCAAGACCAACAATGCCGGAATGACCCGCCGCATCTAGAGCGCCCCCATCAGATTGACCAGATCGCGCTTCTCCTGCTCGGTATAGCCGATATTGTAGCGCCGGTCGTAATAGTCGATCACGGCCCGCAGGTCGGGGGCGGAACCGTTGGCGAAATAGGGCGCCCGGCCCGTCAGCCCGCGCAGGGTCTGCAGCGTGATCTTGCCCACATCCTCGCACCGGCCTGTGGTCAGGGCATAGCCCGGATCATGGGTATGGATCACCTTTCCGTAATGCGGATGGGCTGGCCCCTGGCAGGTGATGCGGAACAGGGGCAGATGCGGCTGCGGGTCGGCGAACGGCATGGATGTGGTGCCCAGATCCACCTGACCGGGCGCCACATCCATGCCCATCTGGCTCATATTATGGCAGAAGACGCAGGAATTGCGCACGGGGTTGCCGAACCCGACAGGGGAATTGATCCCGGCGCTGTCGGTGATCAGGAACATCTTTTCCCGGAAGACACGCGCTCCCCGCGCCACCGATTCCCGATAGGCACGCTGTTCGGGCGTGATGTCGGCATCGGCGGGGATGTTTTCCCAGGCCGCGAACTCGCTCCACACAGCCGTCCCCTGGCTGCCCAGGCGGCCGGGTTCGGACCTTGCCAGTGTTTCAGGGCCGCCACGGGCTCCCATATCATCCAGTTCACCACCGACCCGGTCGCGCTGCCGCGCCACGAAGATACGGTCCTGGAAATCGCGGATGCGCCGGATATCGTCAGGCGTCAGGGCGTCGAAACCCATATGGGAATGGGCAGCATCGCGCATCTGCGCTTCCAGCGACAGGACGCGGCGATCGGCCATCAGGTTGCCGCTGACCATCCGTCCCGTTTCCGGATCGATGGGCAGCGGCCGGCCCACCTTGGGATCGACGGCGAAACCCATGGCCAGAATATATTTGAAATTCGCCACCGGCCGCGGACGGCGGAACACGGATACCTGCGGGTCGGGGGAAGACAGGCCCCAGACCTTGGACAGGTTGCACCCCGTCGGATCGCGCACGACCTCCAGCGTGAAGTCGGGTTCGATCTTCCGTCCCTCATGATCGGCGGGCGGCCAGGGCCGCGCGATGCGGAACAGGCCATGGTCCAGCAGCAGGGAATGGGATGCCCGCTCCCCCTGGGCCAGGTCGGGGCAGTTGGCACCGTCGACAGCGGCGAACAAAGGGTCCCCGCCGCCCGTTTCATCCCACCGGATACGGGCGGTTTCAGCCGACAGGCTCATCCCGTCCGCGGGCTGGTGGCAGGTGACGCAGGCGCGGCCATATCTGCCTTTCGCCTCGAAGAAGGGATGGCCCTTCGTTTCCATCGGTCCGCCATCCAGCAGCAGGCGGGTAACGCCATCCGGGTCGGCATCATCCAACTGTGCCGGAAACGGCGTGCCGTCACCGGGTGACCACCAGGCCGCACCAGCCGGCAGGGCAAGGGCCGTCGCCAAGGCCAGGGCGGAAACGAAGGACCGCATTCCCCTTATACCTCCGCTCAGAACCGGTAGGTCAGGCGCGCGCCATATTGCCGGCGGGCGCCATAGATGATGCCACCATCGGCAGAAGAGGAGTTCTGCAACTGGCTGGCGATATAGGTTTCATCGAACAGGTTGGTGACGAACAGTTCCAGACGGACCGCCTCCGTCGGGTCGATGGAAAGGCGCGCATCCACGACGTCGCGCGACGGCAGCGTGGTGACGATGCTGGGGAACGGCGTCGCATAGCTCTGGCTCACATGGCTCCATTGCAGGCGGGGGGTTATGGCTGTCTCCCCGGCCATGATTTCGTACTGCACCCCGGCATTGACGGTCCATTCGGGCGAGAAGGGCAATGTGCTGCCCTTGCGCACCAGTTCGTTGCGGTTGGCAACCGTGTTCTGCAAGGTTGTGTCCTTGGCGAATTCCGCGTCCAGATAGCCCAGGCCGGCATTGAAGCCCAGCGCACCGAACCGGCCTTCCAGTTCCAGTTCCCCGCCCATGGCTTGGCCGGCCGCGGCGTTCTGGGTCAGGGGCAGGCCGTTGGCAAGGCTGGCAAGCTGCATGTCCTTGTAGTCGGAATAGAACAGCGACCCGTTCAGGCGCAGGCGGCGATCCAGCAGGGTGGTCTTCCACCCGGCCTCGTACACCAGATTGGTTTCCGGCCCGAAGGCGGGGCTGGCAGCCGGCAGGTTGCCGCCCCCGGCCTTGTAGCCGCGCGACACGCTGGCATAGAGCATCGTGTTGTCGGTGACATGGTAATTGGCGCCGACCTTGCCCGTCAGTTCCTTCGAGCTGAGCTTGCTGACCCCCGTGCCGCCGGCCGAGGCGATGCGGTTATAGGTCTGGTCGTCCCAGGAATGGCGCGCACCCAGGATCAGTTCCCATTGTTCGGTCGCGAAGAAATTTGCCTGACCGAACAGGGACTGCGACTTGTTCGTCACCTTGGAAATGATGGTCGAGGTGGAGGAGACGAAATCGACGGTGTTGTTGTTGTCGCGCAGGACCGACAGGGGGATGTCCTCATCCATGCGGAAGGCGCCGACCACCCAGGTGAACGGCCCGTCGCCCGCCGACAGCAGGTTCACCTCGTTGATCAGGGTCTCGATCGTCGTGTCGGTGAAGCCGACGCGGCCGACATTGGCGGCCGGCGGGCGCGGCAACGCCGTGGCGGTACGGTCGCCATCGGTCTGGTCGGTTGTGCTGCCATCCTGCCAGGATGTCAGGGCGCGCAGATCGACACTGTCGGACAGGGACCATTTCACCTCTGCCGACAGGCGGTATCCTTCCTGCTTCAGGTAGGATATGGCGTCTTCCTGGATGACATAGGGATTGCTGCTGACCGTATCATTGCGCCGCTTGACGGCGTTGTTGTCGGTATTGCTGTTGAAATATTCCCCGCGCAGGTTGATGCGCAGCGTTTCGGCATTGTTGCGCAGCGCGACGTTGATACGCGCCGCCTCCAGGTCGATATTGCCGGGGGAGCTGGGGCTGGGGCCGATATTCTTGGTGAAACTGTCGCGCTTGTCGCGGACGGCGGCCACACGGACAGCCACATTATCGCCCAACCCGACATTCAGGGCGCCGGTCGTGCGGAACCAGTCATAGGACCCGATGGTCTGGTCGATGAAGCCCTTGACCACACCGAATTCCGGCTCCGGGGTGCGCACATAGATGGCACCGCCGGTGGAATTCTGGCCCGTCAGCGTACCCTGGGGACCGCGCAGCACCTCCAGCGAGCCGATATCGTAGAAGGACTGGCTGATGAATTGTTCATGCGGGATCAGCTGCCCGTCGATGTAATAGGCGACACCGGGGCTGGAACTGGGCGCCGTCTGCGCGATGCCGACGCCACGGATATTGACGTAGGTGGAACGGTTCACCTGATTGATGGCGATGGAGGGGGAAACCTGCTGGATATCGGCCAGGTTGGACACGCCCTTGCGGATGATGTCCTCCCCCGACAATACGGTGGCGCTGATCGGCACGTCCTGCAGGCTCTGGGTCCGGCGCTCCGCCGTCACCACGATCTCCTCCAGCACGGGCATGCCGTCGGTCTGGGCCAGGGCGGCCGGGGTGATGGCGCTGCCGGCCAGCAACAGGGTGAGCAGGCGCGCCACCGGACGCGATGCCAGTCTGGTCATGGGGCTTCTCCCTTGAGACGGCCCGGTCGCGGGATGCGGGTCCGGGCTCTTGATTCGTTGAGTTGCCCAACGATACGTCAGGATAAATCGTAATTCAATATAACAGATTATCTCTTCAACGATTTTTCGGCACGCGGCGCCCGAAAGGGAGAAGCCGTCCCCCAAACCCCGCATCACCCCGGGTGCCCTGCCGTGATTTATCGGCGAAAGCCGTACTTGTCCGGAGCGGGGATCAAAGCGCTGCCGCGGCTGCAAGCCCGCCTGTCATCGGCGAGCCAATCATGCCTCGCCGGCCGGCACCATCACAAGACCGCCCGGATTGGCCCAAAATTGATTATATAATATAATTGTTTTGTTTGGACGCGGGCCTTGCTGCCTGATGTTTACCCCTTGAAACAGCTCTGATAAATCCGATCCAGCAGCTCCAGCAGCAGGGTGCGCTCCGCAGGTGACAGATGCGCCATCACGTCCCGCTCTGTCTCCTCCAGGTTGGCCAGAAGCTGCGACAGCGCATCCTGGCCCTTGTCCGTCACGACCAGTTCGTAAAAGCGCCGGTCGGTCGGTGACCGGCGCCGTTCGGCCCAGCCGCGACTTTCCAGGTCATCGACAATCTGCACGGTCGCCGACTTGTCCAATCCCACTTCCCGCGACAGGAGATTCTGGGAAATGCCGGGATTGGCGGCAATGATGGCCAGCGAACTGAACAGCCCGGACCGCAGGTTCCATTCGGCATTGCGGGCAGAGAAATTACGCGACAGATGGTTCTGGATGCGGCGGAGCCGGAAGCCGATAAAGTCACTGAGACGCCCCAGATCCACCTGGGGTGTGTCGGTCGCATCATTCTTGTCGTTCGCCATGGTCATCGTCGGAAAGGAAGAGGGGTTGGCACCAAAACTTGATAGCGGAAAGCGGCCCACCCTGTCCGCAAATTCCGTTCTCCGGGATCGCATTCGCGAATTTAGATAGTTGTGATCATCAACTATATATGTTATGAACGATAACGAAAGGCGAGAGAGCCTTCGCAGGGGCAAACAACCCCACCCGTACATCCAGGGAGGATGAAATGTTCCAGAAGTGGACGCCTCGCGGCGCCGCGCCTGTTGCGCTGGCCGTCGGTCTTTATGCCCTGCCCGCCTTGGCCCAGGCCCAGCCGGCACCGTCTCCCATCCAGCTTGAAGAGATCATCGTGACGGCCGAGCGCCGGTCCACGAACCTGCAGGACACGCCCATCGCCATCACGGCGCTGACGGCAGAAGACCTGCGGGAGAAGGGTGTCGTCGATCTGCGGGGCGTGGCGGAATCCACCCCGAACTTTCAGATGACGACCTCCGGCAACGGCTCCGGCGGCAGCAATTTCGCCCAGTTGTTCATCCGCGGCGTGGGCCAGCCGGATTTCATCATCACCAAGGACCCGGCCGTCGGCATCTATATCGATGGCGTCTATCTGGCCCGTGCGCCGGGTGCCGTACTGGAACTGCTGGATATCGAACGGGTGGAGGTGCTGCGCGGGCCCCAGGGCACGCTGTTCGGCAAGAACACGTCGGGCGGTGCGCTCAACATCACCACCCAGGCACCGTCGGATGATTTCGGCGGCGTGGCCGAAATGCGCATCGGCAATTACGGACGGCTGGATGTCGGCGGCTCTGTCAGCGTGCCGCTGGTGGAAGACACACTGGCCCTGCGCGTCAGCGCCCTGTCGCGCGATCAGGACGGCTATTACAAGCGGCTGCTGCCGTCGGCCGATGGCAGCCAGCGCAACGGCAACGACGTGAATGTGCGCAGCGGCCGCGCCACGCTGGCCTGGACGCCCACCGACACGCTGTCCATCACCCTGTCGGGCGACATCACCCGCGAGCGTCAGGCCGCGACCGACTATCAGGCCGTCGCCATTTTCAACGACGCCGCCAGCGCGCCCAATATCGAGCTGTATAATCGCGTCGTCCTGGCCCCGCAGGGCATGGTCTATGACAATCGCTGGGTGGCGCCCAAGCCCTGGACCACCTATTCGACCTCCACCTCCTACGCCAATTCCGATGTCTGGGGCGTGTCCGGCGTCGTGAACTGGAGCCCCGGGGCGGTGAATGTGAAATCCATCACCGCCTATCGCGACCTGGATGTGCGCAGCAAGGCGGACGCTGACGGCACCCCCGCCGACATCGTGGCATCGGCCGGCATCAGCGTGCAGCAGCATCAGTTCAGCCAGGAATTCCAGTTCAGCGGCACTGCGTTCGACGACCGGCTGAACTGGCTGGTCGGGTTGTGGTATTTCGAGGAAAAGGCCACCGATACGCAGTCCTCGCGCCAGCTTGTCGGTCTGGTCGATGCCCTGCGGGCCGCCCCCAACCGTTCCATCGCCCCGCCGGGCGTGGCGGCCTCGGTCTGCCCGGCCAGCGGCACCGGCCCCGCCTCCTGCCTGGGTGGCGCCAATAATCCCAACAACCTGCGCTATGATCAGGCCCGCCTGGGCAATCGCTGGCTGGATGGCTCCTCCTATGCCGCTTTCGCCCATGCCGGCTATAAGGTCACCGACGCGCTCAGCCTGACGGCCGGCGCGCGGATGAGCAAGGAGAAGAAGGATTTCCGGTACTACGAGGTGCGGCCCTCGCAGAACAATCTGGTCAGCTTCAACAATGTCAGGGCAGGCGACACCTGGGACGTGTTCACGCCCAAGCTGGGCGCTGAATACAAGCTCGACCGCAACATGATGGCCTATGTCTCCTGGTCCAAGGGCTTCAAGGCCGGCGGCGTCAATGGCCGCCCCACCCGCGCCGACCTGTTCAACACATTCGACCCGGAAAAGCTGACCGCCTACGAGGCCGGCTTCAAGGGTGATTTCTTCGACCGTCGCCTGCGCCTGAACCTGGCCGCCTATTTCAGCGAGTATGACGACATCCAGATCACCCGCAACACCACCGATGCCACGGGCGCCTTCATTCGCCTGGAAA
The DNA here is from genome assembly GCF_048066175.1 of Niveispirillum fermenti. Taxonomy (GTDB): domain Bacteria; phylum Pseudomonadota; class Alphaproteobacteria; order Azospirillales; family Azospirillaceae; genus Niveispirillum; species Niveispirillum fermenti. The sequence goes on along the minus strand of NZ_JBLTXA010000010.1, from coordinate 46,101 downwards.
CCAATGGCGGTGATGGCGAGATCAAGGGGCTGGAAGCCGAAGCCACGGCCCTGCTGGCCGAAGGCCTGACCCTGCAGGCGGGCCTTGGCTATACCGATTTCAAGTTCACCTCCCTGCTGCCGCAGCAGGCAACGCCCGGCACCGTCCTGCTGACGTTGGATAATGAACTGCCGTTCGTTCCGAAATTCACCGCCAATCTGGGCCTGAGCTATGAGGTGCCGGTTTCGGCGGACGGTGCCGCCCTGCGCCTGCGCGGCGACTGGCGCCATTCCAGCAGCTATTACATCGATATCGACAATACCGAAGCCGTGGCCCAGGGCGCCTATGATGTATTCGATGGCCGCATCACCTTCGTGCCGGCCTCGGGCGGCTGGGAACTGTTCGTGGCGATGAGCAACATCACCAACAAGGCCGTGATTGCCAATGGCGTGGCGTCGCCCGCCAATGGCAATCAGATGGTCACCTACAAAGCGCCGCGCATGACCTATGGCGGGGTGCGGGTGACATTCTGAGGGTGTCATCCGGTTAGAACGTATCTGGTGAGTGGAGCCGGTTTGATTTGGTTTCGACCGTCATCCCCGCGAAAGCGGGGATGACGGAAGTGGGGCCGAAGAAAAGACCAACGGGAGGCATCTTGGCACAACGCTTTGACAAACCACCGCCAGCCAAGGGCGGTCTTATGACCCGGATTTCCTTCCTTCTGGGGTCGGCAGGTCTGCTGGTCGCCATGTCCGCCGATGCCATCGCCGTGCTGGGCCGGCATGTCGGCTTCACCTTCCTGGGCGCGATTGAGATTGTGCAGGCCAGCGTGGTGCTGGCGGCCTCGGCCGCGATGGTCGGCGCCACCCTGTCCGGCGCCCATGCCCGCGTTCATATCCTGATCGAGCGGCTGGGCACCCTCTGGCACCGGCGCATGGACCACGGCGCCGACCTCATCTCCTGCCTGTTCTTCCTGTTCCTGGCCGCCGGGTCCGCCTGGGTTGCGGCCGATCTGTGGGCGGGGTTCGAAGTGACGGAGATCCTGGGCCTTCCCCTGCGCTGGCTGCGGCTGGTCTGGATCGGCTCCTGCCTGCTGATCGCCGGCCTGTTCCTGTGGCGCGCCCTGACCCAACCGACGGAGCCCGGCCATGACGCCTGAACTCTGGGGTGCCGCGGGCGTCCTCGTTCTTTTGATCATGCTGACCCTGGGGCTGCCCATCGGCGTCGCCCTGGCCGCGGTGGGGGCCGGGGGCATCGCCATCCTGGTCACACCGGAAGCGGCCATGATCAAGGCCGGCGTGGTGGCGTTTGAGACCATCGCAAAATATGAACTGGGCGTGCTGCCCCTGTTCCTGCTGATGGCGCATCTATGCTTTGCGGCTGGTGCCAGCCGGGATTTCTTCGATGTCGCCGCGCGCTTCATCGGCCACCGGCCGGGCGGGCTGGCGCTGGCCTCCATCGCCGGCTGTGCCGGGTTCGGCGCCATCAGCGGCTCCAGCCTCGCCACCGCCGCCACCATCGGTTCCGTGGCCTTGCCGGAGATGCGCAAGCACAACTACTCCCCCGCCTTCGCGACCGGGGCGCTGGCTGCCGGGGGCACCTTGGGCGCGTTGATCCCGCCATCCGGTGCCTTGATCGTGTTCGGCATCATCGCCGAACAATCCATCGGTCGCCTGTTCGCCGCCGCCGTGATACCGGGGCTGAGCCAGGCCCTGTTCTACATGGTCGGCATCTATATCCTGTGCCGCATCTGGCCCGAACTGGGACCGAAGACGGCGCGGGTGCCGTGGCGGGACCGGCTGCCGGCACTGCGGCGGATCATCGATATCCTGGCGCTGGTCATGTTCGTGGTCGGCGGCCTGATGGTCGGCTGGTTCACCCCAACGGAGGCCGCATCGGTGGGGGCTGTCGGTTCCTTCCTGCTCTGTGCCATCCGGGGGGCGCTGACGCGCGCCGCCATGACCAAGGCGCTGGCGGACACGCTGCGCACCACGGGCATGATCTATGTCGTCATCATCGGCGCCATCCTGTTTTCCACTTTCGTCAGCCTGACCGGCATTACCGGCCACATGTCGGCCCTGGTGACCGATCTGGGGGCCGGCCCGATGGTGGCGGTGCTGGTGATCGCCCTGCTGCTGCTGGTGCTAGGATCGTTCCTGGACGGGCTGGCGCTGATGCTGCTGACGGCGCCCATCTTCCTGCCCATCATCGTTGAACTGGGCCTGTCGCCCATCTGGTTCGGCATCTTCCTGGTGCGCACCATGGAAATCGGCTTCGTGCATCCGCCGCTGGGGCTGAACTGCTACGTCATCCATGGCATCGCCAAGGATATCCCGCTGGGCACCATCTTCCGGGGCATCGTGCCCTTCCTGGCCATCGATTTCGTGCATCTGGCGGTCATCATTGCCTTCCCGGCGGTGACGCTGTGGCTGCCATCCGTGCTGGGGGCATGATGATGGGCAAGTATCTGAAACATCTTCTCGCCGCCTGCGCCCTGATTGCCCTGTCCGCCTGTGGCGGCAAGGAAGAACCGGCGCCCGGCGCCGTCATCCTGTCCTATGCCAGCCCCTATCCGCCCACCCACCCGTTCAGCAGGGCCGATCAGGAGTGGATGAAGGCAGTGACGGCGAAATCCGGCGGCAAGCTGGTGATCAAACCCTTCTGGTCGGGATCGCTGATCTCCTCCGACCAGAGCATGGTGGAAATCCGCCATGGCGTGGCCGATATCGGCCTGATCACGCCCATCTATGCCAGGGGCGGGGCGCATGCCCTGCGCGGGCAGGCCGGTTTCTATGGCGACATCAAGGATCTGCCTGATCAGGTCGCCATCTATAAATGCCTGGAAGCCGCCTTCCCCGTCTTCGGTAAGGAGTTGGAAGGGCTGCATGTGCTGGCGGTACAGGGCGGCAATTTCCCCGGCGTGCTGACGCGGCACAAGCCGATTGAAACGCTGGAGGATTTGCGCGGCCTGCGCCTGCGGGCCCAGACCGAGGCACTGGGCATGCTGCGCGACCTGGGCGCCGATCCCGTCAATATGCCGATGGGAGAGGTTTATTCCGCCCTGGCCAAGGGTGTGATCGACGGGGTCGTGGCCCCGGCAGACACGATCACATCGCTGCATTTCGGGGAAGTGGCGCCTTATTTCACGGCATTGCATTTCGACCGCGGCGCCTATCCGGCGCGTGCCATGTCCGACAAGGCCTGGCAGCGCCTGACGCCGGAATTGCGTCAGGTGATGGTGGAAACGCAGCCGATCTGGGAAGCGGCCCTGGCCCGCCAGATCCTGGTTGCTGAGGAGCGCGGGTTGGAAAAGGGCGCGGATCTGGGCATGCGCATGATCATGGCCCTGCCGCCGGCGGACCAGGAACGGTTCCGCAGCCTTTACGCCGAGAACGCCCGCCGCATCGCCGACGAGCTGGCGCATTTCGACGTCGATGGGCACCCGATCCTGACCCATGCCCAGGACCTGATCGCCGCACGGGCGCGGGGGGAAACCCCGGCCTGTTTCGGCCCCGAAAACCCGCAACAGGCGGAGGTGTCGCCATGACACGCGAAAACCCCCCGCAAGCCCCCCTGGCCGGGCTGCGCATCGCCGATTTCAGTTGGGTGGGCGCGGGCCCCCGCGCCACCAAGGATCTGGCCGATTACGGCGCCACAATCATCAAGGTCGAAAGTGCCAAGCGCCTGGACCTTGGCCGCCTGTCCCCGCCCTTCAAGGATGGAAAGCGCCACCATGACGCATCCGCCTTCTTCGCCATCACCAATACCGGCAAGCAGGGTGTCACCATCAACCTGAACGACCCGCGCGGGATTGAGGTGGCCAAAAAGCTGGTCGCCTGGGCCGATGTGGTGGTGGAGAATTTCGGCAAGGGCTACATGGACCGGATCGGCCTGTCCTGGGACACCCTGAAAGCCATCAAGCCGGACATCATCCTGCTGTCGGTCAGCGTCACCGGGCGCACCGGCCCCCTGTCCGACCTGCGCGGCTATGGCAATTCGGCTGCTGCCCTATCCGGTTTCGCCGCCCTGTCCGGCTGGCCCGACCGGGGGCCGCACATGGCGCCCTTTGCCTATGGCGACGTGGTGGCGCCGATGATGGCGACAGTGGCGGTTCTGGCGGCGCTGGAACATCGGCGGGTGACGGGCGAGGGCCAGCATCTGGACGTGTCGCAGGTGGAACCGATGATGCTGGTCACGTCCGACTGTCTGGCCGACGGGCAGCGCGGGATCGAGCCGCGCCGCGGCAATGATGATCCGCGCATGGAACCGCACGGCCTGTTCCCCTGCCGCGGTCCCGACCAATGGTGCGCCATCGCCGCGCGGGACGATGCGGACTGGCAGGTTTTGGCCGGGCTGGCGGGAATTGATGATCAACGTTTTGCCACGCTTGAAGGACGCAAGGCCCATGCGGCGGACCTGCGCGCGCTCCTGGCCGCCTGGACCCGGACACAGGACAAGCACCGGCTGGCCGACCGCCTGTGCGCCGCCGGGGTGCCGGCGGAAGCCGTGAATGACGGGCGCGACGTGTTCACCGACGCCGAACTGGAACGCGCCGGCCATTACCATCGCATTCAGCATGACAGGCTGGGCGATTGCGAGATGCCGGGACCGCCGCTGCGCTTTTCCGATGCCGCCATCCATGTCGGCCCGCCGCCCTTGCTGGGTGGCGATAACCGCGCCGTCTTTGTCGACCTGCTGGGCATGGACCCAGGCGTGGTCGACGAACTGACCGCCGCCGGCGCGCTGGCGTGAGGGGAATGATGATGCTGAACCATCTGACCATCATCGACGCCACGGGCGAACTGGGCGCGCTGGCCGGCCATATGCTGGCGCAATTAGGTGCCTCCGTGACAAGGCTGGTCCCCGCGGAGGGCGAGAAGGCCGATCCGGTGTGGAACCGGGACAAGCGTTGCGTGGCGCTGGACGATGGCGACCTGCCTTCCCTGCTGTCGGGTGCCGACATCCTGCTGCGCAATGGGCCGCTGCCGGGTGTGGCGCCGGCGGATTATCCGCACCTGATCGATGTGCTGCTGACGCCCTTTGCCTGTACGGACCGCCCGGCCACCGACCTGACCTTGATGGCGCGGTCGGGCCTGCTGCATATCGGCGGCGATCCGGACCGGGAACCGCTGCGCCTGCCGGGGCAGCAAGCCTATGCGCTGGGCGCCATCCAGGCGGTGATCGGCGCATTGACAGCGCTGCATGCCCGCCAGGACAAGGGACAGCGCGTCACCGTGTCGGCCTATCAATCTGCCGTGCTGGCCAATTACCGCGAGCCGGTGATGTGGGATTGGGCCGGCAAGGTCGGCGGGCGGCAGGGCAATCTGCTGGTGCGCGGGAAGTCGGGTGTCAATCAGGTCTGGAAGGTGGCCGATGGCTGGGTCACCTGGGCCCTGGTCGACAATCCCGGCATGATGCGTGCCATGGTCGCCCTGATGCAGGCCGATGACATGGCGGGGCCGCTGGCCGGGGTGGAGTGGGAGAGCATCCTGGTCGCCGATCTGCCGCAGGAAACGCTGAAGGAATGGGAGAAGGTGGTGGGGGCGTTCTTCGCCACCAAAACCCGCGCCTTCCTGGCCGACCAGTCCAACCGCCATGGCATGGGCCTGTCTGCCATTGATGAACCGGATGATGTGCTGAACAGCGCGCATCACGCGGCACGCAGCGCCTTCACCGACTTTGCCGATCCCGTGTCGGGCCGCACCCTCCGCGTGCCCGGCCCCCTGTTCCGGACCAGCCGGGAGGATGCGCGATGAACGGCCCGCTTTCCGGCCTGAATGTGGTCGATTTTTCCAAGTTCCTGCCCGGCCCCTATTGCACCTGGATGCTGGGCAATCTGGGCGCCGATATCATCCGGGTGGAAAACCCGCGCGAACTGGCCAAACAGGCGCAGGTGTTCGGCTGGGACAAGCTGGATGATGATGCCCGCGCGGACTTGCGCGCCCGTGACATCTATGCCCGCAACAAGCGCAGCCTGGTCATTGATCCCGGTCACGCAGACGCCCGCCCCGTGATTGCGGCGCTGGTGGCCAAGGCCGACATTTTGGTGGAGGATTACCGGCCCGGCGTGATGGACAGCATGGGCTATGGTGCCGCCGCCATGCTGGATCTCAACCCACGGCTGGTCTACGCCTCGGTCACGCTGTGCGGACAGACGGGGCCCTACCGGGACAAGCCGGGGCATGATCCGGTGGCACTCGCCATCGCCGGCGCCCTGTCCCGCATCGGGGAGGACCCGGCCAAACCCAGCTTCCCCGGCGTGCCCGTAGCCGATCTGTTGAGCGGATCGAACGCCGTCATCGGCATCCTGTCCGCCATCATTGCACGGGGCGTAACGGGCCGGGGCCAGCATGTCGATGTCGCCATGTCCGACGCCTCGCTGGCCCTGATCGCCAGCACCCTTTCCCGCAATCCCGACCTGTCGAAAGCACCCGGACGCGGCAAGCGACGGGCCGACAGCGGCATCTGGGAAACGGCGGATGGACGTTTCATCACCACCACCGACATGGAACCCCGCTACTGGCAGCGTTTCTGCGTTGCCGTAGGGCGTCCGGATTTCGCCGGCTTGCAGATGGATGTCAGCCGCCGGACGGAAATCGCCGACACACTGGCCGGTATCTTCCGCAGCAAGACCCTGGCCGAATGGCTGGACATATTGGCGGCGGCGGATACGCAATTCGCACCCGTGCATGACCTGCCCGCCGCCCTGTCCGACCCGCACAACCGGGCGCGCCGCATGGTGTTTGACGTGCCGCTGCCGGGTGGCGGCACCGCCCCGCATATCGGCCTGCCCATCCGCCTGTCCGACACGCCCGCCGCCCCGCCGCGACCGGCGGCCCCGGCGGGCGGCGACAGCGACACCATTCTGGCCGGCATCGGCCTTTCCCCAACCGACATCCAGTCCCTGCGCGACAAGGGCGCCCTGTCCGCCCGTCAAGGATCATGAGCATGAGCAGCACCGACAACAGCCAGCAGCGCCCCCTGGAAGGATTGCGCGTCCTGGACCTGACCCGCGCTTTGGCGGGCCCTTATGCCACCCTGCTGCTGGCGGGGCTGGGGGCGGAGGTGATCAAGCTGGAAGACCCGGTCGGCGGCGATCTGGCACGGGAGAACAGCCCCTATGTGGGGCGTGACGGGGTGGTGGTGGAACGCCGGCACGCGGACGATATCTCCATCTCCCACCTGACCCGCGCGCGCGGCAAGCATGGCATCAGCCTGAACCTGAAGCACCCCGACGCCAAGGCCGTCTTTGCCGATCTGGTGAAGGGCTGCGATATCGTGGTGGAGAATTTCACCAGCGGCACCGCCGACCGGCTGGGCGTGGGCTATGACGCCGCCAAGGCCGCCAATCCGCGCGTGATCTATTGCTCCCTGTCCGGTTTCGGGGCCAACGGGTCGGAAGGCGGCAAGGCCATGGATGTGATCATCCAGGCCCTGTCGGGCGCCATGTACACGTCGGGTGCGCCGGGGGAACCGCCGGTGCGCATGGGGGTGCCCATGGCCGACATGCTGGCCCCCGTCTTCGCCGTGATCGGCATTCTGGCCGCACTGGAACAAAGGCACCGGACCGGTGAGGGCCAGCATATCGACGTGTCGATGCTGGGGGCGCTGACGTCGTTCGTCGCCATCGAGAACTGGTCGGCCATGGCCGCCGCCGGCATGCCGTCGCGTACCGGCCTGACGGTACAGCGCCTGTCCCCCTTCGGCGTGTTTGAATGCGCGGACGGTTACATCGCCCTGGTGGCGGTGCATGACAAGCTGGCCGCCGGCCTGTTCCGCGCCATGGGGCAGGTGGAACTGCTCCAGCATCCGCAATTCGCCACCCGCGACGCCCGCGTCGCCAACGCGACCGAACTGGAAGCGCGGATCAATGGCTGGTCACGGGCATTGCCGGTGGCAGAGGTGGTGGCAGCCCTGGAGGCAGAGGGCGTTCCCGTGGCGCCTGTGCGCCATCCGGAGGATGCGCTGGTCGATCCGCGCGTGATGACCCGCAACGAGACGATGCCCATCGCCCATCCCAGCTACAGTTCTGACATCGACCTGCGCACGGCGGGCATCCCCATCCTGTTCTCCGGCGCGCGCACCGGCTTCGACCCCGTCTTGCCGGTGGCCATCGGCGAACATAATAGCGATGTCTATGAACGCCTGACCGGCTACACGCCCGAGCAGTTGCAGCGCCTGAAGCAGCAAGGGGTGATCTGATGGCCCGCCATCCCGCCCTGGCACCGCTGCTGGCCGCCGCCGACGATCCCGCCGGAACGCTGGAAACGCTGCGGAGCCAAGGGTTTCGGCCCATTCGCCTGCTGGGTGTGGATGCCCCCCGCGCCCTTGTGCGTGCGGCAGGCCTGCTGCCCGTGCGGCTGGTTCCCACAACGGACCCGACGCCGATGATGGACGCGCTGATGGGCGGCGCCGGCCTGTCGGTGCGGGGCAAGTCGCTGCTGGAACAGGTGGTGGGGGCCAACGCCAAACCCGACCCGATCCTGATCACCAGCGCCGACAATGAACAGCCCCAGGTCTTCGCCGCCCTGCGCGAACTGGCGCGACAGGCGGGTGACCGGCTAGGGCCGGTGCATTTCCTGGATCGTCTCTATGGCGAGGGGGAAACGGTGGCGCGGTACAATGCCCACCGTCTGGCGCAGGCGCAGAACTGGCTGGCCGATATCCGCGCACCTTTGGGTGATGTGGCCCAGGCAGAAGCAGACGAGGCCCGGTTACGCACCCTGCTGGCCCAGGCGGTGGACCTGCGATCAGCAGGCCGGCTGACGGGGGCCGAAGCGGCAAGGATCGTGGCCGCCGCCGCCATCCTGCCGCCGGAACAGGTTGAAGCATCCCTGTCGGCCCTGCTGGCTGATCCCCCGCCTGTGGTGCCTACAGCATTGCCCCTGTTCCTGACCGGCAGCACGCAGGAAGATTTCCGCACGTATGACGGGCTGGAAGCGGCCGGCGCGCTTGTGGTGGGCGAGGGACAGGATTGGGGGCGGCCCTGGTGCGACATGCAAGCCCCCCTGGCCCGCCGGACCCAAGACGATCCCGCCGCCATCATCACCATGGCCAAAGGCGCCGGTGCCGCCGCCCTGCTCCATGCCCTGCGCCCCGGTGACGAGGCGGCGCCCTGGGATACGAAGCCGCTGCGGACCGCCTGCGCCGCCGCCGGCCTGCCCTTCCTGGCCGTGACCTGGAACGGCAATGGTGAGATGCCCCCGACGCTCGCCCCTTTCCTGGCCGATCCCACGGCCCCGCCGGCACCGCCGGCCCCAAAGCCACCCCCCTCCCCCGCCCGTGCCGGCGGTGGCCGGGCAGCGTTGAAGCCGCCGACGCGCAGCCGCAAATCGCTGTCCGCCGTCGCCAGTTTCGGGCAGTTCCAGCGCGACTGGTTCGCGGGCCTGCGGGCACAGGTGGCGGCCGGCGCGCCGCTGGCCGTGGTCAATGCCAATGCACCGCAGGAAATCCTGCGCGCCATGGACATTCCCTTTGTCGTGAACCAATGGTGGGCGTCCATCGTGGCCGCGAAACAGCAATCCGGCCGCTATTTCCGCCTGCTGCGCGACCGGGATTATCCGGCCGATGTGGAAGCCTACAGCGCCCAAGGGCTGGCCGCCGCATTCGATGAGGATGCGGAGAATGCCCCCTGGGGCGGGTTGCCGAAACCGGATTTCCTGGCCGCCGTGACCGGCACCGACGCCACCCCCCGCCTTTTCCGCCAGTGGGCAATGGAGACGGGGGCCGACCTTTATCTCTACCAGCGCAGTTTCGACAGCCGCTGGCAGCTCCCCACCGACTGGTGGGACGATCTGCCCGGCGACTGGGACCAGCATCTGGAGCCCGAGCGACTGGACCTGATGGAAGGGGAATTGCGGGCCCATGTCGCGCGGCTGGAAGCGGCGACGGGCAAACATCTTGATCCGGAGCGTTTCGCCGAAGTGATGGATCTGGTGAATGAGCAGGAGGAATGGTATCGCCGTACCCGCGACCTGATCGCCGCGACATATCCCGCCCCCGTCAGCATTGTGGATACGATGCCGGCCACCATGGTGCCGCAATGGCATCGCGGCTCCGTCTGGGCCCGCGATGCCGCCAAGGCGCTTTATGAGGAGGTGGCAGCCCGTGCCGCGGCGGGGGATGCTGCCTGCGCGAAGGAGCGCGTCCGCCTGATGTGGGTAGGTCGCGGCCTGTGGAGCGATATGGGCTTCTACCAGCGCTGGGAGGAAAGCCATGGCGCGGTCTTCGTCTGCTCCATGTATCTGTCGCTTGCCGCCGATGGCTATATCCGCCATCACGACCGGGGGCGCGACCCGATGCGGGCACTCGCCGCGCGTTTCGTCACCATGGGCGACGAACTGCGCATGCCCACCTGGGCCGGTGCCTGGCACGTGCGTGATGCCCGCCTGCATGGCGTCCAGGGGGCCGTGGCATTGACCGATGCCGACCCGTTCGTGCTGCGGGCGCTGGAGGAAGCGGGCATCCCCGTGCTGCGCCTGGACCTGGATAATTATAACCAGGAAAGCGCCGATGCGGCCGGCGTGGATGCGGCGGTCACCCGCTTCATCGAGACGGTGGGACCAGGAGCGCACAATATGTGAAGCAGCGCAGCGGCCCTCCCATCGCCCCGCGACATCAAATCAAGGTCTCCGAAGTCGCGCCGTGAACCGCAGGGCGGCCGCCCGCACGGCCGCCCCATCCATGCCCGGGCGGTAGAGGGCGGAGCCCAGGCCGAAGCCATCGGCCATGGGACGCCATTCATGCAGGGTCTCCGGTGTTATGCCGCCCACGGCCAGTACCGGCACCTGCGTTGGCAGCACAGCCCTTTGGGCAGCGAGGAAGCGGGGCGATGCCACCTCCGCCGGGAACAGCTTCAGCCCCGTGGCACCGGCCGCGATAGCCAGCATGGCCTCCGACGGGGTCAGGAAACCCGGCAACGACACCATGCCAGCCGCCACGCTGGCCCGGATCACGTCGGCATCGGCGTTGGGGGACACGACCAGCCGCCCACCGGCACTATGTACCGCCGCCACCTGCGCCCTGTTCAGCACGGTGCCCGCCCCGATCAGCACCCGGTCCCCCAGGGTGCGGGCCAGCCTCTCAATGCTGCGCAGCGGATCGGGGGAGTTCAGCGGCACTTCGATCATCACGAATCCCGCCTCGGCCAGCACCTCCCCCACCCTCTCCACCTCATCCGGGGTGATACCGCGCAGAATGGCGACCAGGGGGCATTCGTTCAGGGCTCGGGTCAGTGTTTCAAGCGCAATCATCGGATCGTGCTCCAGATGGATGTAATACCATGTTGCGGTGAGTTGAACTCATCGCAACATGGTTGGCGCGCCCATGCGCGCGCAAGCCCAGCCGCCGGATGGCGGCACCGGCGCATGAGGGATGCCTTCATCAGGACCATAGGTTCTGATGAAGGCAGATACGTATGATGCCGGCCAGAAAGGCGGCCTGACTGGAGACCGGATGGACGGTTCCACCCGCCGCACCGATGGCGGTCGCGTAGAGCCGGGCCAGCATCCCATCGGCCAGCAGATGCACGGGCTGACCGGGAGCGAGCCCCTGTTCCGCGACATCGCCGCCGATCAGCAGCCCGCTGACCCGCGCCGCCACCGACGCCGGATCGCGCAGGCCCAGCAGGGCCGCGGCCCGTTCCCCGAACAGCCGGCCCAGCGGCGCGCCCTGCATTGCCAGCGCCAGTCCGGCATCGAAATCAGGCCCCGGTTCAACCGGCCCGTCCAGCAGGCCCGACAACAGGCTATGCCGGCGCAGCAACGCGAACAGTTCCCCCGTCATCGCGGTACGAAAGCCGGTAAGCGTGCCACCGGACAGGGTTGCCCATTTGCTGTGCGTACCTGGCTGGCACAGCAGGGCATCGGGTGGCACCAACCCGGCCTGGACGGCGCCCAGGATCTGCACCTCCTCGCCCCGCATCACCTCCGGCCGCAGCGGATCGGCAATCGCCACACCGGGCACGATGGCCGTGCGCCCCGGCTCCACCCAGCATAGCCGGCCGGCCAGCTCGCCCAACGTGACGGGACAGGGAAGATAGGGCACCTCCACCCAGCCCCGCGCCGACCCCACCATGCCGGCCGCGATGACGGTCAGGTCACCAAACCGGGCGCGCAAGGCCGCGATTTCCGCCGGGAACTGGTCGCGGGTCAGGGACAGCACGCCCTTGTCGTCAGCCTGCGTTGTCAGCAGGAAACCATCGGCACCCAACACATGGACGCGCCGGTTCGTGGTTCCCCAATCGATGCCGAGGAAGGCGGGTTTGCTCATGATAATGGAACCTTGAAGGGTCAAACCGGATGCTGGTCAGCTTCACTCATCCGCATCCGGTTCGGCAGCGACCGGCAGGGTCAGTGGAACAGGCTATTACCGTTCCGCCAGCCCGCGCCGGGCCGCGTCGATGCGGTCGGCGCGGCGCATCAGGTCCCAGACGCTGCCCCGGGCCGGACCGGTCCACAGCCGTTCGGCCATGACCAGCATCGGTTCCTCTGCCCGGCTCAGGAAGTAATTGTCCGTGTGCCGTTCCGCCCGGTCCGCCCAGATGGCCAGGGCATAGCCCAGCACCTGCGGCGAGGTATCATGGGGATAATGCTCATGGACCTTCTCCAGGTCGAACAGGCCGTAATTGCTGTTACGGTCGATATCTTCCCACGGGGTCACATACATCGTGTCTTCCGGCGTCAGGATGACATCAAAGCCGTCTTTCTTGATCTGGGCCTCCATATCCTGGTTCCAGACCTCCACGATGATGTCGCGATCCGGCAGGGTGGAGGTCTTGTCATCCTTGAAACCCCACCAGCTCCAGATCATGGTGCGCTTGCCGTGGGCCTTCACCACCTGGTTGGACTGATTGATCCAGTTGATGAAAACATCGCCCGGATATTTCAGGCCCATGCGCTTCGTTGCTTCCATCAGTTCCGGGCAGCGTTCCTTGTCCACGTCATACTGATATTCGTCACCGCCGACATGGAAATAGGGGCCGGAGAACCAGGGAATGAATTCCCCCAGCAGGCCCTTCAGCCATTCGGCATTTTCCGGCTTGGTGATGTCAATGGTCCAGGCCTTGTCCCCGATATCGGGTGCGGCTTCCCGCAGCCAGTGGGACGAGCGCATGGACGGACATTTGAAACCCAGTTCAGGCTTGTAATCGGTCAGGGCCACGGCATGGGCCGGGATGTCGATCTCCGGCACGATGGTGATATGGTGCTGGGCCGCCCAGGCCTCGATCTGCTTCACATCCTCCCGGTTGTAGGAGGCGCCGGCCGGGGCCAGACCGGGATAGCGCGGGCTGTCCAGGCGGAAGGCCGGCCAGTCGGTGAAATGCAGATGCAGGGTATTCAGCTTATAAAAGCCCATACGGGCGATCAGGGCCTTGATGGTCTGCATCTGGAAATAGCGGCGCCCCAAATCCAGCATGACCACGCGCGTGCCATATTGGGGGTGGTCGCTGCCCATCCCGCGCGGCAGCAACGCCTGGGCCGGATCGGGTGCCGTCAGCAGCCATTGCAGCAAGGTGCGCCCGCCATAATAGAGGCCCGCCCCAGCCGATGCCTCCACGGTGACCTTCTTATCGACGGACAGGCGATACCCCTCCGCCTGCAGGGGGGCGGCAGCGGGGCGCAGGGCCACCTCGCCGTCTCGCGCCGTCCTTCGCACGACCTGCCAGGGGCGGCCCGTTACCCTGGCCAGATCCGTCGCCAGCAGTTCCGCTTCCCCCGTCCAGTCGGCGGGGGCAGCGGGGTCCAGCGCCAGGGTGGATGTCGCGGCCAGCGACAGGGTGCCGCCGCTGCCGCGCCATTCCTGCATCAGCGGCAGAAGATGATCGACCGACAGGGTTGCCGTGGCGGCCGGCGCCGGGGGCTGCTGCCCCCAGGCCGGCACCGTCGTCAGGAGCGCTGCCGCCAGCAGGATCGACGCCGCCCTCACAGCTTCACCGACAGCATCAGGGTGAACCGGCGGCCATAGTCGGTATAGCCCAGGAACTGGTTGCTGTAGCGGCCATAGGCTTTCACCTTTTCCTCCGTCAGGTTCACGGCCGTGGCGGTCAATGCCGTGCTTTCTGTCACCTGATAGCCCAGGCGGGCATCGATCTGGTGATAGGGCGCGAAATATTGCGGTTCGCCCGTGCCGTTATAAAGCAGCGAGCCCAAGAAGTCCGACCGCCAGTTATAGGCAAGGCGCGCCGAGAACGGCCCCCGTTCATAGAAGCCCACCAGATTGGCCGTGTCGCTGAGCCCCGGCAGCGCAAAGCTGACATTGGGCTGTGCCTTGTCCAGGGTGGCGTTGCTGGTGACATGGGTATAGTTGGCCTGTACGCCAAAGCCCATGTCGAAGGCATAGGTGAAGGAGGCGTTGACCCCCTCGATCGTCGCCTTTTCCGCATTCACCGGCCGGGTGACGATGAAGGTCTGGTAAGCCGGGTTCGCCACAGAGGATATGACCTCCTCCGCCGTGCCCTGGACGATGAAATTGTCAACCTTCTTGCGGAAATAACCCAAAGCCAGCGCGCCGGTATCGGCGAAGTACCATTCGGCCGAGGCATCGAAATTGGTCGACAGGAAGGGCTTCAGGTTCGGATTGCTGCCCGTGGCGTAGCGGGCCACGACAAAGGTGCTGCCATAGGAAATCTGGGGTGCCAGATCCTCCAGCGTCGGCCGCGTCATGGTCCGCGACACAGCCCCGCGCAGCACCATGTCGGGGTGAACATCCAGCTTCACGTTCAAGGATGGCAGCCAGTTGGTATAAGTGTGGTCGGCGCTGATCTCTGTCAGGTCGGCGCTGGCATATTCCTTGTACAGCACACCGGGATTGTCGCCCGGCTGCACGGCCAGGTTGGTCAGCACCCGCATGCGGCCAGACGAGGTCAGTTCGGTATGGGAGACGCGCAGGCCGGCCGTGACATTGATCGGCATGGACCCGATCGTGTCATCCAGCTTCACGCTGGCATAGCCGGAGGTGACCTTCTCCTTGATCTCGAAACTGTCGCCCGTCTCCACCGCCTTCCAACTGCGGCCATTGGCGATGAATTCGGCCAGACCGCCGGCCCCGGCATTGCGGGTGCGGTTGGCCAGGTTGACGGGGTCGGCCATCCATCTGCGCAGGGCCTCGCCATCGATCCGGAACATGTCGGCGTTCAGCTTGTCGTTGCCGAACCTGTTGCCACCGCGATAGATGCCGCTGACGATGCTGTCATAGTCGATCACCTGTCCCATGGCGTTGGCCTGGTACAGGCGCTGGATGGGCAACGGCGTTTCCCAATTCTCGTTGGTCTTGCGCGCCTCGGTATAGGCGGCCCCCATATCCAGGGTCAGGTTGTCCAGCGCCTTCCAGCTTGTGTCCAGCTTGGCCTGGCCTGTGCTGGCGTCGACATAGGCGCCGCTATTCTTGTTGATACGGGCGCGTAGCAGCCGCTGGTTCGCCTCGTCGACCAGATTGCCGTTCTGTTCGAACCAGGGAACCCCGCCATCCATATGCACCAGGAAGCCAGGCTGATTCAGGATTTCCAGCGTCTGGCTCTCATCCAGGCCGCGATTGTCATTGCGCGCCGTGGAATAGGAGGCGTCGAAGACGGCCTTGAAACTGTCCGACGGTTCCCAGGCTGCGTTGAACCCGCCCAGTTGCGTCACCGTCGGCCGCTTCTTGCGGGTCAGGTTGAAGGCATAGCCGGTCAGGTCATAGCCGATGCCATGGTCGAAGGTGGTGTAGGAACCATTGGCATCGATGACGTTGCGGTTGGTGTCCTGCACAGCCCAGAACCAGTTGCTGGCGCTGTTGATCTCCGTCTCCACCTTGAAGCGGGAATAGAGATAATCCAGGCTCAGCGTCAGGTTCTCCGTCGCCTCGAACTGCACGGCCAGGGTGCCGCCGGTCCGGGTGCGGTCTTCCTCCACCACGGACCGGGTCAGATCCTGCATGCGCCAGGCCTCGTCCCGGTCGTCGGAGACATAGGCATAGGCGTCGGCATCGAAGAACAGGTTGTGGATCATGCCGCTGTTCTGGACATCATAGGTGCGCTGCTTGCGCTCCTGATGCACAAACGACGCCAGAATGCCCAGCCGACCATCATGAAAGCGGTTGGAGGTGACGAAGGAAACCTGCGGCGTGGCCTTTTCGCTGTTCTCCTCGTAATTCACCGAAACATTGCCGGCGAATTGAAAACCCTTGAAATCGAAGGGCTTGGCGGTCACCACATCGACGGTGCCGCCGACCCCGCCCTCCGCCACATTGGCGGGCTGGCTTTTGTAGACCAGGACATTGCCGATCAGGTCCGATGCCACGGTGTCGAAGCTGAAGGAACGGCCGGCATTCTCGCTGGCAATGGGACGACCATTGAACAGGACGTTGGCGAAGTCCGACCCCAGACCATTGATGCTGACATAGCGCCCTTCGCCGCCCGAGCGGTCGATAGAGACGCCGGGGATGCGCTGCAGCGCTTCCGCGATATTGGCATCGGGGAACTTGCCCACATCCTCCGACGAAATGCCATCGACAATGGCGTCCGACGCGCGCTTCATGTCGATGGCGCTTTTCAGGCTGGCGCGCACGCCGGTAACGATGATCTCTTCCAGCACATAGGACTGACTGTCTGTTTCCTGCGCAGTCGCAACCGGCGCGAAGCCCGTCAGCGCCAGCACCGATGCGCCCGTCAGCAGCAGGCCACGCCGTGGAAGACCCTTAAAGAAATGCTCCATCGCTCTACCCCCCGTGCCGGTCGATGCCGGCCGTCTTATGTGTCCCGTTCCTGCCTTCCCCGGGTTCAGTCCCGCATGGAAGCACCGGATGTCGGTAAGTTACATTTTTGAGCGCACAAATCAATCATTTTTGTATCAATGTTACTACATGGAGTCAGAACCGATAATCATGGGCCAGGATCACCGCCTGCTCATGCAGGCCCACCAGATCGCGCAGCGCCGGGCTGTAATAGTCACGGAAGGGACCATGCCGGCTGGTGTTCATCGGCGGTGCCTGCTCCAGGAACAGCGTCGCCAGCGGCTCCGCGGGCACGGCCAGGCCGGCCAGCAGTGCCCGCAACCCGCTACGCAGGTGTTCGGTGGGGATGATCCGCGGTGCAGCAGCGCCGGCATAAAGCCGGCGATAGAGAAAACTGTAGAAGCCCAGGCCGGTGCCCCGGATACCGGCGATACAGCGGCTGGTCAGGTTCAGTCCATGTTGCATGAATTCCGTCGGAAACGCGGCCTCCAGCACCCTTATCCGCGCCGGATCCTCATGCAAAGTGACCAGGTTGCGGATGGTCCCGGCGAAATCCAGTGCGCCATTGTCGGAGCAGGTCAGGAACAGGGCATTGGGCCGTTCCTGCTGGCGCTGGAAGAAATACCAGGAGACGTAATAGTCCCAGGGATTGCGGACGGTGCCGGCCACGGGCAGGTGCCGGTATGATACCGGCAGTTCCGCATAGGGCAGGTGATACCCCGCCCGCCGCGCGCCCGGCACGCATTTCAGCAGCAGTTGGTTGGCAAAAGTCCCGCCGGACTTGTGCAGATGCAGAAAAATGAATTCAGGGCAGATGATCATGTCGGTATGATATCATCCGATGTAGCAAAACTCCATATGGTCCCCTTCATGACCGTAACGATTCGGCAGAACGATTTCCATGCTCCGGCACTGGCGGCCCTGATCGCCGGCAGGCCTGAAAGGGCAGAGGCCCTGCTGCGGCCGATACTGGCCGGTGATCCGGCGGATGCCGCCGGCTGGTCGCTGCTGGCCCGCGCCATGGGGGACATGGGACGGTTCGCGGAGGAGTTGGAATTATGCGGACGGGCCGTGGCACTGGCCCCGACCACCGGCGAATACCGGGCGCAACTGGGCAAATGCCATGCAAGGCGCATGGATATCGCGGCAGCGGAGGAATGCGCGCGGGCGGCACTGGCCTGTTCGCCCCTGTCCGACCTGGTACTGGACGCCATCGCCGCCATCCATACAAGGCTTGGCCAGCATGAAAAGGCGGCCGTCGTGCTGAGCCGTGCCGCCGATGAAGGGTCACGCAACCCGGCCGTCCACTTCAACCTGGGCAGCAGCCTGAAATTCACGGGCGATTTCGACGGTGCCCGCCGGGCACTGGAAACGGCCATCGGTCTGGCCCCGCGATATATCAAGGCGCACGCAGCCCTGACATCACTGGGGGGGATCACAGCCGACCACCACCATCTGGACCGGCTGACCGCCCTGATCGCAACGGTCCCCGACGCCCGCGACCGCATCCATCTGGCCCATGCCGCTGCCAAGGAATGCGAGGCTTTGGGCCGGTATGACGAGGCCTTCATCCACCTGCGCGACGGCAAGGCGGCGCTGTTGAAAGCCCTGGGCGCCGACCCGCGCGAAAGTGCCAAGGCGCCGGCGGCGGTACTGGCGGCCTCCCCCCCTGCCGTCACCGGCACCTGCCGGGCCGAACCCATCTTCGTCGTGGGTATGCCCCGGTCGGGTACGACGCTGGTCGACCGCATCCTGTCAGGCCATCCGGACCTGACCTCCATCGGGGAGTTCCAGCATTTCGCCCAATTGCTGCGCCATGCGACTGGCGTCGCCACACGCCATCTGGTGGATGAGGCGATGCTGGAACGGGTGGCATCGGGCCGCGTGGACCTTGACGGGATCGGCCATGCCTATGTGGAAAAGGGGCGGCAACTGGCCGGCGGGGCGGAACGGTTCCTGGACAAGTTCCACCTGAATGTCCAACTGGTCGGGCTGATCGCCGCCGCGCTGCCCCATGCCCGTTTCGTCTGTCTGCTCCGTGATCCGCTGGACAGCGTGGTCAGCAACTATCGCCAGCTTTTCGAATTTGCCACCCCGCTCTACCGCTATTCCCTGGATCTGGCGGCGGCGGCCGAATTTTACACCGGTTTCCGGCAATTGGCGACACGCTGGGCAGCCTTGCTGCCCGGCCGGTTCAAAATGGTGGCGTATGAGGCGCTGGTGGCCGATCCGGAGCCTTGCGTGCGCGATCTGCTGAATTTCTGCGGCCTGTCCTGGCATCCGGCCTGCGTGCGGATCGAGGAGAACCGCGCCGCCGTGGCCACGGCCAGCGCGGTGCAGGTCCGCCAGCCGATCAACACATCATCGGTGGGCGGCTGGCGCCGCTACGCCGCCCATCTGGGACCGGCGCAGGCGGTGTTGGGATCAGCAGCAGCCTGACCGCGCCAGGAACCGGCCCGCCCGCCCGCCCGCCAGCCCGCCCTCGGCCCAGGCCAGCATACCGTTCACATATACCCGGTCGATCCCCGCAGCCATGGCCCTGGGATCGCTGTATGTCGCCCGGTCCTGGATCAAAGCCGGATCAAAGACGGTGATATCGGCGGCCAGGCCCGGTGCAATGCGGCCCCGGTCGCCAAGCTGGAAGGTGGCAGCCGACAGGCCCGTCATCCGATGCACCGCCTGTTCCAGGGGAAACAACCCCAGGTCACGGGAATACCGGCCCAGCACGCGCGGGAACGTGCCCCAGAGCCGTGGATGGGGTAGTGGATCGTTGGGCAACCCGTCGGAACCGACCATGCAGGCCTCGTGCGACAGGATGCGACGCATGTCATCCTCATGAATCTGGAAATAGCTGGCCCCACCTGGCATCAGCCTGGTCGCCGCCTCCGCCTGGGTGCAGCCCCATTGCGCAGCGATGTCCTTCATGGTGCGGCCAGCCATTTCCGGATGCGGTTCGGACCAGTTGACCAGCACCTCGATCTCCCCATCCGCCAGATCGGCGCGGATGACGGTGGAACCGGCATTGTAGGGGTAGCAATCCATGAAGACCGGCTGCGATACCCGCGCCGCGTCGATCAGGCCCAGCGTTTCCGCCGATCGGCCCCAATTGCGCACGCCGGCGCATTTATGGTGGGAGATGACCAGCGGCAGCCTGTCCGCCGCCGTCACGGCGAAGGCCTCGCGCAGGGCATCGGCCACCCCGTCATATTCGTTGCGGATATGAGCCGTATAGACCCCGCCTTCCGCCGCCACCAGATGCGCCAGACAGGTCAGTTCCGCGATATCCGCCGCCGCCCCCGGCGCATAGAACACCCCTGAACTGAGGCCCAGGGCACCCTGTCGCAGGGCATCGCGCAACAGGTCGCCCATCGCCCCGCATTCGCACGCATCGGCAGGCCGGCCCAGATCATCCATGCACATCAGGCGCAGGGCGGAATGGCCAACCAGGGCGCCGACATTGACACGCGGCACCGTCCGTTCCACGGCGGCACGGTAGCTGGCGAAATCTGGATAGCGGAAATCGCCTGCCGCCCCCAGCAGGTTGAACGGCTCCTCCACCCCGTCGGCAAGGCGCAGAGGGGCGGCGGAAAGGCCGCAATTGCCGACAATGACACTGGTCACCCCCTGGCTGACCTTGGCCGCCATGTCGGGGTTCGTCAGGCAGGCCAGATCGTCATGGGTGTGGACATCGATGAAGCCGGGCGCCACGGCCCGGCCCGCCACGTCGATCTCCTGCCGCGCACGCCGGTCGCGCAGGTCGCCGACGGCCAGGATGCGCCCGCCGCCCACCGCCACATCGGCCGTGAAGCCGGGCGCGCCGGTGCCGTCGATCACGGTGCCGCCACGCAGCACCAGATCGGGTTGGATGTCCGAATCCACGTTTCGGGCCCTTTCAGAAGAAGGTTTTCAGGCCGCCGGTGACGCGATAGCCGTCATCGACTTCCAGCAGCACGCGCCATTTGTCGAAGGTCGTGCAGGGATGGGAAATGCCCAGCGCCACCATGTCGCCCACGTCCAGCGGCGTCGCCGCCGCCGGCATCTCGGCCAGGACATGGGCATGCTGATCGCTCAGCTTCGTGATGCGCCAGCCGGCCACCGGCTGCGGCGCTTCATGCAGCCCCGGCCGGTACCAGGATTTCAGGGTGGGCAGGTCGATATCATGCGACAGGTCGCGCTTGCCGGCCGACAGGACCAGCAACCCCGGCTCCGGCCGCGACAGTACCCGCGCCCAGACCTCCAGCGCCGGCTCCAGGCCGGGCGCCTGGCCGCGTGCCGCCACGTCGCCCAACAGACGACGATAGAAGCCGTCATCATGGGTGATGTAACAGCCGCTGCGCAGGATGGGCACGATATCCGGTGCCCCCACCCCGCCGAACAGCCGGGTCACCAGATCGAAATAGGCCGACCCTCCGGCACTCAGCAGGATATGGTCGGGGTCGGCAAAGCGTCCGTCGGCGCGTAGAATGGTCAGCAGCCGGACGACAATGTCCAGATAGGCGTTCACCGCCTCGGGGCCGGGCAGCAACCCTTCATACCCCTCCACCCCCACCAGCCGCAGCCGGTCCAGGCGCTGGATCTCGTCAGCCAGGGTCAAACCGTCGGCCAGGCTGCGCACACCGCAGCGGCCGCCGGGAAACCCCACCTCGATCATCACGCGGGCCGGTGGCGCGTCGGGCCGGGCCGCCATGGCCGCCTGCACCTGCCGCGCCCCCGCCACACTGTCCAGCAACAGGTGATAGGTGCTGCCGGGAGCCTCGGCGCTCATGCCGGCAAAGGCGGCCAGTTCCGCCCGTCCCAGCACCTCGTTGGCGATCAGCACCCGTTCCACGCCAATGGCATGGCACAAGGCCAGCTGCTGGACATTGGCCACCGTGATGCCCCAGGCCCCGGCCTGCAATTGCCGCTCGAACAATTGCGGGCACATCGTGGTCTTGCCGTGGGGCGCCAGTTTCATGCCGCCGGTGGCCAGATAGGATTGCATGCGGGCAATGTTGCGGTCCATGGCGGACCGCTTCAGCACCGCAACCGGCAGCGGCACATCACCTGCCAGCACCCGCCAGCCCTGATCCGCGATCCGGTCCAGCGTGAAACCAGGGGGCAGCGGCGGCAACCCCTTGGTGCCCGGGGGCAGCGGCTCAGACAGAAGGGGGACGAGGGTCAGCATGATCAGAACTTTTCCAGCGTCAGTTCGGCCGCCATTACCGGATTGCCCGCCGTCAGGCCGGCATCCACGGGCAGCACCACACCGGTGATCATGCGCGCATCGTCACCGGCCAGGAAGGCGGCGGCCTTGGCGATGTCCGACGGGTCGGGGAAGTCGCGCAGCGGGTACCATTTGCGCAAGGACGTAAATATCTCCGGATTGCGCTCTGCCCGCGCGTTCCAAGCCTGGGTGCGCACCGTACCGGGGCAGATGATGTTGGCGCGGATGCCCAGCGGCCCATATTCGATGGCCAGCGAGCGGGTATAGGAGATCAACCCCGCCTTGGCCGCGCTATAGGCCGGATGACCCAGGGCCGTCATGGCGTTGACCGTGCCGATATTGACAATGACACCGGCGCCGCGCGCGATCATGGCCGGCTTCACCGCCTCCACGCAATGATAGGCCGCCGTCAGGTTGATACCCAGATCATGGGCCCAGGCCTCTGGCGTCAGGGTGGCCAGCGCCGTGGCCGCCGCCGCCCCGGCATTGTTGATCAGGATATCGACGGAACCGAATGCAGCCACCGCCGCCCGCACGGCGGCCAGATCGGTCAGGTCGACCGCGACCACCCGCAGCCGCTCTCCGCCATCCATGGCCGTCGCCAGCCGGTCCAGCCCGCTTGCATCCATGTCCAGGGCCAGCAGACGGGCACCCGCATCCAGGAAATGCCGGCACAGCCCGACACCGATACCGCCGGCCGCCCCGGTGATCAGGACGTTCTTCGCCGTAAAATCAGCCATTGGCCCCACCCCCGCGCAATGCCCGCACGGCCCGATCGACCCAGCCGATCTGGGGTGCCGGCAGCAACCCGAAATTATAGAAGGAGATATCGTTGACACCCTGCGCCCGCACGGAAGCCAGCGTATCGGTCAGTTGCGCCTCGCTGCCCATGTCGGGCAGGCCGGGACGCAGGATGACGCCGGGCACCGGTGCCTGACCCGCCAGTAAATCCAGGACATGGCGCAGGTCCGCCGCCGCTTGCGCAGCCGATCCCTGGTAGATGGGCAGTTCCAGCCCGTCGGTGACCCTGTTCAGCGCCCGCAGGTCTCCCCCCTCGCGATAGGTGGTGGCATGCGGGCGCTGGCAGGTGGAGATGACACGCACCGCCACCGCCGCCCGCACGGCAAGGCGGATTTCCGCGCACAGGGCCGTGACGATACCACAGCGCCAGGCGTGAAAAGCCGCCAGCAGGTCCGCGTCCACGGCCGCCGTCGCGCCCGCCAGTCCTGCGTCAATGGCGGCGCGGGCCTGAAGCCGCAGCGTATCGGCATCGATCCCGGCCGCCGTCGCCCCTGCCCGGCAATGGTCGCAGAAGCAAAGGCCCAGCAGTTCCTCGATTTCAGCCGGCAGGCCGCTTTGCGCGAATTCATGGTGATAGCCATGGGCATAGGTCAGCCAGCCCGGCGTTTCCAGCAGCAGGCTTTCCACGTCCAGACTGTCGGCGATGTCGGTACACAGCGCAACGGCATGGTCGCGCACCAAGGGATGGGCCGGGCACAGGCTGTAGACATAGGCATCCCCCCAGGCATTGCGGACGGTGCAGTCCGGATGCGCCATGCCCAAGCGGGTATTGTGGTTCAGCACGGTCCAGGCCCGGACGGGCATCGTCCCGGCCGCGCACAATTCGCCCAGCACGTCGCGCACGCCGGTCACCGCCGCCATCTGCGGTTTCAGCGCGCCATGCCGCACGCGGCCCCGGCTGCGGAAATAGATGGCGCCATCTTCCGGAAAATAAACCCGTGCCACGGGGTCGCGCGGCTGAATGAACT
Organism: Niveispirillum fermenti; assembly: GCF_048066175.1. Classification (GTDB taxonomy): domain Bacteria; phylum Pseudomonadota; class Alphaproteobacteria; order Azospirillales; family Azospirillaceae; genus Niveispirillum; species Niveispirillum fermenti. Next base: position 22,440 of record NZ_JBLTXA010000010.1, on the reverse strand, counting down.
TCCCGGCATGATAAGACGTGGCCACCGTCAGGTGCGTCATGCCGGCATCGCGCATGCGGGCCAGATCACCCGCCGGGTCGTGCAGGTTCCAGGGATAGGCGTACCAGCCCAGCGACAAATCCATGGTCAGGCCGGCTCCCGATAGGCGGTGACATCGACCTCCACCTTTGCATCGACCATCAGCGGTGACTGCACGCAGGACCGGGCCGGCGGGCCATCAGGGAAATAGCTGGCATAGACACGGTTGAAAGCCTGGAAGTCGCGGGCATCATCCAGCCAGACATTGGTCTTCACCACGTCGGCCAGGGTGCAGCCGGCCTTTTCCAGGATGGCGATGACATTGCGCATTGTCTGATGTGTCTGCGCAACGATACCACCATCAATGATCTCCCCGTTCGCGTCCATGGCCACCTGGCCCGACACGAAGACGAAACCACCGGCCCTCGTCGCCTGGCAGAAGGGCAGCGCCTGCCCGCCCGTGCCCGTCTTCACACCACCGATCCGTTCAATCGCCATGATCCAGAAACCTCTCCCGCGACATGCGCCGTTCCATCGGCCTTTCTTCTTCATCCGCCGAATTGATCGGAACGTCAAACATAAAATGTAGCTTTGATACATTATTGATCTAAAATCGGCACCTCGTTCTCGCATCCAGAATCGGAGATCGGGCTGGCAACGCCCGCAAAGCTCTTTGGCCGCCCGCAAGGAGGCAGAGATGCCGGCATAAATTCTATTTATAATCAAATAACTATGACAAAGCCCCCTTCATCCGCCCCCGGCCAGCCAAAAATGTCGTTGATTGTTTGGCCAAAATGTAACAAACATCCAACAACATCAGAACACAGCAGAATCCGGTAGGATGGTCGATGGTATATCAGGACAATGCGGTGCCGGACGATCTGCTGGACCGGATAGAGGCGCTGCTGCCGTCGCTGTCCCGGTCGGAGGCGAAAATCGCCCGCAAGCTGATGGCGGAACCGGAGGAATTCGTGCGCTCCAGCGTGCGGGCCATCGCCGCCGATATCGGGATCAGTGAGCCGACGGTGGTCCGCTTCTGCCGTACCATCGGCTGCGAAGGGTTCCGCGACCTGAAATACCGTATCATTCAGGATCTGGCCCTGCGTCAGGCCCAGCGTGATGCCCGCCTGCCGGTGGAGGCCGGTAGCACCGGCACGGCCACCGAACCGCCTGCCGGGTTCGATGGCACGGCCAACGGTGAATTCGCCCGCCACCTGCATGGCCGGGCGCTGGCCGCCCTCGACGGGGCGATGGCGGGGCTGGACCTGGAAATGATCGGCCGGGCGGCCGCCGCGCTGGCGCGGGCGCGCAAGGTGCTGATCTACGGCCTGGGCGGCAGTTCCGCCATCCTGGCGCAGGAGATGCACAATCGCCTGTTCCGCCTTGGCATCGCGTCCACCTTCTATACCGACAGCTATATGCAGCGGATGAGCGCCGCGACCCTGGAGGCAGCCGACGCCGCCATCTTCGTCTCATCGACCGGGCGGCCGCGCGCCCTGCAGGACAGTGTGGAACTGGCGCGCTATTACCGGGCCCAGACGGTGGCCATCACCGACCGGGACAGCCCGCTGGGCCGCGATGCCGATATCTGCCTGCATGTCGATCTGACCCAATCGGGCGTACATGAATTCCAGCCCAACCCGATGCGGTTTGCACAATTGCTGATGATCGATCTTCTGGCCTATCAGGTTGCCGAAAGCCTGGGTCCCCGTGCAAAACTGATGCTGCGCCAGACCAGGGCCAGCGTCGCCTCCCTGCACGGGATCGCCCCGCAACAGCCCATCGGCGACTGACCGCCTTATACTGTTCCCGGTGATCGGCACCGATCACCGGACCGCAACTGCCGTCGCCCATATCCGTGGGCCTGGCTACGCGCCACGGGGCGCAGGGCGGCAGTCGCCGCCGGATCAAAATCCCGGACAACCGGGGCGGACATGGGGGGTGCGGACGGACGGCAGAACAGCCCGTCCGGATGAAACCCTGTGCCCGGATGAGAACAAGGGAAACAGGGATGAACACGGAATTACCCGGCCCCGCCGCCCCGCGCGGCACCCTCGCGATCCTGGGGGCCATGTTCTTCATCTTCGGTTTCGTCACCTGGCTGAATGGGCCGCTGATCTCCTTCGTGAAGCTGGCCTTCTCGCTCAGCGATGTCGGCGCCTTTCTAGTGCCGATGGTCTTCTACCTCTCCTATCTGGTTCTGGCATTGCCCAGTGCCGCCATTCTGCGCCGGACGGGCATGAAGCGCGGCATGGCGCTGGGCCTGTCGGTCATGGCCGTGGGGGCCGTCCTGTTCGGTCAGTTCGCCACCATGCACTGGTTCCCCGGCACGCTGGTCGGGCTGTTCATCATCGGCGGCGGACTGGCGGTCCTGCAAACGGCGGCCAATCCCTATGTCGTGCTGGCCGGGCCGCCGGAAAGTGCGGCCCGGCGCATCGCGGTGATGGGCATCTGCAACAAGGGGGCGGGCATGCTGGCGCCCATCGTCTTCGGCCTGCTGGTCATGCAGGGCGTGGGTGATCTGGCGGCCGAAGTGGCCGGCACCGCACCGGAGGCGCGCACGCCGCTTCTGGAAAGCTTCGCGCAGAAGGTCCACGGCCCCTATCTGGCCATGGCCGCCATCCTTGCCCTGCTGGCACTGGGCGTCTGGCGCTCTCCCCTGCCCGACCTGCGGGCGGAAGAAGGTGGGGGCGGCGGGGGCAACTGGCGCGATCTGCTGGGCTTCCGCCATCTGTGGCTGGGGGCCGTCGCCCTGTTCCTTTATGTCGGCGTGGAGGTGATGGCCGGCGATGCCATCGGCATCTATGGCGAAGCGTTCGGCCTGCCGTTTGAGCAGACGGCCTATTTCACCTCCCTGACGCTGGGCGGCATGATGCTGGGCTATATCGTGGGGCTGCTTCTCATTCCGCGCGTCGTCAGCCAGGAACGCTATCTGGCCCTGTCCGCGCTGCTGGGTGCGGCGGCGGTGGCGGGGGCCTGGGCGACACAGGGCTATGTCTCCGTGGGGTTCGTGGCGGCCCTGGGCTTTGCCAATGCCATGATGTGGCCCGCCATCTTCCCCCTTGCCATTCAGGGGTTGGGCCGGCACACCGGCACCGGTTCCGCCATCCTGGTCATGGCCATTTCCGGTGGTGCCGTCGTCCCCCAGATGTTCGCCCTGCTGAAGGAGGTGGCGCATTTCCAGTGGGTGTTCCTGGCGCTGATGGCGCCATCCTACCTGTTCATCTGGTATTTCGCCGTGCGCGGCAGCCGGCCTGTCATACGGTCGGCGTGATCGGAGGACAAACCATGTATTTCGACGGGGAATACCGCTTCATCGGCAGCGCCGATCCTGCTCCCGCCCAGGCTGCCATGGCCGCCATGGGGACGGATGCCTGGACGGCGGAGACGGGGCGCCAGCAGGTTTATCGCGCCCATGCGCAAACCGAAACGGTGGGCCTGATCTTCGATCCGGACATGCGGCACACCGATGCCACCATCCAGCCGGCCTTCGCCCGGTTCCAGCCCCTGCTGGAACCGGTGATGGACATCATCCGGGATTTCTACGCCCGCAACCCGCCGCCGGGCACCATCAGCGGCCCCGGCTATTTTCAGCGCATCATCCTGGTGCGGCTGGCGGCCGGGGGCAATATCGGCTCCCACCGGGACAATGGCGCCTCGCTGTCACGGGCGCATCGCATCCATTTTCCCATCGTCACCGCGCCAGGCGTGGATTTCGGCATCGCCGGTGTGGTTCGCCATCTGGCGGCGGGGGAGATCTGGGAGATCAACAACCGCAAGCCCCATGCCGTGCGCAACCAGAGCGCCCAGGCCCGCATCCATGCCATTCTGGATTATGTCCTGCCAGGGGAAATTGTACAGGACCCGGACGGGCAACTGGTGGCGTAATACTATTTTTCGGTGACCAGAACCTATGGTTCTGATCAATGCATCCCATGCGCCAGGCGACGCCATCCGGCAGCTTGGCACAAACCGCTTCAAAAATCCGCGAAGAAGGCGGCCACCTCCCGACTGAAAGCGGCCGGTTCCTCCATGGCGGCGAAATGGCCACCGGCCGGCATCGGCGTCCACCGGGTCACATGATAGCAGCGTTCCGCCACCGCGCGCGGCGGATAGGGCAGGAACTCCGCCGGGAACAGCGCGCATCCCGTGGGCACTGTCACGCGGTCGTCCGATCGCGGCTCGGTGAAGATGCTGTGATACATCCAGATGGCCGACTGCACCGCGTCATTGACCAGATAGATCATCAGGTTGGTCAGCAGGGCATCCTTGCCGAAATGGCCGTCGATATCACCCTTCGTATCTCCCCAGCCATGGAACTTCTCCACCACCCAGGCCGCGAAGCCGAGCGGATTGTCGGCCAGCGCCAGGCCGATGGTCTGGGGTTTCGTGGCCTGTTCCATCATATAGGCGGACTGCATCTGCTGCACGGCCAGCAGCCGCTGGCGCCAGGCCAGCGTTTCGGCATCGTCGCCGGCCGAAGGCACCACCGGCCCCATGAACAGGTTCAGGTGGATGGCGGCCACCACATCGGCATGGTCTCGCCCCAGCCAGGTGGTGACGGCCGACCCCCAGTCCCCGCCCTGCGCCCCGAACCGGGGATAGCCCAGCACATCCACCATCAGGCGGCGCCAGAGCGAGGCGACATGCCGGGGGCCGATGATCCCGTCGGGGCGGCCGGAAAAGCCGAAACCCGGCAGGGACGGCACGACCACGTCGAAACCGGCTGCCACCAGGGGTTCGACCACGCGGTCGAACTCGAAGAACGACCCCGGCCAGCCATGGGTCAGCACCAGCGGCAGGCGCGAACCGTCGCCGCGCAGATGGATGAAATGGATATCGGTCCCGTCCACGCTCGCCATGAACTGCGGCAGCCGGTTCAGATGCCGTTCCGCCGCGCGCCAGTCATACCGCGTCAGCCAATATTGCCGCAGGCCCGCCACCCAGCCGGCATCGGTGCCATAGCGCCAGTCCCGGTCATCGGCCGGGGCATGGCGGCGGGGCGCGGACAATTCCAGCCGCCGGCGGATCAGGTCCAGCGTTTCATCGGGAATGGCAATGGTGAAGGGGCGGGGGTGGTTTGACTGCGTGATCATGTCGTTCATACCGGATGCCCTTTCCCGCTACGCCCCGCCGCCGCCAGAGATGGCAACGGCGTCCCGTCACATTTCCCGCATCCGCTCGCTGTAGGCCGGCCGGGCCCAAGCGATCAGGGCGGCGGCGGCAGCACCCAGCACGACCAGCGACAGCGTGATGGACCAGCCGATCCGGTCGGGATCGGCGAAGACATAATCCGTCAGCCCGCCGATCAGCATGGGGCCCAGCGCCAGCCCGCCCAGGTTCGACACCAGCACGGCCAGCGCCCCGAACCGGCCCCGCATCTCCGGCGGCGATACCATCTGCACGGCGGTCAGCGCCGGGCCGAAGGAAGCGCCGACCGTCAGCATCAGCAGCAGGATGGCCAGGAACATCACCTGGGCCGACCCGGCCAGGATACCCAGGGCCACCAGCGGCGGCGCCAGCAGCAGCATCCAGAAATAAAGCCTGAGGGCGGCATCGCGGATGCCGCGGCCAAACAGCCGGTCGACCAGCAGCCCCATGGACAGGCCGCCCACGATGCCGCCCAGTGTGACGGCCAGGCCCATCATGGCCCCGACCTCCGTAGCACCCATGTCCAGCACGCGGCGGGCATAGGTCGGCGCCCAGATCATGGTGCCCTGCGTGGCCATGGCGGCCAGCAGATACCCGCCCATCATGCCGCCGATCAGCCGCGCATGCCGGCGCAGATGGGCGAAGAACACGCCCCAGCCGGCACCGGCACCTTGTACGGAAGCCCGGGCCGGTTCCCGGAAGCTGAAGGCCAGCAGCCCGATCAGCACCCCCGGCAGGCCGGTGACCACCAGCACCTGCCGCCAGGGCGCCAGCCCTTCCAGCGGACCACCCAGCGGCGAGCGGGTGAAATGATCGAGCAGGAAGCCCCCCAGCGCGAAGGACAGGCCGATGCCGGCCACACCCGCCGCGACGAAGCAGGACATCGGCGTGGCCAGCCTGTGGCGCGGGAATATGCCCGACAGCAGCGACTGCGCGGCGGGGGAGATGGCCCCCTCCCCGAACCCGACCAGCAGCCGGGCGCCGAAAAGCTGCGCATAGTTGCGGGCCAGACCTGTGGCGGCCGCGGCCAGCGACCAGAGCGTGATGCCCGCGAACATGATGCCCCGGCGCGACCAGCGATCCACCAGACCGCCGATGACCAGCCCCATGGCGCCATAGAACAGGGCGAATGCCATGCCCTGAATCAGGGAAAGCTGGAAATCGTTCAGGCCCAGATCGGCCCGCATCTCCGGGATCAGCACGGCAATGACCGTCCGGTCGATCAGCGAGACGATCTGGAACAACACGATCACCAGCACGGCCCACCACGCCCTCAGCGGCGTATAGCCGGGCGCGTACCCTTCCCCTGTGGTCATGCCGGCTGCTCCGCACCGGACGGGGCCAGATGCGACGGGGCGTGCGGCAGGAAAACCGTCTTGATCTCGGTAAAGCCGTGCAGCCCCTCGATCCCGCCTTCCCGGCCCACGCCGGACTGCTTGAAGCCACCATAGGGCAGCGTGAAATCGATGACGCGGCCGTTCTGGGCGAAATTGCCCGTCCGGATGCGCCGGGCAACGGCATAGGCCCGGTCGGTATCCTGGGTGAAGACACCGCCCGACAGGCCATAGGGGCTGTCATTGGCAATGGCGATGGCCTGCTCGACATCGTCGAAGGGGATGATGCTGCCCACGGGGCCGAAAATCTCCTCACGCGCGATGGTCATGGCATTGTCCACCTCGGCGAACAGCGTGGGCTCGATATACCAGCCGCGGGGCAGGTTTGCCGGCCGGCCGCCGCCGGTGACAAGACGGGCGCCTTCCGCCTGGCCACGGCTGACATAGTCGCGGACCCGGTCCAGCTGCCGCCGGGCGACAAGCGGGCCCATCTGTGTGTCCGCCGCGAACGGGTCGCCCACCTGCACCGACCGGAAGGCGGCGGCCAGCGCCTCGGTGATTTCCGCCTGCCGGGCACGGGGCACCAGGATGCGGCTGAAGGCGGCGCATTGCTGGCCGCACAGGCCGATCAGGTTGGGCATGATGCCGCCCACCACGGTGTCGACGGGCGCATCCTCCAGCACGATGGCGGCCGATTTGCCGCCCAGTTCGGTCGTGACGCGGGCCGACCGGGACGCGCAGATGGACGCCACATGCAGCCCCGCCGCCGTGGAGCCGGTGAAGCTGACCTTGTCCACCTCCTGCTTGCGGATAAGGTATTCGGACACCTCGCGCCCGGCCGGCAGGACGGAGAAGACACCTTCCGGCAGGCCCGCTTCCGCCACGCATTCAGCCAGCAGCAGCGCTTCCAGCGGCGTTTCGGGCGACGGCTTGGCGATCACGGTGCAGCCGGCCATCAGGGCCGGCGCCACTTTCAACAGCAAGGTGGCCAGCGGTGCATTCCAGGGCACGATGGTGACGGTGACGCCCACCGGCTCCCGCACCACCACACAGGTGCCACCCTGGGCCGGGGTGCGCAGCTCCTCAAAGCCCGTGCCCTCGGCCAGACCACAGAAATAGTCGAAATAGGCGCGGGCATATTGGGCGAACATGCCGGAATGGGCGATGGGCATGCCCACCTGCGCCGACCAGGCATAGGCGACATCCGGCGCGCGGGCGGCCAGCCGGTCGGCCACGCGGCGCAGGGCCGCCGCCCGGTCCCCCGCCGTCATGCGCGGCCAGGGACCATGGTCGAACGCATGGCGCGCGGCAGCCACGGCGCGGTCGACATCGGCCGGAGATGCCGCGACGACCGCGCCCAGCACCGCTTCCGTGGATGGTGAAACCAGTTCGATCCAGCCGCCGCCGGATGCCGGCCGGACCCACTGCCCGGCGATGAAGAGATGATCCGTGTGCGACAGGTTGGCAAGGTTCGTGGTCATGTCCCGTCCGTGCAGGCAGATGGCGGCAAAAAGGGGTGGCGGGCGGGGAACATCCCTGCCCGCCACCCCCTCGGGGCGATCAGAACTTGTAGCCCAGTTCCACACCGAACATGCGCGGCTCGCCATAGACGCTGGACTGGAAGCCCAGCCCTTCGGCCATCAGCCCCAGCACGCCGACGCGATACTGCTTGTCGAACACGTTCGTCCCGAACAGGGCCGCGCTGACGCCGGAACGGTTGATGTCGTTCCATTCCAGCCGCAGGTTGACCAGGCTGTAGGACGGCTGCAGGCCCTCCAGCTCGAAATCATCGAGATAGATCTTGCTGCGCACGGTGTAATTGGCCGTGAAGGCGGCCGTGCCCATGGCTTCATCGATGGGGAGGTTCACGGTGCCGGTCACACCGAACTGGTGCTTGGGCGTTCCGCGCTGCTCGATCTCCGGCAGGACCGTGCCGTTGGGCATGGTCATGGTGGTGCTGCCCCGCAGGACGTCGACCTTGATGTAGGAATAGAAGCCCGTCAGGCTGAAGGCATCTGTGGTGTAGCTGAAATCCAGCTCGCCGCCCTTGTTGCGCTGCTTGGCCGTGTTGTCGACGACGGTGATGATGTTGTCGACGACGCCGTCACCGTCGGTGTCGAAGCTGGTGGCGCGCTGCTTCTGCACATTCGACCCGTTTTGCAGGAACAGGGCCACGCCACCGGTCAGACGCCCGTCACCCAGCCAGGTGTCGGTCTTCACGCCCAGTTCGTACTCGTCCACCTTTTCCGGCAGGAAGGGCTGCGCCGCGATGGCATTCTGGGCGCGGGTGGAGAAGCCGCCCGCCCGGAAGCCATGCCGGTAGGAGGCGTAGGTCGTCAGGTTGTCGCTGGGCTTGTATTGCAGGGTCGCGTCGTAGGTGAACTCATCGAAGCTCTTCTGATTGGTGAAGAAGCACTGGTCGTAGGGCACCGACTGCACGCCCGGCGTGGTCAGGTTGAGATCGAACTCGCAGGTGCGCAGAACCGGCCGGGTGGGCGACAGCGTGATCTTGCGCTTGTCGTAATTGTAGCGCAGGCCGCCGGATGCCGTCAGATCGGGGGTCAGCTTGTAGGTGCCCGCCACGAAGCCGGCATAGGCCTCGGCGAAACCCTCGCCCGCGCTGTAGCCGACGAAGCGGCTGGCCGTGCCGGTCTGCAGGGCGCCGGCGCCGGCCATGGTCAGTTGCGGCAGGGTGTTCTGGTAGGAACCGTCGATGCCCTTTTCCTTGAAATAGAAGCCGCCGACAATATAGGTGAAATCCCCATCGGCGGACTCGCCCTGCAACTGGAGTTCCTCGGAAATATTCTCCACATAGGCGAACTGCCGCGGCGTGATCAGGAAGGCGGGGATGCCGTCATAATCCTGGACCACGTTCCGGCTCTGGTTGCGATAGCCGAAGATGTTCTTCAGGGTCAGCGTGTCGCTGAGCTCGATGGTCGTCTTGTTGGTGAAACCGTTATTGCGCGTCTTCTCGAACGGCTGGCCCAGCGCATCCATGCGGCCACCCTCGCCGGCGCCCATATCCAGGCTGTAGCGCTTCTTGCGGAACAGTTCGCGCGCGGCCTCGAACTCGGCCGGGATATTGTCGGTGATCAGGCCGCCGCGCCGCAGATTCTCATAGTTGGACAGGGCCGACGGCAGGGAGATGGAGGTCAGGAAGACCGCCGTGCCATTCTCATCGCTGACAAAATGGTCGAAGACCGTCAGGTTCTCCACCCCTTCCCAGGGCTTGGCCAGCAGCGAGATGCGGAACGTCTCGTAATGCTGGTTGTCATATTTGCGGCCGGTCGTCACCTCGTGCGCCCAGCCATCGCGGCGGCGGACCTTGCCGGCCACGCGGACGGCATAATTATCGCCCAGCGGGGCGTTCAGCACGCCATAGACCTCGTACATCTCGCGATTGCCGGCGGAAAGCTTCATTTCGCCTTCCGTCACGCCCAGCACGGGATGGTGCGGCTCGACCAGCACGGCGCCGCCCGTCATGTTACGGCCGAACAGCGTGCCCTGCACGCCCTTCAGCACCTGCACGGATTGCAGGTCGTAAAGCGCATTGCCGAAGCCATAGGGACGGGGCTGGACCACTTCGGCGAAATAGGTGCCGACGGCGGGATCGGTGAAAAGCTGCGTCTCCTGCACGCGCTGGCCGCGCATGGCGAAGGAGACGACGTTGCGCTGGCTGGCGGGGGCCGTGATGGTCAGGGACGGTGTCTGGTATTGCAGGCCCTGCACATCGGTGACGCCGACCTTGGCCAGAGCATCGCCGGAGATGGCGGAGACGGCGATCGGCACGTCCAGCAGTGCCTCCTCGCGGCGGCGGGCCGTGACGATGATCTCTTCCAGCAGACCGGCACTGGCCTGCGGCGCGGTGGGGGCAGCCTCCTGCGCGATGGCCGGTGCGGTGCCGCACAAGGTTGATGTGGCCAGCAGCGCCATGGTCAAGGTGCGCAGCTTCATGACTTCCCTCCCTCAAATAAGGTTCTGTTGTTTTATTTGGACGCGGGAACGGAACGACGCCGATACCAGGCGATGAACCTGGGGCACATCACATCTCATTCCGCTGTATGTCGAACAATGCGTCCTGCCACTCATTAAAATCGATCCAGCCTTTAAAGGAAGCCATCGCCTTCTCCAGCGAAGGATGGATCAGATACATGATCCCCGGCAGGCCGCAAACTCATCACTTGCATCGTGCAAAGCCTTACGGGGACAGGATTGTCAGGTTTCCACCACGACGGGCAGCGACAGGATGCCAGCCACGCCGCCATCCACGTTCAGCATGTGACCGGTGACGTAGGACGCGGCATCCGACGCCAGGAACAGGGCCGGGCCCACGATCTCCGACGGGTCGCCGAACCGGCCCATGGCGATGGCATCGCGGAAGATCTTCGCCCTTTGCGGGTTGCCGACCGTGGGTGCGGCCATGTCGGTATCGAAAAAGCCGGGTGCGATGGCATTGCAGGTGACCCCGCGTGGCGCCAGTTCCGCCGCCACGGACCGGGTCAGCCCCAACACGGCATGTTTGCTGGCGGTATAGGCGGCAAGGTTCGGCCGGCCCGTCTGCGCCACATAGGAGGCGAAATTGATGATGCGGCCCCAGCCGCGCGCCGCCATGCCGCGCGACAATTCCCGGCACAGAAGGTACATGGAGGCGACATTGACGTCGAACATGTTCTGCCACTGGGCCAGCGTGCTGTCGGGCAGCGCGCCCCAGCCGGCGATGGCACCATTGTTCACCAGGATGTCGATGGGCCGTTCATCACCGGCCAGCGACGCGGCGGCGGCCTCCACGGCCGTCAGGTCGGCCAGGTCGAAGCTGATCGTATCCGCACGGCGGCCCAGGGCGCGGACCTCGCCCGCCACTTCTTCCAGTCTGGCACCGTCGCGGGCGGCCAGCACCAGATCGGCACCGCCCCCCGCCAGCCCCAGGGCAATGGCCCTGCCCAACCCCCTGGATGCACCCGTGACGAGCGCACGGCGCCCCGTTGTGGAGAATAATGCTGTCATGCTGTCCTTCCCATTATGCCCCGATGGCTGGCCTCGGGCCTATTGATAGGGCATGGCGGAATCAGCGGGCAGCCGGGCGGGGCAAAGGATCACATCGGCGATGAGGGACGGCGTGACGCGAACACCCCTCCCCCAAGGCACCCGCGCGGGCTTAGAACAGGAACAACGGGACGGGTGGCGGCATGCTGGAAGCCCTTGCGGGCAACCGGGCACGCAGGATATTCGCCGTCCGCGGGAAGACAAGGCAGGGCGGAACATGACGCAGCTCGAAGCGGACTATATCATTGTCGGTGCCGGCTCGGCCGGGTGCGTGCTGGCCAACCGGCTGTCCGCCGATGGCCGCAACCGCGTGCTGCTGCTGGAAGCCGGCGGCGATGACCGCCCCCTGCGGGAACCCGCCCAGTTCGCCAGCAACGTCAACATCCATCTGCCGGCCGGCTTCACCCGCATGCTGGCCGACCCCCGGATCAACTGGAACTATAAGACAGAGCCCGACCCCGGCAGCAACGGACGCCAGCACCATTTCCCGCGTGGCAAGGTGCTCGGGGGTTCCTCCTCCATCAATGGCATGATCTATGTCCGCGGCCTGCCGGAGGATTACGAGGGCTGGCGTCAGCAGGGCTGCACGGGCTGGGCCTGGTCCGATGTGGCGGGGCTGTTCCGGCGCGTGGAGAACCAGACCGGCCGCGCGGACAGCCAGGAGGAGGCGGGCGTCGGTGGCCCGCTCGATATCGGCGACGTCCCCTTCCGCCACCCGGTGCAGCAGGCCATCATCGATGCCTTCGCCGAAGCCGGCGCACCGCGCAGCAACGACCTGAACGGCACGACGCGCGAAGGTGTGGCACCCGTGCGGCTGAACACGCGGCGTGGATTGCGCCGGTCGGCGGCCGTGGCCTATCTGCACCCGGCCATGCGCCGGCCGAACCTGACCGTGGTGACCCGGGCCCTGGCCACGCATGTCCGCTTCTTCGGCTCCAGGGCCACGGGTGTGCATTTCCTGCAGGACGGACAGGCCCGCTGCGCCACGGCCCGGCGCGAGGTGATCCTGGCCGGCGGGGCCATCAACTCCCCGCAATTGCTGGAACTGTCGGGCATCGGCGATGCGCAGCGCCTGTCCTCGCTGGGGATAACGCCGCTGGTCGACAGTCCGCGCGTGGGGGAGAACCTGCAGGACCATTATGCCAGCATGGTCCGCGCCCGCCTGAAGCCCGGCAGTCCCAGCCTGAACAGCCTGTCGCGCGGGCTGGGCCTTCTGGGGCAGGTGCTGCGCTATGCCACGGCCCGGTCGGGCCTGCTGGCCCTGGGGGGATCGAACCTGACGGCCTTCCTGCGGTCCGACCCGGCCCTGGACCTGCCCGATCTGCAATTCTTCGCCAGCCCCGGCACGGTCGATTTCAAGGCCCTGGCCGAAAGCGGGCGCATGCAGATGGAACGGGAACCCGGCATGACCATTGGTGGATATGTCATGCGCCCCCGATCGCGCGGGTCGGTGCATATCCGATCATCGGACCCGGCTGCGCATCCCGCCATCCGGCCGGGATTCCTGTCCGATCCCGCAGACCAGCGGGCAACCGTGGCGGCCCTGGAATGGGCGCGCCGCATCATGGGCCAGCCCGCCCTGGCGCCCTATTTCGACCATGAACTGACACCCGGCCCTGAGGCCGACAGCTACGACGCGCTGCTGGCCTTCTGCCGGGCCGCCGGCTCCACCGGCTATCACCAGTCCGGCACCTGCGCCATGGGTGGTGATGAAAGGTCGGTGCTGGACCCGCAATTGCGGGTGCGCGGCACGACGGGGCTGCGCGTGGTGGACGCCTCCATCATGCCGACCATCGTGTCCGGCAATACCCATGCCGCGACGGTGATGATTGCGGAAAAGGCGTCGGACATGATCCTGGCGGGATAGGACAGCCCCGGATCATACTATTTTGCGGTGATCAGCACCTATTGGTTCTGATCACCGCCCAATCGCCGGCGCCCACATCCGTGGGCGCACGCCGGTGCCAACATTCGTTGGCTTGGCGACGCCGAACGAGCGGTGCTGTGGCGGTCGCCGCCGGACCAAGTTGCGATGAATTCCATTCATCGCAACTTGTTCTCAGACCAAAAGATCGGGGTCGGCGAACAACTGTCTGAACCAGTCGACGGCAGGGTCGGCCTCCGTGCGCCGGTGCCAGACCAGTGAATAGGGAAAGTCCGGCACCGTGACGGGCAGCCGGAAAGAACTCAACCCCTGGGACGTCGCGACCGGGGCCAGCCTGGATGGCAGCGTGGCGATCAGGTCGGTCCCGGCGATGGTCGAGATATTGCTCATGAAGCTGGGCGAGCGCAGCACGATGTTGCGGCTCTGGCCCATCGCCGCCAGGGCCACATCGACCGGGCTGGGATTGGGATCGCGAAACTGTGCGATGGCGTGGGGATAGGCCAGATAGTCGTCCGTCGTGATCTGGCCCCGGCCGGCCTGCATCAACGGGTGCCATTTGCAGCAATAGCCGACGAAACTGTCCCGGAACAGCGGCAGCGACTGGTAGGGCGTTTCCGGAGGGCGCAGGCCCCAGAAGGTGCAATCCAGCTCCCCCTTCTCCAGCAGGGCCAGCGTCTGTTCGCCAACCGGCATGAGGTCCAGCGTCGTATCCGGTGCCAGCAGGCGCAGCTTGCGCATCAGCCGAGGGACAATGGTCAGGGCCGTGAAGTCGCTGATGGCAATGCGGAATGTACGGTTGCTGCTGCTGGCATCGAACTCCCCGCCCGCGACGACCCGGCTCACATCCTCCAATATCTTCGCAACGGGCCCGGCCATCGCCCGGGCACGCTCGGTGGGCACCAGCTTGTTATGGCTGCGCACGAACAGCGGATCGTTCAACATCTCGCGCAGGCGGTTGAGCGCATGACTGACCGCCGGCTGGCTCAATGCCAGCAGGGGTGCAGCGTCCTTGACGGAACCGGTGCGGACGACGGCGTCAAAAACCACCAGCAAATTCAAATCGATACGGCTCAAATTCATGAGATTGATTTCGTCATTCAGTTTTATTCATTTTACTTACTCGGAATCCACGGGTAAAGCAAAAACAAAGGTTTCCATTCCAGACCCAGCGAAAAAGGAATTCGACACATGTGGAGGGATAAATAAATCCTGGACACAAATCCTCTTGACAATCAAATAGGCACGATCAAAAGGTACTTATCATCATAAGGCGCTCCTGAATGGCAGATTCCATAATGTTAAGTACCAAAATTTCTTGTTAACTTTCCATTAACGCCGAGGTTTTTTGTACTTATGAAAGATTATTCAGTGGTATATTTAGTATTATGCGATCATGAATTTTAATTATTTCCACTTTTGGGAAAATTACAGTAAATTTTAGTTATTTTAAAATAACCAACCTTTCGAGTTCATGATTTTCTTGAACACGATCATTCATGAACCGCAAAACCATCAATCAATTGGGTGTTTATGAAAATTCAAAATCTACCTTTCCATGTACATTTCGACCAAGGTGACGGGGCAATGCCCGGCGCTGGATGAATAAACATGACCGGGAGAACCCTGGTCACCGGCCGGCGCCTTCGCATGACGGGCGTTGGCTTTCCGTACAGTTTCCCTGTTGAAATTTCCCTGAAGGCGATACGCGAGGCGTCGACGCCAAGGGGTTAAAAACAAACGGTTTTCAAGGAGAGCGCTATGGGTGTGGACGGCTATGTGTGGCAGGAACTCCGCAATATGGACAGCCGTTTGAACGGGGGCCGGTCGGAGGTCGCCTTCATCGACACCGCGGTGTCGGGCTGGGAAGCACTGGCCGAGGGGGTACCTGCCGGCATCGCCGTCGTGTTGCTGGACGGCCGCGGCGACGGGCTGTCGCAGTTGGCCGACTGGGCCGCCGGCCGTGCGGGCCATGATGCCTTCCACATCCTGTCACATGGCGGCGACGGCTATCTGAAGCTGGGCGCCCTGACGCTTGATGCCGCGATGCTGGCCGAACGCCCCGGCGACCTGGATATGCTGGGCGCGGCCCTGAAGCCGGGCGGCGACATCCTGCTCTACGGGTGTGAACTGGCCGGAGAACCGGCCGGCAATGCCTGGCTCGACCTGTTCGCCGACCTGACGGGGGCCAATGTCGCTGCCTCGACCAACCTGACGGGGGCCACCGATCTGGGCGGTGATTTCGTGCTGGCGGCCCGCATCGGCGTCGTGACCACGCAGGGCTTCGACATCCCCGCCTTCACCGGGGTGCTCAGCACGCTGGATACCCTGCCAACCCTGACCGCCACCGGCGTCACGACCACCTTCGTCGATGAAAGCAATGCATTGAGCCTGTTCTCCGGCTCGACTGCCAGCACCAACGATGCGGGTCAGGTCTTCACCTCGCTGACCCTGACGGTGACAGGCGTCCTTGACGCCTATGAAATGCTCGGCTTCTCCATGCCGAACGCTGTCGCCGGTGCCTTCGGCACACTGGCGCTGGTCAATGGCGCCAGCTTCGCCTGGGTGACCACTTCCGGTTCCGTGGGGGGCACGGTCAGCGTCACTGGCACCACCGCCACCGTCACCCTTTCGGGCTTCGGATATACGGCCAGCGAAATGCAGTCGCTGGTCGACAGCATCGCCTATAACAACACTGCGGAAAATAACAGCAGCACGCCCTCCGACGGCGCCCGCGTCATCACCCTGACCAGCGTCACCGACGATGGTGCCAGCAACAACACCGCCAGCCTTGCCGGCTCGTCCGCGACCGTCAATATCGGTAGTGTCACGCCGCCCCCGACCGGCACCCTGCCGACACTGACCGCCACCGGTGCGACCGCCACCTTCGCCGGTTCCGCCTCCCCGCCGGACCTGTTCTCCAGTGTCGCGGCCGACACCAATGACAGCGGCCAGCTTTTCACCTCGCTGACCCTGACGGTGACAGGCGTCCTTGACGCCTATGAAATGCTCGGCTTCTCCATGCCGAACGCTGTCGCCGGTGCCTTCGGCACACTGGCGCTGGTCAATGGCGCCAGCTTCGCCTGGGTGACCACTTCCGGTTCCGTGGGGGGCACGGTCAGCGTCACTGGCACCACCGCCACCGTCACCCTTTCGGGCTTCGGATATACGGCCAGCGAAATGCAGTCGCTGGTCGACAGCATCGCCTATAACAACACTGCGGAAAACAACAGCAGCACGCCCTCCGACGGCGCCCGCGTCATCACCCTGACCAGCGTCACCGACGATGGTGCCAGCAACAACACCGCCAGCCTTGCCGGCTCGTCCGCGACCGTCAATATCGGTAATGTCACGCCGCCCCCGACCGGCACCCTGCCGACCCTGACCGCCACCGGTGCGACCGCCAGCTATCCTCAGGGCACCTCCACCCCCGTCGACCTGTTTTCCAGCGTCACGGCCGACACCAACGATGTCGGCCAGAGCTTCGTCGGTTTCTCCATTACGATCAGCGGCCTCGCGGATATGATGGAAGGGCTGACTGTTCCCGGCGTGCTCGGGGGGATGAGCAGCGCCGGCGGCCAGGTCGATGTTGGCGGCATCCCGCATGGCAGCTACACCGCATCCGGTAGCGCCAACGCGCAGACCTATGATTTTGCCTTTACGACACCGATCACGGCAGCCCAGCTTCAGTCCATCATCGATGGTATCGGCTATATCAACCAGGCGGCGACCGTGACAGCCGGTCCCCGAACCATCACCCTCAACAGCGTCACCGATAACGGCAGCAGCAACAATGTCGCGAGCCTGAGCGGCATATCCGCAACGGTCAACGTCACCGTGCCCAATCCGCCGATAGTGCAGAGCGCCGCAGTCGATGGTTCCACCCTGGTACTGACTTATGACCAGGCGCTGGACGCGACGAATGTGGCACAGGTCGGGACCTTCGGCGTCAATGCCAGCGGCGGGATGCATCCCGGTGTCGTCATCGTCACGGCCGTGGCTGTCGACAGCGCCAACAAGACGGTGACCCTGACCCTGCAAAGGCCGATATTGTCGACCGAGACGGTCACCGTCAGCTATACGGACCCGACCAGTGGCAACGACACGCTGGCCGTCCAGAACATAGACGGCGACGATGCCGGCTCCATACTCAACATGGCCGTCACCAACAATACCTCGCCCCCCGTCGGGCCCGCGCTGGTCAGCGCCACCGTGAACTACACCAGCATGACGCTGACCTTCGATGATTTCCTGGATCAGCTCAACGCGCCGCTGTCGATGGCCTTTTCGGTATCGGTAGACAGCAGCCCGGTCGCCGTCAGCAGCGTGACCGTCAACAATGACAAGACCATCACCCTGGCCCTCAACGCGCCGGTGGCGTCGGGGCAGACGGTCACCATCACCTATACCGACACGCCCGGCGATGATCTTTTTGCCATCCAGTCAACCACCGGCGCGGATACGGCGACCTTCACCAACCAGTCCGTCACCAACAACACGCCGGCGGCTCCGGCCCTGCAGAGCGCCACGGTCAACGGTTCCACCCTGGTGCTGACCTATGACCAGATGCTGGATGCGATCAACGGGCCGACCGGGACCAATTTCTCGGTGATGGCCGATTCCATGCTGGTGACGGTGACCACGGCCACCGTGGACACCAACAACATGACCGTGACCCTGACCCTGGCGTCACCCGTCGCGGCGGGTGCGGTGGTCACCGTCACCTATATCGACCCCACGACCGGCGACGACACGGGTTCCGTCATCCAGTCGATGGGCGGCATCGACGCCGCTGGCTTCACCAGCCAGTCGGTCACCAACAACACGCCCGGCGGCCCGGCCCTGGTCAGCGCGACGGTCGATGGCGCCACGCTGACCCTGACCTTCGACGATTTCCTGGACCAGCTCAACGCCCCGCAACTGATGGCCTTCGGCGTGACGGTCGGCGGCAGCCCCGCCATCGTCAATAACGTGATCGTCAATGCGGACAAGACCGTCACCCTGACCCTGACCACGCCTGTGACGTCGGGGCAGATCGTCACCGTGTCCTATACCGATCCCACGGCCGGCAACGACACCTTCGCCATCCAGTCCGCCACCGGCAGCGATGCCAGCAGCTTCACAGGGCAATCCGTCACCAACAACACCGTCGCGCCACCCGCCCTCCAGAGCGCGACGATCGACGGCAATACCCTCGTCATGACCTACGACCAGGCGCTGGACGGGGTGAATATACCGACAAGTGCCAGCTTCAGCGTATTCGTTGGCGCCGGACTGGCCACGATCACCAATGTCGCCATCGATGGCCCCAACAAGACGGTGACCCTGACATTGTCGGCGCCGGTCGCCGTCGGCGACACGGTGGCCGTCTCCTACACTGACCCGACCGCCGGTGACGACGTGACCGCCGTCCAGTCCACGGCCGGTGTCGATGCCGCCAGCATCACGAGCCAACCGGTCACCAACAATACATTGCCGGCCACAGTACCGGTCTATGTGTCGAGCGTCGGCTATATCGGTGAAAACACGTTCACGGTTACCTTCGACGTGGCGCTGGACGGGGGCAATCCGCCCCCGTCCAGTGCTTTCGACGTGCAGGTGAACGGCACCAGCGTGCCGGTGACCGGCGTCACAGTCAATGGGGTGAACAAGACCGTCACCCTGACGCTCGACAGCAGCGCGTTGGGCGGGAGCGGCGCCCTGACCGCCGGCGACATCATCGACTTCATCTATACCGACCCGACCGCAGGCAATGATCTGGCTGCCATCCAGGGCACGACCGGTCTCGACGCGGCGAATTTCACTCGTTCCCTCGTTGTCGCGATCGCCCGGCCCGCCGTGGCACCGTCCTTCGTCAGCGCGGCGGTGGACGGCTCCTCGCTGGTCCTGACCTATGACCAGGCGCTGGATGCGTTGAACGGGCCCGCCGGGACCGATTTCACCGTCATGGTCGACAGCCAGAGCGTCAATGTCACCAATGTCGTGATTGATGGCGTCAACAAGACCGTCACCCTGACGCTGGCCACGCCGGTGACCAGCAGCCAGACCGTGACCGTCGCCTATACCGACCCGACCAATGGCAACGATACCAATGCCATCCAGAGTTCCGGCGGGCTTGATGCCGCCAGCCTGCCCGCGACCAGCGTCACCAACAATACGTCCGCAGGCGGCGGCGACACACCGCCGACCCTGACGCTGACACCCGAGAACCAGGGCTTCTGGAGCCTGAACGGCAGCACCGGCTATGATCTGTTCGACACGGTGACCGCCTCCACCGTCGATAACGGGCAGACCTTCACCGGCATGGTGCTGAAGGTCTATAATGTCGCCTACGGGACCGAGTACCTGAATATCGGCGGCACCGACATCACGCTGGCGGCAGGCACGGGCAGCGTCGCCGGCGGCAGCTATGCCGTGACGCTCGCCAATGGCGTCGCCACCGTCACCCTGAGCGGCCTTTCGCTGAGCAACAGCGACATGGGCACGCTGATCGACGGCATCGCGTACAAGGTCACGAACAACAATAGCAGCATCGGCCAGGGCTATACCCGCCCGGTGGTGCTGGAGTCCGTGACCGACAGCGGCGCGTCCAACAACACCACGACTATCAACGAAGTCGCCACGGTGACCTTCGTCGATTCTGTGATGATGCCGACTTTCTTCCTGTCCACAACACCGGACAGCCCGACCTACAACTTCACGCCCGGTGTGCCGACGCAGGTCACCTTCACCGCCACCGTCCTGGCGCCAACCACCATGATCGGCAGCATGGTCACCTTCTCCCTGGGGTTGCCGCAGGGCTGGACCGCGACCCCGTCGGGTACCGTCCCCAGCATATCGGGTTTGCTGAACCTGGGCACCACCTACACGCTGACCTATGACATCACCGCATCCGGCACGGACACTTCGGGGGCCTTTCCGGTCAGTCTCATACCGCAGACCACCGGCGTTTCCCTGAACTATAGTGCCTATAGCAGTTCCGCGATGGTCACGGTGGGGCCGCCCCCCGCACCCGCCTTCGTCAGCGCGGCGGTGAACGGGACCTCGCTGGTCCTGACCTATGACCAGGCGCTGGATGCGTTGAACGCGCCCGCCGGGACCGATTTCACCGTCATGGTCGACAGCCAGAGCGTCAATGTCACCAATGTCGTGATCGATGGCGTCAACAAGACCGTCACCCTGACGCTGGCCACGCCGGTGACCAGCAGCCAGACTGTCTCCGTCGCCTATACCGACCCGACCAATGGCGACGACACCAACGCCATCCAGGGCTCCACCGGTGTCGATGCCGTCAGCCTGCCCGCGACCAGCGTCACCAACAATACGCCGCCGCCCTCTGCCCCCCTCTATGTGTCGAGCCTGGCCTATATTGGTGAAAACACGATCACGCTGACCTTCGACGTCGCGCTGGACGGCGCCAGCCCACCTGCGGCCGGTGACTTCGACGTGCAGGTGAACGGCACCGGTGTCGTGGTGAGCGGGGTCAGTGTCAACGGCGCGAACAAGACCGTCACGCTGACGCTCGACACCAACCCATCAGGCAACCTCACCCTGCTGGCCGGCGATATCATCGACTTCGCCTATACCGACCCGACGGCGGGTGACGATCCGGCCGCCATCCAGGGCACGACCGGCATCGATGCCGCTGACTTCAACCAATCCTTCATCGTCACCACCATCCGCCCGGTCACCTTCCAGAGCGCGACGGTCGATGGCGCCACCCTGACCATGACCTATGATCAGGCACTGGCTTCGCTGCCCGGTCCCGCGCCGGGTGCCTTCACCGTGATGGTCGGCGGCAATGCGGTTGCCGTCAACAGCGTGCTGGTGGACGGTCCGTCGAAGCTTGTCATCCTGTCGCTGGCCACGCCCGTCACCGCCGGCCAGTCGGTCACCGTCGCCTATACCGACCCGAGTGGCAGCAATGACGTCAACGCCATCCAGGATATCACAGGCAACGATGCCTCCAGCCTGACCACCACGCCGGTCACCAACAACACTGCCGTCTCCACCGGCAACACGCCGCCCCTGTTGCACGCCGTGGCCGCCAATGACGGATTCCAGAATGGCAGCGGCGGCAGCGGCGTCGATCTGTTCAACCTGACCGTCGCCGACACGCTGGACATCGCCCAGGCCTTCGTCGGCTTTACCTTGACCGTGCATGGCGTGGATGGCACCGCCAATGAGAAGATCACAATCCACGGGCTGGATATCGATCTGGTCGATGGCGGGAGCTATAACTCCCCCGATCTCATCTACAACGTGTCGGTGACCGGCGATATTGCCACGGTCACCTTTGTCGGCATGACGGCCCAGGTCAATGAAATCACCGACCGGATCGACAACCTGACCTACAGCAATACCGGTACACTCGCCGGCATCACCCCTGGTGACAGTGCCTTTCGCGCCATTGTGCTGCGGTCGGTCCGCGACAGCGGCGGCAGCGATAATGTGACGCAGATCGAAATCGCCACCGGTGTGACGATCGCCCAGTCCGCCCAGGGCGGCGGCACCACCTTCGGCATGGTGGCGAAGGCGATCGACCCGACTGTCACCTTTGATGGCACTACGCCGCAGAAGGTGGAGTTCCTGGTCACCCTGGAAAGCGCATTGTCCGTGATCGGCACCACGATCGGCTTCGCACCCGCGCTGCCGACCGGCTGGACCGCAGGCCCCGTCGTGATCGAATACGTGGACCCGACGACCCTGGCCACCAGCAGCGTCGCCGGCATCACCGGGTTGCAAACCATCGGAACCATGTACAAGGTCTCGTTCGACGTCACGGCCATCGGCTCGGAGGTTTCCGGTTCCTTCCCGATCGGTCTGACATCGACGGTGACGGCCGGCATCCTGTCCGAATATCCCCGCCTGAAGTCCGGCGTGGCGATGATGAGTGTCGAGCTGCCACCGGATGTCACGCCCCCGGATGCCCCGGAAATTACCAGCAGCAGCCTGACCAAGGATGATACGCCGGTTATTTCCGGCACAGCAGAGGCCGGTGCCACCATCACC
>NZ_JBLTXA010000009.1:0-235688 GCF_048066175.1 Niveispirillum fermenti | reverse complement strand
ATACTATTTTGCGGTGACCAGAACCTATTGGTTCTGGTCACCGCCCTCAATTGCCGGCGCCAACATTCGTTGGCGCGGGCGACGCCGCACGAGCGGTGCTGTGGCAGTCGCCGCCGGACCAACTTGCGATGCGTTCTACTCATCGCAAGTTGGTATGAGCCTGCATCAGCCTGTACCGCGCGATATCTCCACCCTGTGGCTTTCGATCATCTCGACCAATTGTCCGACCCGCTCGACGCGCGGTGTGCCGCCCTCTCCCAAAATCCCCAGATCCTCGCCGCCAATACCAAATTCAACCGGTGGCCCGCCGAATGATCCAATCCGAATCCGTATGATACCCTGCGCAGGGCACTTCAGTTCGTCGGTGCCGACAAGCTTTGGCCTTCCACCAAATGCGGCATGGCGCCCTTGTCCCGCCGCATGGCGAGAGGCAAGCTGAATGCCTTGGGTGCGGGTGCGGAAATTGTTCGTCGGGAGTTCTCGGCCTGACGGCCGATCACAGGTCCCGGCAAGATCAGCATCTTGCCGGCGGTCTTGCTTTTGCAGCTATTGCCGGCCTCCGGTGATTCATGCTGGCGCGGCTTGAGGCCGCAGGCGTCATGCTTGACCCGTTTGCGCATTGCGCCCACAACAAACCCATGACGAAGCAGGCCCGCATAGACACCCATCTGGTACGGCAAATCGCCGTATGGGTATTGCTATGCGCTCTGCTGCTGCGCGGCATGATCCCCGGCGGCTACATGCCCAATCTTGATCCAGCGGACGGGCGCGGATTTTTGGTCATCTGCTCGGGCAATGGCGGCAACCTGACACTGCCCGACGATACGCAGGCGCCGGCCGACACGCGGCAGGACGGGCTCTGCGCCTTCGCCATTGCTGGCGGCTTGGTGCCGCTTTTGGCCCTGGTGCTGGTTCTGCTGTGGCTGGCGCCGCGTGCCGTGCGCCATCGGACCATCGCCGTCGGCCCCCGTGTCCGCTCTCTGCTTTGCGCACCGCCCGGAGCCCGGGCGCCGCCATTCTTCGCCTGACAGACCTTCGCTTCCTTCCATAAACGGGACCATCTCCGGTCCCGCCGTCGCGCATCGGGCTGCGTCCCGTGGTGACGGCGATCGTCCGCGCCTTTGATCGGCCTGCGGATGCACAGGATCATGTCATGCTGAAGAAATTGCTTGTCGCGGGTGCCTCCACCCTGGCCCTAACCGGCGCCGCTCTGGCCGTGACCGATGCGGAGGAGTCCGCTGTGGTCGTCATCGGTGAGCGCGAGGTGGCCAGGCTGGACCTGCCCACCGCGACCGCCAGCCGCCTGGGCCTGACCCTGCGCGAGACGCCGGCAACAGTAGAGGTATTGACCCAGGAGGATCTGCAGGTCCGCGGCCTGCGCACCTCGCGTGAGGCCTTTGCCGATGTCGTGGGCGCCATTGCCGGCAATGTGCCGGGCAATCCCGCCGTCGTCTCCATGCGCGGCTTTTCCGGCAATACCGTCTCCATCCTTCAGGACGGGGTGCGGGTTTCCAGTTCCACCATGGTCACGCGCGACAGCAATAGCTGGCATTTCGACCGGATTGAGGTGATCAAGGGGCCGGCCTCCGTGCTGGTCGGCGAGGGCGCCTTGGCCGGTGTCATCAACAAGGTGACGCGCAAGCCCAGCCTGGATGGAAACCATGTCGACGCCATGGCCGCTTATGGCAGCTTCGATACGCTGACCCTGGCCGGTGGCGTCAATGTCAAGTTGTCGGATGATGTGGCTGTGCGCGCTGATGCCAGCCGGATGACATCGGACAGCCTCTATGACGTGAAGGACAACCGCACCCGTTCCAGCGGCCTGACCGGCAGCCTGCTCTACCGGCCGGCGGAGAACCTGTCGGTGCTGCTGGCCGTCGATCATTACAATGACAAGTACGAAAGCTCATATCAGGGGGTGCCGCTGGTCTCCGCCGCCGTGGCCCGCGATCCCAGCAAGGCCCTGCGCGCCGCCAACGGCCTGGTGATCGACAAGGCGCTGCGCCGGGAGAATTACAATCCCGAGGGTTCCTATTCCGGGGCGGACGAGACGACCTTGCGCTCGCGCGTGGATTACGGCTTTGCCGATGGCTGGACCCTGTCCAATGACCTGATGTGGTACAAAGCGACCCGCGATTTCGTGCTGAGCGGGGATCAGAATTTCACGGCCCCGACCGCCACCTTCCCCAATGGCAGCTTCGCCCGCTCGCTCCAGGCCATCTATCACGATCATGAATTCTGGAACGAGCGGCTGGCCCTGTCCAATCAGGGGGAGATCGCGGGCCTGCGCAACCGTTTCACCATCGGCGGTGAATATAACGACACGGATTTCATCAATCCGCGCAAGCAGAGCCTGGTGGGCGGCCTCTCCGCCGTCGATCTCTACAATCCGATTGTGGGTGCCGTGCCGGCGGGTGACGGCGTCTATGCCAGCCAGAATGTCGTGTTCGACAGCGGCCTGACCACCAAGGCGATCTTCGCGGAGAACGCCCTGAACCTGACGCCGCAATGGCTGCTGCTGGCCGGCGCGCGGTACGAGAAGATCGCGCTGGCCCGCGGCATCACCAACCTGAATGCCGGCAACGCCATCACCGGTGCCGATGCCGATTACGATCCCTTCTCCTGGCGCATGGGCACCACCTATGACGTGACGCCGGGCATCACGCTCTATGGCCAGTACACCACGGCGGCACAGCCGGTGGGCAGCATGCTGACCCTGTCGCTGGCCAATGCCGCCTTCAAGCTGACCAAGGGCACATCGGTGGAGGCGGGGTTCAAGGCCGACGCGCTGGCAGGCCGGGCCAGCCTGACCGGATCGGCCTATCGCATCAGCCAGAAGAACATCGTCACCCGCGATCCCGCCAACCCGTCGCTCGCCGTGCAGGGGGGCGAACTGGCGGCCAAGGGCGTGGAAATGACGGCCAGTGCCGCCGTCACTGACCAACTGCGTCTGTCGGCCGGTGTCTCCTACACCGATGCGGAATATGAGGAACTGAATGAGCTGGTCGGCGGCCGGCCGGTCAGCCGGGCGGGTAACCGACCCTCCAACATTCCCAGCACGACCTTCAATGCATCGGCACTCTATAGCCTAGAAGGGCTGCCGGTCAGTTTCGGCGCCTTCGTCCGCCATGCCAGCGGCTTCTACACCGACACGGCAAACAGCATCTTCGTGCGCGGCCATTGGCTGCTGGATGCATCCGTCACCTATCGCCTGACCGAGGAGGTCAGCCTGTCGGTGCGCGGGCGCAACCTGACCGACGCCTTCTATGGTGAATATTCGGGCTATGCCAGCACCAATGTCTATATCGGCGCGCCGCGTGGGGTGGATGTCACCCTGACGGCCAGGTTCTGAGCGCGGGGAGGGCGTCATGGCCAAGGTGGATAACAGACCCTATGGTCCGCTCTACCGCGCCGTCTGGCGCTGGCATTTCTATGCCGGGCTGGTCACGGCGCCTTTCCTGCTGATCCTGGCGATCACCGGGGCGATCTATCTGTTCAATGAAGAGATCAATGATCTCTCCTATCCCCATCTGCGCTTCGTCGAGGCGGCGGGGATGCCGATGCCGCTCAGCCATATGATGGCGGCCGCGGAGGCGCATCTGCCGGGGGCGGTGACGACGCGCATCGACACGCCGGATGCCGCCGACCGCTCGGTGCAGTTCTTCATGGCCCTGCCGGAGGGTGACAGTCGGCGGGTGTTCGTCGACCCATACCAGGCGATGGTTCTGGGCGACCTGGATTATCGCCGCACCCTGATCGGCATCGCCGATCAGGTGCATGGATCGCTGATGCTGGGGGAGACGGGCGACGCCATCGTGGAACTCATGGCCTGCTGGGGCGTCGTGCTGACCGTCACCGGGCTTTATCTCTGGTGGCCGGCAGACCGGTTCCGGCTGCGCGGCCTGCTGGTCCCGCGCCTGACGGCGGGGGGACGCGCCCTGTTGCGCGATCTGCACGGGGTGGTGGGCTTCTGGTCGGCGCTGCTGATCCTGTTCCTGATCCTGACGGGCCTGCCCTGGGCCACGCAATGGGGCAACCTGCTGGTGGGCGTGATGGATGCCACCGGCATCGGCTATCCCGCCAGCCATCGCGGCTATAACGCGCCCACCAGCACGCCCACGGCCAAACAGGCGGTGGGCGACGTGCCCTGGACGCTGGAACCGACACCCATGCCGGCGTCCCAGGCCCCATCGGGTGGCCATTCCCATCATCAGGCAACGGGTCCGGCGACGGGACCGATGGATGGTTCCATCGGCATCGACCGGGCGGCGGCGATCCTGGCGGAAAACGGCATGGAATGGCCCTATCGCCTGTCGCTGCCGCGCGGGGAGACAGGCGTCTATCTGGCCTTCACCTATCCCGGCCAGCCGCAGGGGCAGCGCAGCCTGTATATCGACCAATACAGTGGCGCACTGCTGCGCGAGGTCTCCTATGCCGATTACGGCTGGGGTGCGCAGGCGGTGGAACTGGGCGTGCAACTGCACATGGGCAATTATTTCGGGCTGACCAACCAGATCCTGATGCTGATCCCCTGCATCGGTATTGTGGTCCTGTCCATCACCGGCCCCTGGATGTGGTGGAAGCGCCGGCCCCAGGGGAAGCTGGGCGTGCCCAAGGTGCCAGGGCCGGCCAAGCTGCGCAATCTGGTGCTGATCACGCTGGGCCTCTGCGCCCTGTTTCCGTTGGCTGGCGCTTCGCCGCTGGCCGTGCTGGTCGGCGACAGGGTGTGGACCGGTTTGACCCAGCGCAAAGCCAACCAAATCGGCTGATCTCCCGTCGGGGGGGGCAGCCTGATGGTCGCTCAAGTCCCCTGATCATCGGAAAATCACCATGGGCCTGTCACTACCGGATGGCCATGTCGGAGAAGGCAGCGCGCAGGCGATGATCGAGGGCGGGGCCATCGCGCGGGCCTTCGACACGGTGGACGTCACCTTCTCCACCGCCAGCCGCCGGTTCAAGCTGGTGGCGGGATAGGGGAAGGGGCGGGCGGCGATCAAGGTGCCGATCCCGCCTCCCCCTCTGGCACATAGATCATGCGCCCGTCGGGCAGGCGATAGGTGATGCCGGCCTTCACGCCCTTGCCCTCGCCAATCTGGCCGGTGCTGTCATAGCGGGTCAGCTCCTGGCCGTCCTTGATTGTGATGCGCATCTCCGGCGTGCCGGGATTCTCCACCACCGTCACCTTGTCCTGGCTGAACGGGTTCAGCGGGTTGCGGACGATCATGATCATCAGGACGGCGATGACCACCAGGAACAGGTCGATCAGGTTGACCACCGACAGCAGCGGATCATCCGCCTCATCCCCTTCCAGAAAGCGCATCACTTGCCTCCCGCCCGTTCGATGCGGCGCAGTTCCTCCAGCAGCCAGCGACGGCGGATGGTCAGGATGAAGAAGCAGATGCTGGCCGCCACCAGCGACAGGATGACGGCGGCGAAGGCCACGGCCAGGTTCTCGCCCATGGTTGCCCCCTCATTCCGGGTCAGGGCCAGCAGGGCAGGGCCCATGGGGATCATGGTCGCCACCAGCCCCAGCATGGGCGCGGTGCGTGACACGATGCGCACCCATTCCAGCCGTTTCAGGATCCACAGTTCCAGATCATCGGTGGCGGCACCGGTGGCGGCATGGAAGGCGGCCAGGGCGGAGCGGTGGCGGCTGCGCCGGCGCTGCCACGCCTCCATCGCAAAACCACCCAGCGCCAGGAAGGCATAGGCAAGTGCCGCCAGGATCAGCAGTATCACCGGAATCATGAACAGGCCAGCCAGATCGTAAAGGCTGGCTTCAAGGGCGTTCATCCGTCATCTCTCCTTAAATGGTTGCGTCATTCAGGCGGCGCTGGTGCAGCGCACCCGCCGTGATCAGGGCCATCAGCAGGCCCAGCCCGGCCCAGCGGTGCCAGGGCGGCGGCTCGCCGCCCTGTTCATCGGGCTGCACCTGCCGCATCACCTGTCCCTGCACGGATGCGGCATCGGCACTGGCGGCAGTCGCCCCCGCCACGCCGGCATCCAGCCCGAAGCCGGCGGCCATGGTCTCGATGAAGTTGCTTGTCTGTACCGCTGTCGCCTGGGTGCCGGTCTGGTCGGCCAGTTCCTGCCAGCGCTGCGCCAGTTCGGCGCGGGTCTGGGCAGACGCATCCCAATATCCTTTACGGATGGCCTCCACCATCCGTTCGACAAGCTGCATCTGCGCCGTCGGGTTGCTGGCCTCGAACCATTCATTCAGGCCCAGTTCGCGCCGGTCCATGACATAGGTGTCGTGCATGGCCTGCCACTGGTCGGCGCGCACGGTGCCGGGATCGGTCACCTGCCAGCCGAACAGGTTGTTGACGACATTCAGCATCTCCAGCGTGCCGGCATAGCCTTCGGCCTGCATCGCCTTGATCCAGTGCGGGTTCTGGTAGCGGGTGCGCAGCTCGTCCGCCAGGAAGCTGGCGGCGCCGGTGATGCGGGCCTGCGGGTTGCGCAGGTCGGCGACATAGAGCGACGGGCTGGCACCATCCAGATGGCGCACGGCCAGCGACAGGCCGCCCAGATATTCGAACGGGTGGTCGGTGGACAGGATGCCATGCAGCTTGGATGAGCGCGACAGCACCGCCGCCTCCACGCCTGACAATTGCCGGGCGAACAGGTTGGTTCCGTCCAGCTTCACGCCCCATTGCTGGGCGCCATAGCCATATTGCAGGCGGGAAAGGAAGCTCTCGGCCAGCTTGCCCTCATCCTCCCATTGCGTGCTGTCCAGCACGGCGCCGGGCAGGCCGGAGCCGTAATCGCCGGGTTCGTTGCTGAACAGGCGCAGAGTGGCGGCCTGTCGGGCGGCGGCTGGTTCCATCCCGGATTTCACCAGGTCGGCGGCCAGAAGCCGGCTGTTGGCGGCAATATTGTTGCCGGGCTCGTCCAGCATGGCCAGCCGGTCGATGGCATCGGCCAGCAGGCGCATGAACCCGTCGAACTGGTCGCGATAGACGCTGGTGATCTGCAGCACGGCATCGATGCGGGGCCTTCCAAGTTCGATCACCGGAATGATCTCGATACTTGTCACCCGTCCGCCCTGGTCCCAGACCGGGCGCAGGCCCATGGCCCACAGGATCTGGCTTTCCACCACGCCCAGATGCCGCATAGCCTCCGACGACCAGAGGGTGAAGGCCAGCTTGATGGGCATCTTTCCCTCATGCTCTCCCTGATAGGCTGTGATCAGGTCGGCCAGCGCCTTTTCGCCGGCCTCATAGGCGCTGCGGGTGGGCAGCTTGTTGGGTTCGAACGCATAGAGGTTGCGGCCGCTGGGCACATCGGGATTGCGGATCGGGTCACCGCCCGGCCCCGGATGCACTATGCGGCCGGAAAGCCCTGCCAGCAGAGCCTCCAACTCGCCGGTTTCGGCAAGATGGCGGTCCAGTTCGACGGCGCGTTCCACCTGTGCGCGCAGGCCCGCATCCACAATCCCGTCCACAGGGGCGCTCTCGCGCAGATGGCGTTGGAGCAATCGATAGGGTTCGGCTTGCTGCAACTGGCTGAAGTCGCCGGCGAACAGCTCATCCGGCTCACTGCCTGCCAGACGGTAGAAGTCCCCGCCCAATTGCTGCATCACCGTGGAGAGGCGGTGTTCCGGCGTTGCCGGCTGGCCGAACACATGCAGGCCCAGCGGCAGCGCATCCTGTGCCAGCACATGCAGATGGTCATGCAGCACGCCCATGAAGCCGGGGAAATCGGCCGCGATGCGAGCGGCGTCCCAGCCCAGATCCTTGTCCATGTTCGCTGCCCTCACCGCAGCGCGGATACGGGCGGCGGTGGCGTCGCGGGCGGCCCCTTCCTCCAACTGCTGGTATTCATGCACCAGCGTGTGCAGGTCGCGCAGTTCGTCGTAAAGCCCGGCCGGGGCGAAGGGCGGGGTCTGGTGGCTGATGGTGACGGCGCGGCCACGGCGGCGGGCCTGCATCGCCTCCCCGACATTATCCTGGATATAGGGGTAGAAGACCGGCAGGTCGCCCACCGTCAGGAACGGATAGTCGCTGACTGACAGGCCCCGGTCCTTGCCCGGTGTCCATTCCTGGGTGCCGTGCGTGCCGAAATGGATCAGCGCATCGGCTCCCGATCCGCGCAGCCAGAGATAGGCCGCCAGATAGAAATGGTCGGGCGGCACCTTGGTATCGTGATAGGAGGCGCCGGGCCTGCCGGCACGCGGCGGCTGCGGCAGCAGGGTCAGATTGCCCAGGCGGGTGACGGGGATGATGAAAGCGGGTTCGCCCTTCACCTGTCGCAGCGCCCAATGTCTGGCCGGATCGCCCCAGGCGGCATTCACCTCCGCCTGCCGTGCCGCCGGCAAGGTGGCGAACCAGGCCTTGTAGGCCGACAGGGGCACGGCGACCGCGAACCCCTTGTCCATCAGCCCTTCCAGTTCTGCCTCGGGCCGGTACAGCCCGCCCAGCATGGATTGCGCCCTGGCGGTGATTTCCGCCTCGCTGTGCGGTTCCACCGCATAGCCGGCTGCCTTCAATGCCTTGGTCAGATGTTCCAGGCTGCGCGGGATGTTCAGGTTGGAGGCGCTGATATTCTTTTCCCCCTCCGGGTGGTTCCAGAACATCAGGGCCAGATGCTTGTCTGCCGCCGGCTTGCGGCGCAGGGTCGCCAGCCGCTTCAGCTTGGCGATCAGCGCGTCGGCCTGGGCTGCCATCAGCACCGGTTCGCCATCGGCAAGGGCGCCGATCACCATCGGGTCGGCCATGCCCCAGGCTTCCGGCACGGTCAGCAGGGCCGCCATGGTGCCGGCCTGGATGCCGCTTGTGGATTGGAGGAAGGACGCCTCGTCCCCTTCCTGCCAGGTGAAGGCGGGGAGGGCGGGCACGTCGAGCGCCAGCAGTTCCGCGACACGCGCCGGGCCATTCTGCATATGGGTCAGGTTGACCATCGCGTCGATGCCGGCGGGTGCCAGCAGGCTGGTCATGCCGTCATCCTTGCCCGCCTCGAACCAGAAGGGCAGGGGGGCGAGGCCGGCCTGCTCCATCCGTTCCACCAGCGCGTCGATCATGCGGGTCTGCATGCCCGACAGCATGCTGGTATTGATGGCGATGGCGACGCGCGGGGCATCCTTGGCCCAGCGCTCCCGGCCCCAGGCCAGATAGGCCGGTGCATCGGTGAAGGGACCGGGGGCGGCCGGATGATAAAGTCCCGCCTTGGGCAGCAGTTCCGGGGCCGGCAGCGGCCCGGGATCGCGACCCCCTGCCTGTGCCGCCACAATGGTGAACAAGGCCCGGAAATTGGCCGGGCCGCCATTGGCGTAATAGGCAATCAAGGTTTTCGCCTGATCCGGCGGCATGCCGCCGGCGCCGGGCGGTCCGCCGCCGATGCGCAGCCAGGGGATGGAAGAAGCCTCCAGCACCCCGCCCAGCCGTTCCCGAACCTTGGCCATGTCGTTGCCGCGCGGGGCATCAATGATGACCAGATCGGCCCCGGCCAGCCAGTCGGCGGGCGTGCCGGAAGTCTTCTCCACCCAAAGCCCCTGTACATCCACGCCTTGGGCCGCACCGATCTCCGCCAGCCGCTTGATCTTGCCGGGTAGCACGAAGTCGCTGGTGATGATGCGGACGGTTGGCCGGTCGGCCGCCAAGGCGGCCGGGATGGTAAGTATGAGGGCTAGAAGTGTCAGGAACAGCCGCAATACCCAGCTGCTTCCCGCAGCTGGGTTGGCGCGTTGAGCGCCCGCGCGCCCATGCGCGCGTAGCCAAGCCGCCGGATGGCGGCGCCCGGCGCCTGAGGGGCTGGGTTGATCGGTTCCGATCAACCCAGCTTCATATGGAACGCGCATCAGAAGCTCACCGACAGACCGAGATTATAGCTGCGGCCCGGCTCCGAATAGGAATATAGCGCCGACTGGGCGGCCAGTTCCTCGTCGCCGATATTCTCCACATTGGCGCGCAGCGTCACGGCGTCGGTCAGGCGCCAGGACACGTCCAGCGACCAGAGCGTATAGTCGGGCAATTGGTTGGCGATGGCACCGCTATAGACCACCTGTTTGCCGACATACTGGCCGCGTACCCGTGCGGTCAGCGGGGCGATGGGCGTCCATTCGGCGGCGACATTGCCGGCATGGCGCGGCCGCTCGGCCAGCGACAGGCCGGTGACGCGGTTCTCCGTCGCCATCCAGGTATAGTTGGCCGACAGGGTCAGGCTGTCGATGGGCGTGACCTCGCCACCCATCTCCGCGCCACGGATGCGGGCGCGGTCGATATTCTGGTAGGTGCGCCGCTCCCGCCCGCGCTGGCCGCAAAACGCGGTGCACAGGGTCTGGATCAGGTCCTTCAGGTCGTTCTGGAACAGGGTGCCGCGCAGCGCCCAGCCGCCGGGCCGGTATTCGGCACCGACCTCGTAGCTGGTGTTGATCTCCGGGTCCAGATCGGGATTGCCGACAATGGCGAACTGTCCGCCGCCGCCGACGGCGGAATAGCCCGGCGACAATTCCTTCAGGCTGGGGGCCTTGAACCCGCGCCCGCCGCCGCCCTTCACGGTCAGCGCATCGGTGACGGCATAGGTCAGGTAGGCGCGGGGGCTGTGTTGCCAGCCATATTCCGCATGATGGTCGGCGCGGTTGCCCAGCACCAGCGACATGCCTTCGGTCAGCGTGATCTCATCCTGGATGAACAGGGCGGCATGGTCGGTATCGGCCTCTCCCGCCGCATTGACCGTGCTGTCGCGCAATTCTTCCCGCCGCCATTCGCCGCCGGCGGTCAGCAGATGGTTGCCCAACAACGGCACGCTCACATGGCCATCGACGATATCATCGGTCAGGCGGCTGGGCTGCGTGGCGGCCCCCCGGCTGCGGCTGTTCACCCGGTCCAGCTGCGACCGGTAGGCCTGGATTTCCGTATGGCCCCAATCCCAATTGCCCTTGTGGCTGACCGACATCTGCTCCCGGTCGATGTCGTCGATGGATTCATAGAAATAGGGGCTGGCGCCGGCCTGCTGGGCATTGCGCCAGCGTTCCTCGTCACCCCGGCCATAGGTCAGGTCGATGCGCTGGGCCGCATCGGGCGTCCAGGTCAGGGCGGCACTGCCCGACAAGCTGTCACGGCCTTCCAGGGCGGTGAGGCGTGGCTCGTTGGCGTCGGGTGTGTTCTGGCGGCGGTGCAGGCGGCCGGACAGGCTGATCCCCAGAATATCCTGGACCAGCGGGCCGGCCAGCCAGGCGCCGGCCTGATGGGTGGCCCCGCCCTTGCCATCCTCACG
Source organism: Niveispirillum fermenti (assembly GCF_048066175.1). Lineage (GTDB taxonomy): Bacteria > Pseudomonadota > Alphaproteobacteria > Azospirillales > Azospirillaceae > Niveispirillum > Niveispirillum fermenti. The sequence goes on along the minus strand of NZ_JBLTXA010000009.1, from coordinate 224,474 downwards.
CAAGCCCCCATCCAGCTTGGCAATGCCCTGCCACTTGTCGGTGGGGCTGCGGGTGATGACATTGATCACGCCGCCCAGAGCTTCCGAGCCATAGAGAGAGGAAAGAGGGCCGCGGATCAGCTCGATCCGCTCCACCGCCTCCATCGGCACCCAGTTCAGGTCGAAATCGGTATGGGCCATGGCGGCGGAGGCGACATTGACCCGGCGGCCATCCACCAGGGTCAGCGTATGTTCCTCCGACAAGCCGCGCAGCGCGATGCCGCGCCGGGACAGACCCACGCCCGTCAAGGTGACGCCCGGCGTGCCGCGCACAGCATCGGCCAGGTCCTGGACGGGGCGTCTGGCCAACTCATCCTTGGTGATGACGCTGGCCGTGGCCGGGCTGGTGACGGTGGTGTGCGGCGTAGCCGTGGCTGTCACCACGATTTCCGGGGCCAGAGAGGGATCGGCCGCTTCCGCCAGACAGGTGGTGGACGTCAGCAAGGCGGCGAGCGGGGCGCCGATGCAGGCGGCGGTTTTCAATCGATGCGGGCTCATAGAGTAGTCGTTTCCAATGGGATATCCGAAGTGCCGCGAGAAAATATGTTACGTTATAACATTTCACAATAACGTGAGTTCGACCTTGAGACGGGCAGATGATGCCATGGAAAAGCACGGTATTGTCCGAACCGGCCTGAATCCGGGTGTTTCAGGTTCCCGTTGATTACACGGATTTAATCGGCATGCGCATGGTGCAGCTCCGATATGTGATGTTATATCGTTATAATCGAAGCGCCCCGCCAGGACCTCTCATGCCTGATCATGATCTCGCCGAGCTGACTGATGTCGTCCACCATGCCGGCTCACGCCGTATCCTGGAGGTTTCAAAGCTGACCCTTGCGCGGGGGCGGCATGGGCTGCTGCTGGGGCCGAGCGGCAGCGGCAAGACCACCTTGTTGCATGCCCTGGCGGGCCTGCTGGTACCCGACCAGGGAAGCCTGCTGCTGCTGGGAAACGATCTGCGCTCCATCGGTGATGTTGGGCGCGATCGGCTGCGGGCTGACCATGTGGGCATCGTCTTCCAGCAATTGCACCTGATTGCCGCCGTCAGTGTCGCCGACAATCTGCGTCTGGCGCGGAGGCTGGCCGGCAAGGGGCCGGATGAGCAGGCGATCATGGATCTGCTGGCCCGGGTCGGGCTGGCCGACCGCGCAGGCACCCTGCCGGCCGACCTGTCGCAGGGGGAGCGGCAACGTGTGGCCGTGGCCCGTGCCCTGGTCAACCAGCCCTCCCTGCTGCTGGCCGACGAGCCGACCAGCGCGCTGGATGATGCGAATTGCGATGCGGTCATCGACCTGCTGCTGGAACAGGCGGATTTGAGCGGCGTCACCCTGCTGGTGGCAACCCACGACCGGCGATTGACGGCACGGCTGCCCGTGCTGCTGGAACTGGCCAGGCCGGTGGAGCGCGCGGCATGAACATGCTGGGACTGAGCCTCGCCTATCTGCGCCGCCGGCCGCTGACCACGGGGCTGAACCTGCTGCTGCTGGCGCTGGGCGTGGCTGTCATCGCCTTCCTGCTGCTGCTGGAGCGGGGGCTGGAGAACCGTCTGGTGCGCGATGTGACCGGCATCGACATGGTGGTGGGGGCCAAGGGCAGCCCCCTGCAACTGGTGCTTTCGGCCGTGCTGCAGGTGGATGTGCCCACGGGCAATGTCCCGCTGGCCGCCGTTGCGGACCTGCGCCGCAATCCGTTGGTCCGGCAGGCCGTGCCCGTCGCCATGGGCGACCGTTTCGGCAGCTTCCGCATCCTGGGCACGGAGCCCGCCTATATCGACCATTATGGTGGCCGCCTGGCGGCGGGCCGGCTGTTCGAGGGACCGATGGAGGCGGTGCTGGGGGCCGAGGTTGCGGCAACCTCCGGCCTGGGCCTGGATGCAACGCTGGTCGGCAGTCACGGGCTGACGGCGGGGGGAGAGGCGCATGCCGACATGCCCTATCGGGTCGTCGGCGTGCTCGCCCGCACCGGCACGGTGCTGGACCGGCTGGTCCTGACCCCGGTGGCCAGCGTCTGGGCCGTGCATGACCATCATCACCATCATCATGACGAACCTGACGAGGCCGGGGAGGATCATGACCATGGTCACGAGGCCGACCCCGATCACGACCACGAATCCACCACCGAAGGCACCGACCATGACCGTGAGGTGACGGCCATCCTGGTCCGCTATGCCACCCCGCTGGCCGCCGCCCGGTTGCCGCGCGAGATCAACAGCCAGACCGGCATGCAGGCCGCCAGCCCGGCGGCAGAGATGCTGCGCCTGCGCGCCCTGATGGGGATCGGCTTGGATGCCATGCGGCTGCTGGGCCTGGTGCTGGTGCTGGCGGCCGGTCTCTCCACCTTCGTGGCCCTGGCCAATGCCCTGCAGGAGCGCCAATACGATCTGGCGGTGATGCGGGCCCTGGGTGCCGGCCGCGCGCGGATCACGGGGCAGATATTGACCGAGGCGCTGCTGGTGGCGCTGGGGGGCGCCCTGCTGGGCATCGTCCTGGCCCATGCCGGCGTGGCGGCCCTGTCTGCCTTTTCCGTCCGTGCCCGCGATCTCGGCCTGTCGGCGGGGCAGTTCGTGCCGGGAGAGGCCTGGCTGCTGGCACTGGCGTTGTTGGTGGCGCTGTTGGCGGCCGCATTGCCGTCCATCCAGGCCTACCGCACCGATGTCAGTCGGCTGCTGGCGAAGGGATAGGCATCATGAGGATGATGAAGCTTGCGATGCTTCTGGCTGTGCTGGTCAGTGCCCTGCCGGCCCTGGCCTTCCAGCAGGTGCAAGGTCCGGCGCCGGCGGCGCCGCATGACCCGCGGGCCGTGCCGCGTGCCACCCTGGGCTGGGACAGGCTGGCCGACACGCAGGAGACGCAGAAGCGGATCCAGGAGGTGGATCGCCTTGTCGCCATCTTCGGGCCGGGGGTGCAGGCGCTGGATGGTCAGCCCTTCACGGTGGCCGGGTTCTTCCTGCCCCTGGACACGGGCGAGACCAGCCGCAGCTTCCTGCTCTCCTCCCTGGCCCCGACCTGTCCCTTCTGCCCGCCGCCGGGCCCGGCCGACCTGATCCAGGTCAGTGCGGCGGAACCGGTGACGGCGACGCTGGACCAGATTCGGCTGCAAGGCACGCTGCGCCTGTCGGCGGAGGATGTGAACGGCATCTATTTCCATCTGGAGAACGCCCATGTCCTATCCAAGTAGGGTTTTTCTGGCGAGGTTGCTTTCGTCTCGGCGCAGGAAAGCTGCGGCAAGCTCTATGAGATCCAGGATTGCGGAAACGCCGAATATGAGGCCGCTCTGGCCCGCCAGAGAAAGGCGGAGATGATGGCCGTTTATCCCCGATGTGCTTCTGGACCAGTTGCTGGCCGGCGGCGATGCGAAGGCGGTGTTTGACCAGAACGGCCTGCTTGATCCGTTGAAGAAGGCGCTGGCGGAGCGGGCCTTTTCATGGTGCGGGGAAAGGTCAGCCGTTACAGTGTCACCACCTGTCCCGACGTCGTCCTCATAGGTGATGGCGGGGGTTGCCTTGCTCGACAGGATGTCGGCGAAATGGTCCATTTCCAGGCGGTAGGCGGCGTAGCGGCCCAGGAAGGGGCGGCGGCGGCCCCTTCGGCACCCCAGACGGGCACGGTGCTTTCCAGCAAATTGTCGGCCTTCACCTTGCCTCTTGACCCGAACGCCTCGATCCGCTGGTCATAGCCGTAACCGCGGCGCCGGCGGTTCGACAGGGTGCAGAGGTGGCCGGAACCGGTGGGCAGCACCAGCTTGGCCGTGTCCATATCGCCCAGCCGCCCGATCTCCGGATCGACCAGACAGGACGCCAAGGCGAAGATTTCCGTCACCTTCTCCCCCAGAAGCCAGGGGGCCAAGTCCAGATCATGGATGGTGAAATCCTTGAACATGGACCCTCCCCTGGACGGTCGACAGCCGTCCTTGTTCCGGGAAAGGCTTATCGTGGATCTGGAACTGGTGGCCCGCGCGCGGTCCGTGCTGATCAATGGCACCCATCTGTCACAGCCGGGCGTGCGGGCCGCCGGCGGGCGTGTCGTGTTCGATATCGATTACCGGCCGGTCCTCTGGGGCCTGACCGGTCGTGATGCGGGTGACAACCGGTTCGTCGCCGATCAATCCGTGACCGACAGCTTGCAGGAGGTGCTGCCGCTCTGTGATCTGATCATCGGCACGGAGGAGGAGGTGCATATCCTGGGCGGCAGCACCGATACCATCGCCTGCCTGCGCGCCATCCGGGAACAGACGAGCGCCCTGCTGGTCACCAAGCGCGGTCCCATGGGCTGCGTGGCGTTCCCCGGCGTCATTCCCGACAGCCTGCCCGACAGCCTGGATGACGGCGGCGGCGATAACCGCTATCTGGGCAGTTTCAAGCTGACGGCCAATGGCGCCGTTGATATGGGCCAGAAATGCGACGGGGCCGAACGGGTCTCGGTCCCGCTGCCGGGATATCCGCAGGGTCTGCTTAGCATCGGTGGGGAGACATTCATCGGGGAAAACTCCTCCATGCCGGTCACGCCGCCCCGCCGAGGACCTTGCCCCGGTTCAGGAGATCCAGCGGGTCGAGGGCCGCCTTGATCTGGCGCATCAATGCCAGTTCAGCCGGGCTGCGCGACAGGGCCAGCCATGTCCGCTTGTCCAGGCCGATGCCATGCTCGGCCGACACCGCACCGCCCAGCGTGGGGAGCGGGCGATAGACCATCTCTTCGGCCGCCTGCTTCGACTGATCGTTCCAGGGACGGGGGGAGACGACGATATGGAGATTATTGTCGCCGATATGCCCGAAGACGAACATGCGCGCGTCGGCGCCGCACGCGGCTTGCAGCCCGGCCTTCAGCCCTTCGACATAATCCTGCATCTTCGCGATCGGCAGGCTGATATCGAAGGCGATGCCGGGCGTCATCATATGAATCTGTCCCTCGACATCCTCCCGGATCGCCCAGATCGCATCGCGCTGGGCCTTGGACGAGGCGATTGCCGCATCGGCGAGGATACCCTGTTCCAGCGCGTCGCCCAGCATCTCGGTGAACAGCGCCTCATCACGCTGCGGATCGGTGCCGGCGACTTCGATGACGACATACAGCTTGTGGCCGGAAGGGATGGGCGGCTGATGCCGGCCACTCTGGATACCGATCAGGTCATAGTAGCTGTCCCACATCACTTCGAACGAGCGCAGCAGGCTGCCGAGGCGGGCACCGGCCAGCGTGAAGAACCGGGTGAGTTGCTCGAAACTGTCGACGGCAACGATCGCGGTTGCTTCGCTGGCGGGCGCCGGGTGCAGCCGCAGGACCGCGCGGGTCACCAGACCGAGCGTGCCTTCGCTGCCGATGAATAGCTGTTTGAGATCATAGGCCGTATTGTTCTTCAGCAGCGTGTTCATCGAGGAGATGATGGTCCCGTCGGCCAGAACCGCTTCCAGGCCGAGGACATTGTCGCGGGTCATTCCATAGCGGATGACAGTATTGCCGCCGGCATTGGTCGAAATGTTGCCGCCGACCGTGCAGGAACCGCGCGCGCCGAGATCGACGCCATAGATCAGCCCATGTCCGGCTACCGCTTCATGTACCGCCTGCAGGGGCACGCCCGACTGGACGGTGATGGTGCGGCCCACGGGGTCGATCGTTTCGATCGCACGCATCCGTTCGAAGGAAATCTGGATGTCTTCCGGCCGCGAGGACTGGCCACGGACAAGGCCGGTGAGGCCGCTGGCCGGGACGACTGTCTGCCTTGCCGCGTGGCAGAGCCTCATCACGTCCGACAATTCCTGTGTGGAACGCGGGCGCACAATGGCCCTGGCTTCGACCGTGGTGCGGCCGAGCCAGTCCGCCGGGCGGCTGGCGACATCGTCGCCGGTGATCAGGCCGCCATCACCGACGACAGCACGAATTTGTTCGAGCAGGTCCATCATCATCTCGGGATAGAATGTCGGGGGGGGGGGGCAACCCGGCCAGGAGGCGGCGGGAAATCGGCGGGCCGGTTCACCGCCCCGTCCAGACTGGCTTGCGCTTCTCCTGGAACGCCGCCATGCCTTCGCGGGCATCTTCGGTCATGGGCATCAACGCGATCTGGCTTTCCGTGTAGGCAATGGCCTGATCGAACGACATGGCGGCGATCGCCCGCATCGCGTATTTCCCCCACCTTATCGCCGTGGGCGATTTGTCGGTGAGGCGTTCGATCAGCCATTGCGTCCTGGCATCAAGATCGGATCGGGGAACGACATGGTTGATCAGCCCGGCCTGGCGTGCCTCCTCCGCTGAGAACGGCTCACCGGTCAGCGCCCATTCGCGCAGGGTCCGCATCGGAACCAGTTCCCGCAGCAGGCTCATCACCTGCATCGGAAATACACCCACCTTCACCTCGGGCAGGCCGAACAGCGCATGGTCGGCCGCGACCGCCATATCGGCCATGCACAACAGCCCCATGCCGCCGGCCATGCAGGTGCCGTTGACCCGGACCACGATCGGCAGGGTGGCATTCCGCGCCTCCCGCAGAAGATCGGCATAGTCGCCGTTGGGCTGCGAGAAGTCGGGTGTGAAGGCCTTGCCGGGCTGCAGGTCGGCGCCGGCGCAGAACGCCTTGTCGCCGGTGGCGGTGATGACGATGACCCGTATCGCCGGATCGGCATGCGCCGCGCGAAGCCCCTCTCGCAGGCCGCCGATGACGCCGGCATTCAGGGCGTTGCGCTTGTCGGGGCGGTTGATGGTGATCCAGAAGGACTGGTCACGTTTTTCGTGAAAAATCTCTGCCGTGGGCGATGGAAGGTCACTCATGTTGCTGTTCCTTGCGGGGCATTCTGCATGATCTCGACCATCACGCGCTGTGCCTGTACCTGATCGCCGATGGCGACCATGATCCCGGTAATCACCCCCTGTACGGGGGCGGTGTGGACATGTTCCATCTTCATGGCTTCCAGAGCGAGCAGTGGCTGGCCCGGCGATACCGCGTCCCCCACCGCTGCCATCATGGCCACGACACGGCCGTTCATCGACGCGCGTACCCGGCCGTCGCCGCCGCCTTCTTCGGTGCGCGAAGCGGCGGCCCGTGTCAGGTCGTCCAGCACAAAGGGCCGCCCGGCCAGACGCAGCCACAGGCTGGGTCCGTCACGGTCGTAGGCCACCATATTCATGACCCCGTCGAGGATGAAACGGGCCTCGCCCTTGTCGATATCGACCGCGTCGAGCGTGTGTTCCGTCCCGTCCATCCTGACCGTGAACCGGTGGGGCTGGACCTGTGAAATGCTGGCCGTCAAACGCTTGCCATCAAGCGCGAAACGCAGGCCGAGCGGCATCGCGTGGGCCAGGCCCCGGTCGCTGACGCCGTGGCGGCCGGCCGCCGCCGTCTCCAGCAGCAGCCAGGCGCCAACGACGGCCGCCCGGGTGGTGCCGGCTTCATCGGCGGGAACCAGATCCGCCTCATGCTGGCCGATAAACGCCGTTGTGGCACCACCGGCCGCAAACACCGGATGCGACAGGCAGCGCGCCAGGAACTCCTGGTTCGTGCGCACACCCAGCGCTACCGTCCCTTCCACACCACGGATCAGCCGGCGGCGCGCCTCGTCGCGTGTTGCACCATGCGCGACCAGTTTGGCGATCATGGAATCATAGAAGGGCGGTATCGACGTTCCCGACCGCAGGCCATGTTCCACCCGCAATCCGGACGGTACCTCCCACCGGCGCATCGTGCCGCTCTGCGGCATGAAACCGGCGCGCACATCCTCGGCACACAGGCGGACCTCGACGGCGTGACCGTTGAAACGGATATCGTCCTGGGAGAGGGGGAGGGGTTCCCCCGCCGCGACGCGCAATTGCCATTCGACCAGATCAAGCCCGGTGATGGCCTCGGTGACGGGATGTTCCACCTGCAGCCGGGTGTTCATCTCCATGAAGTAGTAATTGCCATCGCGGTCCAGCAGGAATTCCAGCGTGCCCGCGCCCTCATAGGCGATGGCCTTGGCGGCGGTGACGGCCGCCGCCCCCATGCGCGCCCGCAACTCGGCGTTCACGGCGGGGGAGGGGGCTTCCTCGATCACCTTCTGATGACGCCGCTGCACCGAACAGTCGCGCTCGCCCAGATGCACGGCATTGCCAAGGCGGTCGGCGAAGATCTGGATCTCGACATGGCGCGGCTCGACAATGGCCCGTTCCAGGATGACGGTGGCGTCGCCGAAGGCGTTTTTGGCCTCCGATTGGGCGCTGCGCAGCAGGTCAGCGAACTGTGCGGCGGAGGGCACCAGGCGCATGCCGCGCCCGCCACCGCCGGCCGTGGCCTTGATCATCACCGGATAGCCGATGCGCTCGGCCTCCTGCGAGAGGCGCTGTTCGCTCTGGTCGTCGCCCTGATAGCCGGGGATGCAGGGAACCCCGGCCGCGATCATCAGGCGCTTGCCGCCGGCCTTGTCACCCATGGCGCGGATCGCCTCGGGCGAGGGGCCGATGAACACCAGCCCGGCGGCACGGCAGGCGGCGGCGAATTCCTCATTCTCCGCCAGGAAGCCATAGCCGGGATGGATCGCGTCCGCCCCGCTGATCCGCGCCGCCTCGATGATGGCCGGAATGCGCAGATAGGATTGCGACGGCAGCGGCTCCCCGATGCAGACGGCCTGGTCGGCGGCGATGACATGGGCGGCCTGGGCGTCGGCGGTGGAATAGACTGCCACCGTCTTGTAGCCCTGCGCATGGGCCGTGCGGATCACGCGCAGCGCGATCTCGCCGCGATTGGCGATCAGGATCTTGGAAAAGGGCGTGGGAGAGGTCATGGTTTGGGCCCGATTGGTCAAAGGGTCGATCACGGACGGGCGACCGAGAATTGCATGGGCTGCGGGGTGCGGGCCTCGGCCTCCCGGCAGGTCGCCAGCACATTGGCCAGCACGGCGCGGGTGTCGCGGGGATCGATGACCCCGTCATCCAGCAGATGGGCGCTGGTGGTGAACACGCTCATCTGGCTGTCGAACAGGTCGACGATGCGGGCCGACATGGCGTCCAGCCGGGCTTCGTCCACCTGTCCCTTGCGCCGCATGCCGGCTTCCGCGACGATGCGCATGGTCTGGGCGGCCTGTTCGCCGCCCATCACGGCCGTCTTGGCGTTGGGCCAACTGAAGCAGAAGCGCGGGTGGAAGCCGCGGCCGCACATGGCGTAATTGCCGGCCCCATAGGACGCGCCGCAATAGATCGTGATCTGCGGCACCGTGGCGCTGGTCACCGCCTGGATCATCTTGGACCCATGCTTGATGATGCCCGCTTCTTCATAGGCGCGGCCGACCATGAAGCCGGTGGTGTTGTTCAGATAGAGGATCGGTGTGCGGGACTGGCAACAGGCCTGGATGAAATGCGTGGCCTTCGACGCCCCGGCCGGATCGATGGGGCCGTTGTTGGTGATCACGCCGACGGGATAGCCTTCGATCTTGAAATGGCCGCAGATGGTGGCGCTGCCATAATCCGGGCCGAATTCCAGGAAGTCGCTGTCATCGGCGATGCGGGCGATGACTTGGCGCATATCCGCCGGTCGCTTGTGGTCCGCCGGCATGATGCCCAGCAATTCCTCGGCATCGTAACGCGGCGGCTTGAAGCTGCGCGGCAGTTCCGGCGGCTGCCCCCGGTTCCAGTCGATCTGGTCGATGATGTTGCGGGCGATGCGCAGGCCGTCGCGGTCATCCTCCGCCAGATAGTCGCCCAGGCCGGAGATGGAGGCATGCATGACGGCACCGCCCAGTTCCTCCTCCGTCGCGATCTCCCCCGTCGCCGCTTTCAGAAGGGGCGGTCCGGCCAGAAAGGCGCGGGAGCGGCCCCGGACCAGGATGATGTAATCCGACAGGCCCGTCTGGTAGGCGCCGCCGGCCGTTGAAGACCCGTGGGTGACGGTTACGACCGGCAGGCCGGCGGCCGACAGACGCGCCAGATTGCGGAACACATTGCCGGCATGAACGAAGGCCTCGACGCGGTACTGCATCAGATTGGCGCCGGCACTCTCCACCAGCTGCACATAGGGCAGCTTGTTCTCCAGGGCGATTTCCTGGATGCGCAACTGCTTGTCCAGGCCCATCGGCTGCAGCGCGCCGGCATCGATGCCGGCGTCGCTGGCGCAGACCATGCACCGGACGCCGCTGACGAAGCCGATGCCGGCGATGACGCCGCCGCCGGGGACGCTGGCATCAAGATTGGCCGTATCGAGCCCCAGCCCGGCCAGGGTGGACAGTTCCAGGAACGGCGCGCCGGGATCGAGCAGCAGCGACAGGCGTTCGCGCGGCAGGAGCTGTTGGCGCTTCTCGAAGCGCTCCCGCGATGCGGCGGACTTTGCCTGGGTCCGGCTTTCATAGACGCGCACCCGCTCGATCAGGCCGAGCATGTGATCGCGATTGGCTGTGTAAGCCATGGAGGATGTGGAGATCGTGGAATCGATTTGGGGCATGGCTGCTTGTTCTGCTGCGGCTGCGGCGATGTCATCAGCCTAGGTTCGCGTCGTCGCATGGTCTTGCGCGAACTGGTCGGCCAGACCGGAACAGCGCTATGCCGTTGGCGGCAGCAGGCGCCATTTGGGCAGGAGGATGGCCGGCTGGTAGCTCATCTTCGTCTGGCGGAAATTGGGCAGGCCGAGATCCTGCTCGAAATTGAGCCAGTCGATCCTGTCGTCCGCACCAGTGCCGCCGCTGATGGCGAAATGGTGGAACATGTATTGGGCGATGCCCTTGAACCGCACCAACCCCTTCGCGAACCGGACGGCCCAGACGCCGTCCTGCAGCCGCTCCGCCAGCAGAAGCCCGGCTGGTTGTCCGTCCGCGCGATAAAGGAAGCCCCGCAGGCCCAATTCCGGCGCAAGCGTGAGTGCGTCATGGCAGGCGGCTTCATCCGCTTCGCCCGGTGCCTTGCCCTTGTCCTGCATCCAGCCGTCCAGCACCTGATGCGCGGCATCGCGCAGATGGACGCCATAGGGCTCGGCCTCCACGACATGCGCGGCCAGAAGCTGCGCCATCAGGTTGGCTTTCTTCTGAAGCACCCGCCCCTGATAGGTCCGGAATGCTTGCGCCTGGTAGACATAGTCGGCATCGTCGCGATTATCGGTCAGCACAAGGCCGCAATCGCGCACGGCATTCGCTTCCCGCTCGCACAGCGGGAACAGGGCGCCGTATCGGGTGACCAGGGCCCGCAATACATCCATCGGCGCCTGACCGATGTCGAACAGGGGCAGGGCCAGTCCTTGCCCGTCATAGGTCACGCCGCTGATGCAGGGCCAGAGGCCATCATGCCAGCGCCACTGATGCGCGCGGCGGAACAGCCAGAGATTGCCGAAGGTCAGGTCGGCCGGCATGCGCTGGCCCAGACCCTCTGTGCGCTGGGCCAGAAGCGGGGCCATGCGGGGTGCCAGCGCCAGGGTCAGGTCGATGCCGTCGGAATGCGCCACGATGGAACTCAGCGCTGCGAGCCTCTCGCCCCCGGCGGCGGGCCGTCCGCAGGCTCGCCGGCGAAGCACTGGGCCAGCCGGGTCCATTGATCCGCCGCGTCCCCGGCCCATTCCAGGCGCGTGTCGGCGCGGTTGCGCCGCTGCGTCACCAGCAGGGCGAAATCGAGAGCGGGTCCGCGCACAAAATCATCCTTTGAGGGCTCGCCCCACACCCATTCCTCACCCGTCGGCGTCTGCAACGCCACATAAGGGACAGGCTGCGGCACGGGGAGCTTGCGGTTGACGAAGGTCCAGCCATAGGTCGTCACGCCCAGATGCGTGATGTGACGCAAGCCGGGGCCGGGCTCCCGCTCGCGTCCCAGCATGTCCCAGATATCCTGGCCATGCGCCCAGGTTTCCATCAGCCGGGCGGTGGCGAAGGACCGGGCGCTCATCGGCGGGCCGTACCAGGGAAGGCGCTCCTTGGCATCCATCGCGGCGAGTGCGGCCACCAGCGCCTCATGCCGTTCCTGCCACAGCGTCAGCAGCGCATCGCCGTCAAGAAGGCTGAAGCGGTGCCGGGCGATGGCGCTGATTTCCTTCCCGGCGGCCATTTCGCGGGCAAGCGCCGACATGTCGGCCTTGAAGCCGGCCGGGTCGCTCACCGCCAGCAAGGCCGTTTCATCAAAGAATAGCAGATGCGCCACCTCATCCCAGGGCGTCCAGCCATAGAAATCCGTGGGCTGGCGCCACTGGTCGGGCGACAGGGTGGCGCAGAGATCAGCCAGTTGGCGATATTCGGCGAGGAGATCGGCGGTCAGGTCATGCATGGGAATATCCTTCAGATGCCCAGCTGCCGGGCGGTCAGGTCTTTCATGATCTCCTCCGAACCGCCGCCGATCATCATCACCTTGGCCTCGCGGTAGATGCGTTCGGAACGGGTGCCACGCATGAAGCCCATGCCGCCCAGGATCTGCACCGCCTGATCGGCGCAATATTGCATGGCCTGGGTGGACAGGATTTTCGCCATGCAGGCGCGGGCGACCAGATGCTCCGGGTTGCCGTGGCGATGTTCGATCTGCCAGGCCAGATCATAGACGAAGGTACGGGCCGCCTCGACCTTCAGGGCCATGTCCACCAGCTTGTGACGGATGACCTGCCGCTGGGACAGCGGCTGGCCGAAGGTGACGCGGTCGCGCGCCCAGGCCAGTGCCTCGTCGACACAGACCTGCGCGTAGGCACAGGAGGCGATCGACATGGACAGCCGCTCGCTGTTGAAATTGTTCATGAAGACCTTGAAGCCTTCATGCTCGGTGCCCAGAAGATTGGCGACCGGCACGCGGACATCGTCGAAATGCAGATGGGCGGTGTCGGAGCACCACCAGCCCATCTTCTTCAGCGGCGTGCGGCTGAGGCCCGGCGTGTCACCATCGACCAGCAGGGCCGAGACACCGCCCGCGCCCTTGGACCCCGGTGCGGTGCGCACGGCGACGGTGATGAAATCGGCGCGCATGCCGGACGTGATGAAGGTCTTCTCCCCATTCAGCACATAATGGTCGCCATCGCGCACGGCCGAGCATTTCAGGGAGGCGACGTCGGAGCCGCCGCCCGGCTCGGTCACGGCCAGGGCCGCAATCTTCTCCCCGGCCAGAACGGTCGGCACGACCCGCTGTTTCAGCGCGCCGCTGCCATAGGCGGCCACGGGCGGCAGCCCGATCGTGTGCGACAGAAGCGAGGCCGACAAGCCGCCGCAACCGGCGCGTGCTACCTCTTCCGACGTGATCAGATGATAGAAGATATCCGCCGGCGTGCCGCCCAGTTCCTCATCATACCCGATGCCCAGCGCGCCAATCTCGCCAAAGCGGCGATAAAGGTCGCGCGGGAATGTCTCGGCCTCGTCCCAGTCATTGACGAACGGCGCGATCTCCCGCGTCACGAAGCTACGGAGCAGGGATCGGTACTGTTCGTGTTCCGGGGTGAAATAGTGGGGCAGGGGGGGCGTTTCGATCATGGTCAGGTCGCTCATGCTGGGTGCCGCTGGTCGCTGGCCGCCGGTTTTCGGGCGCATTGCCGATTGTTGCGCGGGCATTGCCGATGCACCGCATCCTTGCCCCAGGGGGCATGCCCGTCTTGCGCGGACTGGCTGACCTCGCCCTAATGTGCGGGCGTATCAGTGATGATGCGCAGCTTGCGCGAACCGGCGATGATGTCCTTGGGCTTCAGGCCGTAGACCTGACGGATCGAGTGGCTGAAATGCGTGCTGTCCGGGTAGCCGATATCCAGTGCGACATGCAGCAGATTGCTGCTGGAATGCACATGATGCAGCAGGCTGCGGGCGCGTTTCCAGGTGCGCACGTTTCGGAAGGGGATGCCGACCTCTGCCTTGAACAGGTGCAGGAAACGCGAAAAGGACAGGTTCACCAGCGAGGCGCATTCCGCTGCGGCGACGCTGCCGGTGGGATTGTCCCGGATGGTTGCCAGCACTCTGGTGATGCGCCGGTCAAGCGCGCGGGCGGGAAGGGCTTTGCCGAAAAACACCTGGTCAAAATCGGATGGCCGCAAATCCAGCGCCGCACCGGGGGCGGCGAGCCGGCGATGCACCGCGCGGACATGCTCGGCAAAATCGGGCGCGTGTACGGCACCGCAGGAGCGGAGCAGGGAGGGAAGCCGGTCCATATCGACCGTTTCCGGCTCAATCGAGACATTGAGAACGTGCCGCCCTTCGCAGGCGATTTCATAGGGCACGTGGGGCTGGATGATGGCGACTTCGGTCGACTGCCACTCGCCCCCGTCGATCCGCACGCGCAACGGGCCATCGATCGCGATGTTGGCGATGATGGCACCCTGGCTATGCAGGCAGGGGGTGCCCAGAAGCCCCGCATAGAAGACGCGATCCTGGGTGATCCACATGACACGATCAGCGCTTGTGAACCGCCGTGGAACGAACGAGCCGCCTGAAGCCATTGAAATATCTCCCGGAATGGGGGACGCCCTTTGCGCGTCCTCCCTTATATTTTGGCGAGGCTTTTCACCTGACCTTGCAGGGCGGCGGTCCCGTCAAGGGGACCGCCGCCGGTGCGGTGGCTCATCCCTTCTCTGATGGAATGACGGGCAGGAGAAGGAAGGGCTCGCTGCCTTCGACGAAGTGCAGCGTGTTCTTGCCGCCGAAGATGTCCGGCGGCCGGTCCCGCGGATCGGCATGGCGGAACGGGCCGACGCCGGTCATCGGATAGGGCTGATCGGAAAGGCCGGCATCACCCAGCCCATGGTCATAGTCGCAACCACGGATGTTGAGCGCCAGCGTATAGCCCGCCGGCACCACGATGCTGGTCGGCAGGATTTCGATATCCAGGATGACGGGCTCGCCCGGCACCAGCGGCTGCAGCTCGTCATGGCTGTGATAGGGGCGGTAGGGCAGCGTCTTGGCCGGGTCCAGCTTGCGATGGGAGGCGCGCAGCCAGCCCAGGGCGATGGGCACGCGCGGATCGTTGGAACCGATGAACAACACTTCCTTGCCATCCGGCGCGAACAGCCGCAGGGCCAGGAACAGGTCGGCATCGACCGTGTCGGACGACACCAGCAGCCGGGCCGCCACCGGGCCGGTGATTTCCATCTCCTCGGTGGACGGCGGCAGGGTGAAGGTGACGCCGTGATCCGTCGTGCTGTAGGTGATCGGGGCGCCGGTGGCGGGCGTGGTGGTCAGGGTATGCGTGCCGGGATCGAGATAATACCGGGTCCATTGCGTGCGGGCGAGCGGCCATTCCTGCTCATCGCGGATGGTGAAATGCTCTCCCGGCCGGCGGATCTGCAACTGCACCGGCGGCTGTTTATCCCAGCCGGTATCCTTGCCCTGCAGGAAATGTCCGAAGAATTTCTTCTGCAGCGCCACACCCTCGGCGCGGTAGAACGGGCTGAAATGGCTGTCGCCATGCACTTCCAGCCATTTCTGGGAGGAGCCGGCCGCAAGATAGCCTTCGAAATTGCCGCGCGGGTGGACGCCCATGCCGCCCCAGTTGGCGGCGGACAGCATCGGCACCTCGATGCGGCTGAGATCGGGCGTGTGCGCGGAATAGAACTCGTCATCCAGCGGGTGGTTCAGCACCCCGTCAACCATCGGCACGGCGCGGTTTGCCGTCAGTTCCTCTTCCGACAGGGTTTCCGGCCCGCTGACCCACTCGCCATTGTTGGGATTTTTGATGCCGCGATTGCCGTATCCGTGCTGGATCTTCAGGACCTGACGGCCATACCAGCCCGCGCCGAACTGCGACAGGATGCCCCCATGCCGCGCGGCATCGCGGTAGCGGTCGACAAAACCTTCCCAGACGCAGATGGCGGCCAGATGCGGCGGACGCTGGGCGGCAGCGTACCATTGGTTCGTCGCATAGTAGGAAATGCCGTTCATCCCGACCTTGCCGTTGCTCCAGGGCTGCGCCGCCGCCCATTCGATGCATTCGCAGATGTCCTTCGTCTCCTGCGCCGAGGTCGGGTCGAGCACGCCTTTGGAGCGGCCGGCGCCCCGGCTGTCGACGCGGATGCAGATGAAGCCGTCGGGTACCCATTTCTCCGGGTCGGCGACTTCCCAGTTCATGTACTTGTTCGTGGAGCCCTCGGCGATGTCCGGATAGGCGCGCACCATGCGGTCATAAGCACTCTTGTACCCCACCTGCATGGGAACGCCCTTGCCATAGGCGCCATAGGAGATCAGGGCGGCGTACTGGCCGGGCGCTTCGGGCAGGAAGATATCGGCACGCAGGACGACACCGTCGCTCATCCTGATGGGCGCATCCCAGAGAATGCGCATGCCGTCCGCATGCACCGCTTCGGGCATGTCGTCGGACAGGGGGGCATCGGGGTCGCGACGCATCGGGGTTTCCTCGCTCATATCGTTGATCCTTTTGAATGTGCAAATTGTTCACATTGCCGGTGGCCGTGTTTCGTCGGTCCTTCCCGGCCATTCATGGGGGCTGTGATCCTCAGATCCAGCCGGTGGCAACCTCGCGCATCAGCGCATGGAGCCGGCTTTGGCCCTCGAAGCCGATGCCCGGCCGCTGCGGGGCCGGCATCGATCCATTGGAGACATCGCAATCATCGGCATAACCGCCGAACGCGCCGAAGAAGCCGGGATAGGCCTCGCAGCCGCCCAGCCCCAGCCCTGCCACCAGGGCCAGCGACATCTGGTTACCGCCATGCGGGAAATGGCGGTCGTGGCCCCAGCCCTCGGCCGCCAGGTCCCGGACCAGATCGGCATAGGTCGCGATGCCGTAAATCTGCGGCGGGTCCATCTGCAGATAGTCGCGGTCGGCGCGCCAGCCACCGAACCGCACCTGGTTCCAGACATCATGCGGACTGAACAGGTTCTCGCCGGTGGCCAGCGCGCCGGGATAGGCGGCGGCGATGGTGGCGGAGGCCTGGAAGTCGTTGGGATGGCAGGGCTCCTCGAACCAGCGCAGATTGAAGGGGGCCAGGGCCTTGGCATAATCCAGGGCTTCCGCCGTGGCGAAGCGCCCGTTCGCATCGACGGACAGCCGTTGCGGATCACCGCCCAGCAACGTCAGCGCCTCCTCCACCCGGCCGATATCCTCGGCCAGCGACAGGCCGCCGACCTTGATCTTCATATGCGTATAGCCGGCATCCAGATGGCGCTGAAGCTCCTCGGCCACATCGCCGGGCTTGCTGTCCGGCTTGTACCAGCCGCCGCCGACATAGCATGGGACCCGCGCTTCCATCGGTCGCTGCCGCCAGGTTTGCGAGATCAGCTCCGCCAGCGGCTGGCGCCTTGCCTTGGCCACGGCATCCCACAAGGCCGTTTCGATCGTGCCAACTGGCACCGACCGCGCGGCGTCGCCGCCCGGCTTCTCACCGACCAGCATGCGGCGCAGGGCCTTGGCCGGGTCCAGATAGCCATCCGCATTCAGCAAACTGTCGGGCGGGGCCTGCGTGAGCCGGGGGATGAAACGGGCCCGCATCGGGTCACCACAGGCATAGCGGCCGATGGAGTTGAAGGCGTATCCGATGACCGGCTTGCCCTCGACCACCCGGTCGGTCAGCACGGCCACGACCGATACCGTCATCTCGGCGAAGGAGAAGACCGAATTTCGAAGATCGCTGCGCATCGGCAGCGCCGCTTCACGTATGTCCAGGATGCGCATGTCTTAAGTGTTTCCAGTGGGTTCAGATGGGCCGCAATATTTCGGCGCCGCTGTGGGCGATGGTCAACGCATGGCGATGCGGTTGGTCAATGCACCAATGCCGCTGATCGAAACGGTGACGACATCACCATCCGCCAGATATTGCGGCGTGGCCATGGCATAGCCCACGCCTTCCGGCGTGCCCGAGGCAATGATATCGCCAGGCTCCAGCGTCATGCCCTTGGAAAGCTCGGCCAGGATGGTGGGAATGTCGAAGATCATTTGGGAAATCCGGGCCGACTGGCGCGTTTCGCCATTCACGGTCGTGACGATCTCCACAGCCTGGATATCCGCCACCTCATCCCTGGTCACGATCCAGGGGCCCATCGGGCAGGACTGGTCCAGACCCTTACCCTTGAACCATTGATCATGCCTGCGCTGCAGATCGCGGGCGGTGACGTCGTTGATGATCGTATAGCCGAATATGTGGTCGAACGCATCCTGCGGCGCGATATTCCGGCCGCCCTTGCCGATCACGATGCCGAGTTCGCCTTCATAATCCATGCGGTCGCTGACATTTCTGTCGAAGCGCAGTTCATCGCCCGCGGCGGCCAGTGTCGTTCGCGGCTTGCTGAAAATCTGCGGGGCCTGGGGAACGTCGACCGGCAGTCCACGGGCGCGATACCCCTCCTGCACATGGCCCAGATAATTGCGCCCGATGCAGAAGATGTTCTTTCCCGACGCCGGCACCGGCGCCAGCAGCTTCAATGCGCCGAGGGGTCTGGGCAGGACGGTTGTGCGGGGAAGTGCCGCCGCGACGTCAGACAGCCCGTCAGCCCCGGCGCGGATCACGTCGAGCAGGCTGGTCATGCCAGGAAGCGCCAAGGCGGCAATGTCGATCACGCCGTCACCCGCGATGACGCCCGTCCGCACCTCACCCGCCTCAAGAAAAGAGATAAATCGCATTCCGTCCCCTGAGATAACGATAAAACTGATTGGACTTCCAAAATATCGATGTTATTAAGTGATGCAATAGAAATCTGGAGATTGTTGCGGGGTGGAGGGGGATCGGCACCTCACCGTCCGCGCAAAGGACAGGGTGATCAGCGATGGGCTGAATGTGTAAGTTACCGCCCGCACGGGCGATCAAGGCGCTTGCGCGCGTGCCTTTGCGGGGGCCTTTTCCGGGGTCCGGCGACCACACACCAAGGGAGTGTCATTCATGATTGAGGCTGTGGCCAACACGCGCGCGTCGGCCGCTTATGCCCGTATCCGGGAGGCCATCATCGTCGGGCGGCACCAGCCTGGCGCACGCCTGCACATCCAGGACCTTTCCGAGGAGCTTCAGGTCGGGCCCAGCCCGATCCGGGAAGCGCTGAACCGGCTGGTCAGCGAGGGGCTGGTGTCTCAGCATGATCAGCGCGGCTTTCGGGTCGCGTCGCTCGACCTCAAGGATCTCGATGATCTGTTCGACGCCCGCTGCTGGGCGAACGAAGCGGCGCTGCGGGCCTCGATCCAGCGCGGCGGCCGGGATTGGGAAGAAAATGTAGTGCTGATGCTGCACCGCCTGCGCCGGGCGCCGCGTCTGGTCGAGGTGGATAGCGGCCTGCGTGGCGCGCAGTGGGAAAACGCCCATGATGATTTCCACAATGCCCTCATCGGCGCCTGCGGATCGACCTGGATGCAGAATTTCTGTCAACGCACATCCGATGCGGCGGCCCGCTATCGCGCCATCTCGCGCGCGGCCGTCAACGGCCAGCGCGGCGACGAGGAAGAGCATGTGGCAATCGCCGAAGCCGCCATCGCGCGTGATGAAGAGAAGGCTGTGAGCCTGCTGACCAGCCATCTGAGACGCACGCGCGATCTCGTTTTCAATAGCTGGCAACGCTGACCGGCACTTTGCAATTTGAGGGGTATCGAATGCCTAAAGCCAACCTCGCTGCCGCAGATCCTGACGACAGCGCGGGCGACGACAAGGTCAACCTCGCCTCACTGCTCGACCAGTCGCCGGTGCGGCGTGGCCATGTCATGACCACGGCATTGCTGTTTTGTGTACTGCTGATCGATGGCTATGACCTGGCTGTGACCGGGCAGATGCTGCCGGCGATCGCCTCGGCGCTCGGGGTGACCACGGCCAGCCTGACCGGCGCCTATGCGGCCCAGCCTGTCGGTCAGGCGCTTGGCGGGCTGCTGCTGGCGCCGCTGGTCGACAGGTTTGGTCGCAAGCGCATGATGATCCTGCTGCTGGCGCTGTTCGCCATCGCCACCCTGCTGAGCGTCTTCGCCGCTTCCGTGACCAGTTTTGCGGTGACGCGCTTCATGGCCGGGGTTGTGGGCGGCGGCCTGCTTCCCGCCGTGGCAAGCCTTGTGGCCGATATCTCGTCCATCAAACGCCGTTCAAGCATGGTCGGCATCGTTTACGCCGGCATCGGTGTCGGCACGGTCGGGGCCAGCGTCCTGGTGGCCCTGTCCCTGGATCATATCGGCTGGCAGGGCATGTATGTCATCGGGGCTGTGGCCCCCCTCCTGATGATCGCGCCCATTCTGCTTCTGGTGCCTGAATCGCCGCTTCATCTGGCACGGGTTGCCGCACCTTCCACTGATATCCTTGCCGCCCTTCGCAAGCTGGGTATCGTCCTGGGGCCGAAGACGCGGTTCGATGCACCCGCCCGGAAACGCGGTGCCCGTATCTCAGTCATTGAGATTTTCGGGGACCGGCGTGCCGGTTTCACGCTCGCACTCTGGTTCAGTTGCATCTGCGGCCAGATCAGCGTCAACGTTTTCGGCCTTTCGGCAACCTTCTTTCATGAATTTGAAGGTGTTCCGTTGACCGACTACGCGGCTTACGCCTCTGTTGCCGGATTGGCTGCCATCGTTGCCGGATTTTCGACCGGTTTCGTGATGGATCGCTTCGGGCGCTACCGTGTGATCGGCGTGTATGCGACGCTGAGCGCGCTTTCCCTGGCAGGACTGGCTTTCTTTCCCTTCGGCAGCCCGCTGTTCGTGGTCACGATCGTCTGCGCCGGCTTCTTCAATGTCGGTACCTATCAGTCGCTCAACATCCTGACGCCGATCGTCTATCCGGCCGCCATGCGCAGCGCTGCGGTCGGCTGGAAGGGCAGCGTCTCGCGTCTGGGCAGTAGTGCTGCCCCGCTCATCGGTGCCGCCTTGATGGCACATCAACTGGGTCTGAAGGTCGCCCTGTGTACGGCGGCGGTTCCGGCCCTTCTGGTGGTCCTGCTGGCGCCGGTGCTGGCAATGCTGGAACGGCGCATGCGCGCCGATGGTACTGCGCAAGCGGGCTGATCCCCATCCAAGGCCCCAGCGCCGGTGGTAATCGAGATCAGCCACTAATCGCAAGTAGACCGGACAAAGGAGACGTAGAATTCGCTGGTGATCAGCCGGGTCATCATGGTGATGCATGTCATCGGAATCCGGACGGAAATGATCTTCTGCCGCCTGATCCAGCAGGCCGGCCGCCGCCCCGGGATCGATAGAGGAAGGCCTATGCCTATGTCCGACGAAAAAAAGCGCATGCTGCGATCGCAGTCCTGGTTCGAGGGGCGGGGGGCGAAGAATTTCGCCCATCGCGCCTGGGTGCGTAGCCGTGGCGTGCCGACGGATCATTTCGACGGGCGTCCGGTGATCGGCATCTGCAATACCTGGTCGGAACTGACCCCCTGCAATTCGCATTTCCGGGACCTGGCGCAGCATGTGCGGGAAGGCATCCTGGAAGCCGGGGGTGTGCCGATGGAATTTCCGGTCATCTCGCCCGGCGAGATGCTGACGCGGCCCACGGCGATGCTGCTGCGCAACCTGTGCAGCATGGATGTCGAGGAGACATTGCGCGCCAACCCGCTGGACGGCGTGGTGCTGATGATGGGTTGTGACAAGACCACGCCGGCCCTGCTGATGGGGGCGGCCAGCGTCAACCTGCCGACCATCGGCCTGTCGGCCGGCCCCATGTTCAATGGCAGTTTCCGGGGCCGTCCCTTCGGGATCAAGGATGCCTGGAACCTGGCGGCGGATCTGCGGGCCGGCCGCGCGACGAACCAGGATTTCGAGGAGGCGGAAACCTGCCTCACCCGCTCGGTCGGCGTGTGCAATGTCATGGGCACCGCGTCCACCATGGCTTCGTTGGTCGAGGCCATGGGGGTGGGGCTGCCCGACAATGCCGCCATTCCCGCCCAGGACGCAAGGCGCCGGGTGCTGGCCCGCATGGTCGGGCGGCGCATCGTGGAGATGGTGCGAGAAGGTCTGACGCTGGACAAGCTGCTGACGCGCAAGGCTTTCGAGAATGCCATCAAGGTCAATGCCGCCATCGGCGGTTCGACCAATGCCGTCATCCATCTGACGGCGGTGGCACGACGCATGGGCGTGGAACTGACCATCGAGGATTGGCACCAGATCGGGCGCGACGTGCCCACACTGCTCAATCTCCAGCCGTCGGGCCGCTACATGATGCAGGATTTCCATGAGGCCGGCGGCCTGCCGGTGATCATCCGCGACATGTGCGAGGCCGGCCTGCTGCATGGTGATGCGCTGACCGCTGCCGGCATCACGCTGGCCCAGGCCAATGAAGGCGCGGTGTGCCTCAACCCGGATGTGATCCATAGCGTGGCGCAGCCTTTCATGGCCAATTCGGGCGTCGCCATCCTGCGCGGCAATCTCTGCCCGAACGGCGCGGTCATCAAGCCGTCGGCCGCCGATCCGCGCCTGCTGAAGCATAGGGGCCGCGCGGTGGTGTTCGATAGCCAGCAGGACCTGCATCGGCGTGTCGATGATCCGGCCCTGGACATCGATGCCGATTGCATCATGGTGCTGCGGAATTGCGGGCCCAAGGGTTTTCCGGGCATGCCGGAACTGGGCATGCTGCCGATCCCGGCCAAGCTGCTGAAACAGGGGGTGACGGACATTGTCCGCATTTCCGACGCGCGGATGAGCGGCACGGCCTTCGGTGCCGTGGTGCTGCATGTCTCGCCCGAGGCCGCTGTGGGCGGCGCGCTTGCGGTGGTTCAGGACGGTGACCTGATCGAACTGGATGTTGCCGGACGGCGGCTCGACCTGTTGATCTCCGACCAGGAATTGCAGCAGCGGCTGGCCGCATGGACACCCCCGCCGGCACCGGCCAGCCGGGGCTACGCCAAATTATATGTCGATACGGTCAATCAGGCCCATGACGGCTGCGACCTGGAATTCCTGGTGGGCAGGAGCGGCCACGACGTGCCGCCGGCCCAGCACTGACACCCGATCGGGAGACAGAATTTGAACACCGCACTGGTCCGCGACGTCGCGACGCTGGATGAACGCTATCGCGTCAATGATGGCTGGGTCTACATGACCGGCATACAGGCCCTGGTGCGTCTGCCCCTGCAGCAGCGGGCGCGCGATGCCGCCGCCGGCTGGAACACGGGTGGTTACATCTCGGGATATCGCGGCTCACCGCTGGGCCGTTACGACATGGAGCTATGGGCGGCACAGAAGGAGCTGACGGACGCGAACATCGTGTTCCGCGCCGGCCTGAATGAAGACCTGGCGGCCACGGCCATCTGGGGCTCGCAATATGTCGGCACCTTTCCCGGTGCAAAGGTGGATGGGGTTTTCGGCATCTGGTACGGCAAAGGTCCCGGTGTGGACCGGTCGGGCGACGTGCTGCGCCATGCCAACCATGCCGGTACCTCGCCCAAGGGTGGGGTGCTGTGTCTGGCCGGTGATGATCATGGGGCCAAAAGCTCCTCGGTCGCCAATTTCTCCGACACGATCTTCATGGCGGTGGGCATGCCGGTGCTCTACCCGTCCACCACGCAGGAACTGCTGGAATACGGTCTGCACGGCATCGCCATGAGCCGCTTTTCCGGCTGCTGGGTCGGCATGAAGGTGGTGACCGACGTGGTCGAAGGCGGCGGGTCGGTCTATGTCGGGGCCGATGCGCCTTCCATCATCCTGCCCGAGGTGCCAAGCCAGCCCAGGGACATGTTCGGCAGTGGCTACCACATCCGTGGCTTCGACCTGCCGCTGCCCCAGGAAGACCGGCTGTATAACCACAAGCATGGCGCCGTGATGGCCTATGCCCGCGCCAACGGGATCAACCAGATCGTCGCTTCGCCGGACGGCGCCGGGGTCGGGGTCATCGCGGCGGGCAAGGCCTGGCAGGATGTGCTGCAGGCCCTGGGGCGCGACGCGGCCGGGGAGGGGCAGGCGCGCTTCGCCGGCCTGAAGCTGTTGAAGATCGGCATGGTCTGGCCGCTGGATCCGGAGATCGTGCGCGATTTCGCCCAGGGCCTGCACACCATCATCGTGGTGGAGGAGAAGCGCCCGGTCCTGGAGGATCAGGTGCGCACCATCCTCTATGGTCAGGCGAACGCCCCGCGTCTGGTGGGCAAGCTGTTCGCGGGCGGCCTGTTCGAGCCGGGGCCGGCCGACATCGCCTTTCCCAATGCCAACGAAATCTCCCCCACGCGCGTTGCCGCCGTGCTGGCCCGCGTGCTGGGCTGCGATGTGCCGGCTCCGGTGCCGGCTGCCGGCGCACCGGCAAAGGCGCCGATGCCGTCGCGCCAGCCCGGTTTCTGTTCCGGCTGTCCGCATAACCGCTCGACCAAGGTGCCCGACGGCAGCCGGGCGCTGGCCGGCATCGGGTGCCATGGCATGGCCATGCTGACCAACCCGAAACAGACCACCACCATCTCGCATATGGGGGCCGAAGGGGTGATGTGGCTGGGCCAGCAGCCCTTCACCGCCGAGCGTCATGTCTTTGCCAATATCGGCGACGGCACCCTGGCGCATTCCGGATATCTGGCCATCCGTCAGGCCGTGGCCGCCAAGGTGCCGATCACCTACAAGGTTCTCTATAACGGCTTCGTCTCCATGACGGGCGGGCAGCAGGTCGAAGGCAATCTCAGCCCGCCGCAGATCCTGGCCGGCTTCGCCGCCGAAGGCATCGCCAAGATGGCGGTGGTCACCGATGAGCCGGAACGTTATGCGGGCGTGGCGCTGCCGGCCGGTGTCACCGTGCATCACCGCACGTCCCTGGATGCCGTGCAGCGGGAGTTCCGCGAATATCCCGACGTGTCGGTGATCCTCTATGATCAGGCCTGCGCCACGGAGCGGCGCCGCCTGCGCAAGCGGGGCAAGCTGCCCGATCCCGATCGGCGCCTGTTCATCAATGCGGCCGTCTGTGAAGGTTGCGGCGATTGCGGCGTGGCGTCGAACTGCATGTCGGTCGAACCGCTTGAAACCGAACTGGGCCGCAAGCGGCGCATCAATCAAGGCTCCTGCAACAAGGATTTTTCCTGTGTGGAGGGCTTCTGCCCCAGCTTCGTGACGGTTGAGGGCGGCAAACCGCGGCGAGCGGCGGCGGCAGGCCCCGCATCGGCGCCAAAGCCCGCCTATTCCCATACGGTGCCCGAGCCCGCCATCCTGCCGCTACGGCACACCCACAGCGTGCTGATCTGCGGCATCGGCGGCACGGGCGTGGTGACCATCGGCCAGACCCTTGCCATGGCGGCCCATATCGAGGGTCTGTACAGCTCCAACCTGGACGTGACCGGGCTTTCACAGAAATATGGCGCCGTAACCTCGCATGTGCGTTTCGCGCCCGAGGCGCAGATGCTGCACGCCACCCGCATCGCCGAGGGCGAGGCCGATGCCCTGATCGGCTGCGACCTGATCGTGGCGGCCTCCGACGATGCGCTTTCGCGTCTGCCGTCCGGTCATGGGCGCGCGGTCGTGTGTACCGACCTTGTGCCCACCAATGATTTCGCCCGCAATCCCGACTGGCAGATCGATCCCAAGGCGCTGGTCGCGCGGATCGAGACGGCGGTGGGCGACGCCGGCCTGGTCCTGGTGGATGCCCAGCGGCTGGCAGCCGCCCTGGTCGGCGACCCGATCGGGGTGAACATGTTCCTGCTGGGCCTGGCCTGGCAGCGTGGGCTGATCCCCCTGAGTGCTGCGGCCATCGAGCGGGCCATCGAACTGAACGGTGCCGCCGTGCCCATGAACAAGCAGGCCTTCCTGTGGGGCCGCCGTGCCGCCCACGACCTGCCGGCGGTTGAGCGCTATATTCAGGCCCAGCAGCCGGACAAGGTTGTGACGCCACTGCCGCCGCAGAGCCGGACCCTGGACCAGCTCATCGCGCATCGTGTCGAACATCTGCGCGCGCATAGCGGCGAGGCGCATGTTGCCCGGTACCTGGGCCTGGTAGAAAAGGTGCGCAAGCGGGAAGCCGGCATTGCGGAGGGTGACGCGCTGGCCCGGGCGGTGGCGCATAATTACCATCGCCTGCTGGCCATCAAGGATGAGTGGGAGGTGGCCCGCCTCTACACCGATCCGGAATTCCGCGCCTCCCTGGAGAAGGAGTTCGAAGGTCCGATCCGGCTCCGTTTCCACCTGGGCGCCTGGCCCTTCGCGAAACGCGACCCTCATACCGGCAAGCCGATCAAGGGTGAGGCGGGGCCCTGGGTCCTGCAGGCCATGAAGGTCATGGCGCGCCTGCGGGGCCTGCGGGGAAGCTGGCTGGACCCGTTCCGCAACAATGCCGAACGCCGGCTAGACCGTCAGATTCTGGCGCAGTACGAGGCGGATCTGGAGGGGGCGGTTGCCGACCTTACCCCGGCGACGCTGAATATCGTCACCCAGATCGCCGCACTGCCGCAGTCGATCCGGGGTTATGGCCATGTCCGGCAGGCACAGGCGGACACCACGGCGGCCAAGCGCGAGAAGCTGCTGGACCAGTTGCAGGCCGCACGCCGCCAACGAACCGCGGCGTGAGTGGGCTTCGCGCTTTCCGCCGGGGCTGGGGCGGCACCGTAGCGGTGCCCGATATCAATCATAACAATCTTTGGGAGTGCTGATCATGACCGGCAAGATCGTCAGGATCGGTGGGGCCTCTGGATTCTGGGGCGACAGCATGGTCGGCGCGCCGCAACTGGTGGCGTCCGGGATGATCGATTATCTGGTTTTCGATTATCTGGCTGAAACCACCATGGCCATCCTGGCCGCCATGCGCGCGAAGAAGCCGGACATGGGCTACGCCATCGACTTCATCGATACCGCGATGCGCCAGGTGCTGCCCGACGTGATGAGGCGCGGGATCAAGGTCATCGCCAATGCCGGGGGCATCAATCCGCAGGGTTGTGCGGATGCCCTGGCGGCACTGGCCGCGTCGATGGGCCTGTCGCCGCGCATCGCCATTGTCGAAGGCGATGATGTCAGCGGCCAGATGGAGAGGCTCCGCGAGGAGGGTGTCCGCGACATGTTCACCGGCGAGGCCCTGCCGCCGCGTGTGCTGAGCGCCAATGCCTATCTGGGCGCCTTTCCGGTGGCGCAGGCGCTGGCGGCCGGTGCCGACATTGTCATCACCGGTCGCGGTGTGGACAGTGCCGTGACGCTGGGGGCCCTGATCCATGAATTCGGCTGGACCCCGGCGGATTATGACCGCCTGGCCGGTGGCAGCCTGGCCGGGCACATCATCGAATGCGGCTGTCAGGCCACCGGCGGCCTGTTCACCGATTGGAACCGCGTTCCCGACTGGCCCCATATTGGCTATCCGATCATCGCGTGTGGGGAGGATGGCAGCTTCGAGTTGACCAAGGCTGCCGGCACAGGCGGGTTGATCGACCGGGCCTGTGTGGTTGAACAGATGCTGTATGAGATCGGTGATCCCGGCGCCTATCTGCTGCCCGATGTCAGTTGTGACTTCCGTCATGTCACTATCGAGCAGGTGTCGCCCGACCGGGTGCGCGTCCGCGGTGCGCGGGGGCGCATGCCGTCCGGTACCTACAAGGTCTCCGCCACCCGGCTTGACGGTTATCGCTGTGCCGGGATGACGGCGGTCGTGGGCATCGACGCGCAGGCCAAAGCGCAACGGACCGCCGATGCCATCATCGAGCGCACGCGCGGAATTTTCCAGCAGGGCGGTCTGCCCGATTACACCAACGTCCAGATCGAGTTTTTCGGCTGCGAATGGCTGTATGGAGCCAACTCCCGCGCGCAGGATGCCCGCGAAGTGATGGTGCGCATCGTGGTCGACCATGCGGACAAGAAGGCGCTTGAAATCTTTGCCCGTGAGATTACGGCGGCCGGCACCTCCTGGTCCACCGGCACGACCATGCCGGCCGGCGGGCGACCATCGCCGTCGCCGCTGATCAAGCCGCTGTCCTTCCTGCTGGACAAGGCCCGCGTGCCGGTGCGCATCCGCCTGGGGGACGTCACCACCGTGATCGATATCCCGGCCCCCGCCCCGGCCGGCGGGCCCGAGACGGAATTGCCCGGCGATCCGGTTGCGTGGACCGATCCCCCCGGCGAGCGCCAAGTGGAAATCCCGCTGGTCCGTCTGGCGTGGGCGCGTAGCGGTGACAAGGGCAATATCGCCAATATCGGCGTCATCGCGCGCCGGCCGGAATGGTTGCCGCTGCTTTGGTCAAGGCTGACGCCCGACGCGGTGGGGGACTATTTCGCCCACATGGTGAAGGGCCGCATCCAGCGTTTCCATCTGCCGGGCACAGCGTCGTTCAATCTGGTGATGCATGACGCGCTGGGTGGGGGTGGGCCGGCATCGGCGCGGTTCGACCCGCTGGGCAAGGGGAATGCACAGATTCTTCTCGACATGCCCATACGCGTTCCATCGTCTTTGGCAGCGGAAATTAGCCAGTAATCGCAAGCCATAGCGGCCGGCATGACCTACCGTCCGCCAATCAGAAGAATCACACAGTCGTCCGGAGCCTGGACGAAAACTGTTGAGCTTTGGGAGGGATAAATGATCCGACACATGAAAAGCGCCGTTCGACTGACCAGTTCGGCCCTGGCGCTGACGATGGCATCCCAGGTTTGTGCCCAGGAAGCCCAGCGCCCTTCGACCGACTTGGCGTCGGGCCCGGCCGCCGTATTTGAGCTTGAGGAAATCGTCGTCACCGCACAGAAACGTTCCGAACGCCTGAGCGATGTCGGTATGGCGATCACCGCCGCCACGGGCGATCAACTGCGCCTTCAGAACATCCGCGATGTGAACGGGCTGGTGAAGATCGATCCCAGCTTCGTCGTGACCGAAAGCAATTACGGCGCCCCGGTCTATTCGATCCGCGGGATCAATTATAACGACTTTTCCCTGTCGGCGAGCCCGACCGTCAGCGTCTATCAGGACGAGGTGCCTTACGCATACCCGGCGCTGACCAAGAGCGCGACGGTCGATTTGCAGCGGGTCGAGGTCCTGAAAGGTCCGCAAGGGACCCTGTATGGTCAGAACGCGACCGGCGGCGCGATCAACTACATCGCGGCGAAGCCCACCTCCAGCTTGAGCGCGGGTGTCGACGCCACCTATCAGTCGTACAATCAGGTCAATCTGGGCGGCTTCCTCAGCGGCCCTCTGAGCGATACGGTTGGTGGCAGAATTGCCTTTGAGGTGGATCGCGGCGGCGCCTATCAGTGGAGCCAGTCGCGCGACGGCCGGCTGGGCGACAAGGAAGTCTACAAGGGACGGGCCACCTTTCAATTTGATCCGTCGGATAATCTCGCGGCTACCCTCACCTTCAACGGCTTTCGTGACAAATCCGAAAATCGGCCCGGCCAGGTCTTTGCCTTCATTCCGACCCGGCCGCAGAACATCGTCAATGTTCCCGGCCTGAGCGACGTGACACTGGCGCCTCACAGCAATCGGGCGACCGATTGGTTTACAGGGGTTCGCCCCAGGCTGGATCAGAAGTTCGGGCAAGTTTCCGGGCGTGTCGAATATGGCCTGAATGATGATGTCACCCTGACGTATCTGGGTTCCTACCAGCGATACAGGCAGCGCGACATAGCACAGCCCATCGGTGCAAATGTCGAACAGATCATCTATAATAACGGCGACGTGAATTCCCTGTTCCAGGAGCTTCGCCTGGGCGGCGAAGTGGCGGATCAGCGGTTAACATGGCTTGTCGGCGCCAATTACGCGCGTGACCGTGTCCGCGAAGACCAGATCCAGAACTCAAGGGGCACGACAGCGGTCTACGCATTCTATGCGGCGACCGGATTGGCCCAGAGTTCCTTTGCAAATACCGGCCGCAATCTTTCCGTCAGCAAGGCGGGCTTCGCCAATCTCGACTTCAACCTGTCGGAACAGGTGAGTATCCATGCCGGCGGCCGATATACCTGGACCGACATCGATCATGGCGGTTGCACACGCGATGTCAATGGCGAGGCCTTTGCCGTCACCAACATCCTTCAGCAAACACTTCAGAGCAGGGCGGGCATCAACAATTTCGTGCCCGCTGTGCCGGGTGGCTGCCTGACGCTCGGCCCCGGCCTGACGCCGATCTATCTCGAACAGGAACTCAATCAGGGGAACTTCTCCTGGCGCGCGGGCGTGGATTTCAAGCCGCAGGCTGGCACGCTGCTTTATGCCACGATCAGCAAAGGGTACAAGGCCGGCAGTTTCCCCAATATCACTGCGACCACATACAGCCAGCTTGGGCCGGTCGGGCAGGAATCTCTGCTGGCCTATGAAGCCGGTGTCAAATCACGGATGTTTGGCAACTTTGCCGAGATCGATGGAAGCGTCTTTTACTACGATTACAAGGACAAGCAGCTTGCCGGCCGTGCGGTCGACCCGTTCGGGCTGTTCGGCGTCTTCAACCTGCTCGTCAATGTACCCAATTCCCGTGTGTATGGCGCGGAGATGGGGCT
Source organism: Niveispirillum fermenti (assembly GCF_048066175.1). Taxonomy (GTDB): domain Bacteria; phylum Pseudomonadota; class Alphaproteobacteria; order Azospirillales; family Azospirillaceae; genus Niveispirillum; species Niveispirillum fermenti. The sequence continues at coordinate 194,289 of NZ_JBLTXA010000009.1, read as the reverse complement.
GAAACTGCGCCCGGCAACGGGTACGCTCGTCAAGATGCAGGGCACTTACCTGAATTCCCGGGTGCAGGGCGATACGCCCGGTTATGACGGTTTCGGCGTCGCCACCAATCTGAAGGGGTCGTCCTTCCCGGACGCGCCGAAATATTCGCTGCTGATCGATGCCCAGCAGGATTTTGCGATTACCGAAGATCTGTCCGGCTTTGTCGGCGCCAACTACCGCTATCGCTCCGGTAGCCTGTCCGCGATGGCCACCTATAACGGGTTCACGTCGGGTGCGTACAGTTCGCCGTCCACCAGGTTGCCGGCCTATGGGCTGCTGGGTTTCCGGGTCGGGGTCGTGTCGGGTGATGGCCGGTGGAATGCCCAGATATTCGGCGAGAATGTCACCAACAAATATTACATCACCAAGGCGCAGAAGTTCAGCGACTTTGTCACGCGGTTCACCGGCACACCAGCCACCTATGGCATATCGGTCGGGCACCGTTTCTGATGATGGCGGGTGGCGGTGGGGTGGATATGCCTCCCCATGCCGGCTGATGCCCGCCCGGCAAATCGCCTTCTTTCTCAACCTGCCGACATGCTTTTCCACCACCCCGGCCTGTTTCCGGGGTGGTGCCTTGTCGTCGATACCCGCCGGCCCGGGAGCTGTCCAGATGGCGTATAATACTATTTTACGCTGACCAGAACCAATTGGTTCTCAATCGCCGGCGCCAACATTCGTTGGCTTGGTATAAACGGATAGGGATCGACATTTTCAGGCATGTGTTCACGCGGCATGGGGTCGATGATCTGGAACAACCGGTGCTTCGGCGCAATATGTGAAGCCGTTCGTGAAGCGGTCGAGGAACGACCGGATGCGGCGGGGATCTGCCCGGTGGCACGCCAGAAACGGCGGTGAACGAGACAAGCCTGCTTCCTGCTTTATGCCGGTCCAGCCGCATGACCGCGGCCCCGTCTGGCCACGCTGAACCTGCCGGAAGGCAATGCCATGCGCGTACCGGGCGAGGCGCCGGGCATGATGGCGCTGGAGGTCGCCCTGGACCAGCTGATCCGGGATCTGCCGGATCAGGTTTGAACGTGCCCGCCGACAAGGCACGTCCATGGCCCGCGGGGCCCGGTATGGTGAGCCGGCAGGCCCGTCCCAGGACAAGTCCACTGGAACCCTTGCCGCAGTCCCACCGTTAATGCGGCACGGATATCAGGAGGAGTGCTGTCATGGATGATACGACACGCATCGCAACCAACAAGGGTGCCGGCGGGGAGACCCATCAGTCCCTGCCGAAACAGAACATGGATGCAGATGCGCGCCTGACCACCAATCAAGGCATTCCGGTTGCCGACAACCAGAACAGCCTGAAGGCGGGAGAGCGGGGGCCGACACTGCTGGAGGATTTCATCCTGCGGGAGAAAATCTTCCATTTCGACCATGAACGCATTCCCGAGCGTATCGTTCATGCCCGTGGTTCCGGTGCCCATGGCTATTTCGAACTGTACGAATCCCTGGCGGATATCACCAAGGCCGACATCTTCCAGCGGGCAGGGGAGAAGACCCCCGTCTTCACCCGCTTCTCCACCGTCGCTGGCGGTGCGGGATCGGTGGATACGCCGCGTGACGTGCGCGGCTTCGCGGTGAAATTCTACACCCAGGAGGGAAACTGGGATCTGGTTGGCAACAACATCCCCGTTTTTTTTATCCAGGATGCCATGAAGTTCCCCGATCTGGTCCACGCCGTGAAGATGGAGGCCGACAAGGCCTATCCCCAGGCCGGTTCCGCCCATGACACGTTCTGGGACTTCGCGTCGCTGATGCCGGAGACCACCCACATGCTGATGTGGGCCATGTCCGACCGGACCATTCCGCGCTCGCTGCGCATGATGGAGGGGTTCGGGGTCCATACGTTCAAGATGGTCAATGCCAAGGGCAAGACCAGCTTCGTCAAATTCCACTGGAAGCCCAGGCTGGGCATGCAATCGACCGTTTGGGACGAGGCGGTGAAGCTGCAGTCGGCGGACAATGACTATCACCGCCGCGACCTGTACGAGGCCATCGCCGCCGGTGATTTCCCGGAATGGGAACTGGGCATCCAGGTCTTCGATCAGGCCTTCGCCGAGGCCCTTCCCTATGACGTGCTGGATGCCACCAAGCTGATCCCGGAGGAGGTGCTGCCCATCCGCAAGGTCGGGCGCATGGTGCTGGACCGCAATCCCGACAATTTCTTCGCGGAGACGGAGCAGGTGGCCTTCTGCCCTGCCAACGTGCCACCGGGTATCGATTTCAGCGAGGATCCGCTGCTGCAAGGTCGCCTGTTCTCTTATCTCGACACGCAGAAATCGCGGCTGGGCACGGCCAATTTCCATCAATTGCCGATCAATGCCCCCAAATGCCCCTTCCACAATTTCCAGCGCGACGGCCATATGCAGATGCATGTGCCGCGGGGGCGTGCCAATTACGAGCCCAACAGTCTTGCCCAGCATGGCGAGGAGGCGGGGCCGCGCGAATGCCCGGCCCAGGGCTTCACCACCGTCCCTGAAACACTGGCAAACGGGCAGGGAGACAAGCTGCGGATACGTGCGGAACTGTTCGCCGACCATTACAGCCAGGCGCGGCTGTTCTGGAAATCCCAGACGCCCGAGGAACAGGCGCATATCGCCTCGTCTTTCGTCTTCGAACTGTCCAAGGTCGGGCTGGAGAAGGTGCCCGGCCGGATGCTGGCCAATCTGCGCAATGTCGACGAGGATCTGGCCAGGCGGGTCGCCGCAGGCCTGGGCGCAGCCTTGCCGCCGGCCGCGAAGCCGGCACGGCCACCGGTCGAGATCGAGCCGTCGCCGGCCTTGTCGATCCATGCGCAGATGAAAGCGACGCTGGAGGGACGCGCCATCGGCATCCTGATCCATGATGGCAGTGACGCGGACGAACTGGCCACACTGGTCAAGGCGGTCAAAAGCGCCGGAGCAAAGCCGGTCATCGTGGCGCCCAAGGTCGGCGGGACGAAGCTTTCCGACGGTAAGGTCCACAAGGCCGACCATCTGCTGTTCGGGGCCCCGTCGCCGATCTTCGACGCCGTTGCCGTGATCGTGTCGAAAGAGGGCGCCAAGGCCTTCCTGAATGAGGGGGCGGCCATCCAATGGCTGATGGATGCCTTTGGCCATCTGAAGGCCATCGGCTTCAATGCGGAGGCGAAGCCGCTGCTTGAAAAGGCCGGCATCATGCCGGATGAGGGGGTGAAGCCTGTCGGGGCCGGCTTCGTGGAGGCGGCCAAGACCCGGTACTGGGCGCGTGAACCCGACATCCGCACCCTGGCCTGACAACGGACTGCTATGCTGACAGACCCCAAGGATCTGCGGACAGGGCGGTCTGTCTGGATGGACACCAAGGTCCCGGCGGTCACATCGAAGGCCCTGGCGGATGATGTGACCACCGACATCGTTCTGGTCGGTGCCGGGATCAGCGCTGCCATCACGGCCCAGGCTCTGGCGTCGCGCGGGCATAAGGTGGTCTTGCTCGATCGCCGCCCGCCATTATCGGGCTCGACGGCGGCCACCACGGCGTTGTTGCAGTATGAGATCGACCTGCCGATCCTGAAGCTCAAAGCCAAGGTCAGGCTGGAGAGGGCGGTACGCGCCTGGCAGAGAACCAGGCTCGCCCTGGACACGCTGGCGGACAAGGTCGACGCGCTGAAGATCGATTGCGACCTTGAACGCCGCCCCTCGCTCTATCTGGCCGGCACGCTGCTCAATGCCGGCCAGTTGCGGGAGGAGGCGGCATTGCGCACCGGTGCCGGCCTGCACACCGACTATCTGGATCGCGCCGAGTTGCGGTCGCGATACGGGATCGACCGGACAGCGGCGCTGCTGTCCTTCGGCAATCTCACGGCGCACCCGCTGCGACTGGCGGCGGGTTTCCTGCTGGACGCGCAACGGCACGGGGCGGAGATTTTCTCCCCCGTTACCGTCAGCGGCATTGAAAGCCGGGGTGGACGGGTGGTGGTCACCACCGAAGCGGGGCCGAAAATCCATGCCGGGACGGCGATCTATGCCACGGGTTATGAATTGCCCAAGGGTGCGCGTCGGACCAGGCACAGGATCGGATCGACCTGGGCCATCGCCACACGGCCGCAGCCACGCAGGCTCTGGCCGGACCGGTGCCTGATCTGGGAAGCTTCTGATCCCTATCTCTATGTGCGGGCCCTGCCGGATGGAAGGGTGATCTGCGGAGGCGAGGACGAGGATTTCCAGGACGAAGCCACGCGCGACGCGCTGCTGCCCGCCAAGACGGCCAGGCTGGAAGAGAAACTGGGGAAGCTGTTCCCGGCGCTCGATGTCAGGGCCGATTATGCATGGTGCGGGAATTTCGGATCAACACCCACCGGTCTGCCCACCATCCGGCAGGTGGGGGGCAAGCCCACAATCCTGGCCATTCTGGCCTTTGGCGGGAATGGCATAACGTTCAGCAGCCTGGCGGCCGAACTCCTGGTCGGGATGGTCGAAGGGCGGACCGATATCGATGCCGGCCTTTTCGCATGAAGTGCCGCTCGTGCGGCGCAGCCAAGCCAACGGATGTTGGCGCCGGCGATGAGGGCGGTGATCGGAACCAATAGGTTCTGATCACCGCAAAACAGTGGAAATCATACCCGCCGGGAACGGGCAAGGGATGGGAACAGGCCGCGCCACGGCGGTCGCCCCGGGTCAGGCGGGCAGCACCTGGCCCGCCTTCTGTTGCGCCTGGAAGATCGCCTGGTAATCCATCACCCGCGCATCGCGCCAGGCCACATCCTTGAAACGTTGTTCCCGCCGGGCCGTGCGGCAGGCCGCGATGCCGGCTTCCCGCAGGTCGGTGCCGGGGGGCAGGCGGAATGCGGCCGGCAGATTGTCCAGGAAGGCCTGCGCCGCCGGCCCGGGGGGCGGGGGCGCCTGCCGTAGCCAGTCCTCCGCCATCTGGAACCGGTCACGCATCATCATGCCGATCACATAATCGGTGGCCGATTGCAGTTCCACGGCCCGGCCGGGCCAGACACCGATCAGGGGCATGACGGGGGCCAGGGCCGGAACCAGCACATTGGCATACATGTCCGCCTTCCAGTACCGCCCGGCCACCAGCGCATAATCCGCCAGGTTGCGCACGGGTTCCAACTCGCTGTCTGCCATGGGCAGAATCTCGACCTTCGGCTTTGTCACCGTCACCGTGTCATTGGAAACATCGATGTAAAGGCTGCCGAACTGGGTGGCGTTCTGGAAGAATTGCCGCCTCAGGATGCCCCAGACGGGGCGGATGATGCCGCCGGCCCGCAGGAAACCATGGATAGCGCGTTCGGCCGGGTGGACCGGCCGCTGGATACGCCGGGCCAGTTCCGCGCGCACCGTGTCGGAAATCTCCTTGCAGCGGCCCAGTGGATAGGCCTTGCCATTGATCACCGGATACCGGACGGACAGGACCTTGTCGGCCTCCAGCCGCAAATTCAGCAGATAATCGTAGATTATCTGCTGCGACGGCAACAGGAACCGGGCTGTCAGCGCCTGTTGACGCCGGCTGATGGGGAACGGTTCCTGGGGCAGCAGCCCGGCGGTCTCATCGGGGATTCTGGTCAATGCCCTGTACCTTGGAGATATATACTGGGGCTGTGTATAGGTGGGCGCCGCGAAATCGGAAGCCAAAAAATGGGGCATCCCGCCCGTGGAGCCATGCATCACCGTCATGGAGGGGCAGCCCCTATCGCGGGGGAAGAGGTGTCCGGATGATTGCGAATGCAAATGGTTATCAATATAGTCCGCGCCGGCAGGTGTTGGAACCGGGCGACGATCATACGGATGGCTCGAACCGTCCGAGAATAATAGTGAATCGCGTCCGCATGCTCGACTTTGAAGGGGACTCGAGATGGACGACAGACACATGTCACAGGTGGCGCGCGGCCGTATGGCGCTGATGGCCGCCCTTTCGGTGGGGATCGCGGCAGGGGCCGCACCGGCCATGGCCCAGCAGGCAGCCGGGGAAGCGGAAGGGGCGGTGATGCTGCCCACCCTGGGGGTGGAAGGCGAGGCCATCGCCCCCAGCAACAAGCCCGAACAGGCGGCCTCCCCCAAATACACGGCCCCGCTGCGTGACACGCCGCAGACCATCACCGTCGTGCCGGCCGCCGTGATCAAGGAACAGAACCTGCTGAACCTGCGCGACATCCTGTCGACAGTGCCGGGCATCACGTTTGGGGCGGGCGAAGGTGGCGGCGGCTATGGCGACAGCATCAATCTGCGCGGCTATACGGCCAATTCCGACATTGCCATCGACGGGGTGCGCGACAGCGCGCAATATGTGCGCTCCGACCCGTTCAACCTGGAACAGCTTGAGGTGACGAACGGGGCCAATTCGGTCTATGCCGGTTCCGGCGCCGTGGGCGGCAGCATCAATCTGGTCAGCAAGGCGGCGAAGGATGACAGCTTCACCACTGCCAGTGCCGGGATCGGCACCGACGCCTATTACCGCGCCACGATCGACACCAACCAGAAGATCGATGACGGCACTGCCGTGCGCCTGAACGCCATGTGGCACCGTAACGACGTGCCCGGCCGGGATGTGGAAGAGTATAAGCGCTGGGGTGTGGCGCCGTCGGTGGTATTCGGGTTGAACACCGACACGCAGTTCACCTTGTCCTACTTCCACCAGGAAGATGACAATGTTCCGCAATACGGCCTGCCCTATTTCCAGAACGCCTATCACAACGGCATGCTGCCGGGCGTGGAATGGGACAATTACTACGGCTATTCCAACCTGGACCGGCAGGACAGCCAGGCCGACATCGTCACGGCCAAGCTGGAACATCGCTTCACCGACCGCCTGTCGGTGCAGAATCTGACGCGCTGGCAGCGCGTGACGCAATATGCTGTGGTGAACCCGCCGCAGGGCACCTGGTGCCTGTATGACGGCACCAACGCCTCCACGGGTGCCGCCTGTGCGGCGGCCGGCACCTATGCCCCCAGCGGCCCGCGCGGCAACACGCGCGACACGCGCAACAGCATGCTGTTCAACCAGACCGACCTGAAGCTGACGGCCGACACGGGCGGCATCCGCCACAACCTGACCCTGGGCATGGCCGTCTTTTCGGAGAAATTCCACCTGGATACCGGCAACTGGCAGCGCAATCCGGGCGGCGCCACGCCGAACCCCACCCTGCCGGCCATGGACATCGCCAACCCCGACCATGTCTATACCGGCCCGCTGAACTATGTGCAGACGCAGACACAGGATGGCACGCTGGAAAACCAGGCTGTCTATCTGTTCGACCAGATCAAGCTGAACGACCAGTTCGAGATCAATGGCGGCCTGCGCTGGGAACACAACAAGGGCGATTACACGGCCGGCACCTATACGGGCGGGGTCTTCTCCTCTCAGGGTGAATTGTACCGCAACACGGACAGCCTGTTCTCCTACCGCGCCGGCCTGGTTTACAAGCCGGCCGCGAATGGCAGCTTCTACATCGCCTATGGCAATTCCAAGACCCCGTCCAAATCGGCCGTCAACGGTTCCTGCACGGCCGGTTCTGGCGCCACGTTCGTCAACAACTGCAATGTCGATCCGGAAACCGCGCGGAATTACGAGATCGGCACGAAATGGGACCTGCTGGACAACCAGCTTTCCCTGACGGCAGCCATTTTCCGCAACGAGCGCAGCAATTACAAGGTGCCGTCGGCCGATCCGCTGGTGCCGGAATATCAGCTTCGGGGCAAGAGCCGGGTTGACGGCGCTTCCCTGGGCATCGCCGGCACGGTGACGCAGGAATGGCGCGTCTTCGCCAACTATACCTATCTGGACAGCGAGGTGCTGCGCGGCGCCGATGAGGGTCTGGCCGACCCGACCAGGGGCAATCCGCTGACCAGCATCATGAAGCATTCCGGCAGCCTGTGGACCACCTATGACCTGCCGGCCGGCGTCCAGCTTGGCTATGGCGTCACCTATTACGGGCGCATGTACCTGAACAATAGCGGGGCCGTGCTGTACCGCACGCCTGATTTCTGGGTCCACCGCGCCTCGGCCTCCTATTGGCTGAACGAGGAGACGCAGATCCAGGTCAACGTCAACAACCTGTTCGACAAGCATTATTTCACCCGCATCCGCAACAATGGCTGGGCCACGCCGGGCGATGCGCGCTCGGCCACGCTGACAGTCAACTATACCTTCTGATCCACCACCCCTTCCGTGTCGGAAGGCGGGGGGCGGCCACCCGGACGGCCGCCCCCCTTCTCCCCTGTGCCGGTCATCGTGACCGGTTACCCTTGATCCAGCCGCCCGCCCGCGCTGCCATGGGTGCGGGCGGGCGGCCCCATGCTATAGATCGGCGATCCCGCCCTTCCAGGCCCGCCCTTCCAGGCCCGCCGTTCCAGGAATGTCGCACCATGATGCTGCCGATCCCCGATGTGCTGACCCCCGAACAGGTCCGGCAATGCCGGCAGATGCTGGACACGGCGCAATGGGTGGATGGCAGGGTGACGACCGGTTTCCAGTCCGCCAGGGTGAAACAGAACAGCCAGTTGCCGGAAACCCATCCCACCGCGCGCGCGGTGGGGCAGGTGATCCTGGACGCGCTGGCGCAGAACCTGCTGTTCATGTCCGCGGCCCTGCCGGCCCGGCTCTACCCGCCCATGTTCAACCGCTATGCCGGCGGGCAGCATTTCGGGGCCCATGTCGACAATGCCGTGCGCCAGCCTCCCTCGGGCCCGCGCATCCGGACCGACCTGTCCTGTACCCTGTTCCTGTGCGATCCGGACGAATATGAAGGCGGGGAACTGGTGGTGGAGGACCTTTACGGCCATCACACCGTGAAGCTGACGGCCGGGCACATGGTGCTTTATCCCAGTTCCAGCCTGCATCACGTGCGGCCCGTGACCGCCGGTGCGCGCACCTGCTCCTTCTTCTGGGTGCAAAGCATGGTGCGCGACGACGGCGACCGTCGCATCCTGTTCGACATGGACATGGCGATCCTGGCGCTGAACAAGGACATGCCCGATCATCCGGGCCTGCTGTCACTGACCAACACCTATCACAACCTGCTGCGCCGCTGGGTGGAGGCGTGACCGGCAGGGTCAAGGCTTGAAAGAGCTGGCCCTTTGTGATCGGACCGTTTTTGCTCGGCGCCAAGCTTGGCCCTGTTCAGTTCACGCGGAATGAAGGCGTTGGATATTGCAGTAATCGCTCCAGCGTCCGATCCCGGCCCTGGCCTCGCTGCCGGTCTCGAAGGCATGGGGATAGACGCATTCGCATTTCAGCGATTGCCTCCCAGCTTTCTTACGGGGCAGAGCAGGCGAAACGATCGACGGAGGTGGTTGGCCCCTCTGTGTCATGCCGTGCCTGTTGCGGGTAGGCGCACAGCGTGCGCTGGAAGGCGATGGTCGTGGCCTCGCGCGTGCTGTATTTCGTGGCGATCACCTGTTCGGGGGCGGGCCCCCCCTTTGTCCAGGCGATCAGGGCGGCGAACAGATCATGGGCCGGGTCTGAAACGGGGGGAAGCGGTGTACCGGCGGCAGCCGAATTGAAGGCGTCGGGGCCGGTGCCGCCGGCGCAATGCATCAGGCCCGGCGCCATGAACAGGCGCGCCACCGCCTCCGTCTGTTCCCGCCCGCCCAGTTCGGCCATCTGCCGCTCGTAGAACGCCACCGACTGGGCCGGGGGCACCAGCGTGTCATCCAGGCCGTGATAGATGATCAGCTTGCCGCCGCGTGCCTTGAAGGCCTGCAGGCTGCCCCGTGTCGCGTCATTGACGATGTCGCCGAGGGCGGCATCAACCATGGGCATGTCACGGTCCAGGTCGAAGCCGCGCCAATCCCAGTCAGCGCCGAACACCCATTTGAACAGGCTGCTGAAGGGCGGCTGCCCGTTCAGCGCGCTTTGCAGGAAGGACCAGCCGTACCGGCCGGGCGCCTCGCTGCCCGGCAGCCAGCCGAAGAAGGCGGGGCGGCCGTCCCCCATGGTCGGGCCATTATAGAAGGCGTGCGCGGTGGCGACCTCTGCCGGGGTCAGGCATTGGTCGCTGTCCGCGCCCTGGCAACTCAGTTCCGCAGGGTCGAAGCGGCAGGACAGGGGATCGGTGATGAAATCATCCCCCTCCTGCCCGTGCCCGCGCGCATTGCAGCGCGCGATGGCGGCCCTGTTCAGAAGCCGCAGCTTGGTCTCCGACAGCAGGCTGTCCGGCGTGCGATGGGCGGCGGCATAGTTCCACAGGACCGCCGCATGCCCCCATGTCCGGTTGATGACGGGGGCGCCGACCAGAATGCCGTCATAGTCGTCGGGATAATAAAGGGCCTCGATCAGGCCTTGCTGCCCCCCGGTCGAACAGCCGGTATAATAGGACCGCTCCGCCCCCCGCCCATAGAAGGCGGCGGCAATGCCCTTGCCGGTCACCGTCATCACATGGGTGGAAAGCCGGCCCCAATCCCGCCATTTGCGCGGCTGCCCGATCAACGGGTCACCGTCCAGCGGCGTGGCGGGGGCGGTGCCCGTGTCGGTCGTGGCGACCGCATGGCCATGCCGCAGCCCGCGGACCATGCCGCCATAGCCGCTTTGCAGCAATCCGGCGAACCCGCCATTGCCGTTACCGTGAAAGACGCCGTTCCATTCGACCGGCAGCCACAGCTCGATACCGATGTCGGACCCCGGCGCCGACCGGACATGGGCGACGACCCGGCAGAAGGCGGGAAGGTCGGAAGCGCCGGGAATATCGGCCGCCGCGGCCCCTTGGGCCACCATTGTGGCGCTGGTGATCGTCGTATCCTGCCGGCGCAGCCGGACCAGCGCCTCGCAACGCGCCGCATCGGCCGACGGGGCATTGGCGGCAGACTGCGCCATGGCGGGGGAGGGCAGGCCGAGCGTGACGGCGGCCATGACGGCCGCAACCGGCGCCAGCACCCGGCGGGGGAGAGAGGCGATGAATTCCATGATCACGAACCTTTCCCAACCAAGGACGCATTGACATGCCGGGTCAGCAGCCAGGTGCAGACCAGCGACAGGAAGCATACACCGAACAGGAAGATCGAAATGGGCAGCGAGGAGGCATATTCGGCGAACAGGGCCGTTGCGATGATCGGCGCAAAGCCGCCACCGATGACCGCCCCCAACTGATATCCAAGCGACGCACCGGAATAGCGCACGGCCACGGGGAAAAGCTCTGCGAACAGGGCGGCCTGCGGGCCGTACATGATGCTGATGAAGACCAGTTCCACCGTCAGCGCGGCCAGGATCGCCGGATAGGAAAGCGTTTCCAGCAGCGGGAAGAAGGCGAAGGACCACAGCCCCGTCAAGGCCAGCCCGATCATGAACAGTTTCGACCGGCCCCACCGGTCCGACAGGGATCCGAAGAGCAGCAGGCTGGGCACCATCACCACACTGGCCGCCACCACACAGGCCAGCATGGCGCTTCGGGACAGGTTCAGGACCGTGTCGCCATAGGAAACGGCATAGGTTATGGCCGCATAGAAACAGGTGTTCGACGCGATGAAGGCACCGCCGGCCAGCAGGATTTTCAGCGGATGCCGGGTCAGAACCTGAAGGATCGGCGATTTCCGGTGTTCCTTCGGGGTGTCCTCCTGCGACCGGGCCGCCTGTTCGAATTCCACCGACTCCTCCAGCCGCGTCTGGATATAGATGCCGATGAAGACCAGGGCGAAACTCAGGATGAAGGGCACCCGCCATCCCCAGGCCTGGAACGCATCCGGGGACAGGGTGGTGATCATGATGAAGAAGACGATATTGGAAAGCACCACACCCAGCGGCACGCCCATCTGAACGAAACTGCCATAATAGCCGCTCTTGCCTTTGGGCGCGCTTTCGATGGCCATCAGGGCCGCACCCCCCCATTGCCCGCCAATCGCCACGCCCTGGATCAGGCGCAGAAGGATCAGCAGCAGCGGACTGAATATGCCGGCGGTCGCGTAGGTTGGCAGGAGGCCGATGGCCGTGGTGGCAAGGCCCATGGTCAGCAGCGCCACCAGCAGCGCCTTCTTGCGGCCGAACAGATCACCGAAATGACCGAACACGATTCCGCCGAACGGCCGGGCGATGAAGCCTACGGCGAAGGTGCTGAACGCCGCTAACTGGGCAACCAGCGGCGGCAGGTCCGCCGGGAAGAAGATTTTCGGGAAAACCAGGGCCGCTGCTGTCCCATAGACGAAGAAATCATACCATTCGATTGTCGCACCGGCCCCGGCCGTCACCGCGACCTTGAAGATGGAAGAGCCGTCCTTGCCCGATGCCGAACCCGTCATATCTTCCTCCGATCAGCGTATTTTTGTTGGCCGGCAGATCATTCGCCCCTGGCAGGTGCCTTTGCTGCTGCCATGCCGGTTTCCGCCCGCCAGGCATCGGCCTGCGCGACGTACCAAGGGATGATTGCGGCATTGTCGGTCAGGCTGGGATCGATGACTTTCGCCACGTCCCACCCCTGGAACAGCCGCTTGACCGGCAATTCCTGTTTCTTGCCGGACAGGGTGCGGGGGATGGCGGGGGCCTGGATGAACTGGTCCGGGATGAAGCGTGGCGACAGCGTCTCGCGGATGGCCCTGGCGATGGCCCCTTCCAGTTCCGGCCCCCATGCAGCGCCTTCGCCGGGAACGACGAACATCAGAAGTTTGCTGTCCCCGCTCCCATCCTCCACATCGATGACCAGGCTGTCCGCGATGGCCGGCAGCCGCTCGACAGCGGCATAGATGTCCGCCGTGCCCATGCGCAGGCCGTGCCGGTTGATCGTCGCATCGCTGCGCCCGGCAATGATGCAACTGCCATCGGCCTCTACGCTCAGCCAGTCGCCATGGCGCCAGACGCCTGCCCAGCTTTCGAAATAGGTGGATCGATAGCGGGCATGGCCCGCATCGCCCCAGAAGAACAGGGGCATGCTGGGGAAGGGCCGCGTACAGACCAGTTCCCCGACCTGCTCCCGGACGGCCCGGCCATCTTCATCCCAGGCTTCGACCGACGCGCCAAGGTGCCGGCACTGCAGCCGCCCCGGCGTGGCCGGCATCTCCCGGTTCCCGGACAGGAAGGCCGCGGCGATGTCGGTGCCGCCGGATATGTTGCACCACCATATATCGGATGTGCCCAGGGTGGCGAACTGGCGCGTGCCCCATTCCTGATCATCGATGGTCAGGGCTGATCCGGTGCTGCCCAGCGCGCGGATGCGGCTTAAGCCGTCAATGTCCCGCAGCGCCAGGCCGGCCTTGCGGCAACTGGCATAGAAGGCGGCACCCGCCCCGAACCAGGTCACCTGATGGCGCGCGGCGAAACGCCATAGCGGTGTCCATTCCACCGTGCCGGTGCCCCCCTTGGGGGAACCGTCGTAAATGCAGATGGTGGTGCCGGACAAAAGACCGCCGACCTGGATGTTCCACATCACCCATCCGGTGGCGCTGTACCAATGGAACCGTTCGCCGAAATTGTTGGGGGAATAGCTGGCCCCGATGTCCAGATGCATGTTCCCGGCACAGGCGGCGATGACGACGCCCCCGTGCCCATGGACGATGGCCTTGGGCAGACCCGTGGTCCCACTGGAGTAGAGAATCCATAGCGGATGGTCGAACGGAAGCCACTCCGGCTCGAACATCGCCGCCGTCCGGGCGTCCACGGGCTGGATGTCCTGAAAATCCGTGGCGCCTGCGATGGGGAATGCGCCGTTGCCCGTGCGGATCACGAACAGGTCGGTCACACTGGGCAGGCCTTGACGGATGGTCGTGACGGTGGCGGCGCGATCCGCCGGCTTGCCGCCATAGCAGACCCCGTCCGCGGCGATCAGGACCCTGGGTGCCGTCTGCTGGAACCGGGCCAGCACGGCCGGCGTGCCCATATCGGGGGAACACAGGGTCCATATCGCGCCAATGCTGACACAGGCCAGCATCGACACCACGGCTTCCGGGATATTCGGCAGATAGGCTGCAACCACATCGCCACGCCCGATGCCCCGCCGCCGCAGTTCCAGCGCGAATGTCGTGACCTGGCACCGCAAGGCACTCCAGGTCAGTTCGGTGACCCGGCCGCTTTCATCAGCGGCGATGATGGCAGGCTGGCCGGCGACATCCGCCATATCGGCATGGCGAAACACCTGTCGGGCGTAATTGACCTGCGTGCCCGTGAACCATCGGGCATCCGGCATCGCTCCTTCCACGATCACGGACGGCGGCGTCGGCGACTGAAGGTCGTGATAGTCCCAAACACTTTGCCAGAACCCCGCCAGGTCGGTGCGCGACCATTCCCACATCGCCGCATAGTCGCAAAATGCCAGCCCGCGTTCGCGATGCAGCCATTCCTGATACAGGCTGATCTGGGAAATGCAGGCGGCAGCCCCGCGATTGACCATGTCGTACTTCCTTGTGACTTTTAAAATGGCACCTGGCCGGCGGATCACTTCCCCCCGCATGGATGGGGGCGGGCGCCCCAAACGCTCCCACGCCGGGGACAGTCCCAATGGAGAAGGGCCCAATGGAGAAGGGAAGAACAGCACCCGTGCCGCATGCCCATGCCGGCCATGGGCGGCGGGTGCTGTTTCCCGCCGGATCAGAAGCGGTGATAGAGCGTGGCGCCATACATGCGCGGCGTGCCGACCGACCCGGAGGTATAGGCGTTCGCGCCGGGGCGGGTGACCGCCTGGCTGATATAGCGCTTGTCGGCCGCGTTACGGACCCACCCGGTCAGCGACCAGGTCCTGTCGACCGTGCCGAGAGCAACCGACAGGTTGAGAAGGCCGTAATTGTCCTGCGTATTCAAAGGGTTGTTATAGATGTCGAAATAGACCTTGCTCTGCCATTTGTAATCGGCGCGCGCCGTGACCTCCAGGGTTTCCGAAACCGGGAAGGCATATTCGCCCGAAAGGTTGAACTGCCATTTCGGCGCCTGGGTCAGGGTATTGCCCTGCAGGTTCACGGCACCCGGCGGCAGCGGCTTGCCGTCGCTGAGAACGCCGACGCAGGACGCGGCGGTCGGCACGTTGGGGTAAAGCGGGTCGTTGTTGCAGAATTTCCCGTATTCTGTATCCAGGCGGGTGGCCGCGCCGGACAGTTTCACGCCCCTGGCCGGTGCCGCCTCGAATTCCAGCTCGATGCCCTTGATCTTGGCGGCGGAAGCGTTTTCCACCCGGGGGAAGCGCACGCCCGTCTCTTCGTTGGTGCGGAAGACGGTCTGCTGCAGGTTGGTGTAATCGGCATAGAAGGCGGTCAGGCCCATACGCAGCCGGTTGTCGAAGAACTTGCCCTTGGTTCCGACCTCGTAATTCCAGACATATTCGGGATTGAAGACGTTGACCGGCTGGGACACGTCGCCCAGCGTGTTGAAACCGCCGGATTTGAACCCGCGCGACACGCTTGTATAGATCAGCATGTTTTCCTCGGGCGTGTAATCCAGCACGAAGCGGGGCGTGAAGGCCTTCCAGGTATCCTTGTCGGCCAGCAGATAGCGCTGCCCGCCCGATGTCGCATCCATCTCGTAGGTCTTCTTGTCGATCGTGTAGCGCCCGCCGGCGGTCGCGCGGAGATCGTCGGTCAGATTGTACCGGAACTGCACATAGGAGGCGTAGGAGTTCAGCTTTTCATTGGGGAGGTAGATGAGAAGGTTCTTCACCGTCGCGGAACTGAGATAAAGCGGCTCGCTGGCGTCGCCATGCATGTAGAACAGGCCGGCCACCAGATCGGCCCGGTCGCCCAGATCGGTGGTGGCCGTGAATTCCTGCGTCGCCTGCTCGGCATAAAGACCGATCAGATCGAAGCGGGAGCCGACGACAGGCGTCAGGTCCACATCCAGATTGGTCAAGTCGATATCATGCCGGATATAGCCGGTGGTGGAGGTGATCGTGCTGTTCGACCCCAGTTCCATACGGGCGGTCAGGGTGGCGCGCACATCTTCCACGTCGCGTTCGCCGGGCTCGTTGAAATAGAATTTCAGGTCCTTGAGATTGTTGACCGGGAAGGCATAGCCGGGCACCTCGGCCGGCGTGGGGCGGGCCGGATCGGCGCGGCCCAGCAGCACGTTGAACGACGGATTGCCACGATCACGCATGTAATCGACCAGCGCAGTCACGCTGAACCTGTCCGACGGCTGGATCAGCACCTGGCCGCGCAACTGGGTCATGTCGGCATCGTCGTTGCGTCGGTTGAGGAACTGGTTCTTCGTCCAGCCATCGGACCGGTCGTTCTGAAAGGAAAGGCGGGCCATGACCTGATCGGTCAGCGCCGCGTTCACAAAGCCCTTGATGCCCAGGCGTGAATAATTGCCGGCGGTAAGACCGATTTCACCCTCGGTCTGATCGGTCGGTCCCTTGCTGTAGATATTGATGGCGCCGCCCGTGGCGTTGCGGCCCTGGATGGTGCCCTGCGGCCCGCGCAGCACTTCGACCCGTTCAATGTCCAGGAAGGCGGGGTTCATCATGAAATGGTTGAGCAGCGGCACGCCGTCGAGCGATACGGTCACCCCTGACTGGCTGCCAATATCCTGCCCCGCCTGGCCGATGCCGCGCATGGCAATGAAGACGTTGGTGGACCGTGTGCCGAATTGCAGGCTGGGCGCCAGTTGTACCAGGTCACCGACCTCCTTGACGCCAGCCTTTTCCAGCGTGGTGCCGGAAACGGCAGTAATGGCGATGGGAATGTTCTGCAGCCCTTCGGCGCGCTTTTCCGCCGTGACGACGATTTCCTCCAGGACGATCTCGCGCAGGGCCCCGGCACCGGAAGTCGCATTATTGCTTTGCGTCTGGGCCCAGACAGGGCCGGGCACAAGACAGCCGCCAAACAGCGCGGTGGCCCCCAGACCCAACGCTCGCATATGGCGGGCCGGCATCAAGCTCTTCATGGTCATTCCATCCCCATTGATCGATTGAAGCGCCGGGGATCTGCCGTCCCCAGTCAGAGGGCGATCTTGGCATCCGCAGATCGGGAGACAATGACAGGTCTGACGCCATGATTTGACAGAAGTGACAGGGCAGGTGGCGCACCCTGTCACTTCTGCCGCAGATGGCTTCCGATCCGCGGGAACCGGTATCTCTCAGGGCAGGCGGCGGTGGTTGAGCAGGACCGTCGCAGCACTGACCTTTGCCGCGTCGTGCATGTTTTTCGTCCGGTATGCCGATGGCGACATGCCCGCCCAGGCGCAGAATTGCCGGGAAAAGCTTCCAGGCTCACTGAAGCCGAGGATGAAGCCGATCTGTGTGATGGGCGTGTCGCTGGCCAGAAGATAGGCGGCCGCCAGTTCCCCGCGCAGCCTTGTCCGCATGTCCTGGAAGCTTTCGCCTTCAAGCGCCAGATCATGACGCAGCCGTCGTGGCCGTGTCCGCAGCCGCGCGGCGACCGTCTCCACCGGCACGGACCAGTGGCCGGCCCGCTGGCAATCGACCAGGACCTGCTCCGTCCTTTCCCGCCAGCTCTGCCCCCGGTCGGGCAGGGCGAACCAGTCGGGCTCGGCGGCATAGTAATCATTGTACGCACTTATCGTATTATGGACCAGGCGGGCCGTCAGATCACTCCATTCATAGGAAAGGGCGTCGACCTCCGCGTCGAACTGCACCGGGCAACAGAAAAGCGCGTAACGGTCAAACCCGTTTTCCTGCGACGGGCGCGGGGCGCGCACGCAAAGGCCCCGCAACGCCAGTGGTCGCCCGATCAGCCAACTGAACAGCCGGTATATCCAGACGAACCGTACCCAGACGAATATGTCACGATCGACACCCGCAACCGTCTGATAGTTGCAGATATGTTTAAGACCGGCCCCATGTTCTTCCCTGACGTCGGGGCCGACATCGGCGGACATCGCACCTGTGAACCGGATGCTGACCCGCAAGGCTTCACCCAGCGTCGTGCAATGCAGGAAGGAAAGCAGGCGTTCGGTCTCCAGCGCCAGCCGGCAACGCTGCGCGAAGAAGCCCATATAGACATCGTCCAGCCTGAACTGGATAGAGCGGATCAGCCGGACCAGTGCCCTGCCGTCGATCCCTTCCTCCCGGTTGCCGTAAACGGACGGATCGATCCCCGCTTCCCGCAAAAGCACCAGGGGGTCCGCGCCCTTCAGCACCGCACCTTGCAGCAATTGCCCGACGGCCTCCCCGTCCAGCCCCGGTTTGCCTGCCGGCTCCTTTCCCACGCCTGATTGTTCTTGTATCCACAGGCCTGACGGCACCGGCGACCAGGCATTCCGCTCAACAGAGTATCGCATACCATTGCCCTCACAAGGATAAGGTCACCTTATGGTGTGGGTGGACATTGCCGCGCCGGCGTCCACGTGCCGCCCCGCAGCAGTTCGGTGGGCGCATTTGCGACCTCAGCGATGAAATGGGCGTAGAATCGGGCCGCGCGTTCCAACCCTTCAGGCGGCACAGCGTAAAGATCATCGCCGGTCGTGTGATAGACGGCCCCGGATGCAATCATTTGCGTCTGGGGAATTTCGGGGCGCTGTGCGAACGCCTTCAATTCTCCGGGAAGCGGCCTGTCGATGATCCTTTGGGCATCCAGCCCGAAACATTCTATCCCCTGCCGCCAAAGATCGATGAGGTAGGGAGCGCCGTTGTTGATGGCGATCTGCTTGGGCAGATCGCCGGATGCGGCAATGACCCTGCGCCCGAAATTATCATCCTGCTGATCGACATAGGATCGCATCGTCGCTGTCTGGGCCGGATGTTCGATATTCAGGATAAGGTCCGCCTGCGCCACATGGCCGGCATCATGCCGGGCACGAAACGCGGCAAGCCCGCTGGCGCCGGGGCTGTGGTGACCGGCACTGGCCACGAAGACCAGGGTCCGGTCCAGTTGCGGTGCCTGGGCGAAATGCCTGGCCAGGGCCAGCATGATCGCAACGCCGGACGCATTGTCATCGGCGCCACCGAACCAGCCGTCGATATGGGCGTCGATGATGACGGTGCGGGCGGTCTTGCCCGGCAATGTCGCCACGACGTTGGACACCTGTGTGTTGAGTGTTTCCGAACGGGCCGACAGGCGGGCGTTGACGGTCCGCCCCGCGCGGGCGGCTTCACCCAGAAGGTTCAGCAGAAAAAAACCATCCTCTCCGCCCACCGTGAAACACAGACCGCGCCCGCAGCCATGGCGGTCGCGGTCGAAGCTTTTCAGGTTTCCGGCCTGGACCAGGATTTCAACCACGCCGACCGCACCGGCCCTGATGGCCGCTTCCGTGCGGCGGGCCGGGATGGGGGCGTAAAGGCTGGGGGCCGGGAATGCCAGGATCACCGCGATTTTCCCATGGAGATCGCGGCCGGCCAGATCGGCATCCATGCCCATGCCGGCATAGACCATTGGCGCCGTGACCGTCCCATTGACGGGGCCGACCCCCTGCACCATGGCCGATTGCAGCACGATATCACGGCTTTCGGGCCCCATTTCCGTACTGCCGATCAACCGGACTTCCCCCGCGACAGGCAGGTTGACATCGGTGATATGGAAAGGCTCCAGCCGCGTGTCGGCATAGGTGGCGGCGCGTAACTGCGCGGCGACCCAGTTCGCGGTCTTCTCATAGGCCGGTCGGCCCGTGACGCGCCCCCACAGATAGTCGCCGGCAGCCCGGCTTTCATGGGAAAAGCCGACAATGGCGGCCATATCGGCATGAAGGGCCGCTCCCTTGAAAAGGGGGCTCATCGGGCCGGACACGAACAGGGCAGGGCGGGCCGGCAGGTCCGTTCGGATCGTCTCGAACACGCCCGTCACCGGGTCGGTTTCCGGTCCCGGCGGCCGCAGGCCGAACCAGGCGGGCGTGCCGGACCGTGCCGGTTCGGGCCCGTCCAGGATGCTGCGGGTCGCCGGTGGCGCCTCATGCCCGGCGGCCGGCCCCTGTGCCGGGGCCGCGGCCATGAGGAACAGCGCGGCGACATATCGCCATGTACGTCTTTGCAAAAGCCCATTGGCATCGAACATCGAAGGGCGCCCCTCTCCTGTCTTCCCTGCGATCCGGGCCATGGCCGGCCCCGTCACCCGCACGGTTGCGAAGGGGGAGTATAGGGGAGGGGAGGCTTGACAGCCATTTCATTTATTCACAATCTAATTAATGTATGGTCCAACCACCCGGCCCGCGACGGAGGATTTCCCGCAGTGATCAATCGACGGAAATTTGCGGCCGCCATGGCTGCGATGTCGGGCGTGCCCGCCCTTGCCCAGGTCGCGGAGCCAGGTGCCGGGAAAGCCGCGGGAACGGCCCGGACCATCACGCTGCAATCCGCGCACGTGCCGGGTGATGTCGCCGTCCGACTCTATACGCCGCCCGGTTACGGCCAGGGCCAGGCCCTTCCCTTGATGCTGTTCCTGCATGGCGGCAATGGCAGTGAAAAGGATCTGCTTGCCTTCACGCCGGCGATCGACGCGGCCATCCATGCCGGCATGATCCCGCCGCTGGTCATCGCCACGCCAAGCGCCCGCCGATCCCTGTACATGGATTTCAGGGACGGATCGGAGCGCTGGGAAACCTTCATCATGTCGGAACTGCTGCCCCATCTGCGCGCCAGCCTGTCCGTTTCGGCCGAGCGGCGGCACAGTTTCATCGGCGGCATCTCGATGGGCGGGCTGGGAAGCCTGCGGCTGGCCTTCAAGCATCCCGACAGTTTCGCCGCCGTGGCCGCGCTGGAGCCCGCGATCGAACCCGTTCTGTCCTGGGCGGATGTCGGGCCGAACGTCAAATTCTGGCGGCCGGACAGGGTGGTCCAGCCGATATTCGGGTCACCGGTCGATCTGGATTACTGGGCCGCCAACAACCCCGCCACCATTGCCAGCAATGATCCGGGACGGCTGGTCAATCTGCCCATCTATCTCGATGTCGGCGATCAGGACATGCTGTACCTGCATCAGGGGGTGGAGTTCCTGCACCGTATCCTTTTCGATGCCGGTGTTGGACACGAATACCGGCTGGTCCGTGGCGCCGACCATGTCGGACCCTCGCTGGTTCCGCGCGTTCTGGATGCGCTGGGTTTCATCGGCCGCCAGATACGCCCGCCGGATTGGATCGATGACAATGTCCGGAAGGTGCGGGCGTCATTCGATGAGGTGAAACGGGCCATGGGGATGGCGGTGGCGGAACCGGATCCCAGGCGAATCCGGGGCCTGTGACGGGCCCCATGAACAAGGGCGCCGTATGCGCGCAGCCATTGATGATCCGCGATGCCGATGCGGCGGGCCAGGGGGCAGTTGCCACCGTACCAGCTCCCAGCGAGTTGCTCTCACCGGGATCTGGCATTCCTGGCGGCACCATCGCCTGAGCTGGTCCGCCTGCCGGCCGAGGTCCGGCTTTCTGGAGCGAGCGGCAGCGCGGCTGGATCATTGACGATCCGGTGACGGGGGAAAGGTTCTCCGCGACAAAGCGATACCGCATGACCATTGAGGCGGCGGAAATCGCTGACCGGGCCGGGTTCCACGGCATCAATATCGGCGAGCATCACGGCATCGATTACACATTCTCCGCCCCGCCGGTGCTGCTCATGGACGCGCTATCCGCACCTTCGTCCTGCGGTGCCCAATGGTCGCGATCCCATAATTGCACAATCAGGAAGCCAGCTTGCCGTTCGTCACGGACCATTCTCCGGCTTGTCTGGAAGTGTGGAAGAGCGTCCTCAGGTCAATTCCACACTGTCGCCGCTGCAGGTTCCCGCAGGAGATAGGAAACAGGGCGGGAACCGCCTTGTCCCGGCGTTGTTACCCGCATGACCTAACCGGGGAGGGACCTTTGCCAGACAAGCCCATCATCCTCATCACCGGTGCAGCCGGTAATATCGGCCGTTCCCTGGCCGCAGCTCTTCGGGACCGTTATCTGGTGGTAGGGCTGGATAGGGCCGGCCGCGACACCGGCTATCCCGTGATCGAGGCCGATCTGACCGACGGCGAAAGTGTTGCCGGTGCGCTGGACCGGATCGGCGCGCATTATGGCCGCCGTTTCGCCAGCGTCGTGCATCTGGCGGCCTTCTTCGATTTCAGCGGCGAGGACAAGCCGGAATACAAGGCGGTCAATGTCGATGGCAGCCGCAATCTCATGCAGGCGCTGCAGGCATTCGAGGTGGAGCAGTTCGTCTATTCCGGCACGATGCTGGTGCATGAACCCGGCCGTCCGGGGGAGCGCATCGACGAGAGCCGGCCGATCGACCCCGGCTGGGCCTATCCGAAATCCAAGGCGGAGGCGGAACAGGCCATCCGTGAGACACGCGGGCGGATACCGACCGTCTTCCTGCATCTGGCCGGGCTTTATGACGAACGCACATCGGTGCCGACCTTCGCCAACCAGATCGCCCGCATCTATGAGCGCGATTTCCAGAGCCACCTCTATTCCGGCGACACCGATGCCGGTCAGGCGATGGTGCATCGCGAGGATATGATCGATGCCTTCGTCCGGGCGATCGACCGGCGCGGACAATTGCCCGACGAGACGGTGATCCTGGTCGGGGAGCCCGATGCCATCGGCTATGACGATCTTCAGGACCGTCTCGGCTGCCTGATCCATGGCGAGGCGGACTGGGCCACTCTGCGTGTGCCGTCCGCCGTGGCCGGCATCGGTGCGTGGGTCCAGGATAAGGCGGAACCGCTGGTGCCCGACGCCATAGACGGGGGTGAGCGCCCCTTCATCCAGCCCTTCATGACGCGGATGGCCAGCGACCATTACGCGCTGGATATCACCCGGGCGCGGGAACTTCTGGGCTGGACGCCCCGGCATCGGCTGGCCGACGAACTGCCGGCCATCATCGCCACCCTGAAGCAGGACCCGGCCGCCTGGTACAAGGCCAACCGCATCCCGGCGCCGGATTTCGTGACCGAGGCGGAGCAGGTCGGCCATGATCCGGAGGTGCTGCGGGCCAGCCATGAGGATTGGTACCGCGCCGCCCATGCCGACAATCGCTGGGCGCATTTCGTCAATATCGCACTCGGCCTCTGGATCCTGGTGCAGCCGGTGATCGTGGAGGTCCGGGAGCCGGCCCTGTTCTGGTCGGAGATCGCGCTGGGTGCAGCACTGGTGCTGTTCGCGACGCTGTCACTGTCCTGGCGGATGGCCTGGGCGCGCTGGGCGTCGGCGGCGGTCGCGGCGGGGATCATGGCAGTGCCGTTCCTGTTCTGGACGAGCAATCCCGCCGCCTTCCTGTCCGACACGCTGGTCGGTGCCTTTGCCTTCGGCCTGGCGGTGGGGACGCGGCCGGAACCCGGCCCGTCCATGGTGGCCGCGATGACGGGGCCGGACATCCCGCCGGGCTGGAGCTACAACCCGTCCGGCTGGGCGCAGAGGCTGCCCATCATCCTGTTCGCGCTGATCGGCCTGCTGGTCGCCCGTTACCTGTCGGCCTACCAGCTTGGGCAGGTGAGCGGGGTGTGGGATCCGTTCTTCCCCGGCCTTCCCGGTGAACCGGCCAAGAACGGTACGGAGGCGGTGATCACGTCAGCCGTGTCCGAAGCCTTTCCCATCCCCGACGCCGCACTGGGCGGCTATACCTACGCGCTGGAGATCGTGACCGGCATCGTCGGGTCACGGGCACGCTGGCGGACCATGCCGTGGCTGGTGTTCCTGTTCGGGCTGATGATCGCGCCCTTGGGCGTGGTCTCGATCCTGTTCGTCATCATCCAGCCCATCATCATCGGTACCTGGGCGACGCTGACCCTGATCGGTGCCGCCGCGATGCTGATCCAGATCCCCTATTCGCTGGACGAGCTGCTGGCCACGGTCCAGTTCATACGACGCAGGGCCAAGGCCGGCCGGCCCTGGCTGCGCGTCTTCCTGTTCGGGGATACGGATGATGGCGACCGGGAAGCGCGGCAGGACGAATTCGACCGGCCGGTGGGCGCTGTGATGCGGGACATGTGGTCGGGCGGCGTCAACCTGCCCTGGAACCTCGCCCTTGCCGGCATTCTGGCAACGTCGCTGCTGTTCACGCGGCTGACATTCGGGGCCAGTGGGGCCATGGCGGATGCCGACCATGTCATCGGCTTTTTGGCCTTGACGGTGATATCGCTGGCGACGGCGGAGGTTGCCCGGACGCTACGCTATTGCCTGATACCGCTGGGAGCGGCCGCGATGGCGGCCCCCTTCCTGTTCGGGGCGGACATGGCGCACAGCGTGGCAAATGTGATCATCGGCCTGTCGCTGATCGCGCTTTCCATCCGGCGGGGAGCCGTGAAAGGGCACTATGGTGGCTGGGACCGGTATGTCATTTGAGCGGGCAGGGAGGGGCATCCCCGTGAAAGCCGATATGCGCATCGGCATTTGCGGCTGACGTGAAATGCTCAGGGGCCTTGTTCGAATGCGGTCCGGCCTTTTCCGCCTCCATATCGTCCACGGGCGTCGTGAACCTGCTTGAGCGCGACAGCGACCGGTTTGCGGTCCTTGCAGGACGCAAATGCCATGCTGTGGCGCGGGAGACCGACGGATATGACCCAGCCGGGCACGGAATTCCTGATAGTCCCCCCCGCTCGGCGTCGGAAGTGGCGTCCGGTCGAAATTTTTTCCCGGAGCGGCGTAACCTTTTTCCCGCCAGCGCGAATGACAGGATACGGGACGGCGAGGATTGCCGGTCCGGGTGGGGCCGATACCGGTGCCCATGATCATGCCCTGTCGAGGAACCACATCCATGAATACACGCATTTCCGCCCTGACCCTCGGTGCTGCCATCGCCGGTGCCCTGTCCCTGGCCGCCATCGCCGCTCCGGCCCATGCCGCCGAGGGGGAGAAGGTCCATTGCTATGGTGTGGCCAAGGCCGGCGAGAACGATTGCGCAAACAAGGCCGCCGGTCATTCCTGTGCCACCCAGTCGACGGTCGATTACAGCGGCCAGGACTTCAAGGCCATGACCAAGGAAGCCTGCGTGGCTGCAAAGGGCAGCCTGACCGCCTTCGAGGGCCCCAATCCCGCCCTGGCCACGCAGAAGTAAGGTTACCCGCATGCGTCCCCCGGCCAACGCCCGTTCCCATGCGTCCCCCCGCGCCACCGGTGTCGGGCTGCGGCATGCGCATGTGCCGGATTTCCTGGCGGCGGTCCAGCCGGTGGGATGGCTGGAGGTGCATGCGGAGAATTACCTGATCGCGGGCGGGCCGCGCCTGGCGCAACTGGAGCGGCTGCGCCGGGACTACCCCGTCTCCTTCCATTCGGTGGCCTTGTCCCTGGGGGCCGCCGATGGGGTGGACGGGGTGCATCTGGCCCGCCTGCGCACCCTTTACGACCGGTTCGAGCCGGCGCTCATCTCCGATCATCTGGCCTGGACGGGACTGGTGGGGGCCCCCGTGCCCGACCTGCTGCCCCTGCCGCTGACGGAAGAAACGCTGGCGATCGTGTCACGCAACGTGGAGCGGGTGCAGGATATGCTGGGCCGGCGGCTGCTGGTGGAAAATCCTTCCCTCTATCTGCGTTTCCAGATGGACCAGATGGATGAGGGGGAATTCCTGGCCGCCCTTGCGGCCCGCACGGGTTGCGGCCTGCTGCTGGACCTGAACAACCTTCATGTCAGCGCCCACAACCGGGGCGGGGATGCGGTGCAATTGCTGTCCCGTTTCCCGGTCGATGCCGTGGGAGAGATCCATCTGGCCGGTCATGCCAGGGTGGAAATCGATGGGGTGACCTTGTTGATCGATGATCATGGCAGCGCCGTGCCCCAGCCGGTCTGGACATTATACGACATGGCCGTGCGCCGCTTCGGCCCATGCCCCACGCTGGTGGAATGGGATACCGGCCTGCCAGCCTTGCCCCTGTTGCTGGCCCAGGCCGCCAGGGCTGATGACATCCGGGAGGCGGCGTCATGCTGATGGCGATGCAGCGATCCATGCTGGCCGCCTGCTACGGCGACCCCGGCGGTTTCGCGCAGACCTTGACCTATCTGGCGCCGGCCCGTGTGCCGGTGGACAAGGCGCTTTATATTCACACGGCCACGGTGACGGCGGCGCTGACCGGGCTGCTGGCCCAGGCCTATCCCAGTCTGGCGGACAGGCTGGGCCCGGAAGGGTTTGCCGATGCCGCCCGTGCCCATCTGCGGACCCACCCGCCGGCCCAGGCCGTGCTGGCCCTGTATGGCGAGGGGTTCGGGAAGGACCTGCCGGGCGAACTGCCGCTGCTGGCGGCTTTGGACTGGGCGGCGCATGCAGCCTATTTCGCAGCCGATGCCGATTGCATGCGGCCTGGAACCCTGGCGGGCATCAGCCCGGACAAGCTGGTTGATCTGCGTCTGTCGCTGGTGCCGTCGGTCCGGCTGATCGGGGGCGGGGTGGCGGTGCTGTCGGCTTGGCGCGCGGGGCGGCAGGATATCCAGCCCGTGGCATCACCCGTGCCTTTGGCGGGGCCGGAGGCGGCGGCGCTGGTCTGGCGCGGGCCCGATCTGCTGGTGGCGGTCACGCTGCTGCCACCCGATGCCGTCACCTTTGTCCGTATGGTGTCGGGTGGTGCTCCCCTGCTGGAGGCGGCCGGCGCTCTGGCCGCCCCCGACCAGTTTCCCCCTCTTCTGGCGCTGCTGATCGGCCATGGGCTGATCGCCGCCGCAACCGGTGAGTTGACGTGATGATCCGCCCGCTGCTGCACTTCCTGACCGATCCCGGTCCCACGGCCCGCGCGGCCCCGCCCTTGAAATGGGGGGTGGCGGCCCTGCTGCTCCTGGGGCGGTGGTGGCTGGCCTGGCCCTTCATCACGGCCGGCTGGCACCGCCTGTTCACCTGGGACAGCCAGGCCTTCCTGTTCACCGATATCCATCCGGTGCCCCTGCTGCCAGCGGCTGTCGCGGCCCCCCTGACCACGGGGGCGGAGATCGCGTTGGGCCTGTCGCTGTTGCTGGGGCTGGGGGGCCGGGTGGGGGCGGCGGGGCTGGCCGTGATGGCGGCGGTCCTGTTCCTGGTCATCGGCCGCACGCCGCAGGGCATGGAAAGCGGTATCGCCATTGCCGAAGAACAGATTCCGTGGATCATGGCGGGAACAGCCCTGTTCCTGTCCGGTCCCGGATCGATGTCGCTGGATGCCGCCCTGCGGGGTTTCTGGCGGCGACGCTTTCCCGCCATTCCCCAGACCATGAGGTGACGCATGCGCCTTTATCATCACTCGGGCCTGTTGCTGGCCTTTTGCCTTGCCGCTGTCCTGCCGGTGGCGGCACAGCAGGGGGGCGCCCCCGCCCTGAGCGCTGCCGAGAAGGCACAGAAGCAGGTGGCGAACGAGGAGGCGGAGCGCCTCTGCAAGACGGTCAAGGACCCGGACAAATTCAATGAATGCCTCGATCTTTATTTCCTGGATGCCGGGAAATTCAAGGCTTTCCTTGAGGCCAACGGTGTTTCCAGGCCTGACAAGCCGGGCAAGTGATGCCTTCATGCCGGCCGGGAGCGCCATGAAGACGGTGCATCATGAGGACCGGAACCTGGGCCTGTTGCTCGCGGCGGCGCAGGAAGGGGATCGCGCTGCCTATGCTTCCTTTCTGCATGCCGCCGTCCCTCTGATCCATGCCGTGGGGTGCCGGAAACTGGCACGTCGGGCCGATCTGGAGGATTTCGTGCAGGATACGCTGCTGGCTGTCCATCAGGCGATGCCCACCTATCAGCCAGGCCGGCCTGTCGGACCCTGGCTGGGAACCATCGCCCGCAACCGGCTGGCGGATGCGCTGCGCCACCTTTACCGCCGCCGCACCGTAGAGGCGGATTATGATGAAGGTGTGGCGGATAATGTCGCGCAGCCGGAGATGGAAGCCGCCCCCGTCCTGGCCCTGGGGCCGCTACTGTCGCAATTGCCGGAGCGCCAGCGCCAGGCTATCGACATGCTTAAGGTCAAAGGCATGAGTTTGAAGGACGCCTCAGCCGCCAGCGGCATCAGCATCGGGGCGTTGAAGGTGGCTGTCCATCGCGGTGTCGCGGGCTTGCGGCAATTATTGGGGAAGGATCCGGACCATGGCTGACCTGGGCCATCTGATCGATCGATTGAGCGCAGAGGCGAGACCGGTCAATCGCCTGCCTCCACCCGTGCTGCGGCTGGCGCGCTGGGCTCTGCTGTCCATCGCGCTGATGCTGCTGGCCACCACCTGGCATGGTATCCGCGGTGATCTTGCCGCCGTGGTGGTCAATCCGCTCTGGCTGGCCGAGCAGGCGCTGGCCCTGGCGGCGGCCCTGTTGGCCGGCTTTGCCGCGATATCCTTCTCGGTGCCGGGACGGCGGCGGTGGGAAAGGTTGGTCTGGCTGCCGGTCATCCTCTTCTGGATGCTGGTTTTATGGGAAAGTGGCCGGCCGCAGATGGCGGTGCAGGAGATGCCGGAACTGGTGCATCTGTTCTGTCCTTATTGTTTCCCCCTGATCAGCGTCGGTTCCGCCTTGTTCCTGGCGGCCGACATGCGTCGGGCGGCGCCGGTGGCGCCTGTGCGCATGATGGGTCTGCTGCTGGTGGCCGGGGGCAGCATGGCCCTGTTCGGGGAGCGGCTGATCCATGACGATCTGGACGCTCCGCTGCTGATCGCGGTGCAGGTACTGGCCATCCTGCTCCTGGGGGTTCTGCTGGCGCCGCTGGGCCGGGTGCTGTTCCGGTGGCGACGGCGCCGCTGAAATCCGCATGCTTTCCGCCTTGTTCCCCGCCCGCCCCTGGGTGCCGGGCGGGGGCCGGCACCGGGCGGCACACCGGGCGGCAATGGCTCACGAAACCAGGGCTTCGCTTTTCAGCCACAGCGTCTTCGCCGTTTCCGCGTCGATTGCGTAGTCGCGCACGCCCTTGCGCACGCCATCGCCGTGCGCCAGCGGGGCGACATTGCAATCCTCGCAATAGCGCCCGCCGATGCTCTCCCCATCCGCGACCACAGCCGCCCAGACGGAAGTGGCGGCTGCCTGCGGGATGCTCTTCAGCTTGAAGGCGGGGGCACCGGTTTCGGCCTTGGCGACGGCGTTGATGCGGGCGACCAGGGCGTCCATATCCTCTTGTGACACGCTGCGCTTCAGGCCGGTTTCGGCACCGCCGGGATGCACGGATGCAGCGCGGATGCCGCGATCCTTCCAGCGCCGGTCCAGTTCGACAGCGAACAGGGCGTTTGCCGTTTTCGACCGGCCATAGGCGATCCAGGCATCGTAATCCGTGCGCTCAAAGTTGGGGTCATCCAGGTCGACATCGGAGAAGCGATGGGCCGCCGATGACAGGACCACCACCCGGCCGCCATCCTTGATGACGGGGGCCAGCCGGTTGATGAAGGCGAAATGGCCCAGATGGTTGGTGCCGAACTGCATCTCGAACCCGTCGGCCGTGCGGCCGAACGGGGTGGCCATGATGGCGGCGTTGGCGATCACGGCATCGAAGGGGCGGCCGTCGGCGACCAGGGCATCCGATGCCGCGCGCACACTGGCCAGCGAGGCGAGGTCGAGCGTGATCAGCGAGAACCGGCCGCCGCCGGTCGCCGCCGCTGCCCGGACATCGGCGCTGGCCTGTTCGGCGCGGCCAAGGTCACGCACGGCGCCCACCACCGCCGCCCCATGCGCCACCAGGGCACGGGCGGTTTCCAGGCCAAGTCCGGAAGAGGTGCCGGTGACCAGGATACGCTTGCCTGAAAGTGTCAGACCGGCCAGCACATCATCGGTTGTGGTCGTGACATCGAATTGGGTCATTGACGTTTCCTTATGGCTTGGGGATGTTGTCTCCCTGTCCCCGCCATGATAGCGGGACCCCGCCCCGGCCGGCTGCCCAATCCTGGCGATCGCTTGCCTGATCCTGTCAAACGGTGAAAGAAGAAAGACCATGGACGAGGTGCCGGACCTGATCGGGGCCATGCGGGAAAGGGTCGCGCGGCATGCGACCTCCCCCCGCACCGAAACGCCGGTTCCCCGGCTGACATTGAGCGTGCTGACCCGTCCCGGCAGCGGTGTGGCCACGATGCTGACGCCCGTCACCTGCCTGATCCTGCGCGGACGCAAGCAGGTGACGGTGGGGGAGACGATGCTGGAATATGACGGCGCCCGCTTTTTCGTGGCCTCACTGGACCTGCCGGCCACGGGCCGGGTGCTGGATGCCAGTCCGGAGGCGCCGTATCTTGCCCTGGGGCTGGAACTGGACCGTGCGGTGCTGGCCGATCTGATCGCCGGCCTGCCGCCAGGATTGGTGGGTAATACGCTGGCGACGGGCGATCAGCCCTGTTTCGGGACAGGTGCCGTCACGCCCGACCTGCTGGAGGCCTGGGCCCGGCTCTTGTCCCTGCTGGACCAGCCGGAAGATATTCCGGCCCTGGCGGCGGCCCGCGAACGGGAAATCCTTTACCGCCTCTTACGCGGGCCGCTGGGCGGGCACCTGTGCCAGATCGCGCTGGGCGACAGCCGTCTGGCCCGCATCCGCCGGGTGATCGACTGGATCGGCAGCCATTACGAGGAAACGCTGCGCACCGGCATGCTGGCCGACATCGCGGGCATGAGCGTCGCCTCCTTCCACCGGCATTTCCGGGCGGCGACGGCCATGACCCCGCTGCAATATCAGAAGACCATGCGCCTGCACATGGCCCGCCGCCTGCTGGCGTCCGGCATGGAGGCGGGGGAGGCGGCCTATTCCGTCGGCTATGAAAGTGCTTCGCAGTTCAGCCGCGAATATAGCCGCGCCTTCGGGATGCCGCCGTCACGCGACGTTGAAAGGCTGGTGGGGTAAGGGTGCCCCGATCTCCCTTACCGCACGCCCCTGATGAAGGCCACGCAGAGCGTGCCCAGGGTGATGAACCCGATCCCCATGGGGAACAGTACGCCATAGGTCCCCGCGACGCTGACCATGGCGCCGGCCAGCCCGACGCCCAGGGTCTGCGACAGGGTCGTCGTCATGTTGATGATACCAAGGTCCTTTCCCGCATCATCCTGCGACGGCAGCACCTTGGTGATCAGCACATAATCGACCGACCCGAAGCCGCCGAAGCCGGCGCCGATCAGGAAGGAATAGATGACCATGCCCAGGAAGGTGGGGAAGGCGATGGGCACCAGGATGGCTCCCACCATCACGGCGGCACAGATATAGATCAGCGGCCGCGTCACCCCCAGCCGGTCGCTGAGCCAGCCGGCCAGCGGCGTGCCGATGGCGGCTCCCACCATGCCGGCCAGGCCCATGGCCGGCACATTCTTCACGGCGTCCGCGCCCAGCCCGACATAGTCCTGCAGGATGTAGAGCAGATAGACCTTCAGGGGGAAAAAGCCCGTCAGCATCAGGAACCGGCCCAGGAAGGTCCAGCCGAAGGCCGGGTATTTCACGGGATTGACCCAGAAGGTGGAAAGCAGCCTGGACAGGCTGAAAGGTGTTTTCGGCTCCCCGAGATTGGACCGCCGGTTCACGACCACGAAGGTGATGATGGACAGCAGCAGAAGCACGCTGATGACGGCGTAACCCAGCAGCATCTGTTCTGCGAAGGCGGCGCCGAACACCTGCCCGAACAGCACCCCCACCAGATGCGAAAGCCCGATGGCGGCAGAGAAGATGCCGCGCCGGGCCACCGGTACCCGTTCGGGGATATAGACGGTGATGGGTGTGAAGATCAGGTTGGTGCTGACCTGGATCAGCAGCCAATAGATGGCCAGTTCCGTGATGGTTCCGGCCTGGGCCAGCAGCAGGGCCAGCACGATGGTTGCCCCCGCCCCGCCCAGCATCCAGGGCCCCCGCCCGCCGATCCGGCTGCGGGTCCGGTCGCTGAGCGCGCCGGCGACGGGGGCCGTGAACAGTGCGCCGATGGCCCCGATGCCGATGACGAAGGCCAGACCACCGGCGGCCCCATCGGGATCGATCTGCTGCACCTGCAGGGCCAGGAAGACCGATTGCAGGGCCGTCCAGAACAGGAACAGTGAAACCGCGGCAAGCCCAAGCGTGGTCAGCAGGCCGACCAGCCGCAATTCACGCAGGCTTGGTGCTGTCGCCCCCTGGGTGGGGCTACCGGTGCCGGTGGCGGTCTCTTGGCGGGCAACGGACATGGGCACTCCTTGGGCGCGGCGGCAAGGGATCGGGTGTTTGGGGGGCGGACCGGGGCGCCCCCTATCGTCCGTATCGCTCCAGCAGGTTGAACAGGGTCCGGGCTGGCTGTTCGGATGGCAGGTCGTTGATGAACCAGCCCTCATATTCCCCGGCGATGGAGCCCTTGAACCCGTGATCGGCCAGCATGCCGAGCAGTTCCTTGTAGGGGGTGTTCGGCTCCTCGCCAGCCGCGTCGAACATGTGTGCCTTGGCGTGGCAATGCACCGTGTATTTCAGCAGCGGTTCGAAGGTGGAAAGCGGGTTGGTCTGGATCTGCCCCGGCGCGTTCGGCCCCTGCCAGCAGGAGAAGTCGGGCACCAGCCGGAACCAGGGCGAGTCCACGGTTTCCAGCGCTTCCTGATAATAGGCGGGCGGATGCGGGGCGTGTAGTTCCACGCCCCAGATGACGCCGTATTTCTCCAGCGCCGGCAACACGGCGTTGACGAAATCGATCAGTTCGCCCACCGGTTCGGCATTGAAGGCGGGGCGCATGACCCTGGCGCCCAGATATGCCGTCAGGGCGATCATCCGTTTGGCATTATGGATCAGTTCTTCCCAGGTCTGGGGCCGGTCGCTGCGGATATTCTTGCCGAAATAGCAGCTGAAGCAGAAAATCTCCATATCCAGCGAGGCCACCAGTTCCCGGATGGCGGTCAGGTCGTCCAGACTGGGGTTGGGCCAGCCGGGGATATGCTGTTCTGCGATGATCTCCACGCCGTCGCAGCCGATCTCGGCGGCTTTGCGGATAGCGTCGAAGACATTCATCTTGCCGGCATGGATGTCGGCACCGAAGGTGTAAAGGCTGAGGCCGAGTTTCATTTCAACGCATCTCCAGTTCGCCGGTCAGCCGGTAGGGCAGCGTGTCGTTGGGGAAGCCGTAGCTGAAGGTCGTTCGCATATCGATATCGACACCGACCTGATTGCTGGCGGTGACGATGTCGGCCAGTGCCGCGTCGGTCAGCAGCACCTCCGCCACTTCGCCCATGCCCCACCAGATTTCGTGCAGATATTTGGCATGGGCGGCCGGGACCTTTTGCCCGCGCAGGGCGATGAAGGTATCCGGTTCCGGCACCACATGGCCGTTCACGCTGATCTTGATGAACGACACGGTGGACAGATAAGTACCCGTGTACCAGGGGTTGCGGATCAGCAGGCGCCAGCCGTCGGGCGTCCTTTCAATCGCGTTATCGGCGAACAGGTCGCGCTGGCCCACGCGGGAAAAGACGACGATCCCCTGTTTGGCCCTGTCGGCCTGGTTCCGGTTCGTCCGTTGCAACTCGTTGCTCATCGAGCGTGTCTCCTCGGCATGATCTGCGGTTCTCCAATCTGCGCGACGCACGGCACGGGCGGCGCTGGAGATAGGGGAAATCAGGGGGAACCGGCGGAAGGCGCGGATCGGCCGCCGCTTCCGGTGGAAACGGCGTCGCTTGCAACCATGTGGATGATGAACAGGCACCGCCCCGCTGACCAGAGGCGATGCATGCCCTGGTGTGTTTTTCGGGAGTGGGTTCGTCTCATCGCCGCCGGGCAGCCATCCCGTGCGTTCGCTTCATCCTCTGAGTATCAGGCTTTCCACTGGCATGCAAGCGCTCTGATGACAGGCGCACACGTTTTTGACCCGTTTCCTGTTCTTGACAATAACCGGCAGGAATGGCCAGAATCTGCGGAAATCCGTTGGTCGGTGATGGTGTGGCCCTGACTTCGGCGCGCGGTGCGCGCATTCCTTCCCTTCATGGTCCGGCGGGTGAGGCGCCAGGCTTTCAGGGGTCCGGTACTGAAATTGCGGCAATCTAGAATTCTTGCATTCTAGCTTTGGCCCCTGTATGGGTATTCCTGCCGATGCGCGATACAGGCTGTGGGCCTGATGAGGGATGGGGCAGGCCCTGGTGGGCCGGTCCGGCGATCGCGCAGAAGCCTGCTTCCAGACAAAGAGCGACATCGGGCCCTTCCATGGCCGGCACGGACGGTGCGCCGAAACCCCAGTGAAAACAGGAGATGTGATGCGGCGGTTACGCATGGGCTTGATCGGCGGCGGGGCGGGTGCCTTCATCGGCCCGGTTCACCGCATCGCCGCCGAACTGGACCGGGAGATCGAACTGGTGGCTGGTGCCTTCAGCAGCGATCCTGCCCGGTCGCGTCAGGCGGGCGACATCTATCGCATCGACCCCAAACGGGCCTATCCCGACGTGGCGACGATGCTGGCGACGGAGGCGGGCCGCGATGACGGGATCGACTTCGTCACCATCGCATCGCCCAACCATCACCATTTCACGGCGTCGCGCATGGCGTTGCGCGCTGGCGTGGCCGTGATGTGCGACAAGCCGGCCACGGCCACCCTGGCAGAGGCCAAGGAACTGGCCGCCATCATCGCCCGTAGCCGCCGGCCCTATGGCCTGACCTACACCTATTCCGGCTATCCGCTGGTGCGCGAGGCGCGGGCGCGGGTGGCGGCAGGGGCACTGGGGATTGTGCGGAAGGTCTTGGTGGAATATCCGCAGGGCTGGCTGGCCGGTGCCGCCGAAGGCAAGCAGGCGCTGTGGCGCACGGATCCGGCCCAGGCGGGTGAAGGCGGGGCCATCGCCGATATCGGGGTGCATGCCTTTCATCTGGCGGAATTCGTGACGGGACTGCGTGTCACGCAATTGCTGGCCGATCTTGCCGCGGTTGTGCCGGGCCGCGTGCTGGACGATGATTGCCAGGTGCTGCTGCGCTTCAACAATGGTGCGCGGGGCGTGCTGCTGGCCTCCCAGATCATGGTGGGGGAGCGCAACGGTTTGCGCCTGCGTGTCTATGGCGACAAGGCGGGCCTGGACTGGTCGCAGGAACAGCCGAATATTCTGACCTGGCGCCATGGCGACGGGCGGACGGAGATCATTCAGGCGGCCGATGCCGGCCTGGGACCCGATGCGCGCTGGGCCACCCGCACGCCCGGCGGCCATCCGGAGGGCTATCTGGAGGCCTTTGCCAATCTTTACCGCGACTTCGCCCGGCAGTTGCGGGGGGAGGAGGGCAGCTTGCTGCCCGGCATCGATGACGGGCTGCGCGGCATGGCCTTCATCCATCTGGCTGTCACTGCCAGCCGGGCCGGGGCCGGCTGGGTCGAATTCGAGGTGTGAGAGATGCGCACGATCAAGGGACCCGCCATCTTCCTGGCACAGTTCACGGGCGACAAGGCGCCCTTCAACACGCTGGATGCCATCGCCGGCTGGGCAGCCGGGTTGGGCTACAGGGGTGTGCAGATCCCCAGTTGGGATATCCGCCTGTTCGACCTGGAAAAGGCGGCGGGCAGCAAGGATTATTGCGACGAGGTAACGGGTACGCTGGCCCGCCACGGGCTGGTGCTGACGGAACTGTCCACGCACCTGCAGGGGCAGCTGGTGGCGGTGCATCCCGCCTATGACGCTCAGTTCGATGCCTTCGCCCCGCCGGCCGTGCGCGGCAATCCCACGGCGCGGCAGGAATGGGCGGTCGGGCAGATGCGACTGGCGGCCCGCGCCAGCCGCAATCTGGGCCTGATCGCGCACGCCACCTTCTCCGGCGCGCTGGCCTGGCCCTATCTTTATCCCTGGCCGCAGCGGCCGACAGGTCTGGTGGAGGATGCGTTCGCCGAACTGGCCCGCCGCTGGCGGCCGATCCTGGATGCGTTCGACGATGCCGGTGTTGACCTTGCCTATGAGATCCATCCCGGCGAGGATCTGCATGACGGCGTGACGTTCGAGCGGTTCCTGGCGGCGGTGGATAACCATCCGCGCGCCAATATCCTCTATGATCCCAGCCATTTCGTGTTGCAGCAGCTCGATTACCTGGCCTTCCTGGATATCTACCGGGCGCGCATAAAATGCTTTCATGTCAAGGATGCGGAGTTCCGGCCGGATGGCCGGTCCGGCGTCTATGGCGGCTATCAATCCTGGGTCGACCGGCCGGGGCGGTTCCGGTCGCTGGGTGACGGGCAGGTCGATTTCGCGCGCATCTTCGCCAAGATGGCGCAGTATGATTTCACCGGCTGGGCCGTGCTGGAATGGGAATGCGCGTTGAAGCATCCCGAACAAGGGGCGGCCGAGGGCGCGCCTTTCATCGACCGGCACATCATCCGCGTCACCGAACATGCTTTCGACGATTTCGCCGCCGCCGCCGGCGATCGGGCCCTGAACGCGCGGGTCATGGGTATCAAAGCTGCTGTCGATTGACCGGAAAGCGTTCCGGCGGCCCCGAACATGAAGAACTGAAAAGCGAGAGCGTGTTTCCGGTCAGCGGAAACACGCTCCAATGGATCGGAAAAACCGAAGAATGGCTGATTTCGACTATATCGTCGTGGGGGCGGGTTCATCCGGCTGTGTGGTGGCGCGGCGGCTCAGCGATGATCCGGCCAGCCGTGTGCTGCTGGTGGAAGCCGGCGGCACGAACCAGAGCGTCTTCATCAAGATGGCCGCCGGTTTCGCCAGGATCATGGGCAATCCGGACTATTACTGGTCCTTTCCCGTGGTGCCGCAGCCCGGCCGCCGGCCGGAACGGCACAGCTATGGCCGTGGTCTCGGCGGCTCGTCGGCTGTCAACGGCACCTGGTATCTGCGTGGTCAGCCGCGTGATTTCGATGCCTGGCGCGACCGGGGGCTGCCATCCTGGGGTTGGAACGCCATCCAGGAATCCTATCGCCGGATCGAGGATTACCGGGCCCCCGGCGCGGACCGGTCACGCGGGTTCGACGGGCCGCAGCAGATAACCCAGGCCACATACCGGGGACAGGTGTTCGACGCCATCGTCGGTGCCTGCCAGGAAATGGGCATTCCCTGGACGGAAGATATCTGCACACCTTCGGTGGAAGGGGTGGGGCGCACACAATATACCGTGAACCGCCGGGGGCAGCGTGCATCGGCCTATGAATCCTTCCTGGCGCCCGTGCGCAACCGCCCCAACCTGTCCATCGTCACCGATTGCCTGGTGAAGCGGGTGGTGGTCCAAGGGGGGCGTGCCATTGCCATCGAATGCGAGCGGGGCGGCGAAATCCTGCGCCATACGGCGGGGCGCGATATTGTGCTGTCGGCCGGTGTCTACCGCTCACCCCAGCTTCTGATGCTGTCGGGCATCGGGCCGGGGGCGCATCTGGCGCAGCAGGGCGTTCCGGTCCTGCACGATTTGCCGGCGGTGGGGGCGAACTGGAGCGACCATCAGAAGATGGGCATCTCCTACGATCTGCGAAACCACCCTGGCCTGAACCGCGAATTCCGCGGTTGGCGGCTGCCGCGCAATGCTCTGCGCTATTCCCTGACGGGCACGGGGCCGCTGGCGCGGGTCGGCATGCCGGTCACGGCCCTGGTGTCAGGGGAAGGAGCGCCCGCCGACTGGCCCGACATGCAGCTTGCGGCCTCTCCCTTCGCCATGCGCACCGTCAAGGAAATGGCCGCCAATCCCGGCAGCCCGATCTCCGACAAGCCGGGCATCACCTTCGCCGGCTTCCACCTGCGGCCCAAGGGGCGCGGCACGGTGCGACTGGCCAGCGCCGATTACCGTGACGCCCCCATCGTCGATCCCCGCTTCTGGCAGGAGGAGGAGGATCAGCGCAAGGCGCTGGAACTGTTCGGCCTGCTGCGCCGGATGGCGGGGGCCAAGGCACTGGCGCGATTTGTCGGGGAGGAGCGGCAGCCCGGCCCCGCCTGTCAAAGCGGGGCGGAGATCATCACCGAGTTGCGCGGCATGACCGATCCGGGCCTGCATGGGACAGGCACATGCTCCATGGGCGTCGATCCCGACACATCTGTGGTGGATGATGCCTGCCGCGTGCATGGGGTCGGGGGCTTGCGGGTGGTGGATTGTTCCATCATGCCCATGCCCGTATCGGGCAACACCAACGGTCCGGCCATGGCCATTGGCCAGCGGGCGGCGGAACTGATCCTGCGGCGGGGGTGACGGGAAAACGGCCTGCGATGATCGCGGGCCGTGCAGACCTGCATCGTCCATCTCCTGCGCCACAGCATGGAATTCGCGTCATGGAAGGACCGCAAGCCGGTCGCTGCTGCGCTCAAGCAGGTTTACGACGCTTTGGAGGACAAGGCCGCCTAAGCGGCGCGGGCGGTGTTCGAGGAAGACCCTTGGGGCCAGCAATATGAGGCCATCGGCAAGGCTTGGCGCCGGCACTGGTAGGAAGTCATCTCCTTCTTTTCCTTTCATCGTATGATTAGGTACATGCTATATAAAAATAAATGCCTTCGGGGCCCTGAATTCAAAGCTCCGCCGTTCCATGGGACATGATGATTTTTCTGTTCGGCGAAAAGATCACAAAGCCGATAAACACCTGATTTCAGAACACCTAGCCGAGCGCGGAATTCCTGATACTCCCAAGAAGCCGGTTGACTCGTCTCCATCAACTATGACAATGGCGGACACTACAAATCAGTGAGATGAAATCATGCCTGTGCCGGATGAGCAACCTGACCTTGCACTGGTTGAAGGTTATCTAACTAGAAAGGGTATCATTGCCAGCCGCTTCCCCCTTTCTGCAACACAGAAAGGAAAGACACCGGATTTCCGGGTGATGCGGGACAATCAGCTGATCGCATATTGCGAAGTGAAATCGCCCAATGATCCATGGTTGGACACGCTGTTGGAGGAAGCGTCACCCGGCACCATTGTCGGTGGCCTGCGGAATGATCCAATCTTTAATCGGCTGGCTCGACTCTTGATGAAGTCAGCCGAGCAGTTCGAGGCCGTCAACCCGGGACGTAGCGCTTTCAACATCCTCGCCTATGTTAACCATGACGTTGCATGTGGTTTCGCCGACCTGCGTGAAACGGTGACGGGTTATTTCTATGCCGAAGGCGGTGGAAGATACGCGACCATGGTTCATCTAGCCGAGGGTCGCCTGCGCGAGCCAAAGCGAAAGATAGATGCTATTCTGTGGTTTGAAGCTAAAGAACAGCGGATGGTGGCCGCGATGGTCAACTATGACGACCCGATCCGGGAACAGCAGGTTCGTACATTGCTGAACCTACCAAGGAAATAACCAGGCGGCTATCGCCATCAGGTATACTTACTTTGGCAATGTGGCCCACCGATAAAGAGAGATTTCGCATTCCCTCAACTGGGAGGTGCCATCCGGCGCCATCCGGCGGCTTTCACGCGACACGAGGCGCGGGCGTTCAACGCGCCAACCAAGCTACAATGAGTTCCACTCATCGCAGCTTGGTATAGAATACACACCGGACTTTAGCAGAATGCTATGCGCCGGGTACCGCAATCAGAACCTGAACCCGGCCCGCACGCCGAAGGTGCGCGGATCGGAGATCTGGGCCGTGCCATCGGTCATGGCCGGATAATTGGCGGACAGGGCGACGCTGCCCAGGGCGATGTCGTTTTCCAGGTTCTTGGCATAGGCCTGGATATAGTAACGGTCGCCGGGGGCGTTGTAGGTGGCCGTCAGGTCGGTGCGGGTGAAACTGGGCTGACGGAAGAAGTTGCGCAACGCGGTATTGATCAGGTGATAGCCGCCGCTGATCCGCGACCGCGCCCCCAGCACCAGCGACCCTTCACCCACCGGCAGCGTATGGTCATAGCCCAGGGTAGCGGTCCATTTCGGCGACCTGTCCAATTGCTCGCCCTTCAGATTGACGCCGGGGGAGACCAGATAATCCGTGTAACGGGCGTTCAGCCAGGCCAGTGACAGGTTGAAACGGTTGCGCGCGTCGGGCTGGGCCAGCGCCTCGACTTCCACGCCGTCGATCTTGGCCTTGCCGGCATTGCTGGTCACAAGACACGGCGCCCCGTCGCAATAGGTGGCGGAAATCTGGCTGAGCTGCAGGTTGGAATAATCATAGTGGAAATAGGCGCCGGTCAGGCGGACCTTGCGGTCGGCCAGGCTGGTCTTCACCCCCGCCTCATAGGCGGTCAGGGTTTCAGGTGAATAGAACAGGTCGCCGGCGGGAACCGGGGCATTGCAGTTCTGCTGCCCGGCCAGACAGCCCTCGTTGAAGCCGCCGGCCTTGTAGCCTGTGGAGACATTGCCATAGAGCATTGTCTCTTCGGTCAGATCGTAATCCAGGCCCGCCCGCCAGGTCAGCTTGGTATAGCTGACGGCGGCATTGTTTAGCGAATCCCGCTGGCCACGCGGGTTGGTGGTTCCCGGCTGGGTCGCGGGGGTAAAATCCAGAGGATCGCCGACGTTGGCATGGTTGATGGTGGCGCCGACGCGCGACTTGTCATCGCTGGTATGGCGCAACCCGCCCGTGACGCGCAGATCGTCGGTCAGGCTGAAGGTCGCCTGCCCGAAGAAGCCCAGGGTCTTGGAGATGGTCGGGTCCTGCGGGAAGCCATAAACATAGCCCCGCTGGCCCGGCATGAAGCCGCGCGTGCCGAACAGCAGGAATTCCACGCCCGACTGTTCACGGAAATAATAGACGCCACCCTGCGCCAGCAGGCGGTCGGTCTGATAGGCGAAGCGCAGTTCATGGGATTGCTGTTCGTAATCGCCATTGAATGTTGCCTCCAGCGGCACCCGCGCGCCCGGCGGCGGCAGGCCCGGCAGGGCCTGATAGGTCAGGCCGACATAACCGCGCTGCAGCTCGTCGCGCGTGAATTCACGATATGACCCCAGATAGGTGGCGGTCAGGTTTTCAACGATATCGACCTCCAGCTCGCCATGGATGCCCCAGGTGCTGTTATCGGCGGTCGATTTGCGGTTCTGGGTGAAGCCCAGGCTGCGCAGTTCCCGGGACGATTGATTGGAGAGGCGGACGGGCGTGGCGCCGCGCTGTCCGTTCGGGGCCGCCGTGATGGGCATCTGAAAGAAGTTGGACAGGGCCACCCCGGTCTGGGGGTTGCCCTTCATCGTGCTGGTGTCGCCCTTCACGTAAAGCCGCACGCGCTCCCCGATATCGGCCTTGGCGCTGAGCCGGAAGGACAGGTCCTTCTTTCCGGGGTCGAGGGAGGCGGTCGACGCCCCCTCATACAGGTAGCTGTCGCGGTAATTGTAGTTGGCGGCGGCACGGATGGCGATATTGTCATCCACCGGCACATTCACCATGGCAGAGGCCTGCAAAGTGTCGTAGCTGCCATAGGTGAGGTCGCCCGACGCCTGGAACTTGTCCTTGGGACGGGCGGAGATCAGGTTGACCAGGCCGGCCGTGGTGTTGCGCCCGTAAAGCGTGCCCTGCGGGCCGCGCAGCACCTCCACCCGTTCGAGGTCGAAGAAGCTGACCTCCTGTGCCTGTGGCCGCGCGATATAGACGCCATCCACCAGGAAGGCGGCGGATGGATCGCCCTTTTCACTGTTGTCCGTGCTGGAAACACCGCGGATGGTAATCTGCACGCCCGCCCCATTGACGCGGTCGATGGTCAGGTTGGGTACGGCGTCGGCCAGGTTGGTCGGATCGCTGATGCCCTGGTCACGCAAATTGTCGGCGCTGACGGCGGAAACGGAAACGGGTGTCTTGGACAACAGCGTTTCCGCACGCACGGCGGTAACCACGATCTCTTCCAGTACGAATTCCCCAAGCCCGGCATTCGCCGGGGCGACCGTCTGTGCAAGGGCACCAGAAGCAGGCAGCCCGGTCAGCAAGGCCGTGCCGGCCAGCAGGAATTTCTTCATGAATACCTCCCCAAGGTCTTTATTTGTCGTCGATTGCTTGTTTCAGCAGGCGAGACGATGGCTGGCTGTTGCCGTCGATCCTGCCCTGATCGTTGTCAAACGCGGGGCGCTGCGCTGCGCGGAGGCAAGGCATCCCCGTCCAGCGCCCGGTGAAGCATCCGGATGCCGGCTTGTGACGGTTGGATTTTGCGGATTTTGCGGGTCGCGATGGCTGTTTCGCGGTCCGCGGCGATTTCAGAAGGCTGGTTCCGCGCCGACGCTGTCGGATGCGTATGCGTGGGCCTTGCGGACCAGCCAGGCGACCATTTTCACCTCTTCCTGGTTGCGGGGTGCATAGATCATCACGGTGTCGGGCGACACGGTGGGATAACCGGCCAACGGGTGCGGTTCCGCCCACCCTTTGGCGATGGCCTCGCTGCGCAGCGGCTCGGGCAGCACGGTATGCAGGCTGCCATCATCCTCCAGATGGACATGGGCGAATTCATGGCCCAACAGGAAAGCCCGTGGCCGTTCCTGCGGCCGCCCGTGGCGCAGATACAGGCCGACGGTTCCAGGCGGGGCGCGCCGGCTGCCACCTGTTTCCACGCCGGGCAGGGCGTACAATGCGGTCAGCAGCAACTGTCCCCATTGTCGCCGGTCCGCCGGGATCTGGTCGATCTGGCTGTGAGGCGCGTGGGGCGTGGTGCGGGGCCGGGGGCCATATCGTGCGGATAACCCGTCTTCATCTGTGGCAATCACATCCATGGCTGCATCCTGATGGCTTGGTATTGGTGATGGCGATGCCGCCGCTCAAGTGTCAACACCTTGTGGGCGACGGTTCAGTCGGGCAGGATCACGCATTCGACCCGTCCGCCGGGCATGCCACGCACGCGGATGGTCAGGGCGGAGGGGCCGGCCGGATCGGCAATGGTCAGCGCGCCGCGCACCGCCTCCACATAAAGGTTCAACTGCACCGGCAGATAACGACGGTCGAGATAGGCCAGCGCCTTGCCGGCGATATCGGCGATCTTTTCCGCAATGAACAGGGCCGCCGCGGCCGCATCCCGCTTCTCGCAGGCCTCCAGCAGTGGCTGGAACCCGTTTTCCAGCGGGTAGGGTGGCGGGTTTCCTGCCACCTCGTGCAGGGCGCGGAACATGGCCAGCCGGTCCAGAAGATCGTTGATCATCTGGGTCACATGGCGCCCGCCACGACTGCACAGCGTGCTGATCAGCCGGCGGAATGCCAACCGCCGGCGCGTGGCGCCCCGTGCGCTCTGGGCCAGTTCCGGGGCCGCTTCGATCCGGGCCACGGCGCGGCGGACAATGGCCATGTCCGCTTCCGTCAACCGGTCCGCCCCGGCCCGGATGGCCAGGGCCGCGTTCAGTGTCAACAGGGAGAAGACCTGTTCCAGATCGTCGATGGAATAGCTGACGACCCGGCCCTGCTGGTTGGTTTCCGCCTCGATCAATCCTTCCTGCTGCAACATGCGCAGCGCCTCGCGCACCGGCCCCCGGCTCGTGTCGAAATCCAGGGCCAGCTGCACCTGTGAGAGCGGCTGGCCGCCCTTCAGCTTGCCGGACAGGATCATCCGCCGCAGGCGTCGATAGACCGAGGCGACATTCTCGCGGGATGGGGGGGAGGCGCGTTCATTCATGATGCAAACCATTCTAGCAAGATTTGTCGACAGCGCAATGCCAAACTGTTGACACCTTGGGCGTCGTCTGCACATTGTACCGGCATAACGATCCAAGCAGGGAGGATGATATGCCGACGGATGCACTGGCCGTCTGGGCGACGATGGAGGCACATCCGGGCCGGGAGGATGCCGCGCGCGTCTTCCTGACGGAGGCCGCACGGCGCCTGCAGGCCGAGCCCGGCACCACCAGTTTCCGCGCCATGGATCTGGGCGGCGGCCGGTTCGCCATCTTCAACACCTTCACCGATGAGGATGCGTTCAAGGCCCATGTCGGGGGAGAGGTGGCGCGCTGGGTGCAGGAAAGCAGGGAGGACCTGTTCATCGAACCCTATGCCATCACCCTGTGCCGCACCTTCGCCGCCAAGGGGGATGTTCCATGAATATTGTGCCGGATTGCGATGTCCTGGTTGTCGGTGCCGGCCCCACGGGCCTGATGGCGGCGTGCCTGCTGGTGCGCAGCGGCGTCAGGGTCCGCATCATCGAGCGGCGGGAGGAACCGACGCGCGAATCCCGGGCCTTCGCGGTTCAGGCCCGTAGCCTGGAACTGTTGCAGTCCATGGGGCTGGCCGACCGTTTCCTGGCCCGCGGCGTCATCGCCGGCTCGGTGAACCTGCATGTGAGGGGACCGTTCCGGGGTGGATTGAACTTTGACCTGGCGCGCACCGGCGACACGCCATTTCCCTTCATCCTGATGATCCCGCAATCGGAAACGGAAGCGCTGCTGATCCAGGACCTGGAGGAACAGGGCGTCCGTGTCGAGCGAGGGCAGCAATTGCTGAACCTTGTGCAGGATGGCGATGGGGTCAGTGCCCATGTCACGGCCCCGGGCGGGACGGTGGATGAAATCCGCAGCCATTTCATCATCGGCGCCGACGGATCGCGCAGCGTGGTGCGCGAGGCGTCGGGGATCGGCTGGGACGGGGAAATGCTGCCCCAGCGTTTCCTGCTGGCCGATTGCAAGGTGGAATGGCCGCTGGACCATCACCGGTTCCGCGTCTTCATCAATGGCAGGCGCATCGGCCTGTTCCTGCCCCTTTATGGCAGCCAATTGTCGCGGGTGATGGCCACCGACCTTTCCGGCGGCTTCGGGGACGGGGAGGCGGCGCAACCGCCGCCGCTGGATCTGAAGGAGATGCAGGAGGGGATGTCGGCCGCCATCAACATGCCCATCACGCTGAGCAACCCGGCCTGGATCACCCGCTATCGCGCCCATCACCGGTTCGTGGACCGCTATCGCTCGGGCCGCGCCTTCGTGGCCGGCGACGCGGCCCATATCCATTCACCGGCAGGCGGGCAGGGGATGAATACCGGCCTGCAGGA
This sequence comes from Niveispirillum fermenti, assembly GCF_048066175.1. GTDB lineage: Bacteria > Pseudomonadota > Alphaproteobacteria > Azospirillales > Azospirillaceae > Niveispirillum > Niveispirillum fermenti. Next base: position 149,849 of record NZ_JBLTXA010000009.1, on the reverse strand, counting down.
TGCGGCGAACCTGGCCTGGAAACTGGCCACCGTCCTGCGCGGCGGCAATGCCGGGCTGCTGGACACCTATGACGGGGAGCGCCGGCCCGTGGGTGAGAAGGTGGTGAAAAGCACGGGCCGCCTGTTCGCCGCCGCCGCCGGCCAGGCCGGGTTGAAGGCGGCGCTGCGCGACCTGATCCTGCCGCTGGCACTGAAGATCATCTCCCGCGCGCGGCCGATCCAGACCAAGGCCTTCCGCCGCCTGTCGCAGCGCGACATCGCCTATCCCGCCGGCACGGCGGCTGTGGCGGCCGACAAGACCGGCTGGAGGAAGGGACCGGCGCCAGGCGCGCGGGCACCCAACGCCGCCTTGCGGCCGGGGCGGGAGATATTCGACCTGCTGGCCGGTTACCGGATGACGGTGCTGGCCCTGTCGCGCAAGCCGCTGGAGGCACGGCAGATCGAGCATCTGAACCAGTCGCTGACCGGTCTGGCGTCGGATCGTCGCGGTGTGTCCACACATCTGGTGGCCCGCCAGGATTTCGGCATGGGTCAGGGGGTGGAGTTCACCTCCCTGCCGGATGTCTTCGAGCGTTACGGTGTGGGGCTGCGCGATGGCCAGGCCCTTTACATCATCCGTCCCGACGGGTATGTGGCCTGGCGCAGCCCGACCTTGAACATCCAGGGGGCGGCGGCCTTCCTGGCGGACATGGCAGGCGGTTGAACGACACCCGGACCGTCCCCCGCCCCGCCGCATGACAAGGGGGATGCCTCCCTTGTCATGCATGGGCACCCGTGCGCCGGAAGAAGCGGATCGCCTGATAGAAGAACAGGGCGGCACCGATGGCGCAGGGCACGCACAGGGCGGCGATGGCGATGCCCAGCTGGCTTTCCCCACCCAGGGAGGCGCTGACCAGGGCGATCAGGGGCGGGGCCGTGGCACCGGCGAAGATGGCCGTCAGCAGGGTATTGGTGCCCAGCGCCAGGCCGCGCACCTCGTTGGGAATGTTCAAGGTGATGGCGATGACACCCAGCGTGGCGACAACGGCACCGGCGAAAATATGCGCCGTCAGCATCACCGCGAAGATCGGCACGCCCGGCGCCATGCCGAACAGAGACAGGGGGGCGATGGCCAGGGCCGCCACCACCGCCGGCACCAGCACCCCGGCCCGGCCGCCACGACGCTGGCCCAGCTTGCCCAGCCAGCCGCTGCCGGCTGCACCGGCAATGCCGCCGATCAGCAGCACAGCACTCAGCCAGCCTGCGAACTGTCCTGGCGACAGGTGGTAATTGCGGATCAGCATGGGCGTGGCCCAGACCGATGCCGCCTGGATCGTCACCTGGCTCAACAACAGGGCGATGATCAGGGGCAGCAGGAAGCCCCGATACTGCCAGAGTTCCCGCAGGGCCACGGATGTCTTGCCGCTCCGGTCCTGCTGTTCCTGTCGCGCCGGCTCGCGCACGGGGGTCAGCAGCAACAGGATGGCCACGCCCAGGATGGCGGCGCCCAGATAGAGCAGGCGCCAGGGCGGCAACCCGAACAGCAGACCGGGGTCCACATCATGCCAGCGGGTCAGCGCGTCGAAGGCAAGGCCGCCGGCCAGGATGCCGATACCCTGGCCCGTCGCCTGCCCCACCACCAGCAGGCTGGTGGCCACCGACCGCCGCTCCGGCGGATAAAGGTCGGCGGCCAGGGAAAAGGCGGCCGGGACCAGCAGGGCGGCATTGGCCCCCATGACGACACGTCCCACCACCAGCGACAGGAAATTGGGTGCCAGGCCGGTGACGATCATGGCGATGATCCAGGACACCAGGCCCCAGAACAGCAGCCGCATGCGCACCTTCCGGTCAATCAGCCGGCCGCTGGGGATCGACGCGATGCCCAGCGCCAGTCCGAAGGCCGTACCCTGCAAAAGGCCGACCTGCAGGTCGGTCAGGGACATGTCACGCTTCATCGGCTCGATCAGGAGCGTGGTCAGCGTGATGTCCATCGACAGGAAGAAGCCCAGGATGGACAAGGCCAGCAGGGCATAGCGGGCCCGGGCCGGCGAGGGGAAATCGGGACGCGCGAGGGCGGGGTAGCTCATTTATGACGCTCGAAACGCAGGCGCAGGGTGCGGCCGGTGGTCAGGCGGAAGCCCCTATCGTCGAATTCCAGCGTGGCGGCCAGAGGCAGCGGCCCGGCGCCGCGCGCTTCCCAGAGATCGGTGGCCACGGGGGTGAGATTGTAGATGAAGGACCCGATGGCATTGCGTAGGATGAGGCGCGGCACCTCTTCCCCCGATCCGGCGATGATGGCGCTGATGCCGGCGGCGGCGCTGCCATAGTCGCCCAGGATCGGGGCGGCATCCTGCCCTTGCGCCGGGGCGACGCGGGTCAGAATCTCGCGTTGCCCGAACTCCGTAACGTCCAGCGACGCGCCGCCATCGATGGGGCGCAGGCGCATGTCGGTGGGCACGATGGGCAGGCTGAGCCAGCCGTCGCCGGCGCATTTGGCCGGCAGGGCCATGCCGCCCAGGCGAATGGCCTGCCGGCCCTCATGCGCCACCAGGGTCAGCTTGCGGCCGGTATCGGGGTTGTAATAATCCCCCTCAACCGGCACGCCCTCGGCGTCGCCGGGCAGGGGCGGCAGGCCGGGGATGCAGCGGTCGATGATGTCATCGACCAGCTTGTACAGTTCCAGGCTGCTGCGGCCGTTGGAGATGATGATGATGTCCAGCTCATGCCCAAGCACTTTCAGCATCTGGCTGGAACCGCCGACGACCGCACCGGCATGATGCACGGTGTCCAGCCCCCGATGCTGGTTCATGGTCAGGCCCAGGCCATAGCCATGGGTGGCGTGCGGGGTGCGCATCGCCGCCCATGTGGCCTCGCTGCCGACCACAGGCGCGCTCATATGCTTCAGCCAGAGCAGCATGTCGTTGATTGTGGAGACGATGCCGCCTTCCCCGCCGATGGGGGAGCCGAACACGCCGCGCATGTAGCCACCGTTGGGGCTGGGCACGTGCAGGGTGGCGCTGTTGGGCACCAGATCGGTGTCGAGCGCCCGCACCAGCGTGTCATGCATGCCCACCGGCGTGAAGATGCGTTCACGCAGGAAGCTGGCGAAATCCTGTCCGCCCAGCCGTGTCACGATCTCCGCCAGCAGGACGTAACCGCCATTATTGTAGCTCCAACTGGTGCCGGCTGCGAAATTCACGCTGTCCAGGGCCGCCAGCATCCTGAACTGGAAATCGGATGCGGTCGCTATGCCGGGGCCGGCCGCATGCAGCAGCAGGTCCAGGCTGTCACGCATGCCGCTGGTATGGGCCATCAACTGGCGAACCGTCATGGTATCGGCCCAGGCCGGCAGTTCCGGCAGATGCCGGCGCACACTGTCATCGATGGACAGCCTGCCTTCCTCCGCCAGCAGCATGACGGCCAGCACGCAGAAATGCTTGCTGGTGGAGCCGATGCGCATGCGGATGGTGGGAGAGAGCGTGACCGGCAGCTCGATGCTGGCCATGCCGACCCCGCGCCGGTAGACGGGCTTGCCCTGCAGCGCAACACCCACCGCGAAGCCGGGGGCATTGGTGGTGTCATAGGGTGCCAGAAGCGCGTCGAGCGCCGCAGGCTCGATCCGGGCCTGGACTGTCATCTGTCTCTCCTGATCCTGTCTTCGTGAATGCGCCGTCAGCCGGTCCCGGCGGCGGCGCTGTCGCCGGCCTGGGTCAGGACGCGCAGCAGATTGCCGCTCCACATCTTCTCCAGATCCTGCGCGGAGAAGCCGGCTTCCAGCAGCCGCTCGGTGACACGGGGCAGGGCGGTCACGTCGCGGAAGCCCTCCACGCCGCCGCCGCCATCCCAATCGGCGCCAAAGCACACATGATCGACGCCGGCCACCCCGATCGTGTGCAGCAGTGCCGCCATGTAATCCTCGAAATCCGCCTTCCACATCGGCGCGGTGGCATCCAGCGCGTTCCAGCGCCGGCCAAGATCGACCTGCTCGGCCATGGAAAGGTCGCCGATATGCCCCATGGTGCGGAACAGGGCGGCCCGTTCGGGCACCATATGCATGGCGGACAGGTAGATGGTGGTGAAGCCGATGACCCCGCCGCCAGCCACCAGCGTCCGGATACGCCCATCATCCAGATTACGGGGATGGTCATAGAAGCCGCGCGTGCCGGAATGCGACAGGACAAGCGGTGCGGCGGATAATTCGAGCATCCGGTCGAAGGCGGCGTCGGAGGCGTGGCTGGCATCGATGATCATGCCCAGCCGGTTCATTTCCGCGACCCAGCCTTCACCCAGCGGGCTCAACCCGTTCCAGCGGGGCGCGTCGGTGGAACTGTCGGCCAACTGGTTGGTACGCACATGCACCGGCCCGGCCATGCGCACGCCCTGGGCATGGAACTCGGCCAGCAGCCCCAGATCCTCACCGATCGGGTAGCAGTTCTCGATGCTGCGGAACGCCACCATCCGGCCTTGCGCATGCAGAAGCCGGGCGTCGTCGGCGGTCGTCGCCGGCCCGATCCGATGGGAAAAACGGGCCAGCGTCTCGTCGATTTCCCGCGAGCGCCGGCGGGCCTGGGCCAGTGCCCCGGCATAGCCCTCCGGCGTCAGCGGCCCCTGTGCGGTATAGATGACGAAGAAGCCGCCGGACAGGTTGCCTTCCATGCGCGGCAGGTCGAGCTGGGCGACATCATCCGCCAGATCGTGCCGTTCGTCGAAATGCCAGCCTGGCCGCGCGAAATGGATCGGCGTGTCGAGATGGGCATCCAGCGTCAGCAGATGGCGATGGAGGTCGGTGGCGTGAGGCATGCTGTCTCCTGCGGCAGGGATGCCGGTTCCGGTCGTTGCCGACATAGGGACCGACATCCGCCGCACTCGCGTCAATAGCTTGTGGAGATGGTCAGCCCGAAGCTTTGCGGGCGGATGATGCCGGTGGCCAGCGCTCCGCCCGGATGCACAGGTCCCCCATTGGCCGTGACGGAAGCGGTGGAGGTGCGGCCCTTGCTGTTGCCGATGTTCCTGGCATAGGCATCCAGCGCGAAGGAGCCGAAATCCAGCCCCGCCCGCAGGTCGATGACCTCGTAGGAGGGCAGATACCGCTGTTGGCCGTTGGCAGCGTAGTAGGCGGCGTCGTAGTCGCCCTGCTGCCTGGACAGGAAGCGGACCGACCCGCCGACCGAAGCGGTGATGGTGCCCGTCAGGTCCCAATTGTAATCGCCGTTCAGGGCGGCCGTGAATTTCGGCGTGAAGGGCAGGCGGTCGCCATCGAACCCGCCGATGACCGGTGTCGTGTCGTCGCGCAGCCTGGCGTTGGTATAGGCAGCGTTGGCCGACAGTTCCAGGCCGCGCATCGGCCTGAAGGTCACGGTGCCTTCGGCACCGTCGCTCTTGGCCTTGCCGCCATTGATGTTGATGCCATAGTCGTTGATGACGGCGATCAACTGGATATCGCGCCAGTCCAGATGGAAGACGGACAATTCCGCGCTGAACATGCCGTCTTCGGATTGCATCTTGGCGCCCGCTTCGTAGCTGATCAGCGTGTCGCTGTCGAACTGGCGCGGCGTGTCGGCGGGTGCGTTCGGCGGCAGCGGGTTGGGCCCACCGGGGCGGTAGCCCTTGGCCACGCGGACAAAGACCGATGCATTTTCCGAAATCTTGTACTTGGGCGCCGCGGAGAAGGTGAAGACGCTTTCCGACGAGCGGATGTCGGGATAGACCGAGGCGCCGCCGGCCAGCGCGCCGTCGGTGGTCTGGCTGGCCTTCTGCCGGTTATGGCTGTAGCGGGCACCGAAATCGACATCGAATTGCTGGTTCAGATGCAGGGTCGCATTGGCGAAGCCGGCATATTCCTCGTACTTGGACGGCAGTTGCACGTCGGCCAACAGGGGAAGGGTGGTGATCGGGGACAGCGTGCCGGGCTGCACGGCGGTATAGCCCTGCTGGATCAGCGCCTTCTCATGCACATAATAACCGCCGATCAGCCATTCGAACGTCCCTGGCTGAGAGGAGGTCAGGCGCAGTTCCTGGGTGAATTTTTCCACATTCGTGTTCTGCCCCAGATAAATCTCGTTCGGCGTGCCGAAGACGCCATCGATCAGGGCGGACAGGTTGTGGGTCAGATCGGTCCGGCTTTCCTGCTTCTGCGAGGAGAAGCTGGTCGAAGACAGGATGTCGGCAAACCCCGCCTCGTACTTGGCCGTGCCGTTATAGACGCGGTAGCGGATGTCGCGGAAGGACGGTACGAACTGCGAGAAGGTCGGGCGGCCATACAGCAGGGCGATGCTGTCGGGATCGCTTTCCACCGTGCTGGGCGCATCGGCCTTGATATCCTGCAGCAGGGCGCTGAGCCGCAGCGAGAAGCCGTTGTCGGGCGCATAGAGCGCCGAGACGCGGCCGCCATAGCTCTGGCTGTCGTTGATGTTCTTTTCCCGATCCGATCCGGCCGTGCCGATGCTGTCGATGAAGCCGCCGGTCTTGCGGTAATAACCAGAGGCCCGCACCGCGAAATCCTGCCCCATGGGCATGTTGACCATCGTGTTGCCGGAATAGGACAGATCGCCGCCCTTCGTGGTTTCAATACCCACGCGCGAACGGCTTTCCACCCTGTCCGTGGCGGGTTCGTTGGTGATGTATTTCAGGACGCCGCCCAGCGAGCTGGCACCATAGAGCGTGCCCTGCGGCCCGCGCAGCACCTCCACCCGGGCGATGTCGAACGTGTCGAAATCGCCGGCCAGAATGGCGCCATTGGCCATGGCCGTGCTGGAGCCGAACGGCGTTTCATCCATATAGACCGACACGGTGGATGCCACGCCGCCGGTATTGACGCCGCGCATCACAAGGCGGCCCTGGCCGGGTGTATCCTGCGCGATCTGCAGTCCCGGCACCAGCTTCAGGTAATCCTGGATGGTGTTGGCCTGCTGTTTTTCCAGGGTGGCGCCGGAGACCACCGACACCGATTGCGGCACGTCGATCAGGGTCTGGCGGCGCTTCTGGGCCGTGACGATGATCTCCTCCAGCACGATGCCGGAGGAGGAGGGCTGGCCCTGTGCCATGGCCGGCGCGGCCGCCGTGACGGCCATCATTCCGGTGGCCAGCAGCAGCGTGTTACGAAGCATCCCCATGAGGCTCTCCTGTTCTGGTCCATGACCCGCGCCTTTGGCTTGTCTGGGTCAATTTAATCCTGACTGGGATATTATTTTCTAATTTTACTATATGTCAAAGATTTTTCCGATTATCCGTGCGATTTCGTCAACTGCCCCCGGCCGCCGCGGCGCGCGTGCCCCATACATCCTCGCCGATATGGATGTCACCGCCCTGATAGACGGCGCCGGGTGTGCGGTCGCGGGCAAGGAAGATGGGTGAATCGAGATCGACAATGTCGCAAAGCTGGCCCAGCACAAAGGCCGGTGCCATGGCCAGACTGCTGCCGACCATGTTGCCGACCATGACGCCAAGACCCAGGCGCCGCGCCTCTTCCGCCATCAGCAGCCCTTCGGTCAGGCCACCGCATTTGTCCAGCTTGATGGTCACGATATCGAAGCGGCCAACTGCGCCGGCAATGTCGCAAAGCGATATGATGCTCTCATCCCCTGCGATGGGGATAGGGGAACTGTACCCTTCCAGGTCGGCATCCCGGGTGCGGGCCAGCGGCTGTTCCAGCAGGGCGACACCGGCCCCCTGCAGGGCGGCAACCAACGGATCCAACTGGTCTATGCTGAAGCCCTGGTTGCCATCGACGCTGAGCCAGACATCGGGCCTGGCGGCGCGGATGGCCTGGACGCGCGCGATGTCCAATGGCAGATCACCGGTCAGCTTGATCTTGATGGCCCGGGCATCACCATAGTTGCGGGCCCCCTGCGCCATCACCTCCGGCGTGTCGGCGCCCAGCGTGAAGGTGGTGCGCAGCGGCCTGGGCGCGGTCTGCCCGGCCAATTGCCAGACCGGTCGGCCGCTGCGTGCCGCCTCCAGTTCCCAGAGCGCGCAATCCACGGCATTGCGCGCGCCGCCCGGCGGCAGGATCCGGCGCAGTTCCTCGCGCGTGGCGCCGGCCTCGATGGCGGGACGGGCAGCGGCCAACTGGCTTGTCATATGGGTAATGTCGTCACCCAGGAAGAACACGCCGCCTCCTTCTCCACGGCCTTGATATTCGCCGTCGTACAGGGTCACGACGATGACGTCGGAATGCTCGAACACATAGCCGGAGATGCGGAAAGGTTGGGCCAGACGCAACCGCTGGGTCGCGACCGTCATGCTCAGTCGTGCCATTACTCGATCACCATTGTTCGGGGCGCCGTTGCGGCGGACCTTTGGTTCCTGATTGCCCTTTCGGCGGGCTGGCAATAGAATTGCCTGGCGAAGTTGCCATTAATGTCCTGATTGGGACAATATGATCCTTATCGGAAAATTCGTCAATGGAGTAGCTGCACTTGTCCTCTGCTCTTCCCACCCTCGGTGCGCTGCTGCGCGGCCTTCGTTCCCGCAAAGGCTGGACTCTCAAGGAGATGAGCGAGAAAAGCGGAATTCCTGTCTCCACCCTGTCGAAGGTGGAGCATGACCGGCTGACCCTGACCTATGACAAGCTGCAGCAATTGAGCCGGCGGCTGGGCCTTCGCATGTCGGAACTGTTTGCCGAGCCGGTGGGCGACCCGTCACCCGCCGCGGTGACGGCGCGGCGCAGCTTCGGGGATCTGGAACGTGCCATCCGGGTCGAAACCGACAATTACGATTACTATTATCTCTGTACTGAGCTGCGCCGGAAGCGGATGATCCCGGTCCTGACCAAGATCAGGGCGAAGACATCGAAACAGTTCGGTCAGCTTGTCCACCATTCCGGGGAGGAGTTCATTTTCGTCCTGAAGGGGCGTGTGGTGGTGAATACGGAATTTTATGACCCTGTCATCCTGGATCAGGGCCAATCCATCTATATCGACAGCACCATGGGCCATGCCTATCTGGTGGCAGAAGGGTGCGAGGAGGCGGAAGTGCTGGGCATCATGTCCAGTGCGGATGAGGAACTGATGCAGTCGCTTCTCTCCCTGCATGATGACCGGCCGTCTATGTGAGGAATGATCCTGATCAGGACTCTTTATGTCCCGTTCAGGCGCATGCCAGCATGGAGAAATTCACAGCTTGCCAAATGCGGGGGGCCCGGCTAATCACCTGTCCATGCATCGAGAGTCGGGCCGACGCCCGACACCAACCTGCTCCCGGGCAAGGTGGTGCCTCCCACAAGGAGGGATGTGGCCGGACCGGCAAAAAACGGGAAGCCCACGCGCGTCGTCACGTCACTCGAAGGCAGTCACCAGCCGGAAGGGACGTCGGACATGCAGCAATTTCCCCAGCAATTCGCCAGCGACAATTATGCCGGCATCTGTCCACAGGCCTGGGCCGCGATGGAAGCGGCCAACCAGGGCCATGTGCCGGCCTATGGCGACGATGTATGGACCGACCGCGCAGCAGACGCTTTCCGCACGCTGTTCGGCATCGATTGCGAGGTGTTTTTCGCCTTCAACGGCACGGCGGCCAATTCCCTGGCGCTGGCCGCCCTCTGCCAATCCTATCATAGCGTCATCTGCTCCTCGTCGGCCCATGTGGAGACCGATGAATGCGGTGCGCCGGAATTCTTCTCCAACGGGTCCAAGCTGCTGGTGGCCTCCACGCCGGACGGCAAGCTGACACCCAATGCCGTGCGCACGCTGGCCACCGGCCGGTCGGACATCCATTTCCCCAAGCCGCGCGCCGTCACCATCACCCAGCCGACGGAAACGGGGCTGGTCTATTCCATCGCGGAGATCAAGGCCATTTCCCAGGTCTGCCGCGAACTGGGCCTGCGCCTGCACATGGATGGCGCACGCTTCGCCAATGCCTGTGCGGCACTGGATTGTTCGCCGGCCGATATCACCTGGAAGGCCGGGGTGGATGTGCTTTGCTTCGGCGGTACCAAGAACGGCATGGCTGTGGGCGAGGCGATCCTGTTCTTCAACCGCGATCTGGCGCTTGATTTCGAATGGCGCTGCAAGCAGGCGGGCCAGTTGGCGTCGAAGATGCGCTTCCTGGCCGCCCCGTGGATCGGCATGCTGGAAAGCGGCGCCTGGCTGGACAATGCCCGCCACGCCAATGAATGCGCCTCACGGCTGGCAACGGCGGTGGCCGGGCTGGAGGGGGTTAAGACAGCCTATCCGGTGCAGGCCAATGCCGTGTTCGTGACGGCGCCGGCCCCGGTGCTGGAGGGGTTGCGGCAGCGGGGGTGGCGTTTCTACACCTTCATCGGCGGTGCCGCCCGTTTCATGTTCGCATGGGATGCGGACCCGGCACGGGTGACGGCCCTGATCGGGGATCTGCGGGTCGTGGCGGAACGAGAAGCCTGTCTGCTGTAATGCCAGCTTGTGATGAGTGGAACGCATTACAAGCTGGCACGGCGTTGACTGCCACAGCACCGCTCCTGCGCTGTCGCCAAGCTGCCGGATGGCAGCGCCGGCGATGGAGGGCGGTGATCAAAACCAAAAGGTTTACCGGGGGGCCGTCGGCCGTGACGGCAAAACAGCAAGAGAATTCCACGCATTTATTACTATGCGAAAAATTAAGAAAAAACTTTGACTTATACGACACAATTTCTCACCATGACGGCAATGGGAGGTGATTTCATGCAGTCATTTGACATCGTGATCGTTGGCGCCGGGATCGCTGGTGCCTCCATTGCGTCGGCTCTGGTGGATGCCGGTGTCGAGGGCGCGCGTATTCTGCTGGCCGAGCGCGAGGATTTTCCCGGCTATCACACGACCGGCCGGTCGGCTGCGCTCTACAGCGCGCTTTACGGAAACGAGACGGTCTGTGCCCTGACGGCAGCCAGCCGCGCCTTCTATCTGGCCCCGCCGCCGGGTTTCACCGACCATCCCCTGCTGACGCCGCGCGGCTGCCTCTATATCGCCGGTGAGGATGCGGTTGGCGAACTGGATGCGTTGGAGGCAACGGCGCAACGGGTGGGGGCCCGGACGACGCGGATGGGCGCCCATGAGGCGCGAGCCATGGTGCCTGTGCTGCGTGACGAACTTGTGTCTGCCGCCCTGTGGGAGAGGGAGGCGATGGATATCGATGTCCATAGCCTGCACCAGGGCTATCTGCGCCGGGCGCGGGCCGCGGGCGTGGTCCTGTCCACCGGTGCCGAACTGCGCGCGGCGGCAAGCGAGGGGGATGGCTGGGTCCTCACCTTCGGCAGCGCGAAGGTGCGGGCGGCGACCCTGGTCAATGCCGCCGGTGCCTGGGCAGACGAGGTGGCTCGCATCGCCGGGGTTCCCACGATCGGACTGATGCCGCTGCGGCGCACGGCCATCATGCTCGACCCGCCGGCCGGGGCCGACGTGCATCGCTGGCCGGCGGTTATCGATGCCGGCGGGTCCTTCTATTTCAAGCCCGATGCCGGAATGCTGCTGGCATCTCCGGCGGATGAGACCCCGTCGCCGCCCTGTGACGCGCAGGCCGATGAATGGGACATCGCCGTCTGCGTGGACCGGGTGCAGGCGGCGGCCGAACTGCCCGTGCGTCGCGTCGCGCGAAGCTGGGCCGGCCTGCGCAGTTTCGTGGCCGACCGCAGCCCGGTGGTGGGAAGGCCGGCGGCACATCCGGGCTTCTTCTGGTTCGCGGGACAGGGTGGCTATGGCATCCAGATGGGGCCGGCACTGGCGTTGACCGGCGCCTCGCTGTTGCTGACGGGGAAGGTGCCGGTGCCGCTGGCCGAACGGGGGGTGGATGTCGCAGCCCTGTCGCCGGACCGAAGCCAGTTGCGGCAGGCTGATTGATGGCAGCACTATACTATTTTGCGGTGATCAGAACCAAGAGGCTTTGATCACCACCCTCAATCGCCGGCGCCAACATTCGTTGGCTTGGCTGCGCCGCGCGAGCGGTGCTGTGACGGTCGCCGCCGGGCCAACTTGCGATGAGTTCCACTCATCGCAAGTTGGTATATCCAAATAACCAGAGAATCCCCGTAATCTCTTTTTTAAATCTCTGAAAATAAAGGAAAATATGAGGTCTCTACCGGGATTTTCTGAGGGGAGCGGTATATTACAGGCGGGCTTCACCTTGTCATCATATGCAGACGCCCCGGTGGATCACTCCACCGGGGCGTCTTCTTGTCGATCATTCGGCCAGGGGACCAGCCGGCCTGGAGGAACCTGCCGACTCCATGGTTTGCAGATTTTCCGAGCCCGCCCATCTGTGGGCGGAGTTCGGAAAATCTGCTTAGCAGGCGGGAAAGAAGCCCCCGGCCCTGGCGGGGCCGGGGGGTAAGTGATCGGCGGGATCAGTAATTCAGGCTGAAGCTTACCAGATGGTAGGTCACGATGAACCACAGCACGGCCAGGAACATCACCACCATCAGGCTGGCCCGGATGCGGGCCCACCAGCCGGCGGGCTGCCGCCACAGGTGCCAGGCCTGCCAGGCGGCGGGCACCAGACCCAGGACCGCCAGCAGAGCCGACAGTTGCAGCAGGCGCAGCAGCCAATCGATGGTGCCTTCCATCAGGGGCGTGATGGCCATCGTCATCACGGCGGTCATGCCGCCCAGTGCCACAACGGTCATCAGGCTGGCCGCGCGCACCAGCCGGTCGGCCAGCAACGGTTGGCCGGACAGGGGATGCGGCCGTCCATAACGGCGGCGCACCAGGGCGGCCACCGGCCACCACAGGGCGGTGAACAGGGCCAGAAACAGCGTGATGCCCAGGGCCGGCACGGTCCAGGCCTTGTTGGTGGCGGCGGGCACGGGTTCGAACACGAAGATGGCGGGATAATCGTCGGTGGTGATGGCGGTGACCCGACCTGATGCATCGGTGCGCGTATGCATCAGGCTGTCGGTGCCCACTTCCTGCCAACGATCGGGCGCCACTTCGCGCCAGCGCTTGGGCTTGCCCGCGAAATCGCGGAACAGGGTGAAGGAGGCGGTACCATCCTCGTTCGTCACCAGATCCCCCTGGCCGAACAGGTAGGTGAGGGAGAGCAGCGTGCTGTCGACGCGGCGGGAGGATTGGAAGGTGCCGCCCACCGGCACGGCGCGTTTGATCGTCTCGGCTGCCGGCGCCGGTGCTGCTGCGGGTTCGCGGGCCGGGAAGTAGCGGTCGGCGATCAGGGCGAGCAATTCGTCGCGGATCGGGCCGGGGGAGATGCCGTCGCCGGTGCTGTTCATGGAGATGAACAGGCCCACCCCCTCATCCAGCCAGAGTGCAAGGTCGCTGTGGAACAGCACCGTGTCGCCGCCATGGCCCATGATGCGGTAGCCGTTGCGGTTCTGCTCATAGAAACCCAGGCCCATGGCCAGTTGCTGGCCCGGCAGTGGCCGGTGATGCGGCTTCTGCATCTGGGCCAGGGTTTCCGGCTTCAGGATGCGGCCGTTCGGTCCTTCACCGCCATTCAGCAGCGCGATCATGAACCGGCCCATATCTGCACCGCTGGCCGACAGGGAGCCGGCGGGGGCCGGGTTGACGATCTCGAACGGCTGGGCCGGATCGCGGGAGGATTCATAGCCCTTGGCCATCAGGGGTGCCAGGTGGGCCGGCAGCGGCTGGGCCATGCTGGAATGGGGCATGCCGGCCGGCACCAGGATGTGCCGGTCGATGTAATCGGCAAAGGGTTCCCCGCTCAACCGCTGCACGATATAGCCCGCCAGCGCGGTGGCATAATTGGAATAGGCGGCGGTGGTGCCGGGCTTGAAGATGCGGGCCGGGATATGACCGGCCAGCAGCGTGCCCAGATCGGCGGGTGGCCCGCCCAGCACGATCAGGTCCTTCACCTTCTCCTCGAACCCCGCCGTATGGGTCATGAGATGGCGCATGGTGATCGGTTCGGCGAAGGTCGCCGGCAGCTTGAAATCAAGATACTGGTTGACGTCCGCATCCAGGTCCAGGCGCCCGGCCTCCACCTGCTGCATCACCGCGATCCAGGTGAACAGCTTGGAGATGGAACCCGGCCGGAACATCGTGGTTTCCGGGTCGATGGCCTGGCCCGTCTCCCGGTCGGCCACGCCATAGCCCTTGCCCAGCAGGATCTGTCCGTCCTTGACGATCGTGACCACGGCGCCGGCAATGTCGCCGCGCTTCAGGGCATAGGGCAGGAAGCCGTCGATCAGTGTTTCCACATCGCTGGCGGTCAGCGGATGGGTGGTGACGGGCGGGTCCTCCGCCGGGCTGGTGACGACGGGGGTGGGGTCGGGCACCTGCGCCAAGGCGGGGGCCACCGGCAGTGCCAGGGCCAGCGCCAGGGCCAGCCGTCCCCAGATGGGCTTCTTCGCGGTGACATGAGCCGTCTCATGCCGCTGGAGACCGGCACCCGCCGGCCCGCCCCCGCCCCCGCCCCCCCCGGCGCGGAACCCAAGCCGCCGGATGGCGGCAACCGGCGCCTGCGGGCGCCAAGCTGATATCAGATGTCTCATGTCCTCGTCCCTGTTCGGTCGTTGTGGTGGATTGCCTTTTCCCGGTTCTTCATACGTTTGTTCGGTCGGCCAGCGCCTGGCGCGTGCGCCGGTAGTGCGGCTTGGCCCGCCACAGCGCGGCGGCGGCCACCCCCAGCAGCGGCAGGCAGGTCAGCATGATGGAATAGCCCACGGCGTTGGGGTCGCCGAACACATGGTCGGTGGTCAGCGCCACCAATGTCGGCCCCATGCCAAGGCCGATGGCGGTGTAGAGAAAGGCCTGGATGGCCGTGGTCATGCCCCGCAGTTCCGACGGCACCAGATCCAGTATGGCGGCGATGCCGGTGCTGGCCCCGACGGCCAACAGGAAGGCGAAGAGCCCGAACAGCATCAGCAGCAGGGTATCGGACCCGCTGGCCGGGAACAGCAGACAGGGCACGGCCAGCGTCGTGGCCAGGGCGGCGATGATCAGCTTGCCGCCGGCCACGCCGCGCTGTTCCAGGAAATCGGCCAGGATGCCGCCCGACAGGGTGCCCAGGCCGGCCACCCCGATCAGGATGCCACCCAGCGCGGCGCCGGTTTCCGCCGCACTATAGCCATAGACACGCATCAGCAGCGATGGCGTCCAGCTATTGGTGCCGTAATCGACCAACTGGGTCAGGGTCAATCCGCCCAGCAGCAGGAAGAAGGTGGCGCGGTGCTTTCCCATGTAGCGCAGAAGTGGCCCCAGGCCCGTCGCGTCCTTGCCGCCCAGGCTTTCCCGCCGCTGCGGCTCCCTGATCGGCAGTACCAGGGCTGCCATCACCCCGCCGGCCAGCCCCAGCGTCACCAGCACCGCCCGCCATGGCGGCAGGTCGCCCAGGAAAGGCACGCCGCTCAGCGCGCCGCTGGCGAAAAGATCGATCAACACGCCGCCGGTCAGGGTGGCGGTGCCGCCGCCCATCACCATGCCGGCCAGGAAGATGCCCACCGCCGTGCCGCGCCGATGCGCGGGGAACAGGTCGGGTATCATCGACAGCGCGGCCGGTGCCAGGGCAGCCTCACCGATGCCCACCAGCACACGCGCCGCGAACAGTTGGCCGTAGCTCTGGGCCAGACCACAGAGCAGCGTGGCAAAGCTCCAGACCAGCACGCCGGCCAGGATCAGGTTGCGCCGTCCATGCCGGTCGGCATGACGGCCCATCGGCAGGCCGGCGAACGCATAGATGACCGCGAAGGCCGCCCCCTGCAGGAGGCTGACCTGGGTATCGGTGATCGCCATTTCCGCCCGGATCGGGCTGACCAAAAGGTTCAGGATCAGGCGGTCGGTATATGAGAGCATGGCGGCAAGGGCGAAGACGCCGATGGCGTACCATGCCTGCGGACTGGCCCCGGCCCGATCGGGCGGGATATCTGTGGCGACACCCATGGCACTTCTCCAGAATGACGAATATTTTTCTTATAAGAAAAATTTCGCCAATTGGGTATCGAATTATCAAATCCGGATGATGATAATCTGCTGTTGCTGTCCATCATGCTGTTTGCCCGCCGATCGGGCCAGACAGGCGGCTCCCCACTCAGGCGCCGGCGGCAAGCGGGTATGGTATGTATTCTGACATGGGCATCGATCCATCATTGCGGGTCGGTATAACCCGGCACGCGCAAACAACTGTCTGTCGGCCGGCCAGGTCGAGAATGATCATCGACGACCAGCCGGCGATCAATATAGGTCTGTATCGCTTCGATATGCCGCGCCTTTTCGGCCAGCTTGATGCGACCGTCCGGATGGTCGACCAGGCGAGAGCGGCAAAGATGAAATCGGCCGAGATGGCGTGGCAGATCAGCGGACAGGTGGGATAATCCACGGCCGTATGGAGATTAAGCTCGTGAAAATGCCCAAAGCCCGATAGTTTCGGGCGACAGGCATCTCTCACCCGGAATAGGCGTTCATTGTCTCCGCATATGTCAGCCTTGCGCTGCCTTTTCTTGATAGCGATGCACCACGGAATCCAGTTGGCACCGGAAGAGTTGCCGACAGGTGGTACGGACGATATCAAGAATTCCATTCTGCGCGCCATGCGTGCCGTCGGCCTGAAGGGCCGGGCGATCGACAATTGCAGTTGGGAGAAGGCGGGGGCCCTTGGCACTGCCTATCCCGCACTGGCGATACGCAAGGACGGCTCCTGGGTGGTGCTGGCCCAGGTGGTCACGGCTGCCGATGGTCAGCGCTTTGCCGCCGTGCTGGACCCGGCGACGGAGAAGGAAGGCGTCAAGCTGCTGACCCGCGAGCAGTTCATGGAGGAATGGGACGGCACGCTGGTCCTGTGCAAGCGCGTCTATGCGCTGACCGACGAGGAGCAGCCTTTCGGCTTCCGCTGGTTCATGCCCGAGATCGTGCGTCACGCCAAGCTGTTCCGGGGCGTGGCGGTGGCTGCCGTGATGGCCAACATCATCGGCCTGTGCATCCCGCTGCTGTTCCAGGTGCTGATCGACAAGGTGGTGGCGCACCAGAGCTATCAGACCCTGTTCGCCGTGGTGCTGATCTTCGTGGTGCTGACGCTGTTCGACGGGTTCTTCGGCTATGTCAGGCAGAACCTGATGCTGATCGCCTCGAACAAGATCGATGCGCGGCTGACATCGCGCACCTTCCGGCACCTGCTGGGCCTGCCGCTCGCCTTTTTCGAGACCAGCACGGCCGGCGTGCTTGTCCGACACCTGCAACAGACGGAAAAGCTGCGCCATTTCCTCACCGGCCGGCTGTTCCAGGTCCTGCTGGACGCCGCGACCCTGCCGATCCTGTTGATCCTGCTGGTCTTCTATTCCGGCACCCTGACCGCCGTGGTGCTGGGCTTCTCGGCGGCGATCGCCTGCGTCATCGGCGCCATGGTGCCGAAATACCGGACCGAGTTGAACAGGCTCTACGAGACCGAAGGGGCCCGGCAGGCCCATCTGGTGGAAACCATCCACGGCATGCGCGCGGTGAAGTCGCTGGTGCTGGAGCCGATCCGCCAGCGCGCCTGGGACGGCAAGGTGGCGAAGGCCGTGCATCAGCACGCCGCGGTGGGCCGCGTCAGCGCATTGGGAAGCGTGCTGACCGGCATGCTGGAAAAGCTGATGCAGATCAGCGTTCTGGCCATCGGTGCCGTTGAGGTGTTCAACGGTCAGCTCAGCCTGGGCGCGCTGATCGCCTTCAACATGCTGTCCAGCCGCGTCACGGGACCGCTGGTGCAGATCGTCGCCCTGATCAATGAGTATCAGGAGGCGGCCCTGTCGGTGAAGATGCTGGGCAACGTGATGAATACGCCGCCGGAACGGTCCGGCCGCACCCGGTCGGCCCGCCCGGCCATCACCGGACAGATGGTGTTCGAAGGCGTCACCTTCCGCTACAGCGCCGGGTCAAACGCGGCCCTTCAGCGCGTTTCCTTCGCCGTGGAGGAGGGGCAGGTTATCGGTATCGTCGGCCGGTCCGGTTCCGGCAAGACGACGGTCACCCGGCTGATCCAGTCGATCCATACGCCGCAGGATGGCATCATACAGTTGAACGGCGTCGATCTGCGCCATATCGACCTCAACCATCTGCGCCGGTCCATCGGCGTGGTGCTGCAGGACAACCTGCTGTTCCGCGGCACCATCCGCGACAATATCGCCGCCGCCCGGCCGGATGCGCCCCTGGCGGAAATCCTGGAGGCGGCGCGCATGGCGGGGGCGGATGAGTTCATCAACCGGCTGCCCATGTCCTATGACACCTTCGTGGAGGAGAATGCCTCCAACTTCTCCGGCGGCCAGCGTCAGCGCATCGCCATCGCCCGTGCCCTGCTGACCCGGCCGCGCCTGCTGATCTTCGATGAGGCGACCAGCGCGCTGGACCCGGAAAGCGAGGCCATCGTGCAGCGGAACCTGGCCGACATCGCCCGCGGCCGCACGATGATCATTGTCTCCCATCGCCTTTCCTCCCTGGTGACGGCGGACAGGATCCTGGTGCTGGAGCAGGGCGAGGTGGTGGATTTCGCCCCACATGGGGTATTGCTGGAACGGTGCGATATCTATCGCCATCTGTGGCAAACCCAGACGCAGCACATTCAATGAGCGGGTCCCTGAAAAAACTGGTGCCGGCCATCATCCGGCGTCGCATGGCCCAGCCGGCGGCCCCATCGGTGGCGCCGGAGGCACTGCCCTTCCAGGAGGACCTGGAGGAGATCATCGCCGCCCCGCCGCCGCGCCTGCTGGGCGCGCCGCACCTGGCGGTGGCGGGGCTTTTCCTGCTGATCCTGTTTATTGCCGCTGTTGTGGACGTGGATGTGATCGTCGCCGGCAACGGGCGGCTGGTGCCGGACAGCCCGGCCATCGTGCTGCAGCCCCTGGACCGGTCGGTCGTCCGGGAGATCAATGTGCGGCCGGGCGACAAGGTGACGCGCGGGCAGGTCCTGGCGCGGCTGGACGCCACCTTCTCGCTGGCCGACCGCGCCAGCCTGACCGCGCAGCAGAGCGCCCTGTTCGCCCAGTTGCGCCGTCTGGAGCAGGAGGCGGCGGGCAAGCCGCTGACCCAGGACATGGAGCAGGCCGTTGACGGCGACTTGGCGTTGCAGGCCAACCTCTACCGCCAGCGCCGTGCCCAATACGCCTCCAGTCTGGCCGCACTGGACGGTGAGATCGCCAGCCTGCAGGCCGGATTGCGCACGGCGGAGGATGACCGCGCCTCGCTCAGCGAGCAGTTGGCGGTGGCAAAGGACGTTGAGCGCCTGCGCGAGGAACTGTTCCGCGGCCAGACCGGGTCGCGCCTGCAATTGCTGGATGCACGGGCGACCCGGCTGGAGGTGGAGCGCAGCCAGCAGAGCACGATCAACAAGCTGTCCGAACTGCGGTCCAGCCTGACCGCCAAGCAGGCGGAACGGCAATCCTTCATCGACCAGTGGCAGCGTCAGTTGCTGGAGGAACTGGTGAAGGCCCGCAGTGAGGCGGTACAGGTCGACGAGGCGCTGACCAAGGCCGTGCGCATCAACGATCTGGTGGAACTGGTGGCGCCACAGGACGGCGTGGTGCTGGAAGTGGCCAGGCGTTCCACCGGCTCGGTGGCGCGCGAGGCGGAGGCGCTGATCACCATGGTGCCCAGCAATGTGCCGCTGATCGCCGAGATCACCGTGCGCTCCGCCGATGTCGGCTACACCAAGCCGGGGGACGAGGTGGCGGTGAAGGTCGACGCCTTCCCCTTCCAGCGCCACGGCATGGTCAAGGGCCGCCTGCTGTCGGTCAGCGAGGAATCCTTCGCCATCAATGCCGCGCCTGAACAGACGGATGCCGAGCGCGCACCAAGGCTGGCCGATGCCGGTGCCGTCCATCGCGGGCGGATAGAGTTGCTGTCGACCGAATTGAAGAACCTGCCGGAGGATGTGGGGCTGACGCCGGGCATGACGGTGCGGGCGGAAATCAAGGTCGGCAAGCGCAGCGTACTGTCCTATTTCCTTTATCCCATCACCCGCGGGCTCAGCGAGGCGATCCGGGAGCCGTGACGCGGGCGGGGGGGTGACGGCCTGCCGCGTCAGCTGCCGGGGCTCCCGTTCCCGCCGCTGGCAACCATGCGGGCCACCGTGCTGGTCGTGCTGAAACCGGCCTGCAGGTCGGCCAGCAGCACGCGGCCACCATGGGACTGCACGAAATCGGCCCCGACCACCTGATCGACCCGGTAATCGGCGCCCTTGACCAGCAGGGCGGGGCGGAGGGCCTGGATCAGGTCCAACGGCGTATCCTCGGCAAAGGGAACCACCAGATCGACCACCTGCAGCGCCGCCAGCACGGCGGCCCGTGCCTGCAATGGCTGGATCGGCCGCTGCGGCCCCTTCAGCCGGCGGACCGATGTGTCGTCATTGATGCCGACAACCAGGCGGTCACAGGCTGCCCGCGCCTGGCGCAGCAATGACAGATGGCCGGGATGCAGCAGGTCGAAGCAGCCATTGGTGAAGCCGACGACCAGCCCGCCTTCCCGCCATTGCGCCGTGCGTGCCGCCGCCAGCGGCCGGTCGGCGATCTTGGCGGCAACGGGGTCCCCGGCCTCCTGCTGGTGCAGCGTCAGGGCCAGTTCCCCCGGCGTCACCTGGGCCGTCCCCAGCTTGCCCACCACGATGCCGGCCGCAACATTGGCCAGCCGCGCCGCAACGGTCAGCGGCACCCCGCGCGCCAGGGCGCAGGCCAGCAGCGCCGCCACGGTATCGCCGGCGCCCGACACGTCGAACACTTCCCGCGCCTGGGCGGGCAGATGTTCGGCACCATCGGCCGTGACGACGGACATGCCGTGTTCGCTGCGCGTGACGATGATGGCACCAATGCGGTGGCGTCCGATCAGGCTGCGGGCGGCTGTGACCACCTCCTCATCCCCATCACAGGGGAGACCGCTGGCCTGACGCAATTCCCCCAGGTTGGGCGTGACCAGATCGGCCCCGGCATAACGGCCGAAATCATGGCCCTTCGGATCGACGATCACAGGCTTTCCGGCGCCGTGCGCGGCAGCGATCAGGCGGGGGGCCATGTCGCCGGCCAGCACGCCCTTGGCATAATCGGACAGCAGCAGCACATCGAAGCCCGGCAACACGGCCCCCACGCCGGTCAGCAGCGCCTCGGTCTCTGCCGGTGTCGGTGGCGCTATCTCCTCCTCATCCAGCCGCAGCATCTGTTGCTGACGGGCCACGATGCGGGTCTTCACCGTGGTCGGCCCGGCGGCCCGGCGGCCCAGGCGGGTGGTGGCACCGGGCAGGGCCGCCACCAGGTCACCGATCCTGTCGCCCGCCGCGTCGGCACCGACCAGCGCCGCCAGCAATGTGGTGGCCCCCAGGCTGGCGGCGTTGGCAGCGACATTGCCGGCGCCCCCCAGCATTTCCCGCCGGTGATGCAGCTTCAGCACCGGTACAGGCGCCTCGGGGGAGATGCGGTCGATATCGCCATAGACGAAACGGTCCAGCATCACGTCGCCGACAATGGCGACCCGCGCGCCGGCCAGGGCGGCGGCTATATCCGTCAGGACGGGGGACGCGCGTTCTGGCTCGGTCATTCCGGTCGGTCGCCTGCAATTCCGGTGGGGGCCGTGGGACGACGGCACCATCTGCCTTGCTGTATAGCGCTCCGGCCTGGCTCAGGCCAGCCACAAGCCGCTGTCAGGCGTGCATGTCCATGTCCGGCCGCACCGGATCGCCGGGTCCGGTGGCCGGACCTTCGGCCCAGGTCCGCCATATCCGGCGATAGGCCTGCTCCACCTGTCGGGCGAAGCCGTAGGGATCGCACAGGGGGCTGTTCCGCATGCGCGCCCGCAGCCCCCGCCGCAATGCCGCCAGCCGGTCCCTGTCCGCAGCCAGTCCGGCGGCGATGTCGATATAGCTGTTCGTATCCGCTGCAACCAGATCATCCAGGCCGCAGCGGTGCAGGATGCTGGAAGTGACGCGGGCGACATGGTGGCCGCCCTGCAGGGTCACCACCGGCACCCCCATCCACAGCGCCTCGCAACTGGTCGTCGTGCCGTTGTAGGGGAAGGGGTCCAGGGCGATATCGATGCCATCATAGGCGCGCAGATGGTCGCCCTGGTCGGGTGTATGAAGCATCAGTTCAAACCGGTCGGCAGCGATGCCCTGTGCGGTGAAAAGGGCGCTGTAGCGGGAATGGGTGGTGGGGTCGGCGAAGGAACGGCTTTTCAGGACCAGCCGCGCATCCGGCACGCGCTGCAGAAGCGCTGCCCAGACCGCCACCACTTCGGCCGATATCTTGGCATTGTTGTTGAACGACCCGAAGGTGACATGCCCGTTCCTGTGGGCGGGAAGGTCGGGGCTGAAGCCGGTGTCCCGCAGCGGGCGGAAACAGAGGAAGCCATCCTCCAGCCGTACCAGCTTTTCCATATGCCAGCGGTCGGTCACGCCCGGCGGGTCGGCAATCGCATCGGTCAGACGGTAATCCATCGCCGCCATGCCCGTGCCGTCCGGATAGCCCAGCCAGGAAACCTGCACCGGGGCGGCCCGGCGGGCGAAGATCAGCGGACGGCAGTCGCAGGTATGGCCCGCCACATCCACCAGGATATCGATGCCATCGGCCCGGATGCGCTCCACCGCCTCCTCATCCAACAGGCCGGTCAGCGGGAACCAATGGCCGGTAATGGCCTGGAACCGCGCGGTGGTTTCATCACGGCGCCGGGAGGTGGGATAGCAGAATATCTCAACCGCGCCGCGATCATGACCGCGCAGCAGCGGTTCCAGAAAGCAGGAAACGGCATGGCCGCAGAAATCCGGCGAGACATAACCGATGCGCAACCGCCGGTCGGGATCACGGTCATTGGAAAAAGATGGTGCCACCGCAGGGGCCAGGGGGGCGGCGTGGCGCTCCCCCCAATGCCGGTGGGCGCGGAAGATGACCTCTGGCGGGACATGCGGTGAATAATGCAGGGCGAACAACAGGTTGGAATGCAGCACGGGCAGGTGCGGATGCTGTTCCAGCCCGTGCTGCAGAAGGGTGATGGCCTCCGTCACCCGGCCCTGTTCCTTCAGCACCTCGCCCAGATTGACGTAAGGCTGCGGCAGGTGGGGCTGCAGGCGCAGGGCGGTGCGGTAGCATTCCATGGCCCGCGTCAGTTCCGCTGCCGATTTATGCAGGTCGCCCAGGTTGCTGTGGGCTTCGCCCATGTCGGGTTTCAGGCGGATGGCGCGGTGATAGGCCCCCCTGGCGGCATCGGTGGCGTGCAGGTTGCGGAATATGTTGCCCAGATTGAACCAGGCCTCGGCATAGTCGGGGCGCAGGCTGACGGCCAGCATGCCGACCTTGGCAGCCTGCGCATCCTGCCCCATGTCGGACAGCACGCAGGTCAGGTTGTTGTAAAGGTGGGCGTCTTCGGGGTTGGCATTCAACGCGCGCCGGTAGCAGGCGACCGCCTCCTCCCATCGCCGCTGCACCCGCAGCAGGATTGCCAGATTGTTGTTGGCGAACGGATGATCCGGGTTTTCCGCCAGCACCGTGCGGTAAAGGCGTTCCGCCTGCATCAGGTTGCCGGCCTTATGCTGGTCCAGCGCGGCGGTGAAGAGATCGGTCACGGTATCGTCCTGTCGGTAACGCCGGCTCAATGGCGCAGCAGCCCGGCATCCGCCAGGATGCGGCGCAGTTTAAGTGCTGCCTGGTTCCAAGTGAAGTTGTCCAGCAGATGGGCCGCGGCATCCGGCAATTCTGAATCGCGGCCCCGGATGATATCAGACAGGATGGATGCCGCCGCATCCTCGTCCGGCTCCCACCAGTCAAGCCCGAAGAACGGCTCCCAGGGTTCACGGCTATAGGGCAGGTGGGCCGGACCGATACCGCAGGGGATCATCCGGGCGAAGCGCGCATCCAGGTAATCCAGATAGGCGCTGTGGGCCGGGGCGATCAGGCCCAGCCCCATCGCGCCGGCCTTGGACAGCGGCAGATCCCAGCCCTCGCCATGCGACAGGCTCCAGTAATAATTGGCGGTGCGGAACAGGCCGGTCATTTCCGCCTCGCTCAACGGCTGGTCGATCAGCACGATGGGGGCGGCCTCGGCGAAGCTGCGGCCGACATGGGCCTGGGTCTGGCGCACGATGGCTTGCAGGTGGCGACGCGCGCTTTCGGTGCCCCCCTTGCCGGGCTTCAGGATCAACACGGCGTCATCGTCCCGCCGCGTCGTCCGCAGCCAGACCCGCAGCACCCCATCCAGGTTCTTGCGCGGAATGGCGTCTGACACGTTGAGGAAGCGGTGGCGGTAACTGTCGACCCGGCGGCCGGCGCTGGTGACCAGGGTCAGGGCGGGGGCCTCGGCCGCCGCCGGTTCCGCATCCACACCCAGCGGACAGACGCGGATGCGATCCTCCGGATAGCCTTGTGATGCCCAGGCGATGCGGGACGATTCGGTCGGCACGATCACGAGGTCGGCTGACAGGCTCTGCCGCGCCCAGCTCTTTGAGATACGCGGCCCCTCGAACATGGAATAGAGGATCGTGGTCAGGCCGGGGATCGGCTCCACCGCCAGCGGGACCATGATGTTGATGGCGGCCTTGGACCCGACCGGGGCCTCAAGCGGCTCCTCCCCCCAGGTTTCGTGCCCGAAGACACCCACGACCTGCATCGGCACGCCCTGCTTGCGCAGTGTCTGGATATAGCGGCGACCCATATGGGCATAGCCGCTGCTGGTGGAGAAGGGGCCGCGCAGCAGCAGCCCGTCGCCGGGGCCGGGCCCCCGTGCCGCGGCCGACTGGCTGGCGGTGTGGTAGCGCTGGCAGCGCAGGGCATGCCGGCCGGCATCCTCGTGACCGGGGTTCAGGCGCAGGGCGCGGCGCAGTGGATGCAGGGCGGCATATACCTGCCCCTGTCGCAGCAGGGCGCCTGCCCGCTGCACATAGGGATGGGGATCGTCGGGGTTCAGGGCGATGGCGGCATCCAGCGCGCGGATCGTCCGTTCCAGATCATGCGGTGCCCAGGCCAGGGACTGGTTGATGCGGATGGTCTTGTCGTTCGGCGCAAGACGGGCGGCCCGGTCGGCCAGCCGGGTGGCCCCCTCGCGATCCCCCCGCCAGGTCAGCGACAGCGCCCCCAGCCGGTCAAACGCGGCGGCGCTGGCGGGGTTCAGCACCACAAGATGGCGCAGGTAATGCCAGGCGGCCTTCTGGTCGCCGGCATTGTAGAGACCGATGGCCAGATTGGTGACCAACCCCTCATGCTCCGGCCATTGCCGGACCGCTTTCAGCAGCACCTGCAGGCCCTCGTCCGCCTGCTGTGCGCTGATCAGGCAGACAGCCAGGAGGTTGTGAGTCAGCGGGTCGCCAGGAGCGCTGGCCGCCGCCAGCCGGGCGGCCGCCAGCGCCGCATCCGTGCGACCCGCCCGGTGATGGGCGACGGCTTGGTCATAGGCGTCCATCCGCTTTACCTGTAGGGATCGGGTTGTGACAGGAAACGGCCCACATAGTCGGCGACCCCGTCCTCCAGCCCCGTCATCGGCATGTGGTAGCCGGCGGCGCGCAGCCGGCCCAGATCGGCCTGGGTGAAATACTGATATCGGTCGCGCAGGCTTTCAGGCATCTCGATATAGTCGATCGCCGGCTCCCGTCCGACGGCCTGGTAAAGGGCCGCGATCAGGTCGTTGAAGGAACGGGCCTGACCGGAGCCGACATTGAAGATGCCACTGACCCCTGGATTGTCCAGCAGCCATAGCACGACATTCACCGCATCACGGACATGGACGAAATCGCGCAACTGGCCGCCATCGGGATAATCAGGCCGGTATGACCGGAACAGCCGCACCCGCCCGCCGCCCGCCGCGATGGCGTGGTTCCTGGCCACCACGCTCATCATCCCGCCCTTGTGATATTCGTTGGGGCCGTAAGCGTTGAAGAATTTCAGGCCCGCCCATTGCGGCGGATGGCGCCGGCCCCGGCGCATCTGGTCGACCACATGGCGGTCGAAGGCCAGCTTCGACCAGCCATAGGCGTTGAGCGGGCGCAGGCGGGCCAGTGCGGCAGGATCATTATCATCGGAAAAGCCGTGGGCTCCATCGCCATAGGTGGCCGCCGACGAGGCGTAGATGAAGGGCACCCCCCGCTGGGCGCACCAGTTCCACAACAGGGTGGAAAGCCTGATATTGGTCTCCACGATCAGGTCGGCGTCGGTTTCCGTGGTGGTGGAGACGGCACCCATATGGATGATGGCCTTCACCAGACCGGCATTGTCCGCCAGATAGCGCGGCAGGTCGGGCGGGGCCACGAAGCCGGCGATCAGGTGCCTGGCAAGATTGCGCCATTTGTCGTCATGGCCCAGCCGGTCGCAGACCACGACCTCTTCCCCGCGCGCAGCCAGCGACGCCGCGATGTTGGAGCCGATGAAGCCGGCGCCGCCGGTGATGATGGTCAGGGCGGCGGTCATGGGCCTGTTACCCTCTGTTGGTGCTTGGCATTTCCGCTCATCGGGCCGCCTCGATGAAGCTCTCGGCGAAGTTCCGCCAGGTCCGGTCGATCCGGATGAAAATCTTGGCCCGGTCGGCCATGGCACGCGCGGCCCTGCGGTTTTCGTACAGGCTTTCCAGGTGCGCCACTATCTCGTCCACCGACGAATGGGACCAGCCACGGCGCCGGTCCGCCTCCTCCGTAACGGGTGTCTGCTGCCGCAGCGCCAGGCAATGGTCATCCCGGATCAGGTCGCGGTGGCCGGTATTGTCCGACAGGATTACCGGCACGCCGCAGGCCATCGCCTCCATGGCCACCAGATTGGTCGCCCCCTCGCAGCGGTTGGGGAAGATGGCGGCATGGCATTCGGCCAGGATGGGGGCGATCTGCGGACGCACGATGAAGCCCAAATCGACGAAGGCGTCATGCGACACCCCATGCGCCGCCGCCCATTCGGCGATGCGCAGCTTGCCCGTGGCCGGATCGATGGCCGGCGCCCGGTCGATCAGGGGTGACTGGGCGATGTCGGCGGAGGTATGCGGCCAGGCATTGTGCCAGGCGGTCACCAGCAGCGCGTCGGGATGGCGGGCGTGGAAGATGCCGAACGCCGCCAGAACCAGATCCTGGGCCTTGCGATATTCAAGCTTGCCGCCGGAGAATACAACGAACCGGTCGCCGAACCGGCCGGTGCGCGGCAGCAGCGGCATTTCCGTGGGATCGACCCCCTGCAGCGCGACCCTGACATCATCGAACCCGTGGGACACCAGCAGGTCGTGATTATAGGTGGAATGGACGATGATGCGGTCATACCGGCGTGCCCGCCCCAGCACCTCGGCATCGAACAGCGTATCCTCGAACGCGATGACCCCGATATTGCCCTCCCCCTGGTAAAGGTCGGAAGGCGGCCCGTGATTGAAACCGTTGCCCAATGCATGCAGCGCCACGCAATCATGCAGCCGCAGCGCCCGCCCGCCATGCTTGGCCGACAGGGCGCTGATCTGTTCATAGCCATGGACCAGTTCGCGAAGCTTCTCCTGTGTGGACGGGCGCATGCTGATAAGGGCAGGCTTTTCCAGCAGCAGGGGCGGCTGTTTGCGGTCCATCAGGCAGAGTGCCGTATGGACGCCGACCAGCCCCCAGCCGTGGATCTCGGTCAGTTGCCACGTCAAAGCCAGAGTCTGCACCAAACCATAACTCCCGACACGATTGCCCCGGCATGACGGAGCAGGGGCCGACGGCACCATGGCACTGGTCGCCCCCCAACGGCAATGCCGGCAAACATCGCCGTAAAGCTTATCGCAGACGTGCGGCGCCATTGCCCGGACCCCGGGCGACCCGCCATATCCCCGCCGCCGTTGCCAGCAGCAGCACGGTAGCAATGGCGATGACGCCGTTGAAGGCCTGGTCGAACGCGCTGCGTGCCAGGGCGGCCACCTGTTCCGCCTGGGGTGCCGTCAACCGCCCCGCGGCGATCAGCGCCTCGTCCAGGCTGTCGGCCGCCCGAGGGGCGATGGGCGTGCCAGCCGGCAAGGCGGGTTGATCAGCGGCGGGCAGGCTGTCCCGGCGGGGCCGTGCTGTCGCGTACCACCAGTTCGTGTGCGAAGAAGGGCAGGTGCGGCGGTGCATCCCGCGACCGGCTGGCCGCGACGATATAGGTGGCCGCCGCCGCCCCCATGGCGATGATCGGCTGACGCACGGTGGTCAGGGCCGGCCATATGGCGGACGCCATGCTGATATCATCGATGCCGGCCACCGACAAATCCGCCGGGACGCCCAATCCCTGCTGCTGTGCCAGGGCCATGACACCAATGGCCATGCTGTCATTCGCGGCGAAGATGGCCGTGGGGCGCGGGTCGAGCGCCAGAAGCTCCCCGCCGGCCACCCGTCCCGATGCCCGCGTGTAATCGCCGTTGCGTACCAGATCGGGATCGAAGGTACCGGCCGCCCTCATGACATCGCGGAACGCCTGCAGGCGCAGTTCAGCCGAACCGAAATTCGGGCGGCCACCGATGAAGCCGATACGGCGGTGTCCCAGTTCCAGCAGATGGCGCGTCATCTCGGCGCTGGCGCGGTAATCGTCGATGCGCACCATGGCGGGCAGGGCCGGCAGTTCCACGCCGGGACTGACCCGCACATAATGGCCGCGCCGTTCCGTCAGCACACGCAGCAGGCGCGGGTCGTCGGCAAGGCCCGGCATGATGACGAATCCATCCACGGCCGGCATCGAGATGATCCGCGCCGCCCGCTCGGCAAAACCCGCATCCGTCATTTCCAGCGGTTCGACCAGCAGATGGAACCCGGCCGCCCGTGCCGCGGTCACCGCCCCCACCTGCAGGCCCGCGATATATTCATTCTGCAGGGATACGTTCGGTTCCTCCGGATAGGTGCCGAACACAAAGGCCATCATGAAGTTGCGGGATGCTGAAAGACTGCGGGCCGACAGGTTGGGCGAATAGTCCAGCGATGCCACCGCCGCCATCACACGCTCCCGTGTGGCGGGGCTTGCCTTGGGCTCCCCGTTCAGCACGCGCGAAACCGTCTTGATCGACACGCCAGCCACGCGGGCCACATCATGGATGGTGGGTTTGCTCACGAGAGGGGGCGCTCCGGCCAAATCCTTGTTGACGCTTGCTTCTACCCTATCGGGACCGGCACAGGCAACAGAGGGGACAACGTTGGACATTTTCTGCTTGCGGCAGGATGGTTATCAATGGTAACAGAATTTCCAGCCGGAAGAGAGAGACCCGGTTATTTTCGGAACGGCAGGGACAACGTTGTCCCTACAAGAATGCCGACCGTAAGCGAGAGCCCCAAAAGGGGACGGTATCCTGGGGAGATGACAATGAACCTATCCGCACGCGCCGTTACCGCAACCTGACGCCCCAGCGCGTCAGCGGCCGGTCCCTGTCTGCATCCATCCGCACGGACTTTCCGTTCCGGAAATGACCGGCCGTCGCCCGACGGGCGCCGGATGATCCTTGCTCGCTTCCCATAACCAAAAGACCAAATGGGAGTGGACCTTATGCGCAACTATTCATTGATGGTCGGGGCTGCCATCGTGGCCATGGCGCCCGGCCTGTCGGCGGGGGCACAGACGGCGGAGACTGTCCTGCAACTGGACGAAATCGTCGTAACGGCCCAGCG
Organism: Niveispirillum fermenti; assembly: GCF_048066175.1. Classification (GTDB taxonomy): domain Bacteria; phylum Pseudomonadota; class Alphaproteobacteria; order Azospirillales; family Azospirillaceae; genus Niveispirillum; species Niveispirillum fermenti. Next base: position 120,452 of record NZ_JBLTXA010000009.1, on the reverse strand, counting down.
CCGCGCCGAGAATCTTCAAAAGACGCCGCTGGCCGTATCGGCCGTGACGGGGGAGGGGCTGGAAAGTGCGGGCGTGAAAAGTGTCGTCGACCTGTCGGCGACCGTCCCCAGCCTGCAGATCACCAATACGGGCGGCGGTGCGTCGCAGATTTTCATGCGCGGCATCGGCAGCACGAACGTGACAGAGGTGGGGGACCCTGCCGTCGCCTATCATATCGACGGCATCTATATCGCCCGTGCCACGGCCACCGGTGCCTTGTTCTATGATATCGACCGGGTGGAGGTGCTGCGCGGGCCGCAGGGCACGCTCTATGGCCGTAACGCGACCGCGGGTGCCATCAACGTCATCACCAGAAAGCCGACCCAGCAGTTGGAAGGCTCTGCCGCGGTGGAATTCGGCAATTACGACGCGCTGACCACCAGCGGCGTGCTGAACGTGCCGCTGGGCGATACGTTCGCGGTGCGTGCCGCGTTCCAGACCACGCGCCACGACGGCTATCAGAAGTCGATCACGCCCGGCCCGCAGGCCGGCAACGACAAGGACAGCCAGGATGACAAGTCCGCCCGCCTTCAGGCGCTGTGGACCCCGGCGGAGAACCTGTCCATCAACCTGCGGGCCGACTGGCTGGCCCGTGGGGGCACTGGCGGCGGTGATGTCGCCTATCCCATGGAAACCGGCGACCCGCGCACTATCCTGTCGCGCGTCAATACCTATCGCGACAACACCTATTGGAGCGCCGGGACCGAGATCAATTATGACCTGGATTTCGCCCAACTGACCTATCTGGTCGGTTTCAATTCGGCCAAGGATGACCGCGTGGGCGAGAACCCCTCCACCCACGCCCCCAATTATTTCTACGGCCTTGACGAGACATGGTCGCATGAACTGCGCCTGGGCGGGGAGACGGACCGGCTGAAATGGGTGATCGGCGCCTATTACTTCAAGGAAGACAATGATGTCGATTTCCGTATCTTCCTGGCAGACGATAATTACCTGAGCTTCATCCAACCGGATGTCTTCGCCTCCACCAAGGCGGTCTTCTCCCAGGTGACATGGTCGGCAACCGATGAACTGCGCTTCACGGGAGGCCTGCGCTATACCAAGGACCGCAAGGGCCGCAATGGCGGCACCTATTTCACCAACAATGCCGGCGCCGTCACCGGCACGGTGACGCTGAACGTGTCCGACAATAGCTGGGACCGCGTCAACTGGCGGGCCGGTGTCGATTATGATCTGTCGGAAGACAGCATGCTCTATGCCAATGTCGCCACAGGCTACAAGGCCGGCGGCTATTTCGACGGGATGGAGCCGAATGATTACAAGCCGGAAACCATCACCTCCTATGAACTGGGCGTGAAGAACCGGTTGCTGGACAACCGGCTGCAACTGAACGCCTCGGCCTTCTACTATGATTATCGCGATTTCCAGATTTCGGCCATCGGCACCATCGCCGGGCAGGATGCCACCGTCACCCTGAATGCCGACAAGGCGGAGATCTATGGTCTTGAACTGGAAACCGACTATCTGCTAACAGCGTTCGACCGTATCGACGCCAGCCTGTCCTGGCTGCATGCGCGATACAAGAAGTTCCTGCTGCCCCGTGGCGATGCCTTTTCCAACAATGTGGCCAATGCCGGCATCGCGCGCTGCTACACTGCCGACTACACTGCACCCGCCCCGCGCGCGGCCGATTTTTCCGGCTGCCATATGGCGCGCACGCCGGAATGGTCGATCAATCTGGGCTATCAGCACGAGTTCGAGATGGCCGACGGCGCCAGTCTGACGGCGCGCGTACAGACCCACTACGAATCGTCCAAGTATCTGGAATATCACGGGTTCCTGGAGAACAAGCAGGGTGATTTCACCCGTACCGACCTCACGCTCACCTATAAGCCGGCCGAGGATGCCTGGACGGTCATGGCCTTTGTTCGCAATCTGGAGAATGACGACATCCGCACGACGTCCAGCCCCAATGCGACCGCGGGTGTAGCCACCAATGGCACGGGTGATTTCTACGCCCCGCCGCGCACCTACGGCGTGCGCCTTGGTATCGACTTCTGATCTTCCTCCGGCGCGGGCCCGCCCGCGCCTTTTTTTCTCCAAAGACATTCCCCTGGAGGCCTTGATGAATATCCACCGTTTGTTCAGGAGTGGTCTGGCTGCCGGATTATGTGTCACGGCGTTGGGCACGGGGCTGCATGCGGCAGGTGCCAAGGATTGGCGTGACAGCACATTGTCGCCCGATGAGCGGGCCCGGCTGCTGGATGCGGAATTGACCCTGGATGAGCGCATCGGCCTGCTGCACGGGCCCATGGCGCTGCCTTTCAAGGTCGAGAAGCTGCCCGCCGACGCCATCGGCGGTGCCGGCTATATTCCCGGCGTGCCCCGCCTGGGTATCCCGGCCTTGAAGGAAACCGACGCCAGCCTGGGCGTGACCAACCCCATGAGCATCCGGCCCGGCGACACGGCCACGGCCCTGCCGTCCGGCCTGGCGTTGGCCGCCAGCTTCAATCCCAAGCTGGCCCATGATGGTGGCGCCATGATTGCGAAGGAGGCGGTGGCCCGGGGCTTCAACGTCCTGCTGGCCGGTGGCGCCAATCTGGCCCGGGACCCGCGCAATGGCCGCAATTTCGAATATCTGGGGGAAGACCCGTTGCTGGCCGGCACCCTGGCCGGCGAAAGCATCCGGGGCATCCAGTCGCAGAACATCATCTCCACTATCAAGCATCTCAGCCTGAACGGCCAGGAAACCAACCGCCACTGGGCCAATTCCGTCATCGGGGAGGCGGCGCATCGGGAAAGCGACCTGCTGGCCTTTCAGATCGCCATCGAGAAGGGGCAGCCCGGCTCCGTGATGTGCGCCTACAATCTGGTGAATGGCGACTATTCCTGCGGCAGCGATCATCTGCTGAACAAGGTGTTGAAGGGCGATTGGGGCTATAAGGGCTGGGTCATGTCGGACTGGGGGGCGGTCCACGCCACCGACTACGCCGCCAGGGGCCTGGATCAGCAGTCGGGCGAACAGCTGGATGATCAGGTCTGGTTCGGTGAACCGCTGAAACAGGCGGTGGCCGCCGGTTCCATACCGGAAGCGCGCCTGTCCGACATGTCGCGCCGCATCCTGCGTTCCATGTTCGCCGCCGGCCTGTTCGAGGCGAAGCCGGCGCCCGCCATCGATAGCATCGCCCATGACGCCATCGCCAGACAGGTGGCCGATGAAGGCATCGTGCTGCTGGCCAACAAGGGCATCCTGCCCCTGGCGCCCGGCGTGAAGAAGGTGGCGGTGATCGGCGGCCATGCCGATAGCGGTGTCCTGTCGGGTGCCGGTTCGTCACAGGTGACCAGCCATGGCGGCAACCCGATTGTCATTCCGGTGGGGGGCGAGGGGTTCATGGCGGCCTGGCTGCGGCAGGCCTTCCACAATTCCTCTCCGCTGAAGGCGCTGCGGGCTGCATTGCCGGATGCCACCGTCAGCTTCAATGACGGCCGATACCCGCAAGCGGCCGCAGCCCTGGCCCGGGATGCCGATATCGTCATCGTCTTTGCCAACCAATGGATGTCCGAAGGGCTGGATGCCTATGATCTGTCCCTGCCGCAGGGTCAGGACCAGTTGATCGAGGCGGTGGCCGCCGCCAATCCAAACAGCATCGTTGTCTTGCAGACAGGCGGCCCCGTCCTGATGCCCTGGCTGGACAAGGTCGGCGGCGTCGTCGCAGCCTGGTACAGCGGGCAGAAGGGGGGCGAGGCCATTGCCGATATCCTGACCGGCAAGGTCAATCCGTCCGGCCGCCTGCCCGTCACCTTCCCGGCCAGCCTGGACCAGTATCCGCGCCCGACCCTGCCGGGCTGGGGCCTGCCGGAAAAACAGCAGTTCGATGTGGTGTATGAGGAGGGTTCGGACGTGGGGTACCGCCGTTTCGCGGCAAAGGGCATGAAGCCGCTGTTTCCGTTCGGTCATGGCCTGTCCTACACGACCTTCACCTATGACAAGCTGCGGGTGAAGGGTGGCGAGACGCTGACCGTCAGCTTCGAAGTGACGAATACCGGCAGGTTGCAGGGCAAGGACGCGCCGCAGATCTATCTGGCCGGTGCCGCCGGCAAGCCGTTGCGCCGCCTGATCGGGTTCGAGAAGATCGACCTGAAGCCCGGTGAGCGCCGCACCGTCACCGTCAAGGCCGACCCGCGCCTGCTGGCCCATTTCGATGAGGCCGGGCGCCAATGGCGCATCGATGGCGGTGATTATGACGTGGCCGTCGGCCCGTCCGCCGCACAGACCGTGCTGTCGGGCAAGGCCCGCGTCAGCCAGCGCACGCTGAAGCCGTAAGGGGGTCCGGATGTCGAACAGAACCACTGCCGGCATGATCTCCCTGGCAGCGTTGCTGCTGTCCACCGGCAGCCTCGCCGCCCCGCTGCAGCCGGCCCTGCCCGCCGGGCAGCCGCAGGTGAAGGCTGATGGGTTGAGCTTCCGCGACCTGAATCGCGACGGCAAGCTGAACCCCTATGAGGATTGGCGCCTATCGCCGGAGATACGGGCCGCCGATCTTGTGTCGCGCATGACCCTGGCGGAGAAGGCGGGGGAGGCGGTGCATGGCACCGCCCCGGTCCAGGGGGGCATGATGTCGCCCGGCCCGGCCTATGATCTGGACGCCGCGCGCGCCATGATCCTGGACCGGCACGTCACCTCCATGATCACCCGCATGGCCGTGAAGCCGGTGGATTTCGCGACCGAGAATAACCGGTTGCAGGAGGTTGCGGCCGGCGGCCGGCTGGGCATCCCGGTCATGATCTCAACCGATCCGCGCAGCCATTTTCAAGTGACGGCGGGCGCCAGCGTCACGACCACCGGTTTTTCGCAATGGCCGGAAACCTTGGGTCTGGGTGCTATCGACGATCCGGCCCTGACCCGGACCTTCGCCGCCATGGTGCGGGATGAATACCGCGCCGTCGGCATCTCCATGGCCCTGTCGCCGCAGGCCGATCTGGGCAGCGAACCCCGCTGGTCCCGCCTGAACGGCACGTTCGGGGAAGACCCGGCCCGCGTGTCGGCGCAGGTGAAGGCCTATGTGCAGGGCATGCAGGGGGCGGATGCCGGCCTGTCACCCGGCGGTGTCGCCACCGTGGTCAAGCATTGGGTCGGCTATGGCGCCGCCATCGAGGGTTATGACGGGCATAATTACTATGGCCGCTTCACGGATTTCACCAAGGGTGGATTCGACCGGCATGTCGCGGCCTTCCAGGGCGCGTTCGAGGCCGGGGCCACCGGCATCATGCCCACCTACACGATCCAGAAGGGTCTGGTGCTGAACGGCAAACCGGTGGAGCCGGTGGGCGGCGGCTATTCACGCGAACTGCTGACCGATCTGCTGCGTGGGGCCCATAAGTTCCAGGGGCTGGTCCTGTCCGACTGGGCCATCACCTATGACTGCAACGAAAGTTGCCGCACCGGCAACCCGCCACAGGCACCCAAGGATATCGCCATGCCCTGGGGCGTGGAGGGGCTGACCAAGCCGCAGCGCTTCGCCAAGGGCATGCTGGCCGGCATCGATCAGTTCGGCGGCGTCGATGACGGTTCCGCCCTGCGCCAGGCGGTGGAACAGAAACTGTTGCCCGAAGCGCGCCTGGACGAGGCGGTGGGCCGTGTCCTGGCCCTGAAAATCCGTCTGGGCCTGTTCGAGAACCCGTTCGCCGATGCCGCCCGTGCCGCCGCCATCGTCGGTTCGGCCGACAAGATGACTGCCGGGCATGCAGCGCAGGCGCGGTCCCTGGTCGTGCTGGAGAACAGGCTGGGCGCCATCGCCCTGCCGGACAGGGGCAAGCGCCTGTTCCTGCACGGTGTCGATCCGGCAGCGGCACGGGCGGCGGGATTCACCATTGTGGACAGCGCCGACAAGGCGGATATCAGCCTGATCCGTCTGTCCACCCCATACCAGACCCTGCATCCCGGCCATTTCTTCGGCTCGCGTCAGCATGAGGGCGATCTGGATTTCAAGCCGGGCGATGCCGGACTGGCCATTGTGCAGCAGGCGGCATCCGCCGGTCCCGTCATTCTGGCCGTGGATATGGACCGGCCGGCCATCCTGTCGGCGGTGCGCCCGCACGCTGCCCTGCTGCTCGCCTCCTTCGGGATCAGCGATGCGGCGCTGTTCGACGCGCTGTGCGGTGTCACGCCGCCTGCGGGCCGGCTGCCTTTTGAACTGCCTTCCGGCATGACCGCTGTGCGGGCACAATCGCCGGCCTTACCGCATGACAGCGCAAACCCGGCCTATCCCATCGGCTCTGGACGTTGAAACGGGAGTGGATGATGCGTCACCTGTTCATTGCCTTGTTGTTGCTCCTGTCCCCTGCCGCCGCCGCGGCCCCCGTTACGACCGTGGATGGCGGCAGGGTGGAGGGTGTGGCCGAGGGTGATATCGTCGCCTTCAAGGGCATCCCCTATGCTGCGGCCCCCGTCGGTGATCTGCGCTGGCGCCCGCCGGCCCCCGTCGTGCCGTGGCAGGGTGTGCGCAAGGCCGATACGTACGGCCTGGATTGCCTGCAGAACCCGTTCCCCGGCGATGCCGCCCCGCTGGGCGGCCCGATGGGAGAGGACTGCCTGTTCGTCAATGTCTGGGCGCCGAAGCCGCAGGCCGGTGTAAAGCGGCCCGTCATGGTCTGGATCCATGGCGGCGGCTTCGTCAATGGCGGGTCGTCGCCCACCGTCTATGACGGATCGGCCTTTGCCCGGTCCGGTGTTCTGCTGGTCAGCCTGAATTACCGCCTGGGCCGCTTCGGCTTCTTCGCCCATCCGGCCCTGTCGGCGGAGGCGGGGGCGGCGCCAACGGGCAATTTCGGCTTCATGGATCAGGTGGCGGCCCTGCAATGGGTTCGCCGCAACATCGCCGCCTTCGGGGGTGATCCCGCCAATGTCACCTTGTTCGGGGAAAGCGCCGGCGGCCGGTCGGTACATGTGCTTCTGGCCGTCCCCGCCGCCAGGGGGTTGTTCGACAAGGCGCTGATCATGTCGGGTGGCGGGCGTGCCACGGGGCTGGGGCTGGTCCCGCTGGCCGTGGCGGAAGAACGCGGTGTGACCTTCGCGCGCAATGCCGGCGTCAACCATGAGGATGCCGCCGGGCTGGCCGCCCTTCGCGCCCTGCCGGCCGACAGGATCGTCGACGGGCTCGACATGCGCGCCATCATGGGTGACGGCGTGGATCATTATGCCGGTCCCATGCTGGATGGAAAATTCCTGACCGAGGAACCGGCAAGGACGATCGCCGATGGCAAGGGCGCGCGGATGCCCATGATGATCGGAGCCACAGGCCTGGACGGGTTCCCCATCGGGGACGCGGACACGCTGCTGACGGCCTTTGGCGGGGATGAGGCGGCGGCACGCAAGGCCTATGCCAGCCCGACCCCGCTATTGACCAGCTGGAAGATCGTCGGCGACCGCATCTTCATCGAACCCGCGCGATATCTGGCCCGGCAATGGTCGGCATCGGGGCTTCCAACCTATGCCTACCGCTTCGATTATGTGGCCGAAAGCCAGCGGGGCGCGATGCCGGGGGCCACCCATGCCAGCGAAATTCCCTATGCCTTCCGCACCGTCGAATATCGCTATCCCGGCGCAGTCAGTGCGGCGGATAAGGCCATCGCCAAGGCCTTTCACGATCATTTCATCGCCTTCGCCATGTCGGGTGATCCGGGCTACCCGATCTACCGCGCGGCGGAAGACAGGCTGATGTCTTATGCCCCCGGCGGCGCGGCCTTCGTCCCCGACCCGCTGCGTCTGCGCCTGGACCTGATGGAAAAGGCGCAAAAGTGACCGGAAACGCCGTTCCGGCCGTCCGTTCGTCAGGCAATGCCAGGCGGATCAGCGCCGGGACGGCCCCTTTGCGGCGGCCAATGTCGCGGCATGCTGCGCCGACCGCAGCAAGGCCGTCTGCTCCCGGGCTTCATGATACAGGATATCGGCGGCATCCCGATCCGCGGCGGCGTTCAGCAGGCGCTTGGCGGCGCGGACGGCCTCGGGACTGCGCGTGGCGATAAGGCGGGCCGTGTCCATCGCATCGTCCAGGGGCGTGCCGGACAACCGGGTGGCAAAACCCAGCGTCAGCGCGTCCGCCCCCGTGAATTCCCGGCCCGTGAAGGTCAGGTCGCGGATCACATCGTCGCCCGCCAGGCCTTGCATGCGCGCGATGCCGCCCATGTCGGGAACAAGACCCCAGCGCACCTCCATGACCGACAGCCGTGTGTCCGGCGTCATGACGCGGATATCGGCCCCCAGCATGATCTGAAACCCGCCGCCGAATGCCACCCCGTGTATCGCGGCAATGACGGGGACGGGCAGGGTGTGCCAGCCCCAGGTCGCCTGCTGGAACAGGTTGGCGGGTCCGTGGGTCGGCACGGTCAGCTGTTCCGGTACGCCCACCGTCTCGGCCAGGGCCGCCGTGTCGATGCCGGCGCAAAAGGCGCGGCCCTGCCCGGACAGCACCACGGCCCGCAGGTCGGTCACCCCTTCCAGATGCGCAACGGCGTCGGCGATGGCGGTGAACATGTCGCGGTCCAGCGCGTTCAGCTTTTCCGGTCTGGCCAGCCGCACATCGGCAATGCCGTCCGCAATATCCAGGGTGACGCGGTCTTGGAATACGATCATGCCGTGTCACCTTCCCGATGCGCCACAGGCGGCGGCAGCGCGCCGCGGATGCCGAGCAGCAGGATGCTGCGAAACTGGGCATAGACAGCATCCAGGGAGAATTCGGGCTTGTCCAGGATCCAGCGGGTGACCCAGTTGAACATGCCGAAGATGGCATAGGTGGTCAGGGTGACGTCTCCCGGCACGATGGAGCCGTCCGCCATGCCCTGCTCGACGATCCGGCGCATATGGCGGCTGATGGACCGGCGGCAATCCCGATATTCGGCCTGCCCCTTGTCCGACATCACATTGATGTCCGACAGGACCAGGCTGATCCCGTAATTGTTGGCGATGACCCGCAGATATTGCCGCAGGAATATCTCCAGCCGGGTCAGTCCGGGCAGGGCGGGGTCATCATGTTCGGCCAGCGCGGCTTCCAGCCGGTCGCGCGCCTCCAGCACGCAACCCAGCAGGATGTCCTCCTTGCTGGGGAAATGGTAATAGAGCGTCGGTTTCGTGACCGATAGCGCCTTTGCCACATCATCCATGGATGTGCGGTCATATCCCTTGGCCTGGAACTGCTGCGAGGCCACGTCCAGGATGCGTTCGCGGCTGAGGGTGCCCCGCCGGTGGCGGGGCCGTTCGGCCCCTGTCTTCACGCTCATGCCCTCCCTCCCGCATTTCCCGTCCGTCCCGCCATGTAGCCGCCATCAACCACCATGACGGTGCCGGTTATGCTGGCCGCCGCGGCGCTGGCCAGGAAAACCGCAACATCGGCGATTTCGGCCTTCGTCGTCCAGCGTCCCAATGGGGTATCGCGGGTGAAGCGCTCGCGGTCGGCCGCCGTCGGTGCGATGCGGGCCATGCCCTCCGTATCGCTGACGGCGCCCGGTGCGATGGAATTGAGGCGAATGCCCTCCTGTCCCCATTCCAGGGCCAGCGCCCGGATCATGGCGTCAAGCCCGGCCTTTGCGGCACAGACATGGGCTTGCGCCGCAAAGGCGGTGAAGGCGTGCAGCGCCGAAATATTGATGACCGAAGCGCCCGGCCGGCGCAGGTGGGGATAAGCGGCCTTCATCACATGGAAGCCGCCGACCAGATCGATATCGATGACGGTGCGGAAGCCCTTGGCCGACATGTCCGCGGCCCGTGCCAGGAAGTTGCCGGCCGCCCCAGAAACCAGGATGTCGATGTTGCCCAACCTTTCCGCTCCGGCGCCGACAGCCGCCGTAACGGCATCAAAGTCCCGCACGTCGGCAACAGAACCGCTGGCGTCGCACACTTCCGCCAGGCTGCCTATGGCCGCCGCCACCCTGGCCGGGTCGCGGCTGAACACATGGACGGCGGCCCCCAGTTCGCCCAGGCGCCGGGCGATGGCCAGGTTGATGCCACTGGTGCCACCGGCCACCATGGCCGTCCGCCCCCGAAACAGGCCGGCGCTGAAGGTCGGTCCGGGGCCGGTCATAGCGCCCCCAGCCGTTCGGTGGCCTTGCTGGTGCCGGCCTTCAGCCGGGCATTGCCATCGGCGATGCGGCGCCTGAACAGGCCACGCTGGGTCAGATCCTGCGTGACCGACAGTTCAAAGGCCAGCGCGCTCAGATGGTCCATGTTGCCGGCCCTCAATGCCACATCCTTCAGGACCATGGCCAGTTCGGGCCCGGCCTCCGCAATCTGCCGGGCCAGTTTCAGCGCCGTTTCGCGCAAACGGCCATAGGGCACGACCTCGTCCACCAAGCCAACGCGCAATGCCTCCTGCGCGCTGATCGGGTCACCGGTGAACAGCATGCGCCGGGCGCGCTGCGTACCGATACGTTGCAGCATGCCATGATAAAAGCCGTTCATGGCATATTTCACCTGCGTGGAGCCGAAAGCGGCATTCTCCGATGCGATGGTGATGTCGCACATATTGGCGACATCCATGCCATAGCCCGGTGCCACGCCGGCCACAGCGGCCACCATGGGCTTGGGGAAATCATAGAAGGTCTTCATGAATTTCAGCGCCAGGTCGGTGAAGCGCCGGCGCTCGTCCCCTTCGATGCTGTTCAGGATGTCCAGCCGCCAGCCGGCGCAGAAATAATCCTCGTTGCCGATGACCAGAACACAGGCGACATCGTCATCCTCGGCCCAGGCGTTCAGCGCGGCGATGATTTCATGGTGCAGTTCCCAGCCCAGCGCGTTGCGCTTCTCCGGATGGTTCATTTGAAGGATGCCGACGCCGTCCTGAACGGACAGGATCAGGTGGGGGTAGAGGTTCATTGGATGCCTCCCTGGCTTTAAGTTACCAATTAGTATTTTGGGGGTGGCGGAAATCCAATGTCAATCCCCGATCTCACAGCGTGCGCGGCACGTTCCGCGGCTGAAAAAGAGCAGAAATCTTTAATTCACGGGCACTGGACAGCGCCGCAAGCCTATGTTACCGTCTGTTCGGTAACTGAGAATTGGTGACTGCCGATGAAAGTTACCAACCAGTTTGGAATTCAGCATCAACCTATCGGCGGCCCCGGCAAGCGGTGGCCGCGATGTCCGGCATTTGCCCGGCCCAAGCCCCGCAAAAGGGGCACAATGATCCGACATGGGGAGGAAACAAGAAATGCGCAAGCTGTTCCTGCGGTCTTCATCTGTTCTTGCACTGGGAGCAGCCGCCCTGGTCGCGGCACCCTCGGCGGCGCAGGAACAGCCGTCCGGTGCCGGCCCGTCCCCCGCCTCCGGGCAGGAGGAAGGCAGTTTCCTGGCCGAGATCATCGTGACGGCCCAGAAGCGGTCGGAAAGCAGCAACCGCGTGCCCATCTCCATCACCGCCGAAAGCGGCGTGGAACTGGCCAAGATCGGCGTCACCGATGTGCAGGCCCTGGTCAAGGTGACGCCGGGTTTCAACGCCATCGACAGCGGCTATGGCACGCCCGTCTATTTCCTGCGCGGTATCGGCTTCTTCGACAGCAGCCTGGCGGCCAAGCCCACCGTGTCGGTCTATATCGACGAGGCCCCGATCCCGTTTTCCATCATGACGACGGGCGCCTCCTTCGACCTGGAGCGGGTGGAGGTGCTGAAGGGACCACAGGGCATCCTGTTCGGCCAGAATGCCACGGGCGGCGCCATCAATTACGTGGCTGCCAAGCCGACAAGTGATTTCGAGGCGGGGATGCAGGTCGGTTACGGCCGGTTCAACCGCCTGGACCTGGAAGGTTATGCCAGTGGTCCGGTATCCGACACGCTGGGCGTCCGGCTGGCCGTGCGGCACGAGGGTGGGGACGCCTGGCAGAAAAGCTTCACCCGCGACGACGAGCTGGGGCGGCGCGACTTCACGCAAGGACGCCTGACGCTGGCCTGGGAGCCGGACCCGGCGCTGCGCGTGAATTTCCAGTTGAATGCCAACAAGGACCGGTCCGACACACAGGCCCCGCAACTGGTGGCACCGTTCCGCCAGTCGGCCGGCGGCTATTTCAGTCCGGCCCTGCAGGCCTACCCGGCCGCGCCGGAGAACAACCGCGCCGCCGACTGGGGATCGACCGTGCCCCTGCGCCGCGACAACCATATGGTGCAGGGAACCCTGCGTCTGGATTACGACATCTCCGACACGATCACCGTGACCTCGCTTTCCTCCTATGCGACGTTCGAGCAGCTTTACGGGCAGGATGGCGACGGCACCAGCCTGCAACTGACCGACCTGCTGATCAGCGGCGATATCGACAGCTTCACCCAGGAACTGCGTGTGGCGGGCAGCTTAATGGGGGATCGGGGCAATTGGCTGCTGGGCGGCAATTACGAACATAGCAAGGCCAACGAACTGGTGCGGCAATTCCTGTCCGAGCAGACGTCGGGCCATGTCTTCGACCGGCTGGGCCTGCCGGCGATTACGGAGGTGCCGCAGCGCGGCAACACGAAATATGTCAGCAAGGCCGTGTTCGGCAATGTCGCCTTTCCGCTGGCCGATACCCTGTCGGCCACGGCCGGCGCCCGCTATACCAAGACGGATGTGGATTTCCAGGGCTGCATTCTGAATGCAGGCAATGGCACCTATGGCAAGGGGTTCGAAGCCAATTTCGGCCTGCCGGCCGGCACCTTCCCGCTGAATGCCTGCGCCACGCTGGATGCGACCAACCGCCCGGCCGAATTCGACGGCACCCTGCCGGAAGATAATGTCTCCTGGCGCACGGGCCTGGAATGGGCGCCCAATGCGGATCACCTGCTGTATGGCAATATCAGCCGCGGCTATAAGGTCGGCTCCTTCGCCAACCTTCCCGCCTCCACCCTGGCCCAGTACCAGCCCGTCAAACAGGAAGAGGTGACGGGTTACGAGATCGGGTTCAAGTCGCGCGTGGCCGGCCGCACCATGCAGGTCAACGGCGCCCTGTTCCTCTATGATTATACCGACAAGCAGCTCAAGGGCCGGACCATCGTGCCCATCTTCGGGCCGCTGGAAGCCATGGTCAACGTGCCGAAATCGCAGGTGAAGGGGGCGGAGATCGAGGTGACCTGGGCACCCGTGGAAGGGTTGAGGCTGAAGGGTGGCGCCACCTACCTGGATACGGAGGTGACCCGGTCCTTCCTGAACTATACGGCCTTCGGTGCGCAGGCCGACTTCAAGGGCAGCCGCTTCCCCTTCACGCCGAGATGGCAGGGCAATGCGGATGCCGAATATCAATGGCCCGTGGGGGCCGGCAAGGACGCCTTCGTCGGTGCCAGCTACATCTATCGCAGCGGCACGAATGGCGACTTCATCCCCGATCCCCGTCTGGCCATCGACAGCTATGGCTTGCTGGACCTGCGCGTCGGTCTGCAGGACGCCGCCGGGGACTGGCGTGTCAGCCTTTATGGCCGCAATGTCACCAACGAATATTATTATCAGACGGCGGTGCGGCGGGGGGATGCCATCGTGCGCTATGCCGGCATGCCCGTCACCTATGGGGTCACGGCCAGCATCAGGTTCCACTGATGCCCATCGACAGGGCCATGGTTGACGGCCTGTCCCTGACGGACCAGCCCGTCCACCAGACGGCGGCGGCTTCCATCCTCTACGCGCTGGGGACCGGCTTCGGCCGGGACCCACTGGACGGGCGGGAACGCCGCTTCGTCCATGAACGGGACCTGGTGGCCTTGCCCACCCTGGCGGCCCAGCTCACCTTTGCCGGGCATGTGCTTCTGGAACGGATCGGTGCTGACATGCGGCTGGTGGTCCATGCCGGGCAGGGGGTGGCGCTGCACCGCCCCCTGCCGCCGGAAGGTCACCTGCTGTTCGATACAATCGTCACTGGCATCATCGACAAGGGCGCGGGCAGGGGCGCGCTGGTGCTGCTGGAAACGCACCTGCGGGAAAGGACGGGCGGCGGGTTGCTGGCGGTGGCGACCTCCACCGCCTTTGCCCGCGGCGACGGCGGTTGCGGAAGTGCGGGGCGTGACCGGGCGCCCCCCCTGTTCCCCGCGCCGCCGGCCCGGCCGCCCGACCATGTCGATATCTTCCACACTAGGCCGGACCAGGCCCTGCTTTTCCGGTTGAGTGGGGACATGAACCCGCTGCATGCCGACCCTGAGGCGGCGCGGGCCGCCGGCTTCGACCGGCCCATCCTGCACGGGCTTTGCACCTATGGCATTTGCGGCCGGGCGGTGCTGGCAAGCGTGTTGGATTTCGATGCCACGCGCCTGCGGGCCTTGCATGTCCGATTTGCCCATCCCGTATTTCCGGGGGAAACCATCATGACGGAAATGTGGGTGGAGGAGGGGCGCGTTCTGCTGCGGGCCCATGTGCGCGAACGTGCGGTGGCGGTGATCAGTGGCGGATATGCCCTGATCTGACCCGCCGCTCAGCCGATCCCGTCGAAGATCACCGAGATGAACCGGTCGAACACCTTTTCCAGCGAGGTGCTGCTCTTGCGGAAATGCCAATGGCCGACCCAGTTGAACATGCCGAAGATGGCATAGGTGGTCAGCTTGGTTTCCGGCACATGGATCGACCCGTCGGCGACCCCGGCCTTGATCCGGCTTTCCAGCGCCTCGTTCATCACCCGGCGCAGTTCGTTGTATCTGGCCCGGCCTTCGTCGGACATGACGCGGTCGTCAGCCAGGATCATGCTGACGCCGATATCGTGGGTGATGACCTCCAGATACAGGCGCAGGAATACCTCGACCCGCTTGCGGCCGGTATCGTTCTCATCGTCGCGCCGGGTGATCTCCTCACGGAAATAATCATCGGCGGAGAACACGCAGGCCAGCAGAATCTCCTCCTTGTTGGCGAAGTGATAATAGAGGCTGGGCTTTGTGATGGAAAGCGCGCGCGCGATATCGTCCAGCGTCGTGCGGTCATAACCCTTCTCATGAAACATCAATGCCGATGTATCCATGATCAGTTTCTTGTTGATGGTTCCACGCTTCGGGCGGACCAGCTTCGGCTTGGCCGTTTTAACAGGCATTTCCACACATTCCCCCACGAACGGCCGACGGCCCTTCGACAATGTCTCGAATGAACGGCGACTTTATCGCCCATGGCATTTCGCCACGTTACTTTCGTACCAGTTGGTAATCAACTGGCCTGTTCATTCCGCATGCTGAATCGAAAAGATAGCATTCAGCCCCGCATTCTATCAATAACCACATGAAATACATCGATTTTTAATATTGGCACCAACCCCGCGATTCTATCGTTGACGGACGCATCGCCATAAGTTACCGTCCAGTAAGTAACAGGAGGAAACATGCAAACGAGATTCACGAGGCTCGTGGGTGTCGAGCATCCGGTCATGCAGGGCGGCATGATGTGGGTGGGCACGGCGGACATGGCCGCCGCGGTTTCGAACGCCGGCGGTCTTGGCACCATTACCGCCCTTACCCAGCAGACGCCCGACGATCTGCGGCGCGAGATTGACCGCTGCCGGTCGCTGACGGACAAGCCTTTCGCGGTGAACCTGACCATCCTGCCGTCGGTGAAGCCGCCGCCCTATGCCGATTATCGCCGTGCCATCATCGACAGCGGCGTTTCGGTGGTGGAAACGGCCGGGTCGCGGCCGCAGGAACATGTGGAGGATTTCAAGGCGCATGGCGTGAAGGTCATCCATAAATGCACCTCCGTCCGCCATGCCGTGTCGGCCCAGAAGATGGGCGTGGACGCCATCTCCATCGACGGGTTCGAATGCGCCGGCCATCCGGGGGAGGATGATGTACCGGGCCTGGTGCTGATCCCAGCCGCCGCCGACAGGATCGACATTCCCATGCTGGCATCGGGTGGTTTCGGCGACGGGCGTGGGCTGGTGGCAGCATTGGCGCTGGGGGCCGACGGCATCAACATGGGCACGCGCTTCTGCGCCACGGTCGAGGCGCCGATCCATGAAGCCGTGAAAAGGCTTCTGGTCGAGAATGACGAGCGGGCAACCAACCTGATCTTCCGCAAATTCCACAATACCGGCCGCGTCGCCAAGACATCCGTATCCGACAAGGTTGTGGAGATCAGTGGGCGGGAAGGGGCGCAGTTCGCCGATATCCAGCCGCTGGTGTCCGGAGCCAGGGGGCGCGTGGCGCTGGAAACGGGCGATCTGGAAGCGGGCCTGATCTGGGCCGGCCAGGTCCAGGGCCTGATCCGCGACATTCCCACCTGCCGTGACCTGATCGACCGGATCATGCGCCAGGCAGATGAGATCACGGCCCGCCTGCGGGAGCGTGCGGCATGAATGCCATCGATCTGGTTCCGGCATCCTTCATGGCCGAGACGGAGATGGCCATTTTCCAGCGCAGTCTGGCCGGCTTCCTGGACGCCCACGCATCACCGGCCGCCATCGACCGCTGGCGGGCCGGCAAGCAGGTCGACAAGGCCGTCTGGCGGGCGGCGGGTGAAGCCGGGCTGCTGGGTGTGTCGATGCCGGAGGAATATGGCGGCGGCGGGGGGGATTTCCGGCATGAGGCGGCGATCGTCCAGGCCATCGGCCATCGCGGCGCCGACGCGCTGACCCTCTGCCTGCACAATGCCGTCATCCTTCCCTATTTCGCCAGTTACGGCACGCCGGAGCAACGGGCGCATTGGTTGCCGCGTTTCTGTTCCGGGGAGATGGTGACGGCCATCGCCATGACGGAACCGGCCGCCGGATCGGACCTGCAGGGCATGCGCACCCGCGCCCGCCGCGACGGTAACGGGTATCGTCTGACGGGACAGAAGACCTTCATCTCCAACGGCCAGATCGCCGATATGGTGCTGGTGGCCGCCAAGACCGACCCCGATGCCGGCAGCAAGGGCATCTCCCTGTTCATTGTCGATGTGTCGCAGGCGCCGGAGGGCTTTGCCCGTGGCCGCAACCTGGACAAGGTGGGCCAGGAAGGGCAGGACACGTCCGAACTGTTCTTCGATGACCTGTTCGTGCCGGCTGATGCCCTGCTGGGGGACGTGGAAGGCAGGGGCATGGCGCAACTGATGGCCAAGCTGCCGCAGGAACGGGTCGTCATCGCCTGGCAGGCCATGGCCATGATCGAACTGGCCCTGGGGGAGACCATTGCCTATGTCAGGCAGCGGGAAATGTTCGGCCAGTCCCTGGCGGCCTTCCAGAACACCCAGTTCAAACTGGCCGAATACAAGACCCAGGCGACCATCGCCAAGGTGTTCCTGAACCATTGCACAGAAAAGCTGCTGGCCGGAGAGCTGGATACGGCGACCGCGTCCATGGCCAAATACTGGATATCCGACCAGTTGTCGGAAATCGTCGATGGCTGCCTGCAATTCTTCGGCGGCTACGGATACATGAACGAATATCCGATCGGCCGCCTGTACCGCGACAGCCGCATCCACCGCATCTATGGCGGTGCCAACGAGATCATGAAACTGCTGATCGCCCGGACGCTCTGATCCTGCGCGACAGCCCTGATATTTGAGGAAACGGAGAGCAAGATGGCAAAGTACGGAACCGTTCTGGCCGAGGTGAAGGACGGCATCGGCACCATCACCCTGAACCGCCCGGACAAGCGCAATGCGCTGTCGACCGAGCTGTTCGAGGATCTGGTGGAGGTGCTGACCCCCTGGCGGCGTGACGACAGCGTTGCCGTCGTGGTGATCAAAGGGACAGAAGACTATTTCTCCGCCGGACTGGACCTGGACACGATGAACTGGGCCACGGATGCCGACCGGCTGCGCTGGTACGACGCCACCTATTACGGCTATCTGGAACTGCTGGAATATCCCAAGCCGACCATCGCGGCGGTGGCCGGACACACATTCGGCGGCGGCTGCGATATCGCGGTGTTCTGCGATATCCGGGTGTCCAGCCCGAATGCCAGGTTCGGCTTTCCCCAGGTGCGTTTTGGCCTGACGCCCTTTGTCGATCCGTTGCAGCGCATTGTGGGCCAGAGCCAGGCGAAGCTGCTGACCCTCACCGGCCGGCGCATCGATGCGGCCGAGGCGCTGCGCATCGGCTTGATTGACCAGATCGCGGAGGAGGGCAAGCTGCTGGAGACGGCGAACGGCATCGCGGCAGAGATTGCGTCCACCAATGTCGACACGGTTGTGCGTTGTACCGAGATGCTGCGCCGATCCTGGTCCATGGACCCGATGGCCGCCTATGTCTATGGCCATGTGCAGTATCGCGACGTCCACTGGAACCCTGCCATTTCCCAGCGCATGCTGGATGCACGCGCCAAGATTGGCCGGCGGGCGGGGGCGTGAGGTTGCCTTTTCGCTACGGTCATTCCCGCGAAAGCGGGAATCCAGCGTAAGGCGCGATCAGCGCCGATATGAGTCTTATCGCGGCAGACGCCGCTTATGCTGGATCCCCGCTTTCGCGGGGATGACGGGTTGGAGAGGGGCGAAGCAGTAACAAGGCGGACAAAACCGCCGCACCGGCAGGGAGGAAATCGGCATGGTGCAACAGCCATTGTTTGATGGCCAGGTGGCGATCGTCGTGGGTGGTGGCCAGGGGCTGGGGCGACAATATTGCCTGGACCTGGGTGCCGCCGGCGCCCGTGTGCTGGTGGCCAGCCGCAGCGACGCGGCCCTGTCCGTTGCCGATGAAATCCAGGCGGCTGGCGGAACGGCTCAGGGTTTGGCCGTGGATGCCAGGGACGGGGATGCCATCATCCAGGCCGCCCTGGCCGCGTTCGGTCACATTGACGCCCTGATCGTCAATGCCGGCATCACCCGTGACCGTTCCTTCGCCAACATGGCCCGGGCGGAATGGGATGAGGTGCTGGACGTGCATCTGAACGCGGCCTTTGCCTGTGCCAAGGCCGCGTGGGAGCCGATGCGGCGTCAACGCGGCGGGGCGATCCTGTTCACCACCTCCGGTGCCGGCCTGCACGGCGCCTTCGGTCAGGCCAATTACGCCGCCGCAAAGGCCGGCATCATCGGCCTGACCCGCACCCTGGCCGTGGAGGGAGAACGGGTGGGCATCCGCGTCAATGCCCTGGCGCCCATGGCCAGCACGTCGATGACGGATGGCGTCTTTTCCGCCGACCTGAAAGCCGGGTTGAGGGTGGAGGATGTGTCACCCTTCGCCCTGGCCCTGATCCATCCGGAATGTCCCGCCAGCGGACAGGTGATCGAGGCCGGCGGCGGTTGGGCCGCGGCGATGCGCTGGGAACGCAGCCTGGGCCTGCGGCTGGAGACGCCGGACACGCGGACCGTGCTGTCGCGCTGGTCGGCGGTGACGGATTTCGACGCCGGGTCCGATCTGCCGGCAACGACGCTGGACTGCCTGGGTGCTGCCATGGGCAGCACACGGCGCATGAGAAACAGGGAAAGGGAGGAAGAACATGTCTGAAGCGAAGCGCCTGGAAGGTGAGGCCCTGGACTGGCCCGCCCTGGACCCGCAGGAACGTTACCGCCGCTGTGCCTGGGAAGGGCTGCTGATCATCCAGCGCACCGACGAGCATGTCTGGGAGAACCAGGGGCCGGAAGCCTGGGAGAAATTCTCCGACGAGACGCGGCCCGGCTGGGCCGGTCCCATCGGGCGCAAACTGGTGAAGGATCACCCCGCCGATTTCACCCCCGATATCGAAGGGGCGCTGAAGCTGATGGCCGTCTATGGCGCAGAAGTCTGGGGCGGGGGGCATCGCGACGTCACCCGCATCAACAAGATCGACGAGGCGGAAGGCCGCCTGACCATCATCGATCATGGCTGTCCGCAATGGCGCGCCTTCTCCGCCGAGATGCGCGGGGTCTTCCCCTGCAACAAGGCCTGCGGGCGGGAGATGGACAGCGTGGTGCGGCAGGGGCTGGGACCGGATTTCGAGGTGGAAACCATTGCCGGCCGGCCCATGGGTGATGATGATTGCGTCTGGCGGGTCCGCAAGCGGGGGGTGGGGCAATGAGCTTTGCCAGGACGCCGCCGCCGGCCGTGACCCTGGACCGGGAGGAAGACGGCACCATCCGTCTGGGCTCGCCTTTATCGATGCCTACACCGGCGCCGTCGCTGGCTCACCGGTTCGACGCGGTGGCGGATGCCCATCCCGACCGGCTGTTCATGCGTCAGCGTTACGGGGTCGGCGGCTGGCGGGACATCACCTATGGTGCCGCCCGGCGGGCGGCCGACGGGCTGGCGCAATGGCTGATCGACCAGGGGATCGGGGAGGGGGACAGTGTCGCCTATCTCTCCGCCCCGTCCATCGAACATGGCATCGCCGCCGTGTCGGTGCAGCGCACGGGCGCGGCCATCGCGCCGATCAGCGTCGCCTATTCGCTCTTGTCCACCGACCATGCCAAGCTGAAGGAATGCGTGGCCACGGCGGGGGCCCGGATCGTCATCGTCGATGATGCCGATCGTTTTGCCCCGGCGCTGCGGGCACTGGCCCGGCCGGGCCTTCGCTTCGTGGCCGTGACGGGCGGCGTGCCGGGCCTTGCCGTGGAACGCTGGGCCGATGTGGTGGCGACGGAGCCGACGGGGCAGGTGGCCGAGCGCATGGCGGCAATCCGGCCCCACATGATCGCCCGCATCATGTTCACCTCCGGCTCCACTGGATCGCCCAAGGCCACGCCGCAGCCCCATGCCTGTCTGACCGTGTCCTTCGCGCAGATGGAAGCAGTGAATCTGCTGGATTTCGACGGGGAGCCGCCGCAATTCCTTGAGGCCATGCCCTTCAGCCACATCATGGCCGGCAATTACAATTTCGGGAACATCATCGCGGCCGGCGGCACCCTGTGGATCGATGATGGCAAGCCGACGCCCGACCTGTTCGCGCGCACGATCGCCAATCTGCGGGATGTCTCGCCGCATTTCTTCATCACCGTGCCGCTGGGTTACGCCATGCTGTGCGATGCGATGGAGGCGGATACCGACCTGCGTGACCGATTTTTCCGCAATATCCGCTGGCTGGGCTTCGGTGGTGCCCTGATGCCGCAATCGGTGGCGGAACGGCTGGCGGCCCTGTCGCTGGCGGCCAGGGGGGCGGAGGCCCCGGTCTATTCCTTCTATGGCGCCACGGAATTCCTGCTGGGTGCCCTTAAATACTGGCCCGGCGGCCCGACCGACGTGATCGGCCTGCCGCTGCCCGGCGTGGATTTGAAACTGGTGCCCATGGATGGGCGGTATGAAATGCGCATGCGCGGCCCCACGCTGATGCCACGCAGCGGCTATCTGGGCGCGGCCGACGTCTCCGCCGGGCTTTTCGACGCGGAAGGCTATTTCCGCACCGGTGACGCCGTGCGTTTCGCCGACCCGGAGCGACCGGAAGGCGGGCTGGTTTTCGCCGGACGGCTGGCCGATGATTTCAAGCTGCTGTCGGGCACCTATGTCCAGGTCAATGCCCTGCGCCAGGATTTCCTGGCCGTTGCCGAGGCGCTGGTGCGCGAAGCGGTCTTTTGCGGTGTGAACCAGGACCATATCGGCGCCCTGATCTGGCCCCGCGCCACGCTGACCCCCTTCGCGCGGGAGGAGTTGCGCGCTCTGATCGCCGATTTCAATGCGGCGCAGACAGGATCGGCCCGGCGCATCGGCACCGCCCTTGTCATGACCGAACCGTTGGCCTTCGATCGGGGGGAGGTGACCGACAAGGGCAATGCCGCCCCCCGCGTGGTGCGTGAACGCCGCGCGGCGGATGTGGCCCGCCTGTTCGCCGACCCGCCCGATCCCGCCATTCTCTGCTTTACCAGGGGCGCGGCCGTGGCCGCCCGGCCCCGTACCGGAGCAAGCAACCATGCCTGAAGCCTATATTTTCGATGCCGTGCGCACGCCCCGCGGCCGGGGAAAGCCCGACGGGTCCCTGCATCATATCACGCCCTTGTCGCTGTCGGCCCAGGTGCTGGCAGCGCTGCGGGACCGCAATGGCCTGGACACGTCCTTTGTGGATGATGTCGTGCTGGGCTGTGTGTCGCCGGTGGGTGACCAGGGGGCGGACATTGCCCGCACGGCCGTCCTCATGGCCGATTATGCGGAAAGTGTGTCCGGCATCCAGGTCCATCGCTACTGCGCATCGGGGCTGGATGCTGTGAATATCGCCGCGGCCAAGGTGATGGCGGGTGAGGCACGGCTGGCCATCGGTGGCGGGGTGGAAAGCATGTCGCGCATCCCCATCAATTCCGATGGCGGCGCCTGGCCCATCGACCCGGATTCCGCGCTGAAGAACTATTTCGTGCCGCAGGGGATCAGCGCCGACCTGATCGCCACCCTGGACGGGTTCAGCCGCACCGACGTTGACGCCTATGCCGTGGAAAGCCAGCGTCGCGCCGCCCGCGCCTGGCAGGAGGGGCGCTTTGCCCGCTCCATCGTGCCGGTGCGCGATCAGGCCGGCAATATCGCACTTTCCCATGATGAACATATGCGCCCCGACGCAAGCATCGGGGGGCTGGCCGGTCTGAAACCGGCCTTCCAGGTGCCGGGGGAGGCGGCATTCGACGCCATCGCCATCCAGCGCTATCCACAGGTGGAACAGATTGAGCATGTCCATCATGCCGGCAATTCGTCGGGTATCGTCGATGGTGCTTCCGGTGTGCTGATCGGCACGAAGGAGGCGGGTGCGGCGTTGGGGCTGAAGCCGCGTGCGCGTATCCGGGGCGGAGCGTCCATTGGGTCGGAACCCACCATCATGCTGACGGCACCGGCTACGGTGTCGCGCAAGCTGCTGCACCGGCTGGGCATGGTGCCCGGTGATATCGATCTGTACGAGTTGAACGAGGCCTTCGCCGCCGTGGTCCTGCGCATGATGGCGGCCCTGTCCATCCCGCACGATAAGATGAACGTCAATGGCGGGGCCATCGCCATGGGGCACCCGCTGGGCGCCACGGGCGCCATGATCCTGGGTACCGTCCTGGACGAACTGGAACGTACCGGCAAGGGCACTGCCCTGATCACGCTGTGCGCCGGTGCCGGGCAGGGTGCCGCCACATTGATCGAGCGCGTGTGAGCCGGGGGAGGAACAAAATGCAGAATTTCACCATCGAAACGGATGCCGATGGCATCGCCCTGGTCACTTTTGACGTTCCCGGCCGCAGCATGAATACGCTGAGCGATGCCGTAATCGCGGAACTGCCGGACCTGATCGAAACCTTGAAGAATGATGGTGCCATCAAGGGTGTCGTCCTGTGCTCCGGCAAGGCCAGCGGCTTTTGCGCCGGGGCCGACCTGGGCGATTTGGGCCGCGCGGCGGGGTCCCGCATCGCCCCGCCACCCCTGTCCGCGCTATTCCGCCGGCTGGAGGTGCTGGGCAAGCCGGTGGCGGTTGCGCTGGAAGGGCTGGCGCTGGGCGGCGGGCTGGAACTGGCGCTGTCCTGCCATTACCGGGTCGCGGCTGACAGTCCCAAGGTCAGGCTGGGCCTGCCGGAGGTGACGGTGGGCCTGCTGCCCGGTGCCGGTGGCACCCAGCGCCTGCCCCGCCTGACCGGCGTGGCCAAGGCCTTGCCGCTGCTGCTGGAAGGCCGTCCGCTGGACCCTGCCAAGGCGCTGGCGCTGGGCGTTGTGGATGAATTGGTGCCGGCTGACGAGACGGTGGCGGCGGCAAAGCGCTGGCTGCGGGAAAAGGGCGATCCCGTGGCCCGCTGGGACCGCAAGGATTACCGGCTTCCGGGTGGCCTGCCCTACAGCGCCGGCGGCATGCAGGCCTTCATCATGGCCAATGCCACTTTGCGCAAGCGTACCTTCGGCAATTACCCGGCACCCGAAAACATCCTGAAATGTGTGTTCGAGGGGGTGCAGGTGCCCATCGACGCGGGCTTGAAGATCGAAACCAACTATTTCCTCAACACCTTCGCCACGCCACAGGCCAAGGGCATGGTGCGCAGCCTGTTCCTGTCCAAACAGGCGCTGGACAAGGGGGACCGTTCGGCCAAGATCGTGGCCCCCGCCAGTGTCGCCGTGATCGGCGCAGGCATGATGGGGGCCGGCATCGCCTATTCCCAGGCGCTGAAAGGCATCAACACCATCCTGGTCGATGTCAGCGAGGCGGCGGCGGAAAAGGGCAAGGATTATGCCCGCAAGCTGGTGGCTGGTGATGTCGCCAAGGGCCGGCTGAGCGAAGCGGCGGGTGCTGCGCTGCTGGACCGGATCATCGCGACGGCCGATTACGCCAAGTTGGCTGATGCCGATCTGGTGGTGGAGGCGGTGTTCGAGGATGTGGCGCTGAAGCATGAGATCACCCGCCGCGTGCAGGCGGTGGCCGGTCCCGGCATCATCATCGGCTCCAACACCTCCACCCTGCCCATCACGGGGCTGGCGCAGGCATCGGAGCGGCCGGAAAATTTTGTGGGCATCCACTTCTTCTCTCCCGTCGACAAGATGCATCTGGTGGAGATCATCCGGGGCGCGAAGACCAGTGAGGAGACGGTGGCCCGCGCCACCGCCTATGCCATGGCGCTGGGCAAGACGCCCATCGTCGTCAATGACAGCCGTGGCTTCTATACGTCCCGCTGTTTCGGCACCTACATCTATGAAGGGCTGGAGATGCTGATGGAGGGCATCCCGCCGGCCCTGATCGACAATGCCGGGCGGATGACGGGCATGCCGCGCGGGCCGCTGGAACTGACCGACGATGTGGCCGTGGACCTGACGGTTCGTATCGCCGGCCAGACGCGGTCGGCCCTGGGCGATGCCTATCAGGGCCGGCCCTATGAGGCGGTGCTGGAAAAGCTGGTGGCGCTGGGCCGTAGCGGTCGCAAGGTGGGTGCCGGCTTCTATGACTACCCCGCCGGCGCGCCCAAGCGCCTGTGGCGCGGGCTGGCCGATCTGGTGCCGGCGGCCCCGGCGACCCTGCCCGATGTGGCGGCGCTGAAGCAGCGGTTGCTGCACCGTCAGGCGCTGGAAGCGGCACGCTGTGTGGATGAGGGGGTGATCGCCGATCCGCGCGCCGCCGATGTCGGGGCCATCATGGGCTGGGGTTTCGCACCCTGGACGGGTGGGCCGCTGAGTTGCATCGACGCGATCGGTACGGCGGCCTTTGTGGCGCAGTGCGATCGACTGGCTGAACAGCATGGCGAGCGTTTCACACCGCCGCCGGGCCTGCGCGCCATGGCGGCCGATGGGCGCGGCTATTACGCCGCCCTTGATGCCGCCTGAGGAGGTTGACCATGCAGATCAACGGACATGCAGCCATCGTCACCGGCGGTGCCTCCGGCCTTGGGGCGGCCACGGCCGCCCTGCTGGCGCGGGAAGGGGCGAAGGTCACCCTTTTCGACCTGAATGAAGAGGGGGGGCAGGCCACGGCGGCGGCAATCGGTGCCACCTTCCGGGCCGTCAACATCACCGATGATGCCCAGGTGGCCGACGCGGTGCTGGCGGCAGAGCAGCAGAACGGCAAGGCCCGCATCCTGGTCAATTGCGCCGGCATCGCCCCACCCGCCAAGACGGTCGGGCGGGAAGGGCAGCCGCATGCGCTCGACCTGTTCCGCCGGGTCATCGACATCAACCTGATCGGCACCTTCAACGCCCTGTCCAAGGTCGCGGCCCGTCTGGCCGATGCCGATCCGGTGGGGGAAGAGCGTGGCGTGATCATCAACACGGCCAGCGTCGCCGCGTTCGACGGGCAGATCGGGCAGGCGGCCTATGCGGCGTCGAAGGCCGGGGTGGCGGGGATGACCCTGCCCATCGCCCGCGACCTGTCACCCCTGGGTATCCGCGTGCTGACCATCGCGCCCGGCATCTTCATGACGCCCATGCTGGCGGGCCTGCCGCCGGCGGCGCAGGACAGCCTGGGACGGCAGGCACCGTTTCCCGCGCGCCTGGGCCGGCCGGAGGAATATGCCCAACTGGTGGAAAGCATCATCCGCAACCCCATGCTGAACGGCGAGACCATTCGCCTGGACGGCGCGATCAGGATGGCACCGAAATGACCGAGACGATCCGATACGAGGTCCAGGACGGGGTGGCCCGCATCATCCTGGACAATCCCGATGCCGGCAACGCCATCGATCAGGCCTTTGCCGACCGGCTGCTGGACCTGGCCCACGCGGCGGAGGATGACAGGGCCGTGCGCGCGGTCCTGTTGACCGGCGCGGGGCGCCTGTTCTGCGTGGGCGGCAATGTCCGGGCGTTTGCCGCCGCGTCGGACAATCTGGGCAATTTTGTACGCAAGCTGACGGCGTCGTTGCATATGGCGGTGGCACGGCTGGCATCGCTGTCCAAGCCCGTGGTGGTGGCCGTCAATGGCCCGGCGGCGGGCGCGGGGCTGGGTCTGGCCATCCTGGGTGATGTGGTGCTGGCGGGACGATCGGCCAGCTTCACCGTCGCCTATCCCGGCATCGGCCTGTCGCCCGATGCCGGCACCACCTTCCTGCTGCCACGGCTGGTGGGGCTGCGCAAGGCGCAGGAGATGCTGTTCCTGGCAAAAACCCTGAATGCGGAGGAAGCGGTCAGCGCCGGTCTGGCCATGCGGGTGCTGGAGGATGGGGACCTGCTGCCCGAAGCGGAGAAGATCGCCCGGCGGCTGGCCGCCATGCCCACCCAGGCGCTGGCGCGGTCCAAGCGGCTGCTGCTTTCCTCCTCTTCCCGCGAACTGGAAACCCAGTTGGAACGGGAGGCGGCGGATATCGCACTCTGCGCCCTGGAACCCAACGCGACCGAGGGCATCAACGCCTTTCTGGAAGGGCGGAAGGCAAGGTTCGCATGACGCCGACGGAAGTGCCGAAGCGGACGGGACCCCTGGCCGGGGTCCGCGTCCTGGAATTCGCCGGCATCGGCCCCGGTCCCTATTGCGCCATGCTGCTGTCGGATCTGGGGGCGGAGGTGCTGCGCATCGACCGGGCCGGCGGCAATGGCTGGCCCAACCCGGTGATGGACAGGGGACGCGCCAACCTGACGCTGGATATCCGGTCGCCGGGGGGGCGGGAGAAATGCCTGCAGGCGGCATCGCGCGCCGATGTGCTGATCGAGGGGTTCCGGCCTGGTGTCATGGAACGGCTGGGGCTGGGGCCGGATATTCTGTGCGACCGCAACCCCCGCCTGATCTATGGTCGCATGACGGGCTGGGGTCAGGAAGGGCCGCTGGCCAGGGCGGCCGGGCATGATATCAACTATATCGCCTTGACCGGTGCCCTGGCCGCCATCGGTCCGCAGGACGGGCCGGCCATCCCGCCGCTCAACCTTGTGGGTGATTTCGGTGGCGGGTCGCTGTTCCTGGCGCTGGGCATCGTCTCGGCCCTGTGGGAGCGGGAGCGGTCGGGCCGGGGGCAGGTGGTGGATGCCGCCATCGTCGATGGCGTCACCTCGCTGATGGCCATGTTCTCCGGCCTGGTGCCGGCGGGCCATGTGTCGCTGGACCGCGACCGCAGCGTACTGGGTGGGGCCGCCCCCTTCTACCGCTGCTATCGCTGCGCCGATGGCAAGGACATTTCCGTCGGGCCACTGGAACCGCATTTCTACAAGGAATTGCTGGATCGTCTGGGGGCGCCCGCCGATCTTTATGCCGATCAGGACAATCCGTCATCGTGGCCGGCACGCAGCCTGCGTCTGGCTGCCCTGTTCGCCACCCGCACGCGGGCTGAATGGGTGTCACTGCTGGAAGGAACCGACGCCTGTTTCGCTCCTGTCCTGACCCTGGACGAGGTGATGGACCATCCGCACATGGCCGCCCGCGGCGCCTATCGGGATATTGACGGGATACGTCATTGCGCGCCGGCCCCCCGCCTGTCGCGCACGCCGCCGGATATCGGGCGGATGCTGGACGGTGAAACGGTGCTGGCCGGGTGGCTGAAAAGGCAGGAGGTCCGGAATGGATACCATCATCAATGAAGGGCCGATGACGCATGGCGCCTGGGGCCCGGTCGAAACCATCGACCATTTCGCGCAACTGGTCGGTCCGCTGTCGATGCTGGTGATGCCCGACAATCCGGAGGAGCCGGTCAGGATCGGGTTCAGGGTGGAGGAGAAACACTGCAACAAGCTGGGCGGCTGCCACGGCGGGATGCTGGGCACGGTGCTTGACCTGGCGTTGGGCTATGTCGCCAATTTCGCGAACCAGGAGACGGGAACGCCGACCATCAGCCTGTCCACGGATTTCCTGCGCCCGGCCGGTGCCGGAACCTGGATCGAGAGCCGCTGCCGCCTGATCCAGACCACGCGGCGCATGGCATTCGTCGATGGTCTGCTGATATGCCGTCAGGGGCCGGTGGCCAGGGGAAACGCCATATACCGGCGGCGCGCGGGGTAGGAGGGGGAACGCCCCTTCCTTTTTAGCCGCCTTGCATCGTCTGTCCGGTCGCCCGGACCTTGATACGTCACCGGCGGGCCATTTTCATTTCCACCTGTGCCAGGATGGCGCTGATCTCGTCCCGCCGGCCGGCGTCGGCCACTTCGCGGCCGGGTCTGCGCCATGCCGGTCAGTCCGGCGAACCGCTGCGCCAGGGGGCCGTGTGCGTCCAAGCGGCCGAAATATTGCCGGTCCGCGATATTGAACAGCATCTGCGGTGCCAGCCGCCGCGCCTGCTCGGCTGCGTGGGCAATGCCGGCCGGTGTCGACAGATCAGCACGGATATGCCGGCCCGGCATTCCGCTCTCCGGGATGGCGGCTGTGCGGGATGGCCCGGAAAAGCCCGGCGAACAGACCGAAGATGCGGTTTGCCATGTCGATGACGGCCTGCTGGTCGCGCGTGTCATGGTGGACCTGCCCGGCGGCTGGTCCATGGGTGTCGCCATGGATAATATCCTGGACATCGATGCCAACCAGTTCGCCCATGGCAATCCGTTCACGCTCGCCGCCGGTCCGCAGACAACCTCTGTTCGCCCCCGCGCGGTCAGATTGAGCATTGGCTGGGAACGATAAAGGCGGCAGCCAGGAATAGTGGCCGGCCTGATGCGGCCTCCCCTCCTTCCGGTGTCCGCCTTGCCAGGCGTTATTCGGCCGGGCCGCCATGGGTTGCCAGCGCGTCGTGCAGCACCGTCGCATCGATTAAAGGGGCGAGTTGCGCCCGGTCGCGCGGCGAGCGGGCGTTCTGGGCCGCCAGCCACTGCTCCTGCTCCACCATCACGTCCAGCAGGTCAGCCGGCAGGCCGGCCGGAAACCGGTGATGGGGCCAGGAGGCGGCGACCAGATCGGCGGGATACCCGCTTGAGGTGGCGACAAGCGGCCAGATTTGCGACGGCTGGTCGGTGGCAACGCGCGCGGCCGTGATCAGCCGCCGCACGAAATCGACGATCCGTTCCCGGCGCGCAGGATCGGCCAGCGCCTCTGCCGTGGTGTTCAGGTTGTAAAGCTCCCGGTAGAGGACGGGGTCGGAGAAGCTGATCGCATCATCGCCCAATGTCCGCTCGCCGCGCTCGCTTTCCGGCTCCCAGATCGCGATGGCATCCACTGTGCGCGCGGCCAGCGCCGGTTCCATTTCCCGCGGGCGCAGGGGAACCAGGGTGACGGCATCGCCCGGAATACCCGCCTTCGCCAGCAGCCTGTCCAGGAAATAGGCGGCGGAGGTCCGTTCGAACACGCCGATGCGCTTGCCGCGCAGATCCTCCACCTGCGCGATGCCGGCGGAACGGCGGGCGACAACACGGTAAAGCCCCTCTGTCACCGTCAGGATGATGCGCAGGTTCGGATTGGCGACAGAGGCGCGGAGTGCCTGGGTTTCGGCCTGTGCCGCCAGGTCGGCCCGGCCCGGCGCATGGTCGAAGCCACCCGCCGCCGCCACGCCATCGACCCTGAAAAGATTGTCCACACCACCGCTGCTGAAGGTTGCGACCAAAGGGCCGGCCTGTTCAACCGCGTACAGCACAGGTCCGACTTCCATGACGTCGTGCCGGCCGACGATCCGCAATGCCGCCCCCTTGTCACCGACAGGGCCGGCCACAACCGGGGCGCAGGCAGTGGTAAGGCAGGCGGTCAAGCCAAGGATCAGGCACCGGATGCGCCGCATCAGCGTTTCCTCTTTACAATCAGATATCGTTCAACATTGTATAATATGATTCGTTATGATGCCGCAAGGGTATCAATCCCGGCGATATAAACGATTGGACGGGTTAACCGTGCTTCGTGCGAATGTGCTGCAAAAGCAAGGCCTGTCGGAGGCCAAGACCATAAAAGGGGAGGGCGGAATGCTGCATCGAAATGATATCCTGACTATGTACGGTTTCAGGAGCCGGCAACGGGCCGCGGCCGTGGCCCTGTGTGCGCTTTCGGTCGGATTTCTGTCCGCGGCCGGCGCGTTTGCACAGGACAAGGACGCGGAAATGGCTGCCGAACCGCTGCAACTGACGGAAATCATCGTTACCGGCACGCGCATCACCGGTTTCACGGCGCCGACACCCGTGACGTCGGTGGGGCAGCAGGAGTTGGAAGCCCGCGGCATCCGCAACCTCGCGGATGTCATGTTCGACATGCCGTCGCTGAAGCCGGTGCAGAATACCGGCCAGTCGAGCCAGCCCATCGGCGCCAGCAATTTTGACCTGCGCGGCCTGGGCCCCAACCGCACCTTGGTGCTGGTCGACGGGCGCCGCTTCGCGGCCACCGACCCGACCGGTGGCATCGACATCAATGTCATCCCGGCTGCCCTGATCAAACGGCTGGAGATCGTGACCGGTGGCGCATCCGCCGCCTATGGCTCCGACGCCGTGTCGGGCGTGGTCAACATCTTCCTGGATGACCGTTTCGAAGGGGCCAAGGGGTCCGTCCAGTACAGCCAGTCCAAATATGACGACCACCACAAGCCGGCGGCATCGGTTGCCGTGGGCAAGGCGTTCGGACGCCTGCATCTGGTCGCCGCCGGCGATTATTTCAAGGATGACGGGCAACTGGCACAGGCCAGCCGTCCCTGGGCCCGCGGTGGCTATGCGATCATGACCAACCCGGCTGCCGGCACGCCGGGCCAGACCCGCCAGGTCATCGCACCCGATGCGCGCTTCTCGCAGATGACCCTGGGCGGCGTGACCGCATCCAACAGCATCGCGGCGCTGCGCAACCTGCAATTCGGACCGGGCGGCACGGTGCTGCCCTTCAATCGCGGTACTTATGTCGGCAGCACCTATATGTCGGGCGGGGACGGCGCCTCGCTCTCCGACACGTCGAACATCTCGCCGGAGATCGAACGCGGTACCGGCTTCGCCCGCCTCAGCTTCGATGCGACAGAGGATGTCAGTTTCTTCGCCGACGCGCTCTATTCGCGTGCCGACATCTTCTCCGACGGCACGACGGCTACCGATAATGGCAACATCACCATCCAGCGGGACAATGCCTTCCTGCCCAGCCAGATCCGGGACATCCTGGTCGCCAACAACCAGTCGAATTTCCGGATCGGTCGCGTCGGTGCGGAGGAAGGGGCCTTCACCAACAGCGTGGAGAATACCATCCAGCGCTATGGCCTTGGCGCCAACGGCCGGTTCGGCGATGGCTGGCGCTGGGATGCGTCGGCGCAGTTCAGCCGGGTGCGTTACTATCGCGAGGATGGCAACAACCGGAACAATAACCGTTTCAACCTGGGCGTGGATTCCGTCATCAATCCGGCCACGGGCCAGCCGATCTGCCGGGCGCTGCTGAACAATCCCAACCCGACGGCGGCACAGGACCCCTATGGTGATATCCGCGCCTGCGTGCCCATCAACCTGTTCGGTGCCGGTTCTGTCTCACAGGCGGCACTGGACTATATCGGCGGCACGGCCTTCCTGGACAGCCGGCAGAAGCAGGATGTCTATGCCGTGAATGTGGAGGGTTCGCCCTTCGCGACCTGGGCGGGTGATGTGTCGATGGCGGCGGGTGCCGAATATCGGCGTGAATCGGTGCGGGCCACCAATGACGATGTCTCCAAGCGTTCCGGCTGGAAGACCGTCAATCCGCAGGCGCTGGACGGATCGCTGAACGTCAAGGAAGCCTATATGGAGCTTGTGGCCCCGCTTCTGGTCGATGCGCCGCTGGCTAGGTCGCTTGAGCTGAACCTGGCCGGCCGCGTCACCGACTATTCCACCAGCGGCAGGGTGGAAACCTGGAAGGTGGGCGCCAATTATCAGCCCATCGACGAGGTGCGGCTGCGGGCCACCCTGTCACGCGACATCCGGGCGGCCAATATCAATGAACTGTTCTCCGGCCAGAACCAGTTCTTCAACACCATCACCAACCCGGAAACCAATGTCGCGCTGACCACGCTGCAATTGACCGGTGGCAATCCCGACCTGCGGCCGGAACGCAGCAAGTCCTTCACGGGCGGTGCCGTGTTCCAGCCCGACTGGTTGCCGGGCTTCCGCGCCTCATTCGATTATTTCTCCTTCAATATCCGTGATGCGATCACCTCGCTCAACGGCCAGCAGATCGTGGATGGTTGCCTTGTCCGCAAGCAGACCGACCTGTGCGGCGCCATCACCTTCGACGGCAATGTCATTTCGCGGGTGCAGGCCACGCTGATCAACGCGGCGCGCTCCTCGGCCAAGGGCTTCGACATGGAAGCCATGTATGGTTTCGACATGGCCGATGGCCGGATCACGGTCCGGGGCCTGGCGACCTATATCGATGAACTGACCGTCACCTCCAACGGGGTCACCACCGACTATGCCGGTGTGGTGGGCAGCACCGGGACGCTGGGACCGGCCGGCGGCATTCCCAAATGGCGGGCGTCGCTGTCGGCCGATTATGCGGGCAGTGGGTTCGCTCTGGGGGTGCTGCTGCGCTATGTCGATGGCGGGAAGCTGAACGCGGGCTATGTGGAAGGGGTGGATATTCCCGACAATTCCGTGCCCTCGCGTACCTATGTCGATATCAATGCCAAGATCGACGTGACCGACGCGGTGGAGATTTACGGTGCCATCGACAATCTGTTCAACGTCGCACCGCCCATGACGCCGAACGCCGTCACGGCACCCAGCTACGCCTCCTCCGCCTTTTACGACCGGATCGGCCGTGCCTATGCCATCGGGGCACGGTTCCGGTTCTGATGCCAGGCGCCTTGGGGCCGGTGGAACCCGGCCCCAAGGCGCCGCCTGCCGGATCAGCCCCGACCCAGGAAGGGCTGCCCGATGGGCAGGATGACGGATTCCAGCACATTGACCTCCGGCGGCATCGCCGCGATGCAATGGACAAGATCGGCCACCTGTTCCGGCCGCATGGTCTGGTCGGCCCCATGCCGGCCCAGACCGGGAACGAAGCTGGTCATGGTGGAGCCGGGATGGATGATCCCTGCCGTGATGCCATGCTCCCGTCCATCCAGCGCGATGGACCGCGTCAGCCCGTCCAGGGCGAACTTGGTGGTAGTATAGGCAGCCGTATGTTCGCGCGGCACCAGCGCGGAAATGCTGCCGACCAGCAGGATGCGCCCCCGCCCGCGCGGCTTCATGGCCCGCACCGCCGCGCGGCAGCACAGGAAGGCGGAGGTCAGATTGACATCCAGCACCGCCTGCCAGCGCGCCAGGCTCAAATCCTCCAGCGGTGTCTTGTCGGCAATGCCAGCATTGCTGACCAGCAGGTCCGGCGCGCCCAGATCACGGGCCACCGCCGTAAAGGCGCCTTCAACCTGCTCTTCCCGGGCGACATCGGCCCGATAGGCGCGGGCCATACCCCCGGCCGATACGATCTCCGCGACGATCGTCTCCAGCCGATCCAGGCTGCGGGCGACCAGGGCCACCGCCATGCCGGACGCCGCCAGCTTGCGGGCGATGGCCGCCCCGATGCCGGAACTGGCGCCGGTCACGAGGGCCACTTGACGGGAAAGGTTCAGCATTCTCGATCCTCCGCTTTGTCGGGTCGCACTCGGCCGGATGGGTCGAATGCGCTATTGTTGAAATCATTTCTATATTGTCGAATGTTGATGGGGCTTGGATGCCACTCGACCAGAACGCCATCCCGTGTGACGGCTGCATCCAATGCTGCCGGAACGATCAGGTGATCCTGCATCCCGACGCAGGGGACGATCTGTCCTTCTACCGCTGGGAACCCATCGCCTCGGCCCTTTATCCGGGGCGGGCGGTGCCGGCGCTGCGGCGCGATCCGGCGACGGGCGATTGCGTCTATCTGACGGAAGCCGGCTGTTCGATCCATGACAGGCGGCCTGCCGTCTGCCGCCGTTTCCATTGCGCGCGCACGGCGCTGGCGCTGGAACAGCTTTCAGGCCGCACCCGGAAAATTCTCCGCCGCCGGGGCGATGTATACGATGACGCACTGCTGGCGCGCGGAAAGGACCGGCTTCAGCGGGCACGCGACCTGGGTCTGGAACATGTGCTGGACACCGCGCAGCAGGTCGCTGCGTTTGAGCGGATCGCAGCGCTGCCCGTGCCGAAGAAACGCTGATGCCGGCGGGTCAGGCCCCGCCGGCACCATGCATGACACGGATTTCGGCATAGGAGCGCAGGCCGGCCACGCCCATGCCCCGGCCGATGCCGGATTCCTTGAACCCGCCGAAGGGCAGGTCGGGGGCCGCCCCACCATGGGCATTGATCCAGACGGTCCCGGCCTCCAGCCGTCGGGCCAGCGCTTCCGCCCGCGCCTGATCGCCACTCCAGACCGAGGCACCCAGACCGAAGCGGGTGGCATTGGCGCGCATCACCGCCTCATCATCGCTGTCGAAGGACAGGATGGGCAGGACGGGGCCGAACTGTTCCTCATCCACCAGCCTGGTACCTTCGCGAAGGCCGGTGACGATGGTCGGCGCGATGAAATAGCCGGGCCGGTCAAATGCCATGCCCCCGGCCAGGAAGCGGCCGCCCCGGTCCCGCGCGTCCTGGATCAGCGCCATCACCTTGGTGAATTGCGGCTGGTTCTGCACCGGCCCCAGTTCCACATCCGGGTCGAACCCGCCGCCCACCCGCGCCTTCCGCGCCAGCACCGCCAGCGCCTCGGCCAGGGCATCGGCGATGGGGGCCTGGGCAAAAACACGCTTCACGGCCATGCAAATCTGGCCGCTATTGATGAAGGCGCTGGCGAACAGGCGGGGTGCCACGGCATCCAGGTCGGCATCGTCCAGGACGATGGCGGCATCGTTGCCGCCCAGTTCCAGCGACACGCGCTTCAGGCTGTCCGCGGCGGCGGCCATCACCTTCTTGCCGGTGGCGGTGGAGCCGACGAAGGCGATCTTGTCGATGCCGGGATGGCCCGTCATCCACTGGCCAAGATCATTCCCGCCCGACAAGGTATTGACCAGACCCGGCGGCAGGGTGCGGGCCGCAATCTCTCCCAGGCGCAGGGTGGATAGGGGTGTGAAGGGCGACGGCTTGACCACCACGGCATTGCCGGCCGCCAGTGCCTGCGCCACCATCTGCATGGCCAGGATCAGCGGGGCGTTCCAGGGCGCGATGACGCCGACGACCCCCATGGGCACATAATCCAGGCGTACTGGGCCGGACGGTCCCTCTCGCAGATAGCCGCCGCCGATATCCAGGGCCGCCATGCCGGCGATCCGTTCGGCGGCGGCCTCCACCTCCCGCCGCGCGGCGGCCAGGGGTTTGCCCTGTTCACGGGTCAGCAGTGCTGCCAGCGGCTCCCTTTCCGCGCGGATGGCGGCGGCGAACCCTTTCATGGCTTCTCGGCGGCCATCGCTGTCGGTATCCCGCCAGTTGGCGAAGGCGCGGCGCGCGGCGGCGACGGCCTGGTTCAGATGCGCCTCGGTCGCGTCCGGCGCACGGGCGAAGGGCTCCCCCGTGGCCGGGTCGATCACGGGGAAATCCGACGCGGCGGCCACGCCCGCGCCATCGATGGAAAGCAGGAAGGCGGGGGGACCGTCCACGGGGTTCACTCCTTTTTTGCTGCCGCCTCGCGCGCCTGGACGACCTCCAGGAACTTGCGGCTGGCGGTGATGGCAGACGGCCAGGAGGCGTAGAAGGCGAGATGGGCGAGGGCCTCGCCGATCTCCTCCTTCGTCAGGCCGTTATCCAGGGCAAGCCCCAGATGGGCCGGCAACTGCTCGGGCCGGTACATCGCAACCAGGGCCGCGATGGTGACCAGGCTGCGGTCGCGCTTGGACAGGCCCGGACGTTCCCAGACTTCCTCGTAAAGGACGCGATCGGTCAGTTCGACCAGGGCTGGGGCCACCGCCGCCAGTTCGCTGCCCTTGTTGCTGCTCGGCCTTTTCATTTGCGCTCGCTCCTCGCTGTTTATTCAGGCCGAGTGTAGGTGCCCATGCCGGGGCGGAAAGTCTTTTCGTCCAGAAACTGCTTCAGCCCCTGTTCCTTGCCGCGCTCCGGATCGACGAAATTGGTCTGGTCGACCTTGGCGGTCAGATATTCCGACGCCTGCTCCCAGTTCATCTCGCGCGAATATTTATAGGCCAGCTTGGCCTGACGCAGCACGGTCGGGTTCTTGCCCAGCAGGGTGCGGGCCAGTTCGGTGGTGCGCTGGCGCAGCCTTTCCTTGGGCACCGCCTCGTTGACCAGCCCCAGGGACACAGCCTTGGCACCGTCAAACTGCTCGCCCGTCATGACATAGTACAATGCCTGACGGTCGCCCATCACGGTACCGATGGCCTTCGACACCACACCGCCGGGAATGACGCCCCAATTGATCTCCGACAGGCCGAACACAGCCTTTTCGTCGGCGATGGCCAGATCGCAGCAGATCAGGGGCGTGAAGGCACCGCCGAAGCACCAGCCATTGACCATGGCGATGGTGGGCTTGGCGTAATGCATCAGGGTCCGCCACTGCCAGGCGCGGGTGGCACGATAGGCGCGGTGGCGTTCGATATCGCCCAGCCCGTCGGTGGCCCGGAAGAAATCCTTCAGGTCCATGCCGGCGGAAAAGGCCTCGCCCACGCCGGTCAGCACGATGACGCCGCAGCGCTCGTCGGTTTCCAGCGCGTCCAGCACCTCGTTCATTTCCTGAGCCAGCCCGACACTCATGGCGTTGCGCTTGGCCGGGCGGTTGATCTGCACCCAGGCGATGCCGTCGTCGAATTCGACCAGCACTTCCCGTCCGCCGGGGATGGGTTTCGTGGTCTCGATGGCTTCTGCTGTCGTCACGGGGAATGTCTCCTCAATCTGCGATGAACAGGGCGTCAAGCGCCATGACGCCTTCGCCTTGGGCGAAGACCGACAGGGGGTTGACGTCGATTTCCTTGATGCTCGGATGGGCGCGCAGGATATTGCCCACGGCGCGGATGGCATCGGTCACGGCATCGACATCGCGGGCCGGCTGGCCGCGGAACGGACCCAGCAGCCTGGCGCCGCGCATCTCTTGCAGCCTTTCCAGGATCTGGGCGCGGCTGGCATGGGCGGGCAGCATCTCCAGGGCGTCCAGCGCCTCCACCCAGACACCGCCCAGGCCGAACACGACGAACGGACCCCATTCGGGATCGTTGCGCCCACCGATGACCAGTTCCAGCCCGGAGCGCGCCATCTCCTCGATCAGGAT
This sequence comes from Niveispirillum fermenti, assembly GCF_048066175.1. Classification (GTDB taxonomy): domain Bacteria; phylum Pseudomonadota; class Alphaproteobacteria; order Azospirillales; family Azospirillaceae; genus Niveispirillum; species Niveispirillum fermenti. The sequence continues at coordinate 83,211 of NZ_JBLTXA010000009.1, read as the reverse complement.
GCCATCGATGGCACCGTCGGGCAGGGCTTGCTGGGCATTGTCCATCAGGCGCTGCCAGCCGGCACGCAGGGCTGCCTCGTCCTTGACGCCAATGATGACGCAGCCAACCTCGCTCTTATGCATCAAGGTGGGGGCCTGCAATTTCATGGCGACGGGGTAGCCGATGCGGCCCGCCAACTGGGCGGCGGAATCCACGTCGCGGAAGACCAGCACGCCGCGCGGCACACGGACGCCGAATTCCGCCAGCAGCGCCTTGCCTTCATATTCCGGCAGCGAACCGGGGCGGGGCAGGGGGGAACCCGGACCGGGTGACGGGGTGCGGCCGGCGATCCTTGCCGCCGCCCCCGCCTGGCGCTGGATGGCTGCGAAGGCCCGCAGCGCGCGGTCGGGGGAACGGAACAGCGGCGTATCGGTTGCCCGGAACGGGCCGATACAGCCGGGATCCAGCGGTGCCTCGTCCCCGATGATGGCGACGGCCACGGGCTTTGGCGCCACACGGGCCAGGGGGGCGATCGCGTCGGCCTTGGCGCGCTGTTGCCACGGTCCGCCGCCGGCCAGGGCCAGCAGCACGGCCCCGACGGCCGGATCGGCCATCATCACCTCCGTCGTGCGGGCGAAAACGCCGGCGTCGGAGAAGCCGGCGATGCCGACATCCAGCGGATTGGACGCCTCGCATTGCGGGGGCAGCAGGTCGCGCAGACCGTCCAGCGTCTCCTGGCCCAGGGCGGCGACCTCCAGCCCGATCTTTTCGCAGAAATCCAGGCTGAGGCCCCGGACCGCACCGGAATTGGTGATGATGGCCATGGCCCCGTCGGCCGGTGCCGGAAAACGGTAGAGGATGGCGGCCGCGTCGAACAGCTCGTCCATAGTTTCCACCAGGATGACGCCTTCATCCTCCACGGCGGCCTTCATCACGGCATGGTCGCTGGTCATGGCGCCGGTATGGGATTGTGCCGCCGCGCGGCCCGACGCACTGGCACCCGGATGGACCATGACGAGCGGCCGCCCCGCTTCCCGTGCCATGCGTGCGGCCGACAGGAAGGCGGCGGGATCGCGTATCTGTTCAATATAGGCGGCGATCAGGCTGGCGCCTTCCGCCACCAGATGGCGGATCACATGGTCGATGCGGACCACGGCTTCGTTGCCCGTCGATACGACATGAGAGATGCGGGCACCCCGCGCCAGCAGGGCAGAGCGGATGTTGGAGGCCATGGCCCCGCTCTGGGCGACGATAGCCATATGCGGCCCGGCCGCCAGTGGCTGGAACTCCAGCGATTCAAAGCTGAGCGCGGCGCCGCTGGCATAGTTGGCGAAACCCATGCAATTGGGGCCCAGCAGCGCCAGGCCGCCGGCACGGCAGATTTCGGCGATTTCCTCCTGCTCGCGCGCGCCTTCCTCCCCCGCTTCGCGGAAGCCGGCGGCGAAGACGATGGCACCGCCGACGCCGCGTTCGATACAGGCCTCCACCGCCTCCCGAACGGCCTTGCGCGGAACGTTCAGCACGGCCACGTCCACGCCGTGCGGCAGGGACTGGATCGATGGCAGGCAGGGGGTGCCGTTGATCTCCGCACGGGTCGGGCTGACCAGATGCACGGTTCCCGTGAAGCCGGATCCGGTGATGTTGCGCAGCACCGCCCCGCCGACGGATGCCGGTTCGGGGGATGCGCCCGCGATGGCGATGGAACGGGGGCGCAGCAGGCGCGTCAGGTCCATGCGGGAAGGCGGCTGCCCTCCCGTCTCAAAATTCGACGTCTGCATTCAGACCTACCGTCGGTTGGTGCGGAAGGGCGCGAACCGGTCCGCCGCCCCCTTCAGCGCGTTCTTGTACATGACCATGTCGGACTGCCATGCGATGTAGCGGGCGCCGCGGTCGATCCCGGCTTTCAGGCTGTCCGGGCTGCCCGCCACCACGCCGAAATGCCGGCCGGCCCGCTGGCAGGCATCCACGACCCGGTCCACGACCGCCTGCACGTCCGCATGCTCCGGCTCCCCTGGATGGCCCAGCGACTGGCTGAGGTCGCCGGTGCCGATAAAGGCTACGTCCAGGTGATCCAGGGCGCAAAGGGCGTCGATATCGGCGGCCATGCGCGCATTTTCCACATGCACGGCCACGAGGGTGTCGCGGTTCGCCTGCTCGATATAGGTTTTGGGCGGTGTGAATGCGTAATCGCCGGCCCGGCAGCCAGGGGCCCAGCCGCGCTCGCCCAGCGGATGATATTTGGCGCGGCGGATCACGGCCTGCGCCTCCGCCGCTGTCGACAGGGAAGGCACCTGGATGCCGCTGGCTCCGCTGTCCAGCGCGTGCAGGATATTGGCCTCTCCCGCGTCGGCGGTACGGACGATCGCGCTGATACCCACCAGTTGGGCCGCCCGGATCAGGTCTTCGATCTCGCCATGCGTGAAATTCGCATGTTCGCTGTCGATGATGATGAAGTCGAAGCCCGCAAGGCCGATCATCTCGACAAGGTTGGGCGCCGGGAACTTGACGAAGGTGCCGAAGGTCGGCTCGTCATTTTCCAGGCGCCGCTTGACTAGACTGTTGATCACAACGCATCTCCCGACAGGCGACGTCTCTTCGGGGTGGGGACGTCTGCCGTGCGTTCATCCAATGCAATCGGCGGGGGGGAATCAAATGCTGATTGCGGCCGCGATCGATAACGATGCGGCATCGAAGCCGTTTGCAGGCCAACCGATGCCGTCGCGGCATCAATCGCACGGTCAAAAAGAATTAGACGGAAGATGCCGATGCCTTCCTACTGCTGCAATCAGTCCATGCCGGACTTGCAAAAATGTTCCTGGGAGGCGGTGTGTACGGAAAGAACGACTTGCGGGCCGCATTGGCGCCACCGGCGCCGAAGCCGCCGGCAACCCCCTTCAAACCGGCGTCCTATGGCCGCTTTTACGCGGAAACCCCGGCCGAGGAAGGCGACAATGTCCAGACCTGGCTGGCACGGGGACAGAATCTGATCGTGGCCTACAGCCGTGTGTCTGCTGGTGCCCTGCTGTCCCGGCAGGGGCAGGTGGATGAATATGCTGTCGTCCTGCCCGATTCCGGCCTTTCGGTGGAAATAACGGCCGGCGGGCAGGTGGAAACGGCGCAGGGCCCCTGCGTTGCCTTCATTCCCCCCGGTGACAGCCAGCTACGCGCGCTGGGGAAGGGGGAAGTCTACCGGTTGATCACCACGCGGGCCACGGACCTTGCGGCCCGCTGTTCCAATGCGGCCGATTTTGCAACGCCCGACCCCAATGTGCCGGACCTTGTATCCTGGCCCGATCCGGTCGACGGTTGGCGCATCCGTGTCTATGCCGGTGATGTGCCGGCCCAGCCGGGGCGGTTCGGCCGCCTTTACCGCTGTTCCACCATCATGGTGAACCTGACCAGCGGCCGGCCCGGCCCGCGTGACCCCGCCGACCTGTCGCCCCATCATCATGATGATTTCGAACAATATTCCATCGCGACGGCGGGCGAGTTCATTCACCATCTGCGCTGGCCCTGGACCGGGAACAGTGCGCATTGGCTGGATGACCAGCATGAATTCTGTGCCGCCCCGTCGGTTGCCGTGATCCCGCCACCGGCGACACACACGTCACAGGGCACGGCACCGGGACTCAACCGGCTTCTGGATGCTTTCTGCCCGCCCCGGCGCGATTTTTCGGCGCGTGAAGGCTGGGTCCTGAACGCGGCGGATTATCCCGCCCCCGAACGCTGACCTGAACAGACAAGCACGAGCCGCGGTCAACGCGGCCCCCGTGAAATGGGAGGAAGAGATGACTGACCCCAGGATTGAATCGCTGCTGATCGGTGCCGTGGACCTGCATTGCCACAGCGGGCCTTCGGTGATGCCGCGCAGCCTGAACCATGTCGAGGCGACCCATCAGGCCGAAGCGGCCGGCCTGCGCGCCATCCTGTTCAAGGACCATTATTATTCCGTCACACCGGTGGCCGAGCTTCTGAAGGAGACGATGAAGCCGAAGATCGAGCTGCTGACCGGCGTGCCGCTGAACAACACCACGGGCGGGCTCAACCCCTATGCCGTGGAACATGGGTTCAAGCTGGGCGCGCGTCTGGTCTGGATGCCGACCTTCTCCGCCGCCAACCATATCCGCCATTCCCACCGTCGCCAGTTCCTGCCCACCAAGGAGCAGATGCTGGCGCCCACGGCGCTGTCCGTTGTGGATAATCGCGGTGCCCTGGTGGACGAGGCGAAGGTCATCCTGGACCTGATCGCCAGCTATGACGCCATCCTGTCGGCCGGGCACCTGCATATCAGCGAGATCTGGCCCCTGTTCACGGAAGCGAAGAAGCGCGGCGTCAAGCGCCTTCTGGTCAACCATCCGACCTTCCTGATCGACGCGAATGCCGCCGACATGAAGGAACTGGCCGCCATGGGAGCGCTTCTGGAACATTCCTGCTGCATGTGGGCAGGCGTGCAGGGGCGCAACTACACGGCCGACAGCCTGGATCAGGTGATCAAGGCCGGCGGCGTGGACAGCACGATCATCGGGTCGGACCTGGGCCAGGTGGGCAATCCGTCACCGGTGGACGGGTTCCGCCATGTCATCGGCATGTGCATCGGCCTGGGCTATTCCGATGATGACATCCGCAAGATGATCGGCCTGAACGCCGCCCGGCTGGTCGGGCTGGACGAACCCGGCCGGCAGCGGTCGGCTGCGGAATGATGGCCCCAGGGGCGGCGGCGCATCGCCGTTGCCCCGCAACGACACCAAAGTCGGAATTCAGGGAGAAACGATCATGTCGGCCAATCCGCTGGACGTCATCGCCAAGATGCCGATGCGTTTCCGGCAATATGTCATCATCGGGCTTTGTTGCCTGATCAACGTCACCGAAGGCTATGACATGATGTCGGCGGCCTATACGGCGCCGCTGTTCACGGCGGAATGGGGCGTGCCGCGCACCGCGCTGGGTATCCTGTTCTCCATGGGGTCGCTGGGTTTGGCCATCGGTGCCTTCGGCGCCGCCCCCATCGCGGAACGTATCGGCCGACGTGGTGTCACTTTCCTGGCGCTGGCCGGCATCACCCTTTCCCACGCCGCATCGGCGGTCGCCAACTCCATGGAGATGCTGACCTTCCTGAAATTCCTGATGGGTATCGGGCTGGGGATGCTGGTGGTCAGCCTGAACGTGCTGGTTTCCGAATATGCCAATGATGACCGGCGCAACCTGATGCTGTCGATCCTGCACACGGGGTTCAGCATCGGCATGACGTTGAGCGGGGCCATCACCGGTCTGCTGCTGGAACCATATGGCTGGCGGTCGGTCTTCGTTGTCGGGGCCGGCATCAATGTCACGCTTCTCGTCATACTGGTGCTGTTCATGTGGGAATCTCCCACCTATCTGCTGACGGCACAGCCGAAGAACGCCCTGCCGCGCATGAACCGGATAATGACCGGTCTGGGCCATCAGCCGCTGGACCGGCTGCCGCCGCCGCCGGAACGGGCGCGCAAGCAGCAGAACCGGGCCGTGGCCTTGTTGTCCGGCGATGTGCGGCGGCTGTCCATTCTGATGTGGACCGCTTCCTTCATCTATGCGGTGGTCGGCTATTTCCTGCTGAACTGGAAGCCGACCGTGCTGGTGGAGGCAGGGCTGACCCCGACCGAGGCCAGCTATGCCGGTGTTCTGCAGGGGGTTGCCGGCTCGCTGGGCCATCTGGTATTCGGCATCTTTGCCAAGCGCGTCGGGGAAGAACGGCTGACGGCGATCTTCTTCATCGTGATGGGGGGGGTGCTGGTCGTGTTCGGTGGCATCCAGGCCAGCGTGCCCGTGATGATCGGCCTGGCCTGCACCCTGACCTTCTTCACGGTCGGCTCCTATACGGGTGTGTTCCTGACCACCATCGCCCATTATCCGCCGCATCTGCGCACCTTCGGTGTTGGGTTCGTCGTCGGGTTCGGCCGGGCGGGGGCGGTATTGGGGCCGTTCATCGGTGGCCTGCTGCTGGATGCGGATATCGGGCGGGTGGCAGCCTTCGCATTCTTCGCCGTGATGTGCGTGGTCCCGGCTGTGGCCATGCTGGTGCTGGGCCGGAAGGCCGATGCCACCCCGGCGCCCGCGTCAGTCTGAGGGGTGCGCCATGAACCCGATCATCGATATCGGCGGGGACCCGGTTTACGATTCCCACGCCCATGTGTTCACCAACGACGAAGCCCGATACCCGATGGACACCCGCAATGCGCGGGAAGGCGAGGAAAATCTCCGCCGGCGCATCGCGGCGGAGCCGGTGACGGCCGAGCGCCTGCTGCGATGGTGGGCGGAAAGTGGTGTTACCGGCGGGTCCGCCGTGCAGTACAACACGATCTACAAGAAGGATAACCGCTACCTGCTGGACATGTCCGACACCCATCCGGGACGCCTGCCCGCCGTCGTGATGCTGGATGCGCAGGACCCGGAGACGCCGACGGTTCTGGAAGGGATGGTTCTCCGGCACGATATCGTCGGGCTGCGCCTGTTCGGCTATCCCGACGAAACCGGTGCCTATCCCTGGCTGGACAGCGAGGCCGCGTTGCGGACCTGGCAGGTCGCGGATCGCCATGGGTTGACCATGGTGGTGATGTATGCGCCCGGCGTGGCCGCGCCGGCGCCGCTATGCCGCATCGCCGGTCTTGCCCGCCGCTTTCCGCGCCTGCGCATCGCGCTGGACCATTTCGGATGGCCGAGCGGCGGTGACGACCGGTCACAACTGGGCCTGGTCCCGGCGCTGGTGGCCATGCGGGAATACCGCAATGTCTATTACAAGCTGACCACCATCAATTTCCGGATGTTCGACAAGGCAGGCGTGGATCATGCCGCCTTTGTCCGGCGGGCTGTCGATATCATGGGCGCCGACCATGTCATGTGGGGTTCCGACGTGGGGAATACCCTGGAAACCTATGCCGACATGGTGGCACAGGCGCGGGAAGCGGCGGCCCTGCTGAACGCGAAGGAACGGCGCCTGTTCCTGCATGACACGGCGTGCGGCCTGTTCCAGCGCGGGGCTGTACCAGCAGGGGAGCGTGCAGCATCATGATTGCCGATCCGCCCATCGTCGATGCGCACGCCCATATCATCACGCGGCGCATGCCCTTCCGGGAGGATGCCTGGATCCGGCCCGATTATGAATATACGGCAGAGGATTTCATCGCCGACCTGGACCGGCACGGGGTCGCGTTCGGCATCGTCACGGCCGCCAGCCTCTATGGCGACTATAATGACTATACGCTGACCTCGCTGGCCCGATACCGGCGCCTGCGCGCGACCGTGATGCTGGAGCCGGAGACCGATGCCGCAACCATCCGCAGCCTGCGCGACCAGGGTGTCGTGGGGGTGCGCATGCAATGGAAGGTGGATGCGGCACCGCCTGATTTCCACAGTTTCCCTTATCGAAAATTCCTGAACCGTCTGGCCGATTGCGGCATGCATGTCGAACTGAACGCCAGCGCCGATCAGCAGGCCATCGTCCTGCCGGTCCTGGCGGCCCACGGGATCGATGTCGTGGTCGACCATTTCGGCCTGCTGCGCGCGCCCGATGGCATGGACGGCGACGGCTTCCAATCCATCCTGCGGGCCGTCGCGGGGGGACGGACCTGGGTGAAGATTTCTGCCGGCTTCCGGCTGGGACCGGGCCTTCGCCGGGCCGCTTCGGCCCGGCTTCTGGCCGAAGCGGGCGGGGACCGCCTGTTATGGGGCAGTGACGCGCCCTTTGTCGGCAAGGAAAGTGCCATTTCCTATGGCGACACCCTGGCGCAGTTCCAGGAACTGGTCCCCGATGCGGCCGTTCGACGCCGGATTTCCGACGCCGCCCTGCGCCTCTGCTTCTTCTGAAAACCGCGCGGCGGTGACTGCTGTCGTGTCTACCGGAGCGGCAGTCGCCATCGGGCGTGGCCCTGCGCCGCGCCCTTGTTCCGGCCGGGGCAGGATGCTCCCGCTACCAATGCCGCCCCGTTATCGGTCTTGCCGATAGTGGCATTGGACTGTTCGTCATAGACGAACACAATATGAAATCAACGAACAATATACAGGCCGAATGATCGTCATTCGGCGGGGAGGAACAAATGGTTCAGGAGATGTGCGCCGGTTCCCATGCAGATATGCCGCGCAACGGCGGCGGGCGGTCGTTCAGGCTGGGCATGGTCAGCCTGCTGGCCTTGTGCGCCCCGCTGGCGGCCCCCTTGGCCGCGGCGCAGCAGCCGGCGGGACCGTCCGGTGCGGAACCGATGCAGGCACTGGATGAAATCGTCGTCACGGGCACGCGCATTTCCGGTTTCACGGCGCCCACGCCCCTGACCTCCGTCGGGGCGGTGGAGATGCAGGACAGGGGCGTCAGCACCGTGTCCGACCTTTTGCGCGATGTGCCGCAACTGAAGGTCAACCAGAATATCGGCAAGTCGAGCGAACCCATCGGCGCGTCCAATGCCGACCTTCGCGGCCTGGGCACCCAGCGCACGCTGGTATTGATGAACGGCAACCGCGTCGGGGCCACCGATCCCGCCGGCACGATCGACACCAACATCGTTCCCGTCGCGCTGATCCGGAATGTGGAGATCGTGACGGGCGGCGCCTCGGCCGCCTACGGATCCGACGCGGTGGCCGGCGTCGTCAATTTCGTGCTGGACAAGACGTTCCAGGGTGCCAAGGCCGATATTTCCTATGGCGTGACCGATTATGGTGATTTCCGCCGTCCCAAGGCCAGCGTCGCGGTGGGCCATGGTTTTCTGGATGGCAAGCTGCATGCCACCCTGGCGGCCGATTTCCTGCATAATTCCGGCCAGACCAGCCAGGCGGAGCGCCCCTGGGGCCGAAACCGCACGGTGCAATTGACCAACGCCGCCTATACCCCCACCAACGGCCAGCCGCGCCTGTTGATCGTCGAAAATGGCGTGTTCTCGCAGATGACGCCCGGCGGCGTGGTCGGCCTGCAGGGCGGGCGCAACACGCTGGCCCAGAGCCTGGCGGCGCAATTGGGCTTCGCACCCGGCACGGGCGTGCAATTCGGTCCGAACGGCCAGCCCCTGCCGTTTGAATACGGCACCAATGTCGGCGGCACCTATATGCAGGGCGGCAACGGCTATCAGGTGATCGACGGCGGCAACCTTCTGCCGGAAATCGAACGCAAAAGCGGCTATGGCCGTGTCAGCTTCGAGGTGAGCGACGATATCACCCTGTTCGCCGACATGCTCTATTCGGAGGTGCAGGCGGAATCCGATCTGGCCGCAAACCCGGATACCGGCACGCTGACCATCCGCAACGACAATGCCTTTCTGGATGGCTCGGTGAGGGCGGCGATGGCCTCGCTGGGCCTGACCAGCATCCCCTTTGGCCGCATCAACCTGGAGGATGGCAATTCCATCTTCCAGACCACGACCAAGGCCCGGCGCTGGAGCTTTGGCGCCGAGGGCATTCTGGCCGGCAACTGGACCTGGAGCGCGACGGGACAGATCACCCGCAACACCTATGACCAGGCGGCGCTGAACAACCGCATCGCCCAGCGCTGGACCTATGGCATCGACAGCGTGATCAACCCGGCCACGGGACAGCCCATCTGTCGCGTGCTGCTGAACAATCCCAACCCCACGGCGGCACGGGACCCGTATGGCGATATTCGGGGCTGTATCCCGATCAACCCGTTCGGCGCCGGTTCCATCACCCAGCAGGCCCAGGCCTATTACCACGGCACCTCCACCACTTTCGCGGAGATGCGGCAGGAAGTCTATGCCGCGAACATCTCCGGCTCTCCCTTCACCACCTGGGCGGGGCCGGTGTCGGTGGCGGCGGGCGCGGAATATCGCACGGAAAAGACGGTTCAGACGTCGGACGCCAATTCTGCCGCCAGCCGCTGGCGTTCCATCAACGCACAGCCCTTCAGTGGCAAGTACCATGTGAAGGAAGGCTATGCGGAGGTGGTGGTGCCGCTGGCCGACGGGGCGGCATTCGCCAACAAGCTGGATTTGAACGGCGCGGCCCGGTACACGGATTATTCGACCAGCGGCACGGTCTGGGCCTGGAAGATCGGCGGCAATTACGAGCCCGTGGCCGATGTCCGCTTCCGTGGCACCCTGTCCCGCGACATACGCGCACCCAACAATTACGAACTATTCTCACGCGGCAATCAGGTGATCAACCAGATCATCGATCCGCGCACCAATATCGGCCGCCAGACGACGCAGATCACGGGCGGCAATCCCGACCTGCTGCCGGAAAAGGCCGATACCTATTCAGTGGGTGTCGTCTATCAACCCGGCTGGTTGAGCGGCTTCCGCGCGTCCTTCGATTATTACAATATCAAGGTGAAGGACGCGATCTCGGTCATTTCGGCACAGGATATCGTGAATTTCTGCTTCCGGGGACAGAGCGTCTTCTGTTCCGGGGTAACCCAGACCAACGACATCATCACCCGGGTCAATATCATCCCCTTCAACGCCAACTCGCAGAAGGTGGCGGGGCAGGATCTGGAGATGGAGTATAATTTCCCGCTGGAAATGGCGGGTGCTGACGGTGACATGCGGCTGCGGCTGCTGGTCAACCATGCCGACAAGCTGGCCACCACGGCCAATGGTGTAACCAACGATTATGTCGGGCTGGCCGGCATTTCCCCGCCGCCGCAGGGCGTGCCGGAATGGCGTGTGAACCTGAATGTTAGCTACAGCTTCGATGATTGGAAGCTGGGGGTCGGCTATCGCTATATTTCCGGCGGCAAGATTGACACGCGGTTCAACCGGACCGTTCTGGACATTGCCGACAACCGCATCGACGGCATCAATTACTTCGATGCCAACATCGCCTGGGATGCGACGGCGAATGTCACGATCTATGGCTCGGTGGAAAACCTGACCAACGAGGCACCGCCGATCACGCCGAACGGCATCGTGCAGCCGACCATCGCCAATTCCCCCTTCTTCGACAATCGCGGACGTTTCTGGGTCATCGGCGCGCGGGCGCGGTTCTGAGCTTTCTCCCATCCCCTCGACAGGGCGCCGGTTGCGTGAACCGCACCGGCGCCCTTCTTTTATCGCTCACCAAGGATCAGGTCGGACGCTTTCTCCGCCACCATGATCACGGGCGCGTTGGTATTGCCGCCGGGAACGGTGGGCATGATGGAGGCATCGACGACCCGCAGGTTCGCCACGCCCTTCACGCGCAGCATCGGATCGACGGTGGCGGCGTCATCCATGCCCATGCGACAGGTGCCGACCGGGTGCTGGGTGATGCGCAGATTGGCGCGGATGAAGGCATCCAGGTCCGCATCGCTCTGGCGATCGATGCCAGGCTTCGTTTCCCGCGTGGCCAGGGAGGCCAGCGGACCGCTGCCAAACAGGGTGCGCAGCACCCGGATACCGCGTCGCAGTTCGGCATAATCCCGCTCATGCGACAGCAGGTTCAGATGGACGCGCGGCTTGTCGCCCGGATCGGCGGAACGCAACGTCACCTGCCCCCGGCTTTCCGGGTGCAACTGGATCACCATGACGGAGAACATGTCGGCAAGGCGCCGCCGCACGCCGGGCATCCACAGCTTGGCATCCAGCCGGACCGGCATCACCATCAGCTGGATATCCGGCCGTTCCAGATCCGGCAAGGTCTTCAGCAGCGCGGCACAGCTTGTCACCTGCGAGGCGAAGGGACCCGTGCCCAGCAAGGCCCAGCGCAGAGCGGAGAGGGCGGCGCGGTCGAAGCGGAGCTGTTTCAGGAACGTATCGGCGGCGGCCGCGAATTCGGCATAGACCAGTGGGTGTTCGGACAGGTTCTGGCCGACGCCCGGCGCGTCCACCCGCACATCGACACCATGGTCGCGCAGATGCGCCGCCGGCCCCACCCCGGACAGCATCAGCAGATGCGGGGAATTGTAGGCCCCGCCGGACAGGATGATGTCGCGGTCGGCCCGGACCTGCGCCATCGCGCCGTCACGGCGATATTCCACGCCGGTGGCCCGCTTCCCCTCCCACAGGATGCGCGTCACCTGCGCCCCGGACAGCAGGGTCAGGTTGGGTCGCTTCAGGGCCGGGCGCAGATAGGCCTGCGCGGCGCTGGCCCGCCGGCCCTGGCGGGTGATGGTCACCTCGCTCAAGGCGAAACCCTCCTGCTGTTCCCCGCTGAGATCGTCGCTGATCGGGAAGCCGGCGGCGGTGGCGGATTGCAGGATCTCATCGGTCAGCAAGGCCGGATGGCGTACCTGCGTGACGGACAGGGGGCCGTCGCCGCCATGATAGGGACCGGCCCCGCGCCAACTGCTCTCCATCCGCCGGAAATAGGGCAGCACATCATCATGGCCCCAACCGGGACAACCCATGTCGCGCCATTCATCATAATCACGGGCGTGGCCGCGCATATAGATCATGCCGTTGGTGGTGGAACAGCCGCCCAGCACGCGCCCGCGCGGCAGGGGCAGGCTGCGCCCGTCAAGGTTGGCCTCCGGCTCCGTGGCATAGCCCCAATCCTTGGCCGGGTCGGCCATGGCCGCCATGAAGCCCAGCGGCATGGCATGGAAGGGGCTGGCGTCGGAGCCGCCCGCCTCGATCAGCAGCACGCGGCGGGTGCCATCGGCACTGAGACGGTTGGCCAGCACGCAGCCCGCCGACCCGGCGCCGACGATGATGTGGTCGAACTTCTGCGTCACGGTTCCTCACAAATCCAAAAGGGGTGTTGCACAATAACGGAATATGTTCAACAATAGCAAACGAAGAGACGCCGAGGCGTCCACCCGGCCGCACGCGCCGACATCCTATCCATCCATCAATTCGAGACGGTGAGAAATGCCGGATATCGCAAAGGACCAGATCGCCCTGGAAGAAGCGCGACGCTTCGCCGGGCGAGAACATGGCCTGTTCATCGACGGCACATGGCGGGAGCCGCGCACCGGTGCCGGCTTCGACACGTTCAATCCCGGCGACGGGTCTGCATTGGGCCAGGTGGCCTTGGGCGGGGAAGCGGATGTCGATCTTGCCGTGCGGGCGGCGCGCGCCGCCCTGGATGGGCCATGGGGGGAGATGAAGCCATCGGAACGCGCCCGCCTTCTCTGGCGGCTGGCCGACGCGATCGAGGCCAGGGTGGAGGAATTCGCCCTGCTGGAAACACTGAACAATGGCAAGCCCTTGCGCGATGCCCGGCTGTTCGACGTCCCGCATGCGGTGGAAACCCTGCGCTACAATGCCGGCTGGACGACAAAGCTGGGCGGGGAAACGGTGAACCTGTCCGGTCCCGGCACCTGGCACGCCTATACGGTGCGGGAACCGGTGGGCGTTGTGGCGGCCATCGTGCCCTGGAACGCGCCATTGGCCATGGCGGTGGCCAAGATGGCCCCGGCACTGGCGGCCGGCTGCACCCTGGTCCTGAAGCCCGCCGAACAGACGCCGCTGACGGCGATCAAGCTGGCGCATCTGGTGGAGGAGGTGGGCTTCCCCAAGGGCGTGTTCAATCTGGTGACCGGGGTGGGGGAGATGGCGGGGGCGGCCCTGGTGGCCCATCCCGGCGTGGACAAGGTGACCTTCACCGGCTCCACCGAGGTTGGCCGCCTGATCATCAAGGCCGCGACGGGCACCATGAAGCGGGTGACGCTGGAACTGGGCGGCAAGACGCCGGTAATCGTCATGCCCGACGCCGATATCAGCCGCGCCATCGAGGGGGCTGCCCGGTCGATCTTCACCAATGCCGGCCAGATCTGCAACGCCGGGTCCCGCCTGTTCGCGCATGAGAGCGTGTTCGATGCCCTGGTGGAAGGCGTGTGTGACTTCGCGTCCAGGCTGCGCGTGGGGCCGGGTCTGGACCCCACGACGCAGATGGGGCCCGTCGTCTCGGCCGAACAGAAGGCGCGGGTGCTGTCCTATATCGAGGCGGGGTTGAGGGACGGCGCGCGGATCAGCGGGCAGGGCACGGCCGCGGACGGCCCCGGCTATTTCGTGCCACCCACGGTGCTGACCGGCACGACGCCGCAGATGTCGGTGGTGCGGGAGGAGATTTTTGGCCCCGTCCTGTGTGCCATGTCCTTCAGCGACGGCGACCTGAACGCCATCGCGGCACAGGCCAATGATACCGAGTATGGTCTGGGTGCCGTGGTCTGGACACAGAATCTCAGCGCCGCGCACCGTTTGGCCCGCAAGCTGAAGGCCGGAACGGTGCGGGTGAATGGCGGCGGCCTGGACCCCGCCCTGCCTTTCGGCGGGTTCAAGCAATCCGGCTGGGGCCGGGAGAACGGCCGGGAAGGGATCGAGGCCTATACGGAGGTGAAGTCGGTCGCCATCGCCATCTAGGCCGTTGCCGGCCGCGTCCCGGCGGCGCGGCCGCCCATCTTCACGCTGACCCGGCCGGCGGCATCCAGGACATGGTCAATGCTGGACCGCGTTCGGTCACCGGTCAGGTACTTGTCAGGGCCCAGCAGCGTCAAAGCCGCCGCCAGACCGTCGCTGTAATCGAAGATCGGGGCGGAGATGGCGGCAAAATTGGCGTTGATCAGGCCGCTGGTGGTGGCATAGCCATTGCGCCGGACCGCCGCCAGCAGGTCGGGCGCCGGCATCAGGTCTGGCTGGCCTTCCGATGAAAGGTAGGTCAGCGCCTGTGGCAGGAAGGCCAGGAAGATGATGCCCGTCGCCGAACTGGCCATCGGCAGAACATGGCCCAGCCGTACCGTGAAGGCTCCCTGGCGGTTGCCATCCACCTTGGAAACGATGGCCGGACCATATTCGGTGAAGACGGACAGATAGGTGGCGCAGCCCGTGCGCGCCGTCAGTTCCGCCATCTCCATATTGGCCGCTTCCACCACGGACAATTGCCGGATGGCCGACAGGCCCAGTTCGGTGGCGTAAGGGCCAAGGGCATAGCGTGCCGTCTGCGGGTGCTGCGCCACCAGCCCTTCCCGCATGAAGGAAGCCAGATAGAGATGGGCCTTGCTGGCCGGCATCTCGGCGGCCTTGGCGATGTCGCGCAGGGCCATCGGCTCGGTCGCGCGCTGCAAGACCCGGATCACCCGGAACCCCACCTCGATGGATTGCACGCGCCGCTTCTGGTTGAGGGAATCGTCGGACGGATTCGTCATCGTTTTCTCGCTGGTTCCCCGCCATGGGTAGCAGAGCTTCGGGTTTGCGTCGACAGCGCAATGGTTCTGGCCGGGGATCGACTCTTGTGATATTGACGAATAATGTTCGTTATTATCGAACGTTAAAACTCAAACGAGGTGTCCAATGCGGATAGCCCCAATGCGGATAGCCATTGTCGGGGCGGGGATCGGCGGACTGACGGCGGCCCTGGCGCTGCTGCGACGCGGGTTCGACGTCACGGTCCATGAACAGGCCGACGAATTGCGGGAGGTCGGGGCCGGGTTGCAGATCAGCGCCAACGGCACGCGGGTTTTTGCCGCACTGGGCATCCTGGATGCCATCCTGGCGCAATCCTACTGCCCGGTCGGCAAGGAAATCCGGCTATGGAGTACGGGCCAGACCTGGAAGCTTTTCGATCTGGGGCCGCAATCGGTGGAGCGCTATGGCGCGCCCTACATCACCATCCATCGCAACGACCTGCATAATGTGCTGGCCGAGGCGGTACGTGCCGTCCGGCCGGACGCGATCCGGCTGGCGTCGCGCTGCGTCGATGTGGAACAGGAGCCGGCCGGTGCGACGCTGCACTTCGCGGACCAGCCGGCGGAGCGGGTCGATCTGGTGATCGGTGCCGATGGCGTGCATTCCGTCATTCGCCAGAAGCTGTTCGGTGAACTGGCGGCCAGCTTCACGGGCATCGTGGCGTGGCGCGGGGTCATCCCCATGGACCGGCTGCCAGCCCATCTGGTGCGCGATGTCGGCATCAACTGGATCGGGCCGGGCGGCCACATCGTCAATTATCCCATCCGGCGCGGAGAATTGATGAATTTCTCCAGCGTCGTGGAAAACCAGGACTGGAAGACGGAATCCTGGTCCAGCCCGTCCACGGTGGAGGCCTGTCTGGCCGACTATGCCGGCTGGCATGCCGATGTTCACACCTATATCCGGGCCATCCCGCAGCCCTTCCGCTGGGCGTTGCTGTCGCGTCAGCCGCTGGACAATTGGACGAAGGGCCGCGTCACGCTGCTGGGCGACGCCGCCCATCCAATGCTGCCCTTCATGGCGGCGGGGGCGGGCATGGCCGTCGAGGATGCCTTTGTCCTGGGCCGGGCACTGGAAACCTATGCCGGCGACCATGCGCGGGCATTCCAGGCCTATCAGGCTGCGCGCATCCCCCGCACGACGCGGGTGGTCCAGGCGGCCTCGGCCAATGCCGGCCGCTTCCACAATCCGGCCCTGGCCGAGGCCGCGGGGGCACAAGCCTATGTGGACCGGGAATGGGACCCTGAACGGGTGGCCGAACGCTACGAATGGCTATTCCGGCATGATGTGACGACCGTGCCGTTGTAAGCGCACCGTCAGCAGAAGAACAATCCGAAGAGAGAAACGAACATGTCGCAACCAACAGCCTGGGTCCGGCAGCCGCAGGTGGTCAGCTTCCCCGACATCAGGGGGTTCAGCGAAACCTATGGCTTTGCCGGCAATTCAGGGAAGGTCAACCTGGAAGGCCAGCTTCTGTGCCGGCCGGCTGCCCGCGCCCGCACGGTCTATCTTTTCATGCACCCGACATCGACGCTGCAATTGCTGCCCATGCCGATGGCGCTGGCGGATCAGGGGCTGGATGTGCTGTGTGCCGCCAGCCGTTACCCCCGCAACGACAGCGCCCTGATCATGGAGAAGGTGGCCATCGACCTTGGCCGCTGGATCGCCCATGCCCGTGAGGTGCTGGGCTATGAGCGGGTGGTGCTGGTCGGCTGGTCCGGGGGCGGATCGCTGTCGCTGTTCTATCAGGCGCAGGCGGAGAAACCATCCATCACCCACACACCGGCCGGTGACGCGCTGGACCTGACCCAGGCCGGGCTACAAATGGCCGATGGCGTCATCTTCATCGCCGCCCATCTGTCCCGCGCGGAAACCCTGACCGAATGGCTGGACCCATCGGTGCTGGACGAGGCTGATCCCGACCGGCGTGACGTTGCTTTCGACATTTATGCCGACGATTGCCCCAACAAGCCGGCCTTCGACCCCGATTTCATCAGCCGGTTCCGTGCCGGCCAGGTTGCCCGCAACCGCCGTATCACCCAATGGTGCCAGGAACAGCTGGAACGGCTGCGCCGGCGCGGCGGGGCTGAGCAGGAACGCGCCTTCATCGTCCATCGCACCATGTGCGACGTGCGCTGGATCGACCCCACGGTCGATCCCAATGAACGGCGGCCGAACTGGACCTATATGGGCGATCCGCGTACCGTCAATGTCGGGCCGGTGGGGCTGGCGCGCTTCTGCACCCTGCGATCCTGGCTCAGCCAGTGGAGCTATGATCTGTCCAACGCCAAGGGGCCGATGAACGCCGCCCGCATCCACCGGACACCGGTGCTGCAGATCGAGAAC
This sequence comes from Niveispirillum fermenti, assembly GCF_048066175.1. GTDB lineage: Bacteria > Pseudomonadota > Alphaproteobacteria > Azospirillales > Azospirillaceae > Niveispirillum > Niveispirillum fermenti. The sequence continues at coordinate 65,808 of NZ_JBLTXA010000009.1, read as the reverse complement.
ACGGCCGATGATGCCGTCCCGGCCTCGCACAATCCGGCCATCAACGCGGCATTGGCCACACCGGACAAGGAATATCACCGCATCATCGGGGCCACGCATTATTATATCGGCCAGCCTGAGCATCTGGCCACCTGCATCGGCCTGATCACGGACTGGAGCCGGCGCAAGGGGTTCCTGGAAGGGTGATGGCAAAGCCCCCTTTCCCCGGACAGGCCGAGGGAAGGGGGGCATCGTTCCGGTTCACCCCGCCCGCGCCTTCAGCCGTGCGGCCTTGGCCGCCGTCCATCGGTCCAGGTCGGCGCGGGCCGTGCGGGCGGCATCGGCAAGGTAGGTGGGGGATTCCGTGCGGGCCGTCACCTCAAGACGCAGGCCGTTGGGATCGAAGAAATAGATGGATTTCACGAATTCGTGATCGACCAGTCCCAGCACCTCCACCCCATGCGCGACCAGCCGTTCGCGCATGGCCAGGACATCGGCCACGGACCCGGTTTCCATCGCGAAATGCTGCACCCAGCCGGGAGTGTTGGGGGAGGGGGCAGGCATCTCGTTTTCGCCGAGGTCGAAAAAGGCGATGTAGGAGCCATCGGTCATGGCGAAGAACATATGGGCATAGGGCTTTTCCTCTCCCGTGCTGGGCACGCGATCGGCGGTCATGCAATTGACCAGCGGCAGGCCCAGCACATCCTCGTAGAAATGGCGGGTTTCCTCCGCATCGCGGCAGGGATAGGCGAAATGGTAAAGGCCCTTGATCTTCGGCGGCGTGGACATGGCATCGTCTCCCGGATGTCGTTGAATGGTTGGGGCCAGCATAGGCCGGGTGCGGCGGGCCTTCGTCCCCCCGGCAGGGGGACAGGATGATGGACAGGCGTGATGACATGACGATGCTGGCCGGGCTGGTGGCCGCGGTCGGCACCCCGGACTTCCCGGCCCGGTTCCTGCTGAGCCTGCGTGACCTGTGCGGTGCGCGGCTGTTCTCCGCCTTTGCCCCGACCGGACCGGGGGCCCCCCGCGCCCTGTTCGCGGAGGGGGATTGCCGGGCCGTGCCGGATTTCGCCCGCTCGGCCTCACAGGCTTATTGCGGCCGTTTCTGGCGCACCGATCAGGCCGTCCGCCGTGCGGTGCCGGGCCGTGCCAGGGGTGGTGTCATGGTGGTGCGCACGCGCGCGCGCGACATCGCCGATCCCGATTACCGCCGCACCTGCTACGAGCGTGGGGACATCGCCGAACGGCTGAGCATCCTGTCGGCGGGGCCGCGTGCGCTGGTGGCCAGCGGCTACCGCAGCTCCGTTGATGGCGAGTTCCAGCCGGCGGACATCGAACGGCTGGAGGGTGCAGCCCCCATCCTGATGGCAGCACTGTGCCGCCATGTCGATCTGTCGGCCAACCGGCCCTGTGATGATACGCCGGAAACGGTGGCAGACGTGCTTCTAGCCGCCGGCGTGGGGTTGAGCCTGCGTGAGGCGGAAGTTGCCGCCAATATGATCCTGGGCCGGACCCAGGCGGAAATCGGTGCCGCCACCGGCCTGACCCTGTCCAGCATCATCACCTATCGCCGCCGCGCCTATTGCAAGCTGGGCGTGATGGACAAGCAGGACCTGGCGACGACGTATGGGCGGTTGCGTCCCCCTACCGCATCGCGTTGATGAAACGCAGCACGGCGGGCGAGGGGTCGGAGCGGCGCCAGGCCAGATGCAGGCGGAAGGACAGCTCCAGATCCTCCACCTCCCGCAGCAACACACCCTGACGCGGCACCTGCCGCGTCTGCTGGGTGAAGCCGATGCCCAGGCCGACGGCCACCAGGCTCAACAGGATGCTGTCGGTGGCCGTTTCCTGCACGATGTTGGGTGAAAAGCCATTGTCCATGCAGGCCTGCATCAGCCGGTCGAAATAACGCGGTTGCGGCTTGCGGGCAGGGAAGATGAAACGTTCCTCCGCCAGATCCTGCATCCGGATGGGGCGTTGGGCCAGCGGATGATCCTCATGGATGGCCAGCACGATCTCGCTATTGCCCAGCTCGCAGGTTTCCAACTGCCCGTGGTTTTCGTCCGGCAGATGAATGTCATAGACAATGGCCACATCCACGGTGCCGTTGCGCAGGCCGTCGATCTGGTTCAACGAACTCATCGGCAGAAGGTTCAGTTCCACCATGGGTTCATCCAGGCGGAACCGCAGCAGCTTGGACGGGATGTCGGGATGGCGGGACGCCAGCTCGCTGAACCCGATCTGCACCGACCCGACATGACCGGTGGCATAGCTTTTTGCGCGCGCGACGGAGCGCTGCAGCTTTTCCAGAATGGCGTCGGTATCTTCCAGGAAGGCCCGCCCCGCCGGTGACAGGCGCACGCCGCGCGGCAGCCGTTCGAACAGTTGCACGCCCAGTTCTTCCTCCAGGTCGCGGACCTGACGGGTCAGCGCCGGCTGGGCGATGCGGATCGCCTGCGCGGCGCGACCGAAGTGCTCCTCGCGTGCAACTGCTTGAAAATACCGGAGATGTCGAAGTTCCATGTCTAATTGATACCGCGCCGGCATCAGTTCTGCAAGACAAAGAATTGGACGGCAAAGCCTTCGCCCGGCCAAGAATCAGCCATCGTCAATCAAGCGTGAAGCGTTCAAGAAAGGTCATGGCGGATGAATAGCGAAGCGGCGAACGCCCTCTCTCCTTCCGGAACGCGGTTTTTACAGGTGGGCGGCGTTCGCCTGGAAATGCTGGTCAAGGGCGAAGGTCGGCCCCTGCTGCTGCTGCATGGCATGGACGGGGTGGAGGCGCTGTTTCCCCTGATCGATCTTCTGTCGGCCACGCACACGGTCTATGCCCCGTCGCATCCGGGCTTCGGCGGGTCGGACCTGCCACGGTCCTACTCCACCGTCGATGATCTGGGTTATTTCTATCTGGACCTGCTGGACCAGTTGGATTTGCACGATGTGGTGCTGGCCGGCTTTTCCTTCGGCGGCTGGATCGCGGCGGAAATGCTGGTGAAGAATAATGGGCGCGTGGCCCTGTCGGTGCTGGGCGCCCCGTTCGGGATCGAAACGGCGGACCGCACGACGCGCCGCGTGCTGGACATTTTCGTGCAGGATGGCGGCACGTTGGAGCGCCAGTCGCAATTGACGCCCGCCCCCCGGCTGGACCTGGCCGCCATGCCGGAGGAGGTCCTGGAACGGCGCGTGCGCAATGCGGAGGCCACCATGCTGTTCGGCTGGTCGCCTTATATGTGCAACCCCAAGCTCCGCCACCGTCTTCACCGCGTCACCGTCCCGACGCTGGTCCTGTGGGGAGAGGATGACGCCATCGCATCCCTGGATTACGGGCGCGACTATGCCGCGCTGATCCCCGGCTCCACGTTCGAAACCATCCCGGAATGCGGTCATCGCATCTATGTCGACCGCCCCGATATGGCGGCACGGCGCATCGGCGATTTCGCCCGCGGCGGCGCCGCCGTCGCGGCTTGAGGAGTACCCTTCATGAAAGTCTGGCAATTCAGCGAACAGGCCTATCACCCCGCCTTCGAGGTGCCGGGACCGATGCGCATCACCCTGCCGCAGCATCATTGCGACCCGGTGGAGGCGGGGCGGCTGATCAACCGCTATCTGGATGAATATGTCCTGGCCGACGAGCTGGGATACAACATCATGATCAACGAGCATCATGCGGCGGCGACTTGCATGTCGACATCCTGCATGACGACGCTGGCCATCCTGGCGCGCCAGACGCGCAACGCGCGGCTGCTGGCGCTGGGTATTCCCATCGGCAATCGCGCCAACCCGGTGCGCGTGGCGGAAGAAATCGCCATGGCCGACGTGATCTCCAACGGCCGGCTGGAGGTCGGGCTGGTCAAGGGGGCGGCGTATGAGGTGTTCATGTCCAACCGCCAGCCCGTCCGCTTCATGGACCGGTTCTGGGAAGCCCATGACCTGATCCGGGAGGCGCTGACCAACCAGGGGGACAATTTCTCCTGGGACGGGGAATTCTTCAATTATCGCGCCGTCAGCCTGTGGCCGCGTCCCATCCAGCAGCCCACGCCCCCCATCTGGATGACGGCATCCAGCGGGTCCAGCGCCGCACAGCAGGCGAAGCTGGGCTATGTCTGCGCCACCTTCCTGTCGGGTGCCGTTGCACGGTCGGTCTTTGCCGCCTATCGCAAGGCCTATCAGGAAGCGCACGGAGCGCCCGCGTCGGAGGATCGGCTGGGCTATCTGGGCCTGGTTTCGGTCGCCCATGACCGGCGGACGGCGTTCGAGCGGGCGGAACAGATGAAGGCCTATTTCACGACGGCGGCACGGCTGGACCCGCAATTCCGCAACCCGGCCGGCTTCACGTCGGTCAAGGATAATGTCCGCCTGCTGAAGGCCGGGCCAAATGCCATCCGCCCCCGCCTGCGCGATGGCAGCCCGCTGCCGTCCGACCCGACCATCGAGCAATATATCGATGCCGGCCTGATGTTCGTCGGCACGCCGGATGACGTGTTCGGACAGATCAGCCGCTTCTATGCCGATGTCGGCGGGTTCGGCAATCTGCTGATGATGGGGCAGGCCGGCACGCTGGGCCATACAGAGACGGTGGAGAACCTGACCTTGTTCGCACAGGAGGTCGCCCCGCGTCTGGCCGAACTGTCCGTGGATGCCCCGGACATAAGGTATGAGGCGTTCGCCTGAGCCCGCCCGTGTCCGCGACAGCGGCGCCTGCGACCCTGGCGGAGGGGATGGAGGCCTATCTGGGGGCCTTCCGTGCGGCGCAGTCACCGGGCGGCGGAACCCTGTCGGCCGCCCGGCTCCTCTCCGATCTGAATGCCGGTGCCTTTGCCCGGCCCCCCGCTCCCGGCCTGCGGCGCCATGCCAGTTTCATCGTGGCGCCGGGACGGGAGATCGGTATCACCCTGTTCCATCCGGGGCGCGATATCGAACGGCCGGGCATATGCTATTTCCATGGCGGCGGCTTCGTCTTCGGCAGTGTCGAAAGCTTCGACATCGTGGCCCAGGGGCTGGCCGAGGCGACCGGGGCGGTGGTGGTCAGCGTGCAATATCGCCGCCTGCCGGAGAGCAGCTATCACGCGGCACAGGAAGATTGCCTGACGGCCTTCCAGTGGCTTGTGAGCCATGCCGGTCTGCTGGGTGTCGATCCGCGCCGCATCGCCGTGGCCGGCGACAGTGTCGGCGCCCTGTTCGCGACCATGACCGCCATCATGGCGCGCGATGCGGGCCTGGATGTCCGGCCCGTCTGTCAGATGCTGATGTATGGCGCCTATGCGCTGATACCCGATCGACCGTCATACCATCAGGGCCGCGACCCGCTGCTGACGGTGCCACGGGTGGAGGATTTCGTGCGGATTTACCGGCAGTCGCAGGCGGCGGAGCCCTTTTTGATGCCACCCCTGTCCGTGCCGGACCTTTCCGGCCTTCCCCCGGCCCTGCTGATCGGGGCCGAGCATGATCCGTTGCGGGGGGAGGGGGAGGATTATGCGGCACGGCTGCACGATGCCGGTGTGCCGGTACAGGTCCGCACCGCACCAGGCATGATCCATGGCTTCATGCGCGCCATCGGCCTGTCCCCCGCCGCCGCATATGAAATGGAAACGATGGCCGGGACCGCAAGGCCCTTTCTGTGGCCCCACGAACAGGAGCAAACAAAATGAGTTCGTCACATGACACCGATGCCGCCGCGCGTGGCCGGGCCCTGCGGGAGCAGATTTTCGGGGCCGAGGGCATGAAAAGCCTGCTGGATGCCGATGATTTCACCATGCCCCTGCAGGATGCCGTCACGCGCATCTGCTTTGGCGAGGTGTGGGACCGGCCCAGCCTGTCGCTGAAAATCCGTTCCATGCTGACCATCGCCATCCTGGTGGGACAGAGCCGTCCCGCCCAGCTTCGCAACCATGTGAAGGGGGCCATCGCCAATGGGGTCAGCAAGGAGGAGATCCGTGAAATCCTGCTGCATGCCACGCTGTATGCCGGCCTGCCGGCCGGTGCGGATAGTTGGCGGGAGGCTGGAGCGGCGCTGAGGGAAATCGATGCCTACTGACGCCGTCGCCACCGACAAGGCCGATATCGCCGCAGCCCTGCGCAAGGGGTTGCGCAGTCTTGCCAAGGCCGTCGTGGTCATCACCTGCCACCACGAGGGCCAGCGCTTCGCCATGACGGCCACAGCGGTCAGCGAACTTAGCATGGACCCGCCCTCCATGCTGATCTGCGTGAACCGGTCGGCCAGCCTGTTCGCACCGCTGTCAGAGGGGGCGGATTTCTGCATCAACATCCTGACGGCGCGGCAACTGGAAATATCCAGCCTTTGTGCCGGCCGGGAGAAGGGAGAGGCGCGCTTCGCCATCGGCGACTGGCGATGCTCCCCCCTGGGCCATGCCTATCTGGCCGATGCGCAGGCCAGCTTCTTCTGCCGCAATGTGGCGAACACCCGGTTCGGCACCCACGGGGTGTTCATCGGGGAGGTGCAGGCGGTGCTGGACTTGAGCCCGATCGACCCGCTGGTCTATATGGATGGCCGCTATGGCGGCTTCGCGGCGGTGTCCGGCTGAACCCCGATATGAGGGCCGGCGGAATGCGGCCGCCTTGATAGTGGCCATCGATCAGTATCAAGGCGGATGAGTATCATTCTGCCCGGATGAAGGCCAGGGCGCTGCCCAGCAATACCGGCATCGGCTCCCGCAGGTCCAGCGTCACGGCGCCTGCCTCCGCTGTCGGTAACTCCAGGGTTTCAAGCTGGCTGTCCAGCAGGGATACCGGCATGAAATGGCCGGGTCGCGCGGCCATCCGGTCGGCCAGGATTTCGCGCGGACCATGGAGATGGATGACGGCAAGCGGCAGCCCACCGGCGCGTAGCATCTCGCGATAACGCCGTTTCAGGGCCGAACAGGCCACGACCAACCCGGTCCCGGCCCTTGCCGCGGCCCGGATTTCCGCGGCGATCGCCGTCAGCCAGCCCTGCCGGTCCCCATCCGTCAGGGGAATGCCGGCCTGCATGCGGGCGACATTTTCCGGGGGATGCAGCCTGTCCCCTTCCAGAAAGCCCGTGCCCAAGGCCTCGGCCAATGCCGCCCCCAAGGTGGACTTGCCACAACCGCACACGCCCATCACCAGCACCAGGGGCTTTGGTGTCACCATCATCCGACCCTCAATCCAGGCGTTGGCCGTCGCCGCTGTCGAACAGGCTGGCGGCCGCACCGTCCAGGCGCAGGTCCACCATCTGTCCGGGCGACAGGGCCACACCGGGCGGCATGCGGGCCGTGACCTCCCGGCCGGCCAGCCGGATCAACACATAGGTGTCGGGCCCGGTCGGCTCGGTCATGAGTACCTGACCCCGGCAGGTGCCGGCCCTATCCGTCGGAGCCGGGGCCAGAGCCAGATGTTCCGGCCGCAGGCCCAGCACCAGCGGGCGTCCCATGTGCCGTGCGGTGGCCGCCGGCAGCCTCGGCAAGGGCAGGATGGCCTCCCCCAGCCGCAATCCCGGCAAGTCACCCGCCGCCGCCAGCTCCCCTTCCAGGAAATTCATCGTCGGCGCACCGACGAAGCCGGCCACGAAGCGGTTTGCCGGCTTCGCATAGACCAGTTCCGGCCGGTCGCATTGCTGCACACGGCCCTTGTTCATCACCACGATGCGGCTGGCCAGCGTCATCGCCTCCACCTGATCATGGGTCACATAGAGGGTGGTGCGCCGGGAGCGCTCATGCAGGCGTTTCAATTCCACGCGCATGTCGGCGCGCAGCTTTGCATCCAGGTTGCTCAACGGCTCGTCCAGAAGGAACACCTGTGGTTCCCGCACCAGGGCACGGCCGATGGCCACCCGCTGCTGCTGCCCGCCGGAAAGCTGCGACGGCTTGCGGTCCAGCAGATGTTCGATTTGCAGCAACCGGGCCACATCCGCCACCTTCGCCTCGATCCCGGCCCGGTCCAGCCCGCGCATCTTCAACCCGAAACCGATATTCCGCGCGACCGACATGGTCGGGTAAAGCGCGTAGGACTGGAACACCATGGCAATGTCGCGCTGGTCGGGTTCCAGCGCCGTCACGTCGCGGTCGCCGAAATGCAGTGTGCCGCCGCTCGGCTCCTCCAGCCCCGCCACGATGTTCAGCAGCGTGGACTTGCCGCAACCCGACGGGCCCAGCAGCACAAGGAATTCCCCCGGCTCGATATCCAGGTCGATCTTTTCCAGAACCACCGTGGTCCCGAAGCGCTTGGCGATTTCATGCAGGCGGACCCGTTGCATCCTCATCATCCCTTCACGGCCCCGGCCGCGATCCCGCGCACGAACAGCCGTCCGGACAGGAGATAGACCAGGATGGTGGGCAGGGCGGCGATCATGGTCGCCGCCATGTTGACATTATATTCCTGCGGCCCGAGCTGCGACCCGGCCAGCACGTTCAGCGCCACCGTCACCGGCTGCTGCCCCGGCCCCGCGAAGGTCAGGCCCAGGATGAAATCGTTCCAGATATAGGTGAATTGCAGCACCAGGGCGACGGCACAGACCGGCAGCGACAAAGGCAGCATCACATACCAGAAGGTGGCCAGGAACCCGGCCCCGTCGATCCGCGCCGCCTTCAGAAGGTCGCGCGGCACCGACAGGAAGAAGTTGCGGAACAGCAGGGTGACGAAGGCCAGACCCCAGACCGTGTGGGCAAAGACCAGCCCGCCCCGCGTCCCGAACAGGCCCAGTTCGCGTACCAGTGCAATCATGGGATAGAGCGTGACCTGCGGCGGGATGAACAGGCCGATCAGCAGGGCGGCGAACAGGTAGTCCACCCACCGCGCCGTGCGCAGGCTGAGCGCATAGCCCGTCAGCGCCCCAAGCCCGAGGGAGCAGAACAGCGCCGGCAGCACAATGGCAAAGGAATTGCCGAACCAGACCGACAGGCCCCGGCAATCACCGGAGATGCAGGCCCCACCCCAGGCCTTGGTCCAGGCATCGACAGTCGGTTCCTGCGGCAGGGCGAACAGGCTGCCATTATTGATCTCCGCCAGTGGCTTCAGCGAGGTGGAAAGCATGACCAGCAGCGGGAACAGCACCACAATCGCCGCGATGGACAGCATCAGGTAAAGGGGCAGGCGCCGCATTCTCAATTCCCCTTCTTCTGCCGGATTTCGGCATAGAGATAGGGGCCGACGACGGCGGCAATGGTGGCCAGCATCATGCAGGCACCCGCCGCCCCCAGCCCCAGTTCCTGCCGGTTCAGGATATGCTCCATGACGAAGCGGGCCGGCAGGTCGGAAGAGAAGCCCGGCCCCCCGCCCGTCAGCGCCACCACCAGATCGAAGGATTTCACCACCAGCGAGAAGAGAAGAATGCCCGCCGTGAAGAAAACCGGCCGCAGCATGGGTGTGATGATGGAGGCATAGACCCGCCAGGTGGGAATGCCGTCAACCTTCGCCGCCTTCCAGATATTGGGGTCAACCCCGCGCAGGCCCGCCAGGAACAGGGCCATGCACAGGCCCGATTGCTGCCAGATGCCGGCGAGCGCCACGGTGTAGATGGACCGGTCGGCCCGCACCAGCCAGTTGAAGGCAAATTCCTCCCATCCCAGCCCACGCACGGCCTGCTGGATGCCCAGGCCGGGATTGAGCATCCATTGCCAGATGATGCCCGTGACGATGAAGGACATGGACAAAGGCAGCATGAAAATGGTGCGATACAGGCCCTCCGCCCGCACGCCCCGGTCGATCAGGATGGCCAGCAGATAGCCCAGGGCCAGGCAGCCCGTGATGAACAGCGCCCCGTAAAGGACCATATTGCCCAGCGCCGTCCACCAGCGCGCACTGGCGAACAGGCGCTCATACTGAAGCAGGCCGACAAAATCCCAACTGGGCAGCAATTGCGAGCCCGTCAGTGAGATGGCGAAGGTCCAGCCGATGAACAGATAGAAACAGACGAAGGTGATCAACCCTGCCGGCAACAGGGCGATGGTGGGTGCCCGATGCGATGCCTTCATCCCCGTCCTCCCTTATCCTTGATCATTATGGCCGTTTCTGGCGGGGTCAGCGAAATGCCAGCAGCGATTTGCGCAGCAGTTCCTGCCCTTCTTCCGGGCTCAGGCGTGGATCGTTCCAGAAATGGGAGATGGCGTCATCCAGGGCCCCCGCCACCCCACCGGGCAGGCCCATGCCCGTCGATGCCAGATTGGTGGCCGGATCGCGGATCAGGGCCATGGCCTGTTTCGCGCAAGCGTCGAAGCCATCTTCCGGCACATCGGTGCGGACGGGGATGGAACCCTTGGCCTGGTTCAGCCCGGCCTGCACATCCCTGTCCATCATGACTGTGACGAAGTGCTGCTGCGCCGCCGCCGTGGCGGCATCACGCGGGGGGGTGAAGGCGAAGGCGTCCACCACCATGATGTAGGCCTGGTCGCGGGCAGGGGCCAGGGCGCAGCCGATCTCCACCCCCGGTTCCAACCCGGCCGCCCTGATATCCCCCTTGGCCCAGTCGCCCATGAACTGAAACCCCGCGTCACCGCGCATCAGCATGGCCGTCGCCTGGTTCCAGCGCCGGCCGGGGCTGCCCTCATCCACGAAGGGGCGCAGGCTGGCGAACACGCGGAACGCTTCCAGCATGGTGGGGCTTGCCAGGGCCGCCGGGTCCAGTTGTTCATAGACCTGACGGTAGAAATCGCGCCCGCCGACACCCAGCACAACGGCGTTGAACAGCAGCCTTTCCTGCCAGGGCTGGCCACCGAGTGCGATGGGTATCTTGCCCATGGCTTTCAACCGCGCCGCCGCATCCAGGAACTCCGCCCAGGTCCGCGGCACGGCCAGACTGGCCTGTTGCAGCAGGGCGGCGTTGTAGAACATCCAGTTCTCGCCATGGATATTCAGCGGGGCACCCATGTAATGCCCCTGATATTTGGCCGACCGCGCCAGCAGCGGGGGCAGGACCCGGTCCCATTCCGGCCCTGCCCCTGGTACCGGCATGACAAGACCATGTGCCGACAGTTCCGTCAGTTGCGTCCCCACGGAGAACAGGAAGACCGGCGGCGGGTTGCCCCCCAGGATACGATTGACGGCAGCAGCACGGGCGGATGAGCCGCCGGGCACCGGCGCATCACGCCATCTTCCACCCTGATCCTGATAGGCTTGGCGCACGACGGCCAGCGACGCAGATTCCCCGCCAGAGGTCAGCCAGTGCATGACCTCCAGTTCCTGCGCCTGTGCGGCGGCGCCCATCAGAGCCAGCCAGGAAATTGCCGCGAATTGTGCGGCAGCGCAGCATGTTTTGATCCCTGATCTCATTGCGCCGCACAATCCAAAACGTTTCGATTTGTCGTGAGTATGGGCAGGATGCCCTCAATGTCAAACCTGTAAAAACACGTTTTGACGGAGATTCTTTCTAGACATGCTATTTCCGTAACGTTACGATTTTTCTGTTGATGCTCACGAGCCATCTATCCGACCGCCTGCGCGCCCTGGCGATGTGCAGCGGCATCGGCTGACTTCCTTTTCCGACAGGCAGTAAATGACGGCGACAATGCGTTTCCCCGACGGGTTCCGGTGGGGTGTCTCCACCTCCAGCTATCAGATCGAAGGGGGGGCGCCCGATGACGGGCGCGGACCCAGCATCTGGGACACCTATTGCGCAACACCCGGTCGGGTTGCCAATGGCGATACCGGCACCGTGGCCTGCGACCATTATCATCGCTGGGCGGGCGATCTGGACCTGATCCGCGACCTTGGTGCCCGTCAGTACCGTTTTTCCATCATGTGGGGCCGCGTGCTGCCGGATGGCTTGGGGGCTGTCAACCAGAAGGGCCTGGATTTCTATGACCGGCTGGTGGATGGCATGCTGGAACGGGGGTTGGAGCCCTGGCCCTGCCTATATCATTGGGACCTGCCGCAGGCCCTTCAGGACCAGGGCGGCTGGGTCAACCGTGACAGCGCCGGCTGGTTCGCCGATTACGCCGACCTGATGGTGCGTCGTGTGGGTGACCGCGCCTGCGCCTGGGTCACCTTCAACGAGCCGTCCGTCTGCGCCTGGGTGGGCAACGAGGAGGGCCGCCACGCCCCCGGCCTGACCGATCCGCGTGCCGCCGTGCGCGTGGCCCACCACCTGAACCTGGCCCATGGCCGCGCCGTTCAGGTGGTGCGGGACCTGGCGCCCGGCGTGCCGGTCGGTTTCGTTCTGCCTGTCCACAAGGGCCGCCCCCTGCCGCAATTCGCCGACCGCGACCGCCATCTGGTGGGGCTGTTTGAAGATAAATGGAACGGCGTGTTTCTGGGTCCGGTCCATCGGGGCCACTATCCCGACAGCGTACTGGATCGTTTTGCCCCCCATATCCAGGCGGGCGATATGGCGGAAATCCACCGGCCCGTGGATTTCCAGGGGGTGAACCATTATTTCCCCACCTATCTGGCCCCTGCGGAAGGAACCGCCTGGCCGTTCCGCATCGTGGAGCCGGAGAAATATCTGCGCCGGACGGAGATGAACTGGGGCATCGACGGGCATGCCTTTTATGAAATCCTGGACGGGCTTCGCCGCGACTATGACAATCCGCCTGTCTTCGTGACGGAGAACGGGGCGGCCTTCCTGGATATTCCCGGCCCGGACGGCCGCATCAACGACCAGGACCGCATCGCCTACTACCGGGATTATCTGGCCGGCATGCACCGTGCCATCACAGCGGGCGCCAATGTGCAGGGCTACATGCCCTGGTCCCTGCTGGATAATTTCGAATGGGCGCACGGGTACAATAAGCGCTTCGGTCTGGTCCATGTGGATTATGAAACCCTGAAACGCACGCCCAAGGCGTCCTTCGATTTCATGCGCCGGGTCATGCATGAGAATGAGGTGCCGCCGGCTGCCGATTGCCCATAATACTTTGGCTACGCCGCACGAGCGGTGCTGTGGCGGTCGCCACTGGACCAACTTGCGATGAGTTCTACTCATCGCAAGTTGGTATAACCTCGCGGCCCTTGTAAAGGTGAACAGACGAGCCGCCTGCCATGCAACCCACCCAGCGCACCAACCTGAAAACCCTTGCCGAGCATCTGGGGCTGTCGATTACGACCGTATCGCGGGCGCTGAAAGACGGGCCGGAGGTGAAGCCGGAGACGGTCGCGCGGGTAAAGCAGGCGGCGGCCAGCCTGGGTTATCTGCCCGATGCCGGTGGCGTTTATCTGCGCACGGGGCGGACGATGAAGATCTGTTCGATCTTCTTCGCGCCCGAAGTGGCGGATTATGGCGATGCCGGCTTCCTGGCACAGGTGGAAGGCGTGTCCCGCACGCTGGAGACGGACAGCTACAACCTGATCGTCCTGGCGCAGACGGCCACGCAACCGCCCCTGGAAATGGTGCGCCGCGTCTTTCAGCAGCGTCTGGCCGATGGGATCATCTTCTCCCGCACCACGCCGATGGATGAGCGGGCCCGTTTCTGCCTGGAATTCAAATTTCCCTTCGTCAGTTTCGGCCGTACCGAACTGCACAGTCCCCATGCCTTCGTCGATCATGATGACGAAGGCGGGGTCTATGACGCCATGATCCGCCTGGCAGCGGAGGGACACAAGCGGATCGCCCTGTTCAACCCCACCGGTGGCCTCACCTATGCCAGTTTCCGCCTGCGCGGATACCAGCGCGCCCTGGCGGAACTGGGCCTGCCCTGGGACAAATCGCTGCTGGTCAGCGGCAACCTGTCGGTCTGGGCCAGCCAAGCGGCCGTGCGTGACCTGCTGCGGCGTGACAGCACCGTCACCGCCATCCTGTGCGCCAACCAACTATCCATGTTCGGCGCCATGGAGGCGGCCCTGGAACATGGGATGGACCCGACCCGCGACGGGCTGCGCATCGTCGGCTTCGGCGGCATGCCCTTCCGCATGCCGTTCGAACAGGGTGTCACCTATTATTACCAGCCGCAGCGCCGCGATGGCGAGGAACTGGCACGGCATATCCTGGCCCTGCTGGGCGGAGAGCCGGCGGAAAGCCTGCAGACGGTTCTGCCCTATCAGCGGATCGACGATTTGCAGCGCTTCCGCATTGAACTGCGCGCCCAGGCGGCAGCCCGCGACAGCCAGCAACCCATGGAAGAAGGATGATGACAGGCCCGGACACGCCTAGCATTCATAGGTGGAATAATGACGGACTTCAAGTCATTTGACGCATGATTGACCACCCGCCGATACTTGCCGGAAGCCGGACCCTCATCAGGATGGGAACCGGAACAACGGCATCAATCGGGAGGGAAGGCGGCATGGAAAACTTCCTGCTAAATCGCTGGTATCAATTTGGTTTCAGCCATGAGCTGGGTGATGTTCCGCTTGCCCGGACGATCATCGACATCCCGGTCGTGGCCTTTCGCGCATCCACCGGCATCAGCGCGCTGCTGGACCGGTGCCCACACCGCTTCGCCCCCCTTTCCACGGGCACGATCGAACAGGACCGCATCGTCTGCGGCTATCACGGGCTGGCGTTCGACGGGTCGGGGCGCTGCGCGCTCAATCCGCATGGGCGGGCGACCACGGCGCTGCGCGTGCAAAGCTTCCCGGTTGAGGAACGCCACGGCGCCATCTGGATATGGATGGGTGATGCCCGACAGGCCGACACGGGCCTGATCCCCGATTTGTCGTTCATCGACGAGACGCCGGAAACGGCGCGCATCCATTTCACCCTCGCCATCCGGGCCAGCTATCGCCTGGTCACCGACAATCTCCTGGACCTCAGCCACGCCGACTATCTGCATCCAGACAGCCTGGGCGGTGTCATGACGGGGGTGCGGCCGGCCGTGGCCGAGACCGATGCCGGTCTGGCCGTGGAATGGGAGAACCGGGACGTTGTGCCGCCGCCCCGGTTCCACGAACGCATTTCCGCCTCGCAGCGGGCGAATGCCTGGACCCGGGCGGAATGGCAGGCCCCGGCCGTCATGGTCATCAAGACCGCCCTGACGCCGGCCGATCGCGGCCGCAGCCGGGAAGACGAGGTCTGGGCCCTGCACAGCATGACGCCGGAAACAGCGCAAAGCACCCACTACTTCGTCTGCGGGACAAGGCGTGACCGCATGGATGATGCCGAATATTCGACGCGGCTGCGGGCGATGCTGCAGCGCGCGTTCGAGCATGAGGACAAGCCGATGCTGGAGGACCAGCAACGGCGCATCGGCACCGCCGACCTTTCCAGCCTGCGCCCCATGCTGCTGCCGATCGACGCCGGTGCGGTGCTGGCCCGCCGCAAGCTGGACCGGCTGATCGCACAGGAACAAGCAGCCGACAGTGCCCCCAGTCAGTGACGGTTCCGGAGACGCTTTCCCGCGCAATAGGTCAGGGTGCGCAGGGCAGGCAACAGCGCCGTCACCTGCCGGCGACCGACTGATCACCCCTGCAGGAGGCACCGCTGGACATGGGCGGCCCGCAGCGCAGCGCGGGGGGGGCAGATCAGGAACCGGTGGTCTGGTGGGGTGGGAGATGATCCCGCGGCCCGGTGCCGTCTCCCGCCATGTGGCGGCCTTGAGATGGCAGACGGCCCTGGGCTCGGCCGGCATCAGAACGGCTTCAGGCCTCCCACCGGCCCGCCAGGCGTTTCAGGATCGGGACCAGGCCCGGCTCGCTGATCAGTTCAAGTGCTTCCGCCGGGGACAGCCAGCGCCGCTCCCGCTGGGTCCGCTCCGGCCAATCCGCCAGTTCGGTCGAGACCTCCAGCGGGAATACCGTCACATCGCAAGCCAGGACCGATCCGTCCTCCAGCCGCTTGTCATAGATATAGTCCCCGACAGGCTTCTTCTTGACCTTGCCGCGGACGCCAGCCTCCTCGAACGCCTCGATGGCGGCCATGTCGTGCGGCGCGACATTCTTTTTCGACCAACCCTTGGGGATGATCCAACGCCGCGTCTCCCGCGAGGTGACCAGCAGCACCTGCGGGCCGGTCGCGGCCAGACGATAGGGCAGGGCCGCGTACTGCACACTGTTTTTTCGTTCGCCCATGAAACTAAGTCTATACCCCGGACGCGACGGATGGGTAGCTATCCGTTGTCGGCACAGACGGATAATCATCCAGTATCTTGGTTCAACATGACCGTTTTGTGACAATTACATTACATCCTGACGCCGTTCAATGGTAGGAGGGGGCCAACCGGGTGGTCTTCCTCCGCCCCTGCCATGCGTTATCCGGAAGCCCAAGATGCTGAGCCTGTTCCGGGCCCTGATGCCCCGCGAAGAACGGTTTTTCGACCATTTCGACGATCATGCGCGCCAGATTCTCATCGCCGCGGAGGCGCTGCGGGATCTCATCCGCAACGGGGATGAGCTGGAAATGCGTTTCCAGCGCATCCATCAGGCCGAGAACGACGCCGACAAGATCACCAAGGAGATCCAGGCCGCGGTCCACCGTTCCTTCATCGTCCCGTTCGACCGGCCGGACATCCAGGATCTGGCCAAGCGCATGGACGACATGGTGGACCTGATCCAGGATGTTGCCCGGCATATCACCGAAGCGGGGCCGATGGAATATACGGCGGAAATGCATGCGCTGGCCGACCTGATCGTGCGCTGCGCCGCCATTCTGCCGGAATGCCTGCCCAAGCTGCGCAACATCCCCCGCCACGTGACGGAGATGACGCGCATGACGCGCGAAATCTCCGAACTGGAAAGCGACAGCGACAAGATACTGCGGGCCGCCAAGACGCGCCTGCGCCAGGAAAGCGGTGGACTGGACGCACCCATCACCTATCGCCAGGCGCTGATCCGGGAAATCCTGGAACTCATGGAAGCCGTGCTGGATGCGGGCGAGGATGTCGCCGACATCATCGACAGCATCATCGTCGACAACGTCTGATCCCGCGCGCGCGATCCCCTGGAATGATCCCATGGAACTGATCTCCCTGCCGCTGCTGATCGGGCTGATCGCCCTGGCGCTGGCGTTCGACTTTCTGAACGGGCTGCATGACGCCGCCAATTCCATCGCCACGGTGGTATCCACGCGCGTGCTGTCACCGCGCAATGCCGTGATCATGGCAGCCTTCTTCAATTTCATCGCCTTCCTGTTCTTCGGCCTGCATGTGGCCACGACCATCGGCAAGGGCATCGTCAGCGCCGACATCATCGACGCCTCGGTCATCTTCGCGGCGCTGATGGGGGCGATCACATGGAACCTGATCACCTGGTGGGGCGGCATTCCGTCATCCTCCTCCCACGCGCTGGTAGGGGGGCTGGTCGGGGCCGGCATCGCCAAGGCGGGGGCGGGCGTGGTGGAAAGCGGGCTGATCAAGACGGCGGTCGCCATCTTCGTGTCGCCGACCATCGGCTTCATCCTGGCCATCATCCTGATGACCATCGTCTCCTGGATCTTCCGCGGCTTCTCGCCCTTCAAGGTGGACAAGGTGTTCCGCGGGCTGCAGATCGTTTCCGCCTCGCTCTATTCGCTGGGGCATGGCGGCAACGACGCGCAGAAGACCATGGGCATCATCGCCGTGCTGCTGTTCAGCCAGGGCTATCTGGGCAACGAATTCCACGTGCCCTTCTGGGTCGTCATCTCCTGCCAAGCCTGCATGGGGCTGGGCACCCTGTTCGGCGGCTGGAAGATCGTGAAGACCATGGGGTCGCGCCTGACCGACCTGAAGCCGGTCCATGGCTGCTGCGCTGAAACGGCGGGCGCCATCACCCTGTTCACGGCAACGGCCATGGGCGTGCCCGTCAGCACGACGCACACGATCACGGGGGCCATTGTCGGTGTGGGCTCGGCCCGCCGTGCGTCCTCGGTGCGCTGGGGGCTGGCCAAGGGCATCCTGGTGGCCTGGGTTCTGACCATGCCGGCGGCGGCCCTGGTCTCCGCCACCTTCTTCGCCCTGACGCGCCTGCTCTGACCGGCCGCTTGCCGGAAAGCGCAACCAGGACCATTTTTCGTGGCAGGGCCCGGGATGAAACCCGGGCCCTGCGCGTTCTCCTGGGTGATTGGAGCCTCCGGCCGGCATCATGATGAGTGACGACCCGTTCAACCAGCAACTGACCTCGCACCTGGCAGCGCTGCGCCGCTACGCCTTCGTGCTGACGCGCGCGTCGGACGAGGCGGAGGACCTTCTACAGGACTGCCTGACCAAGGCGGTGGCATCGGCCGCGCAATGGCAGCCGGGAACCGACCTGCGCGCCTGGCTGTTCCGCATTCTTTACACCTGCCATATCAGCCGGCGGCGCCGGCAGCAGGTTCACCAGCGGATCATCGCCGACGCGGATGAGGGCAGCGACGGTGCGCGGGAGCCCGACCAGTTGGCGCGGGTGGAGGCGGGCCGGGTGCTGGCGGCGCTGGACAAGCTGCCGGAAGCACAACGCCAGGCCATCCTGCTGGTCGCCGTGGAGGACCTGCGGTACGAGGAGGCCGCCACCCGGCTGGGCATCCCGGTGGGAACCTTCATGTCCCGCATCTCGCGGGGGCGCGAGGCCTTGCGGCAGGCACTGGAGGGGGTGGAGAAGCCGGTTCTCAAAATGGTGAAGGGGGGGCGCCATGATGGGTGACGAACAGCGAGACGGGATCGAGGAAAGCGACCTGCATGCTTTCCTGGATGGGGCCTTGGACCCGTCACGGGAGGCCGCGGTGCGTGAATGGCTGGCCGTCCGGCCCGAGGAACATGAGCGCCTGGCACGCTATGCCGAGCAGCAGCTCGCGCTGGTCGCGGCGCGGGCGGAGCCCGACCGGCCGCGTCTGCCGGCCCCGCTGGTGCAGGCGCTGGAACGGGGTCTGCGCCGCGGTCTCTGGCGCCGCCGCATGGCGCGCGTCGCGGCCATGATCCTGATGGTCGCGGTCGGCTGGGGGGCGAACGACCTGCTGCGCCTTCCCGTCTTCGCGGGCCTGCCGGCCTATGCGCAGGAGGCCGCCAACCTGCATGGCGATTTCGGGAATGATACCGCTGTTTCCGCCGATCTGTCCGGAAAGCGGCCGGACGATATCCGTCACTGGCTGTCAGCCCGCCTGGGAGAAGCGGTGACCATTCCCGAACTGCACCTTATCGGCCTGGAACTGGTCGGTGCGCGGGTCATCGACAGCGAGCAGGGCCCCATGGGTCAGCTTTTCTACGAGGATGCGCTGGGGCGGCACATGACCCTGTCCCTGAACGCCGACGAAACCCTGGCCCCCCACCGGCCCACGCTGGCCGAATATGAAGGGATGGAGGTGGGCTACTGGCGCAATGAGGATTTCGCGCTGGTGGTGGTGTCCAGCAGCCTGCCCATCGCGCTCGACAAGCTGGTGGCGACCATCGACGGCGTTGCCGACGACCCGGGTCTGTGAAAAACGCATCCCTTGCCGGGATGAAAGTGGAAGGGCGCACGTTCTTCAAGGGTCAACAGCCGCAAAGACCCAAGCGCCCATGTCGAAGAACCCGCCATCGCAAGCCCGCGACCTGCGCATCGATATGCTGCGGGGTCTGGCGCTGCTGGCCATCTTCATCAACCATATTCCGACCAATCCGGCACGCTACCTGACCTGGGGCTGGCTGGGCTTTTCCGATGCGGCGGAAGTGTTCATGCTGCTGGCCGGTGTGTCCCTGGCCATCGGCTATGCCAATTACCAGGCCAGGCATGGCTGGGTGACGCTGGCTGCCCGGCTGGCCTCGCGCTCCTTCCGGCTGTACCGCACCTATCTGCTGCTGGCCATGGCGCTGGCGGCCGGCGGGGCCTTCGCCTTCGCGGTGACGGACAACCGTGCCGTGCTGTGGCACCTGGGCATCACCCCCTTGATCGACAATACGGTGGCGGCCCTGCCGGCCATGTTCGCCCTGTCATATCTGCCCGGATATGCCGACATCCTGGCCACCTATGTGCCGCTGGTGCTGTTCAGCGCCTTCCTGCTGCCGCTGGCCGGCCGGCACCCGGCCCTGGTGCTGGTGCCCTCGCTGCTGCTGTGGCTGATGGTGCAGGTGACGGGCCGGAACCTGCCGTCCGGCTTCGACGGACAGGGCTGGATGTTCAACCCGCTGGCCTGGCAATTGCTGTTCTGTATCGGCATGATAATCGGCCTTGGCGCCCGGCGGGGCTGGTCCTGGCCCCGGCACCGGTTGCTGGACGCGGCCGCCATCCTGTGGGTGCTGGCCGGTCTCGTGGCAGCGACCCCATGGCGCCATCTGGGCATCACGTTCGGCTTCCCCATGGAAGGGGAGATGCCGCTGGGGGCCAAGAACGACCTCGCCTGGCAGCGCCTGCTCCACATTCTGGCCCTGGCCCATCTGGTACAGCGGTTCATCTCCCGGGACGCCGCCTGGCTGCGCCAGCCTTGGCTGGTGCCGCTGACGCTGATGGGCCGGCAGCCGCTGCCGGTCTTCGCTGCCGGCGCCATTCTCAGTTTCGTTGGTTACTGCGCGCTGGTGTTATGGCCCGATCCGTCCTGGGCCCGGGTCCTGCTGGTCAATCTCGGTGGAGCGTCGCTGCTGGTGGCGCTGGCCCTGCTGAAGGAATGGCGCGCCGGCAACCTGTCTCAACCTGTTGCCCTTCGCCAGGGGCTGTGGCTGCCAGTCAGCCTGCAGCCGGCCCGGCGGGATAGCGCCCTGTCATGACATTCCGTATCTGAAGGCCTGAAGCATCATGGACTTCCTGCTTCCCGACACCGACCGTCCCGGTCCCGGTGAGCCCGCCCCCTTGTTCGTCGCCCCCTGCGGCGGCAACCCGCAGTTCCAGCTTGGCAGCATGGGGGGCCGGCATATCGTGCTGTTCTTTCCGGGGGTCGACCGGGCACGATCCATGCTATCCATCGAAATGATGGGGAAGCTTGCGGCCGGCCGGCCGGTGGGCAGGCTGGCCTGCTTCGGCGTGGTCGGACCGGCGGATATCGGGGTCTTGCGTGATCGTTTCCCGGCCCTCAACCTGTTCGAGGATGGCCAGGGCCAGATCCGGCGGCTTTACGGCGTCGACCGGGAGGGGGGCTTCATCCTGATCGACCCCATGCTCCGCGTTGTGCGGCGCGGCCCGCTGGATGACGGCCCGTCCCTGCTGGCGGAAGCCGCGCAGCGGACGGCGGGGTCCGCCACAACCGAGGGGCTGGCCCCTGTCCTGATCGTGCCTGACATCTTCGAACCGGCCTTCTGCCAGTACCTGATCGCACTGTACAGGCAGGATGGCGGTACGGACTCGGGCTTCATGCGCGATGTCGGTGGCAAGACCGTGGGCATCATCGACCATGGTTTCAAACGTCGGCGTGACATGGACATCCAGGACGAGAAGACCCGTATCGCCGCGCGTCAGCGGATCGAACGCCGGTTGCTGCCCGTCATCGCGCGGTCCCTGCAGTTCCGGGTCACCCGCATGGAACGCTATATCGTCGCCTGCTACGACGGTGACGATCAGGGCTTTTTCAGCCCGCACCGGGACAATACGACCCGCGCCACGGCGCATCGCCGGCTGGCCGTCAGCATCAACCTGAATGCAGAGGCGTTCGAAGGCGGTGATCTGCATTTCCCGGAGTTCGGCAGCCGTTCCTACCGCCCGCCCACAGGCGGGGCCGTGGTCTTCTCCTGCTCCCTGCTGCATGGCGCCATGCCGGTGACCAGCGGCACGCGCTATGCCTTCCTGCCATTCCTTTATGATGAGGAGGGGGCGAAGCAGCGGGAGGAGAATGTCCGTTATCTGGGCGACGGCAGCGCACGCTATCAGGCACAATCCAAACCGCCGGCGACGCCGGCCCCCCTTCCCGGGGGCTGACCCCGCCTTTCCCGGAACCCCGTCCTGGCCGTTCCCCGCCGGGAAACGCCAGGCCTGCGGCGGGAAATGCCGCCCGCCGGTATATTCCAGGTCGCAGGCCGTTTCCAACCTGTCCAAAGGATCATTGCAAGCCCCTTGCGGCCGGACCGATCTTGGCAGATGACACCGTTGGGAAGAACGGGAATGCCAGACCCCGGCCGGCACCCGTGCCGGCCGCCGGGCCCAGGGCGCTCCCGCGGTGACGGGCGGTGCCATGATGGAAAGCGTGACGGAAGACGGTGCGGCCATGCCCTGGCGGACCTGGGTGAAGGGCGGGCTGACGGGGCTGGTCATCCTGGCCGTGGCGGCCCTGGCCTGGACAGCCCTGTCGCGGCTGGCCGCCGAGATTTCATATGCGGAAGTGGTCGTGGCCCTTCGGGCCACGCCGCTCTGGGCCATCGGCCTGGCCCTGGCGGCCACCGGCGTCAGCTTTCTGGCACTGACGCTTTATGATTGGACGGCCCTGGCCTATGTGGGCCGCAGGGTGCCGTATCCGGTTGTCGGCCTCACCTCCTTCTGTGCCTATGCCGTGGGCAACACGGTCGGTTTTGGGCCGCTGACGGCCGGGGCGATCCGGTATCGCTTCTATACCCCGCACGGGCTGGAGCCGGAGGAGGTGGCGCGGATCGTCGGCTTCGTCACGGCGACCTTCGGCCTGGGCGTTGCCGGGGTGACGGCGCTGGGATTGCTGGTAGCGGGCGATGTGACGGGCCTGAGCCTGCCCGGCTGGCTGGGGCATGCCGCCGGGGCCGCGGGCCTGCTGGTGCTGGCAGGGTTACTTGTGCTGGCCGGCCGGCATGCCAGCCTGCCCCTGGGCCGCTGGCGGGTGGATTTGCCCCGGCCGCGCCTGCTGCTGGTACAGTTCGCCGCCACGCTGGTCGATATCGCGGCGGCCGGCACGGTGCTGTGGGTGCTGCTGCCCGCCACCGGCGTCGGGTTGCCGGCTTTCATCGCCATCTATGCCGTGGCCGTGGGGCTGGGGGTCCTCAGCCATGTTCCGGCCGGGCTGGGTGTGTTCGAGACGATCGTGCTGGCGGCATTGGCCGGACGGGCGGATACCGAACAGGTGCTGGGGGCGCTGCTGCTCTATCGCATCATCTACCATGTGGTGCCGTTGCTGCTGGCGGGCCTGCTGGTGGGGTTGCTGGAAACGCGGCGTGTGGCACTGGTTGTGGCGTCGAGCCGGGCGGTACAGGCCGGTGCCAGACTGGCACCGCCCGTGCTGGGGGCGCTCACGCTGCTATTGTCCGCCATGCTGGTCTTTTCCGGCGTGACGCCGGCCGATGACACCCGCCTGGCGTTGCTGGCCGGCTGGATGCCGTTACCCTTGCTTGAGGCGGCGCATTTCCTGTCGTCGGTCCTGGGTCTGGTCCTGTTCGTGGCGGCGCGCGGCATCACCTATCGCCTGGATGGCGCATGGTGGGCGGCTGTCTGCATCGTGCCCGTGGCGATCTTCCTCGCGCTGGCCAAGGCACTGGCCCTGACCGAGATGCTGCTGCTGACCTTGCTGCTGATCCTGTTGCTGATCACGCGGCGGGAATTCACACGTCATACATCCCTGCTGCACCAGTCCCTGACGCCACCCTGGCTGGTGGCCATGGGCCTGCTGCTGATCTCCGCGCTGGCCATCCTGTTCTTCGTTTACAAGGACATTGCCTATGTCCATGACCTTTGGTGGCGGTTCGAATTCTCCGCGGAGGCACCGCGCGGCCTGCGTGCCCTGCTGGGGGTGACGCTGCTGGCCGGGGTCGGTGCCACCTGGGTGCTGCTGCGTCCGGCACGGCTGAAGCCGGAAAGCCCGCCCGACGCCGCGGACCGGGCCCGCGCCCTGGCCATCGTGGATGCACAACCGCGCCCCGGGGCACAACTGGCCCTGCTGGGCGACAAGAGCCTGCTGTTCGCGGAGGATGGATCGGCTTTCATCATGTATGCGCGGCATGGCCGCTCCTGGATTGCGCTGTCCGATCCGGTCGGCCCGCAGGAGGCCTGGCCCCCCCTCATCTGGCGGTTCGTGGAAATGGCGCGGGCCGTGGGCGGCCGGGCCGTCTTCTATCAGGTCGCACCGGACAACCTGGCACTTTACGCCGATGCCGGGCTGGTCGCCTTCAAGTTGGGGGAAGAGGCACAGGTGGATCTGGCCCACTTTGAATTGAAGGGAGCGAAACGCGCCAATCTCCGCAACGGCTACAACCGCTGCGAAAAGTCGGGCCTGGAATTCGCCCTGGTCCCGCCCGAAGGCGTGCCGGCCATCATGGAGGCGTTGCGCGCCGTGTCCGATGAATGGATGGCGGCCCATAACGTCCGGGAAAAGCGGTTCTCGCTGGGGGCCTTCATTCCCGACTATCTTTTGTTGCGTCCCGTCGCGGTGATCCGCCATGAAGGCCGGATCGTGGCCTTTGCCAGCCTGATGCTGACGGGGATGACGGAAGAGGCGGGCATCGACCTGATGCGCTTTTCCGCCGCGGCACCTCCGGCAACCATGGAATATCTGATGTTGAAGCTGATCTTGCATTTCAAGGCGGCCGGCTACCGGCGCTTCAACCTGGGCATGGCGCCATTGTCGGGCCTGTCGGCCAGTGCAGTCGGCCTGTGGCAGCAGGTCGGGCGGGCCGTTTACGAACGCGGGGACCGGTTTTACAATTTCGCCGGGCTGCGGGCTTTCAAGTCCAAGTTCGGACCGGACTGGGAGGCCAGATACATGGCCGTGCCTGGCGGGCTCAATCCGATGCTGGCGCTGGCCGACATCACGATGCTGATCGGCGGCGGCCTGTGGGGCGTGGTGCGCAAATGAAATGGCGACTGCTGATATCCGGCGGGCTGGTCCTGGGTCTCGTCCTGCTGGCCGTTGCGGCAACGCTTTACAGAAATCCCGACGCCGACAGGTTGCGGGCCACCCTGATCGCCGACCCCCTGCTGGGGCCGCCGCATCTGGTGCCGGCCCAGGGTGACAGCCGCGCCGTGGTCTTCCTTTTCTCCGGCCTGGACGGCTGGGACAGCAACGCGGCCACCCTGGCCGAACAGCTGTCCGGCGCGGGGATCACGGTGGTCGGGATCGATGTCAAGGCAGCCCTGCCGCTTCTGTCCAAGGCGGCGGGCGACTGTGTCGATCCGCAATGGCGGGTGCAGCATCTGTCGCATGAGATACAGCGCGCCCTGAGCCTGCCGCGGTACCGCCTGCCCATCCTGGCCGGTGTCGGGGCGGGCGGCGATCTGGCCGCACGTATCGCAGAAAGCGCCACACCGGCCGTCCTGGGCGGCGCGATTGTGGTTGATCCCGTCCCCGCCCTGGGGCGGCCCATCTGCAATACGGGTGACGATCATCTGGGGGCGCCCGTCACCCGCCTGCCGACGGGCACGGGTGACGGGCAGGGTGGCTTGTTCCGGGCCCTGTCGGAACGGGCCGACGCGCCATCGGGGACGGAAGCCGAACTGGCCGACCTGCCGGTGACGGAACTGCCGGCAGCAGCGGACCGGAATACGCTGGCCATCGTCTATTCCGGGGATGGCGGCTGGCGGGACCTGGACAAGAGCATTGCCGAGTATCTGGCAGCCCACGGCGTGCCCACCGTGGGCCTGGACATGCTGCGCTATTACTGGACCTGGAAATCACCGGCCGACAGCGCCGCCGACCTGTCGCGCCTGATCCGCCATTACCGGGCAGCCTGGGGCATCGACAGGGTCGTGCTGGTCGGCTATTCCTTCGGGGCCGACGTGATGCCGGCGCTGTACAACCTGCTGCCGCCCGAAGATCGGACCCATGTGGCACAGATATCCCTGCTGGCCCTGTCCGCCAGTGCCGATTTCGAGGTCACGGTGGGGAGTTTCCTGTCAGCGAAGACAGACAGGGCACAGCCTGTACGGCCCGATCTGGAGCGGATCGATCCCGCAATGCTGCAATGTTTCCAGGGGCGGGACGATGGGGATGCGATCTGCGACAGCCTGGGTGGCCGGGGTGTATCCGTTGTGACCACGCCGGGCGGACATCATTTCGATGGCGACTATGACGCCCTGGCACAGCATATCCTGGACCGGCTGGCACAACGGCTGGCCACTGCGCCCGCTGTGGAAAGGTGACGGCGGGTAACCGCGCCGGCCGGCCGTGACACCTACAAGCGGCGCGCGATTAGGGCGCCATAGGCCGGCAGGCCGGTACCGGACAGATCGGCGCCATTGATGCCCTCCAGCACATGCCACGCCGCGGGGTCGCCGATCCCGTGCGGCTGGGCCGTGTCGGACAGGTTGACCACGACCAGTAGGTCCGTGCCGGCATATCCCCGCTCGAACGCCAGCACAGGGTCCGATGGTGGGTGGAACCGGATGTCTCCCAGACGCAGGGCAGGTTCGGCCCGCCGGCAGGCCAGCAGCCGGCGCGTGACATTCATCGTGCTGTCGGGGTCTGGTGCTTGCACATCGACGGCGAGCGCCAGATGCCTGGGGTCCAGGGGCAGCCAGGGCCGGCCGGACGTGAACCCGCCATGGGGAGGCTGGCTGGTCCAGGGCATGGGCGTGCGTGCGCCATCACGGCCCAATGTATGGGGCCAGTTGGCGATGGCCTCGGGATCGACCAGATCCTCGAACGCCACACGCGCCTGCGGCAGGCCCAATTCCTCCCCGTAATAAAGGAAGACGGAACCCGGCAGGCAGAGCAGCAGCGTGTTCAGGCACCGGGCCAGGGCGGGAGGCGGCACATCCCCACCCCAGCGCGACAGGGCGCGCGGGGCATCGTGGTTGGAGAAGGTCCAGGACGGCCAGGCACCGCCCGCCGCCTGATTCCAGCCTCCGATGATCCGGCGCGGCAGGCCGGCATCCAGGCTTTTCTGGTACAGGAAGGAGAAATTATAGGCCGTATGGCAGCGCCGGCCGGGCACCGTATAATCGGCCACCATGTCGAACGGCGCCTCCCCCAGTTCGGCTACCATGAACCGGTCGGGATAAAGATCCAGCAGGCGGCGCAGATCCTCGATGAAGGCCAGATTCTCAGGCTGGGAGATATTGTGGATCTGCTGCTGGAACTCATAGGGCCGCTTGGGGGCCGTCGCCTCCCGGTTCACCGGATTGTCGCGGAAGCTGCGGTCATGCATGAAGAAATTGGCGGCGTCGATGCGCAGCCCGTCCACGCCCCTGTCCATCCAGAACCGCGCCACATCCTTGATCGCCGCCTGTACTGCCGGATGGTGCAGGTTGAGGTCGGGCTGGGTGGACAGGAAATTATGCATGAAATATTGCCGGCGGCGGGCATCCCAGGTCCAGGCCGGCCCGCCGAACACGGACTGCCAGTTGTTGGGCGGCGTGCCATCGGGCCTGGCATCGTGCCAGACATACCAGTCCGCCCTGGGATTGGACCTGTCGCGGCGGCTTTCCTGGAACCAGGGGTGCTCGATGGATGTGTGGGAATAGACCTGATCGATGATGATTTTCAGGCCAAGCGCATGGGCCCTGGCAATCACCGCATCGCAGTCCGCCATCGACCCGAAGATGGGATCGACATCGCAATAATCGGAAATATCGTATCCGAAATCATCCATAGGGGACTTGAAGAAAGGGGAAATCCAGACGGCGTCTGCCCCCAGCCCGGCCACATGGTCCAGTCGCGCCAGCAAGCCCTGAAGGTCACCGACGCCGTCACCATTGCTGTCGGCAAAGCTGCGGGGATAGATGTGGTAGATGACGGCGCCCTGCCACCAGGGCGGGGACACGCCCTCTCCCTGTCCGGAGAGCCCGCCGGCCCGACCCGTTTCCGCCGCCATCGTCATTTGAACTTCCCCCCGGACACAGCGCTTGTTGTCGGGGCATGGTAGATTTGGCTGCGCCGGACGGATATTCCTCACATACGTATGCGCGGGCATGCTGCGCTGCGACGCATACGTATTTAGTGGTTGGTGCCACGCAACAGGGGGCGGCAAATGCAAAACCGGCCCGGCACCCAAGGGCACCGGACCGGTTCATCTGCCGGCCTGGCCGACCCCCGAAAGGGGCGGGGATCAGTTCTGGGCGACCTGGGCCTGCTGCGACTTGAAGGAACGGAGCTGGCTGTTATAGGCGTTGACCGTCACTTCGAGCTTGTCGGCCACTTCCTCGCGGTGGGCGGCCAGGGCGGCGCGGAAGGAAGGCTGCGCCATATAGGCGGTGGAAATGGGCTGATTGTCCAGGCAGGTCAGATACTTCAGCGACTCGTCGGCGAAACCGCGGACGGAGCCGGCCACCAGGCGCATGGATTGTTCGGTGGCGCTTTTGCCATCAATCAGACCCGGTGCGGCAGGAGCCTGACCGCAGGCCCGCTTGACGGCGGGGTGGGCCGCCTGGGACTGGCCGGCGGCCAGCAGGGCCAGAGCGGAAAGCAACAGGGCGGAATAGAGCTTCTTCATAGCGATACTCACAAAGCTGAAGCGGGGCGGGATGCCACCGGCATTTCGGGCCTTGTACGTTCGCTCCCTTTCATAAGGTCCGGGTCGGTGCCGAAACCGTGTTCTTGTGCGTCGCAGTATAGTTATGTTGCGATGCAACGGAAGCATTTTTGATGGTTAACTGACACCGTTGGCATGGGAATCGGCCATGCGCCATTCGCATGGCCGATCATCGGACGGCATCAATCGACGGACGCGATCTGGGCCTGACGGGATTTGAAGCGCCGCAGTTCGGCGTTGAAATTACTGACATCCTGCTCCAGCCGGTCGGCGACCTGCCGGCGATGATTGATGACATCGCGGCGATAGCTTGCGGAGGCAAGCGCCGTATCCGACACCGGATGTTCGTCCAGACAGGTGAGGTAGGCCATGAGCCGGCCCGTGTAATCACGCATCTCGGCACCGTACCGGCGCATGGCATCATCATCGGCACTGTTGCCGGCGACACGCGCCGGTGCATCGGGCAGTCCGCCGCAGGCCTGGTTCAGGGCGGCGATATCGGCAAGGGCAGGGCTGGTGAACAGGGCCAGGGTGGAGAGGATCAGGGCGGAAATGAGCTTCTTCATCGCGTCCTCACAAAGCCGGACAGCAGCGGCGGCGCCACCGTCATGATTGCCTTGTTCGTTCGCTTCCCCCACGGATTTTCACCACCGGTACGTGCCGGCAGTGGGTTTATATCTGCAAGTCTAGATCGGTAATTCCATTACGTACAGGCCTCTATCCATGCGTTTTTCGATGGAAACAATTTTTTGTAACGCCATCAATTCATATCCCTTTTCCATCGCACCGCCCGTCGCAACCGCCACAACCGGCGGGCAGGGGAAGGGGGGCGGACAAAGGAGGGGAAGGGACGGGCTGCGGGCTCGACAGGATCTGCGCCGCCACGGCCACGGCGATTTCCCCCGGATGCTTGCCCGTCAGGCCGGGCAGGCCGATGGGACAGACCAGCCGTGCCGCATCCTGGCCGGCGACGGCCAGCCGGCTGGCGAAGCGTGCCCGCTTTGTCTGCGATCCGATGACGCCGACAAACGGCTGGTCCGAAAGGCGCAGCGCGGCGACCGTCAGCCGATAATCCAGCGCATGGTCATGCGTCATGATCAGGATATGGCTGAACCCCGGCACCAGCAGGCTTTCCGGTGCCGCCGCCACGCAGGCCGTCACATTGGCCGGGACCGTGGCCGGGAACAGGTCCGGCCTGCTGTCGACCCAGGTGACACGGGCCGGCAGGGTCCCCAGCAGCGTCACCAGCGCCTTGGCCACATGCCCTGCCCCGAACAGACCGATGCGCAACCGGGGCGGATACAAAGGCTCATACAGCAGGCTGACACGCCCGCCGCAGCATTGGCCCAGCCGGGGCCCCAGCGGATAGGTTTCCGTCCGTAATTCCGTTACATCGCCATCCAGCAGGGCGCGAGCCGTTTCGATGGCGGTGAATTCCAGTGCGCCGCCGCCGATCGTACCGGCCAGCCCGTCCGCCGTCACCAGCATCTTCGTGCCGGCGGCCCGCGGGGTGGAGCCGGCGGCATCCAGCATTGTGACCAGAACAGCCGGATGGCCCAGGCGGTCACATTCTGCCAGTGCCGTGATCCACGCGCCGTTCATGGCGCCCCCGGGTTCCGGCGTGCCTGCACAGCCATCAGGATGCGTTCCGGCGTGGCCGGCGCATCAAGCATCACCGGGCCGCCGCCCCCCGCCGCCGCGACGGCATCCCGGATGGCCTGGAAGGTGGAGATGGCCAGCATGAGAGGGGGCTCACCAACGGCCTTCGACCTGTGGATCGTTTCTTCCGGGTTGGGCCGGTTGATCAATTCCACCCTGAAATGCGCCGGCACATCGCCGCAGCCGGGGATCTTGTAGGTGCTGGGCGCATGGGTGCGCAAGTGGCCCTGGGCGTCGAATACCAGTTCCTCCATGGTCAGCCAGCCCATGCCCTGGATGAACCCGCCCTCCACCTGCCCGCGATCCAGCGCCGGGTTGAGCGATGTACCGCAATCATGCAGGATGTCCACGGCCAGCAGCTTGTTCTCTCCCGTGGTGGTGTCGATCACCACTTCCGACACGGCGGCACCATAGGCGAAATAGTAGAAGGGGCGCCCGATCAGGGTTTCCTTGTCCACCTCGATCTTCGGTGTCGCATAGAAGCCCGTGGCCGACAGGGAGAGGCGGGCCAGATAGGCCTGCCGCGCCAGATCGGCGAAATCCATGGTCCTGTCACCTGCTGTTACACGGTCATCGGCGAAGCACAGGTCTTCCACCGCCACCTCCCAGCGGGATGCCAGGAACGCGGCCAGCCGGTCGCGGATGGTGCGGGCGGCATTGAAGGCGGCCATGCCGTTCATGTCGGCACCGGCAGACGCGGCGGTGGCGGATGTGTTGGGTACCTTGTCGGTGCGGGTGGCGGTGATCCTGACCCCTTTCAGCCCGATGCCGAAGACATCGGCCACCACCTGCGCCACCTTCGTGAACAGCCCCTGGCCCATCTCCGTACCGCCATGGTTCAGCATGACGGAACCATCGGCATAGAGATGCACCAGTGCGCCCGCCTGGTTCAGGAAGCTGGTGGTGAAGGAAATGCCGAATTTCACGGGGGTCAGCGCAATGCCGCGCTTCAGCACCGGGCTGGCCGCGTTGAAGGCGGCGATGGCCGCCCGCCGCTCCCGGTAACGGCTGGATGCCTCCAACCGGTCGATGATGTCCGGCGCGATGAAGTCCGTCACCTGCATGCCATAGGGGGTGAGGTCCCGTCCCGGCCCGCCATAGAAATTGGCCCAGCGGACGGTCAGCGGGTCACGCCCCAGATGGCGGGCCACATCGTCGATCACCTGTTCGATGGCCAGCATGCCCTGTGGCCCGCCAAACCCGCGAAAGGCCGTGTTGGACACGGTATGGGTCTTGTAGCGATAGGATGTGATGCGAACCGCAGGCAGGAAATAACAATTGTCGCAATGAAACATGGCACGGTCGTTGATGGCGCCCGACAGGTCGGCCGACATGCCGCACCGGCTTTCCAGCGTGATGTCCAGGCCCAGGATGCGGCCGGCATCATCGAAGCCGACCTGGTATCCCACCTCGAAATCATGCCGCTTGCCGGTCATGACCATGTCGTCGTCGCGATCAAGGCGCAGCTTGGCGGCCCGGCCCGTGCGGTCGGCGACAAGTGCCGCGACGGCGGCGAACAGGCTGGCCTGCGTCTCCTTGCCACCGAAGCCGCCGCCCATGCGCCGGACCTCCACGGTCACGGCATGGTCCGGCCGGCCGAGTGCGCGGGCCACCAGATGCTGCACCTCCGACGGGTGCTGGGTGGAACAGAGGATGTGCATGTCGCCATCCTCTCCCGGTGTCGCCAGCGAGACCTGGCCCTCCAGATAGAAATGATCCTGCCCGCCCATGGCCAGCCGGCCCGCCAGGCGATGCGGCGCACCCGTGATGGCCCCGTCCGGGTCGCCGCGTTCCAGCCGCCGCGGAGGCAGGACATGGCTGTCTGCCTTGCGCGCGTCGGCGATGGTCACCAGGGCCGGCCGTTCCTCGTAGACGACGCGGGCCAGACGGGCGGCGGCACGGGCGGCCTGTCGGGTTTCCGCCGCCACGGCGAACAGGCTCTGTCCGACATATTCAACCAGCCCCTCGGCGAAGATCGGATCATCCGGCAGGACGGGACCGACATCGTTCCGGCCCGGCACGTCCCGCGCCGTCAGCACCGCGACCACGCCGGGAAAGGCGGAGACGGCCGAAAGGTTCATCGACAGGATGCGGGCATGGGCCTTGGCACTCTGCCCGATGGCCACATGCAGCAGGCCGGCGGGATCCGGCATGTCATCGGTATAGCGCGCGGCCCCTGTGACATGCAGGTGGGCGCTGTCGTGCATGATCTCCCGATGGACGGCGGGGAAGGGGACAGCGGTGGTGGGGGGCGGAGGGCGGCTCATGCCGGACTTCCCCCCACCCTGGGGGGCGCGCCCAGGGTGAAGTCGGTCACCCGCGTCGCCATGACGGGGCGCCCGGGCCCCATCCGGTCCTGCTCCATCTGGAATTTCGTGATCAGGTTGCCTGCGACGGCCAGCCGATATGCGGCGCTGGCCCGCATGTCAGACAAAGGCTGGAAATCGGTGGCCAGCGCGGCCGCCGCCGCCTGGGCGGCGGCCGGGTCGAAAGGCCGGCCGGTCAGGGCCGCCTCTGCCGCCGCTGCCCGTTTCGGTGTGCCGGCCATGCCGCCGAAGGCCAACCTGGCCTCCACCACCACGCCACCGCGGACATCCAGTCCGAAACCGGCCATGACGGCGGAGATATCCTGATCGAAGCGTTTGGAAATCTTGTAGCAGGCGAACAGCCGGCCGGGTTTCGGGACAGGGATGCGGATGCCGGCCACGAATTCCCCCGAGCGCAGTGCCGTGCGGCGATAGGCCAGGAAGAAATCCTCCAGCGGCATCTCCCGCACCTCCCCACCCCGGCGCAGCCGCAGACGGGCGCCCAGGGCGATCAGCACGGGCATAGTGTCGCCGATGGGAGAGGCATTCGCGATATTGCCGCCCATCGTCGCGGAATTGCGCACCTGTTCCGATCCGTAGCGGCGGAACAGGCTGTCCAGGTCGGGATGGAGTGGGGAAAGGGCTGCCGCCACGTCCGTGATGGTCGCCACGGCGCCGATATCGATCCAGTCCCCCTGCCTGTCCCTCTGCCTGTCGATGCGTGACAGGTCTGCGATGCCGCCAATATGGATGATCGTACCCAGATCGCGGAACTGCTTGGTCACCCACAGCCCTACATCGGTGCCACCGGCCACCAGGGTGGCATCGGGATGGGTCAGCAGCAGGTCGGCCAACTGGTCGGCGCTGGCCGGGACGTGCAGGCCGGCCCCGGGTGGCGAAAGCGTCCGGTCGCGGGTGATGGAACGCAGCAAGGCAAGGGTTTGCGCCTGATCCGCATCGAAGCCGTCCCGGCCGCACCCCGCATTGACCGCCGCCTCCACGATGGGGCGATAGCCGGTGCAGCGGCACAGGTTGCCGGCCAGGGCCGTATCAATGCGCCGGCGGTCGGGGGCCCTGTCTTCATGGTAAAGCGCGAACAGCGACATGACGAAGCCCGGCGTACAGAAGCCGCATTGGCTGCCATGGCTGTCCACCATGGCCTGCTGTACCGGATGCAACGTGCCATCGGGTGCCGCCAGATCCTCCACCGTCACCAGTTCCTTGCCGTCCAGGGCGGACAGGAACAGGATGCAGGCATTGACCGTGCGATAGCGCACACGCCCCCCCTCCGCGCTACCCAGAACGATCGTGCAGGCGCCGCAATCCCCTTCGTTGCATCCCTCCTTCGTGCCGCGCCGTCCTAAATCCTCGCGCAGGAAGTCCAGCACGGTGCGGGTCGGGGCGAAGCCGGACAGGTGCCGGACCTGTCCTTTGTGAACAAAGCGGATGCTTTCGGGCATGGTGTTCCATTCGTTCCCAAAGACAGTATCGCAAATCAGGAATTGCCGCCTGTCAAGCCGCTTTACAGAAGTTTGACGCAGTGCAACATTTTAGCGGGGCAGCAGGCATCCGCCGACGCAGTACCGCAGGCCCCGGCACCCACCACCAGGGAACACCAGCATGACCATGCTCGCCGCCCCCGCCTTCGGCACTATCGCCGGCCATGTCCGCCAGGAAAGGCTGGCGCAACGTCTGGCGGATATGGGGCGGATCGGGGCGACGGTGAAGGGTGGCGTCAACCGGCCGGCCCTGTCGCGGGAAGACGGGCTGGCCCGTGCCCTGCTGGCCTCCTGGGCGGCCGCGCGCGGCTTTTCGGTGGAAACCGATGGGATCGGCAATCTTTACGTCCGCCGCGCCGGCAGCGATCCGGCGCTGGCGCCCGTGATGACGGGCAGCCATCTGGACAGCCAGCCCACCGGGGGCCGCTACGATGGTGTTTATGGTGTTCTGGCCGGGTTCGAGGTGCTGGAGGCGCTGGAGGATGCGGGCCTGCCCACGCGGCATCCGGTCGAGGTCGTGGCCTGGACCAACGAGGAAGGGTCCCGCTTCCAGCCCTATTGCATGGGATCGGCGCTGTTCGCCGGCAAGATGGACCTGGAGATGGTGCTGGGCTGCACCGATCCGCAGGGCGTAACCGTGCGCGACGCGCTGGCGCAGACCCTGGCGCTGGCCCCCGCCATGCCCGTCCGCCCGTTCGGCGGACCCGCCGCCGCCTATGTGGAGGCGCATATCGAGCAGGGGCCGCGTCTGGAGGCGGAGGACCGGACCATCGGCGTCGTATCCGGCATCCAGGGAAGCCGCTGGTTCCAGGTGGAGGTGACAGGGCAGGAGGCCCATGCCGGCACCACCCCGCACGGCGCCCGCAAGGATGCATTTCAGGCGGCCCTGCGCATGGTGTCGGCCCTGAACGACCTGATGGCCGATCCAGATGACATCGTCCGCTGCACCTTCGGCCGGTTCGAGGTGCTGCCCGGTTCCCCCAACACGGTGCCTGGCAAGGTGATCTTCACCATCGATTTCCGCCATCCCGACGCCGCGATGGTGAAGGCGCGTGGCGACGCGATCACGCCACTGATCCAGGCACTGGCCGCCCCCTGCACCGTGGCGGTGAAGGAGACATCCACCACGTCCCCTGTCGATTTCGATCCTGCCGTCATCGATGCCGTGCGCGCGGCGGCCGTCGGCCTTGGCTACAGCCATATGGACATGCCATCGGGCGCCAACCACGATGCCAAGTTCATGGCGCCGCGCTGCCCCACCGGCATGATCTTCATCCCCTGCCGTGACGGGATCAGCCATAACGAGGTGGAATATGCCTCCCCCGGCCATTGCCATGCCGGTGCCGCGGTGCTGGCGGAGACATTGTACCGGCTGGCCCGATAGGCCGAGCGACCCTTGCAACCGACCCCATCCGCCCGCCAGGAGCCCATGACCCATCCCGTCCTGTCCATCCTGTCAGACCTGATCGCCATTCCGTCCGCCTTTCCACCGGGCGACACGGTCGCCATCGCGGCCTATGCCGCCGACCGGCTGGAGAAGGCGGGCTACCGTGTGCAGGTCCTGCACCGTGACCGGCCGGAGATTGCGAATGTCGTGGCGGAATGGGATGGGCCCGCGCCCGGCCCCTGCCTGATGTTCAACGCCCATGCCGATACCGTGGGCATCGGGGAGCGGTCGGCCTGGCAGACCGACCCCCTGGCCGCCACGATCATCGACGGCCGTGTCCACGGGCTGGGTGCGGGCAATTGCAAGGGGTCCATGGCGGCCCAGCTCTGGCTGGCCGATGAGGTCGCACGCCGTGGGGGACCGGCGCGGGGCCGTCTGGTCTTCACCTTTTGCGGGGATGAGGAGAATCTGGGGCCCGACGGCGCCCGCTATCTGCGCGAAAGCGGGGTCGTGAAGCCCGACATGCTGGTCGTGGGCACGCAGACGGAAAACCAGTTGATCACGGCCGAACGCGGGGTGATGTGGGTGGAACTGTCCGCGCGCGGTCGGTCAGCCCATGCGGGCAACCCGCAGGAAGGCGACAACGCCATCCTGCGCCTGATGCGGCTTGTCACCCATGTCGATGCCGAGATGACGGGCCGGCTCCGGGCACGAGTATCGGGGGAGCAGCGATCGACCCTGAATGTCGGTCTTTTCCGCGGTGGCGAGAATACCAACGTCGTCCCCGGTGCCGCGCGGGTGGAAATCGATCGCCGTCTGCTGCCGGAAGAGAAGGTGGAAACCGCCTTCGCGGAGATCGAAGCACTGGTCAAGGCCCATCCGGAGGCGGATAACCTGTCCTGCCGGCTGCTGACGGGCACCAACGGCTTTCGCGCGCCGCATGACGGGCCGCTGGTCACGGCCCTGTGCGCATCCATCGCTGCGGTGACGGGAACCCCGGCCCGTTTCCTGCCGGATACGGGGGCAAGCGACGGCCGCTATTTCGCCGATGACGGGATCGAGATCGTGAATTTCGGCCCTGGCGCCGGCTGGCAGGGACATCGTGCGAACGAGTTCGTGCCCCTGGACCAGCTTCTGGCCACCACCGCGATCCTGGAAGGACTGGTGGAACGGACATTGGGGCTGCCGGGTAAGCCTGATCGGGCCCTCGCCCGGCGGGCGATGACACGTTGAAAAGGCGCGTACAGCAGCCGACAGGATGCCGCCATCGACGCGGCGACGGCCCACACCGATGGCGATTTCACCAAATTGTCGGCCCAAATACGGCGTGATCAGGCACTTCTTCCTGCGCGGTGCCCTGGCAGGGCAATGGAGCAGCACAAACCTGGACAGTTCGGAACAATTCCCCCTCGGCGGTCCCGCGGGCGTGCCTGCCGATCCCGTCAGCGAGGGATCGGGCGACAGCAGGCTCCCGGCCAACCTTGAACTGCACCGCCCCGTCACGGAGGGAATGGCCCGTGGGCTGGACCTGTTCGGCGTCATCGATGCCGGCTATGTGCTGGATGGCGGGCTTGCGTTGCGGCTGAACCCGGACGGCAGCACGTCCGACCCGCGTGTCTGGTTCACGGCGACCGCACCGTTCTGATCAGGGGGCGGGATGATGATCAATCATGGCGGCAGAGGCGGCGGGTGCCGATGCCCTGCCAACGGACGGGCAACCTTTCAGGACAGCCGCTGCCCGGGGACGCGGCTGGGGAACAATGGCGTCCGGTTGGCGTTCAAGGGCATGCGCAGGCGTGAAAGGGTTTGCCTGGCTGCCTGCGTTCCATACAGCCAGCGACGGAGGATGCAATGCCCCGCGGCGACAAATCCAGCTATACGGACAAGCAGAAGCGCAAGGCCGACCATATAGCGGAAAGCTATGAGGAACGCGGCGTCAGCCATGAGGAGGCCGAGCGGCGGGCCTGGGCCACGGTGAACAAGGAATCCGGCGGCGGCAACAAGTCCGGCTCAGGCCGCGGCCATCCGGACACCCATGAATCCTCCCGGAAAGGCGGTCGTCGCGGCGGGTCCAGCCAAAGCCACGAGAAACGGTCCGCCGCGGCCCGGAAGGGCTGGGAAACGCGCCGGAAACGCGCGCAGGGATGACGGGCCCGCGATGGGCTCACCGCACGCGGACCGGTGCTTCCATCCGCCAGCCCGTCTTTTTCGCGCTGATGACCTTGCCTGTGGTCCGGTCACAGACCACGGGGGTGATCCGCTCCCCCGTGCTGCGCCGGATCAGCCGCACGGGCGGGTCGTCGAAATTGCACAGCCAGCGCTCGCTCCAGCCATGGATGGCCAGTACGAGCGGATGCAGCGCCAGCCCCACATCGGTCAGCCGATACTCGTGGCGTGCCGGGCTTGACTGGTACTGGCTTTTCCGCAGCAGGCCGAAATCCACCAGACGGCCCAAACGGTCGGAAAGCATGTTGGGCGCCATGCCCGTGGCCTCCAGCAATGCATCGAACCGCCGGAATCGCAGGAAGGCACAGGCCACGATGGACCAGGTCCAGTAATCGCCGACGATGGTCACCGACCGCTCGATCATCGGGCGTTCGAGTTGCACACGGGCCACCGCCGCACGCCGCAGGGGAGGTGGGGGCCGCTCCACGAGGCCGGGGCCGATGGCATAGATGACATCATCGATGCCGATCGGGTTGCCCTGTTCCCGGTCCAGCACGACCGGTTCGACCACATTGCCGGTCAGGGCATTGAAGAAGGTGAGGGAATAGCGCTCCTGCATGGCCGAGGGCGCGAACTTGCGTTCCCACTGGCCCTGGATGAGTGCTGCGCCGAACAGGTCCAGACCCATGGGGGTCAGGACATATTCCGCCCGCTTGCGACCGGGCGGAACGACGGATGCCATGATCCCCACCTCGCACAGGTGGGTCAGCCGTTGCGACAGCACACTGCGCGGAACGCGCAGGCTCTCGCTCCACTCGTTAAAGCGTCGGACACCGAAAAAAGCTTCGCGCAGGATAAGCTGGCTCCACGCATCGCCGAAAACGGCATGCGCAAGTGCGACCGGATTGCCGGTCACCAGTGCCCTGCTCGACACATCACCTGTCACAACGGCTCCCTTTCGGGCGGTCTGGCGAGACCACGGCGACCGCCCGGAACATCGTCTATCCATCTTCCCGGTCCGGAGCGGTAACACTCCGGATACTGACGGCAGGCCATATCATGTGCCCCGGCCCGCTGTCGATCCTTCCCAAGGTAAAGAGTGCAAGGTCACGACAAGCGGTAGCAAGCGGGAAACGGGGCTGCCGCCCCCCGGGGGCCCTATGCCCGCATCCTGTCGGCGAAGGCCAGCCGCAGGGCCTTCCGGTCCGGCTTGCCCAACCCCGTCTGGGGGATGGAAGCTGAAAACTCGATCAGCTTGGGCGCCTGCACCGGCCCCTTGGCATCCCGGACAGCCCGGATCAGGTCGTCTGCCACCGGGCTGGCACCGGGGGCGGGCACAACCAGGGCCACCACCGCTTCCCCCCATTTGTCATGCGGCACGCCGAAGACGCAGGCCGCGGCGACGCCGGGCTGGGCGGTCAGCACGTCCTCCACCTCCCGCGGGAACACATTGAAACCGCCGGAAATGACCATTTCCTTCTTGCGGTCGATGACGTGCCAGTCACCATCGGCGTCGATCCGGCCGATGTCACCCGTATGCAGCCAGCCATGGGCGAAAGCGTCCCGCGTGGCATCCGGCATCCGCCAGTAACCGCTCATCACCAAGGGGCCCCTGACGCAGATCTCCCCCGCAGTGCCGGCGGGAACGGGCTGTCCATCCTCGTCCAGCAGCGCCACTTCCAGGCCGGGGAAGGGCCGGCCGGCCGCCATGGGCTTGCGTGCCTGATCGGTGCCCGCCAGGGTTAGAACCGTGTTCGGCGCCTCTGTCTGGCCATAGCATTGCACCAGGACCGGCCCGAACCGATCGATCGCCTGGCGGACGCGGTCCGGCGCCATGGGCGCGCCCGACCAGACCAGGGTTCGCAGGCTGGAAAAATCGCGGCATGCGGCGACGGCATCGTCCAGCAGGCCGATGATCATGGTCGGGACCAGCCAGGTGACATTCGCCCTGTACCGTTCCAGGGCCGCGCAGAACCGCTCCGGCTCGAACCCCTGCTGCAGAATGATCGTCCCCCCCCGTGCCAGCGTCGGCAGAATAAGGGAACCGGCCCCATGCGAAAGGGGAGCCGGACAGAGGAAGCGGATATCGTCCGACGGCCAGGGGATGCCGGCCAGCGCCATCATGGTGTTGGCGACCAACGCCCGGTTGGACAGCATCACACCCTTGGGCCGGCCCGTCGTCCCGCCCGTATAGGCCAGTCGCACGATGGTTTCCGCCCCACCCTTTGCCTGGGCGGGCAGGGCGGTATTCCCATCGTCCGGCATCCAGAAACCATCCAGCCCGCCCGCCGCCTCATGGCCCAGCAGCCGCAAGCCGGTAACCGACAGTTCGCGCGCGCGGGCCGCATGTGCCGCATCCGCAATCAGGATGCCGGCCCCGGCATCGGCCAGGATGAATTGCTGGTCATCGCGCCCGGCCAGTGGATGCAGGGTCAGCGAGCGGTAGCCACCGATATAGGCGGCAGCCATGACCGCATACATGTCGGGACTGTTGGCCGATATCTGGGCGACCGTATCGCCGGGCTCAAGCCCCAGCCGGGTGAAGGCCGCCAGCGCCTGGGCGATCCGCCGGCCCAGGCTGCCATAGCTGACCTGCCGGTCCCCGTCGATGAAGGCAATCCGGTCACCAAAGCGGGCCAGGGCCGTCAGGATGATGTCGCCGACCCGTCCACCTTCCACGGGGGGGAGGGGGGAAGGGGCCGGGACGGGGAAGGTATCGTCCAGCAACGGCATCGCATAATCGGGCAGGACGGCCGTGCCCTGGATCTGCCCATCGATCAGGCCCCGGTCGAAATAGTCGCGCCAATCCGCGATCAGCCCGTCGCGCAGCGTGATGCAGCCCGCATAAGGAACCTTCACGTCACGTCCCTGGACGGTGGTGAAATCCTCCACCGCCTCGAAAAAGATCGTATCCCCCTGTCGCACCTGGCGTAACAGGCGCAGGCGGTTCTCCCGGCTCATGCCGGAATAGCGGAGAAGGAAATCGCGGATGGCAGCGTGACCGATGGCCGGCGGCTTGGTGGCAGCGGAGAAATGCCAGACGGCGTCCGGCGTGAAAAGGCCAACGATCTCCTCAATCCGGCCCGCCCGCCAGGCAGTGAAGATCGCTTCGACAAGATCATCGCCGCTCATCCCGTCACCCCTTCCATATCATGCTGCAACCGCGCCGCCAGGGCCGGGATCGTCGTCTTCGCCTCGCGGGTCGTGGCGAACATGTGCGCCGGCCGGGGCGCACGGTCGAACCAGATGACATCCGCCTGGGGCGGGGGCTGCGTTGCCGCCAGCCACAGGATCGTGTCAGCACCTTGCGCCGTCGTGCGCAGGACGGCGCCGATCCAGCGATCCATCCAGGGCAGGGCGGAACGCACCCCATCGGTGCGAACCCAGCCGGGATGCATCGTATAGGCACGCAGCCCCGGAACCGCTGCATTCCAATGGTCGGCCAGGGCGATCTGCGCCCGTTTCTGCGAGGCATAGGCGGCGAAGCCGTTAAAATCGGCTTCCCGCGCGTCCAGCCCCGGCAGGTTCAGCGGGGCATTGTAAGCCCCGCCCGAGGTGACATTGATGACCGTACCGCGCCGCAGTCTGCCCCGGGCCAGCAACCCTTCCGTCAGGGCGAAATGGCCCAGCAGGTTGGTGGCGTACATGCGGCTGAAGCCTTCTTCCGTCCGGTGGTATCCGGTATCGAGAATCCCGACATTATTGACCAGGACATCGATTTCCGGATGCCGTTCGGCCAGTTCCCGGTTGCGGGCGACCAAAGACAGGTCGGCCGCAACCGGGGTGATGGTGCCCGTTGCCGATGCGGCCAGCGCCTCCAGCAGCGCAGGGCGGCGGCCGACGGCGATGACATGAGCCCCGGCCGCCGCCGCGGCCAGGGCGACGGCCCGCCCGATACCGCCCGTCGCACCGGTGACCATCCAGGTCTGGCCGGAAAAATCCGCCCGCACGGGGCGGCGGGACAGCCCGCGCGCCACGAAGCCGATGGCTGTGAAGGAGGGCAGGAAACGGGCATAGAATTTGAGCGCTTTCATCGCCGGCTCAATATTTCAGGCTCGCCTGCAACGAAATCGCCCGGCCGCGGGCGACAGATGCATATTGCGTATTGGCTCCGACCGACGATGCGAAGGGCACGTTGGCCGAATAGGTCAGGTAGTGCTTGTCCAGCAGGTTCTTGCCCAGCACGGCCAGATCCCAGGTGTCGGTGCCGATGCCGATGCGCATGTCGACCAGCGTATACCCCTTCACCTGGCCCAGCGGGTCGAGATTGTCGTGAACCTGATGGCTGCTGCGATAGGACACGTCCAGGCCGCTGCGCAGGTCGATCGTGTCGGTCAGCGGCTGGTTGACGGTCAGATTGCCCATCAGGTTCAGCTTGGGCGTGAACCGTCCCCGCCGGCCTGTATAATCGCACAGGCGCACGCCCCCGACCACGTCGCCATCCGGCGTCTCGCCGAAGGCGCAATTGCCGCGCCGGAACTCCAGATACTCGAAATCAAGATAGGATACCGACGTTCCAGCGGTAATGCCGGGGGCCAGCGCATAGCGCGCCTCTGCCTCCACGCCCTGTGCGCGCGTGCGGCCGGCATTGCCGACATTGAAGCCGACCGTGCCGTCGAACTGGCTGATCTGCAGGTTGGAATAGGTGGAGCGGTAGGCCGTCAGGCTCATCGAGCCGCGGTTGCCCAGGAAGCTGGAGCGCACGCCGGCTTCCCAGGTTTCCACTGTTTCGTCATCGAACTCGAAATTCGCATTGTTGTTGGCGCGGACGTTGAAGCCACCGCCCTTGTAGCCTTCCTTGTAGGAAGCGAAGAGCATCGTGTCGTCCGTCACGTCATATTCGACCGTGACGGAGGGAACCAGACGGGTCTGGCCGCGGCTGGCATTGATGTCGTGGCCGGCGCCGCCGGGATTGTCCAGGGAGAAGCCCAGCCCCGCCTGCAGGGTGGCGATGGTGGCCGCCGACGTTACCAGCGTGCCGTTCAGGGCACCCTGGCCCTGAATGGCGAACACCCGGCGCGCGGCTTCCTTTTCATCGCGGGAGAGACGAAGGCCGCCGATCAGGCGCAGATCGTCGGTGGCGCGGGCCGTCACCTGGCCGAAGGCGGCATAGGTGGTGCTGGACTGGCGATAGGTACGCGCGGCGCTGACATCGGCGATGGCGCCATAGCCCAACCTGACCAGATCGCGCCCGAACTCCGTCGCGTCGGCGTAATCGATCTTGTTATGCTCGAAATAAAGGCCGCCGATGAAGGAGAAGGTACCGTCCTCCGCCGAGGCCAGCCGCAGTTCCTGGCTGATCTGGCGGAAGGATTCGTCGGTCAGGCCACCCAGCATGTTGGCCTCGGTGAAGTCCAGGTCGACATGGAAGGCGCGCTGATAATCGACAAGACCGGTAATGGCGCTGACGACTGCGTCACCCACCTCGAAATCGTTCGCCCAGGTGATTTTATACAGCTTGGTGCTGTCCGTTTCGTAAAGATCGGATTGGCGCTTGAAATCGAAGCTGGTATCCGTCAGCACGCCGGGCAGGCCCTGCAGGGCGAGCGCGCTGGCGAAGGTCAGGGGCTGACCGGCCGTGGGGCCGGCCGGTATCGTGCGTGTGGCATTGTCGGCGATGACCTCCAGTTCCCGGCCGGTCACATCAAACTTGGAATATTCGACCTTGAAGGTGGAATTGAACCCGTCACCACCATATTGCAGCGTGGCGCGGGCGGCGATGTCCTCACCGTCCGGCTCGTCCTTGTCCTTGGTCAGGTTGCGGACGTAGCCGCCGCCCTTGGCATGGCGCACAGCGACACGGGCCGACAGGTTATCGGCGACGGGGCCGGAAACGAAGGCCGTCGTCTCGAACTGGTCGAAGGCCGGTGTATAGGTGGTGGTCAGCCCCGCCTGCACGAAATCGGTCGGCCGGGCCGCGATCACGCTGAGCGCACCCGCGGTGGAATTCTTGCCGAACAGGATCGATTGCGGGCCCCGCAGCACTTCCACCCGCTGCGTATCGAAGAACGGTGCGCGCGTCAGGGCGGCGCGGCCGTAATTGATGCCATCGACATACTGGGCAACCGACTGCTCGAAGGCGGGGTCGTTGCCCGACCCGATGCCGCGAATGAAGGTCTGTGTCG
The DNA here is from genome assembly GCF_048066175.1 of Niveispirillum fermenti. Taxonomy (GTDB): domain Bacteria; phylum Pseudomonadota; class Alphaproteobacteria; order Azospirillales; family Azospirillaceae; genus Niveispirillum; species Niveispirillum fermenti. The sequence goes on along the minus strand of NZ_JBLTXA010000009.1, from coordinate 22,632 downwards.
TCAGGCCGGTCTTCGTGATCTGGAAGTTCGGCACCGTGACGGCCATGTCCTGCAGGTTGCTGACCGATTTTTCGGCCAGGGCCTCGCCGCCCAGCACGGAGATGGAGATCGGCACCTGGCTCAGCGACTGTTCGCGCTTCTGCGCCGTGACGATGATCTCCTCCAGCAGGATACCGGTCGACCCGGCGCCCGATGCGGCGGCGGCGGCCTGTTCCTCGGCCGCGAAGGCGGGCGTGGCGGCCAGCGCGACGGCGGAAACGCCCAGCGCGGCAACGGCGTGCATCTTCATGGTACCTCCCCAATTTCATTGATTGTTTCGCCATGGGCCGATCGGCGGGCGAATAGTTGTCCGAGATTGATATTAGTACTGGACTAAAAAAGCAAGCGGGATGTAAGGTCCATTAAAACAAGTTATGGGCCCTGGCCAAAAGGGGGGAGCCGATGGAATGGGAAATGGAAGCCGCCGTGGCGGCGGCCGTGGTGATGGCGGCATGGCTGATCCTGCTGCCGCGCGACGCGCGGGGCAAGGCATGGCATTACCTGCTGGCGCCCGTGCCGCTGGTGGTCGCGCTTGGTATCTGGGCCCTGTCGCCGGGACCGCTGCGCTCGATGGGCGCGGCGTGGATCGGGGGCGGTGTGGCGGCCCTTTCGCTGCTGCTGCTGACATGGACGGCGGGATCCTTGGCGCGCAACCATGGCTTCATGGACATCGTGTATCCGATCGCGCCCGCCTTTATCGCCTGGTCCGCCTGGATTCTGGCGGGCGAAATGTCCGTTGCGGCGGCACTGGCATTGCTGGCCGTCACGCTCTGGGGTGGGCGCCTGTCATGGCAGACACTGGGCCAGAATCATGCCCAGGAACGTGAACCCTATGCTTCCTGGCGGGCCAGGGGCGGTTCCCGCTGGCGATTCTGGAGCCTGTTCCAGGTCTATCTGCTGCAAGGCACCATGATCTGGCTTTGGTCCGCGCCCCTGGTCTTCGCGGTCATGGCGCCCGATGGCGGGGCAATGCCATGGCTGGGCTTTGCGGTCTGGGCCTGCGGCTTTGCCCTGCAGACCGCCGCTGACCGACAGCTTGCCCGCTTCCGCGCTGCCGGCGGCGGACGGGGCCGCATCCTGGATCAAGGCGTCTGGGCCCTTGTCCGGCAGCCGAACTATCTGGGGGAAGCCGTCATGTGGTGGGGCTATTTCATCTGTGCGCTGGCGCATCCGCTGGGCTGGATATCGATCGGTGCCCCGATCTTCGCCACATGGTTCATGGGCTTCGGTTCGGCGGGGCCCTTCAAGGAACGGCACATGGCGCGCACCCGGGGCGAAGCGTGGCAGGCCTATTGCCGGCGCACCCCCCGTTTCTTCCCGTGGCCACGCCCCAGGGCAGCTGACAATATCGGTTCTTGAGTCAAATTAGATATTTATAATGGACTGATTGTGCGCCGCATCACACCGCCGGCACCCCCATCGAACCCGACATGCACAGTTAGCGGGCCGGACTTTCCGGCAGGAGGAAACAGATGACAGCCCAACCCAATATCAATGATCTGAACCCCTATATCCACGGCTTCTATGCGCCGCAGCGGCGGGAGTTGACGGCGCTGGACCTGCCCGTGATCGGGGAATTGCCCAAGGACCTGCATGGCGCCTTCGTGCGCAACGGTCCCAATCCGTTCAACGATCCGCAGGGGCCGCACCATTGGTTCGACGGCGATGGCATGATCCACGCCATCTATTTCGAAAACGGCAAGGCGGAATACCGCAATCGCTATGTCGGATCGGCCGATCATCTGGCCGACCGGACCGGTGGCTGCGGCGCCGGGGGCGTGCTGCTGCCGGCCACCCGATCGCGCGGTGAAAAGGTCTACAAGGACACGGCCAACACCGATCTGGTGCTGCATAACGGCCAGTTGATGGCGCTGTGGTACATTTCCGGCACGCCGGTGCGCCTGAACGCGCGCACGCTGGAAACGCTGGGGGAAGAGACATTCGGCGGCCACCTTCCGCGCCATGTCTCTGCCCATTCCAAGGTCGATCCGCTGACCGGAGAGTTCGTCTTCTTCGATTATTCGCTTTACGAGCCGTGGATGAGCTTCGGCGTGGTGTCGAAGGACAATGAGCTGACCCATTTCGCGAAAGTCGATCTGCCGGGCCCGCGCCTGCCCCACGACATGGGCCTGACGAAAAACTACATCATCCTGCATGACCTGCCCGTGGTATTCACGGAATCGGGGCTGCGTAACAGCATGTGGCAGATCCAGACGCAGAACCGGGGGGCGCGTTTCGGCGTCGTGCCACGCAACGGAAGCGGTGATCAGGTCCGCTGGTTCGAAACCGATCCCTGCTACATCTACCATGTCGCCAATGCCTGGGAGGAAGGCGACGAGGTGGTCATGCATGCCTGCCGCATGGTGCCCAACGGGCTGAAGCCCAATCCGGCCTATGGTGCCTATGCCACCATGGTGACGGTGATGGCGCTGCATGCCGTGCCGTTCGAATGGCGCATGAACATGGCGACCGGCGAGATCCGCCAGCGCCAGCTTGATGACCGGCTGGGTGAATTTCCCATCATCAACCAGGAATATACAGGCCGGAAGAGCCGGTGGTCATACAATGTCTCCATGGCGCCGGAGGAGCTTCAGCGCTTCGACGGCCTGATCAAATACAACCTGGAGACGGGCGACAGCGAGGTGTGCATGCACCCGGCCGGCTGGGGCGGGTCGGAGGCGGGCTTCGCGCCGCGCATCGGCGCCGTGGACGAGGATGACGGTTATGTCATCTCCTTCGTCACCGATCCGGTCAATGGCAGGTCGGAGGTGCATGTCATCGCCGCGAAGAACTTCGCCGACGGTCCCATCGCCCGCATCCCCCTGCCGGGCCGCGTACCGGCCGGGTTCCACGGTACCTGGGCGGCCGGCGACCTGATCCGCAATTGAACGAAGGGCGGGATATTCCGATGGAAGCTTTCATCTTCGATGCCGTCCGCTCGCCGCGCGGCAAGGTCCGGCCCGACGGCCCGCTGGCCGGGGTGGAGCCGGCCGGGCTGGTAGCACAGTTGGCCCAGGCGCTGGACGGGCGGGTCGCCGGCGCCGTCGGCAAGGCCGACGCCCTGATCCTGGGCTGTGTGACGCAGACGGGGGCGCAGGGCGGCCATGTTGCCCTCTTGTCAAAGTTCCGGGCCGGCCTGCCCGACGCGGCCACCGCCATCTCGGTCAATAATTTCTGTGTCTCCAGCCTTTCGGCCATCGGCATGGCCGTGGCCCGCGTTGCCCTGGGCAATGACCGCGCCGTGCTGGCCGGGGGTGTGGAACATATGTCGCTGGTCCCCATGATGGGCGACAAGGCCAGCTATTACCGCGACATGACCTATCCCGTGAAAAGCCGGTTCGTGCCCGTGGCGATCGGTGCCGACAGGCTGGCCGCCACCTGGGGCGTGGGGCGGGACCTGCTGGACGCCGCGGCCCTGACATCCCAGTCCAGGGCCGTGGCGGCGGAGGACGATCCGGCTTTGTCGCGTTCCCGCATTCCCGTGCGCGACACGACGGGAGCCGTGATCCTGCAGGTCGATGAATGCATCCGGCCCACCACGCCGGAAAAGCTGGCCGGCCTGGCCCCGGCCTTCGGTGACCTGGCCCGGACCTTCGCCGCCGCCCTGGAGGGGGAGAACGTGGCGCCGGTTCACACCATCGCCCACACCCCGCCCATGTGCGACGGGGCGGCCCTGGCGCTGGTCGGCGCGCGGGATGCCTTCGACGTGGCGCCACGGGCCCGCGTGGTCGCCTTCGCCGAGGCGGGTGGCGATCCGCACGCCTCGCTGACCGCCGGCTTCGCTTCCATGGAAAAGTGCCTGGCGCAAGCCGGCCTGACCCTGGCCGACATGGACCGGATCGAGTTCATGGAGGCGTTCGGTGTGACCGTGGCGCGGTTCCTGCGCGATTATCCCGTCGATGCCGCCAGGGTCAATGTGGCCGGCGGCGCCCTGTCGCGCGGCCATCCGCTGGGGGCCAGCGGCGGTGTCCTGCTGTCATCGCTGCTGGATGCGCTGGAGGCCTGCGATGGCCGGTATGGTCTGGCCGTGGGGGCCGGCGGGTCCGGCGTCGGGGCCGCGATCCTGATCGAACGGGGAGATTTCTGACCATGGCTACGCATTCCCCGAACCCGGCCCTGGAAGCACTGGTCGCCGCCCATGCCGGCACGCTGGCGGATGCCATCAAGGCGGTGGAGACGCGCAACAGTTGGAGCCCGTTTGCCGACAGCCCTTCCACCAAGATCCATGGCGCTGAAAAGCCGGTGGCCGGCAAGGCGGCGTTCGAAGCCCGGCTGGGCCGGCGCTTCGACCTGCAACAGCCGGGCATCGTGGATTGGGTGGGCGCTGAAACCTCCCCCTTCACGCGCCAGCCGCTGGGCATCACCTATCCGCGCAGCGCCCCCGACGCGCTGGTCGCGGCGGCGCAGGGGGCTATGGCGACATGGCGGCATGTCGATCCGGAGGCACGCATCGCCCTCTGCCTGGAAATGGCCCGGCGCCTTTACGACCGCAATTTCGAGATGGCGCATGCGGTCATGCATGTGGCCGGGCAAAGCTATGTCCAGGCCTTCAGCGGCAGCGGCCCGAACGCGCTGGATCGCGGCATCGAGGCGCTGGCCTATGCCGCCAAGGCCATGCGCGACGTGACCCCGAGGGTGCAGTGGCGGCGGCCGTTCGGCCGGGACGATGTACGGCTGGAAAAGCGCTATACCCTGGTGCCGCGCGGCATCGGGCTGGTCATCTGCTGTGCATCCTTCCCGACCTGGAATGCCTATCCGGCCATTTTCGCCAATCTGGCCACGGGCAATGCCGCCATCGTGAAGCCGCACCCCATCGCCATCCTGCCCATGGCCATCGTGGTGGATGTGGCACGCCAGGTTCTGGCCGAATATGGCCAGAACCCCGATCTGGTGACCCTGGCCGTCGATACGCCGGACGCACCGGTGGCCCAGGCCTTCATCGATGATCCGGCCGTCCAGATCATCGATTTCACGGGCAGCCCGCGCTATGGCGCCGTGCTGGAACGGACCATCGTCGGCAAGCTTCTGTTCACGGAAACCGCCGGCCTGAACAGCGTGGTGGTGGAATCCACCGATGATGCGACCGCCACCGTGCGCGCCATTGCCCGGTCGGCCTCGCTTTTCTCCGCCCAGATGTGTACCAGCCCGCAGACGATCTTTATCCCGGCCGGTGGTGTGCGCACGCCGGCCGGCCCGATGGGGGCGATGGACTTCGCCCGGGCCGTCGCGGCGGAGATCGATGCCATCGCCGATGACCCGGCCACGGCCGCGGGCATCATGGGCGCCATCCAGGGAGAGGTCAGCATCAAGGTGATCGAGACGCTGCGGCAGACCCTGCCGCAACAGCCCGGCGTCTCCATCCTGCGTGACGCCCGCCCCTATGCCCATCCCGACCATCCCGATGCCCGCACGATGACCGCGCTGGTGGCGGTCGTGCCCGCGGCGCTGAGCCATATCTATGCGGAGGAACAGTTCGCCCCCGTCCTTTTCATCGTGGAGACGGCGGACGCGGATGAGGCGGTAGGGCTGGCCACATCCCTGGCCAAGGAAAAAGGCACCATCTCCGCCTATCTTTATTCCACCGACGAGGCGTTCGTCGAACGATCGGTCGATGCCTATGCCGCGGCCGGGGCGAACCTGTCCATCAACCTGCACGGGGCGATGTGGATCAACTTCGCGGCCGCCTATAGTGATTATCATGTCACGGGGCTGAACCCCGCCGGCAATGCCTGCCTGGCCGATCTGGCCTTCGTGGCGTCACGGTTCCGGATTGTCCAGCGGCGCTGGCCGGCGGCCGTGGCATGACGGTCCCGGTCCTCATCGCGGGCATCTCCTGCACGCCGCTGGGCAAGCGCCCGGCGCACAGCGTCAAGGATCTCGTGGCCGAAGCCGTCGGTGCAGCATTGCGCGACGCCGGCGCGCGGGCCGACCAGATCGAGGCGGCCTGGTTCTCCAACACCCGGCAGCCGATGCTGGAAGGCCAGAACGCCATTCGGGGGCAGATCGCGCTGCGCCCGCTGGGCCTTTGCGGCATTCCGGTCGTGAATATCGAGAATGCCTGCGCCAGCGGCTCCAGCGCCCTGATCCAGGCCATGACCGCCATCCGGGCCGGCATGGTGGACATCGCCCTGGTGGTGGGGGCGGAGAAGATGGTCTTTCCCGACCGCCCCGATGCGGTTGCCGCCGCGTTTCTGGGCGGCACCGACATCCACGACCTGGAAAATACCAAGGCATATGCCCGCGCGCTTGGTGTCGATGTAGATGACGAGAGCAACGGGCGGCGCAGCATCTTCATGGACCTTTACGCCGCGCAGGCCCGCCTGCATATGCAGCATTTCGGCACGGCGCAGACGGATTTCGCCCGCATTGCCGCCAAGAACCACACCCATGCCCGGCACAACAGGCGTGCCCAGTTCCGCACGCCCATGAGCGTGGAACAGGTGATGGCCGACCGGCTGATCAGCTATCCCTTCACCCGCGCCATGTGCGCCCCGGTCAGCGACGGGGCCGCGGCAGCCGTGGTCTGCTCTCCGGCGGGACTGCGGCGGCTGTCGGGCATGGCCGGGCGGGCGGTGGGCATCAGGGCCAGTGTGCTGCGTTCCGCCACGGTGCGCGCGCCAGCGGCCTTCGACCGGCATATCGGCCGGCTGACGGCGCGGGCCGCCTATGAGGCGGCGGGACTGGGGCCAGCGGATGTCGACCTGGCCGAGGTCCACGACGCCACCGCCTATGCCGAGCTGCAGCAGATCGAGAATCTGGGCCTGGCCGAGCCCGGCACGGTCGGGGAGCGGCTGCGCCGCGGCGATTTCGCGCTGGGCGGCCGCCAGCCGGTCAGCGCATCCGGCGGCCTGCTGGCCAAGGGCCATCCGGTGGGTGCCACCGGCCTGATCCAGCTTCACGACCTGTGCGAGCAGTTGCGCGGCGAGGCGGGAGCGGCACAGGTTGACGGCGCCCGTATCGGCATCGCCGAGAATGGCGGCGGCTTTCTGGGGGGCGAGGAAGGGGCAACAGCGGTTACCATCCTGGAACGTCTTTCAGCATAGCGACAGGCGCCGCAGAGCGCCGAAGGGAGGCAGTCATGATCATCGTCGAGGCCGCACGCATCGCGGAATTCAAGGCCAGGGGCTGGTGGGGCGACACGACGCTCATCGACAAGATGAACGCCCATGCCGATGCCAGGCCGCAGGAAGAGGCGCTTGTCGATCCGCCCAATCTGGCGGAGATCGCCGGCATCACGCCCAGCCGCCTGACCTGGCAGGAAGTGCGTGATGGGGTGGAGAAGCGGGCGGCCCTGCTTTACCGGCACGGGTTCCGCAAGGATGACGTGATCGTCATCCAGCTTGCCAACAGCGTCGATCTGACCCTGGCCCTGCTTGCCTGCTTCCGGCTGGGCGTGATCGCCTCGCCCGCCCCGGCGCAATACCGGCAGAACGAACTGGCCGGCATCGTCCGCCGCACCGGGGCGTCGGGCCTCATCATGGCCGAACGGATCGGCCGGCATGACCATGCAGCCCTGATGGCAGCGGTGCGGGCCTGCTCTCCCGGCTTGCGCCATTGTTTCCTGGTCGGCCCCGGCGGCGGGGATGGGATCAACCTTGCCCAGGCGCTGGCGGCGGTGGTGCCGGCGGATGTGGCCTCCATGCAGGCGGCCGTCGCACAGGATCCGCCCACGGCGGACGATGTCGCCACCATCTGCTGGACATCGGGTACGGAGGCAGACCCCAAGGGCGTGCCGCGCAACCACAATGAATGGATCGTGATGGGGCAGGGGTGCATGGCCTGCGCCAAACTGCGGCCGGGCGATCGCACCCTCAATCCGTTTCCCATGGTGAACATGGCCGGCATTTCCACGGGGCTTTGCACCTGGCTGGAATTCGGCGGCACCCTGGTCCAGCACCATCCGTTCGACCTGCCGGTCTTCCTGTCCCAGATCCGGGAGGAACGCATCAATTATACCGTGGCCCCACCGGCCCTTCTGACCGCATTGCTGTCCAATGACCAGTTGCTGAAAGGCATCGATTTCGGGCTGCTGCGGCGCATGGGGTCCGGTTCGGCGCCCCTGTCGGACTGGATGGTGCGGACCTTCCATGAACGCCACGGGGTGGAGGTCATCAATATCTTCGGCTCCAACGAGGGCGCCTCCTTCGCGGCCTGCCTGGAGGATGTGCCCGACCCCAGGGATCGGGCCATCCATTTCCCGCGGCTGGGCGACCATGGCTTCACCTGGACCTATGCGCTGGCCGACCGTACCTGGACGCGGCTGGTCGATCCCGATACCGGTCACGAGATATCGTCGCCCGGCGTGCCGGGGGAACTGCGCGTGAAGGGGCCGGGGATCTTTTCCGGCTACTGGCAGGCGCCGGAGGTCACGGCCCGGTCTTTCGACGAGCAGGGATGGTTCTGTACGGGCGACCTGTTTGCCATTGCGGGCAACCACAACCAGTATTACCGCTTCGTCGGCCGGCTGAAGGATATCGTGATCCGCGGCGGCATGAATATCTCCGCCGAGGAGATCGAACGCTATCTCATCGAACATCCCGCCGTGCGCGACGTGGCGGTCATCGGCTATCCCGACCACATCCTGGGGGAGAAACTGCTGGCCTGTATCGTGCCGGCCGGCGACGGCCCGACGATGGAGGAACTGAACCGGTTCCTGGTCGAAGAGAAGAAGATCGCCCTGTTCAAGCAGATCGAACGCCTGGAACTGCTCGACGAACTGCCGCGCAACCCGGTGGGCAAGCTTCTCAAACGTGAATTGCGCGCAGTCTTTTCTGAAAATGGTGACGAATGACCGAGCCTCTTTTCTCTTCCCTGCGGGTGCCCGCCATTGCGGCACCCATGTTTCTGGTGTCCGGCCCCGATCTGGTGGTCGCGGCCTGCGAGGCCGGCATCGTCGGCAGTTTCCCCACGCCCAACTGCCGCACCATCGACGACCTCGACCATTGGATGCAGGACATCACAACGCGGCTGGACCGGGCCCGCGCGTCCAGCCCGCGGGCTGTGGGGCCCTGGGCCGCCAATGTCGTGACCCACAGTTCCAATGCACGGCTGGGTGACGAACTGCGTCTGCTGGAAAAATACCGCCCCCCCATCGTGATCACGGCGCTGGGCTCGCCCAAGCCCGTGATGGAGGTGGTGAAGGGCTATGGCGGCCGCGTCTTCGCCGATGTGATCAACATGCGGCTGGCCGGCAAGGCCGTGGAAGCGGGGGTGGACGGGCTGGTCTGCGTGTCGGCCGGGGCCGGAGGGCATACCGGCTATCTGTCACCGTTCGCCTTCGTGTCCGCCGTGCGGTCGATGTTTGACGGCACGATCGTCGTAGGCGGGGGGATCAGCGACGGGGCCGGGATCGCGGGTGCCATCGCGGCCGGGGCTGATCTGGCCTATCTGGGCACGCGCTTCATCGCGACCCGGGAAAGTCTGGCGGCCGATGCGTACAAGCAGATGATCGTTGATCACGGGCCGGACGACCTGATCGTCAGCGATGCCGTCACCGGCACGCCCGCCTCCTGGCTGCGGCCCAGCCTGATCGCCTGCGGTTTCGACCCCGACAACATGCAAAAGCCGGCGGGTGAACGCAATTACACGTCGGGAGCAGGCAGCCAGAAGCGCTGGAAGGATGTCTGGGCGGCCGGACAGGGGCTGCAATCCATCAAGGATGTGCAGCCGGTGGCCGGGATCGTGGATGGGCTGGCGGATCAGTACGAGGCGGCATGCCGCCGGTTCCAGACCTTCGCGCGGGGGCCGGCATGATGGACGGCCCGGGCAATCTGCCGGTCTTTCCGCTGGACCGGTCACAAAGCGGCCTGCAATTGCTGCATCGCTGGATCGAGATGGGGCCGGTGGCCGGCCTGAACGGCACCTTGTGCTCCTATCCGCTGGAAGCCGCATTCGGGCGGGTGCTGTTCGCCTGCCGGCCCGACGACCGGCATGTGAATTTCGTCGGCCTGGTGCATGGCGGGGTGGGGGCGGCGCTGATCGATATTGTCGGCGGTGCGGCCGCCATGTCCTGCTTGAAACCGGGAGAGACATTGCTGACCACGGACCTGAATGTCCGGTTCCTGCGGCCGGTTCACACCGGCCGGGGTGAATTGCTGGCCGAAGGCCGGGTGCTGCACCATGACAACCGGAAGGTCGTGGCCGATGTCTGCGTGCGCCTGGGCACGGAGATCGTGGTCATGGGAACCGCGGGCGTATCGATACGCCCGCCGGCGCCAGGCCTTTGATGCCCGTTCCCGGTGAATAGAACTCTCCGGGAACGGTACGACATGTCGACGCGCAACAGGGAGGGAACCGGAATGGATGATACCGGTGACTGGACGGAATTGCATCGCGGCCGCACCGTGCTGGTCACGGGTGCCGGTGCCGGACTGGGCGCCACGCTCGCCCGGCACTATGCCGGGGCCGGCGCGCGGGTGATGGTCAACAACCGCCACCGCCGCGAGGGGGAACCGTCAGCGGAAAAGGTGGCGCGCAGCCTGCGCGCGGAAGGGTGGGATGCCACCGCCGACCTGCACGCCATCGACGCGCCCGACGCCGCGGCCGGCATCCGCTCCGCGCTGGAGGAACGGTATGGCGGGCTTGACACGCTGGTCCTGAATGCCGGCATCAACGGCACCGCCAGCCGGATCGCCAGCATGGACCCGGCGGCATTCGCCCAGGTCATGGCGGTGAACTTCACGGCGAATGTGGCGCTTGTCCAGGCCCTGCTGCCCCTGCTGGAACGCAGTGCGGCCGGCCGCATCCTGTTCGTCTCGTCCAGCGCGGGACTGCACGGGCTCTACGGCCGGGCGCATTATGCCGCCTCCAAGGGGGCCATGAACGCCTTCGCCCTGACCCTGGCGGCCGAATTGCGGCGCAGGGGCATCGGCGTGAACCTGCTGCTGCCCTATGCCGATACGGCAATGACGGAAGATGTCGGGGCCGCGGTCATGGCGCATTTCGCCGCCGACAAGGTGGCACCCGCGGCACTGTGGCTGACCAGCCCGCAATGTCAGGCGACCGGGGAGATGTGGATTGCCGGCGGCGGACATTTTCGTCGCGCCATGACGGTGGAGACGCAAGGAACCACCGTGCCGGCGTTCGGGCCGCGGGACGGCGGCGCCATCGCGGCGGCGGCGGCCGACCTGGACGGGCTACGCCCGTTCACCGATGGGGAGGCCGCCTTCCGTGACGTGCTGGCCGCCATCGACCGGGGATAGGGCGGCCGCGGCCGTCCCGATCCTCCTCAGGCGAACAGCGCGCGCAGGCGTTTCTTGTCGATCTTGCCGACGCTGGTCTTGGGCAGGTCATCGACGATCCGGAACCGGTCCAGCCGGGCAAAGCGGGTGATGACCCCCGTGGCGATGGCCTGCTCGATGGGGGCGTTCAGGTCGGCAAGGTCCGGACTGGCGCCCGCATCCGGCACGATCACGGCCAATGGCCGTTCCCCCCATTTTTCGTCCGGCACGGCGACGACGCTGGCCTGGGCCACGCCGCGGGCCGTTGCGACCAGTTCTTCCAGATGGATGGAATCGATCCATTCACCGCCCGTCTTGATGACATCCTTCAACCGGTCGCGAATGCGGATGCGGCCATCGGCATCGATCGTGGCGATATCCTGGGTATGCATCCAGCCGCCATGCCACAGGTCGGCGGAGGCCTGGTCGTTGCCGACGTAGCACGGGGTCAGCCAGGGGGCCCGCAGCACCAGCTCACCACGTGCCACGCCGTCATGTGGCAGGTCGCGCATGTCCGCATCCACGATCCGCGCATGGACCAGCGGCACCGGCACACCGGCCGCCGTCAGCGCCTCCACGGCCCGTTCCTCCTGCTCCTCTCCGTCCGGCGCCGGGCGGGCCATTGCGATCATGGGGGCGGTTTCCGACATGCCGTAACCGGCGACCACCACCATGCCGCGCCGGCGGCCCTCGACGCACAGGGCCCGCGTCAGGGCCGATCCGCCGATCACCATCTTCCAGCCCGAAAGGTCGGCGCCGGTGCGGGCGGCCGCATCCAGCACCATCTGCAATATGGTGGGCACGCAATGCGAATAGCTGACGCGATGCTCCTGACGCAGGCGGCAGATCATCTCCGGCTCATACCGGCCGGGATAGACCTGCTTCAGCCCCAGCATGGTGGCGACATAGGGTGCCCCCCAGGCATGGACATGGAACATCGGCGTCAGCGGCATATAGACATCGCCATAGCCGAACAGGGGTGCCACGGGGGAGGCGCCGAACGGTCCCGATGCCGCCAGCGTGTGCAGCACCAGTTGCCGGTGGCTGAAGCACACGGCCTTGGGGTCCCCCGTCGTACCGCTTGTGTAGAAGCTGGTGGCGATGGCGTTCTCGTCGAAATCGGCGAAGGGAAAGCCGGGGTCGGCGGCGGCAGACAGCGCCTCATATTCGCCGGTCGCCCAAGCGGGCAGGGGGCTTTCCTCCCCATCCAGGATCGCCACCACCGCCTTCACATCCGGCAGGGACGGCAGGATGGCCTCCACCAGGGGGAAGAAATCCCGATGGACCAGCAGCACCTCAGCCCCGGCATGGGCGAGCGTGTAGGCCACCTGCGCCGCCGGCAGGCGGATATTCACGGTCAGCAGCACCGCTCCCATCATCGGCACCGCGAAATAGGCCTCCAGATAGCGGTGGCTGTCCCAGTCCATGACGGCCACGGTGGCGCCAGCCTCCACGCCCAGCCCCGCCAGGAAGGAAGCCTGCCGCCCCACCCGCCCGACAAGATCGGCATAGGTCAGGCGCACCTTGTCGCGATAGACGATTTCCCGCGATGCGGCGGTCAGCAGCACATTGGCCAGCAGATGGCGTATGGTCAGCGGATACCGGTAGGCCTCGGCTGTCGGTGGCGCAAAGCGCAGGGGCATCTTCCTCTCCTGGTCGACGGCGGGGGAGGCTGTATCGAGTAGCAACCGCGGGACGGAAGCACCAATTCACAGAACGTATCATTCCATGCGGGCTGCCCATGGGACACCGCCGATCATGCCGCCCATGTATCCAACGATTTGATGAAAGCATTAGCGCGCCGGGGCGGCGGGACCTATCTCCAGTCCACGGTCGGTGCCCCCGAGGCCCCGACCGGGAGGAGCAAAGAGAGCGAGGGCCGACAAGGTCCGCAGGAGCCATCCCGGCACAGGCGGAGCCCCCGGAGAACGGGGGTGGGTCCCGGCCGCCGGCGGTCTGCCGGCCGGCGCCGTCAACCAAGGAGAGAGACCGATGACACACCCGACGCGCGTCAGCCCCGTCGATCACAGAAACCTATCGCCGCGGCAGACCGTGGTCAGTGCCAAGATGGGGAAATTCGGCACGCCGGATGCCTCCAACCTGATGCGGACGATGCTGAATTATCCGGAATTCGCGCGTTCGATCGGTCGCCTTTCCACCCGTGTGACGCTGACCACCAGCCTGCCGTCCCGGCTTTACCAACTGGCCTGCATGCGCACCGTCTGGCTGTGCGACAGCGAATATCTGTGGGCGCGGCATCGGGATGAATGCCTGGCGCTGGGCATCACCGAAGATGAACTTCACCAGGTGGCGCTGGGACCGGTCACCGGCACGCTGCAGGGGCTGGACCGGCTGATCATCGAAGCGGTCGATGAGATGCACTACACCCATTACCTGTGGGACGGGAAATGGACGGGCTTTGACCGGTTCGGCCCCAACGCCGTCATGGATGTCATGTCGACCTACGGCTTCTATGTCACCATGGCAGCGTTCTGCAACAGTACGGGTGTCGCGCTGGAAGATGGCTTTGCCGGCTGGTCCCCCGCGCTGCTGTCATTGAAGGCCGCAGACCAGACCGGCCACAAGCCCCCACAGCCGGGCACACCGCTGCCCGGGCGGGTGACGGAGGCCGATTACGCCGCCCTGACGCCAGAACAGCAGGAACAGGCCAACCGCATGGGCCGCCGCGGCCTGCCTTCGACATCGAAGCTGCAGAAATGCATGATCAACTATGTCGATTTCCTGAAGGCCATCGCGCCTTTCGGCAAGCGCGCCATCGATGATACATCGCTGCCGCCCCGGGTCTGGCAACTGGCGTGCATGCGCACCGTCTGGCTGTGCGACAGCGAATATCTCTGGTCGCAGCACCGCAAGGCCTGCCTGAAGCTGGGCGTCACGGACGAGGATCTGCTGGGTGTGGCAGAGGGGCCGCGGAGCACCCGGCTCAACGGCTTCGACCGGGTGGTGGTGGCGGCCATCGACGAGCTTTATTACCAGAACCGGCTGTCCGACGCGCATTGGGGACAGTTCGACCAGTTCGGACCGGAGGGGGTGACGGACCTGATGCTGGTCTATGGGCTGTACATCATCCAATCCTGCGTCGCCCGCAATTTCGGCACGACGCTGGAGCCGAACTCCCTGGGCTACCTGCCCGAACTGGAACCGCTGCGGGCCGGCCAGCAACGCTGACCACTCGCCATCCCGGTTGCCACCCCGGCTGTGGCGGTGGCGGCCGGGATGGCGATACCGGCGACAGGGTGCGACGGCAAGGGGCGCGGCGGTTCGGAAGACCGGGCCGCGCCTTTCTGCGCTGCCTTTATCCCGTGCTGCGGCCGGTCATCCTGACCGCCCCGGCGGCCCGCAAGGTGGCGATATCGGGGAAGCCGTCCACCGCCATCAGCAGATCCGCCTCCGCCAGCAGGGAGCGCAGGACGTGCACCACGCCGGCGGTTCCATCCAATGCCAGGCCATAGAGATAAGGGCGGCCCACGCCTACGGCCGTGGCGCCCAGGGCCAGGGCCTTGGCCACGTCCGTACCCGACCGGATGCCGCTGTCGAACAGGACGGGCACGGGACCGGCGGCCTCGACGATGCCCGGCAGCAGGTCGATGGCTGCGATGCCGCCATTGGCCTGCCGCCCGCCATGATTGGAACAATAGATACCGTCCGCCCCCTCATCGATGGCGCGCCGCGCATCATCGGGATGGCAGATGCCCTTCAGGATGATCGGCAGTCTGGTCAGGGACCGCAGCCAGGGCATATCCGCCCAGGTCAGCACCTTCCCGAAGGTGCCGGCCCAGGTCTTCACGACGGCCGGAACATGGCCCGCCGCCTCGGCGCCCAGCATGGTGCGGAAGCGCGGGTCGGACGTGTAGTTGGACAGGACATGGCCGCGCAGTTGCGGGAAATTCGCGTCATTGAGGTCGCGTGGCCGCCAGCCCGTGACCCAGGTGTCCAGCGTGACGATGATGGCCTTGTATCCGGCCGCTTCCGCCCGCCGGACCAGGCTTTCAGCCAGTTCCCGGTCCTTGGGCGTGTAAAGCTGGAAGAAGCCGGGCGTGCCGCCCATGACGGCGGCCACATCCTCCAGCGGGTCGTTCGTCAGGGTGGAAACGGTCAACGGCACCCCCGTGGCCGCCGCCGCCCGCGCGGCCTGCAGGTCGCCATGGCCGTCCTGCGCGCACAGCGCCGTGACACCGACCGGCGCCATGAACAGCGGGCTGGGCAGCCTCATCCCGAACAGGTCGACGGACAGGTCACGGGTCGTGCAATCGACCATCATGCGCGGCACGATGCCCCATTCCCGGAAGGCATCCACATTCCGGCGCTGGGTATGTTCATCGCCGCAGCCACCCTGGACATATTTCAGGATGGCGGGGGGCAGCGCCGCCGCCGCCCGCCTTTCCAGGGTTGCGAAATCCACGGGCAGCCGGGGTGTGACACCGCTCAGGCCCGCGAAATAGATATCAAGCTGATAATCTCCGAATTGAGGCATGCCTTGCTTCCCTGATGGGGTTGCGCAATGGAGTACGCCAGCGACCCCTGGGGGCGCTGGCGTCCTTTCTTCCGGATGTCGCGCCGGCGGCAAGGCCGGCGCCTTGGTCAGTAGCTCCAGCGCACGGTGGCGCCATAGGTCGTGGGAGGATTGTAGGCGGCGAACATCACCCCGCCGAACACCGCCTGGTAGGTGGCCGTCTTCTCATTCGTCAGGTTCTTGCCCCAGAGTGAGACGGACCAGTTGCCATCCGGTGTCGTATAGATCATCCGTGCATCGATGAAATGCGTTGGTTCCCGGATGGCCGGTGGCTTGTTGTTGTGATCGTCGTAGATCCGGCTTTCATAGGTATAGTCCGCGGCCAGTTCCAGCGTGGCCCCGGACTCTAGATCATGCGTATAGGACGGCGTCAGGGTCACTTTGTGGTCAGGCACGCGGGTCAGGCGGTTGCCGGCATAATCCACGTTCGCCCCATTCTCCACGGTGATGAACTTGGTGTAGCGGGTATGGGTGTAGGCATAGCTTCCAGCCAGGGCGAAACCGTTGCCCATCCGCCAGGTCAGCTCGGATTCCAGCCCGTAGATCTCTGCCGATGCATTGTCGGCGCGATAGCCGAAGCCCGTCAGCATGCGGGTCTGCAGGTCCGTATAGCGTGTGAAATAGACCGAATTGTTCCAGATCAGGCGCCGATCCAGAAAGGTCCCGCGCTGTCCGATTTCAAAGTTGGTGGCATATTCCGGGTTGATGCCGGCGCGGACATCGGCGGAATCGGTGGGTGTGTCCTGATATCCGCCGCTCTTGAAGCCGCGGGCCACGGATGCATAGAGCATGATGTCGGACGTGGGGTGCCAATCCGCACCGGCCCGCCAGGTAAAAGCCCCCCAACTGTTACGGGCCGCCGCCTCGTAGAAGCCGGACGGATCGCCATCCTCATCCGGGTCGCCGACCGTGAAGAAGGTGCCGGGATCGTTCGTCTCACCCCTGCCGGACAACCGCTTCTTGTCCCAAGTGTAGCGCGCGCCGCCGAAGATATTGATGGTGTCGGTCACCGGTACCGTGACGTCGGCATAGATCGCCTTGCTGTCGGTCGTGGCGTCCTGCACGACATAGTCGGACACGGCGACGTCACCGGCAACGCGCAGGTCGGTCGTGGAATCGCGGAACGTGTCGGCCTTGTAGGCATAGAGACCGACGACCCAGCGCAGGTCGCTTTCCGGCAGCGAACGCAACTGAACCTCGTGGCTGGAAAACTCCGTCCGCTCGCTGTTGCCGCCATCGATATCGAAAGTCGGGCGGCCGGGCAACGGGTCCGCCCCGTCGAAATCGTAAAAGCTCTCATAGTCGAGTTCGCGGTAAGAACCCAGATAGCTGATGCTGGCGAAGGCCAGGTCCTTCTCGATCTTGCCGCGCACGCCCCAGGTGTCACGGTCCTGGATGCCGTTGAACGTGGCTGCGTTCTCTCCCCGCTTCGTGCCCGGTGCCAGCAGGCCGGACAACCCGCCATCGCCCAGGTCGATCACGGGGCGGTTGCCGGGTCCATGGGCCCGGTCGCGTGCGTAATCGGCCTTCACGTCCAGACGCAGCGTGTCGGACGGTTCCAGGTAAATCTGGGCACGGCCGTACTTCGCGTTCTGATCGTCCAGATCGCCGTCCTTCACGCCGTTCACCACACGATCCACATAGCCGTCATGGCGGTGCAGCGTGCCGGTGACGCGGATGGCGCCCTTGCCGTCCGCGATGGGCGCATTGACGAAACCTGCGAGATCGACCCGGTCGTAATTGCCGTAGGTGCCCTCGGCACCGGCGTCGAAACCGCGCGGATCGGCCGGGTTGGTGACCGTGCTGACCGCGCCGCCGGCCACGTTGCGCCCGAACAGGGTGCCCTGCGGCCCCTTCAGCACCTCCACCCGCTGCACATCATAGGTTTCGAAGATGATCGCGGCGGGACGGCCGTAATAGATCTCGTCGATGAAGATGGCGGTGCTGGGGTCGCCGCCGGCACCACGCGCGGACGAGCCGATGCCCCGGACCGACAGGCGCGGTTCGCTGGCCGGATAGGTATCGAAGCCGAAGCCCGGCGTGCGCGCCACGATATCCTGCACCGACTGGATGCGTGCATCGCGGATGAAATCGCCGCCCAGCACCGTCACGGTGACGGGCACATCCTGCTTGTTTTCCGCCCGGCGCTGCGCCGTGACGATGATTTCCGACAGCACATCACCGGCCTGCCTGCCGCCGGCATCCTGTGCGGCCGCCGGCATGGCGACGCAGGAAAGGGCGAGAACGGAGGCGCCGAGAAGCCGGCGGCTCCTTATCCCTTCGCGTGACATGATTTTTCCTCCCCATGTTATTTTGAATGAACGGGTAGGGCATGACCCGGAACATCCCCGGCCGGGGATCATGCCTTCCTCTGTTTGCGGCGGGGACGACCGTGTCCGGCCCCGACTTTCTCCGGCTTTTGCAGCCGTATTCTGTGATCACCGGGCCGGCCGACAGCGTTGTGGTCTGTCAGTGCGTTCCAGGAACGTTGGGCAATCAGCGGTGCCCGCGCATAACGAAATAGTTGCCGGCGAATTCTTTCTCCAATCGAAAAACCGACTGTAACAATTCGGCCGGAGTATAGGGCGGCTGCTGGATTGTCCAGGCGCATGGGAACAATTCGGCCGCCCCGCCACCAGGCGTGCGCGGGCGCTGGATACGGCCGGGATTGCCTGAAGGTTCTTAAAGGACCTTGCCGCGGTTCAGCAGGCCCTTCGGGTCCAGTGCCGTCTTCAGCCGCCGCATCATCGCCAGTTCCTCCAGCGAGCGCGACAGGGGCAGCCATTCGCGCTTGTCCAGCCCGATGCAATGTTCGGCGGAAACGGACCCGCCCAGCACGGCCAGCGGACCATAGACCAGGATCTCCGCATTGTGCTTCGCCTTCGCGTTCCAGGGGCGTGGGGCGACAAGCAGATGCAGGTTGTTGTCACCGATATGGCCGTATACGACCATCATCGCGTCCTTCCCGCACAAATCGGGAAGGGAGCGGCACAGACCATCGACATATTCCTGCATCTTCGTAATGGGCAGGCTGACATCAAGGGAGATGCCCGGCATCAGCATCTTGATCTGGCCTTCCACATCCTCCCGGATGGCCCATATGGCGTTGCGCTGCGCCTTGGATGCAGCGATCACCGCGTCGCGGGCCAGCCCCTGCTCCAGCGCCTCGCCCAGCATCCCGGCGAACAGGGCCTCGTCGCGCTCCGGGTCGGTGCCGGCACTCTCCACGATCACATAGAAATCATGGCCCGTGGGCAGCGGCGGCCGGTGACGGCCGCTCTGGATCGCGATCAGGTCGTAATAGCTGCTCCACATCACCTCAAACGATTTCAGGCCGCCGTCCAGCCGCCGCCCGGCCAGCGCGAAAAAGCCGGTCAGCGCGTCGAACCCATCGATGGCCAGGATCGCCGTCGCCTCGCTGGACGGTGCGGGATGCAGGCGCAGCACGGCGCGCGTGACCAGTCCCAGCGTCCCCTCGCTGCCGATGAACAGATGCTTCAGGTCATAGCCCGCATTGTTCTTCAACAGGGCGTTCATGGATGACAGGATGGTGCCGTCGGCCAGCACCGCTTCCAGCCCCAGGACATTGTCACGGGTCATGCCATAGCGGATCACCGTATTGCCACCGGCATTGGTGGCGATGTTGCCGCCAATGGTGCAGGAACCGCGGGCCCCCAGATCGACGCCGTAGATCAGCCCATGTTCCGCCGCTGCGTCGTGAACGGCTTCCAGCGGGACGCCGGCCTGGACCACCATGGTCCGGCCGACGGGGTCGATGGCCTCGATCGTCCGCATGCGTTCAAAGGAGACCAGCAGTTCTTCATCCGTCGCCGACGCACCACGGACCAGCCCCGTCAGCCCGCCTGCGGGGACGACGGGCTGGCCGGCGGCGTGGCAAAGCTTCATGACGGCAGCCAGTTCGGCCGTGGTCCGGGGCCGCACCACGGCCCTGGCCCGGCACGGCGTTGATCCCGTCCAATCTGCCGGGCGGCGCGCGACATCCGCGCCCGTGACCAGACCGACATCGCCGACTATTGCCCGTATCTGTTCCAGAAGGGTCATTTCAGCACCTCATACCACATCGCGGTGATCGGAACCGATCACCGGCCTTGAATGCCCGGGCCACCATCCGTTGGCCCCGGGCGTGCGCCGCACAGGCGGCATGGCATTGGTCACCGCCTTACCAAACCCCGGTTTCTCAACCGGGAACTGGCATCAGGGATTTGCCGGGGCCTGCCGGACCCCGTCAGAGCAGTGCCTCGATCAGGCGGGGCCCGCCCGTCGCCAAGGAATGCGCCAGCGCCTCGCGGAATGCGCCGGTGGTGGCGACGCGGGTCGCGGGGACGCCCAGGCTTTCGGACAGTTGCGCCCAGTTGATCGCCGGCCGCGTCAGGTCCAGCATCGACAGCGCCTTGGGTCCCGGATCGCGTACGCCGACGCGCGCCAGCTCGATGTTCAGGATGGCATAAGAACCGTTGTTCAGGATGATGGTGACGATATCCAGCCCTTCCCGCGCCATGGTCCACAGCGCCTGGTTGGTATACATGCCGGACCCGTCGGCCTGCAGCGCAATGACTTTCCGGTCCGGACAGGCCACGGCGGCCCCCACCGCCACGGGCAGTCCCTGACCGATGGAGCCGCCCGTCAAGGACAGCCACTCATGGGGCCGGGCGCCCACCGTCATGGCCTGCAGTGCAACGCCGGCCGTCACCGCCTCGTCGGAGATGATGGCATTTTCCGGGATCAGGCCGGCCAGGATCGCCGCCAGACTGGCCGGCGTCAGCGGGCCCTCTTCAAGGGGCGGATGCTCGCCCGGCGGCTGGACCAGGGCCGGATCAGCCGGTGCGTCCAGGGCCGTCGCCAGATCCGCCAGGGCCGCATGCACATCCTCCGCCGGCCCGGCCAGACGGATCAATTGTGCCTGTGGGGGAGAAAGCCAACCCGGCTTGCCGGGATAGGCGAAGAAGGAAACCGGTGGTTCTGCGCCACAGAACAGAATGGTGTCGAACTGCCGGAGGAAAGCCTCCGCCTGTTCTCCGAAATAGGGCAGCTTTTCCACCGCCACGCGGCCGGCGCCGCGCGCCTGGCGGGCGGGAAAGGTTTCACAGACCAGCCGGGCACCGGTGGCCGCGGCGATGCGACCGGCCTGTACCAGCGTATCCTCCCGCAGGGCCCGCCCGCCCAGGAACAAGCAACAGGGGCCAGATGTCGCGCGCAGGGCATCGGCCGCCTGCCCGATCACCGGCCGCGGGCTGCGCGGCGGCACGGGCAGGGCAGGGGGGCCGGCCGGGGCCGCCCCGTCGGTCCAGGCATGGTCGGCCGGCACGATCACCGTGGCGATCCGGCCCGGATAGGTCATGGCAGCGGCATAGGCCTCCGCCCCGGCCTGGGCCAGATCGCGGGCGGACCGCGACAGGCGCAGCCAGTCGGACATGGGCCGCGCCACCGCGGCCGTGTCCGATGTCAGCGGCGCGTCATGGTGCAGGTGGTCGGTCGCATGTTCGCCCACCAGGTTGAGGACGGGCGTGCGCGCCCGGCGGGCATTGTGCAGGTTGGCCAGCCCGTTGCCGATGCCGGGTCCCAGATGCAGCAGGGTCGCCGCCGGCTTGTCCGCCATGCGGCCATAGCCATCGGCGGCGCCGGTGACCACGCCTTCGAACAGGCACAGGATGGCCCGCATCCCGTCCTGGCGGTCGATGGCCGCGACAAGCTGCATCTCCGATGTGCCGGGATTGGCGAAGCAGACCTCCACCCCGCACCCCGTCAATGTGTCGATAATGGCGTGTGCGCCGTTCATCCGCAGGCTCCCGGCGCCAGGCGGGTCGCGGCATCATCGCCCCAAACCTGCGCATTCATGGTCTTGAAGCGTTCGTAATCGCCCGGTTTGCCGAAAAGCCGGATGACCTCCGCGTCGCTCAGTTCGCGGCCCGTACAGGTGTCGGCCGTGCGCATGCCCAGCAGGATCGCCGCCTCCACATAGCTGTCGGGCGGCGACACCCGATGCTCACGGGTCTTCAGCACTGCCGGGTCGCGGCTGGCCAGCCAGCCGGGGGTGCGGATGGCCGCCACGGGACGCAGGGCGTTCACGGCGATGCCGTTCTGCCGTTGCTCTGCCGCGAAGCCCAGGGTCATGCCGACCACGGCGCGCTTGGTCAGGCCGTAATGGCTGGCCTTCTGCGCCGCGACGGAAGAAACGGTGATGATGTTGCCGCCGCCCTGCGCATTCATGGCGGGCAATACCGCCCGGATGGCATGGAACACACCATCCACATTGACCCGGAACTGCCGGTCCCAGTCGGCCATGTCGATGGTGGACAAGGTCCCCGGCGCGAAATAGGCCGCATTGGTCATCAGCAGGTCGATGCGTCCAACCCGGTCCAGGACGGTGCCGACCATCCCCGTGATGGATGCCGGGTCGCCGACATCGCAGGAAACCGCAAAGGCGTTGCCGCCCGCCTGTCGGATCATTTCCACGGTTCCGGGACCCGCCTCCTGCGATGAACGGGCCGCCACGATCACGGTGGCCCCCTCCGCCGCGTAGCCCAGGGCGCAATATTGGCCGAGGCCCCGGCTGGCGCCGGTGATGACCGCGACTTTTCCGGCCAGTCTTTCCGCCATCTTTCCTCCCTTATCGTCTGTCGTGATTATGTGCCGGTCATAACTGGCACCGGCCGGCATCAATGACCGATCGCGTCTGCGATGGCCTTGCCGCAGGTTACGGTATCCGCCGGCCCGCCCAGGTCGCGGGTGCGCAGATGCGGCTGGGCAAGGACGGTTTCGATGGCCCTTACGATGGCCGCCCCGGCCTGGTATTCGCCCAGATGGTCGAGCATCAGGGCG
>NZ_JBLTXA010000008.1:0-254469 GCF_048066175.1 Niveispirillum fermenti | reverse complement strand
GGTCGCCGCCGTACCAGATCCCGGTGAGTTGCTCTCACCGGGATCTGGTATAAGGTCACCGGTTAAGGAAAATGACGGCCGACTCCAATAGAGACAATGTAATGTTACAGTTCCAACCCATATTCGGAAACAAAATTCCGTCTTTTTCCGTCATTTTCGGCGTTCTGCCGGAACCAGCCTTTCGGAAATCCCGCATTCCGCTTTCCTGAAGCCCGCCAGCCGGGACGGACCCGCAAGCGTTCGGGCCACCCGCAACGGAAATGTGTCAGCGGCAACGCAAAGACACACCAAGGGGAACAGGGCTTACGAGGAGGCACAGGTCATGCAGTTCAAGAAAATGCTCATGCGCGGCACGGTCAGCGCGATCGCCATGATGGCGGTCGCCGCGACGGCCCAGGCGCAGGGCGCGCCGGCATCGCAGGACACACTGGACGAGATCGTCGTCACGGGCATCCGCGCCAGCCTGGTGCAGTCGCTGAACACCAAGCGTTTCGCCGACGCCATCGTCGATGCCATCTCAGCGGAGGATATCGGCAAGTTCCCCGACAAGAACGTCGCCGAGTCCCTGTCGCATCTGCCCGGCGTGCAGGTCGACCGCGATTTCGGCGAGGGCGAGCGCGTGGCCATCCGCGGCACCGATCCGGCGCTCAACCGCACCCTGCTGAACGGGCAGACGGTGGCATCGACCGACTGGTTCATCCTGGATGCACCGGGCCGCACCTTCAACTATGCCATGCTGGCGCCCGAGGTTGTCGGGCAGCTGGAAGTGTACAAGTCGCCGGAGGCGCGCATCGACGAGGGGTCGATCGGCGGCACCGTCATCCTGCATACCCGCCGTCCGCTGGACCTGGACCCGCTGACCCTGAACGCCTCGCTGGAATATGGCTACAATGACCGGTCGGAGAAGGGATCGCCGAACGCCTCGGGCCTGATTTCCTGGGCCAATGAGGCATCGACCTTCGGCATCCTGGCATCGGTCACCCACCAGGAACAGAAGATCCGCCGCGACGGCTTCGAAAGCCTGGGCTATCCCACGGTGACACTGCCCGACGGCTCCACGGCCATCATGCCGAACGTGATCAATTCGGCCCTGTTCGAACAGAAGCGCGAGCGCACGGGCGGCACGCTGGCCATCCAGGCCAGGCCCAGCGACAATCTGGAAATCAACGCCACCGGCCTTTACGTCAAGGGCACCTACGACAACCTCAACCAGAGCCGGTACTATTTCAACAATTTCCGGGGGACGCCCAACAATCCCGTCGTGCGGGATGGTGTGGTCGTCGGCGGTTCCTACAGCAATGCCGGTACCGACACCGCAGGCCTGATGCTGCTGGACGCCATCGCGCGTGAAAGCACCATCGAGACCTATGCCGCCGACCTGAAGCTGGACTATACGGGTGACATGCTGAAGGCCAGCTTCCAGGGCGGCTACACCAAGTCCACGGGCGGCACCAAGCAGCAATATTTCGGAGAGTTCGAGCAACTCACCGGCTACAGCTTCGATATTTCCGGCGCCAACGGTCTGGCCGCGGTCACACCGCAAATTCCGTCCACCAGCAACCAGGCGACGACGCTGGGCTTTGCCCAGTTGCGTCAGCAGCCGACGTCCGATGAAGAGACCTATGCCCAAGCCGACTTCACGCGCGATGTCGAATGGGGCCTCTTGTCGGCGATACGGTTCGGTGCCAAGTACCGCACCCACGAGACGACCCAGGATGCCAGACTGCGTCGGGTCAACGGTGCCGCCACGCCGGTGGACGGCTTCGTCGGCGGCAGCACGCCGTCAGGCTATCTGGACGGCATCAATGTCAACGACACGATGAAGAACTGGAACACCATCAGCGCGGACAAGCTGAAGGACTGGTTCATGGGCCGACCCGCGGCCGGATATGTCGATGCCAGCTATTTCGACTATCTGCCGTCGCAGTTCGCCGTGTCGGAGGATATCTGGGCCGCCTATACGCAACTCAATTTCCAGACCGAGGGCTTCCGTGGCAATGCCGGCCTGCGCTACGTCCATACCGATCAGACTTCGCAAGGACGGCGTGACACGCTGGGCGGCCAGTTCGGCCCGCCCATCGTTCCGGAGACCCAGATTGAACTGATAAAGCTGAAGAAGTCCTATGACGACTTCCTGCCCAGCATCAACCTGACCTTCGATCTGGACAGCAGCACGGTGCTGCGCCTGTCCGGGTCGCGTGTGCTGGCCCGTGCCAACTATGCCGATCTGTCGACCTTCCTGGAAACCAACAACACGCTGCGCACGGCCAATGGCGGCAACCCGGACCTGGACCCGTACCGCGCCAACGCCTTCGATGCCTCGATCGAATATTATCTCGACAAGGTGTCGCTGGTGTCGGCGACCGTGTTCTACAAGGACATCGCCAACTACATCTACCGCGCCACCAGCACGGAGATGCTGATCAACACCGACACCAACCCGCTGACCAATCCGGGTGGCACCACGGTTCCGCAGCCGTTCGAGGTCAGCCGGCCGCGCAATGGCGGGTCGGCGGAGATCAAGGGCTTCGAACTGGCCTATCGCGGTGATGTGTACGGGAATTTTGGCGTCGAAGCCTCCTACACCTTCGCCGACAGCGAGACGGCCGATGCCTCGGTGGCCCTGCCGTTCAGTTCGAAGCATTCCTTCACGCTGACGCCCTATTACGAGGACGACCTGATCAGCGCGCGGGTGACCTACAGCTACCGCTCCAAGTATTTCCGCGAGGTCAACCGGGCCACGGCGGTGATCAATGACAGCTATAACCAGCTGGACGCCTCGCTGACCTTCAACCTGACCGAACAGATCGCCTTGACGGCCCAGGCGCAGAACCTGCTGGACGAAACGCAGTACCAGTATGTCGGCAACCGGGATGTCCCGTTTGCCGCCTACAAGAATGGTCGCCGCTTCTTCGGCGGGGTCCGCTTCTCCTACTGATACTATTTTGCGATGATCAGAACCAATTAAGGTTCTGATCATCGCCCTCAATCGCCGGCGCCAACATTCGTTGGCTCGGGCGCGCCGCATGAGCGGTGCTGTGGCAGTCACCGCCGGACCAACTTGCGATGAGTTCCACTCATCGCAAGTTGGTATGACCGGGGCTTTTTCTCCCCTTGTACCAGATCCCGGTGAGTTGCACTCACCAGGATCTGGTATTGTCGAGGCATCTCCCGAACTGCCCGGCCGTCCATTGTGGACGGCCGGGTTTTTGTCTGCGGGCCGGTGGCCTGCTCAGAACGGCAGGAACACCGGCACCAGCAGCACAGCGACCACCAGCGTGACCATGGCGAACGGCACGCCGATGCGCACGAAATCCCCGAACCGGTAGCCGCCCGGCCCCACGACCAGCGTGTTCACGGGCGAGGAGACAGGCGTCATGAAGGCGGCCGACGCGCCCAACGCCACCGTCATGGCGAACGGCATGGGCGAATGGCCCAGGGTTTCGGCGATGGTCAGGGCCACGGGCCCCATCAGCACGGCCGTCGCCGTGTTGGAAATGAACAGCCCCAGGATGGCGGTGGCGGCGAAGATGACGGCCAGAATCATGCGCGGATGCGCCTCCCCCAGCATCGATACCAGGGCCTGTGCCGCCATGCCCACCCCGCCCGTCCTTTCCAGGGCCAGGGCGAAGGGCAGCATGCCGGCGATCAGGATCAGCGTCTGCCAATGGATCGACCGATAGGCGGAAACCATGTCGACACAGCCCAGGAGCCCCAGGGCCAGGCACCCCAGCAGCGCCACCTGCACATTGGGCAGCACGCCGGTGGCCATGGCGACGATCACGGCCAGCAGCACGGCCAGCGTGTGCGGCGCCCGCGACCGCTTGGGCGCGTAATCGTCGGCCTCTTCCGGCAGGTCCAGCAGGATCATGTCGCGCCGCTGTTCACCCAGGCGCCGCACGGCGCGCCAGGGCCCGGCCAGCAGCAGCGTGTCGCCCACGGCGATACGCTGCTGCGCGGCCACGCCTTCCAGCGGGTCATTGCCCCGGCGCACCCCGATCACGGCCAGATCATGGACGGAACGGAAGCGTGATTCCATCGGCGTGCGGCCGGCCAGCGACGACCCGGACGGCACGATCACCTCCGCCATGCCGAACTGCTGCATGCGGTCGGTGAAGAAGGCGGGGTCGAGCGGCAATTCCTCCAGCCTGTGCCGGTCGCGAAAGGCGTCGGCATCGAACTGGCTGCCGATGATGTCCAGCAGCAGGATATCGCCGGCGCGCAGCTCGGTCTGCGCTTCGGGCCGGATCAGTTCGCGTCGCAGGCGGCCCTGCCGCTCGATCGCGACGATGTTCACCCCGGCCGAGGCCCGCAGGTCCAGGGTTTCCAGCGGCTTGCCGGCCAGATCGGAACCGGGCACCAGCCGCAGCCGCACCTCCCGCCCGGCCAGCGCGTAATTGCGCACCCAGTCGCGGATGCCCGGCCGTGGCGGTGGCAGTTCGGCCTTGCCGGCCAGCCGGCCGCGCACGGCCAGCATGTAAAGGATGGCCAGCATCAGGATGGGCAGGCCGAAAGGTGTGAAGGCGAAGAAGCCGAAACCCTCATAGCCGCGGCGCACCAGTTCGGAACTGATCACCATGTTGGGCGCCGTGGCCACCAGGGTCATCATGCCGCTGATCAGGGCGGCTGTGGACAGCGGCATCATCAGCCGTCCGGGCGGCAGGTTCGCCGTGCGCGCGATGCGCAGCACGATGGGGATGAAGATGGCCACAACACCCGTGGAACTCATGAAGGAACCCAAACCCGCCGCCGCCAGCATCAGAAAGATGATCAGCCGTGCCTCGCTGGACCCGGCCCCCGCCGCCAGCCGGTCGCCCAGCCATTGGGCGATGCCGGTCCGCACCAGCGCATCGCCGATGACGAACAGGGCCGCGATCAGGATGACATTGGGATCGGCGAAGCCGGCCAGCGCCTCGGGCACCGTGATCACCCCCGTCAAAGGCAGGGCCGCGATGACGATCAGGGCCACGGCATCCATGGGCGGGCGGCCGCGCGCGAACAGGATGACGGCCACGGCCAGAAGGCAGAGGACCAGGGAAAGTTCGATCGTCATGGCAAGCCCTTCTACCGGCGGCCGGGGACCCGGACGGCGCAAAGGCCCCGATCATTCCCGATCAGGGGCGTTGCTGTCCATGCCGCCGGCCGGTTCCGGGAGACATTCCGGCCTGTTCAGCCGGGCACCACAAGCGGGGGCAGGTGGAAGGCCACGCGATTCCTGCCCTGCTGCTTGGCCCGGTACATGGCCCCGTCGGCGCGCTTCAGCACCTCGGCCATGGTTTGTCCATGATCGGGCCACAGCGCGACACCGATGCTGGTCCCCACCCGGACCTGCCCTTCCAGGATGTCGATCGGTTCATTGATGGCAGCGACCAGACGCTGGGCCACCTCCATGACCCTGTCCTCCTCCTCGCGGGGCAGGACAAGGATGCAGGCGAACTCGTCCCCGCCGATACGGGCCGCCACATCCTCCGGCCGCAGGCTTTCGGCCAGGCGCTGGCCGATCTGGCGAAGCACCTCGTCCCCCGCATCATGGCCGTACCGGTCGTTCACGGGCTTGAACCCGTCCAGGTCAAGATAGAGCAGGGCCGCCATATCGCCCTGCCGCTGGGCCCGCGACAAGGCGATGTCCAGATATTGCTCGAAGAAATGCCGGTTGGGCAGGGCCGTCAGCCGGTCGTGATAGGCGATGTTCTCCGCGCGCTCCAACGCGGCGTTGGTGGCCACCAGCGCGCGGCTGGAGGCCCGCAGGCCGGATACCAGTTCCCGCAGCACGCGCGACAGCATGTGGATTTCACGTGCGCCGCCCACCTCGGGGATGGTGGCATCGGGCACACCCTTGCTGATCCGCCGTGCGGCCACGGCGATGGCCCGGATGGGGCTGGTGATGAAATGGGCCGCCAGCCAGCCGAACCCGCCGAACAGCCCGGCCAGCAGCAGGCCGGACCACAGGACCTTCCAGCGCATGGCAGCGGCGGGGCGATAGGCGATCTCCACCGGCTGGCGCACCAGCACGGTCCATCCCAGCCCGCCGATGACCTGCTGTCGCGTGCCGCTGGCATAACCGGTCACGTAGCTTTGGCCATCGGGCCAGGTTTCCAGCCGCCAGCCGACCTTGCCGTCGATGGCATCGACCAGGCTGAGCAGCGACAGGCGCTGGCCGATCAACCCATCCGGCCCCAGCAAGACATGGCCCTGGCTGGATACCATGATCACATCCAGCGCCTCGCGGCTGCGGATGGGCGACAGGGAATGGCGGATCACATGCTGGGCCCACGACCAGCTGTAATGCAGGGCCAGCACGCCCTGGACCCGGTCCTGCGGGTCCTTCACCGGCACGGCCACGTCGACGAAGCGCATCGGCTCCCCCGTCGGGTTGGGCAGCAGCTTGGCCAGCAGAACGGCCTCATGCACGTCGCCCAGGAACAGCCCGTGTATGCCATTGCGGTAGACGGGCCGTTCGGACAGGTTCTGGCCCACCAGGATGCCGCGGGCCCCGGCAATCACCTTTCCCGCGGCGTCGGTGACACCGGCCCAGGCCAGCGTGCGGTCATAGGTGATCAGCGTGTCGATCAGCCGCTGTGCCCGACCGGGATCGGCCAGATCGTCAAGACGCGACAGGACCTGCGCCTGGTCGGCCCGGGCCTGCATATCGCCGTTCAGCTTGTCAGAGACATTCTCTGCCACCCCGGCCAGGGACAGACCCACCTCCATCCGCAAAAGCTGTTCGGCATCGCGCCCGACCAGCACGCCACGGATCAGGGTCAGGACAAGGCAGATCAGCCCGATGGTCAGGCCGATCACGTTCCTCAGTGTCAGCAGGCGATAGCCGGTGGACCGGAATGCCATGCCCAGCGCCTTTCTGCTACCGGCTGTCGAACTGCCACCATAATGCCAGCAAAGCCATGCGCTCGCCCCCGGCATTTTCACCGCCGATCGCCTTTGACAGGCCGACCTGCAGGCCCAGATCGTCAGTCAGCCGGCGCACGGCCGACAATTGCATCTTGTAGCGGCGGACATCGCCGTAACCGGCCCCCGGCGCGCCGATGCTGACGGCATTGAAGGATTGCGCGAGCAACAGCCAGTCGGCATCGGGCCGCCAGCCCAGTGTCAGGTCCAACCGCAGTTCATCGGCGGCCGGACCGCCCCGCTGGCGCCAGCCGAACTGCGCATCCAGAAACCCGCCATCGAATCCGTATCCGTAAAGGCCGCGCAGTTCGGCATCCACCTTGCCAGATCCCAGCGGCGGCTGGTCGTCATTGTCATAGCCCAGCGGCACCCGCAGCAACGGCTGGACGGAGAAGACATCGCCATCGCCGCGCCAGACCACCTGGCGAAGGGCGATCTCCGCATCGGCCAGCCCCGCTCCGCTGTCCGCCCCGCCACCGGGCCGGTCGGCCTTCACCCATTGCCAGGCGGGTTGCAGGCTGAGTATCGTATCGGGCCGCCAGCCCCAGGAAATGAGGGGTGCCACCTCAAGCTTGCGGTATTTGGGCGAAGCGCCGCCCTCCCGACCATCGAAACCGCTGTCGGACACCGAATAGGCGGAACCGGCGATCACCTCCACCGTGCCCGGCGCCTGCGGCCAGGCCCCGGCCAGGGCGGCGGCGGGCATCAGGGCCAGTGACAGCAGCAGGCCGGCGGTGAACACATGGCGCCTCATGGTGTCTCCTCCCCCGCGCGCATCCTGGTGCCGTCGACGATGCGGGCACCGCCTTCGGCACGGGCCATGTCCAGGGCGCGGCTGGCCTGCGCACCCGCATCCACGCCCTGCCCCAGGCCGATGGACAGGCTGATATGCGGGCCGGCATTGGATCGCGGATGCGGGATACGGGCCCGCCCCACCAGATCGGTCAGCCTATGGGCCGTTTCCTGGGCGGTGCGCATATCGTCGCTGTCGAACAGGATGGCCAGCCGCCCGTCGCCGGCCATGATCAGGATGTCGCCGATCCGGCCCGGCAGCGCCGCCGCCAGTTCGATGATGCGGCGGGTCAGCTCGGCTGCCGGATCGGCGCCGTCGAGCTCCTCCAGCCGGCCGTAATCATCGATGGCGGCCAGCAGCACGGGGCCGGGATGGCGGTGGCGGGCCCTTTGCGCCAGCAACTGCACATATTGCGACAGCCCCGGCCAGCCGGGCCCGACCTCGTCCCCATGCCGGGCCGGGCGGCGATGACGGCGGTCGGCCACCATCTCGGCCAGCTCGCCCTCCCGCGCGCGGCGGCGCCGCGCCTCGGTCCGCAGCCGGAGCGCAGACTGCACGCGGGCACGCAGCGCCACGGCCGACACCGGCTTGACCAGATAGTCCAGGGCACCGGCGATGAAGGCGTCGTTCAGCGTCTCCTCATCCTCCAGCGTGGAGATGGTGATGACGGGGATGTCGGCCAGACGCGGATTCTCCTTGATCAGGCATATGGCGCTGATCCCGTCCAGGCCCGGCAGCATGATATCCATCAGCACAAGCTCGACCGGGGATTCCGCCCCGTCGGTGCGCTCGGCCTCCAGCAGGGCCAGCGCCTCCTCCGCGCTGCCCGCCTTGACGATGGGGCCGTAGCCGAAGGCGCCCAGTTGCGCCGCGGTCAGCTCGCGGACCTCCTCCATATCGTCGACGACCAGGATCATTTCACCACTCCAGACATATCGTCGCCGTCGGCCAGGCGCCA
Organism: Niveispirillum fermenti; assembly: GCF_048066175.1. Classification (GTDB taxonomy): domain Bacteria; phylum Pseudomonadota; class Alphaproteobacteria; order Azospirillales; family Azospirillaceae; genus Niveispirillum; species Niveispirillum fermenti. The sequence continues at coordinate 245,812 of NZ_JBLTXA010000008.1, read as the reverse complement.
GACGCGCCAGCCATCCCGGTCATATAGCAAACGGGCCCCCGGTCCCGCATCAAGCCATAGGCCGGGCCGGGCCTGGGCAATGCGGTCCCGTGCCCCGGCGGGAGAGGACGGGTCGCGCAGGGCCAGATGGGCCGACCGCAGCCGGCCCGTGATCAGATCGGCCTTCAACCGGTCGTTGGACGGCAGCACCAGCCCCCGCGCCGTGCCGCGCGCCGGCACGGCGGCGCCGGCCGTCAGCCCGTCGATGGCGACATCGTCCAGCGGGCGCAGGAAACGGCCCAGCGCCACCTGTCCCGCCCGTTCATCGGGCTGCGGAACGGGGCCATGCAGGGCCGCGCGCCAGCCGGCCGACTGTGCATCGCCGGACCAGCCCTGCCCCCACCAGCCGCCCAGCAGCCCGGCCAGGGCCAGCACCGCGACCGCCGCGCCGGGCAGGCGTTGCCGGCCCGCAATGGCCGCCGCCAGGGCGCAGACCGGCGGCAGATAGGCCAGCACGCGCCCCGGATCCCCCAGGAAGCGCGTGGCGGAGGCCAGGACGATGGCCACCAGCAGCAGGGCCGCCAGCAGGACCAGGACCCGCCGCGCCCCCGCATCCCCCAACACGATGCCGGCCAGCAGCAGCGGACCCGATAGCAGCAACAGCGCGGCCCCCGCCGTCAGCGCACCACCGAAACCGGCACCCGGCCCCATCAGCCAGCGACTGCCGCCAATATCCCCGGCCGCGCCCCGGATGGCGGCATCCACCCCGGCGGCGAAGGCCAGGGGGGAGCCGCCGAACACCCAGTTGACATAGAACAGGGCCAGCGCCGCGAACAGCAGCGGGAACAGCACCACCAGCAGGCTGCCCGAGGCAGAGGTGGCCACCATGCGCGGCGGCAGCAACAGCGCCAGGAAGGGAATGGCGGCCAGCACCATATAGGCACCGGCCGCATCGGTGACAGCCAGTCCCGCCAGGGCCACGCCCAGGCCGATCATGGCGTTCACCTCTCCCGCCCGATGCAGCCGCAGGGCAGATGACACGACGATCGTGAAGAACAGCAGCCCGGGCACCGCGGGGCCGCCCCCGGCCACGGACAGGGCGAGGGCCGGTTGAAGCAGCAGCAGCCCCGCCGTGATCACCGCCCAGGCGAACCCATGCCCGCCCGCCGCCATCATCCGCACCCAAAGCCCTGCGGCCAGGGTGACGGCCAGCACATTGACCAGCAGCGGCGGCGGCATGCCACCCAGCCCCGGCAGCAGGGCCAGCAGCATGTCGGCCGCCAGCGGCAGCAACGGATAGGCCGTGCCCGTCAGATCGCGGAAGGCGCCGACATCCGCCGTGGCCAGCAGCGCACGGGTCCAGCGGTCCGCCAGATCGGGCGACAGCCAGCCGGCGGCCAGCGGCCATGCGGCCAGCAGGCCGACCAGCGGCAGCAGCACGCCCATGGATACCGGCAGCATCCAGGCCCGCACCGTACCGCGGCCGCGCGTATCGCGCATGGGCCGGAAGGCCGGATCCCGGGAAGCGGTGGTGGCGACGATGGGGGCGTTGACAATGGTGGCGTTCATGACTGCCCCATGCTGGCCAGCGCCTTGGCCACTTCCTGCTTGGTCGCCTGCGACAGGCCGTGCTGCGTCTTTTCCCAATAGAACGGGTTCTTGACAAGCTGCCAAAGCGCCTTGTAGGCCGCAACCGACATCAGCGCCCAATAGCCGATCACCGTCAGGCCCCAGGGCGCCAGGTTGGTCCAGCCGCGCTTCACGGGCGCGATGATGGAGATGTAGGTGAACAGCCCGTTGCCGGCCAGCAGGTTGAACAGCGACAGATAGAGCAGGGCCGTCGGGAACAGCGGGTCCAGCCAGGTCCCGCCGATCGCCAGCCACAGCAGGTAGAAGCCCCAGAAGACGGGGTTCAGCAGGCCCGACAGCATCGTTCCGCCGATAAAGAACTGGAACCCCCAGAAACCGCCGGCACCGACCGACCGGTAGAGATGCAGGGGATTGCGCATATGCACCAGATAGGTCTGCATATAACCCTTGATCCAGCGCGACCGCTGCCGGACCCAGTTGGGGATGGAGACATTGGCCTCCTCGAACGTCGTGGAATTGACGACGCCCACGCGATAGCCCTTCTGGGTCAGACGCACGCCCAGATCGGCATCTTCCGTGACGTTGAACGGGTCCCAGGCGTGCAGCTTGGTCAGCACATCCATCTTGAAATGGTTGGAGGTGCCGCCCAGCGGGATGGGGATGTTCAGCCGTTCCAGCCCCCCCAGCATGAAATCGAACCAGAGCGAGTAATCCAGCGTGAACATGCGGGTCAGCCAATTCTCATTGGCATTGAAATAATTCAGCCGGCACTGGATGCAGGCGGTATTGGCCGGCGCCTTGCGGAAGGCGACCACGACCTTCTTCAACTGGTCCGGCTCGGGCTGATCCTCGGCATCGAAGATGACGAGATATTCGCCGCGGGCGAAGCGCAGGGCATAGTTGCAGGCCTTGGGCTTGGTCTGCGGCTTGGAGGCGGGAACGCGGATGATCTCGAAGATGCCTTCAAGGCCCAGCGACTTGGCGGCGTCGATCGTTTCCCGGTCGCCGGCCTCCAGCACCAGCTTGATGTCCAGCTTGGCGATGGGATAGTCCAGCCGCCGCAGCGCCGCCGCCAGGATGGGCAGCACCTCCGGTTCCTTGTACATGGGCACCAGGACCGTGAAGGTGGGCAGGTCGTCATCCTTCAGCGCCGCCACCTCTGCATCTGTCACCTTGCGGTCGACGTGCGCGGCATCCGACCCGTACCAGACCAGGATCGTCTTCAGCACGAAATTGCCCAGATAGAACACGGCCATCACGATGTTCAGCAGCATCAGCGTGGCGATCGGCACCAGCGCCAGCCCCAGCAGCAGAAGCGACAGCAGGGTATAGAGCACGACGCTCTGCCCCGGCGTCACGACCGTGCGTGCGCTGGATGCCGGGTCCATGTCGGCCAGGGCGTGCACGGCCTGATGGCTGAAATCCTCCTCGAACAGGCGCTGCAGGGTCCAGACGATGTCGAACTTGGACGTCACGACGAGCCTGACCTGCGGGCCATAGGTCTGTCGCGCGAACAGCATGGCCCTGGGGCCGGGATCGGCGGTGACGACGGTCACCACATCGCCGTCCTTCCGCCAGGGCAGCAGCAGCAGGCGGCTGTAATCCTCCACCCGCGCCTTGTCGGCCAGCCCCTCTTCCGGCCCTTCGGCCATCAGATCGACGAAGGGCAGCCGGAAACGGTCGGCCAGCGTGCGGTAGAACGCCCACGGCCGGACCATGCCCTGGGAGATGACGACATCGCCGAACGGCACCTTCCACTGCCGTTGCAGTTCCAGGGCGCGCTCCACCTGCGCCACGGTCAGCAGACCCTTTGCCAGCAGCAATTCGCCGATGGGGGGAACCGTGTCGCCGGATACCGGGACGATGGGGGGAGCGGCCATGTCCATGGACCGGTCAGACCTTCGGCGCGCGGCTGCGATACCAGCGGCGGAGCGCCCCGACGGCACCCAGCGTCACCAGTATCCAGGCCCCCAGCACCAGCACGATACGGAACCGGTCCAGCCAGTCGGCCCAGCCGGCCTCGTCGGCCACGACGATGCGCACGGCGCGGTCGCGCACCGTGTCGAAGGCCATCAGCAGGCCGGTCTGGTCGGCGAAGGCGACATTGCCGCGATCCAGGGCCAGCCGTTCGGGCAGGGCCGGAATGCTGCCATCGGCCGTGGACAGCGACAGGCCCGGCACGGTGCCGGCCCGGGCCAGCTGCGCCGTGATCAGGCCCCGCGCCCCCGTGATGTCCAGAACCGTGTCACCGCCACGGTCCTGGACGCTGACGGCCCCGCCATCCAGCCGCACGGGCAGATCGGACAGGCCGGGCACGACGGCACCGGGCAGGGCGATGAAGGGTGAAGCGGGCCTAGCTTCCCCCTCCCCGGTCACCATGACCGCCAGGGGGGCGCCGGCCGGCATCAGGTCCGCCGCCACGCGGGCGGCCAGGGTCAGGGCGGATACGGGCTCCTTCAACTGGGCGCGTGTCACCAGCAGCGTGGCGCCATCCGCCATGGCCGGGCCCAGGGCAAAGAAATCGGACGGGACCGCCTCGTCCGGCGCCAGGGTGACCCGGCTGCCGGGCAGAAGCTGGGCCGGGCTGGCCAGGGGCGCCTCCCGGCAATCGCCGCCGCCGGGCTGGCGCTGCAACAGGATGCGGATGGCGTTGGACCGGCCCAGCAGCCCATCGGGCAACGGCACGGTCAGGCGCCGCACGGCCCCGCCATCGGGCAGGGTGACACTGCGCAGCAGGGTGTTGTTCACGAAGACATGCAGCAATTGCGGCCGGTCGCCGATGGTGCTGCCGGGCGCCAGTTCGATTTCCAGCGCGGCGGGCCGCCGGCCAGCGGGTACCTGAGTATAATCAAGGCGCAGCGGCCATTCGGCGCGGTCCACCAGTTCCTGCACCCCTTCGCCCAGCCCCAGCGCCGCGAAGGCGATGCCATCATCATCCTGGCGGGCCGCCGGCAGCCGGCCCGCCACCCGCACCGCGGCACCAGCCGTGTCGGCCAGCGCCGACCAGCCGGCGGTCAGCAGGCGCAGCTTCTGCCCGTCGATATTGTCCAGCAGGACCAGGGCCGGCAGGCCGCCCGTGGTCAGCAGGGCGACATCGGCCCCCTCCCCCCCGTCGCGCAGGCGGTACAGCCCGCCGCCGCGCGGCCCGGCGGCCTGACGCAGGCGCTCGCCGGTCGCCTCGATCTCCGCCCGCGATGCCAGCCAGATGGTTCCCGTGCCGGCGTCGGCGTCGGGCGCTGCCGCCTGTGGCAGGGGGGCGATGGAAACCTGACGCCCTTCGCGCAGCAGGCTGGCCGCCAGGGCAACGGCGGCCTGGAACTGCGCCGGGGTCAGCCCGTCGCGCGACACCAGGATGGAAACGCGCGGGCCCAATGCGGACCATGCAGCCCGCACATTGTCGATGGCGGCGGGGTCGATGCGGTAGGTGACGGCGCTCTCCGGCTCCAGCGTGACGAAGCCGCCGGGCAGCCGCTGGTCGACACAGCGGTTATCCGTCCATTGCGCGCCCCAGCCCAGGGTCGCCTTGGCGAATCCCTGGCGCAGGTCGGCCCGCGGCAAGGCCAGGCTGAGCCTTGCCTCCTGGCTGCCCGGCTTCAGCGCCGTGGTCCAGCGGGGCTGGTCGGCCAGCAGGACCTGGACCGCGGCGCGCTGCCCATCGGCCAGCACGCCCGTCAGCCGCGCATCCAGCCGCAGGTCCCCCGTCGCCACCCAGGCCGGCAGCGGAAAATAGAGATCCTGCCGGGCCGCGATGCCCGACAGGGTGATGCCCTCGGCATATCCCAGTTCACGCAGGCTGATGCTGCGCGTGACGCCGTTCCCGGCGGCACCGTCCGCGGCACTGTCGGCAGCGATGGCGACCGGGGCGACCAGACCGGTCAGGCAAAGCAGGCTGGCAAGAAGCGAGGGGCGCATGGGGCTTACCATTGACAGAAGGGAGCGGACATTGCCCGATGGTGGGCGCCCAATGGGGCGACGACACCGGGATGGAGGAACGGGTGGAACGGCAGGGCACCTCGCGGCGCGGCCTGTTGCGCATGGGGGCGGGACTGGCCGGCATCGGCCTGTTGCCCGGATGCGCCGGTGCGGCGGGGACCGGCCCCTGGCGCGGCGTCAATCTTGTCGCCACGCCGGAAGCGCCGCTGGGGTCGGATGCCTGCGGGCGCTCGCTGCGCAATCTGCGGGCGCTGGGGGCCAATGCCGTGGCGCTGATCCCCTTCCTGTGGCAGCCCGCACCCGGCGATCCCGCCATCGTCCCCGGCGATGCCGTGGGGCCGGCGGACCTGCGCGCCGGCATCCGGCAGGCCCGCGGCCTGGGCCTGCGCGTCATGGTGAAGCCGCATGTCTGGGTGCCGCAGACCTGGGCGGGCGCCATCGGCTTCACCGATCCGGCCGACCAGGCGGAATGGCTGCGGCGTTACCGCGCCATCCTGCTGGACCTGGCGGAACTGGCGGCGGCGGAAGGGGCGGAGGCGCTGGCCATCGGCACCGAGCTGCGCGGCGTCAGCGCCGACCCGGCCTGGGGCGGCATCATCGATGCGGTACGCGACCGGTATGGCGGCATCGTCACCTATGTCGCGCATTGGGACGGCGAACTGGCCCGGCTGTCCTTCCGTGACCGGCTGGACGTCGCCGCCATCAGCCTTTATCCCCCGCTGGGCGACGGAACGGACCTGGAGGCGGCCATCGCGGCGCTGGCCGGGGATTTGTCCCGACAGGGGCCGTTGTGGGTGGGTGAACTGGGCCTGCGCAGCGCCGTCGGCGCCCAGGAACGGCCATGGGAAAGCGCGGAGGAGCGCGACGCCCATCCGGATGGCGGCCTGCAGGCCCGCGTGCTGGACCTGTGGCTGGCGGCGCTGACGCGGCATGGAATGGATGATGTACTGGTCTGGCGCTGGTTCAGCGACCCCGATGCCGGCGGACCGCAGGACACGGATTTCACCATCCAGGGAAAGCCGGCAGAAGCGGTCCTGCGACGACATTTCCAGAATTGAATGGCAGTCGCGATGCATAACCGGCCGCACTGAGCATCCCGGCAGAATACACCCGGATACTGCAATATGACTTACAGGGATGGGCTGAATAATCGCCATGCCATCCTTCGGCTCTGCAATGATCATCTATATCAGGGAATGCTGAAAGACTGATCCGACGAGTGCGAGTGGGCATGGAAACCCGTTTGCGCTCCCACATTGTTTTAATGCCCAGACTGGAAACGGGCCAGATGCCTTCCGGGTCCATAAGCATAGGTCCACCGAACCACGACCCGGGGTGGTAGTCCCTTTGCCATGGCATCGGCCCCGCGACGTCAGCCGCGCCGCGGATACGGCCGGCGGATACGGGCGCCGGCACCTGAATGCAGTTGGAAAACGGGGTCTGCCTTCAGAGGCCGACGCCCTCGGCCAGTTCGTCCAGTTCCACCAGTGACTGGTCACGCCAGTGGCGGGTACGCCGCAACTCATTGCGGACCAGCACCATCAGGGCCCGGACCAGGTCGTGCTCACCGTCGCGCAGGGTGCCGCCCTGGCGCAGCCGGTCGGTGACGGTGCGCACCAACCCCTTGTCCAGCAGCGTGATCCATTCCACGGCCGCCCCGCCCAGCGGTTTGGACAATTGCAGCATGCGCACCGCCTGGGCCAGCCGCTCGCCGGGGGGGAACGGGCGCGGATCGGACAGGGCCGCCTGGAACGCCGCGCGGGCCAGTTCCAGCACCTGTTCCTTGAAGGCGCTGTGCCCGGTGCCCCAATGCATGACGCGGCCGATGACGGTCCGCCAGCGCACGCACAGGCCCAGTGCCCATTCCAGCGCATCCTGATCGGGCAGGGCGCGCTCGATGGTGCGGCCGGCGGCAACGCACCGGTCGATCAGGGCCGGATAGAGCGTGCGCTCGATGGCCTTGACCATATTGTCCATGTAATCGCGCGCCTGCATGCCCAGGCGCGGGTCGTCCAGAATCTCGAACTCCTCATAGATGCCCAGGATGGCGTCCATATGGCCCAGTTCGGCCGACAGGGTCAGCCGGCGCACGGTCGTCGCCGCCAGCGGCCCCTTGATCGGCTGGCCGCTGCCGGCCAGAAGACCCGCCTCGGCCGCGAAGCGGGCGCAGGTGCGGCCGAAATGGCTGTCCAGCGCTTCCAGGATGCGGGCCTGCGTGGCCGGCGCACCATCCAGCAGGAAGGGCACCACGGCGCGATAGGCCCGCCGCCGGTGCAGCAGGGCCAGCGGCACCATGAACAGCGCCATCCGCGCCTCGGGCGTATGCACCGATTGCAGCGGATGCAGCGCCAGGGCGCCCGCCACCTCCACCACCGCCGCACTGTCGCTGCTGCCGGCCAACAGGTCGCGGGCCAGCGGGCGCAGGGCGGCGCCGTGCATCAGCACGCCGCGGATGGTGATCATATCCTCGTTGGTCAGGGGGCGCGGTTCAAACCCGGTATTCATCCGGCGCAGTTCGGCGACGCGCCAGGCATTCATGGCCGCCAGCGCCTTGGTCAGCCGGGCGGCATCCCCGGCCAGCCATTCGATGGCGGCACGGCGCACCTGTTCCTGGAACGTCTGGATTTCCGGCAGCGCCATCACCAGGTCCATGGGCTGCTCGGCCACCAAGGCCGGCATGCGCTGTTCGATGGCAGCGGCCAGCCGGGCCAGGGGCCCGGCCGCCGCCTGAACCCACAGCGCGCCGACATCGATGGCATGCAGGATGCCCAGGCTGGAAAAGCCCGGCCGCAGCAATTCGATGTCCGCCGCCAGGAAGGGCTCGAAAAGCTGGGTGAACAACCGGCGCCCGTGCTGTTGGCGGGAAGCGTTGATCCGTTCCACCAGGGCGCGGCGGACAGCCGTCACCTTGCCATTGTCGCGGGCCTGGGCCAGTTCGCCATAGAGCATGCGGGCCGCCCCCGTGGGCAGGCGGGAGACCAGGGCCGCGATCGTTTCTGCCGTGGATTTCTCGTCGCTCATGCAACGCCCCCCGGCGACGTGGCGTTGGCCGTCGGGGTATCAGCCGGCAGGCCCGTCACGGCGATGGTCAGGGAAGGCCAGGGCATCTCCTCGGCCAGCGACCGGGCCAGGGCCAGGAAATCCGACGTGTCCCCGTCACTTTCCACCAGCAGGGAGAAATCGCCCCCCTCCGCCGGCTGGTAAAGCCATTGCGACGCCTGCGGCAGCAGCCCCGCGAAGGCGGCGATCAGCCGGCCCCTGAATTCATCCGCCCCGGCCCGGCCCAGTTCACGGCACAGTTCGGCCCAGTCGCGCACGGCGACATGCAGCAGCACGCCGCGCCCGACCGTGCGCGCCATCAGGCGATCCAGCACATCGCGCGCGGCCACGGTCTGCATGGTGCCGGGCGTGCCCGCCTGGCGCAGCGCCGCCCGCAGCCGGCCGGCCAGTTGCACCGGCTGCACGGGCTTGACCAGATAATCGACGGCCCCGGCGGCCAGCGCCTCGGTCAGGCGGCCACTATCCTCCAGCGCGGAAATGACGATAAGGGGGATGCCCGACAGGCGGGGATTGGCATGGATGCGGGCAGCGGCACTGATACCATCCATTCCCGGCAGCAGCACGTCCATCAGGATGGCGCGTACCGGGCTAGCCGGCCCATCGTGCCGGTCGGCCTCCAGATAGGCCAGCGCCTCCTCGGCCGTGACCAGGGCCGTGGACGGGCCCAGGTTCGAACTGTCGATGATCGCGGACAAGATGATCCTCTGCTCGGGCGTGTCCTCGACGATCAGGATCATGCATCCCCCCACCCGAAGCGATTGCCGGACGCCATCCCATCGGGGACGGCAGTCAGAATACCATACCGCATCCGCCCGCTCCCGCCGCGGGACATAGCCTTCCGCAGGTGGCAGGAATGGCCGGCAACCCTACAGCAGCACGCCATGGATGGTGCCCGCCTCCTGCGGTGAGGGCGGGTCGTAATCATCGCCCCTTGCCGCCTGGTCGCCGCCCATCGCATCGCCGGGAAAATCATCCAGCCGGCGCACACGCGACCAACGCGCATCGCGGGGGCCGTCCGGCAGGTGGAACAGGACATCGGCACCCAGCACCCTGGCCCGCCGCCGCGCCTCGTCCCGCTGCTCACGGCGCTGGAAGCCCAGGTCCATGACGACATCGCCGCCATTGCGCAGCACGGCAGCCGCCATGTCCCAGATCAAACCCTCGCACCTTCCCATGCGCTCCGACAGCCATCCCATGTCCAACGGCGGCACCATGTCGGGCACGAACAGGGTGGACATCCATTCATCAAGGGAAAAGCGCACAGCCGGCAGTTCCCATTCCAGTTGCCTGGCATAGGCCGACTTGCCCGCCCCCTGCGGACCGTGGACCAGATGCATGCGTGCGGCCATGGCGCTCCGCCCCCTGGTGTGTGCGGGAGGTTTACTTGGTGCCGATCAGCGTACCGGCACCCCCCTCGGTGAAGATTTCAAGCAGAATGGCATGCGGCACGCGCCCGTCAAGGATTACAGCGCCTTCCACCCCGCCGACGACGGCATCCATGCAGGTTTCCAGCTTGGGGATCATGCCGCCCGACGCCGTGCCATCGGCAATGGCCGCACGGGCCGCCGACACGGACAGTCCGGGAACCAGTTCCTTTTCCTTGTTCAGGAAACCCGCGACATCGGTCAGCAGCAGCAGGCGTGTGGCGTCCATGGCGGCGGCAATGGCGCCGGCGGCCGTATCGGCATTGATGTTGTAGGTCTGGCCATCCTCGCCGATGCCGATGGGGGCAATGACGGGGATGAAGCCGGCATTGCGCAGCTTGTGCAGAATCTGCGGATTGATGCGGAACGGCTCGCCCACGAAGCCCAGGTCGATGACCTTCTCGATGTTGCTGTCGGGATCGCGCCTGGTACGGGTGGCCTTGCGCGCCTCGATCAGGTCGTCATCCTTGCCCGACAGGCCGATGGCATCGCCACCCGCGTCGTTGATCAGGGCCACGATCTCCTTGTTGATGCTGCCGGACAGCACCATCTCGGCGATCTCCATCGTGTCCTTGTCGGTGACGCGCAGCCCGTCGATGAATTCCGACTTGATCTGCAGCCGGTCCAGCAGCTTGCCGATCTGCGGCCCGCCGCCATGCACCACGATGGGATAGGCGCCGACCTGCTTCAGCAGCACGATGTCGTTGGCGAACTGCCGCGCCAGTTCCGGGTTGCCCATGGCGTGGCCGCCATATTTCACCACGATGATCTTGCCGTCATAGCGCCGCATATAGGGCAGCGCCTCCGACAGGGTCTGAGCCTTGGCGAGCCATTCCTCGCGGGAGATCGTCGGGGCGGCGGGGGCGGTCATGGGCGATGGCTCCGGACAGGCAGAATGGGCGGGCGATTGTGACGGGCAAACGGGCGAGTGTCTAACACCAGTGGCCGCGGGGGGCAATGCGCTTTACCCCGGCGCCCATCGGAAGGCTTGCATGAATGTTCTGCCTATGTTCATGTTCTCCCATAAGGGTCAGCGGGCAACGGAGGGGCGACGATGACAGGCAAGCCGACACTCTATGGGGCGCCGGGCTGCGGTTCGGCCGTGGTGGAGGCCGCCTTTACCCTGACAGGGGAAGGTTACGATTATGTGGAGGCTGAGCCCTGGACCCCTTCCGCCGGGGTGGAGGCGCTGCGGGCCGTCAATCCGCTGGTGCAGATCCCGACCCTGGTGCTGCCCGGCGGGGCGGTGATGACGGAATCGGTCGCCATTCTGCTCTGGCTGATGGAACGGCATCCCGGGGTGCTGGGACCCGGGCCGGATGATCCGGCGCGGCCTTCCTTCCTGCGCTGGCTGGTCTATCTGCCGGCCGCCATCTATCCCATGTACACGGTGGGCGATTTCGCCGACCGCTGGGTGACGGGGGCAACGGCCGCGGCCGAACTGAAACAGGCCACCATCGACCGGACACTGTTCTGCTGGCAGGTCATGGAACGGGCGCTGAAACCAGACGGCGATGCCTGGCTGCTGGACATGCCGGACCTGACGGTGCTGGACCTCTATATCTCCATGATGACGCGCTGGCGTCCCGGGCGCGAGGCCATCCGCACCGTGGCGCCCGGCATCGTCGCCGTGGCGGAGCGGGTGGACAAGATGCCCGTGGTGAAACCGGTCTGGAAGCGTCACTTCCCGGATGAATACACCGATCCGTGACCGGTCATGTCGAGAAGAGCCGATTAATACCAATCTCCCTTGATCGTGACCGATCAAGGGAGATTTAGTGTTCCCTCAATTGCCGGGCGGCGGCATCCGCCGCCTTGGCTCACGGCGCATGAGCGCCGGGCTGGCAGTCGCCAGCCTCCAACCTCCCTAAAGGTCAACCTTTAGGGAGGTTGGTATAATACCAGCGGTCGAAATATTTGCCCGTTGGTATCGGTGGCGACTGCCGCCGCGCGCCACGTGGCACGCCCGAGCCGTTGGCATGTGGGCGCCGGCGCCTGATACTATTTTGCGGTGCTGTGGCGGTCGCCGCCGGACCAACTTGCGATGAGTTCTACTCATCGCAAGTTGGTATGAGGTGCTGAAAACCTTGACCATCGGTCAAGATTTTCGGCCGCTGTCATACTACGCGCCAGACGGCGCGGATACCGGGAGCAAGATTCCCAGGCCCCGGCATGAAACACAAAAATCGAAACGCAAAAGGGGGCGTACCCATGGCACGCCCCCTTTTCCATGCTGAACCATGATACTGCCGGACCATGATGCCCGGCGGCCCGCCCTACCGCGGTGCCAGCACCATGATCATCTGCTTGCCTTCCAGCTTGGGCATCTGTTCGACCTTGCCCAGATCTTCCAGCGTCTCCCGCACCTTGATCAGCACATTCATGCCGATATCCTGGTGGGCCATTTCACGGCCGCGGAAACGCATGGTGACCTTGACCTTGTCGCCCTCCTCCAGGAAGCGGCGCATGGCCTTCATCTTGATCTCGTAATCATGCTCGTCGATGTTCGGACGCAGCTTGATTTCCTTGACCTCGATGATCTTCTGCTTCTTGCGGGCCTCGTTGGCCTTCTTCTGCGCCTCGTACTTGTACTTGCCATAGTCGAGGATCTTGCAGACGGGCGGATCGGCGTTGGGGCTGACCTCCACAAGGTCGAGCCCCGCCTCTTCCGCGGCATACAAGGCATCGCGCAGGCTGACGACGCCCACCATCTCGCCATTGGCATCGACAAGGCGGACGGAACGGACATTGATTTCGCGGTTGATGCGGGGACCGTCGCGCTGCGGTTCACGGTCCTGGGAAGTGGGCCTGGCTATGGAAACTTCTCCTGTTTGCCTGGGACGGCCGCCCGGTGGCCTGTCTAAAGGGGGGCCTGGTGGCGGGCGGCGCGTCCGTTACACTTGTTGTTCGTTACTCAGAATGCGGAATCGGTGGATGACGCATCCGCCGGGGGGCGCGCCTCAGCCGACAGATTAGCAATGGCGGCGTCCAGGGCAAGGATTTCCTGCGCATTGGAGCCCAGACGACGCATGGCGACCGTTCCCTGCTCCGCCTCGCGGGCACCCACGACCAGCATGACCGGCACCTTCTGGAGCGAATGTTCGCGGACCTTCAGGTTGATCTTCTCGTTCCGGATGTCCAGCTCCACCCGCAGGCCGGCCTTGCGCAGGGCGGCCGCCACCTTCCCGGCATAGGCATCCGCGTCGGACACGATGGTCGCCACGGTCACCTGGGTCGGGGCCAGCCACAGCGGGAACTTGCCGGCATAATGCTCGATCATCATGCCGATGAAACGTTCCAGGCTGCCCAGGATGGCCCGGTGCAGCATGACAGGCCGGTGGCGTGCGCCGTCCTGGCCGATATAGCTGGCATCCAGACGCTCGGGAAGCTGGAAGTCGAGCTGAAGGGTGCCGCACTGCCAGGACCGGCCGATGGCGTCGGTCAGGTGGAACTCCACCTTGGGGCCATAGAAGGCGCCCTCGCCGGGCAGTTCCTCGAACTCCAGGTCGTTGGCGCGCAGGGCCACCCGCAACCCTTCCTCCGCCTTGTCCCAGGTGGCGTCGTCGCCCAGCCGCTCATCGGGGCGCAGGGCCAGCTTCACGGCGATCTTCTCGAATCCGAGATCCTTGTAGACGCCGAGCTGGAGGGCGAAATATTCCTTCGCCTCCTCGCCCACCTGATCCTCGGTGCAGAAGATATGCGCGTCGTCCTGGGTGAAGTTGCGCACGCGCAGGATGCCGTGCAGCGCGCCCGACGGCTCGTTGCGGTGGCAATTGCCAAACTCGGCCATGCGCAGCGGCAGGTCGCGGTAGCTTTTCAGGCCCTGACGGAAAATCTGCACATGGGCCGGGCAGTTCATGGGCTTCACGCCCAGGAACTTCTCGACCCCGTCCTCGGTCACCGATTCGCGGACCTTGAACATGTTGTCGCCATACAGGTCCCAATGGCCTGACGCCTTGAACAGGCTGCTGTCATAGAGCTGCGGGGTGCGCACCTCCACATAGCCGGCGGTGACCAGCTTGGCGCGGATATAATTCTCAAGGCTCCGGTAAAGCGCCCAGCCCTTGGGGTGCCAGAAGACGGAACCCGTCGCCTCCTCCTGCACATGGAAAAGGTCCATCTCGCGGCCCAGCTTGCGATGGTCGCGCTTCTCCGCTTCCTCGATCTGGTGCAGATGCTCGGCCAGTTCCTTCTCGGTCCGCCAGGCGGTGCCGTAGATGCGCTGGAGCATGGCGTTCTTGGCATCGCCGCGCCAATAGGCGCCAGCCACCTTCATCAGCTTGAAGGCATGGCCGACCCGGCCCGTGCTGGGCAGGTGGGGGCCGCGACACAGGTCGTACCACTTGCCCTGGCGATAGATGGTGATCGTCTCGCTGGCCGGCAGGTCCTGGATGATCTGGGCCTTGTACTTCTCGCCGATCGACTTGAAATGCTCGATGGCTTCCGTGCGGTCCCACTCCTCGCGCGTGAAGGGGCGGTTCTCGTCCACGATCTCGTGCATGCGCTTCTCGATCTTCACCAGATCGTCGGGCGTGAACGGCGTGTCGCGGGCAAAATCGTAATAGAAGCCCGTGGCGATGGCCGGGCCGATCGTCACCTGCGTGCCGGGATAAAGCTCCTGCACGGCTTCGGCCATGATGTGGGCGGCGTCGTGCCGGATCAGGTCCAGCGCGTCATCCGCATTCTTGTCCGTGACGATCTCCAGGCGGCAATCGCGGGCCAGCGGCAGGGCCAGGTCCCGGACCTCCCCGTCGATCTTCACGGCCAGGGCGGCCTTGGCCAGCGACTTGGCGATGGAGGCGGCCACGTCGGCCCCGGTAGTGCCCGGCGCATAGGTCCGCACGCTGCCGTCGGGCAGCGTAATGGCAACCTGGGCGCTGGAAACGGGCACTTCGGCCGAAGACATGGGCTTTCCCCTGGAAAGACGGTGGTGAAAACAGGATGGAACCGGACTTTTGACCGCTCGGCACCGGCCGGTCAAGCGCGGGAGATGGGTGAATTTCACATGGAAGGCAAGGGTTTCGGGGGGGACGCCCCCGAAATGTGCGCTTCGGGGGCCGGTTGCAGCCCCGCCGCGGGGCTTAGAATCGCGCCTCGACCCCCAGCGTGCCGGACCAGCCGCGACGGCCGCCATCATAGCGCACGGTATCCAGGGACAGCCGCGTATCGCCGGCCACCCGCCAGGACAGCCCGGCGCCATAGGCGTCGTAGTCGCGGCTGACATCCAGGTCCACGCCCTGCCACCAGAGCGCCAGCCCATAAGGCCCGTTCTCGTAACTGCCCATGAAGGTCGTGCTGGTGGCATCATCACCCTTCAGGCGGCCGCTGTCGCCGTCATCCACCCAGACCAGCCCGGCCGCGAAGCCGCCATAATATATCTGACCCGCCAGCTTCAGGCTTTCCGTGTCGCCCAGCGCCGGGTTGCGGCTGTCGGCCATGGCATAGCCGGCCGCAAGATCATAGGAGACGGGACCCCAGTCCCCCTCATAATTCGCGCCGAATTCCCACAGCCCCCGATCGACGGGACCCGGAGTATGCCGCGCGATATCCTCCACCAGGCTGTCACGCTTCCAGGCATAGGACACGCCAACCCGCAGCCCCATGACACGCGGCGTCTCATAAAGGATCTTCGTGGCATCGTCGCTGTCGCGGCCCAGATGCGTCAGCGGTGGGGCGATGGCCGCGATCTCGGTCCAAAGGCCATCCATCTGGCCGCCCGCCAGCAGCGGCAGCACATCGACCGCGCGCTTGGCGGCACCGTCCTCATCCCCCACGCGCAGCCGGCCCCAGGCGGAATCCAGCGTCACGAACAGTTCGTTCACCGTGAACTGGTTGTCGCGCCCCGGCCGGTCCAGGCTTTTCTGATAATCGCCGGAGCCCAGCGTCGCCGTCAGCGACAGGCCCAGCCCGCTGTCCGTCGTCAGCTTCCCTTCGCCCGTCACGGCATAGGCACCGTAGGCATTGTGCCCGTCCCCGGACCGCACCAGCGCCCCCTGGACAACCCCGCGCCAGTCGAAATCGGTCGTCGCCGCATCGGCCGGCAGGGCGGCCAGAAATGGCGACAGGGCAAGCGACAGGCGGCGGGCGAGACGGGTCAAGGCAGCCATCCTTGGCAATGACGGAGGATTGACGGGGCGGACAGGAAGGGCTTTACGTGCGTCATGGGGCGAAAACAAGGCCGAAAGACCCTGTTTTCTCCCCTGCCCGCTTACCATGCGCAGGTCCCGCCAACCATGACCGAATCCGTCAGCGATGTCGCCGCCAACCTGGCCGCCATCAAGGCCCGCATCGATGCCGCCGCGGCAGAGGCCGGCCGGCCGCCGGGTGCTGCCCGCCTGATCGCCGTTTCCAAGGTGCAACCGGTGGAAAAACTGGAAGCCGCCCTGGCCGCCGGTCACCGCCTGTTCGGGGAAAACCGGGTGCAGGAGGCCAAGGCCAAGTTCCCCGCAGCCCGCGACCGGTATCCCGACATCGAACTGCACCTGATCGGGCCGCTGCAGACCAACAAGGTGAAGGAGGCCGTGGCCCTGTTCGACGTGATCCAGACGCTGGACCGGCCCAAGCTGGCCGCCGCCCTGGCCGCGGAAGGGCGCAGGCAGGGCCGCCTGCCCCGCCTGTTCGTGGAGGTCAATACTGGCAGCGAGCCGCAGAAGGCCGGCATCGCCCCCGACGGCCTGGCCGGTTTCCTGGCCGAATGCCGTGATATCCATGGGCTGGCGGTGGAAGGGCTGATGTGCATCCCCCCGGCGGAGGCGGACCCCGCCCCCCATTTCGACCTGCTGGCCCGGCTGGCCGCCCGCCATGGGCTGGGCGCGGTTTCCATGGGCATGAGCGGGGATTACGAACAGGCGGTGCGGGCGGGCGCCACCTTCGTGCGCGTCGGCACCGCCATTTTCGGCGAACGGCTGAAGCCGGACGCCGCCAGCCAGGCCGATGGCTGAACCGCCGCCAGCCGCTCCGGCCGACCTGGGCGACTGGACGACGCTCGCCACGGGCAGCGCCGACCAGCGCCGGGCCCATGCCGTGCTGGCCCGCCATCGGCCCTTCGACCGGCTGGACGGGTTCGATACCGGGTTGGCCGGCACCTTCCCGCTGGACATTGCCGTGCCCGGATCGGACCTGGACATCCTGGTCCATGCCCCCGACCCCGCCGGCCTCGCCCCCCTTGTGGATGCCGCCTTCGGAGGGCAGGCACTGTACGCGCGCCGCCTGATCATGGCCGCCGACGGCCCGGCCCTGGTCGCCGGCTTCCTGCTGGACGGCCTGCCCTTGGAAATCTTCGCACAGGGCCAGCCAGTGGCACGGCAGGCAGGCTGGCGCCACATGCTGGTGGAAGCCCGCCTGCTGGCACTGGCGCCCGGCCTGCGCGGGGAAATCCGGGCCCTGAAGGCGGCGGGCATGAAGACCGAACCCGCCTTCTGCCACCTGCTGGGCCTGACCGGCGACCCCTATGCGGCATTGGCGAGCCTGGAAAACCTCGATAATACAGCACTTTACGGGATACTCGCCCATCGCCGCCCCGCCATGCACGGGGAAGGGTGAATTAAAAGCTTGCGGGATCGATCCGACCTCATTATGTTCCGCCGCCATCCAGTGCGGAGGGGTGGCCGAGTGGTTGAAGGCGCTCGCCTGGAAAGCGGGTATACGTCAAAAGCGTATCGTGAGTTCGAATCTCATCCCCTCCGCCATTTTCTCGCTAAGTCGCGCGACAGCGTGATGCGGCCGGCGATGATCCCAGGGCTCCCCTACACCGGGAAATAACCGACAAGTCGCGTTTTGGACCTGTCTGGCTTTGGACTGCCGGTCCTTGCAGGGTTGTCCTGGCCCAACACCGGCCAGTGGCCTTCCCTTGCATTTCAGTGGCGATGTCCCCATGATGGGTCCATGAAAGAGGCGGACAGTACCACCTGAACCCGCTTCCGCGTCTGCACGCAGGAAGCCGCCATGCTGGCCCGATCCATCGGCCCGCCAGCACCGGTCATGTGCGCGCCCGCATGTGACATGACTGCCAATATGGCAATCATTTCAGTGGTATATCCATGCACAATTTCTTTAAAAGCCCCTTCAGGGGCATCACCCTTGACCGGCAGGTCAGGCACCCGAACATCATTGTTGGCCGGTACAGCTATTATTCCGGCTATTACCATGGCCACAGCTTCGACGATTGCGCGCGATATCTGCTGCCCGACGATGGGGCGGACAAACTGATCATCGGCAGCTTTTGTTCGATCGGATCGGGTGCGGCGTTCATCATGGCGGGCAACCAGGGGCACCGTCACGACTGGATCAGCACCTTTCCCTTCTTCTGGATGCCCGAAGACCCGGCCTTTGCCGGTGCGGCGAACGGGTTCCAACCCGCGGGCGACACAGTGGTCGGCCATGATGTGTGGATCGGGACCGAAGCGGTCATCATGCCGGGTGTCACGATCGGCAATGGTGCGGTGATCGGGACCCGGGCCGTGATCAGCCGGGACGTGGAACCATACGCGATCGTTGGCGGAAACCCCGCGAAGGTGATCCGGAAACGCTTCGCCGAGGCGGACATCGACATGCTCCAGGAAATGAGATGGTGGGACTGGACCGACGCCCAGTTGAGCAAGGCGATGCCGATCCTGACCAGTGGCGACATCCGGGGCCTTCACGCCCATTGGCACGCCCATTGGCACGCCCATTGGCACGCCCATCAGAAGGAAACCGGCCAGAACCTGGATTATACAGGTCCCGGTGAGTAGTACTCACCGGGGGTGGGGTGGCGACGGCCCCGGCGTGCCGCTTGGCGCGTCGCCGAGCCCACGGAAGGGGCCGCTGGCGATTGAGAACCGACATATAATACCAACTTGCGATGAGTAGAACTCAACGCAAGTTGGTCCGGCGGCGACTGCCGCCGCGCCGCTCGTGCGGCGTCGCCCGCGCCAACGAATGTTGGCGCCGGCAATTGAGGGCGGTGACCAGAACCAATAGGTTCTGGTCACCGCAAAATAGTATAAGCCCGGTGATCTATGGGGATCACCGGGAAACGGCATCAGCCACTGCCGGCAGGACCTCCGCCCGCGCTCGCCCCGAAGCGGGCAGGCGGGATGCTATAGCGGTTCCGACTCCAGGCCCCGCCGCATGCGGTCCAGCAGGTCGACCAGCAATTGCCGCTCCGCCATGTCCAGATGGACGACCCCCAGCTGCGCCACATGGTGGCGTTCCTGCTGGCTGCGCAACCTGATCTCCTGTCCCCTGGCCGTCAACACCAGTTGCTGGCGCCGCCGGTTGGAGCCGGCCTGCATCTCGATCAGGTTCTGATTGCGCAGGTTTGCGATGATCTTCGCAACCTGGCCCTTGTCCCGCCTGAAATAAGCAGCGATCTCCGACTGCACACAACCCGGGTGCCGTCCAATATAGTCCAGTATCCGGCCCGCCATATAGACCATGTCCGGCGCCGCGTTGGAATAAGCACGGGCGAGGCGCGCCTGATAAAGCCGCCGGATCAAGTGAATCTGCTCGGCAACCGCCTCCGCATATTCCACCGCGGTCGGCAGCGGGTGTTCTTCACTGTCGCGATCAAGGGATTCGGTCTTCATGACGCAAGGTTAGCAGTGCCAAACCGCAGGCGCAATCCGGCTGTGCCGGCGGTCAGCGCCCCGGGTGGCAACCCCAATTGAGTTGACAATATCAACTCAACATGCAAGCCTATGGATGGTTGACATTGTCAACTCAATTGGGGGTCTGCTTCCAATTGGCCCTGGAGAGAGGAAGGCCACGATGGGTCGAAACTTCGAGTCCGTGAAAATCTATGTGCCGCAGGGCTCACTGGGCACCGGCGCATTCGCCGAAGAGGTGGAATACGCCATGGCCTGGGGTCCGCATGCGATGGCGCTGGACGCCGGGTCGACGGATGCCGGGGCGGCCTATCTGGCCAAGGGGATCAGCAAGAACGACCGGGGCTCGGTCAAGCGCGACCTTGGCATGCTGATGGAAGCGCAGCAGAAGGCCGGCATCCCGCTGCTGATCGGCACGGCCGCCCAGGCCGGCGGCGACCTGAACGTTGACTGGACACGTGACATCGCCCTGGAAATCGCGCGGGAGAAGGGGCTGACGCCGACGATCGCACTGCTTTATTCCGAACAGCCGGCGGCCGTGATCAAGCAGAAACTGGCACAGGGAAAGGTCGGCAACCTGCCGCCGCTGGGAGATCTGGACGAGGCGACGCTGGACAAGTGCCTGCACATCGTGGCGCTGATGGGGCCGGAGCCCTATCATGCGGCACTGGACGCCGGTGCCGACATCATCATCGGCGGCCGCACGTCCGACCCCGCCGTGATCGCCGCCTTCGCCCTGTGGAAGGGCGCGCCGGCCGGCCCGTCCTGGCATGCGGGCAAGATCGCCGAATGCGGCGGCCAGGTGACCTCGGCCAACAGTGGCCAGCGCGGCCTGCTGATCGAGATCCACAAGGACGGGTTCGATGCCGAACCGGCCTCCCCGCGCCTGACGACATCCGTCGAGAGCATTTCCGCCCACCTGCTGTATGAGAACAAGAGCCCCTGGATCCTGACCGAACCCGGCGGCGAGCTGGACGTGACGGGCTGCGCGTACCACCAGATTTCCGCCACCAAGGTCCGTGTGACCGGCTCCGTCTGGCGGCCCAAGCCCTATACGATGAAGATCGAGGGCGCGACCGGCGACAAGTACCAGACCATCCTGCTGGTCGGGATCGCCGACCCCAAGGTGCTGGCCGAGCCGGAAGTCTTCCATGACCACATGCTTCTGCGGCTGACCGACCGTGTCCAGGCCGCGCTCAATCTCGACCCGGGCGCGTTCGACATCTCGCTGCGCATGTACGGGTATAACGGCCTCACCGGCTTCAAGCCCGGCGGCCCGCCGCCCAAGGAGATCGGCCTGATGGGGGTCTTCACCGCCGCCACGCAGGAGCTGGCGCATGAGATCGCCAAGGCCTGCAACCCCTATTTCTTCCACATGCCGGTTCGCCTGAACGATCCGCTGCCCAGCTATGGCTGGGCCTTCACGCCCGGAGAGATCGACCGCGGCCCCGTGTACGAGTTCGTGCTGAACCATGTGGTCAGCGTCGATGATCCGCTGGAACTGGTCCGCATGACGATCATCACCGACATCAACGCGCCGAACTGAGGGCAACCCCATGGCTACCAAACTCAAGGACGTCTGCCATTACATCCGCTCCAAGGTCGCCGGGCCCTTCTGGGTGACGATCGACCTGATGTTCGATTCCAAGGAGAGCTTCGAGAAATACAGCAACGACCCCGCCTTGAGCGCGACGTCCATCGCCGGAGTTTACCGGATCGACCCGGCCAGCGTGTCGCACTATCCGGTGCCGAACCTGAACGTGCTGAAGATATCCTATCCACGGCGCGGATCGCAGGGCGGCGTGGAGGAACGGGACCTGCATTCCGGCCAGCAATATGTCTATATCCTGGACCTGGAACTGGCGGGCTGACACTATTTTGCTGTGATCAGAACCAATTGGTTCTGATCACAGCCCTCAATCGCCGGCGCCAACATTCGTTGGCTCGGGCGACACCGCACGAGCGGTGCTGTGGTGGTCGCCGCCGTACCAGGTTGCGATGAGTTCTGCTTATCGCAACCTGGTATGACATAGGGCCCCGGATGCGGGGCGCCGGATGCCGGGTGGCTGCGGATCGGTTCCATGACCGGTCCGCAGCCACCACCCGCTTCGTTGCGCGGGTGCAAGGGCTTGGCCGCCATGGCGCTTTTCCAACCGGATAATCGGCCCCAAGGGCTTTTTTGCTGCCGCAAACCCTGGACTCCGGGCGCCGCAGGCCGCACATAAGCGGTGGGGGTAATGAACCGATACATCTGGAGTTGGTGACAATGCGTTTTGCGCGTCGTTTCGCGCCGGCCGCCCTGGCGGCTTTCGCCACCTTTTCACTGGCCTTCACCGCCACCGTCGCCCCGGCGGCCGCGGAGATGGTCCTGAACCGCGGCAATCAGGCGGAGCCAACCTCGCTCGACCCGCACAAGGGCACCGATGTCCAGTCGGCCCGCATCGGCTATGACCTTTACGAAGGATTGCTGACCTTCGGCCCCGATGGCGAGGTCGTGCCGGGTGCTGCGGAGAAATGGGCGATCAGCGACGACGGGCTGACCTATACCTTCACACTGCGTGCCGATGGCAGATGGTCCGACGGCACGCCCGTGACGGCGGACGATTTCGTCTTTTCCTGGCGGCGTCTGGTCGACCCCCGGACCGCATCCGACTACGCCTATTTCCTGTGGCCCGTGAAGAATGGCGAGGCCATCAGCAACGGGCAGAAGGAGCCCGGCACGCTGGGGGTCGAGGCGGTGGACGCCCGCACCCTGAAGGTGACGCTGGAACGGCCCACCGGCTATTTCCTGGGCTCGCTGGTCCACCGCATGACCTACCCCATCTCCAAGGCCAATGCGGAGAAGTTCGGCAGCAATTTCCTGCGGCCGGGCAATCTGGTCTCCAACGGGGCGTACCAGTTGGTGGAGTACCGGCCGCAGGCCTATGTCAAGGCCGTCAAGAACCCGCATTTCCGCGAGGCGGCCTCCGTCAAGATCGACACGGTGATCTTCCATCACACCGACAGCCCGGAAACCGAGCTGCGCCGGTTCCGCGCCGGTGAACTGGACATCGTGCAGATGGCGCCCGTGACGCAGATCGACTGGCTGCGCCAGAACATGCCCGACGCGATGCGCTTCTATCCGGTGCTGGGCACGCAATATGCCGCCGTCAACATGACCAAGGAGCCGCTGGCCTCCAACCCCGCGCTGCGCCGCGCCCTGTCACTGGCCGTGGACCGGGACATCATCGTGGAGCGCATCACGAAGTCGGGTGACATCCCGGCCTTCACGCTGACCGCCCCGGGCGTGAAGGGCTATACGCTGCCGGTCGCCAACATGTCGGACACCACGCAGGCCGCCCGCGACGCGGAGGCCAGGCGGCTGCTGGCCGAGGCCGGGTATGGCCCCGGTGGCAAGCCGCTGGTGGTGGAGATCCTTCACAACACCAGTGAGAGCACGCGCAAGATCGCCGTGGCGGTCGCCTCGATGTGGCAGCAGAAGCTGGGAGCCCGCGTCACGCTGAACAACCAGGAATGGAAGGTGCTGCTGCAGAATGCCGGCGAGAAATCCTATGCCAATACGGTCATGCTGGGCTGGATCGCCGACTTCGCCGACCCTTACACCTTCCTGAAGCTGTTCCTGTCGGACGTGGGCAAGATGAACCGGGCCGGCTATGCCAGCGCGGAATATGATGCCAAGCTGGCGGAAGCCAACCTGTCCACCGACCCCGCCCGGCGCATGGCCCTTCTGGCCGAGGCGGAAGCCATCATGCTGGCCGATGCGCCCATGATCCCGATTTTCCACCAGGCCTATCGCAACCTGGTCAGCCCGCGGGTGAAGGGCTGGCTGGAAAGCCCGATGGGCGTACAGCCCACGCGCTATCTGGAAGTAACGGGCAAATAACGGACAAAAGGCGCGGCCCCCAGTCAAGAAGGGGCCGGAACCCGGCAACGGGCCGGAAACAGGCCCGGACCAGGGTGGAAGAGCAACCCATACACGAGAACGAAAACAGGAGAAAATCGGGCATGTCATCATTCTGGAAATCCGTTCGCGGCCTGACCGCCGCCGCGGCGCTTGTGGTCGCCGGGCTGGGCGTGGCGGCCGCCCCGGCGCAGGCACAGAAGGTCCTGCATCGCGGCAACGGCGCCGAGCCGGAAACGCTGGACCCCGCCAAATCCAGCGGCGTGCCTGAAAGCTGGATCCAGTATGATCTGTTCGACGGCCTGCTGGTCCCCGACGGCAAGGGCAATTTCATTCCCGGTGCCGCGGAGCGCTGGGACGTCAGCGCCGATGCCCGCGTCTATACCTTCCATCTGCGCCGCGATGCCAAATGGTCGGACGGCACGCCCGTGACGGCGCATGACTGGGTTTTCTCATGGCGCCGCGTCGTGGACCCCAAGACGGCCGCCGACTACGCCTATTTCCTGTGGCCCGTGAAAGGCGCGCAGGACGTCACCTTCGGGCGCAAGCCGCCGGAAGCGCTGGCCGTGCGCGCCGTGGACGACCACACGTTCGAGGTGACGCTGGAAACGCCCACGCCCTATTTCCTGTCCATGCTGCACCACCATGCCACCTACGCCATTTCCAGGGCGAATGTGGAGAAGTTCGGGAACGATTTCATCAAGGCGGGAAACCTGGTCACCAACGGCGCCTACATGCTGGACCAGGCTGTGCCGCAAAGCCATATCCGGCTGGTGAAGAACCCCCACCATTACGCCGCGGCCACCACCCCGATCGATACGGTCATCTTCTATCCCACGGAAAACCAGGAAGCCGAGCTGAAGCGCTATCGCGCCGGCGAGCTGCACGTGACCTATGAACTGCCGGTGACACAGATGCAGTGGCTGCGGCAGAACCTGCCCAGCGAACTGCGCATGGCGCCCTATTTCGGCACCTACTTCTACGCCCCGAACCTGACCCGGGAACCGTGGAAGTCGGACAAGGACCTGCGGCTGGCCCTGAACCTGGCGATCGACCGTGACATCATCGTGGAAAGGATCAACCAGCGCGGTGAAATTCCGGCCTACAGTTTCGTGCCGCCGAACACCACGAACTATACCCAGCAAATCCCCGACTATGCCAACTGGACGCAGGCACAGCGCGATGCCAAGGCCAAGGAGCTGATCGCCGCGGCCGGCTATGGCCCCGGCGGCAAGCCGCTGGCCATCGAAATCCTGTACAACACCCAGGAAAACCATCGCAAGGTGGCCATCGCCGTCGCCTCCATGTGGCAGCAGAAGCTGGGCGTGCGTGTGACGCTGAACAACCAGGAATGGAAGGTGTTCCTGAGCACCCGCGACGAAAAGCAGTTCAAGGACGTGACCCGTCACGGCTGGATCGGCGATTACAATGACGCCAACAATTTCCTGGAACTGGTTCGCGGCGACATCGGCAAACAGAACCCGTCGGCCTTCGCCGACCCGCAATATGACCTGCTGATGTCCGAGGCGAACACAACGACGGATGTGGCCCGGCGCGCCGACCTTCTCCAGCAGGCCGAACGGCTGATGCTGGAGGAAGTGGCCGTGTTCCCCATCCATTTCTACAGCTCCCGGCATATGGTCAGCCCCAAGGTCGTGGGCTGGACCGACAACCTGATGGACCTGCATCCGTCCCGCTTCCTGGACCTGAAGTAACAACCGCCCTTATACTATTTTGCAGTGATCAGAACCTATTGGTTCTGATCACTGCCCTCAATCGCCGGCGGACCAACTTGCGATGAGTTCTACTCATCGCAAGTTGGTATTAGTTCCCCACCCTGGCCGGGATGGGTCATCGGGCGCATTCCAACCCCAGTCCCCTGGCCAACCCCAGTCCCCTGGCCAACCCCCGGTCCCCTGGGCCGGGGGTTTTTCATTGCCCGGCACGGACTGGCCATTATCCTTGGGGGCAGGATCACATGAATCTGAAAGGTTGGGCGCGTGCGGCACCTGCTGGTCAAATTCCTGTCCGTTCTGCTGGCCCTGTCCTGGCTTGGCGTCGCGGCGACCCCCGCGGAAACGGCACTTCACCGGGGCAACGGGTCGGAGCCGGAAACGCTGGACCCGCACAAATCGACGGGTGAGGCCGAAAGCTGGATCGAGATGGACCTGTTCGAGGGGCTGGTGACGGCCGATGCGCAGGGCCAGGTCATCCCCGGCGCGGCCCTGGCCTGGACCATCAGCCCCGACCGGCTGACCTGCACGTTCACGCTGCGGCCCGACGGCAAATGGTCCGACGGCACGCCCGTGACGGCGGGGGATTTCGTTTTCTCCTGGCGCCGGCTGGTGTCGCCGGACACGCGATCACGCTATGCCTTCTTCCTGTGGCCCGTGAAGAATGCGGAAGCCATCTCCAAGGGCCGGATGCCCGCCACCGCCCTGGGCGCGGAAGCGGTCGACGACCTGACCCTGCGCGTGACGCTGGAGGCGCCGACCTCCTATTTCATCGCGTCGCTGCAGCATCACGCCACCTATGCCGTGTCACAGGCCAACGTGAAGCGGTTCGGCGATGATTTCATCAGGCCGGGCAATCTCGTCTCCAACGGCGCCTTCATGCTGGCCGAAGCCGTGCCCCAGGGCCATGTGAAGCTGGTGCGCAACCCGCATTTCCACGCGGCCGGTGACGTGGCACTCGACGCCGTCTATTTCTACCCGACCGAAAACCGGGATGCCGAACTGAAACGGTTCCGGGCCGGCGAACTGGACATCACCTATGACATACCGGACGGGCAGATCGCCTGGACACGGCAGAACATGCCCGGACAGATGCGGCTGGCCCCGTTCTTCTCCACCTACTGGTTCGTCTATAACCTGCGCAACGAGCCGTGGAAATCCTCCCCCCAGTTGCGCGCCGCCCTGTCCATGGCCATCGACCGGCAATTGATCGTGGACAAGATCACCCAGGCGGGCGAGATCGCGGCCTATACCGTGACGCCGCCCGGAACGGACAATTACAAGGCCCCCCTGCCCGACTGGGCCAGCCTGACCCAGGCCGAACGCGACGACCGCGCCCGCGCCCTGCTGGCGGAGGCCGGGTACGGCCCTGGTGGCCGCCCGCTGGAGGTGGAGCTTCTGTACAACACGTCGGAGAACCACCGGAAGATCGCCATCGCCATCGACAGCATGTGGCGGCAGAAGCTGGGCGTGCGCGCCCGGCTGGTGAACCAGGAATGGAAGGTGCTGCTTCAGAACCGGGCGGAGGGGCGGTTCCGTGACGTGGTGCGCGGCGGCTGGATCGGGGATTACAACGACGCCTACAGCTTCCTGTCCCTGTTCCTGTCCGACGTGAAGGGCCAGAACCATGCCGGCTACGCCAGTCCCGACTTTGACCGGCTGGTCAAGGCCGCCGCATCGGAGATCGACCCCCGCGCCCGCCGTTCCCTGATGGAACGGGCCGAGGCACAGTTGCTGGCCGACCATGTCGTCATCCCGGTCTATGTGCATGTCACCACGCACATGGTGTCCGACCGGGTGCGGGGCTGGCATGACAATGTCCGCAACCTGCACCTGTCACGCTATCTGTCGGTGGAACGATAGCGGCCGCGTCCGGTCACCGGCTTCAAGCGGCGCCGGCATCCGATGGCCGGGCCAGGGGCGCGTCAGCGTCCGTCAGGCCCAGTTCGGCCATTATCTCCGCCCGGTCACCGTCCAGCACGGGCGGCGGTCGGTCGGGCAGCACCTGTGCGGTATCGCTGGCAAAGGGCGGTGCGGCATACATCAGCCCGCCTTCGACCGGATGGGTCATGGTGCGGAAATGGCCCGTGCCGGCCAGATGCGGTTCCGCCGGCAAATCCTCCAGCCGGTTGACGGGCGCGCAGGGAATATCCGCCGCGCGCAGCAGATCCAGCCATTCCGCCGCCGTTCGCGACGGTGCAGCCTGGGCGATCACTTCATAAAGCCGGTCGATCTGCCGCGACCGCTCCTCGTCATTGGTGATGGCAGACGAGGCCGCCAGGTCCGCCTGCCCGATCAGCCGCAGGAAGCGCTGCCACTGCGCCGCCGTGTAGGGCATGATGGCGACATGGCCGTCGCGCGTGCGATAGGGACGCCGTCCCGGCGCGTTCAGCCGGGCATAGCCCCGGTCGGGCAGCGGCGGCACGAAGCTCTGCCCGGAAAGCTGTTCGATCATCAGGAAGGAGGCCATGGCCTCGTACATCGGCGTTTCGATGTGGCAGCCCTGGCCCGTCCGCGCGCGCGACGCCACGCCGGCAGCGATGGCGAAGGCCAGGTGCAGCCCCGCCACCTTGTCGCACATCACGGTGCGCACGAAGCGCGGCTCCCCCTGTGCATCGGCATTCAGCCAGGCCAGTCCGGAGGCGGCCTGGATGCAATCATCATAGGCCGGCTCGTCACCATAAAGCCCCCGGCCGAAGCCGCGGGCCGAGCAATAGACGATATCCGGCTTCAGCGCGCGGATGGCGGCATGGTCCAGGCCCAGCTTGCGGGCGCCATTCTCCCGCATATTGTGGACGAAGACATCCGCCGTGGCGACCAGCCTGTCCAGGATGCGCTTGTCATCGGCCCGCGTCAGGTCCAGCGCGATGGACCGCTTGTTGCGGTTCAGGTTCAGGAACCCCGCGCCATCACCGCCGGGGCGCCCCGGCCGCGCGGCACGGAACACGTCGCCGGCCCTGGTCTCCACCTTGATGACATCGGCCCCCATGTCGGCGACCAGTTGCGTGGCATAGGGGCCGAGCACGACCGTGCTCAGGTCGATGACGCGCAGCCCCTTCAACAGATCGAACATCGCCTGCTTCCCGTTTCCCGTCTGCTCACCGCGGCTGGGACAATTCCCGCGACCGCCGGGCCGCCGCGCGCACCACCTGTCCCGCCAGGGCGTCGATGGCCCCGTCGGCCTCCATCACGGCCAGCCCGGCGGCCGTTGTCCCGCCGGGGCTGGTGACCTGCCGGCGCAGCTCAACCAGCGGCACGCCGTCCACCTCGGCCAGCCGGGCGGCCCCGATGAAGGTCTGCCGCGCCAGCCGCGTGGCGGTCTCCGCGTCAAGCCCCCGCTCCATGCCCGCCTGGATCAGCGCCTCGGCAAAGCGGTAGAAATAGGCAGGACCACTGCCGGACAGGGCCGTGACGGCATCCAGGTCCCCCTCATCCTCCAGCCACAGCACCTGTCCCGTGGCTTCCAGCGTCCGCGTGACGGCGGCACGCTGCCGCGCTGTCACGGCGGGGGATGCCACGGCGGCCGTGATGCCGCAGCCGATGGCGGCCGGCGTGTTGGGCATGGCGCGCACCAGGGCGGCCCCCGTCCCCGCCGCCGCCGACAGCCGTTCCAGCGTGATGCCGGCCATGATGGACAGGATCACGCTGCCCGGCCCGGCCAGCGAAGCCAGCGCCGGGGCGATCGCATCGAAACCCTGAGGCTTCACGGCCAGGACCACGACCGCGCATGCGCCGGCGCCCGACAGGCTTTCCAGCCTTTCCACCCCAGCCGGCAGGTGGTCGGCATGGGGGTCGAAGGCCAGCACCCGGCAGGCCGGTGCCAAGGCCTGCGCGATGGCCCCGCCCATGCGGCCGCAGCCGATCATCAGGATGGTGTCACTCATCGTTCCCATCCCCCAGCCGGTCCGGATTGAAACGGCGCATCCAATCCGCCAGGCCACCATCGGGCAGGCCACCATCGGGCAGGGTGGAAAGGATGTTGCGCAACGTGTCCGGGCGCTCATCCTGGCCCAGCTTGAATTTTGCCTTCTGCCGCGTGACGCGCGCCCGGAACCCCACGATATGCGGGATCAGCAGGTCATAGCGCGGCCCCAGTTCAGCGGCACGCCAGGGCTGCGGCCGGTCACGCTCCACCTGATCGATCAGCATGTCCAGGGCGGCGGGCGTCAGGGCGGGATCGACCGTGATATCGGCCCAGACGCGCAGTTGCACATAGTTCCAGGTCGGCCCCCAGTCACGCCGCCCCGCCTGCGAGGGGGAGATATAATCGTCCGGCCCCTTGAACAGGATGACGGCCCGTGGATCGGTGGCAAAGACCGCGGCCAGCGGGTTGGACCGGGCGAAATGGCCGATCAGTTCGATCAGACCCCCCCCGGCATCATAAACACCCACCAGCGGCAGCAGGCTTGCCTCCTCCCCGTCCGGGCTGGACACCCAGGCCAGGGGATATTGCTCGATCAACCGGCGGACATCGTCCGCCCCATAGGTTTCAAAAACGCTGCCCATCGTGCCGTTTACCCGATCAGACCCTGTGGTTTACCCGTCGCCATCCCTTGATGCTGTGCCGGCACTGGACCATAAGAAACCGCCAAGATCATGAATTCGAGGGGTCCAATGGTACGCACCTGGCAGGTCGGCCTCAGCGAACGGATCGATGCCTCGCGCCCGGCCCCGCTCTACATGCAGATCATCCAGGCCGTGATCCATGATGTGGAAAGCGGCCGCCTGACCTCCGGCACCTACCTGCCCAGCAGCCGGGAACTGGCCCGGATGCTGGGCGTCAACCGCAAGACCGTCGTCCTGGCCTATGAGGATCTGATTGCGCAGGGGTGGCTGTCCACCACGGCCACGCGCGGCACCATGGTGTCCGCCACCCTGCCGGAACAGGGCGCCGGCCGGCGGGGTGGTGCGGGTGGTGCGGGTGGTGCCATCAGGCCGGCGGCCCCGGGCTATCGGTTCAACCGGCCGCCCGACCGGCCATTGGCCCTGCCTGCCGGGCGGGGATTGAAGCTGGATGAGGGCGCGCCCGATGGACGGCTGTTCCCGCCGGAACTGCTGGCCCGCGCCTATCGCACCGCCACGCACCGGGTTTCCCGCAGCAACGGCCTGCAGTATCGCGATCCGCGCGGCACGCCGGAACTGCGCGATGCCATCGCCGGCATGCTGAAGGCCCAGCGTGGCCTGCCCGTGGGCAGGGAGAATATCTGCATCACGCGCGGCAGCCAGAACGGCATCTTCCTGGCGGCCATGGCGCTGCTGCGGCCCGGCGACGCCGTGATCATGGAGGCCTTGACCTACGAACCCGCCATGGCGGCGTTCCAGGCCCTGGGTGCGCGCATCGTGCCCGTCGGCCTGGACGAGGGGGGAATGGATGTGGATGCCGTGGAGGAGGCGTGCCGCCGTCATCCCGTGCGCGCCGTTTTCGTAACACCGCACCACCAGTTCCCGACCACCGTCGCGCTGCGGCCGGACCGGCGCCTGCGGCTGGTGGAAATGGCGCGCCAGTACGGTTTTGCCCTGATCGAGGATGATTATGACCACGAATTCCATTTCCAGTCGCAACCCCTGTTGCCCATCGCAGCCTATGCGCCGGAACAGGTCATCCATGTCGGTTCGCTGTCCAAGCTGCTGCTGCCGGCGCTGCGCATCGGCTATGTCGCGGCACCGGCGCCCATGATCGACGCACTGGCCCACATGATCTCGCTCAGTGACGGCATGGGAAACGGGGTGACGGAGAATGCCGTCGCCACCCTGATCGCCGACGGGGAACTGCGACGCCATGCCCGCAAGGCGCGGCAGGTCTATGCCGGCCGGCGGGAAGGCTTCGCCCGGGAACTGCGCAGGGTGCTGGGCGACCGCGTCGATTTCCGCATTCCCGACGGCGGGCTGGCCTTCTGGCTGCGATTCCCGGGGGACATGGACAGGATGGAGGAGCGGGCCGCCGCCGCCGGCCTGCGCTTCGCCCCGTCGCGCTCCTTCATGGCGTCCGCCGATGCGCCGCGCGGCCTGCGCGTCGGCTTCGCCTCCCTGGATGATGAGGAAGCCCGGATCGCCATCGCGGGGCTGGGCCAGGCCGCGGGTTGAGGTTTGGCTCCCTCCATTTGGCACAAACTGGAGGTTCCAGGGACCGGGCGGACACGGGACGTTCGTAACGGCAGGGGAAGCAGGCCCCGGGGGAAAAGATCATGACCAAATCGACGGGCCGGCGCGGCCTGCTCATCCGGCTGCATCGCTGGCTGGGGCTGGGGGCGGCACTGTTCTGGCTGGTGCAGGCCGTCACGGGTACCCTTCTCAGCTTCCATTTCGAACTCGACGATGCGCTGGTCTCCACGCAAACCCGACCGACCGACCTGGATGCGATCGGGCATCGCCTGGATCAGTTGGGAACGGCGGGGCCGGGGGCCGGCGTGACCTGGATCTGGACCACGGCGGGTCTGCCCGACCGCTATGTCGTCGCCTACCGCGACGAAGCCGGCGCGGCACGGCGGGCGCGGATCGATGGCGCCGGTGCCGTGCTGCGCGACCGCGCGGCGGGTGAGCACAGCTTCCTGGAACTGATGCGCGCCGTCCATATCGACCTGCTGGCGGGTCGCGTCGGGCACTGGATACTGGCCGGCTCGGGCATGCTGCTGGTCACCAACCTGGTCTTCGGCCTGGTGGTCGCCTGGCCGCGCCGCGGGGGCTGGCGGCAGGCGCTGCTGCCGCGCGGGGCCGGCGGACGCACGGCCCGCCTCTATGGGCTGCATCGTGCGGTGGGGCTTTGGGTGGCGGTGCCGGCCCTGTTCCTGGCCGTGACCGGCACCCTGCTGCTGTTCGAGCATGAAATGCGCCACCTGCTGGATGTGGAGGATGTGGCCCTGCCCCCCAACCCGCCGGCGGGGACCCGCCCCGTGGGATTGGCCACCGCGGTCCGGGCCGGCACATCGGCCATTCCCGGCAGCCGCTTCGTGGGCACCACGCTGCCCAGCACCACCGATGCCAGCTATTACATGTGGGTCCGCGCCCCCGGCGAACTGTATCGCGGCGGGTACGGCCGCAGCCTGGTCGTGATCGACGCCAACGATGCCGGCATCCGCGGCACCTACCCCATCCACGACGCCCCACCGGCCGACATCCTGGTTTCCGCCCTGTATCCCCTGCACACGGGCGAGGCCGGCGGCACCCCCGGCCGCGCTCTGGGCCTGCTGACAGGCATCGGACTGCTCGTCGCAACGATCTACGGCCTGCAACTCTGGCTCCGCCGCCGGTCACGACGCTGAGGCGGGAAGAGGCGCCGTACCGGACAGGTTGGCGTCGCCAGTGTGGCGACGCCAACCCCTTGATAAAATTGGTGGGCCCAGAGAGTCGCCCCCCAGCCAGACCGTTGTGAGCGGCATTTGTTGAAATTTTGGACGAACGGCAGCGAACGCGCAAGAACGCCAGAAACCTTAATAACTTCAGATATATATGTGACTTGTCAGCCAACCACGATCTTCGACGGACATCAGCACAGAACGCCGTTCAAAATCAGCATTGCACTTACGGCAGGCTCGGGCCGTTGCCCTTGGGGGAGTGTTTCCACCCGCGTCAGGGTGCCGGCTGGGTGATGAAACGGAAATCCACCCCCTGACGCCAGTCCAGCCCGGCCGGATAAACGCCCAGATCGATCATCTGCCGCGCGAAACGGTCCCAGCGATCGGCCGACATCGTGCCGATGCCATGGGTCAGCGCGTCACCGCTTTCCACCAGCCCATAATCACGCATGCGCGCCCGTGCATAGGCCAGCGTCTCGTCATCCATTTCCGGATTGTCGCGCTTGATCAGGGCGTCGGCAGCAGCGGGGTCGCCATGCAGATATTGCTTCCAGCCCTCAACCGACGCCTCCACAAAGGCGCGGACCGCATCGGGTTTGCGCTCCATCAGGTCCCGGCGGACCATGATGGTGGCGGCATAGGACAGATAGCCGTCATCGGCCAGCAGGAACACCTTGGGCCGGATGCCCGCCTTTTCGGCGGTATGGGGCTCGGACGTGGCATAGCCCTGTTGGATCGCCTGCCGGTTGACCAGGAAGGGGGCGATGTTGAAGGTGTATTTGCGGATCTGCGCATCCTCGAACCCGTAGCGGGACTTCAGGTAGCGCCAGATGGTATGCACCGTCGGATCGCCGATGGCGATGGGCTTGCCCTTCATGTCGGCCAGGCTGTTCACGTCATCCCGGTCGTGGCTCATCAGGATCACGGGATCCTTCTGGAAGAGGGCGGCCACCGTCACGACGGGCGCCCCCGCCTCCACCAGATTGAGCGTGAAGAAACCGCTGGAGCCCATGGCGGCATCGATGGCGCCGGCCGCCAGCAATTGCTGCGGGTCCATGCCGACACCGCCCTGGCGCAGCACGACATCCAGCCCGCGCGCCTTGTAAAGGCCGGCCGCCATGGCCTGATAGAAGCCGCCATGTTCCGCCTGGGCCCGCCAGTCCGTGGCGAAGACGATGCGTTCCTGCGCCGCAGCCGGCAGGGCCAGAAACAACAGGGCCAGGCAGAGCAGGCCGAAACGGCGATGGGACATCTTGCCTCCGGTCAGCGGAATACCTGTCCCTTTGTAAGGGAGGGGGCGCGCCCTGCCAAGCCGCCTGCCGTGTCATCCGGGGCGGCCCCTTCAGGAGGTGGCCGCCCCGTCCCCCACCACGCGCATCCGCCAATGCATCGGGGCGGCGGGAAGCTCGGGCATGGGTGTGGGGCGCGGCGCCATGCGGCGGAAACGGGTTTCCTGCTGGTCGGCCGGCCGGTCCACGATGCGCAGCACCGACGACCCCACCTCCCCACAACCCTGGCAGACGAAACGGCGGCTGAATTCGGCCACGGGCCAGCCATGGCCATGGCGGCGGACCAGCAGGTCCGATCGCCAGCGGCTTTCCTCCCCGCAGCACACACAATGCATGTCGAAATCATGGCCCTTGAAATTGGCGCAGCCCACGCTGCCCACCAGGGCGCTATGCCGGATCGCCGGTCGCATATGCCTGCCTCCTTGGCCGATGGCGGCACGCCGGCCGCCCTTTCTCCATCCTCTGTTCCTTTTCTATAATGTTCTTGTTTTGTTCTCAAGCAGAAAATGGACGGGACATGCCGGGGCATCGGCCCCGGCCGTCGAGCAACAGGGCCCGTCATATCAGATATCGGCAATCGCAACGGACCATCGACCCCGTTGCCGGCGCCGCCACCCGGCAGCTTGGCGACGCGGCATGTGCCGCGCGGCGGCAATCGCCGCCGAACCAGCACCCGCCAGGTCCAACTCACCGGGTGCCGGTATCAATCCTTCTGGCAGGTGGCCTTGTCATCGTTCAGGGCACGGCAGACCAGGCCCTTGCTGGTCTTGAACGACCCGTCCGGATTGCGGCGGATGGAGATCTTGTTGGAAAACTGCACCCAGCCGGCGCTGCCCCAATGGGAGCGGATGCCATTGGTGAAGGTCAATGTGCCGTCGGGGAATTTCACCACACCGATATCGTTCTTGAAGGTGATGCGGTCATGGTCCAGATGGGCCACCTGCCCATTGGTACACAAGACCATCTCCTCCGTCCCGTCCTGCCGCGTGCAGACCAGCGGGTCGCCATTGGCCAGCACCATGGCAAAGATGGTCACTTCCAGCACATTCAACGCCATTCCCGCACCCGGATCGAAGGTGAGCCCCGCGCCATTATCCTAAATCCGCGCGACGATGAAAAGCCGCCGGAAGGGGAAGAGCGTCCGGCCATCCCCTTCGGCCGGATAGGCCAGGCGTAGACGGTTGGCATAGGCCTCGCGGAAGGCGGCGGCCTGATCGGCGGGCAGCCGGGCCATGACCGGCAGCAGGGCCGTGCCGGCGGTCCATTCCAGCACGGGATCGGCGCCTTCCAGCACATGCAGATAGTCGCTGGACCAGATATCCACACTGCCGCAATGGGGCCGCAGCAAGCGCCAGTAATCGGCGGGCGACAGCAGCGCATGATGATGATCCATCGCCGTGCGCAGGGCCGGCGCCCAGGGGCCATCGGCCGCCGTTTCCCGCAACAGAAGGTGGGAGGGGGCGTCGAAATTATCCGGCATCTGCACGGCCAGCACCCCACCGTCGGTCAGACATCCGGCCAGGCAGGGGAACAGCACATCATGGCCGGGCAGCCATTGCAGGGCGGCGTTGGAGAAGATCAGGTCCTGCGGCGCGTCCGGCACCCACGTCGCGATATCCCCCTGCCGCCACCGCACGCGCGAGGCGATGGCGGCCGCCCGGGCCAGCATGGCGGGATCGCTGTCCAGCCCCGTGACGGCCGCGTCGGGGAACCGGTCGGCGAGTTGCCGTGTCAGATAACCCGTGCCGCAACCCAGATCCGTGACCATCCCGGGCCGCAGGGGCGGCAGTGCCGCCAGCAGGTCCCGCCCCGGCCGCTCACGCGGGGCACGGAAACGCTCATACTGGCTCGGGTTCCATTGCATGGGCATTTCCCTCCACGCCGGACGGGACGACGGCGCAAGCCAGTCTGGCACGAGGATGCCCCTGCCGGAAACGACAACGCCGCCCTTTTGGGGCGGCGTTGCAGGAAAAGCGGTGATCAATCCTCGAACGGGTCCTTCATCAGGATCGTGTCGTCACGCTCCGGACTGGTGGAAAGCAATGTCACGGGCGCCTCGATCAGTTCCTCGATACGGCGCACATACTTGATGGCGGCGGCCGGAAGCTGGCCCCAGGACCGCGCGCCCTGGGTGCTTTCGCTCCAGCCCTCGAACGTCTCATAGACCGGTTCCACCTGCGCCTGGGCCGTCTGGCCGGCGGGCAGGTGCTGGATCACCTCGCCGTTCAGCTTGTAGCCCGTGCAGACCTTCAGTTCATCGAACCCGTCCAGCACATCCAGCTTGGTCAGCGCGATGCCGGTGATGCCACCCGTGCGGATGGCCTGGCGCACCATGACGGCGTCGAACCAGCCGCAGCGGCGCTTGCGGCCCGTGACGGTACCGAACTCATGCCCGCGCTCGCCGATCCGGTCGCCGGTCGCGTCATGCAGTTCCGTGGGGAACGGGCCGGAGCCAACGCGGGTCGTATAGGCCTTGGTGATGCCCAGCACATAGCCGACCGAACCCGGCCCCATGCCCGACCCGGCGGCAGCATTGCCCGCCACCGTGTTGGAGGAGGTGACGAACGGATAGGTGCCGTGATCCACGTCCAGCATGGCCCCCTGCGCGCCCTCGAACAGGATGCGCTTGCCCTGGCGGCGCGCCTCGTCCAGGCGCTTCCACACGACGGCGGCATAGGGCAGCAGGCGCGGCGCGATCTCGCGCAACTGGGCCAGCACCTCGTCCTGGTGCAGTTCGGGCGCACCCAGGCCGCGCAGCAGGGCGTTGTGGTGGAACAGCAACTGTTCCACCTTGCTTTCCAGCACGGCCTCGTCCGCCAGGTCGCAGACGCGGATGGCGCGGCGGGCCACCTTGTCCTCATAGGCGGGGCCGATGCCACGGCCCGTCGTGCCGATCTTGTTGACGCCGCGCGCTTCCTCGCGCGCCTTGTCGACGGCGCTGTGCAGCGGCAGGATCAGGGCGCAGTTCTCGGCCACCAGCAGGGTGTCGGGCGTGATCTCCACCCCCTTGCCGCGGATGCTGTCGATCTCCTTCAGCAGGGCCCAGGGATCGACGACGACGCCATTGCCGATGACCGACAGCTTGCCCGGACGCACCACGCCCGACGGCAGCAGCGACAGCTTGTAGACCACGCCGTTGATCACCAGCGTGTGGCCGGCATTGTGGCCACCCTGGAAGCGCACCACGACATCGGCGCGGCTGGACAGCCAGTCGACGATCTTGCCCTTGCCCTCGTCGCCCCACTGGGAACCGACGACCGCCACATTGGCCATGATATTCCTCGCTTCTAGCAGAATTAAGGGGGGCGGCCCGCAAAGGCGCCACCCCGACAGGTTTCAATCCGGATGTCAGACGGGCACGGGCCCGTCCGGGGTCAGCAGATGCGAACAGCCCAGGCGCCGCGCCTCGCCGACGGGGTCGTCGGTGGCATCCATGGCGGCCACCGTGTACCAGCCCTGGGCGCGCAAGGCCTGCGCCTCGGCATAATCGGTGCCCGGCGGCAGCAGAACGCGCCGGGCGGGACGCGGACCCGGCAGGGCGCGCAGCACCGTGTCGGTGTAAAGGGTGAAGCCCGTCGCGGGCTCCCCCACCGGATCGGCGCCGCCCGTGCGGTAACGGCCGCCGCGCCCCAGTTCGCCCCGCACCCCGCGGGCGAAGATCGTGAAGCTGACGCCGGTCTGATACTCAAAACCCCGCATTTCCACGGGATCGATGGTGACGGACAGGCCGGGCGCCGCCTTTTCGATCAGGCGGACGACATCGGTCAGTTCGGCGCGCGCCTTGCGCGCCACGGCCGGCAGATCGATGGCGGCCAGCCGCTGCACGGCCGCCGGGGCGGGGCCGCTGGCCTCCAGGATCGCCAGGAACAGCGGTGCGTGGGGTCCCATGGCGTCGGCCACGGCCTTGGCATCGCGGTGGTCGAGTGCGGCGCGCAGGCGGGCGTAATCCTCTTCCGTCAGGGAGAGGGCCTGCGCCACGGCCGGCACCAGCGTCGGCACGGTCAGGTCGATCGAAATGCCCTTGGCCCCGACGCTGCCCAGCGCACTGGCCGCCAGCAGGATGATCTCGGCATCCGCCTCGGCCCGGTCGGGACCGATCAGTTCGACGCCGACCTGGCCGAACTGGCGTTCCTGGCGCAGGCCCGTGCCCTTCACGCGCAGCACCTGGCCGGCATAGGACAGGCGCAGCGGGCGGGGCGCCTTGCGCAGCCGGGTGGTGGCGATGCGGGCCACCTGCGGCGTCATGTCGGACCGCACGCCCATCATGCGCTGGGACACCGGATCCATGATGCGGAAGGTCTGGTTGGCCAGCGTCGCGGCGGAACCGGACAGCAGCCCCTCCTCGAACTCCACCAGCGGCGGTTTCACCCGTTCATAGCCGTGGCGATGGAATTCCTTCAGCAGCCGGCCGACGACCTGCGCCTCATGTTCCGCATCGGGCGGAAGCAGGTCACGCAATCCGGTCGGCAGCAACGCCTTGGCCGCCAGGGCCTTGGTGGGCTTATCGCTCATGGGGCAGAACCGATGTCGCTCAAGATGCACGAAGGGCCGGGGGCTGGTCCCCCACACCGGTAACCGGTCTTAGCCCAGGCCCGCCCGTCACGCAAACGCAAAGGCGGCGGCCGGCAAGCGCGGCTGCCTTGCGCGAAGACGGGGGAGACCCGGCCGGCGCCGGCGGGGAACCGGCGTCAGAACATCATTTCCAGCACGCGGTCGCGCGGCTGGTGGCCATCCACAAAGGTCTTGATATTGACGATGACCTTCTCGCCCATGTCGATGCGGCCTTCCAGCGTGGCGGAGCCCATGTGCGGCAGCAGCACGACATTGTCCAGTTTCAGCAGCTTGGGATCGACATTGGGCTCGTCCTCGTACACATCCAGGCCGGCGCCGCCGATCTCCCGCCGCTGAAGCATGCGGGCCAGGGTCGCCTCGTCCACCACCTGGCCGCGGCTGATATTGACCAGGATGGCCGTCGGCTTCAGCAGGGCAAGGCGGCGGGCGTTCAACAGGTGGTAGGTGGCGGGCGTGCGCGGACAGGTGATGGCCACGATATCCATGCGCGCCAGCATCTGGTCCAGGCTTTCCCAATAGGCGGCATCCAGTTCGGCTTCCACCTCCGGATGCACGGGCTTGCGGTTGTGGTAATGGATGGACAGGCCGAAGGCGCGGGCACGCCGCGCCAGCGCCTGGCCGATGCGGCCCATGCCGATGATGCCCAGCCGCTTGCCCGCCATGCGCGCACCCAGCATCACGGTCGGGGCCCAGCCCGTCCACTGGCCGGACCGGACCAGCCGTTCCCCTTCCGACAGGCGCCGCGCCGTGGCCAGGATCAGGGCCATGGTCATGTCGGCCGTATCCTCCGTCAGCACGCCCGGCGTGTTGGTGACGATGATGCCCCTGGCCCGCGCCACGCGCAGGTCGATATGGTCGACGCCATTGCCGAAATTGGCGATCAGCTTCAATTGCGGCCCCGCCTGGTTCAGCAGCGCCTCGTCGATCGTGTCGGTGACGGTGGGAACCAGCACATCGGCGGTCTTCACCGCCTCCTCCAGTTCCGCGCGCGCCATGGGATGGTCGTCCAGGTTGAGGCGCGTGTTGAACAGCTCCATCATCCGGGTCTCGATGGCGTCGGGCAGCTTGCGCGTCACGATGACCAGGGGTTTCCTGCGTTCAGCCATCTCCACCATCCTCCCATGGATTGTCATGGCCTGTAGCAGTAGCAAGGCCCATGGCGCATTGTCCATCCCGCGCGGCCGGCATGACGGCTGACCTCATCGCGCCCGACCTGATCGGGTCCGGTCGCCGACCGTGAAAGGCTTCCCCCTTCCCCGCAATCTCTCATGCGACAGGCACGGAATCCTGCTGTCCGGAGGCTTGGCGGGGGAGAGGTTCGTCCCGCATGGCTTCATTGACGCCCCCGTCCACCACGATAAAGACGCGCGTCGCCCCGGCGATGGCGGCGGGGCGGTGGGCGACCACGATGCGGGTGACAGGCAGGTGGCGCACCACCTCCATCACGGCATGTTCCGCCTGTGCGTCCAGGTTGGCCGTCCCCTCGTCCAGGAACAGGATCGACGGCCGGCGATAAAGCGCGCGCGCCCAGCCACAGGACCAGCAGGGCTTCGGCCAGGTTGAACAGGCCGTTGGCCGTGCCGCCGAACAGGCCAAATCTCTGTGAGCGCAGGCTGTTATTGATGCTGTCGGCCCAGGCGTTCTGCCAGAGGGAATGGCGTTCGGCCTCCCGGCCGAACAGCTTGAAGGCGCGGGCGCCGCGAACCGTCTCCAGGAAGATCGAATTCTCCTTGGCAGCCAATTGTATGCCCTCATCCGTCAGCCGCCGCTGATAGGGGTAGGAAAGCGCGCGCACGCCGAAATAGAGGACAAGGCCGACCAGGACGATGGCCGTCAGGACCGGTGCATAGACCAGCATCACGGCAAGGGTCGCTATCGCCATCACCCCGTCCAGCACGACGGCGATCAATCCACCCGTGAAATGTTTCGACACCTCCGCCCAGAAAAGGCGCCGCTTGCCGATGGCGGGGTCGTTGATATTTATTTATTTTTTATATAATCTCCTATCTCTTATACCAACTTTCGATTAGTAGAACTCATCGCAAGTTGGTCCGGCGGCGACTGCCACAGCACCGCTCGTGCGGCGCAGCCAAGCCAACGAATGTTGGCGCCGGCAATTGAGGGCGGTGACCAGAACCTATAGGTTCTGGTCACCGCAAAATAGTATTATTACAACAAGATCGGTGAAGGTTGTGATAAAAATAAATAGAAAGGCGAAAGGTGTAGCAATATTCCTCAGTCCCGCATTCTCTCCATTCATAAATGATATGGTTAGATCATCTAATGAAGGATTCTTAATTGGAGCAATTTCTATGATTCTTGCAAATCTTGGTTTTATGTTTTTAATCGCGCTATTTTTGGGCTTTTTAAAAATCAACAAAGATGCAAATGAAAAATAAAGGATTTCTAACATTATCACAAAAAAGGCGATCTTCCGCCAGGAAGCCATTGATCATCGTCGCCAGCGTCTCTATGGCGAAGTGGTGATCAGCCAGCCGGTGCGCCATGTCGTTCTGACGGTGGCGCTGGCGGTTACCGCCATGGCGGGTCTGGCCTGGCTTACCGTCGGCAGCTACGCCCGGACGTAGATGGTGCCGGGGTACCTGGCCCCCATCGGCGGGCTGGCGCAATTTGCGCCGTACGCTGGCCGAGCTTGAACTGGCCCAGGGCTATGTGCTGGTCGCCCCGGTCGCCGGACGGGTGGCCGCGCTGCAGGCCGAGACGGGACAGGCCGCCGCCCCCGAGGTGCCCCTGGTTGCCATCGTGCCGGAAGATGCGGGCATGGAGGTGCAGTTGCTGCTGCCGTCGCGCGCTTCCGGGCTGGTGGAGGTGGGGCAGGCGGTGCGCCTGCGCATCGATGCCTTTCCCTTCCAGCGCTTCGGATCGGTGAATGGCACGGTAGCCCAGGTCGGCCGCGCAACCTATCGCCCCGGCGATCTGCTGACCCCCATCGTCTTCGCCGAAGCCGTCTACCGCGTCACCGTGATGCCGGAACGCCTGTCGGTCAGTGCCTATGGCGAGGAAAGGCGGCTTCAGGCCGGCATGACATTGTCGGCCGATATCGTGGTGGATCGCCGCCGCTTCATCGATGTGCTGCTCGACCCGCTGCGCGCCATCCGGGGGCCGGCAGCCTGAACACCCCGCGCAACAGCCTCAGCCGACCCGGCCGGCGATGAAGCCGGCGCCGTCGGCAATGGCGCGGCGGGCCAGGGGGGAAATGGACATGGCTTCCAGGAAACTATGGACTGCACCGGGATAGACCCGGCATTCCACGGCGACGCCGGCCTGTATCAGCCGTTCATGCATGGCCAGGCTGTCGGCCGCCACAAGGTCCAGTTCGGCCACGACGAGGAAAACCGGCGGGAACCCGCGCAGGTCGGCCAGCAGGGGGCAGGCCTGGGGGTTGGCCTCGTCCGCGGCGTCGCGCAGGTAATTGGCCCAATAGCCCCGCGCCTCCTCCCGGTTCAGGATGGCCCCCGGCCCGCCGAAACGCGCCTCCGCCGCGTCGGAGATGATGTTCGTGAAGCCGCCATAGTTGGACAGGATGGCCTTCACCAGATCCGGTTCCCCCCGGTCCCGCAGGCGCAGGCAGGTGGCGAAGGAAAGGTTCCCGCCGGCTGAATCGCCCCCCATGGCCAGCCGCGCCGGGTCGATCCCCCATTGCCCGGCATTGTCCTTCAGCCACAGCATCAGCGCCTCGATCCGGTCCAGCGCCGTCGGGAACTTCGCTTCCGGCGCCAGAGGGTAATCGACCCCGATCACGGCAAAGCCGCCCTGGGCCGCATATTCGCGCATCAGCCGGTCATGCGTGTCGATGCTGAATAGGGTGAACCCCCCGCCATGCACATAGACCAGGGCCGGCAGCGCGCCGCCCCCCGCCACAGGCCGGTACACCCTGATCCGCAATTCCCCGGCACCGGGATCGAAGGTGCGTTCCAGCGTCTCCGCCATCACCGGCCCGCCGACGGTCCAGGGGGCCCGCACCTGTTCGGCCGCGATCCGCTGGTCCGGGAAATCCATGCTC
This sequence comes from Niveispirillum fermenti, assembly GCF_048066175.1. GTDB lineage: Bacteria > Pseudomonadota > Alphaproteobacteria > Azospirillales > Azospirillaceae > Niveispirillum > Niveispirillum fermenti. Next base: position 203,428 of record NZ_JBLTXA010000008.1, on the reverse strand, counting down.
TCCAGCGGCGGGAACCGCTGCCAATCCTCCCGCATCCGCAGGATGAAGCGGTGAATGTCGGGATCGATGCCATCCATGGCCATGGTGTCTTCCACCCTTGCAAGCGCAGGCCGGACGGGACCGATCCCGAACGGTCTAATCACCGGCCAGCCTGTGCCCCACCCGTCCCGCCCTGCAACAGGATGGATGGGTAAGTGCTTGGTCAGGCGGGTAAATGCCGGCCGTGCCGCCGGCCCGGAAGCCCCATGGGCGGCCCCACCCGGCGCGCCCGTCCCCAGCCTTACCCGTCTTTACCCGCCTTTACCCTGAAAAGCCCATCCCTCCGAAGCGGGGTTGCGCCAAGCTGAATGCACCGCGACAGATGCACGAACGATGGTTCGTCAATGATCGCCACGCAATTCAAAAATCAATGGCACCGGGAAAGCACAACGGGGAAGGTAAGGGGAATTACAATGGTATCGATGCTTAACGAACCCAACACTCTATTCTCGAAGAAGGCGGCCCTGCGCCGCGGGTTTTTCTGCACCCTGTCGGCTGGCTGCCTGCTGGCCGCCACCGGCGGTGCGCTGGCCCAGGAAGGCAGCGGCACGGACCTGGAAGAGATCGTGGTGACGGCCGACCGCGCCATCGTCGGCACGAAGACCAATGCCGCCCTGATCGAGACGCCGCAGGCGATCAGCGTCATCACCGACCAGGAATTCCGGGACCGCACCGCGGTCGACCTGCAGGACATCTACCGCTACAGCGCCGGCGTTTCCGGAGCCCCCAGCGTCGATTCCCGCGGCGACTTCGTCACGGCGCGCGGCTTCGACGCGGCGCAGTACCTGGACGGGCTGAAGCGCATGCCCGATTTCATCTATGGCGCGCGGCTGGAAACCTACACGCTGGAACGCGCCGAGGTACTGCGCGGACCGTCATCCGTGCTGTATGGCGCGGGGGGGCCGGGCGGCATTCTGAACGGCGCCAGCAAGATGCCGAAATTCCAGACCGGCGGTGAGGTCGGGATCGTGCTGGGCACCGACAAGCGCAAGCAGATCCAGGGCGATGTCACGGGCGCCCTGTCCGACACGGTGGCCGCCCGCCTGGTGGCGGTGGGGCGCGACGGTGAATCCCAGTGGGGCACGCCCGATGACCGCCTGCTGATCAATCCGTCGCTGACCTGGGAGGCCACGCCGGACACCGAGGTGACGCTGATCGGCCTTTACCAGGACGACAAGCAGGGGTCGCTGGGCTATGTGCCCCTGTCGAAATCACTGCTGGCCCCCAACCGGAACGAGCGGATTGCCTTCAATTTCTACCAGGGTGAACCCGGCTTCGGCGGCATGGACACGCAGTACACGTCGGGCAGCCTGCTGCTGACCCACCGTTTCGCCCCCAGCATCGTGTTCAGCAGCCGCACCCGCTATTCCCACATGGATACCGATTACCGGGAGGTCTACAGCGACCTGTCCGACGGCGGCTATGCCGTCTATGTCAGCCCGTTCGCGGACGCGGAGGAAACGCTGCTGCGCCGCGAATTCTATGTGAACCGGGAAAAGAGCAAGGTGCTGAACACCGACAACAACCTGTCGGTCGGGTTCACCACGGGGCCGCTGAAGCATAATGTCCTGTTCGGCGTCGATTATACCTGGTTCGACCAGAGCAAGGATGAAGGCTTCTCCTGCAGCGGCTGGCTGGAGGCGCCCTGCTTCGCCGGCGGCAGCCCGCCGCCCATCAACATCTACAACCCGCAATATGGCGCGCCGTTCGATTTCGGCTACACCAATTTCCTGGAATATAAAAGCACGCAGCTCGGCGTCTATGTCCAGGACCAGATCAGCTATGACGACCGGGTGCATGTGCTGCTGGGCCTGCGCCGCGACCGCGCCACCTCCGAACGCAACGGGGTGCGGGAGCTGAAGCAGAATGCCTGGTCCTTCCGCGGCGGCATCATCGCCGAGCTGGTGGCCGGCATCTCCCCCTATTTCAGCTATTCGGAATCCTTCCTGCCCGTGCCGGGCGGCGACTTCGCCGGCAATTCCTTCAGCCCGCGCACGGCCCGGCAGTATGAAGGCGGCGCCAAATGGGAACCGATGCGGGGCGCCCTGCTGACCGTGGCCTATTTCGACATCAAGGAAAGCAACTACGTCTCCCAGGACCCGAACAATATCCAGAACTTCATCCAGGGCGGGTCCGTCGGGTCCAAGGGCGTGGAGGTGGAAGCCACCATCCGCCTGCCGGGTGATTTCGACTTCGCCGCCGCCTACAGCTACACCGACGCGGAGGTCCTGACCTCCAGCCAGACCCTGACCGCCGGGGACCGGATCATCGACATCCCGAAGGAAATGGCCTCCCTCTGGGGAAGCAAGACCTTCCAGGTGGGAGCCGACTGGACCCTGCGGGCCGGTGCCGGCGTGCGCCATATCGGCAACAAGATCGACACTTCGCAAAGCTTCCTGACGCCGTCGGTGACGCTGGTGGATGCCATGGTGTCGGCCAGCTATGGTGACTGGTCGGCCTCGGTCAATGCCAGCAACCTGTTCGACAAGAAATATTACGCCACCTGCGGCCTGTCCTCCCCGCCGGAGGGCTATTGCGTCGCCGCCAAGGATCGCACGATCCTGGCGTCGGTGACCCGCAAGTTCTGATCATCGGGCGGCCGGTGCGGATGGTGGCCCCAGTCGCCATCCGCATCGGTCGCCACGGGAGGGAGAGCCCCTGATGTCTTCACGTTCACGCCGCCTCATCCCGGCGCTGGCCCTGCTGCTGGGAACCACCGGCCTCGTTTCCTGTGGCGGGGAGGGCGGGACAGCCGGCGACAAGGCCCCGGCCGCCGCCCTGCTGCTGACCAATGCCCGTGTCTATACGGTGGAGGCGGCGCAGCCCTGGGCGGAAGCCGTGGCCGTGGACGGGGGCCGCATCCTGGCGGTCGGTTCCGCCGCCGAGCTTGCCCGATACAAGGGTGACGCCACGCGGGTGGTGGACCTGGGCGGGCGGCTGGTGATGCCATCCTTCGGCGATGCGCATGTGCATCCGGTGTTCGGCGGCCTGTCCTATTCCCGCTGCTCCCTGCATGCCGGGCGCACGGTGGAGGATTACCAGCGGATCATCAGGGGCTGCATCGACAGCCATCCCGGTGACGATGCGGTGTTCGGCGTGGGGTGGCAGGACGCGCTGTTCCCGCCCAACGGCATCCCGCGCAAGGAGGTGCTGGACGCGCTGTCCAGCGACCGGGCGCTGATCTTCTCCAATGTCGGGGGACACAGCTACTGGGTCAATTCCAGGGCGCTGGCACTGGCCGGCATCACCCGCGACACGCCCGACCCCGAGAACGGCACCATCGACCGCGACCCGGCGACGGGGGAGCCGGTCGGCGGCCTGCAGGAAAGCGCCATGGCGCTGGTGGAAAAGCTGGTGCCCAAGCCCACGCAGGAGGAGCTGGAGCAATCCATCCTCTATACCTCCCGGCTGTTCAACAGCCTGGGCATCACCAACTGGCACGACGCGCTGGTGGATGTGGCCGCCGACGGGTCCAGCGAGGTGGTGGAGGCCTATGGCGCCGTCAAGCAGCGGGGAGAACTGACCAACCATGTCGCCCTTGCCCTGAAATGGGACAATGGCCAGGGACTGGAGCAGATCCCGGCCCTGCGCACGGCGGCCGGCCGGGCCGAAACGCTGGGTTTCCGCGCCCGCGCCGTGAAATTCTTCGCCGATGGCGTCATCCCCCAGCATACCGCGGCCATGATCGAGCCCTATGCCGACGATCCCCATAATCACGGCACCCTGCAGATCGCGCCGGACATGTTCAAGGCGGCGGTCACGCAACTGGCGGCCGATGGCGTGCAGCCCTATGTCCATGCCATCGGCGACATGGCGACCCGGGCGGCACTGGATGCGTTCGAGGCCGCCAAGGCACAGAACGGCACGCTCTACCGCCCGGTGATCACGCATATGAACGTGGTGGACCCGGCCGACCAGCCGCGTTTCGGGTCGCTGGGCGTCATCGCGCAGTTCCAGGCCACCTGGTCCAGCAACTATCCCTATATGGATCTGACCAAGCAGGTCATCGGGCCGGAACGGTCGCAATGGATCTATCCGGCCAACAGCCTGCTGAAGGGCGGGGCCGTCATCGCCTATGGCGCCGACTGGCCCGTGGCCACGGCCGATCCGCTGGCCGGCCTTCAGGTGGCCGTCACGCGCGTGAATTACGAGGATACGACCTCGCCCCCGCTGCTGCCGGATGAGGCGATCAGCCTGGAACAGGCGGTGAAGGCCCATACGATCAACGTCGCCTATGCCAACAGCATGGAGGATGTCACCGGCTCGCTGGCCCGGGGCAAGAGCGCGGACCTGATCGTGCTGGATACCGATATCTTCAAGGTCGATCCCCTGCGCATATCGGATGCCAAGGTCCTGCTGACCCTGTTCGAAGGCAAGCCCGTGCATGGGACCCTGGAGCAGTTCGGGGACGAGGCGGCCCCCTGACGGGCCGCCGGGATGGGCGCCTGCACCGGTGCCGAAAAGAAGAAGGCCGGAACGGGCACCCCCCGTTCCGGCCTTCTTCTTTCCCTCACAATTTCCTGCGAGAACCCGGCCCCGCAAGAACCCGGCCGGCGGCCCCTCAAGGCCATTGCATGGCGGCGCGCAGGGCGGTGGTGACCGATCGGCTGGGCACGGTGATATGGGTTTCGCCGTCCAGCACCATATGGCTGCTGCGCAGCCCCAGCGCCGATAACGGCTCCAGCCGTTTCCCAAGGGCGATGCTGTCGGTCAGACTGACCGGCGTCTCCTCCCGCTCTCCCGCCAGGATCAGGAGCCGGCTGCCGCTTGCCAGCGCCGGCTCCTTTTCCAGCCGGGCACGGAAGGCCCGTTCCTCCGCCAGGATGGCCTGATCGTCCCACCAGATGGACGGGCTGGCCGCGATGATCGTATGGAAGGCACCGGGCCGGGAATAGAGCACATGCAGGGCGAACAGCCCGCCCAGGGAATGGCCGTAGAGCGACTGGCGCAGCGGGTTCACGCCATAGCGCCGGGCGATTTCCGGCCGTACCCGGTCCATCAGGAACGACAGGAAACGGTCCCGTCCGCCGGACGGATGGTCCTTGTACAGCGCCTTCAGCACGGGATGGGCGATGGGTGCGGTGAAATCACCCATGCGCCGCGGATCATAGGGCAGATCGTTGGGATAGCCGATGGCCACCACGATCATCTTGTCCAGCCCCTGGCTGTACACGCCCTGGATGCGCCGCGCCTCCGCGAAGCCGGCGAACATGGCGTTGCCATCCAGCACGTACAGCACGGGATAGCCGCCCTCCGGCACCTCCCCCGCGGGGCGGGAGACATAGATCCGGTAGGTCTGGCCATGGGCCGCAGGCATGTCCCAGACCTCGGTATCCGGCATGACATAGGGGGTGGCGACCGGGGCGGCGTCCTGTGCCAGCACCGGCAGGACCGGTGCGGCCAGAACACCCGCCCCCAGCAGAAGCAGCGGTCCCAGGATGGCGTTCTTCATGACGGCAATCTCCCCCTCTTGTTCACCCCGGCCGGTCCCAGGCTGGTTTCCCTGTCAGGCCAGGGGCGGGCGGCGATGGGCCCAGGGCCGCGCCTCCTCCAGCGCCGCGCCCAGGGCCAGCAGCAGGTCGTCACCGCCATGGCGGGTCCAGAACATGGCCCCCGCCGGCAGGCCGCCCTCCCCTTCGAACAGCGGCAGGGACAGGCCCGGATAGCCGGCCATGTTCTGAAGCTGCGTGTGGTTCACATGCCGGAAATGGTCGCGCCACAATTCATCGAACGCCCGGTCGGGCGCCAGCACGCCCAGCGACGGGGCCGTGCTGGCCGCCACAGGGCTCAGCACCAGGTCGAACCGTTCCCAGAAGGTGGCCAGGTGCAGGTCGATGCGCCCGATGGCCGACAGGGCGGCGGCCAGGTCGTCGGGCGTCACGGCCTGGCGCCGGTCGGCCAGCCCCAGGGTCCAGGGTTCCAGCACCGCGTCCGCCGCCGCCCCCAGCCGGGACCGGGTCAGGTCCACGACCTCTCCCGCCCCATAGCTCCACAGGATATCGAAGGCGCGGTTCAGCGCCCCCAGGTCCAGCGGCAATTCCCGCGGCTCCACCGCATGGCCCAGGTCGGCGCACAGGGTGGCCGTCCGGCCGATCATCTCCACGATGTCCGGCGCCGGCAATTGCCCGTCCAGCCCCTGCAGGCTCACCGCGATGCGCAGGGGCCGGCCGGGCGCGGCCGGGCCGGGCGGCTGGCTGCGCAGGGCGCGGGCGGCCCAGGCCGTGTCGCGCATGGACCGGCCATAAAGCCCGTCGGAGGCCAGCAGGTCGTCGATCAGGCTGACGGCGCGGGCCCGCAGGTTCCAGTTGCGGCTGGGTTTGAACCCGATGATGCCGCAATGCGACGCCGGGATGCGGATGGACCCGCCCCCGTCGCTGCCCGTGGCCAGTGGCACCATGCAGGCCGCCACCGCCGCGGCCGCCCCGCTGCTGGACCCGCCCGCCCCATGTTCAAGGTTCCAGGGGTTGCGCGTCGGACCATAGAGCAGCGCCTCGCCGGAGCCGATCAGGCCGAATTCCGGCATGGTCGACAGGCCGCAGGGCACCAGCCCCAGCGCATCCATCCGCCGGGCGAACGGGTATTTCCGGCGCCCCACCGTGCCCTGCCGGCTGCGCGAACCCGACAGCCAGGGAAAGCCCGGATATTCCATCGAGGCCTTCAGCAGATAGGGCACACCGGCCATGGGGGCCGACCGGTCCAGCCCGGCCAAGGCCGCATGCGCCTGTGCCGCCGCGACATGGGCGACGGCGTTCAGCGCCGGGTTCAGCGCGTCGATCCGCGCCAGGGCCGCATCGAGCAGAGCGGTGGGCGGCACGTCCCCGCGCCGGACCAGATCGGCCTGCCCGTGGGCATCCAGGGCGCAGATGGCATCGATATCGCCGCTCATATTCTTCCCCGGAAGCGCAGAACGATCAGATAGGCGCCGGCCGCCAGCAGCGTGGCGTCCAGCGCCGGCACGGTGGTCAGGGTGAGGCCGGCGGCCATGGCCGGCATGGTGATGGCCAGCGATCCCAGCCAGACGGCGATGGCTTCCCAGCGGACCGGTGGCACCGCCGCTGCTGACCCCGCCGCTGTGCCGGCCGCTGCCCGGTCGCGGAAGACCAGGAAGCCGTCGATCACATAGATGGCGGCGATGGGCGGAATGATCAGGCCCAGCGTGACCAGGAAGGGGATGAAACTGTCGATGATGCCCATCAGGGCGAAGGCGCAGCCCACCGCCCCGCCGCCCAGGATGATATGGACCTGCCGCAGACGGGGAAAGGTCGCCGCCAGGGACAGGCCCGCCGAGTAGAGGTTCAGCGCGTTGATGGTCCAGACCGACAGCAGCAGCATGAGCAGGGCCGGCACGCCCAGCCCCATGCCGACGACGATCTGCATGATGTCCGTCTGGCCCGTGGACAGCGCGATCAGGGCGGAGACGACCATCAGAACGGGCGCCGCGAAGGGAAAGGACAGCACCATGCCCGCCAGCGCCCCCCGTTCTGTACGGATGAAACGCGACAGGTCCGGCATGGCGGCCACGGTCAGCATATTGCCGCCGACCAGGGCGGACAGGGCGATGCCGAAGCTCATGGCCACGGGCGGATCAGCCACGGGGGCCAGATCCACCGGCCCCGTCCCCAGCGCCTTGACGCAGACCACCAGCAGGATCACGCCCACCAGCGGCACGGCCACCATGGCCAGCCGGTCCAGCGTTCGGAAACCGAAGATGGTGGAAATGGTGATCAGCACGCTGCCGATGATGACAAAGGTGCTGAAATTGCCGGGAATGCCGAAGCCCTGCGACGCGGCGGCCACCATGGCGCTGCCGAAGAAGGAGACATTCACCCCGAACCAGCAGAAATGCACGATGGCGATGACGATATTGACCAGCGCCGCCCCCCGCACCCCGAAGGAGCGCTGGACCAGCATGTAGGTGGTCAGCCGCGTGCGCACGCTGATGATGGATGTCAGGCAGGCGCCCGCACACAGGATCAGCCCGGCCGCCAGGGCCGCCGTCACCGCCTGGGAGAAGCCCAGCGCCATGCCCGTCTGCGCCCCGTTCAGGAACCCGGGCAGGGCGAAGGTGAAGCTGGCGATGATCAGCGCCACCCGCCATCCCGGCACCGTCAGGTGTTCGGGCAGGGGACCGCTGGCAAAACCTTCGCTGCCGCTGTTGCTGTGGCTCATGCACCCTCGCCCTGGTTCAGGATCTCGATCGGCGTGAAATCGGGCCCCAGCCCGAAGGCGGCCGGTCCCACCAGGGACAGCGCCGCCGGTTCGCGTAGCATGGACGGGGCCGATGCCGCGATCACCTTGACCCGCTGGCCGTATTTCAGCCGCTCCGTCGTGATCGTGTCGGCCGTCTCCCGGTCCATGATGGTGATCAGGTCGGGCACCATGGCCCGGACGCGGCCATCCTGACGGGCCACCAGATTCTCGTTCTGGAACAGCACCTCCATCCGGCTCCCGCCATCGCCGAACCCGTCGATGGTGACCCGCCCGACGGAGAAGCCGCCGCGCGTCTCGCGCTCCAGGTCGGTGATCTTGCCGTCGAACAGGGTCAGGCAATGGGGATAGAGGCCCGAGTCCCCCAAAGCCGCGGCCAGGGCCTGGAACGGGTCACGCCGTTCGGTCCGGGCCGTGCGGATGGCCTTGCCGATGGCGATGGCCGTGCTGACGCTGCCGGGAATGGAATGCTGCCGGGCCTGCGCGCCGGTCAGCGGATATTCCACCATATGCGCGATGCCGCCCAGCGCCACCGACAGGCCGCGGGCCACGCGCTCATGCGTCAGGTTGTTGTCCGTCTCGATGACCGCCAGCGAGCCGCAGGCCGCTGTCAGCACCGACGGACAGGCCGACAGGCCGCGGATGTTGAAGATCACCATCTGGGATTCCGGGAAAGCGCGGCCCATCCCGTCGCAATCCACGACCGGCACGCCCAGTTCGGCCGCCGCCACGAAGGGCGCCAGCCCGTTGCCGCCGCCGATCTCCACGGGCAGCACGGCATCGATCCTGCGGCCCATCAACGCTTCCAGGCGCCGCAGGCCGGCCACGGTCTCCCCGCCATTGGGCAGCTTTTCCACCGACACGGTGGGCGCGCCGATCCAGCCGCAGGGAGCGACCAGCGCATCGTCGGCAAGATCGGCCGGCGCGATCAGGTCGAAGCCGCCGCAGCGCGCGATGGCCGCCTCGGCCAGCAGCAGCCCGTAATAGGGATCGCCGCCGCCGCCCGAACCCAGAAAGGCGGCGCCACGGGCGAGATCGGCCAGGGCCGCGCGATCAATGCGCATGCTGTACCTCCGTGAAGCGGGGGGCCGGGGTGCCGCCGGCCAGATCGCCGACCGCCTTGATGCGCACCTGGGCCGACCGGCCCGGCAGATAGCTGAGGAACACTTCTTCCATATCCACGATCTCGACTGTCTCGGCCTCCCCGCCGGCCGTCACGACGCGGGCCACGGCCTCCTCACGCAGGCGGGCCAGGGCCGTTTCGCGCGGGATGGCCGCGTAATCCACGACCTGTTCGATCTGTGCCCCGATCTGGGCGATGGCGGCCCCCACGGCATTGGCCACGTCGGCATGGGGCGGGCGGATCACCCTGGCCGCCCCTTTCAGGTCATCGTCCACCAGGAAATGCCCGCCCCCCACAGCGATGATGGTGGCATCGCCGCGTGCCGTCTTCATGCGGTCCACCCCGTCGGCCAGCATGGACTGGATACGGGTCCAGACAGCGTCCCGCACGGCGGGGGCGAGCGCGGGGATGCGCGCGGCATCGCCGAAGGCCGCCCTGCCCGTGGAAACGGCGATGTCGCTGGCCGTCAGGGTCGTGCCGCCGAACAGACAGCCTTCCTGCGTGATGCGATAGCCCACCGAATCCGGCCCGACACGCAGGTCCGTCCCGGCCAGGGTGTCGGCCCGGTACAGGCCGGGGTCCAGATGGATGCGCGTGCCGCCGCCCAGGCCGATGGCCAGGATGTCGGGCATGCGGAAATTGGTGCGCACCCCGCCGATATCGACGGCGATGGAGCTTTCACGGGGAAAGCCGTTGGCCAGCACGCCGATATCGCAGGTCGTGCCGCCGACATCCATGACGATCCCGTCATCCACCCCCGTCAGGAACGCAGCCCCCCGCATGCTGTTGGTGGGGCCGGACCCGATCGTCATGACGGGGTAGCGCGCGGCATGCGCGGCGGAAATCAGCGTGCCGTCATTCTGCGAGATGTAAAGCGGGGCATCCAGGCCCAGTTCCCGCAGCGCCCGCTGGAAGGAGGCGATGACATGGCGGGCCAGGCTGGTCAGGGCGGCGTTCAGGATCACGCCGTTTTCCCGCTCGATCAGGCCCAGCCGGCCGATGGCATGCGACAGGCTGATCGCGGCCTGCGGATATTCATCGCGCAGGATGGCGGCGGCCCGTTCCTCCATGGCGGGGTTGATGGGGGCGAAGGCGCTGCTGACCGCGATGCTGGCGATACCGCGCTGGCGGCAGGCGCGGGCGGCGGCGCGCACCTTGTCCTCGTCGAAGGGGGCGATCTCGCGGCCATCCACCTCGTACCCGCCGGGCAGCAGGAAGATGGCATCCCCCACCTGCCCGGCCAGCGCCTCCGGCCAGCCGGTCAGCGGCGGCAGCGCCTCGCCCGACGGGCTGGCCAGCCGGATGATGCCCACCTTGTCCAGGTGCGCGCGTTCCACCAGGGCGTTGGTGAAATGGGTGGTCCCGATCATCACCGACGTGACGATGGCGGGCGGCAACCGCGCCTCGGCCAGAACCCGCGTGATCGCCGCGGCGACACCGGAGCTGACATCCGCCGTCGTGGGCTGCTTGGTCGAGGCAACAACCCGCATGCCGTCGATCAGGACCGCATCCGTGTTTGTTCCGCCCACATCGACACCAATGCGCACTCCTCAACCCTCCAGATCACCTTCACATGCACTGGATTAGAGGGAAGGCACCCCCGGCGCGGCAATTTGTAAAACGGGTGTAGGCGGGGCCGAACGGGTAAGCGGCCCGTTCGGCGCGGGTAACGTGTTGAAAGCCCCGCGCACTGTCCGTACCCTGATCCGTGCCAGGTGCCTGGACGACCACACGGAAGCGAAGGAAGGTTCCATGGAGGACGTGATCGCCGCCAAATTCGGCCCCCCCGTCTGGATGGGCGACCAGATCCGGCGCGATCCCCTGCTGGACCGGCTGGACGCCGCGCTGATGCACCGGCTGACCCTGGTGCAGGCGCCGGCCGGCTATGGCAAGACCAGCATCCTGGCCCAATGGCGCGGACGGCTGGCCCAGCGGTCGGTGCGGGCCGTCTGGCTGGCGCTGGAACGCGACGATTGCGACCTGAAGCGGCTGGTGCGCTATCTGCTGCGGGCCGTGCGGGGGGAAGGCGGGGCGGCGGATGCCCCGGCGCTGGCCGCCGACCTGCCGCCGCGTGCCGCCCTGTCGGCCGTCGTCAACGAACTGGCGGGGGAGGAAGGACCCCTGGTCCTGATCCTGGACGACCTGCACCACGCCCAGGGCGAGGGGGTGGCCGATTTCCTGCAAGCACTGATCCGGCTGGCCCCGCCCAACTGCCATTTCGTTCTGGCGTCGCGCGATTACCCCCGGCTGGGGCAATCGGTGCTGGCGGCAGAGGAACAGTTGCTGGAGATCACGGCCCATGACCTGCGTTTCTCGCTGCGTGAGGCTGAAAGCCTGCTGGCCCGCGCCGGCCGGCCGCTGGCCGCCGATGACGTGGACCGCATCCTGCACCGCACGGAGGGCTGGCCCATCGCCCTGCAACTGACCTCGCTGTCGCTGAAGCGCGGGATCGGCCAGGAGCGGCTGATCGCGCAATCCGGCGGGTCCGGCACCGATCTGGCCCGCTATCTGTCCGAACAGGTGCTGATGGCCCTGCCGGACGAGGTGCGGGAGGTGGTGATCCGCACGGCCCTGCTGGACCGGCTGACGGGTGACCTCGTCAATCTGCTGTGCGACCGGCATGATGGCTGGCTGGTGCTGGAACGGCTGGAACAGCAGGGCGTGTTCCTGACCTCCATGGGGCCGGACCGGCGGGAATATCGCTACCACCAGCTTTTCGCCGAATATCTGCGCGACCGGCTGGAACGGTCGGACGGCCGCCTGTTCGCGGCCCTGCAAAGCCGCGCGGCCGACTGGTTCTCCCAGCGCGGCCAGGTGGCGGAGGCCGTGGCCCACGCCATCCCGGCCGGCGACGACACGCGCCTGGCCGAGATCCTGGAGGAAGCGGGCGGCTGGCGGCTGATCCCGCTGGGCCTGCAAGGCGTGCTGGAACGCGGGCTGGCCCGGCTGTCGGGCGCCCTGGTGCATACGCGCCCCCGGCTGGTGCTGGCGCATGTTTATCTGCTGATGAAGCAGGGGGAATTGGGGGCCGCGCGCGTGGCCTTTGACGCCTTTGCCCAACGGGCCGACGAAACAGCCCTGTCGGCCGACCTGCGCACGGAAATCAGGGTCGTGGGCGACACGCTGACCGATTACGAGAACCAGCCCGTCACCTTCGACGACCTTCTGGCGCGCGAGGCGCTGCTGCGCAAGCTGCCGGCCAACGATCATCTGATCCTGGCCAACATCAACGAGACTTTGGCCGCCAAATATTTCGAGGGTGGTTGGCTGGAGCGCGCCCTGCAGCCCACCCTGACGGCGCGGGAGCATTATCGGGCCTTCGGTTCGCTCTACAGCGACATCTTCACCCGCTTCCTGGAAGCGCGGATCAAGCGGGCGCAGGGCCGGCTGAAGGAGGCGGAGGCCATCCTGAAGGCGGCCCGGCAGGACATCGTGGAGAATTTCGGCGACCATTCCGATCTGGCGGCCAATTGCAACGCCTTCCTGGCCGAGCTTCTCTATGAGCAGGATCGGGTGTCGGAGGCCCGCGAACTGCTGGCCTGGGCACTGCCGCACATGGAACAGTCCGATGGCTGGGTCGATGTCTATGCCGTCGCCTATTTTACCGAGGCCCGCGCCCTGGCCGGGGATGGTGCCTTCGACGAGGCCTGGAACACCATCGCCCGCGCCCGGCGGACGGCGGCCCGGCGGCGCCTGCGGCAATTGGAACTGCTGGCCGACATCAGCGAGGTGGAACTGCACCTGATCCACGGCACGGGGCTGGACGCGGCCGCCATGGCGGCGGAAGCGGCGGGCATCGATGCGCTGGCCGACATGATGATGGCGGATTCCCCCTTCTACCGTCCCGTCGCCGTGGCGGCGTCGCTGTGCCGCGTGAAGCTGCGGCTGCTGGACGGGGCCACCGGTGCGGCGATGGCCGAACTGGCCCGGCTGCGCACCTGGGCCGACCAGCGCGGCGCCGGCCGGCTGCTGATCGATGTCAACATCCTGGCCGCCTTCGGCCACCGCGCCACCGGTTCCCCGGAAGAGGCGCGGACCTGCTTCGACGAGGCCGTGGGCATCGCCATGTTCCAGAACATCGTGCGCCCCTTCGTGGAGGCGCGGCGCTTCGTGCAGGCCGGCCTGGACGCGGCCATGGCCGACGGGGCAGAGGTCGACCGTTTCCGCGGGCAGTTCCTGAAGTCACTCGCAAAATCACTTGCAGCCTGCCGCAACAACATCACCGCCCCCGGCCTGTTCAACGAGGCGGAGGCCGAGGTACTGTTCCTGCTGTGCCAGGGCCACTCCAACAAGGAAATCGCCCGCCTGATCGGCATGTCGCCCGATACGGTCAAGTACCGGCTGAAATCCCTGTTCCGGAAGATCGGCGTCAGCAAGCGCCGTGACGCCGTGCGGGTGTCGGCCGAACGCGGGCTGATACCCACCCGCGGCGCCTGGCCCGCCCGCAACGCCGTGGCCGAGGAGGCGCACAGCGACTGATCCTTACTCCCGATGAACCGTTTTGTCCGGACATTCACCCGTTGGCACGGAGGTGGATTCGCCCCATAATGATATCTTAATATATCATTATGGGTTTAACCAGGGAGGGATACAGTGCCGAATACCGTCATGCCGCGCGTGCCCGTGGAGCAGATGAGCACCCCCATCGCCGAGGCGTTCCATCGCTGTGTCAAGAAGACGGGCGACGGGACCATCATCGAGGTGATGGCCCACAATCCGGAGATCATGCGCTGGTACTTCGACGAGTTCTATGGCGGCGTCTTCTACAACAGGCTGCCAGGCATGCGCCTGGATGTCCGCAGCAAGGAATTGCTGCGCATCAAGCTGTCCAAGCAGCATGGCTGCCGGCTGTGCAACCGGTCCAACACGCTGGACGCGGTGGCGGCGGGCATCACCGAGGAAATGATCGATGTCATCGACAATCCCGCCTCCCCCTTGTGGACCGACAAGGACCGGGCCGTGATCGCACTGGCCGACGAGATGGCCCTGCAGAACATGGACGGCCACCTGTCCGCCGACCTCTATGCCCGGCTGCGGGCCCATTACGACGATGCGCAGATCGTGGAGCTGGGCTTTGTCGCCGCGATCCTGACCGGCATCGCCAAGTGGATATTCACCTTCGACATCGTGGACCGGGAAGAGACCTGCCCCATCAGAAATCCCGCCGCCACGGCGTGACGGCGACGGTCCGGGGGCATTCCGGCACCCCCGGACCCGCAACCGGCGGCGCGCCCTTCATTCCCGGCGCGGCAGCAGCAGCAGCATGGCCGCGGCAACCAGGCCGCCCGCCCCCATCACCAGCGAGACGGGCAGCAGGCCGCTGCCGCCTGCGAACAGGGCCCCGGCCAGCACCGGCCCGATGGCGGACCCGCCGCGTCCCACCCCGATCACGAAGCCGATGCCGCTGGCCCGCAGATGGGCCGGGAAGGTGGTGGCCAGGATCGGATACATGCCGACCACGCCGGCATTGATGAAGAAGGCGGCCAGCGCCACGACCAGCGACAGCCAGAACAGGTCCGTCAGGCCGGAGCCGAACAGGCCGATGGCCAGGAACGAACAAAGCATGGCGCCGACCACCAGGGGCCGCAGCCGCAGCTTCTGCGAGGCAAGCCCGATCAGCACCGCGCTGGCCAGGGAGCCGACATTGGCGGCGACCAGCACCCGGCCGGCACTGGCGGCATCGTGCCCCATGTCCACGACGATCTTGGGCACCCATTTCTGCACGAAATAGAACAGCATGATCTGGGTGAAATAGGCGATGGTCAGCAGAATGGTGACGCGGGCATAGCCCCCCGTGAACAGGGACAGCAGCGAGCGCTGCGACCCGCCGGCCAGGGGGGCCGGCAAGGCGGCCAGCAAGGGCTGGCCCAACCGGGCCAGGGTCCGGTTGACCCTTTCCAGGGCATCGGCCGGACGACGCGCCAGCAGGCTGTCGATGGATTCCGGCAGCAGGAACCAGGCCAGCGGCAGCACGGCCAGCGTTGCGACGCCCCCGAACAGGAAGACGCTACGCCAGTCGCCGCTGCCTTCCAGCAGGGCCGCAGCCACCAGCCCGCCCAGGATGGCCCCGCTGGAATAGCCGGCGATGTTCAGCACGACATTCAGGCTGCGGCGCCGGGCGTTGGAATATTCGGCCACCATGGCGCTGGTCGATGACAGCATGCCGCCGATGCCCAGCCCCGTGGCCAGCCGCGTGGCGGACAGGAAGGCCACGTCGCGCGCCAGGGCCGACAGCAACATGCCGGCCGCCATCACCACCAGACAGGCCAGGATGGTGGGGCGCCGTCCGATCCGGTCGGCCAGGTTGCCGATCAGCACCGAGCCGGTGGCCATGCCGATCAGTTCCATGGACAGCACGATGCCCAGCATGGCCCGGTCGATGCCCCATTCGGCGGCAATGCCGGGGGCGGCGAAGCTGATGGCCAGCACGTCGAACCCGTCCAGGGCGTTCAGGGCGATGCACAGGCAGACCACCACCCATTGCCGCCAATGCATGGGGGCGGCGTCCAGCAGGCCGCTGCCAGCGTCGGTATTGTTGGAAGCCATATCCTTGTCATCCCTCCCGCCATGGCAGGAAGGTGGCGATCAGGCCCCGTCCTGCTTCAGTTTATCGAGCTGTTCCGCCATCACGCCCGCGATTGCCGGCCGCCTGTCCAGGCAGCGGGAGACGGGGCCGACGACGACGATGGAAAGCCGCCGGTGGCCGAAGGGCAGGGCAAGCGCCACGCCGGCCAGATCGGGGATGTATTCCGCATTGCTCTGGTGGAAGCCACGCACCCGCGCGGCCTCCAGTTCCGCCTCCACCATGGCCGGGGTCAGCGGCGTGGTGGGGGAGAACCCGTCGAAGCGGATGCGGCGGTAAAGCTGCTCCCGCTCCCGCACCGGCATCTGGGCCAGCAGGGCCCGGCCGGCCGAACTGGCATGGATGGGCACCAGGCTGCCGGGGCTGGCGAAATAGCGCACGGGCTGGCGCGACTCCTCCACCTCCAGAAAGATGGCCTGTTCCCCGGCGGGGGCGGCGACCAGCACCGTTTCCCCCGTCGCCCGCGCCAGATCGCGGACCAGCCGCCGCACGGCATCGGGCAGGGGGTCGGCGCGCGTCACCCGTTCCGCCAGGTCCAGCCAGCGGGGGCTGGGGTAATAGCCGCCGCGCGGCTGGGGTTCGTAGAGGAACCCCATCTCAGCCAGCGTGCCCAGCATCTTGAAGGTGCTGGAACGTGGCCAGTCCAGATCCTCCGCGATCTCCGCCGCCGTGGCCGGCCGCAGCCGCCGGGCGAAATATTCAAGGAGCTGGAGCGCGTTCGCGGCCTGCCGCACAACAACCATGCCTGGCCTCTGCCAAACGGGGGAAAAGGGACGCCGACGATAGGGGGCCAGGCCCGTTCCGGCAAAGCCCGATCTGCACAGCCCCGTCCCGCCCTTACCGCGCCGTGAAGCCGCCATCCACGGGCAGGGCCACGCCCGTGACGAAACTGGCCTCGTCGGACACCAGCCACAGCACAGCGTCGGCCACCTCTCCCGGTTTCACCAGCCGGCCCATGGGAACCGCGCCGACCACCTTGGCCTCGTTGGCGGCCGCTTCGGCCGGATCGCCGCTGCGGCCCGTGAAGCCCGCCTTCATGGGCGTGTCGGCCAGGCCGGGGCAGACGACATTGACGCGGATATTGTCTCCGGCCAGGGCCAGGGCCAGCGACTTGGTCAGCCCCACCACGGCCCATTTCGCGGCCGAATAGATCGGGCTCATCATCGAACCGACAAGGCCGGAAATGGAAGAGGTGAAGACGATGGCCCCGCCGCCGCGTGCCCGCATGTGCGCCGCCACCTGCCCCGCCCCCAGCGTGGCCGAGGTGACGTTCAGGTCGATCGCCTTGCGATAGGCGTCGATATCCAGGTTTTCCACCGAGGCCGGACCGGGCATGCCGGCATGGGCCCACAGGATGTCGGCCCCGCCCAGGGCCGCCACGGCCTGATCGATGCTGTCGCGCGCGCCGTCCGGTGTCGACAGGTCGGCCACGATGGGCACGACCTTGCCGGCGCCGAAATCGGCCACCAGCCGGTCCAGGGCCTCGGCACTGATATCGATGGCCGCCACGCGCGCACCCTCGCGCACGAACCGTTCCACGCCGGCCCGGCCCATGCCGGACGCGGCGGCCGTGACGATGGCCAGCTTGCCTTGAAGACGCATTGCCTTCCTCCCTCAGCTTGCGAACGGGTCAGCGAAGCGCCCGGTCGTCGATATGATCGTGGTGCGGGTCTCAAGATAGCTGTCCAGCGCCTCGATCCCGTTCTCCCGGCCCCAGCCGCTGGTCTTGAAGCCGCCATAGGGCGTGGACCAGCGGATGTAGCGGTAGGTGTTGACCCAGACGATCCCGGCCTCGATCCGGTTGGCCACGCGGTGGGCGCGGCCCGTGTCCGACGTCCACAGCCCGGCCGCCAGCCCATAGGGCGTGCCGTTGGCGATGGACACCGCCTCCTCTTCCCCGTCGAAGGGAATGATGGCGGCGACGGGTCCGAATATCTCCTCCTGCGCGATGCGCATGTCGGGGCGCACGCCGGCGAACACCGTGGGTTCCACGAAATAGCCGCCGGCCAGGTCCGGGCTGTCGATGCGCGACCCGCCCGCCACCAGATCGGCCCCTTCACGGCGCCCGATATCGATATAGGACAGGGTCTTGTCCAGTTGCTGATGGTGCGCCTGCGGGCCCATATGGGTGGCGGGGTCCAGCGGCATGCCCACCCGCACACGCGCCGCCCGTTCACGGAACGCCGCGACCACCCTGTCATAGACGGGCCGTTCGACCAGGATGCGCGATCCCAGGGCACAGCTTTGCCCGCACAGCGCCCAGGCCGATCCCGTGGCGGCGTTCAGCGCCTGCTCGATATCGGCATCGGCGAAGATGATGTGCGGCGCCTTGCCGCCCAGCTCGAAGCTGAACCGCTTCAGCGTGTCGGCGCCGGTCTTCAGGATGGTCTTGGCCGTGGCGCCCTCGCCCGTGAAGGCGATCTTGTCCACGCCCGGATGGGCAACCAGATGCGCGCCGGCCGCCGGCCCGTCGCCGGGCACGACATTGACCACGCCGGGCGGAAACCCCGCCTCCTGGAACAGCCGGGCCAGCGCCAGGGAGGAGGCCGGCGTCTGTTCCGCCGGCTTCAGCACCACGGTGCAACCCGCCGCCAGCGCCGGCCCCAGCTTCCAGGTGGCCGCCATCAGCGGCACGTTCCAGGGCGTGATGGTGCCCACCACCCCCACCGGCAGGCGGGAGGTGAAGGCATGCACGCTGTCATCCATGGGGATGGTGCGGCCCGACAGCTTGTCGGCCAGGGAGGCGAACCAGTGCCAATATTGCGGGTGCAGCCCGATATCCCCGCGCGATTCCCGTACCGCCCGGCCATTATCCTGTGTCTCGATGCGCGCCAGGGCGTCGATCTGCGTGGCATAGAGATCGGCGAAGCGGCGCAGGATGGCTGCGCGCTCCCATCCCGGCATGCGACGCCACGGGCCCTCGAACGCCGCGCGGGCGGCCGCCACGGCCCGGTCGATATCCTTGATGCCGCCATAGGCCACATCGCCCCAGACCTTGCCCGTGGCAGGGTCGATGCTGCCACGCACGCCGCCATCCAGCGGCACCGTCCATTCGCCATCGATGAAAAGCCGGTCGAACCGGAAACTGTCCAGCATCGCCCTCCCCCTGACAATTTATCTCTGTATAGGGATAAATTTGTCCATATATGGGGATCGGTCAATCATCCAAGCTTCCTGATTCGGTGGGGACCAAGCGCCGCCACCCGTCAATGTCCGGTCCCCTCCATGCCCGGCCCCGTCACCAGCCCCGTCACCAGCCCCGTCAGTGGAAATTGCGCCCTTCCCCGAACACCCGGGCGGGCAGGGCATCGGGCAGGGCCGCGTCATTGGCCGACAGGCCACCCGGCTGCAGGCTGCGCAGGTGGGATGACAGGTCGATCAGCTTTTCGGCCACGATATGGATCACCTCCCCTTCCCGCTGCAGCCGCCCGCGCACGCCCATCAGCGCCGCCGTCATCAGGGTGCGGCGGTGGCGTTCCATGACGGATGGCCAGACGACAAGGTTGGCGATGCCCAGTTCATCCTCCAGCGTCACGAAGATGACGCCCGATGCCGTGCCCGGCCGCTGGCGCACCAGGGTCAGGCCCGCGACATCGACGCGCGACCCCGGCCGGGCATGGCGCAGCGCCTCCGTCGTGCCCATGCCCAGCCCCGTCATGACGGGACGCAGCAAGCCCATCGGATGGGCCCGCAGCGACAGGGACAGGGTGCGGTAGTCGGTCCAGACCTGCTCGCCCAGCGACAGGCTGGGCAATCCGGCCTCCGGCTCGTCCCCCATATCCACGGGCCCCATATCCACCGGCGGGCGGTTATCGCCGATGCGCCGGGCGCCGTCGGCCGCCTGAAACAGCGGCAGCGGCCTGCCCCCCAGTCGTTTCACCTCCCACAGCGCCTGACGACGGTCCTGGCCCAGAGGGGCGAAGGCATCGGCATCGGCCAGCCGTTCCAGCACGGCCACGGGCAGGTCCGTCCGCCGCCACAGGTCGCGGATCGTGTCATAACCGGTGCCGCGGTCGCAGGCGATCCGGATGGCCGCCTCCTCCCGCAGTCCCTTCACCTGCCGGAAGCCCAGGCGCAGGGCCGGGCCGCCACGCCCTTCCTCCAGCGTGCAGTCCCATTCCGACCGGTTGATATCCACGGGCCGCACCTCCACCTTGTGTTCGGCCGCGTCGCGCACGATCTGGGCCGGCTGGTAGAAGCCCATGGGCTGGCTGTTCAGAAGGGCGCAGGCGAAGATGGCCGGGTGGTGGCATTTCAGCCAGGAAGAGGCATAGGCCAGCTGCGCGAAACTGACGGCATGGCTTTCCGGGAAACCATAGCTGCCGAACCCCTGTATCTGCCGGAAACAGCGGTCGGCATAGGCGGGGTCATAGCCGCGGGCGATCATGCCCTGGATGAATTCCGTCTCGAAGGCGCCGACCCCGCCCGTCTTCTTGAAGGTGGCCATGGCGCGGCGCAACTGGTCGGCCCGGCCCGGGGTGAAGCCGGCGGCCACGATGGCCATGCGCATGGCCTGTTCCTGGAACAGGGGGACACCCAGCGTGCGCTTCAGCACCGCCTCCAGTTCCGGCTTGGGGAAGCCGACAGGCTCCAGCCCGTTGCGCCGGCGCAGATAGGGATGCACCATGTCCCCCTGGATGGGGCCGGGGCGGACGATGGCGACCTCGATCACCAGGTCGTAGAATTCGCGCGGACGCAGGCGGGGCAGCATGGACATCTGCGCCCGGCTTTCAATCTGGAAGACGCCGACCGTATCGGCCCTGCAGATCATGTCGTAGGTGTCCTTGTCCCCCTGCGGTATGTCGGTCAGGGCCAGCGGCCGGCCCAGGCGCTGGGACAGCATCTCCAGCCCCCGGCGCATGCAGGACAGCATGCCCAGCGCCAGCACATCGATCTTCAGCAGACCCAGCGCCTCCACATCATCCTTGTCCCATTCCACGACGGTGCGATCCTCCATGGCCGCATTCTCGATGGGAACCAGTTCGTCCAGGCGGGAACGGGAGATGACGAAGCCGCCCACATGCTGCGACAGGTGGCGCGGAAAGCCCCGCAGGTCATAGGCCAGGTCCATGCAGAGCGCCAGCGTGGGGTCGGACGGGTCCAGCCCGGCTTCCCGCGCCACCCCCTCATGCGTGATGCCATGCCGGTTCCAGCCCAGCCGGACCAGGGCGCCGATGACATCGTCGGACAGGCCCAGCACCTTGCCCACCTCCCGGATGGCCATGCGGGAACGGTAGCAGATGACGGTGGCCACCAGCCCGGCATGGGCGCGACCATATTTGTCATAGATGTACTGCATCACCTCTTCCCGCCGCTCATGCTCGAAATCGACGTCGATGTCGGGCGGCTCCCCCCGCTCGGCAGAGATGAAGCGTTCGATCAGCAACTCGTTGACCGTGGGATCAACCGAGGTGATGCCCAGACAGAAGCACACGGCCGAATTGGCCGCCGATCCCCGTCCCTGGCACAGGATGTCCCGCGACCGGGCAAAGCGCACAATGTCATGCACCGTCAGGAAATAGGGCGCGTAGTCCAGCCTGCCGATCAGGTCGAATTCATATTTCAGCAGGCCGGACACCTTTTCGGGCACACCTTGCGGGTAAAGACGTGTCGCCCCCTCCCAGGCCAGCCTTTCCATCTCCTGCTGCGGGGTCAGGCCGGACGGGATGGGATCGATGGGATAGTCGTAGCGCAATTCATCCATGGCGAAGGTGCAACGGGCGGCGATGGCCGCGCTGGCGGCCAGCGCGTCGGGCCGGGCGGCGAACAGGGCCGCCATGGCTCCGGCCGGCTTTGCGTAATGTTCGGCATGCGGGGACAGGCAGCGGCCGGCGGTGGCCAATGTCCGGCCATGACGGATGCAGGTCAGGATATCATGCAGCCGCTGCCGGTCGGGATGGTGGTAGCGCACGTCATGCGTGGCCAGCAGCCCCACCCCCAGGGCGTCGGCCAGCTCCCCCAGCCGCAGCAGCCGCGACCGGTCATATCCCTGGTAAAGCGGCGCGACAGCCAGATGGAGCCCGGCCGACGGCAGGGCCGCGAACCGGTGCAGTTGGGCCGCCAGAACGGCCAGCCGGTCCGGCGTGGCCCTGCCGTCCGGCGCCAGAACGGCCAGGATCAGCCCTTCCGCCCCGGCGGCCAGATCGGCCAGGGCCAGATGGCATTCCCCCTTGCCACCACGCCGCTTGCCCAGGGTCAGCAGCCGCGTCAGCCGGCCATAGGCCGCGCGGTCGGTGGGATAGCACAGAACCGGCGGCGCATCGGCCAGGGTCAGGCGGCACCCGACCACCAGCCGCAGACGATGCTGCCGGCAGGCCACATGCATGCGCACGGCCCCGGCCAGCGTGTCATGATCGGTGATGGCGATGGTCCGCCGTCCCAGGCCGGCAGCGGCCAGGGCCAGTTCATGGGGATGCGAGCCGCCGCGCAGGAAGCTGAAATTGCTGGTGACCTGCAGGTCGACATAATTGCCGTCCGTCATGCGCATAATCCATGCAGGTACCAGTGCCCCCGGTCGTCGGCCGTGCGGAACAGCCAGAGCCGGCGGCCATCGGCCAGTTGCGCGCGGTAATAATCCCGCGTGGGGCCCAGCCGCGCCCGCCACCAGTCCGGGCGGATGCGCTCCGGCCCTTCCAGCCAGTCCAGCCGCCAGCAGCGGCCACGCCACAGCATCTCCGCCGGTTCCGCCACCTCCACCCGCTCGGGCGGGTGCAAAAGCAGCAGCGGCCGCGGCCCTTCCACCCGCCAGGTGCGGGGGCGCGCGGGCGGCGGGCGGCGGGGCTGGGCCTTGGGCCAGGGCCGGTCACCATCATCCCCCATTGCCACCGGGGTGGAGGCCGGGACCGGGTCGGGAAATCGCATGCCGGAAGGCGCGACCGGGCCTTGCGAACCGCCGCCCGCCGGCAGGAAGGCAGGGTCGGCAAGACCCGCCTCCATCTCCCCGGCCAGATCGGTGGCGGCCTCCGGCCGGTGCGTGTCGCGCGGCAGGGGACGGCCGACCCGTTCCTCTCCCAGCCGGTTGACCAACCGGTCCAGCAGGGACAGCAGCGCCAGGGCGCCGCCCCCGCCCACGGCCAGCCCCGCCTGCTCGGCCGTGAACAGGTCAGTCGAAACGGCCGTCAGTTCCATCATCTCGATCCCGAAACCGGGTTCGATCGTGTCGAACCGTTCCCGGAACAGCTTCAGCAGCGCTGCGGGATCGCGGGCGGGGCGGGCGGCACCGATGGACAGGTCCTGCACCGTGGCATCCGTGCGAAAGCAGGTCAGCTTCAGGCGCCGCACCCCGCGCCCGGCCTGTTCCAGCCGCCGGGCCAGATCCCGCAGCAGGGCCAGCACGGCGGCCTCGATCGCCTCGCGCGTGGCGATGGGTTCCAGGAAGGAACGGCGGACCTGCCAGACCGGGGCCGGGGCCTGCGGGGCCACGGGCTCGGCCGACAGGCCCAGCATGCGGTCCAGCCGCCGGCCGATACCCGGGCCATAGCGGGCCGTCAGCGGCGCGCGCGGCTGGCGATGGACATCGCCCACCCGCACCAGCCCCACCCGCGCCAGATCGGCCACCTGTTCCCCATCCAGGCGCAGGGCCGGCATGGGCAGGGGCAGCAGCAGCGGCCAGGCCCCCCGCCCTTCCGGCAGGACAGGGTCGCTGACGGAAGGGCGGTGCCGGGCCCAGCCCCAGGCCGCGGCCGGCGAATCGCCCAGCCCCAACCGGTGGGTGAAACCGGCCCGGTCCAGCCGGGCACCCAGATCGGCCAGCAGCCCCGCCTCCCCCCCATGCAGATGGGCGGCCCCCGCGATGTCCAGGATCAGGCCGTCCGGCCCGTCGGTCGCTGTTTGCGGCGTATAACGCTGCGCCCACAGCGCCAGCCGGACCAGGGCCGCGCGGTCGCCCGCCGGATCGGCGGGCATGGCCGTCAGCGACGGTGCCAGGGCGCGGGCGTCGGCCAGCAGCAATCCTGCCCGCAGCCCGTCCGCCTCGGCCAGCCCGTCGACGGCATGCAGCCGGATGCCGCCCTGCCCCGCCAGGGTCAGGGCCAGGGGACCGGCAGGCCCGTCCTGCCTATTCCGCCGCCGCCACTGGTCCGTCGGCCAGCGGCTGAGCCAGACGGAGACGAAACGCCGCGTCATCCCACGCAACCTCCCACGAACCCGATCCGCCGCCGCGTGCCCGCAGCAGCGATACCTGCCAGCGCGGCCAGCCCCCTTCCGCCTCATGCAGGGGGCGGCCGCGCGCCGACACCACGCGCCAGCGCGTCAATGCCGTGGAAGGCGGGGGGCGGGCCACCGGCGGCAGGATCAGCAGGGCCATCATCCCCCCTTCTTCCGCCGCAAGCTGCAGGCGGCGGCCGGCCACACTGCCGGGCAGCACGCCGTCGCCGACCACAGCCGCCAGCGACGGGCAGCGCAGCGCCTCCTCCAGCACCCACAGCGCATCCTCCACCCCGGCCGGGCGCGCCAGGATCAGGCGTGAGGCGTCCAGCCCCACACCGGCCAGCCCCGGCCCATAAGGCATGTCGGCCAGCCCCAGCGGGTCCGATCGGTCGCGATGGCGGCACCAGAGGATGGGGCCGGGTGGCAGGCCCGACAGCAGGGCCGCAACAAACCCATGCGCCGCCGCATCCCCCGGCCCCGGCCAGAACTCATGCAACCCGCCCCGCACCAGCCCACCCCCCGGCAGGGCCGCATCCAGCGCGCCCAGCCCCAGCGACAGGGCCGCGCGCCCCTTGGGGGGGCGCACCCTGTCCATGATGGACAGCCGCTCCCGCAGGGCGGCGATGGTGGGGATCCTGTCGGCCATGGGGCAATTGTTCGTGTTTTGTTCCTGTTTGCAAGCGTTGAATCCGGTGGGCGGGGATGGGGAAGTGGCAATAGACACGGGCGTCCATGCCCCAGATCGGTGCCGTTACCCTGCGGGTCCGCGATTATTGCGCGGCTTGGCTACGCGGCCTATGCCGCGCGGCAGCAGTTGCCGGCGGGGCGGCTTTCCAGTCAGAGGAAAACCGCTCCAGCATGGAGAATGTCCCCTGGTATCCGCGCCGACGGGCACGGCGGCGGCACGAATGAAGGCGGGACCTGTTTGCCGGCGATGCCGACAGGCCCCGGCGCCGGTCAGCCCAGCCCCTTCTGCCCCATGTCCAGGAATTTCTGCCGGCGGTTCAGGCGCAGGGTGGGGCCGTCCTGGCCGCGCACGCTTTCCAGCGCATCCTCGATCGCGTTGCCCAGGGCCGTGATCGTCTCGTCCCGCCGGCGATGGGCGCCGCCGATGGGCTCCATCACCACGCGGTCGATGACGCCCAGTTCCTTCAGGTCCTGGGCCGTCAGCCGCAGGGCCTGGGCCGCGTCGGCAGCATTGGTTGCCGAGCGCCAGAGGATGGACGCGCAGCCTTCCGGCGAGATCACCGAATAGATGGAATGTTCCAGCATCAGCACGCGATCGGCCGCGGCGATGGCGATGGCCCCGCCGGACCCGCCCTCGCCGATGATGGTGGACACCATGGGCACGGTCAGGCGCAGACAGCTTTCGATCGACTTGGCGATGGCCTCCGCCTGGCCACGTTCCTCCGCCGACACGCCGGGGAAGGCGCCGGCCGTATCGACCAGCGAAATGACGGGCAGGCCGAACCGGTCGGCCATGGCCATCAGGCGCTGGGCCTTGCGATAGCCTTCGGGCTTGGCCATGCCGAAATTATGCTTCACGCGGCTTTCGGTATCGTTGCCCTTCTCCTGCCCGATCACCACCACGGACCGGCCGCGGAAACGGCCCAGCCCGCCGATGACGGCCCGATCCTCCCCGAACAGCCGGTCGCCGGCCAGCGGGGTGAAGTCGGTGATCAGCGCCTCGACATAGTCCAGGCAGTGCGGCCGATTCGGATGGCGCGCCACCTGAACCTTCTGGGCCGGTGTCAGCTTGGCGTAGGTGGAGCGCAGCAGCTTGTCCACCTTGTCCTGCAGCTTCTTCACCTCGTCGGCGATGTTCAGATCGCCGCCATCGGCAAGATGGCGCAGTTCCTCGATCTTGGCTTCCAGCTCCGCGATCGGCTTTTCGAATTCCAGGAAATGCATCGAATTGATGGTTCCGCCCTTGGCACTGAAGCGGGCTGATTAGCACGAGATGGGCGGGAGGGCCATAGTGTGCATGAGTGTGCATGCGCAAGGGTGGGCTGAAGGGGGAGCCCGAGCGGCCCCGAAAGCCACCGCCACCGGCCTTTCCCCGTCAGTCCAGCAGCCGCACCGGATCACCGGCCCGGATCGCCCCGCCGGCTTCAACCCTGGCATAGACACCGCAGACCACATGGTCGAACCCGCTTTTCAGCGCCTTCAACAGGGCCATGTCGCGCTCGCCCGTGGTGGGGTTGACCTCCACCGCGGCACAGCGCGTCGTGGTCTTGAAGACGGACAGCACCGTATCACCGACGGCGATGCGCCGGCCCACCCAGCCCATCTCTGCCCAGGGTGCCAGGCCCGACAGGTGCAGGTTGGCGCGGAAGCGCAGCGGATCGACAGGGCGCTGCGTCACCCGCCCGATATCCTTCACCGATGCCAGATTCAGCAGCGACACGGCCTTGTCCGGGATGTCGGTGAAATTGTGGCCGGGGCTTTCCACCAGCTTGTACGGGCCGGGCACGGCCGCACCGGCCATGTAGGCCGACAGGAACTGGTCGATCAGCAGCCGGCCCGTGGCCGTGTCGATGCGGCCGCGCGCCACGCGCTTGCCCCCGCGCCGCAGTTCGAGGACACAGGTTTCCGGATCGAACACGGCCTGCAGCGTCGCCAGCTTCTCGTCCCGCAGCAGCACCAGGAAATTGGTCTTGGGTTTCCAGGCCGGTTCCAGCGGATCGAACTGCGTCGCCCGGTGCAGGATGGCGAAACGCCGGTCATGCGGCAGGCAGCCGCCCGGCGTCAGGGTGGCATGGTCCAGCGTCTGGGCCGTCAGGCCCTTGACCGGGAAATAATGGATGGCATCGAGCGTCGCGGACATGATGGGACGAAGGATAATCCGCCCGGCGGTCACGGCGCAACCATCACAATGGGTCCGAACCGGTAATTCGGTTTCATGAAACGGCCGATCGCCCGGTAATCTCAGAACAGACCCAACTGTTCGGCCGGCAACACGGCCCCTTCGATCCGCAGCAGGGCCAGCTTCGTCGCCACCCCGCCGGGGGCCGAGAAGCCACCCGCACCGCCGGCCGCCGCCATCACCCGGTGACAGGGCACCACGATGGGCCAGGGGTTGCGCCCCAGCGACTGTCCGACCGCGCGCGGCACCGTGTGCGGCGGCATACCGCCCAGGACCGCCGCCGGCATGCGCCGGCCCACCTCGCCATAGGTCAGGGTGCGGCCCGGCGGGATGGCGCGGGCGATGGCATAGACGGCGCGGTCGAAGGGGCTGGTTTGCGCCATGTCCAGGCCTATTTCCAGCAGGTCCCGGCGCTCCCCCGCCAGCAGGGCGCGGATGCCGGCGATGGCCGCCGCCGCCGTCTCGTCCGGCTGCCCCGCGACGGCACCGGGCACGGCCTTGCGCAGGCGGCCCGCCAGATCGCCCCCTTCCACGGCCGGCAGGCGCACACCCAGCAGCCCATACGGCCCCCAGGCAATGGCACAGGTGCCGACAGGCGTGTCGAACAGGTGAAGGAAACGGCCGGTCATGGGGGGCAAGCATAACCGCTGCAACTTTCCGCGTCACCGGGCCTTGCGCCCCTTCAGGCCATCTCCCACATCCATATCGATCCTCCCGGATCGCACTTTGACGTGGATCATCGCATTCATCGGGCCCAGCGGGGACGATGGGGCAATGTTGGGGAGCATGCAGGATTATGGATTTCAAGAACTACACCGAACGCGCCCAGGGTTTCATCCAGGCCGCCCAGGGGGCCGCCCTGCGCACCGGCCATCAGCAACTGACGCCTGAACATCTGCTGAAGGCGTTGCTGGAGGACCAGGAAGGCATGGCCGCCAACCTGATCGCCAGCGCCGGCGGCGACCCGGCCAAGGCCAATGCGGCCATCGACGCCGCCCTGCGCAAGCTGCCCAAGGTGGAAGGCGGCGGCGGGGCGCAGCTTTACGTGACGCGCGAGCTGGCCCGCACCTTCGACCAGGCGACCGAACTGGCCAAGAAGGCCGGCGACAGTTTCGTGACGGTGGAGCGGCTGCTGCTGGCCCTGGCGCTTTCGGCCGGCACCGACGCCGCCAAGGCGCTGGCCGATGCCGGCGTGACACCGCAGAAGCTGAACGAGGCCGTGAACGCGCTGCGCAAGGGCCGCACGGCCGACAGCGCGTCGGCCGAACAGGGCTATGATGCGCTGAAGAAATATGCCCGCGACCTGACCCAGGCCGCGCGCGACGGCAAGCTGGACCCCGTCATCGGCCGTGACGAGGAAATCCGCCGCACCATCCAGGTGCTGGCGCGGCGCACCAAGAACAATCCCGTGCTGATCGGTGAGCCCGGCGTGGGCAAGACCGCCATCGTGGAAGGGCTGGCGCTGCGCATCGTCAATGGCGATGTGCCGGAGGGGCTGAAATCCAAGCAGCTTCTGTCGCTGGACCTGGGCGCGCTGGTGGCCGGGGCCAAGTTCCGCGGCGAGTTCGAGGAGCGGCTGAAGGCCGTGCTGTCGGAGATCCAGTCGGCGGCCGGCGAGGTCATCGTCTTCATCGACGAGTTGCACACCCTGGTCGGGGCCGGCAAGGCCGATGGCGCCATGGATGCGTCCAACATGCTGAAGCCCGCACTTTCCCGCGGTGAACTGCATTGCGTGGGCGCCACGACGCTGGACGAATACCGCAAGTATATCGAGAAGGACGCGGCCCTGGCCCGCCGGTTCCAGCCCGTCTTCGTGGCCGAGCCGACGGTGGAGGACACCATCTCCATCCTGCGCGGCCTGAAGGAGAAGTACGAGCTTCACCATGGCGTGCGCATCACCGACAGCGCCATCGTGTCGGCCGCCACCCTTTCCAACCGCTACATCACCGACCGGTTCCTGCCCGACAAGGCCATCGACCTGATCGACGAGGCGGCAAGCCGCCTGCGCATGGTGGTGGATAGCAAGCCCGAAGCCATCGACGAACTGGACCGCCGCATCATCCAGTTGAAGATCGAGCGCGAGGCCCTTCGCCGGGAGACCGACCAGGGGTCGAAGGACCGGCTGGAGAAGCTGGAGGTCGAACTGGCGGAACTGGAGCAGAAGTCCGGCACCCTGACGGCCCAGTGGCAGGCGGAGAAGGACACGCTGACCGGCGCCCAGAAGCTGAAGGAGGAACTGGACCGTGCCCGGGCCGAACTGGAACAGGCGCAGCGGTCCGGCGACTGGGCGCGGGCGGGTGAGATCACCTATGGCCGCATTCCCGACCTGGAAAAGCGCCTGACCGCCGCGGCGGAGGCCAGCCAGCACCGCATGCTGAACGAGGAGGTGCGCGACCAGGACATCGCCGCGGTGGTCAGCCGCTGGACCGGCATCCCCGTCGACAAGATGCTGACGGGCGAGCGGGAGAAGCTGCTGCGGATGGAGGAGAAGCTGGCCGGGCGCGTCATCGGGCAGCAGGAGGCGGTGGTTGCCGTCGCCAATGCCGTCCGCCGGTCGCGCGCCGGGTTGCAGGATCCCAACCGCCCCATCGGCAGCTTCCTGTTCTTAGGTCCGACGGGCGTCGGCAAGACGGAACTGACCAAGGCGCTGGCCGAATTCCTGTTCGATGACGAGACGGCGATGGTCCGGCTCGACATGTCCGAATATATGGAAAAGCACGCGGTCAGCCGCATGATCGGCGCGCCGCCAGGCTATGTCGGCTATGACGAGGGCGGGGCGTTGACGGAGGCCGTGCGCCGCCGGCCCTATCAGGTCGTGCTGTTCGACGAGGTGGAGAAGGCCCATCCGGATGTCTTCAACATCCTGCTTCAGGTGCTGGACGACGGGCGCCTGACCGATGGCCAGGGCCGGACGGTGGATTTCCGCAACACGCTGATCATCATGACGTCCAACCTGGGGTCGGAATTCCTGGCCAACCTGCCGGACGGGGAGGATAGCGGTGCCGCGCGGGCCCAGGTGATGGAGGTGGTGCGCGGTGCCTTCCGGCCGGAATTCCTGAACCGGTTGGATGAGATCCTGATCTTCCACCGGCTGTCGCGCGCCAACATGTCGGGCATCGTGGAGGTGCAGCTGGCCCGGCTGACAAAGATGCTGGCCGACCGCGACCTGGGGCTGGACCTGACCCCGGCCGCCAAGGAATGGCTGGCCGACAAGGGATACGACCCCGTCTATGGCGCCCGCCCCCTGAAGCGCGTGATCCAGCGGGAACTGCAGAACCCCCTGGCCAGCCGCATCCTGGAAGGCAAGGTGCTGCCCGGCACGCCCGTGCAGGTGGATGCCGGCCCCGACGGGCTGACCATCCAGGGCGAGCCGGTCCATGGCCCCATGCCGGCACCGGGCGAATCCGCCTGGGGTCAGTCACGGCCAGGCACACTGCATTGACGGCTGCGGGCCAACCCGTGGCGCGCTGACAGCCTCGGGCTGAAACGGCCCTGGCCGGTCAGGCTGTCTGACATCAACGGTCGAAATATTTGACCGTTGATGTCGGCGGCGACTGCCGCCGCGCGGTACGTGCCGCGCAAGGCCCCGGTGATCCGCGTGATCACCGGGGCCTTTTGCTGTCCGTATCGCCTCAGCGCGCGGGGAAATCGGCCTCTGCATGCGGATTTACAAAATTTACAACATCACACGAATTGGCATTACAACATGTGACAGCAATACTATTTTACGTTTCTGGCCATATTGATCATTTTCTGTCGCGGGCTCATGTTCATCTCAACAGCGCTGCACTGCACACCAAGCCCGGCCCCCGGCCCCCAAGGTGGCAGACAAGGACAAGCAGCCGTTCAGAAACCAATTGAGAGCCCCACCAGGCCAGGAGTTACCTTCCATGTCCCCGCTTGATCAGACCCAGAGCATCGATCTCGCCGCCGTCCACGCCAAGCGCTATGAAGGCATCAAGCGCGATTTCACGGCCGAGGATGTGCGCCGCCTGTCCGGCTCCGTGAAGATCGAATATACCCTGGCTGAAATGGGCGCCCGCCGCCTGTGGGAACTGCTGCACACGCGGCCCTATGTCCACACGCTGGGCGCCTTCACGGGCAATCAGGCTCTCCAGCACGTCAAGGCCGGCCTGGAAGCCATCTATCTGTCGGGCTGGCAGGTCGCGGCCGACGCCAACCTGGCCGGCCAGATGTATCCCGACCAGTCGCTGTATCCCGCCAACTCCGTCCCGGCCGTCGTGAAGCGCATCAACAATGCCTTCCAGCGCGCCGACCAGATCCAGACGGCCGAGGGCAAGGGCGACACCTACTGGTTCGCACCGATCATCGCCGATGCCGAGGCCGGTTTCGGTGGCCCGCTGAACGCCTTTGAACTGATGAAGGGCATGATCGAGGCCGGTGCCGCCGCCGTTCACTTCGAGGACCAGCTGGCTTCCGAGAAGAAGTGCGGCCATCTGGGCGGCAAGGTGCTGATCCCGATCCAGCAATTCATCCGCACGCTGAATGCCGGCCGCCTGGCCGCCGATGTCTGCGGCACCTCCACCCTGGTCGTTGCCCGCACGGATGCCGAGTCGGCCCAGCTGATCACCAGCGACATCGACGAGCGTGATCATCCGTTCATCGACCGCAACGACCGCACGCCGGAAGGCTTCTTCCGCATCAAGAAGGGTGTCGGCGTCGATTACTGCATCGCCCGTGCCCTGGAATACGCCCCCTATTCCGACCTGATGTGGTGGGAAACCAGCAAGCCGAACCTGGACGATGCCCGCCGCTTCGCCGAGGCCGTCCACAAGAAGTTCCCCGGCAAGATGCTGGCCTATAATTGCTCGCCCTCCTTCAACTGGAAGGCCAACCTGGACGACGCGACCATCGCCAAGTACCAGGCAGAGCTGGGCGCCATGGGCTACAAGTACCAGTTCGTGACCCTGGCGGGCTTCCACAGCCTGAACCTGGCCACCTTCGAACTGGCCAAGGGCTACAAGGAACGCGGCATGGCCGCCTATTCGGAGATGCAGCAGCGGGAATTCGCCGCCGCCGACCAGGGCTTCACCGCCGTGAAGCATCAGCGCGAGGTGGGCACCGGCTATTTCGACGCGGTGGCCGTGGCCATCTCCGGTGGCACGTCCTCCACGACCGCCATGAAGGACAGCACCGAGACCGACCAGTTCCATTGATCGGTCCCCGGATCCCTCGGTGACCGGGGGGTCCGGACCAGCACTTCGATCCGCCAACCTTCCTGAACGGGGTGGCGGGTCTGCCGGGGGTGGGGGCTGCATCCTTCCCACGGCGCTTGGCCCCAGGGCCGGAACCTTTCCGCCTTCCTTCGCGCTGGATGGGAGGAGGCGGCGGAAAGCCGGCGGACGGCGCGATGGATCGCCGACACCGTCCGGATCGTCCCGGCCAGGGGGCCCTTTCAGGCTGCTCTCTTTCAGACTGATGACATGGCAACGGCACCGCTTCTCCCGCGCGACAAGGGAGAGGCGGTGCCGTTGCCATGTCCGGTGTCATGTCCTGTCCGCCAAGTCTGCCCCATCGCCCTTTCCGGCCTGTCGCATATCTTCAAGAATGCCCGCCGCCCTTCTGGCATCAAGGGGGTTCCCATGACAGGAGCCCCCCGATGATCTTCCGCTACACCATCCTTTATGTCGATGACGTCGCCGCCAGCATCGATTTCTTCACCCGTGCCTTCAGCCTGGAGAAGGGGTTCGTGCATGAAGGCGGGGATTATGGCGAGTTGGCGACGGGTCACACCAAGCTCGCCTTCTCCTCCACAAGCCTGATGCGGCAACTGGGCAAGGACCCGGCCCGCCCCTCCCGTCGTCAGCCCTGTTTCGAAATCGCGCTGGAAACTGATGACGTGGCCGGCGCCCTGCGGCGTGCCCTGGCGGCCGGTGCCGTGCTGGAAAAGGATGTGCAGGAGATGCCCTGGGGGCAGACGCTGGCCTATGTCAGCGACCCCAACGGCTACCTCATCGAAATCTGCTCCCCGGTCCAGTTGCCCAGCCCCGGTTGAGCCAGAAGGCCCAGTTCGGCCCGGCGACGGCTCAGGCGGGCCGGCGTCAGGCCGAACCAGCGGGTGAATTCCCGGGTCATGTGGGCCTGATCGCTGTAACCAAAGGCACAGGCGATATCGGCCAATGACCGGTCGGGACCCAGACTGGCCGCCGCCCGGCGCGCCCGGCCCAGCAGACGCCAGAAATCCGGCGGCGGCAGGCCCAGCCCGGCCAGTCGCCGCTGCAGGGTACGCGGCACGACACCGGCCTGGCGCGCCACCTCCGCCCCCGTGCCGCATGACTGCGCCAGGGCATCGATCACCTGTTCCATCTCCCGGTCGGCCGCGACACCGCTTTCCAGCAAGGCGCCGATCCCGGCCGCCTCCCCCCGCGTTTGGGCCGCCGCCACCACCCGCCGGAGAAGCAGCGGGTCCGGGACCATGCCGGGCCGCAGGCGGAACCCGGCCATCTGCGTGCCGGCCGCGACGCGCACAGCCCGCGGCCCCGTGTCCCAGTCGGTCAGGGATACCCGCTGCCGTCCGTCCGGCCCGGTCGTGACCAGCAGGTCCCGGCACCCGTCGGGCAGGATGATGGCGGCCCCTTCCGCCTCCCAGCAATGCGACCAGCCGACATGATGCATTTGCGCGCGCCTTCCCCTTCCCCGCAACCGTCCGGGGACCGATCTCCCCTCTTGACGGAGTTCCATATTTGAGATTAATTCCCATTTATGGAACAGAACATCGATACGATCGACAGCCGGCTGGCCGCGCGGCTGTCGCAACTGCGCCGGGACGCGGGCTGGACGCTGGACGATCTGGCCGGCCGCAGCGGCGTGCCCAAGGCGACATTGTCGCGCCTGGAACGGGGGGAGACAAGCCCCACGGCCAGCCTGCTGGGCCGGCTCTGCGCCGCCTATGGCCGGCCCATGTCGCGCCTGCTGGCGGAGGTGGAGGCGGAGCCGGCGCTGCTGGTGCGCGCGGCCGACCAGCCGGTCTGGACCGACCCGTCGACAGGCTTCGTGCGCCGGTCCCTGTCACCCCCGGCGGCCGGGATGGAAACGGAGATGATCCACGGCACCCTGCCGCCCGGCACCGTCATCGATTACGACGCCCCGCCCGTGCCCGGCCTGGAACAGCATATCTGGCTGCTGGAAGGCCGCCTGGAATACCGGCTGGACCAGACGGCCTGGCGGCTGGAACCGGGGGATTGCCTGCGGTTCCGGCTGTATGGCGCCTCCCGCTTCACCAGTCTGGGCGAAGGGCCCGCCCGTTACATCATCGCCATCACCCGCCCCTGAGGGGACATCCCATGTCGTTCGACATCATCCAGGCGGACCGCACATCCTTTGCGGCCGCGATACCCGAACTCGCCCTGATCCTGCGGGATTGCGTCATGAACGGCGCCGCGGTCGGCTTCATCCCGCCGCTGGACCTGGATGCCGCCGCCGCCTTCTGGCAGGCGCAGGCGTCCCAGGTGGCAGCGGGGGAGAAGCTGATCCTGCTGGCCGTGACGCGGCAGGAAGCACGCACCGTCGGCACGGTCACCCTGGCCCTGGCACCGCAGGTCAATGGCAGCCACCGGGCGGAGATCGCCAAGATGCTGGTCCATCCCGATGCCCGCCGGCAGGGCATCGCCTCTGCCCTGCTGCGGCGTGCGGAGGAGGTGGCGCGCGGGGCGGGCAGGCGCCTGCTGGTGCTGGACACGCGCCAGGGCGACGATGCCGGGCGGCTCTATGCCCGCCTGGGCTGGCAGAGCTGCGGCATCATCCCGGATTATGCCCTGAATGGCGATGGGACCAGCCATGCCACGCATGTCATGTACCGCCAACTGCCGGGGCCCGTACCGGGCCTGACGGTTGAAGCGACCGACCCGGCCCAGCCAGAGGCCGCCGGCCTGCTGGACGCCCTGTCGGCCGACCTGGGCCGGCGCTTCGGCAGCGACGGGCGGGCCGGCTTCGCCGGCTAATACTATTTTGCGGTGACCAGAACCTATTGGTTCTGGTCACCGCCCTCAATTGCCGGCGCCAACATTCGTTGGCTTGGCTACGCCGCACGAGCGGCGCGGCGGCGGTCGCCGCCGGACCAACTTGCGATGAGTTCTACTCATCGCAAGTTGGTATTAGGCATCGGCCCTGCCGGCCCGGCGCCTGTTCGCCCTGGCCCACCTGGAGGGCCGGGCCGTGGGCTGCGGGGCGCTGCTGCCCTTCGCGGACGATACGGGGGAGATCAAGCGGATGTATGCCGAGCCCGGCAGCACCGGGGTGGGGGCCGCCCTGCTGGCCTTCCTGGAGGATGGCGCGCGCGCCATGGGCCTTCGCCGGCTGGTGCTGGAAACGCGCTGGGCCAACGACCGGGCCGTCGGCTTCTACCGCCGGCATGGCTATCACCTGACCGACAATTACGGCCCTTATGCCGGGCGCCCCTGGTCGGCCTGCTTCGCCAAGCCCCTGCAGCAGGCGCCGGCCGGCGCTATCCGTTGACGCCGGCCGGCGTGCGCGGTCAGGATGGCGGCTTGCATCCACCGCGGGGAAAGGGTTGGCGATGGCACGGTTGAAGGATCGGGTGGCCCTGATCACAGGGGCCGGAAATGTGATCGGCCGGGCCGTGGCGATGGCCTTCGCACAAGAAGGGGCCCATCTGGTCCTGCATTACGACGAGGAAGGACAGCGGACCGCCGTCGGGGACCTAGCACGGGAGGCCGAGCGGGCCGGTGCCCGCGTGCTGGCCCTGCAGGCCGACATCACGGGAACCAACGGCGCCTATGAACTGGTGGAAGGGGCCGTCACGGGCCTGGGCCGTGTGGATATCCTGATCAACAATGCCGGCCTGCGCCCGGCCGTCACCTTCATCGACACGACGGCCGAGCAGTTCGACACGGTGATGGCCGCCAATGTCCGGTCGGCCTTCATGGTGACGCGCATGGTGCTGCCATTGATGTTCGCCCAGAATTACGGCCGCATCGTCACCACGGTGTCGGATGTGGCCTATCACGGGGCGCCGGGCTATACGCTGTATGGTGCCGCGGCCGGCGCGCTGCTGGGCTTCACCCGCAGCCTGGTGCATGATATCGGCCCCCGCGACGTCACGGCCAATTGCGTGGCGCCGGGCGCCATCGATCCCAAGCCGACCTCTGGCACCGCGCTGGCAGGGGTGGAGGCGGTGCGTCGCGCCCTGCCCAGCCAGCGGCTGGGCCAGCCTGCCGATGTGGCGCCGGCCTATCTTTTCCTGGCATCGGACGAGGCACGGCACATGATCGGCCAGTGCATCAGCCCCTGCGGCGGCGCCGTCATGCTGTGATGCCCTTCCCCCGCCGGCGAAACCCGCCGGGGAATGTTGAAAAGCCGAAGGGCCGCCCCGTCACCGGATGCGGCCCTTCGTCATGCCAGATGGCGGGGGAGCCGGTCGCCCGGTCCCCCCCCCCCAACCGGGGATCAGTGCAGGTTCGCCCACACGCGGCGCTTGGCCGCGTACATGATGCCCGCGAAGATCACCAGGAAGATCATCACCATCATCCCGACGCGGCGGCGCTCCTCCAGCTTGGGCTCGGCGGCCCAGGCCAGGAAGGTCGTCACGTCATGTGCCTGCTGGGCCGCCGTAGCCGGCGTCCCATCGGTATAGGTGATGCCATTGTCGTACAGCGGCTGTGCCATGGCGATGGCATGGCCGGGGAAGTACTGGTTGTAGGCCAGACCGGACGGCAGGTCGAAGCCGGCGGGGGCATCGGTGTAACCGGTCAGCAGGCCATAGATGTAATCTTCGTGATGGGCACGGGCCTTCACGATCAGCGACAGGTCCGGCGGGGCCTTGCCGCCATTGGCGAAGGCTGCGGCCTGCTTGTTGGGGAACGGGTTCTTGAACCGGTCGGCCGGCAGGCCGGGCCGGGCGAACATCTCGCCCTCGTCATTCGGGCCGTCGGTGATTTCCACCGACGCCGCGATGGCCTTCACCTCTTCCTCGGTGAAGCCGACTTCCTGAAGGTTGCGATAGGCCACCAGATGCAGGGAATGACAGGCCGCACAGACTTCCTTGTAGACCTGCAGACCGCGCTGCACGGACGCATAATCATAGCCCTTGAAGAAGGACAGGAAGCTGTTGACCCCGCCATGGCCCCAGTTCTGGGCCGGCGGCACGGGGGCGTCGCCGGCAGCCTGGGCGCCGGCCGTCAGGCCGGCAATGGACAGAACGCCTGCGGCGATCAGGGTGCGAAGACGACGCATCAGGCCTTCTCCATCGTTTGAGCGGTAGAGCCGGCGGCGGTCTTGCCACCACCCAGGACAGCCTGGGCGATGCTGTCCGGCAGCGGCAGCGGCTTCTCGATCCGGCCGATGATGGGCAGGGCCAGGAAGAACGCGAAATACATCACGGTGCCCAACTGGCCGATCCAGACATAGGGCGGCTCGGCCGGCTTGCCACCGGCATAGCCCAGCATGATGAAGGCCGGCACGAGGCAGAGCAGCACCCACCACTTGTAGATCGGGCGGAACCGGGCCGAACGGACCGGCGAGGTGTCCAGCCAGGGCAGGAACAGCATGATGGCGATGGAACCGAACATGGCCAGCACGCCGCCCAGCTTGGCGGGGATCAGCACCACGTCGGTGAAGGGCAGCCCGATGGAGAAGGTGATGGAGCGCAGGATCGCGTAGAAGGGCAGGAAGTACCATTCGGGCACGATATGCGCCGGCGTCACCAGCGGGTCGGCCGGAATGTAATTGTCCGGGTGGCCCAGCAGGTTCGGGGCAAAGAACACGAAGCCGGCGAAGAAGATCAGGAAGATCGTCAGGCCGAAAATGTCCTTCGTGGTGTAGTAGGGATGGAACGGCACCGTGTCCTGCGGACCCTTGGGCTCGATGCCCAGCGGGTTGTTGGAACCGGTCATGTGGAAGGCGGCGACGTGCAGCACGACGACGCCCAGCAGCACGAACGGCAGCAGGTAGTGCAGCGCGAAGAAGCGGTTCAGCGTCGGATTGTCGACCGAGAAGCCACCCCACAGCAGGGTCACGATGCTGTCGCCCACCACCGGGATGGCGGAGAACAGGTTCGTGATCACCGTGGCGCCCCAGAAGGACATCTGGCCCCAGGGCAGCACATAGCCCATGAAGGCGGTGCCCATCATCAGCAGCAGGATGATGACGCCGAAGATCCACACCAGTTCACGCGGGGCCTTGTACGAGCCGTAATAGACACCGCGGAAGATGTGGATATAGACGACGATGAAGAACATCGACGCGCCGTTGGCATGGATGTAGCGGATCATCCAGCCCCAGTTCACGTCGCGCATGATGCGCTCGACACTGTCGAAGGCCAGTGCCGTGTTGTTCGTGTAATGCATCGCCAGCACGATGCCGGAAACGATCATCGTCACCAGCACGAACATGGCCAGCGCGCCGAAGTTCCAGAAATAGTTGAAATTGCGCGGAGTCGGGAAAACCCCGTACTCCTTGCTCATCATCGTGAAGATCGGCAGGCGCTGGTCGATCCAGTTCACCACCGGGTTCTCGAAATTGGATTGTGGGGCGTGAGCCATTTGGCACTCCCTGACTGGATCTGTTCTTAGCCGATCTTGACGCGGGTGTCGGTCAGGAACGTGTATTCCGGCACATGCAGGTTGGCCGGCGCGGGGCCCTTGCGGATACGGCCCGACGTGTCGTAGTGCGAGCCATGGCAGGGGCAGAACCAGCCGCCATACTCACCCTTCGTCTCGCCCGAGGAAGTGCCCAGCGGAATGCAGCCCAGATGGGTGCAGACCCCGACCAGCACCAGCCAGTTATCCTTGCCCGCCGTCACGCGGTCCTGGTCGGCCTGCGGATCGATCATGTCCGCCGGCTGCACGGCGCGGGCGGTGTCGATCTCTTCCTGCGTGCGGTTGCGGATGAAGACCGGCTTGCCGCGCCACATGACCTTGATGGCCTGACCGGTCTGGATCGGGGCCAGGTCGACCTCGACACTGGCCAGCGCCAGCGTATCGGCGGCCGGGTTAAGGCTGTGGATGAAGGGCCACAGGGCGGCGGCACCACCAACGCCACCCATGGCGGCGGCAGCCAGATAGATGAAATCGCGGCGGGTCTGGCCGTCGCCCGCATGCATGGTGTCCGCCATACCTCTCTTCTCCTCAAAGAGCGAACCGGGCGATGGCCCCCACCGGGCCGCCGCCCAAGACTGGAACGACTTGTTGTGACCCGGCGGGGGCCGGGCACGAATAGGCTTGTCCGCCGGCCTGGCCATCCCCATCTGCAGCGCCAGCATGTCCCATCGGGGATGGTCATGGCGGCAGCCTGTTGAAAAGGCCAACACGAACGGAGCGGCCGAAGGATTCTCCGGTCGCGGATGTTCGATATACATGCCCCGCCAACCGTTGGGAAGCGCGTGCTTCTGGACAATCTGTCGCGCACGGACATCCGGCCCCCGGCGGCAACGCATGGCGCGGCCCAAGCGGCGCGCTTGCATCCGGCCGGGTTTGGGAATATCCCTGATTTCACAGCGGCGGCGCCGTGCTTTGCCCGGCCCGCCATGGCGCAATTCGCGGAGAATCGGGACAGGCCCGGTTCCGCCCCAGCTTGATGCCGGCCCCCCTTGCAACAGACACCCCCACCCGCCCCGCCCCTCGCCGGCCGCCGCATCCTGCTGGTGGTCAGCGGCGGCATCGCGGCCTACAAGACCCCGGACCTGGTGCGGCGCCTGCGGGAACGGGGGGCGGCCGTGCGCGTCGTGCTGACGGGCGGGGGGGAACGCTTCGTGACCCCGCTGGCCCTGCAGGCGGTGTCGGAGGATACGGTCTATCGCGACCTGTGGTCCCTGACCGACGAATCGGCGATGGGCCATATTCAGTTGTCGCGGCAGGCGGACCTGGTGCTGGTCGCCCCCGCCACGGCCAACATCCTGGCCCGCATGGCGCACGGGCTGGCCGACGATCTGGCCAGCACGGTGCTGCTGGCCACCGACAAGCCCGTGCTGGTGGCGCCCGCCATGAATGTGCGCATGTACGAACATCCGGCCACCCGGGCCAACCTGGACCTGCTGGCGGCGCGCGGCGTGGGTATCATCGGCCCCGATGACGGCGCCATGGCCTGTGGCGAATATGGGCCCGGCCGCATGGTCGAACCGCTGGCCATCGCCGATCATCTGATCGCCTGGTTCGCACAACGGGATGCGCCCAGGCCGCTGGCCGGCCGCCATGCCCTGGTGACCAGCGGCCCGACGCATGAGGCGATCGACCCCGTGCGCTATATCGCCAACCGGTCCAGCGGCAAACAGGGCCATGCCGTGGCCGCCGCCCTGGCCGCCCTGGGCGCGCGCGTCACGCTGGTCAGCGGGCCGGTGCGCCTGACCGACCCGGCAGGGGTGACCGTGGTGCCGGTGGAGACGGCGGCGGAAATGCTGGCCGCCTGCCGCGCGGCCCTGCCGGCCGACATCTTCGTGGCCGCCGCGGCCGTCGCCGACTGGCGCGTGGACGGGGCGGCGGAACAGAAGCTGAAGAAGGATGGCGGCGGCCCGCCCGCCCTGCGGCTGGCGGAGAACCCCGACATCCTGGCCACCCTGTCAGCCCCGGGGCCCGAAAGGCCGGCCCTTGTCATCGGTTTCGCAGCCGAAACGAATGATGTGCAGACCTATGCCCGTGCCAAGCGGCAGCGCAAGGGCTGTGACTGGATCGTCGCCAATGACGTGTCGCCCGCCACGGGCACCTTCGGCGGCGACCGCAATTCCGTGCATGTCATCCGCGCCGACGGCCAGGAGGACATCTGGACCGACCTGCCCAAGACCGAGGTGGCGGCACGTCTGGCCACCGCCATCGTCGATCATTTCGGAAACGGAAAGATATAGGAAAGAATATAGGAATGTCAGAGACCAGCATTTCCATCCGCCGACTGCCGCATGGTGCCGACCTGGCGCTGCCGGCCTATGCCACGGCCCTGTCGGCCGGCATGGACCTGCTGGCAGCACTGGACGGCCCGCTGACCATCGCCCCCGGCGCGCGCGCGCTGGTGCCGGCCGGCATCGCCATCGCCCTGCCGCCGGGGTATGAGGCGCAGGTGCGCCCCCGTTCCGGCCTGGCCCTGAAGAACGGCATCACCGTGCTGAACAGCCCCGGCACCATCGATGCCGATTATCGCGGCGAGGTGAAGGTGATCCTGGCCAACATGTCCGACACGGGCTTCACGGTGGAACGGGGCATGCGCATCGCCCAGATGGTGATCGCCCGGCATGAGCGGGCGGCCTGGGTGGAGGTGGATGATCTGGATGAGACCGAACGCGGGGCTGGTGGATTCGGGTCCACGGGCACCAAGGGCTGAGGGAACGAGGATGCTGCGGATTTCCAAGAAGCTGATGTTCGCCATCGAGACCGTGCTGGACATCGCCTATAATGCCGGATCGGCCCCCGTGCAATCGGCCGAGATCACCCAGCGCCAGGGCATCCCCAAGCGCTATCTGGAGCAGGTGCTGCAGGCCCTGGTGCGCGCCGGGGTGCTGGCCGGGGTGCGCGGGCCCAAGGGCGGCTACCGGCTGGCCAAGGAACGCCGCCGCATCACGGTGGCGGAGATCGTGCGCGTCGTGCGCGCCCTGGAACAGGCCACCGACCCGATCGAGGAGGAGGTCGGCGCGGAGCTGGGCCGCAAGGTCGTCCGCCCGCTGTGGGCGGAATTGCAGGAAGAGGTGATGGCCCGCCTGGAACAGACCAGCATCGAGGATCTGTGCGTGCGGGCCCATCAGGCCGGCGTGGCCAGCGAGGCCGCGTCCAAGCTGGATTTCAGCATCTGATCCCGGCCCGTGGCACCGGCACGGCTTTGACACCCGTCGCCACTGCCTATATACATTCCCGACCCGGTATTTCCGATAAATACCACAACGGAGACGTGAAATGTCCGCCAACGCCGAATTCCGTGGCAAGATCTACGACAATATCCTGGACACCATCGGGGCCACGCCGCTTGTGCGGTTGAGCCGGCTGGCGGCCAAGCACGGGGTCGTGGCCGATGTCGTGGCCAAGCTGGAATTCTTCAACCCGCTGTCCAGCGTGAAGGACCGCATCGGCAAGGCCATGATCGAGGCGGCGGAGGCCGAGGGCAAGATCGCACCCGACCGGACCGTGCTCATCGAGCCGACATCCGGCAATACGGGCATCGCCCTGGCCTTCGTGGCGGCGGCCAAGGGCTATCGCCTGATCCTGACCATGCCGGAAAGCATGTCGCTGGAACGGCGCAAGATGCTGAAGCTGCTGGGGGCGGAACTGGTGCTGACCCCGGCCCCGCAGGGCATGAAGGGCGCCATCGCCAAGGCGGAGGAGCTGCTGGCCGGCACACCGGGTGCCTATATGCTCCAGCAGTTCAAGAACGCGGCCAATCCGGCCATTCACCGGGCCACCACGGCCGAGGAAATCTGGAACGACACGGCGGGCAAGGCCGACATCCTGATTTCCGGCGTCGGCACGGGTGGCACGCTGACCGGCGTGGCCCAGGTGCTGAAGGAACGCAAGCCCGGCTTCCAGGTCATCGCCGTGGAGCCCGAGGACAGTCCCGTCCTGTCCGGCGGCCTGCCCGGTCCGCACAAGATCCAGGGCATCGGCGCCGGCTTCGTGCCCGACATCCTGTCCAAGGACCTGATCGACGAGGTGCTGCGCATCTCCAACGTCCGTGCCTTTGAACTGGCCCGCGAGGCGGCCAGGACCGAGGGCGTGGCCGTCGGCATCTCCTCCGGTGCCGCGCTGGCCGCCGCGTTCGAGGTGGGTGCGCGGGCCGAGAACAAGGACAAGCTGATCGTCGTCGTGCTGCCCAGCTTCGCCGAGCGTTACCTGTCCACGGCCCTGTTCGAGGGGCTGGAGTAAGGACCGCAGCCCCTGGCGGCCCCCTTGCCGCCAGGGGCTGCGGCCATCCGTGTCGATGCCCCCGATTTGCGGGAAGGGGGAACGGAACAATCGACCTTGCGCTGTGTTTCTCGTTTTGTCAGCCGGCCTCCCGGGCCGGTTCCAGGACGAGAGGATATCATGAAGAAGCGTTTTCTGACCGTTGCAGCCCCCCTGCTGGTTTCCCTGCTGGCGCTTTCGGCGTGCAATACCGTGGAAGGCGTGGGCAAGGATGTGAAGTCCGGCGGCAAGGCCATCGAGGACACGGCCCAGGACGCCAAGAGCTGATCCTGATCGCCGCTTGATGCCGTA
Source organism: Niveispirillum fermenti (assembly GCF_048066175.1). Classification (GTDB taxonomy): domain Bacteria; phylum Pseudomonadota; class Alphaproteobacteria; order Azospirillales; family Azospirillaceae; genus Niveispirillum; species Niveispirillum fermenti. Next base: position 160,319 of record NZ_JBLTXA010000008.1, on the reverse strand, counting down.
AGGCTTTGACGGCATGGTGGCGGCATGAGCATGCCGCCACCTTCCCCGCCCCATACTCCGCCCCGTCCGCCTGTCCCGCCGGCCCCGACCACGGGTCCGCGCCTTCGCACGGCGCCCCAGGGGGAGGATCGGGAGCGGCTGGTCTGCCCCGATTGCAACTATATCGCCTACGAGAATCCCAAGATCGTCGTGGGGGCCGTGGTGACCGACGCCACCGGCCGCTTCCTGCTGTGCCGGCGCGCCATCGAGCCGCGCCGCGGCTTCTGGACCCTGCCCGCCGGCTACATGGAACTGGGAGAGACGACGGAGCAGGGTGCCGCGCGTGAAGCGTGGGAAGAAGCGACGGCCCGGATCGCCATCGATGCGCTGCTGGCCGTCTACAATATTCCGCGCATTTCGCAGGTGCAGATGATCTATCGCGCCAGCCTGTCCGATCCCGCCATCGCCCCCGGGACCGAGAGCCTGGAGGTGGGAATGTTCGCCTGGGGGGATATCCCCTGGGACGAACTGGCCTTTCCCAGCGTGTCCTGGGCCCTGCATGAATGGCGCGACCGGGCGGGCCTGACCGGTTTCGCCCCCGGCACCAACCCGCCCCCGCCCGTGGAGGGCTTGTAACCGGCCCCGCCTGTGGGCGAAGATGCGGGCGCGATACCGAAACCTGCCAGAGAAAGCCGGACCCGTCGATGCGCCGTTCCCTGCATGCCGCCCGCGGCACCGTTCACCGCCTCACGCTGGGCAGCCAGGTCCTGCGGGACAATCTGCTGGGCGACCCGTCGGAACGCGACATCCATGTCTATGTCCCCGCCGGCCATGACGGGCGGGACCTGCCGCTGCTGATCGACCTCGTGGGTTATACCGCCGGCGGCCCGGCACACACCAACTGGAAGAATTTCGGCGAGAACCTGCCGGAACGTCTGGACCGGCTGATCGATAGCGGGGCCATGGCACCGGCCGCCGTCGCCTTTCCCGACTGTTTCACCCGCCTGGGCGGCAACCAGTACATCAATTCCGCCGCCATGGGCCGCTGGATGGATTTCCTGTGCGACGAGGCGGTGCCCTTCGTGGAACGCCGGTTCGGGTGCGGCGGGGCCGGGCGGCGCGCCCTTTTCGGCAAGAGCAGCGGAGGATATGGCGCGCTGGCGCATGTCTTCCTGCGCCCCGATATCTGGGCGGCGGCGGCCTGCCATTCCGGTGACATGGCGTTCGAACTCTGCTACCTGCCCGACATGCCGGGCGTGCTGCGCGCGCTGAGCCGGCATGGCGGCTCCATCGAGCGGTTCATGAATGCCTTTGAGACGACCCGCAAGACGGATGGCAAGGACACCCACGTCCTGATGATCCTGTGCATGGCCGCCACCTATGATCCCGACCCGTCTCAACATCTGGGCATCCGCCTGCCCGTCACCCCCGATACGTGCGAGATCATCGCGGAACGCTGGGCCAACTGGCTGGAATGGGACCCGGTGCGGCTGGTGGAAAGCCGGGCGCACGCGCTGCGGGGGCTGAAGGGCCTGTTCATCGATTGCGGCGACCGCGACCAGTATAACCTGATCCACGGCGCCCGCCGGCTGCACCGCCGGCTGGAGGCGCTGGATGTGCGCCACCGGTACGAGGAATTTCCCGACGACCATTCCTCCATCGATTACCGGATGGATGAAAGCCTGCCCTATCTGGTCCGCTGCCTGAACGGCTGACCCGATGACCGGGCAGGATATAACCCCGACCGATCCGTCCGATGCCGCCGATATGGCCCGGGGCCGGCTGCGGCTGGACAAATGGCTATGGTATGCGCGGTTCCTGAAGACACGCAGCCAGGCGGCGAAGCTGGCCGGTTCCGGCACGCTGCGCCTGGGTGGTGCCCCGGTATCGAAATCCAGCCAGCCCGTGAAGGTGGGGGACGTGCTGACCTTCCCGCTGGGCGCCTATGTGCGGGTGATCAGGGTGACAGCACTGGCCGCGCGGCGCGGGCCGGCGGCAGAGGCCCAGGCGCTCTACGAGGACCTGGACCCGCCGACGCCGGAAGCAAGGCTGCCGCGGGGATAGGCACGGGTATCGCGGCGCCGGACATGCCGGCGCCCGCAACTACTCGCTCTGGATCTGGGCGCGGGCGATCTCAAGCTGGGTGTCCAGCTCCTTCTCCACCCGGTGCTCGGAAATCGCGACACCCTTGGCCTGGAAATCGGCCAGGATCTTGCGGACGATGTCCTTGTGGCCCGGCTCCTCGAAATCGGCGGCCACGACCTGCTTGGCATAGGCGGCGGCGTCCTCGCCGGTGATGCCCATCTGCTCCGCGGCCCACAGGCCGACCAGGCGGGCGCGGCGGGCATAGATGCGGAACAGCAGTTCCTGGTCGTGCTTGAACTTGTTCTCGAATGCCTGTTCGCGATCGTCGAACGTGGTCATCTTCTTCCCTCTGTGAATGAAAACCCGCTATCGTTCCGCGGCTGCTTATATACCGGTCATGCGCCAGCCGCCATCGTCTGCTGCGCTTCGCACCGTATAGGATGGTGTCCATTGGTCGTAATGTGAAGGTGTCGCACCCATGTGTACGGTGGTCATCCTGCGTCGTCCCGGTCATGAATGGCCGCTGCTTCTGGCCGGCAACCGGGACGAGATGCTGGCCCGCCCCTGGAAGCCACCGGCCCGCCACTGGCCCGACCGGCCGGAGGTGCTGGCCGGCCTGGACGAGACGGGCGGCGGGTCCTGGCTGGGCATCAACGACCATGGCGTCGTCGCCACGGTCCTGAACCGGGAACACACGCTGGGGCCACAGGCCGGCAAGCGGTCGCGCGGCGAACTGGTGCTGGACGCGCTGGACCATGCCGACGCGGAGGCCGCGGCCGATGCGCTGGGCCATCTGGACGGCCGCGCCTACCGGCCGTTCAACCTGCTGGTCGCCGACAACCGGGATGCCTTCTGGCTGTCGCTGCCGGCCGATGGCGGGCGGATCCGAACCCATCGCGTGCCGGACGGGCTTTCCGTCATCGCCAGCACCGACCTGAACGACACGCACAATCCGCGCACCCGTTTCTTCCGCCCCCTGTTCCAGGCCGCGGCCATCCCCGATCCGGACAAGGATGACTGGCGCGCCTGGCAGGAATTGCTGGGCTGCCGCATCTGGGACGGCGATGCGGGCCCGCGTGGGGCCATGTGCATCGTCACCGACTGGGGTTATGGCACGGGCAGTTCGGCGCTGGTCGCCCTGCCCTCCATGCAGCGGTCGGGCGCGCCGCCGCGCGTCCTGTTCGCCGCCGGACGGCCCGACCAGACGCCGTTCCAGCCCATCGACCTCTGATCCAAGCCACCCAGCACTGACCCGCCCGCATCGCTGCTTGCATTGTGCCCGGCCCCGTTGCTTGCTATAGGGTGGGCGTCGGACCCGCTGGCCAGCGCCACGCGGGTCCGTATCCCTTTGGCTGGAACGATTGCTGGACACCAGACCCATGACCCGACGCCGGCGCATCTACGAAGGCAAGGCCAAGATCCTGTACGAAGGCCCCGAGCCGGGTACCCTGGTCCAGTATTTCAAGGACGACGCCACCGCGTTCAACGCCCAGAAGAAGGGCACGATCACGGGCAAGGGCGTGCTGAACAACCGTATCAGCGAATATCTGATGACGAAACTGGGCGAGATCGGCATCCCGCACCATTTCGTCCGCCGCCTGAACATGCGCGAACAGCTTGTGCGCGAGGTGGAGATCATCCCCATCGAGGTGGTGGTCCGCAACATCGCCGCCGGGTCCCTGACCAAGCGCTTTGGCATTCCGGAGGGCACGCCGCTGCCCCGCTCCATCGTCGAATATTATTTCAAGAACGACGAGCTGGGCGATCCGATGGTGTCGGAAGAGCATATCACGGCCTTCGGCTGGGCCGCCCCGCAGGATCTGGACGACATGCTGTCGCTGGCCCTGCGCATCAATGATTACCTGAACGGCCTGTTCCTGGGCATCGGGCTGAAGCTCGTCGACTTCAAGGTGGAATTCGGCCGCCTGTGGGAGAACGAGGAGATGCGCATCGTCCTGGCCGATGAGATCAGCCCGGACAATTGCCGCCTGTGGGACGCCAAGACCAACGAGAAGCTGGACAAGGACCGCTTCCGCCAGGATCTGGGCAATGTCGCCGAGGCGTATCAGGAAGTGGCCCGCCGCCTGGGCATTCTGCCCGAGGCCGGACCCGGCGATCACACCGCCCCCAAGCTGGTGCAGTGACCAGGACGGCAGTGGCCACCATCCGCTATCCGGTTTCCTCCGCGTTGTTGAAAAGGGTTTCCCCATGAAGGCCAAGGTCGTGGTGACGTTGAAGAACGGCGTGCTGGACCCGCAGGGCAAGGCCATCGGCCATGCCCTGACCAATCTGGGTTTCGACGGGATCGGCGAGGTCCGCCAGGGCAAGCTGATCGAACTGGAAGTGGCCGAGACCGATCCGGCCAAGGCCAAGGCCCAGATCGAGGACATGTGCCGCAAGCTGCTGGCCAACACCGTGATCGAGAATTATTCGATCGAACTGGTGGCCTGACGCCCCGGCATCCCCCGTGCCGCCCGTATCCGGCGCGGCGCGGGCCTGTCCCGCCTGACGCCCATCTCGCTTCAATCATTGAGATATTCGCCATCGGCAGGTAGAGACTGTTCTATCGACAGTCTCCTGCCCTGCTTTTCCCTGTCCGTAGGGATCCCAGGGCCGGGTCCCCAGCGCCAACCCTGTCAGGGATGCGACCCCGATGCGTGATATCCGCCTGTCCAGCCTGTTCGCCGCCGCCCTGTTCGCCGCCCTGCCCCTCGCGGCCGGCGGCCTGCCCGCGCGGGCCGCCGCACCGGACGAGGTGCTGAAATGCCTGGGCGTCACGGATGATGCGGCACGCCTGGCCTGCTATGACCGGGCGGTTCCGGCCCTGCGTCAGGCCCCGCCAATGGCCGCCGCCCTGCCCCCCGCCCCCCCGCCGCCGGTGGTGGCGGCCAGCCCGCAGCAGGCGTTCGGCGCGGAACGCCTGTCCAGCAAGGAGCGCGGGATCGAGGAGGTGGCGGAGATCACAGCGACGCTGGTCAGCTTCCAGCAGGCCGGTTACGAGCGTTACACCTTCACCCTCGATAATGGCCAGGTCTGGACCCAGACGGTGGCCCGCTCGCTGTCCAACCTGCGGGCCGGACGCAGCCTGCGCATCGAGAAGGGAATGGTGGGCAGCTACAACATGGTGATCGACGGCGTCTCCGGCCTGATCAAGGTCCGCCGGGTGAAATAGCCCATCAACGCCGACACCGGACAGACGGCAGGATGCAAAAAGGGCCGCCCGATTTCCGGGGCGGCCCTTCTTTTGTGCGGCGGAGCCAAGCCAACGAATGTTGGCGCCGGCGATTGAGGGCGGTGACCAGAACCAACAGGTTCTGATCACCGCAAAATAGTATCAGTGCCCGCTGCCCGAGAGGTTCTTCACGATCTCCTCGGTCACCTTCTTGGCGTCACCCAGCAGCATCATGGTGTTGGGGCGGAAGAACAGTTCGTTCTCTACGCCGGCATAGCCGGCACCCATGGACCGCTTGATGAACAGTACCGTCTTGGCCTTTTCCACATCCAGGATGGGCATGCCGAAGATGGGGCTGGCCGGGTCGGTCTTGGCGGCCGGGTTGGTCACGTCGTTGGCGCCGATGACATAGGCCACGTCGGCCTGGCCGAAATCACGGTTGATCTCGTCCAGTTCGAACACCTCGTCATAGGGCACGTTGGCTTCGGCCAGCAGCACGTTCATGTGGCCGGGCATGCGGCCCGCGACGGGGTGAATGGCGTACTTCACCTCCACGCCTTCCTTCTTCAGCAGGTCGGCCATTTCGCGCAGCGCATGCTGGGCCTGGGCCACGGCCATGCCATAGCCGGGGACCACGATCACCTTGGTCGCGTTCTTCATGATGAAGGCCGCGTCGTCGGCGGAGCCGGCCTTGAAGCTGCGGTCGATGGCAGCGCCGCCACCCGCCGCGGCCGCGGCCGTGTCACCGCCGAAGCCACCCAGGATGACGTTGAAGATCGACCGGTTCATGCCCTTGCACATGATGTAGGACAGGATGGCGCCGGAGGCGCCGACCAGCGAGCCGGTGATGATCAGCAGGTTGTTCTGCAAGGTGAAGCCGATGCCGGCCGCGGCCCAGCCGGAATAGCTGTTCAGCATCGACACGACGACGGGCATGTCGGCGCCGCCGATGGGCAGGATCAGCAGCAGGCCCAGCGCCAGCGCCAGCAGCACGATGATCCAGAACAGCAGTTCCGACTGCGTGAAGCACAGCAGTGCGATCAGCACGACCAGTGCGATGCCCAGGCCGGCATTCAGCAGATGCTGCCCGCCGAAGACCAGCGGCTTGCCGCTGACCCGCCCGTCCAGCTTCAGGAAGGCAACGACCGAGCCGGTGAAGGTGATGGCACCGATGGCGACACCCAGGCTCATCTCGATGATGGAGCCGATATGGATGGCGCCGGGCCGGCCGATATTGAAGCTTTCCGGCGAGTAGAAGGCGGCACCCGCCACGAACACGGCGGCCAGGCCGACCAGGCTGTGGAAGGCGGCGACGAGCTGAGGAAGCTGCGTCATCTGGATGCGCTTGGCGATCACGACGCCGATGGCGCCGCCGATGGCGATGCCGGCCACGATCAGGATCAGCCGGCCGAATTCCAGCGACTGGCCCGTCAGGGCCGGCAGCGCGAACAGGGTGGTGACGATGGCCAGCGCCATGCCGATCATGCCGAAGCGGTTGCCCGCCTGCGCCGTTTCCGGGCTGGACAGACCGCGCAGGGCCAGGATGAACAGCACCCCGGAAACGAGATAGAGAAGCGATGCGGTGATGAGCATTATGGTTCCTCCCCGATCACTTCTTGGCGGCGCCGGCGGGCGCCTTCTTCTTGTACATGGCCAGCATGCGCTGCGTGACCATGAAGCCGCCGAAGATGTTCACGCTGGCCAGCACGACGGCCAGGAAACCCATCAGCGCGGAAAAGCCGCTGGCCGCGGCCCCCGTGGCGATCAGCGCGCCGACGATGATGACCGACGACACGGCATTGGTCACCGCCATCAGGGGCGAGTGCAGGGCCGGCGTCACCTTCCAGACGACGTAATAGCCGACGAAACAGGCCAGGACGAAGACCGTCAGGCCCGTGACGATGAAGGGCATCCCGCCGGCATGGGCAAGCTGCGCCTCCAGCATCGAAATCTTGTTGGCCAACTGGACCGCCTGCTCACGCGCGGCATCCAGGTTGCTCAGCAGCTCCGTGCCGCTGTCCGCTTTGGCAGCAAAGGTCATGGCGGCTCCTCCTCAGGCAGCGGGCTTGTTGAAGGCGGGGTGGACGACGGCGCCGTCGCGGGTCAGGCCCGTGCCCTTCACCACCTCGTCCTCCCAGTTCATCTTCAGCGTCTTCGTCTCCTTGTCGACGAAGGGCGTGATGAAGTTGAGCAGGTTCTTGGCGTACAGGGCCGAGGCGTCGACGGCGATGCGGCCCGGCATGTTGATGCGGCCGATGATCTTCACGCCGTACTTCTCCACAACCTGGCCGGCCACCGCACCTTCCACATTGCCACCCTGCTCGCAGGCCAGATCCACAAGGATGGCACCCTGCTTCATGGTCTTCAGCATCTCGTCGGTGACGAGGATGGGCGCCTTGCGACCGGGGATCAGGGCCGTGGTGATGACGATGTCCTGCTTCTTGATCGTCTCGGCGATCAGGGCCGCCTGCTTGGCCTGGTATTCCTTGGACATTTCCTTGGCATAGCCGCCGGCCGTCTGGGCCTGCTGGAACTCCTCGTCCATGACGGCGACAAAGGTGCCGCCCAGGCTTTCCACCTGTTCCTTGGTGGCCGGGCGCACGTCGGTGGCCGACACCGCGGCGCCCAGGCGCTTGGCGGTGGCGATGGCCTGCAGGCCGGCCACGCCGGCCCCCATGATCAGCGCGCGGGCCGGCGGCACCGTGCCAGCGGCCGTCATCATCATGGGAAAGGCGCGCCCGAACTCGTTCGCCGCCTCGATCACGGCGCGGTAGCCGGCCAGGTTCGACTGCGAGGACAGGATGTCCATGCTCTGCGCACGGGTGATGCGCGGCATGAACTCCATCGCGAAGGCATCGACCTTGGCGGCGGCATAGGCGGCCACCGTCTCCGGCGCGCCATAGGGCGACAGGCCGGCGATCAGGATGGCCCCCGGTTTCAGCAGGGCCAGTTCATCGACATCGCCTTCCCCGGCGGTCAGGGGGCGCTGCACCTTCAGCACGATGTCAGCCCCGGTCAGGGTCGAGGCCAGATCGGGGGCAATGCCCGCCCCGGCGGCGGTGAAGGCCTCGTCGGTGATGGCGGAGCCCAGGCCCGCGCCCGCCTCCACCACCACCTCGAATCCCAGCCCGATATATTTGCGCACCGTGTCAGGCGTTGCTGCGACTCGCAGCTCGTGCGCCCGGCGCTCCCTCGGTATGGCGATTTTCATGCGATCCGATTCCCCCTCTCAAGTCCTCTGCCAAAAGGCGGCCCAGGTGGCCGGAGTTCCTTCAGGATTATGCCGGCCGATAATTTTGCACCCGCACGATGACGCATCCGGTAATCTTTGTGAAGCTTTGCGGGGGCATAGCGCCATGTTGCCAAACGGGACGCCCGATAATCGATCCCTGGGCAACCCCGTCCGCACCTGCCATCGGACAAGTCGGGTGTGCCGTCCTGGATGACATCATGTTGCTAGTGGCATTCCATATTAAGTCTGCACTTTAGGGCAAAATTCACGTATGTCGCCTGCCGAATCGGCCCTGGAATGCCGGAGAATGTGTAGTATCATTACAAATCCAACTGCGACGAACGTCCAGCTTGGCGGCCATTCCTTCCTCATGGACCCGGACAGCCGCCCTGCCATGCGGCTGAGGCGCACCGCCCTTGCAATGGCGTCGGGGGCAAGCAGGGGTCTGGACCGGCCCGGCCGTTCCGTCGCACAGTGCCCCCCGCCCCAGCCCGAAGCGCCAATGACCATGACCGATACCGCAGCACCCGAGAAACATCCGCTGGCCGACGCCGCCCGCACCCTGTTCAAGGAACTGACCGATGCCGGCCGCCCCGTTGTCGGCACCGGCCTGGGGGAGGGGCGGATTTTCCTGCGCGTCTCCGGCCCCGACCATGGGGCGCCGGCTGAATATCGCGGATACCAGGTCGTCGTGCTGACGGACGAAGGCATCAAGCGCTAGCACCGGCCGCGCTGCCGGCACCCGCCGGCCGAGCCACACCCCTTGACGGCGCCCCCTCCCCGTCGCACCCTTCAAACAATTGTTTGAACGAACCAGTGCAAGAACGGGAGGAAGCGCATGCCCAAGGCATTGCAGTGCATCGAATTCGGACCGCCGGAGAAACTGTCCCTGGCCGAAGTGCCTCCCCTGCCGCTGGGGGCGGGAGAGGTGCGGATCGCCGTCAAGGCGGCTGCCCTGAACTTTGCCGACACCCTGATCATCGAAGGCAAGTACCAGGAAAAGCCCCCCTTTCCCTTTGTCCCCGGCATGGAATGCGCCGGCATCATCACCGAACGGGGTGAGGGGGTACGGCATCTGGCGGTGGGACAGCGGGTCATGGCCCTGTCGGCCAAGGGGGCCTTCCGGGAGGAAACGGTGGTGGAGGCGGGGGCGGTCCTGCCCATCCCGGACGGCATGGATTTCGCCACGGCCGCCGGCTTTCCCGTGGCCTATGGCACCTCGCACCTGGCCCTGACCGACAGGGCGCGCCTGCAAGCCGGAGAAACGCTGCTGGTATTGGGCGCATCGGGCGGCGTGGGGCTGACAGCGGTGGAGATCGGCAAGGCGCTGGGCGCGCGCGTCATCGCCGCCGCGTCATCCCCGGAAAAGCTGGACGTGGCCCGCGCACACGGGGCGGACGAGGGGATCGATTACAGCGCGGAGGATCTGAAGGGACGGCTGAAGGAACTGGCCCCAAAGGGGGTGGACGTCGTCTTCGACCCCGTGGGGGGCGATTATTTCGATGCCGCCTTGCGCAACATCGCCTGGTGCGGGCGTATCATCACCATCGGTTACGCCGCGGGACGCATCCCCCAGGTGCCGGCCAACCTGCTGCTGGTGAAGAACTGCGCCGTGCTGGGACTGTTCTGGGGCGCCTATCGCAAGCACGATCCCCGGCGCCTGGGCCAGAGCCTGGGTGAATTGCTGAACCTGTGGTCACAGGGCAAGCTGCGCCCGCATGTGTCGCATGCGCTGCCCCTGTCCGACCATGCCCGCGCCTTCGGCCTGCTGTCGGGACGCCAGGCCACGGGCAAGGTCGTGCTGACCATCGGGTAGGCGGGAGACGGGGCACTTGAAGCGGGGTCAACCCCGGTGGGCGCGATCCCCCGCGATGGCCCATACCCCCCGGAAATGGAACCGCCGCACCGGTTGCCCGGTGCGGCGGCTTTCTTTCCAGACGGATGCCCGGAGCTTACTGGACCGACTCGCCGTGCAGGGCGATGTCCAGACCGTCGCGCTCGGCCTCCTCATCCACGCGCAGGCCGACGATGGCCTTGACGACGTAGAGGATGACGGTCGTGCCGATGGTGGCCCAGACGATCGTGGCCAGGATGCCCCAGATCTGGGTCCAGACCTGACCGATATTGCCTTCCAGGGCGCCGGCGGTGCCGCCGATGGCCTCACGGGCGAAGACGCCGGTCAGGATGGCGCCGACGATGCCGCCGACCCCGTGAACGCCCCACACATCCAGGCTGTCGTCATACTTCAGGGCATGCTTCAGCGTGGTGGAGGCGAAGTAGCAGATGATGCCGGCGGCCAGACCGATGCCGAGCGCACCGTCGATGCCCACGAAACCGGCGGCCGGGGTGATGGCGACCAGGCCACCGACGGCACCGGAGATGGCACCCAGGACCGACGGCTTGCCCTTCACGCCCCATTCCACGAACATCCAGGCCAGCGTCGCGGTGGCGGCGGCAACCTGCGTGACCAGCATGGCCATGGCGGCGCTGCCATTGGCGGCGGCGGCGGAACCGGCGTTGAAGCCGAACCAGCCCACCCACAGGAAGGCGGCGCCGATAACCGACAGGACCAGGTTATGCGGCTTCATGTCGGAAGAGCCATAGCCCTTGCGCTTGCCCAGCACGATGGCCGCCACCAGACCGGCGACACCGGCATTGATGTGCACGACGGTACCGCCGGCGAAGTCCAGCACGCCGTCGCCGCCAAGGAAGCCGCCGCCCCACACCCAGTGGCAGACCGGGGCATAGACGATCAGCGACCACAGGCCCATGAACAGCAGCATGGCCGAGAACTTCATGCGGTCGGCGAAGGCGCCGGTGATCAGGGCCGGCGTGATGATGGCGAAGGTCATCTGGAATACGATGAACAGCGATTCCGGGATGCTTCCCGACAGGCTGTCGACCGTCACGTCCGCCAGGAAGGCGCGGCTGAAATCGCCGATATAGGCATTGCCTTCACCGAAGGCCAGGCTGAAGCCGACCACCACCCAGAGCACGGAGATCAGGGCGGTGATGGCGAAGCTCTGCATCACCATCGTCAGGACGTTCGGCTTGCGGACCATGCCGCCATAGAACAGTGCCAGACCAGGAATGGTCATGAACAGCACCAGCGCCGTGGACGTCAGCAGCCAGGCGGTATCGCCTGAGTCCAGGGTCGGCGCCGCGTCCTGAGCGAGGGCCACGCCCGGAACCAACGCCAGGCACGCCGCGATAAGGGTCTTGAACATACGATTCATGTGGCTCCCCATTCTTGTGGGCACGGGGCCGACCGGCCGCCGCACACGCCGTTTCCCCTCTATTCAAAGTCCGTGCCGCAACGCAAAGCGGCGGAATCCCTACATCCGGTCCTGAGCGGAATCCACGCAGCCACCCAGGACTCCCCTGCGAATCCGGACTGTTTGCACAAATTTTGTGCTGTTTCCAGCGGTGCGAAATCGGGATAAAGTTAATTCAAACAATAATTTAGACAAAAACACCTCGCCCGTATTACCCCGATTCAGCGGCTAAAAATGCGTCAGATTAAAAAATAGGCAATTTTCCGGCATTTCCGATCGCGCGTACCGGCACAGGCGGTCTTCGCGATTTCGTTGTCTGCCCTGCCCGTTCCACACCCTCGCGCATACGTATCGGGACGTGACCCGGCCGGATGCATGTGAGAGCATCGGGCACGAAGACAGCCGCCGGATGAAGCGGCGGCGTCCCTGGCGTCAGGATGGGAGGATCGGGAATTGCTCACCAGTCAGTCTGAACAGCGTCTGGACCGCGATCTGCGGCAGGCACCGCGTCATGCCTTGGCCCTGGTGCTGGCGGGCGGGCGCGGCAGCCGGCTGAAGCAACTGACCGACCGCCGGGCCAAGCCGGCCGTGCATTTCGGTGGCAAGTTCCGCATCATCGATTTCGCGCTGTCCAACTGCATCAATTCCGGCTTCCGCCGCATTTCCGTGCTGACGCAGTACAAGTCGCATTCCCTCCTGCGTCATCTTCAGCGCGGCTGGAATTTCCTGCGCGGGGAGATCGGGGAGTTCATCGACCTGTTGCCCGCCCAGCAGCGCATCGACGAGACAAGCTGGTATCAGGGCACGGCCGATGCGGTGTACCAGAACCTGGACATCCTGCGGTCCCACAAGGCCGAATGGGTGCTGATCCTGGCCGGCGACCATATCTACAAGATGGATTACGCCAACATGCTGGCCAGCCACATCCGCACGGGCGCGGATGTGACGGTGGGCTGCATCGAGGTGCCGCGCCGGGAGGCGACGGGCTTCGGCGTCATGCATGTGGATGAAGAGGACCGCATCGTCAGCTTTCTGGAAAAGCCGGCCGACCCGCCGCCCATGCCCGGCAAGCCCGACATGTCGCTGGCTTCCATGGGCATCTATATCTTCAACGCCCAGTTCCTATACGGACATCTGGAGCGCGACGCCCGCGAACAGGGCTCCTCACGCGATTTCGGCAAGGACATCATCCCCTATCTGGTGGACCGGGCCAAGGTGATGGCCCACCATTTCAGCGAAAGCTGTGTGCGCAACCGCGCCCAGCCCGGTGTCGCCTATTGGCGCGATGTGGGCACGGTGGACGCCTATTGGGAAGCCAACCTGGACCTGTGCCAGGTGTCGCCGGACCTCGACCTCTATGACCGCGACTGGCCCATCTTCACCTACCAGGAGCAATTGCCCCCCGCCAAGTTCGTGTTCGATGATGATGGCCGCCGCGGCATGGCGGTGGACAGCATGGTGTCGGCCGGCTGCATCACCTCGGGGTCGCTGGTGCGCCGGTCGCTGCTGTTCAACAAGGTGCGCGTCCACTCCTATTGCGAGCTGACCGACGCCGTCATCCTGCCGGAGGTGGAGATCAACCGGAACGCCCGGCTGACCAAGGTGGTGGTCGATCGGGGCTGTGTCATCCCGGCCGGCCTGGTGGTGGGCGAGAACGCGCAGGAGGATGCCCGCCGCTTCTACCGGTCGGAAAATGGCGTGGTGCTGATCACCCAGGACATGCTGGACAGGCTGGCCGGCTGACGGGCCGGCCCTTTGGTGCCATCATGGGGAACCATGCCGACGGAACATCAGGGGGGCGGCGATGAAGACCTATGCCGGCAATTTCGTGCTGGACCCGCAGGGGCGCCGCGTGCCCCTGCAGGATGCGGCGGGCTTCGCCGCCCTGCGCGCCGCGGGGCAGGCCGCCGCGGCCTGCCTGGATCATATCGCCCCCTTCATCCGGCCCGGCGTGACGACGGGCGACCTGGACCGGGAGGTGGATGGCTTTCTGCGGGCCCGCGGGGCCGTGCCGGCCACGCTGGGCTATCACGGTTTTCCCAAATCCTGCTGCATCTCCCCCAACCATGTCGTCAATCACGGCATCCCGTCCGACCGGACACGGCTGATGGAAGGCGACATCGTCAATATCGATGTCACGGCCATCGTGGATGGCTGGTACGGGGATACCAGCCGCACCTATCCGGTGGGCGCGGTGGCGCCGGCTGCCGCGCATCTGGTGCGCACGACCTATGATGCCATGATGGCGGGCGTGGCCCAGGTGGCCCCCGGACGCCATCTGGGCGATGTCGGCAACGCCATCGAGCAGACGGGCCGGACCTATGGCTATTCCACGGTGCGCGATTATGTCGGCCACGGCATCGGCCGCATCTTCCACGATGCGCCCGACGTGATGCATTTCGGCCGGCCGGGCAAGGGCATGAAGCTGGTGCCCGGCATGGTCTTCACCATCGAACCCATGCTGAACCAGGGCGGTCCCGGCGTGCGCACGCTGGCCGATGGCTGGACCACCATCACCCGCGACCTGTCGCTGTCGGCCCAGTTCGAGCACATGGTGGGCGTGACCGCGGACGGGGTGGAGATCTTCACCCTGTCCCCCACGGGCCAGCATTGCCCCATGCCGCCCCCCGGCGGCGATATCCGATGATCCCAACAATCCCGGACCCGATCATGCGCGTTCTTTTCGTCTCGTCGGAATGCCTGCCCTATGTGAAGACCGGCGGCCTGGGGGATGTGGCCGGTGCCCTGCCGGCCGCCCTGCGGGCTGTGGGGGTGGATGTCCGGCTGCTGATCCCCGGTTATCCCGGCGTGCTGGAAAGGCTGGACGGCATCCGCGTGCTGCGCGATCTGCGCGGGCTGCCGGGCCTGCCCTCGGCAGCGCCGGCCCGGCTGGTGGCCGGGCGCGGCGTGGATGGCGGCATCGTCTATGCGCTGGACATTCCCAGCTTCTTCGGGCGCAAGGGCAACCCCTATCTGGGACCCGACGGGAAGGATTGGAGCGACAACCATCTGCGTTTCGCGGCCCTGGGCCGCGTGGCGGCCCTGATCGGGCTGGCCGGCGACGGGAGCACCGGCCGCGCGATGTGGAAGCCGGACGTGCTGCATGGCCATGACTGGCAGGCGGGCCTGGCCGCAGCCCATCTGCATTTCCCGCTCTGGCCCCTGGCGGGCCTGAAACGGCCGGGGACCGTGTTCACGATCCACAACCTGGCCTTCCAGGGGCTGTTCCCCGCCGACATGGTGCCCATGCTGGGCCTGCCCTGGGACGGGTTCACGCCGCAGGGGTTCGAGTTCCACAACCACCTGTCGTTCCTGAAAGCCGGCCTGGTCTATTCGGACCGGCTGACCACGGTCAGCCCCACCTATGCGACGGAAATTCAAGGGGAGGTGTTCGGCTTCGGCCTGGACGGGTTGTTGCGTGCCCGCGCCGGCGTGCTGGAAGGCGTTCTGAACGGCATCGACACCGACGCCTGGAACCCGGCGCGCGATCCCCAGCTTGCCGCCCCCTATGATGCCGGCACCCTGCCTGCCAAGGAACATAACAAGGCCGACCTGCAGCGGGCCTTCGGCCTGACCCCGGACATCCATGCCCCGCTGTTCGGCATCGTCAGCCGCCTGACCGACCAGAAAGGCATCGATCTGGTGGTGCAGGCCATCCCGCATCTGGTGGCGCGCGGCGCGCAGCTTGCCGTGCTGGGCACGGGTGCGGCCGGGCTGGAACAGGCGCTTGCCGGGGCCGCCCGGCATTATCCGGGCCGCGTCGGGCTGGTGCTGGGCTATGACGAGGCGCTGTCCCACCGCCTGCAGGCCGGCGTGGACGTGCTGATGGTGCCGTCCCGGTTCGAGCCGTGCGGCCTGACCCAGATGTATGCCCTGCGCTATGGCACATTGCCGCTGGTCAGCCGTGTGGGCGGGCTGGCCGATACGGTGACCGACTGCACCGACGATGCGCTGTCCGATGGCACGGCCACCGGCTTCACCTTCGGCCCCGTCACGGTGCCGGCCCTGATCAATGCCATCGACCGGGCCCTGGCCCTGCATCCGCAGACCGACCGCTGGCGGCAGGTGCAGCGCAACGCCATGGCGCGCGACGTATCATGGACGGCATCCGCCCGCCATTATGTCGAAACCTACAAGGCCGCCATCGCCGCGGCCGGTCCCTGATATTGGCGGGCGCTGGCCGGCCGTGCCCGGCCGCCAGGGTCGCCAGAGGGGCGGCGGTGCCTAGGCCCCGCGGAATGAATGAAAAAGGGCGGGTGCCACACCGGCCCCGCCCCCCTTCTTCACAGCGCCCTTCGGCGCGCCGTGGCGCGCCGGGGTCCGCGCATCAATACATGTGCTGGCCGCCATTGATGGACAGGGTGGACCCGGTGACAAAGCCGGCCTCTTCCCCCACCAGGAACAGCACGCCGCGCGCAATCTCGCTGGCCTTGCCCAGGCGGCCAACAGGGATCTTGGCGACAATCTTCTCCAGCACGTTGGGCGGCACGGCGCGCACCATGTCGGTATCGATATAGCCGGGCGCGATGGCGTTCACGGTGATCCCCTTGGCCGCCCCTTCCTGGGCCAGCGCCTTTGTGAAACCGTGGATGCCCGACTTGGCGGCGGCATAGTTCACCTGGCCATACTGGCCGGCCTGACCGTTGATGGAACCGATATTGACGATGCGGCCGAAATTGCGTTCCCGCATGTCATCGATCACGGCGCGGCAGGTGTTGAAGCAGCTTGCCAGGTTGGTCTGGATCACATCGTTCCACTGCTCGAACGTCATGCGGTGGATCGTGGTGTCACGGGTGATGCCGGCATTGTTGACCAGGATATCCACCGGTCCCAGATCGGCCTTGATCTTGGCCACGGCCGCCTTCACCGCCTCGAAATCGGACACGTCGAACTTGTAGGCGGGGATGCCCGTCCGCTCGGTGAATTCCTGGGCGGCCTTGTCATTGCCGCCGTAATTGGCGGCGACCAGATAGCCGGCTTCCTTCAGCGCGACGGAAATCGCCTCGCCGATGCCGCGCGTACCGCCCGTAACCAATGCCACTCGTGCCATCTTGTTTCCCCCTTCGTTGGAAAATCACTTTGCGCAAAAAAGCGAACGGGGGTGACTGGCACCCCCGTTCCGTCCGACCGTCAGTCCCGCTCGACACAGAGCGCGACGCCCATGCCGCCGCCGATGCAAAGGGTCGCCAGACCCTTCTTGGCATCGCGCCGGATCATCTCATGCAGCAGCGTGATCAGCACACGGGCGCCCGATGCGCCGATCGGATGGCCCAGCGCGATGGCGCCGCCATTCACATTCACCCGGGCGGGGTCCAGGCCCAGGTCGCGGTTGACCGCGATGGCCTGCGCCGCGAAGGCCTCGTTCGCCTCGATCAGGTCCAGCTGGTCGATGGACCAGCCGGCCTTGCGCAGCGCCTCCCGGCTGGCCGGGATGGGGCCGGTCCCCATGATGGACGGATCGACGCCGGCCGTGGCCCAGGAGGCGATGCGGGCCAGCGGGGCCACGCCGCGCCTGGCGGCATTGTCCGCCCGCATCAGCACCAGCGCGGCGGCACCGTCATTGATGCCCGATGCGTTGCCGGCCGTGACCGTGCCGTCCTTCTTGAAGGCGGGACGCAGCTTGGCCAGCGATTCCGCCGTCGTGCCGTGCTTGGGATATTCGTCGGTATCGACGATCACATCGCCCTTGCGGCCCGACACGGTGACGGCCGCGATCTCGTCCTTGAAGCGGCCTTCCTTCTGCGCCGCCTCGGCCTTGTTCTGCGAAGCGGCGGCGAAGGCGTCCTGCTCCTCCCGGCTGATGGCGAACTTGGCGGCCACATTCTCGGCCGTCTGGCCCATGTGGTAATTGTTGAAGGCGTCCCACAGCCCGTCGCGGATCATGGTGTCGACCAGCGCGGCGTCGCCCATCTTCGTGCCACCACGCATATAGATGGCGTGCGGGGACAGGCTCATGCTCTCCTGCCCGCCGGCGACCACCACCTCGGTATCGCCCAGCAGCAGCGACTGGTAACCCAGCGCCACGGACCGCAGGCCCGAACCGCAGATCTGGTTGATGGCGAAGGCCGTGCGGCCGGCCGGGATGCCGGCGGCGATGGCCGCCTGGCGCACCGGGTTCTGGCCCTGACCGGCGGTCAGCACCTGACCGAACACCACTTCCGACACCTCGGCCGCATCGGTCTTCGCGCGTTCCAGTGCGGCGCGGATGGCAACCTCGCCCAGCTTGTGGGCCGGCACGGCACCGAAGGCGCCATTGAAGGCGCCGATCGGGGTGCGGGCCGCACCGGCAATTACCACTTCGACCATGGTTCCTCTCCTTGAAATCTCGCCGTCCGGTCCCCGGGACCCGGACAATTCCTCCGCCCGGAAGCTTAGGCGGAAGCGGCTGGCCGGTGCAAGCAACGGGTCCATGACAGCCCCGCCACAACCGCATTATTGCGCTGCATCATGGCCGATGGACAACAGGTGCCGCTTGCTGTTGGGCTGACCGGCTGCCCGGCGCAACCCGGGGGAAGACCAGGGTGAACAGCGCCCCGCCCTGCGGCGAGGCGCCGACATGCACCGTTCCCCCCATGCGGACCGTCACGATATTGTACAGAAGATGCAGCCCCAGCCCCGACCCGCCCGTGCCGCGCCGTGTCGTGAAGAAGGGTTCGAAGATGCGCGGCCACAGATCGGGCGGAATGCCCTGGCCGTCATCGCCATAGGTCATCTCCACCCGCCCATCCTCCAGCAGGCGGGCCGACAGGCGCATCACCCCGGCCCGTTCGCCCGGATAGGCGTGCATGATGGAATTGATGACCAGATTGGTGACGATCTGCGCCATGGCGCCGGGATAGCCGTCCATTTCGATGCCTTCGGGCACCGCCATCTCCACCCGGTGCCCGGCCCGGCGCACGCGCGGCGACAGGCTGGCCAGCACCTCCGCCACATAGGCGCGCAGGTCGTAGGGGCGGCGCGCATCGGACGACTGGTCCACCGCCACCTCCTTGAAGGACTGGATCAGTTCCGCCGCGCGCACGGCATTCTTCTCGATCAGGCCGGCCAGCTCGTCCACCACGGTCAGATACTCGTCGAAGGTGCTGCGCCGCAGCTTGCCTTCCGCCGCCAGCGCCATGATGCGCGCCGTCTCCGTCTTCAGTTGCGAAGCACCGGTGACCGCCAGGCCCACGGGCGTGTTCACCTCGTGCGCGACGCCGGCCACCATGCCGCCCAGGCTGGCCATCTTCTCCTGCAGGATCATCTGGGCCTGGGCAGCGCGCAGCTCGTCCAGCGTGCGCTCCGCCTGGGCGCGGGCCTCCTCCGCCTTGCGACGGCCGTCGATGGCCGCATCACGCGCCCGTTGCAGCATCAGCCGCGTCTTGGTGCGGGCCGATTGCGACGACAGGTTGGCCAGGACCAGCAGCACCACGGCCGTCAGCAGGAAAGCGAATCGGCTATGGACATCATCGGCATGGCTGCCCGTGTAAAGCTGCCAGCCATAGGTGCCGGCGATGACGGCGATAAAGCCGGCGAAAAAGACCAGGATGGCCCGGTTGCCCCCGAAATTCCCCGTCGTTGCCACCCCCATCAGGAACAGCGGCACCAGCGGCGACGCGATGCCGCCCGTGAAATGCAGAAGCATGGCGATCAGGCTAAGCCCGGCCAGGTTGTTGGCGATCGTCACCTCGTGAAACCGGCCCGTCAGGCGCACCAGCACCAGATTGACGCCCAGGATGGCGGCATAGCCGGCCCAGGCCAGGCTGACGGGGTCGAACGGCCCCTGCCGGACGGCCCAGACGGCGTAAAGCACCAGCAGCCCGACATGGATCAGCAGCGTCACGCGGATGAAGGCGCGGGCACGCAGCAGTTGCTTCTCGTCAAAGCCGGGTTGGCGCATCACGGCGGGAAGGAACAGGTCCGTCACCGCGCGCAAAGTCCCCGACGCCCACAACCGCCAGCCACCAGCGCCCATGCGCCTGCCCCCAGTCCGTCGGTTCATACCCTGTCAGGCTCGCCGAATTCGGACAAAAGCTCAATGGGTTAAGCGGTTTTTGCATGAAAAATTCAGGGTTTTGCAACTTCTTGCGGTGCAAGATGGCGCACGGGGTGGCTGTCGCGCAGATTATCCACCCATCCCCCGATCCGGGGGGCAACCAGATGCCGGCTGGTGGCGAACAGCACGGGCATGAGGGCGGCGTCATCCAGCATCAGCGCCTCGGCCCGGCGCAACGCGCGGGCCATGCCGGCCCGGTCCGTCGCGGCATCGGCCGCCGCCATGGCGGCATCGAAGGCGGGGCTGGCATAGCCATTGCCGTTATGCTGCTCGCGCGTGCGCAGGATCTCCAGATATTTTTCCGGGAAAACCCAGAACCATTGCCGCAGGACAAGACCGGGATAGGACCCGTCGCGTACCCGGCCCATCACCACCTTGAATTCCTGGTTCTCCAGTTGCGTGCGCACGCCCAGCACCGACTGCCAGCGGGCCGCCACGGCCACGGCGATCTGCTTGTTCATCTCCCCCGTCGGGTAGAGCAGATTGACCGTCAGCGGCCGGTCCGGGCCGTAGCCGGCCTGGGCGAACAGGGTCCGGGCCAGGGCGTCGCGTGCGCCTTGCGTCCACCCGGCCTGGACGGGCAGGGCGGGGTCATAGTCGGGCAGGCCCGGCGGCACAAAGCTGTGGGCGGGGTCGCCATCGCGCAGGATGCGCCCGGCAATCGTCTCCCGGTCGATGGTCAGCGACAGGGCCAGCCGCAGCGCCCGGTTGGATTTCCAGGGCTCCACCCGCATGTTGGGGGCAATGAAATTGATGCCGGCGCGCGGGGCCAGCCGCAACGCATCCCCCAGATGGGCCCGCACCCAATCGAGCTGGCTGGGCGGCACCGTTTCGGTGATGTCCAGTTCGCCTGCCCGGAACCGGCGCAGTTCGGCCTGGCCGTCCTCCGTGGTGAAGAACAACACCTTGTCGAAGGCCACAGAGGCCGCATCATGGAAATGCGGGTTGCGCACGACGCCGACATGGCTTTGCGGCCGCTGGCTGTCCAGCCGGTAGGGACCGTTGGAGACCAGGTGGCCGGCCCGCGCGAACCCGTCCCCATGCGCCGCCACCGAGGGCGGATGCACGGGATATGTGGCCCGGTGATAGAGATAATCGGTGAAATTGGGCTTGGGCGCGGCCAGCCGCACCTGGAAGCTGCGCATATCCAGGGCCGCCACGCCCAGCGCTTCGGGCGGCATCCGCCCCGCGGCCACCGCCTGCGCATTCAGCACGGGATAAAGGAAATCCGCGAACAGCGGCCGGGTGGCGGGGTCCACGGCACGGCGCCAGGAATAGACGAAATCCGCAGCCGTCACGGGGCTGCCATCCGACCAGCGCCCATCGGCACGCAGGATGAAGGTATAGGTCAGGCCATCATCCGACACGGTCCAGCTTTCCGCCGCCCCCGGCACCATGCGGCCCGCCGCGTCCGGGGTCAGCAGCCCCTCGAACAGGGCCGTCAGGATACGGCTGTCGCCGGCGCCCACGGCGCGGTGCGGGTCCAGGCTCTCGCTGTCGGGACCGTTCCCCAGCCGCAATACGGTCTCCGCCGCCGCCGGCGGCAGGGCAAGGGCCAGGCAGAACAGCAGCAGGGCAAGACAGCGCGACATGGACGGCCCCCCGGGGTTCGCACTGGTTGGGGAAGGAAACCGCCGGCAGCGTGACGGGTCGGCCCCGCGAAGTCGAGCGCGCAATGGCGCGGCGGCCGGACCCGTCGGGTGATGCCGCCTATTCCCCGTCCGGCACGACCAGCCGCCAGACATCGACCAGGGCCCGCCTGCCACGCAGGGAAAAGGCCCCGATCGCCGTCAGCGGCATGTCCACGGCACAGGTGCCGGCGGCGCGCACCGTGTCGTCGCTGACCAGCACGACATAGCACTCGTCCTCCATCATCTCCCCGCCCAGCGCTTCCAGCCGGGCGGCGGTGTTCACCGTGTCGCCGACGATGGTGTAGTTGATGCGGGTGGAAGCGCCGATATTGCCCACGATGACAGGGCCGGAATGCACGCCCACGCGCAGGCAGACGGGCGGACGGCCGGCTGCCTGCGCCTCGGCCGCTTCTTCCGCCACGACATGGGCGATGGCATGGGCGGCCCGCAGCGCGCGGGCGGCATGGTCGGGCTGGTCGTCGGGTGCGCCCCAGAAGGCCATGACGGCGTCACCGATGAACTTGTCCACGGTGCCGCCCTCCGCCTCGATGCAGGCGGCGATGCGGGTGAAATGGCGGTTCAGCCATTCCGCCGTATCCTGGGGCGACATCTTCTCCGCCATGGCGGAGAACCCCTTGATGTCGGTGAACAGCACGGTCACGTCCCGTTCCTCCGACGGGATTTCGGCCTGGGTCGCGTCGCGGCGGATCAGGCGCAGCACCAACGACTTGGGCACATAGGTCTCAAACCAGCGCAGGCCGCTGACCATGGCGTTGAAGGCGGCGGCAGCGTCCGCCACCTCGCGGAACCGGCTGTCGGGCAGACGCGGGACATTGGCGAAATCCAGGTCGCGCAGGGCCACGGCGGCCCCCGACAGCAGCCGGATGCGCCGGCTGATCATCTTGCCCAGGGCCATGGCCACCAGCACGGAGACGATCAGGATGACGAAACCCACGACCAGCAGGTGCTGGAACCGGTCGATCTCGCTGTCCATATCCTCTTCCCGCATGGCGACGACCAGCGTGAAGGGATGCTCGCCATAATCGGAGATGGAGCGAAGCAGGTAGAAATAATTGACCCCGTCCACCTTGGCCTGGCGGAAATGCAGGTCCGCGCGGCGTTCGCTGATGCGGGTTTCAACCTTCTTGCCGGCATTCCACTTGGCCAGGGGCGTGCCGATCCCGTCGGGCCCCACGACGGACCAGATGGCCGAGACGATCGGGTCCCCCACCTCCTCCAGCGTGGGCAGGGGCGGCCGGTTCTCCACCGCGGCGAAATCGAACCGCCTTTCCGCCAGCGCCGGATGGGCCAGCACATAGCGGTCATCGAACAGGATGAAGCTGAACAGGCCCATATCCTTGTCCGTATCGCGCAGGAAGCGCGACAGGCCGTTGAAGCCCACGGCCGACATCACGGCCCCCAGGAACTGCCCGTCCCGGCGCAGAGGCCCTTGCACCGGCATGACCGTCGTTTCGATCTCGTCGGCCCAGACCGGGTCCAGCCAATGGGCCGAGCCGGTCCGCAGCACATCGGCCAGGATGACGGGCGCATCCTTCACCTTGTCCATGTCGAAGGCCGATTCGGTGTCCCCGACGCGGGCCGCCCCCAGCAACTGGTGGTCATCGGCCCGCAGGACGCCGATGCCGGCGACCTGCGGCGTGGAGGCCAGGGCACCGCGCAGCAGCGCCTCGATCCGGTCGGTGTCGTCGATCGACATCTCGCCCGTGCTGAGGATCGAGGTGAGGTAATCCACCTGGGCCTGGGCCGGGTCCAACTGGGCCCGCACCCGCGCCTCGGCCATGTTCATGGCCAGTTCGGCCTTGTCGTTCAGCAGGTTATAGGTGTTGCGGCCCGATGTCTGCACCCCCAGCAGAAAGACGCTGGCCACGGCGGCCAGCATCAGCCCGCCGAAGCCCAGCGTCATGACGGCGGTGATCGGCAGACGCCAGCGGCCTTTGCACGCCGTCGTCTCCTCGCATCGCGGAAGGGGAAGAAGGGTCTTCATGGCCGCGGACGGTACAGGAGAGGGCGAAGGCCGGCAACTGCCGGCCCCGTCCTACCCTTCGACAATGGTCTTCACCCACACGCCGGGCCGGGGCTCCGTGCCGGGCGGAATGTTGTTCAGGACGCGGAACCGTTCGTCCGCATGGTCCTTCAGCGGCATGCGGGCCACGAAATCGGCCACCCGCTCGCCCTGCTTCACCTGCACGACCTTGATCCGGTAGGGCTTCAGGCCCGCCTTCTCCGCCGCGGTCAGGCGGCGGAAGCTGTTGGCCGTGTCCAGGAAGCCGGGATCAAGCCGGCTGGCCAGGGCCGGCGGGCTGGACAGCAGGAACCGGTGGTAGCGCCCGGCCGTTCCCGCCGAAATGGCGACCAGACGGGCAAAGGCGGGGCCGGACTGTCCCGACAATTGCGTCACGGCCGTGGCGGCGGGCAGCCCGCCGATGGTCAGGGACCGCAACTCGCCCAGCTGCACACCCTTGGCCCAGGCATTGGCGATATAATCGGCAGCGCTGTAGGCGCCATCGGCCTGGCCCTGGGAATAGACGATCTGCGATCCTTCCGGCCCCAGCCCGATCACCGCCTGGTCGCTGTTCAGCAGGCGGAAGCCGTCCGGCACCTCGAACCGGAAATCCATGCCGGGATGGGCGAAGACCCGCCCCCGCACGAAGCCGTTCTGGGCGCTGTCGCCATAGATCATGCCATCGATGGCCTGCATATATTCGCTCTGGCGCACCAGCAGGTTGGCGCCGCCCATCTGGGCGGCGGCGGCCGTGGCCCGCTCGGCGCGGTCGCCCGTGGGCGGATGGGTCTGGAGATAGCTGAACTGGTCGGCCCGGCCCGGCTGGCCGGCCAGCAGCGCCTCCAACTGGGCATGGCGGCCCATGGAAGACAGGAAGCCCGCCATCTCACGCGGGTCGTAGCCCGCAGCCGTCATGTAGCGGATGCCCAGATTATCGGCCTGCAGCTCCTGGCTGCGGCTGAAACCGGCCAGGGCGACCTGTGCCCCGGACTGGGCGACCTGACCCGCCTGCTGGCCCAGCAGGATGCCGGCCAGCAGCGCCCCGCCCTGGGCCAGCACGCCGCGGCCATAGCGGTCGGCCGAATGGCGGGCCGTGACGTGCCCGATCTCGTGGCCGACCACGCCGGCCAGTTCCGCCTCACTGTTGGCCAGGGCCATCAAGCCGCGGCTGACATAGACATAGCCGCCGGGCAGGGCGAAGGCGTTGACGATGGGGCTGTCCAGCACCGTGAAGGTGTAGCGCGTGCCCGGCACCTCGGTCCTGGCCGCCAGTTGCTGTCCCAGCCGGTCCACATAGGCCTGAAGCTTCGCATCCTCGTACCGGCCACCGAATTCCTTCAGCATTTCGGGATGCTGCTGGGCACCGATGGCGGCTTCCTGTTCGGGGGGCATCAGGGCCGTGAACTGCCGGTCGCCGGTGACCGGATTCGTGGAGCAGGCGGCCAGCCACAGGGGCAGCATGACGGGCGCAAGGCGGGGCAGAAGGCGTGTCAGACGGGCCATGGTTCAGGCTTCCAATGGTCGTTCGCAGTCCCATTCTTATGCCAAACTAGGCCGGATACCGATAGTCATCCGGTCGGATGAGGGGGAGGGCAAGGGGTCATAGGCTATTGGCCCTGCTCAATTCCCGCGTCGTGAATTCCAGGCGCAGCGCCAGATCGCGCAGCATGGGCACGGCCATTTGCGGGAACTCGTCCATCAGCCGGAAAAACGCCTCCCGCTCGATGCGCAGCGTGATGACATCGCCCACGGCCAGGGCCGTCGCCATGCGCGGCCGGCCGCACAGGATACCCACCTCTCCGATGATGCCGGACCCGTCATGGCTGATCCGATGGACGGCGCCGCCAGCCCCGTGCAGCAAAAGATCGACCCGGCCGCACAGGATGACATGGGCCGCATCCGACGGCTCGTCCTGACGGAACAGCGTGGTGCCGTCAGGAAAGCACTGCTGCTCGCCGGTGAAGGCCAGCAGCTTCAGCTTGGACAGTTCGATCCCCGCGAACAGGGGCAGACGCCGAAGCGCCTCGACCTGTTCGGTCAGGCTGGCGGTCAATGCTTCCTCCCCCATGGCTGCCTGTTTTTGATGCAGCATCCGTTATGACATAGTCGTGACGCATCCGTTCCCCCATGTCCAGCCCGATGGCCGTCAGCGCCGGATTGCCCGTCCGGCAGGTGGCCGTTCCCGGTATCGGGCGGGCATGGATCAGGGGATGGTCGCCATGTCGCAAATCCCCTCCGTCCGGCAGGCGGCATCAGGATAGGATCGGTGCCGGCCCGCCGCCTTGATGCGGGTCAACGCCTCATCATCCGACCATCCCGCAGGGAATTGCCATGTCCGTCGCCCTCCTGACCCATCCCCGCGTCGGCGTCGGCTGCCTGGTCTGGAAACAGGCGCGCGTGCTGCTGATCCGGCGGGGCAAGCCGCCGGGCCATGGCGAATGGTCACTGCCCGGCGGCAGCCAGGAACTGGGGGAAACGCTGTTCCAGGCGGCGGAACGCGAGGTGCTGGAGGAAACGGGCGTCACGGCCCGCGCCCGGTCCATCCTGACCGCCGTGGACAATATCGTGCATGACGCCGCCGGCGCCCTGCTGTTCCATTACACCATCGTGGATGTGGAGGCCGACTGGCAGGCGGGCGAACCCGTGGCCGGCGACGATGCGCTGGACGCGCGCTGGGCCGGCCTGGAGGAATGCGAGGCGCTGGTGTCCTGGGAGCCGCTGAAGCAGGTCCTGCGCATGGCCTTTGCCCGGCACGCGGATGGCCCTGTCCTGGCCGACGGGCGATGACCCCCGCGGCCGGCAACAGCCCGCAGGGGGCAAAGGCCGGCCGGTCATTTCATCAATGGCTCAGCACCTGGCCCAGGAAGGCGCGGGTGCGCTCGCTCTGCGGGTTGTCGAAGAACTGTTCGGGCGGCGCCATCTCCACGATCTCCCCCCGATCCATGAAGACCACACGGTCGGCCATGCGCCGGGCGAATCCCATCTCGTGCGTCACGACCAGCATGGTCATGCCGCCTTCGGCCAGGTCGGTCATCACGTCCAGCACTTCCTTGACCATCTCCGGGTCCAGCGCGCTGGTCGGTTCGTCGAACAGCATGATGGACGGGTCCATGCACAGGGCGCGGGCGATGGCCACGCGCTGCTGCTGCCCGCCGGAAAGCTGGCCCGGAAACTTGGCCGCCTGATCGGGAATGCGCACCCGCTCCAGCAATTGCAGGGCCTTGGCCTCTGCCTGCGCACGCGGCATCTTCTTCACCCACATGGGCGCCAGGGCGCAATTCTCCAGCACCGTCAGGTGCGGGAACAGATTGAACTGCTGGAACACCATGCCAACGTCGCGGCGGATGCTTTCCACGTGCCGCACGTCGTCGTCCAGCGGCACGCCCTTCACGATGATCTCTCCCGCCTGGTGTTCCTCCAGCCGGTTGACGCAGCGGATCATCGTGGACTTGCCCGACCCCGACGGGCCGCAGATGACGATCCGCTCCCCCTTTTCCACGGACAGGCTGACATCGCGCAGCACATGGAAGGCGCCGTACCATTTGTTGACGCCGCGCAGTTCGATGATGGGCTCGGTGGTCATTCGCTCAACTCCGTGTCGGGGGCGCGGGCGGTCATGGCGTCGTGATGATCGCGCGTCACCGCCGCCTCCCCTGCCCGAGGACGGTTTCCAGATACCGGCTGTAGCGGGACAGCGCGTAGCAGAACAGCAGGTAGATGAGGCCGACGAACAGGTACGCTTCCTTGTAGAAGCCGCGCCAGGCCGGATCGGTCAGCGCCGATTTGGCCGTGGACAGCAGGTCCAGCAGGCCGATGACGATGACCAGGCTCGTATCCTTGAAGGTGGCGATGAAGCTGTTGACCAGCGGGGGGATGACCAGCGCCAGCGCCTGGGGCAGCACGATCAGCCGCTGGCGCTGCCAGTAGCCGAGGCCCAGTGCCTTCGCCGCCTCCACCTGTCCCTTGGGGATGGCCTGCAGGCCGCCGCGCACCACCTCCGCCACATAGGCGGCGGCGAACAGGATGATGCCGATCTGGGCGCGCAGCAGCTTGTCGATCGACACCCCGGCCGGCAGGAACAGCGGCAGCATCACCGACGCCATGAACAGGATGGAGATCAGCGGCACGCCGCGGATCAGCTCGATATAGACCACCGACAGGGCACGCAGCACGGGCAGTTCCGACGTGCGGCCAAGGGCCAGCAGCACCCCCAGCGGGAAGCTGGCCGCCAGCCCCACGACGGACAGGGCCAGCGTCAGCGGCAGACCGCCCCATAGCGAGGTCGGCACGAAATCCAGCCCCAGCACCCCGCCGAACATCATCAGCGCGGCAAACCCCATGCCACCGGCCCAGATGAAGACCAGCGGCCGGCCCCAGACCCGGCGGTCGGCCGAGACGACCAGCATGCCGATGATGGACAGCATGGCCAGCGTCGGCCGCCAGTGCTGGTCATCGGGGAAGGTCCCGAACAGGATGAAGCGCCATTTCTCCGCCAGGAAGGCCCAGCAGGCGCCGCCGGCGGCGCGGCAGGCGGCGGCGTCGCCATCCCATGTAGCGCTGACCAGCAGCCAGTCGATCACGCCGGGCACCAGCCTGAACAGCAGATAGAGGATCAGCAGCGTCAGCAAGCTGTTGTACCAGGTGGAAAACAGGTTGGCACGCATCCAGCCGACCGGCCCCTGGCGGGGGCGTTCGGGGGCGGCGCGCTGAACGGTTTCGGTTTCCATGGCGCTCATCCTACCGCTCCACCAGCGCCACGCGGCGGTTGTACCAGTTCATCAGCAGCGACAGGCTGAGGCTGATGACCAGATAGGCCGCCATGATCGACAGCACCCCTTCCACCGCCTGGCCCGTCTGGTTGATGGTGGTGTTGGCGATGGACACGAAGTCCGGAAAGCCGATGGCAACAGCCAGCGAGCTGTTCTTGGTCAGGTTCAGATACTGGCTGGTCGTGGGCGGGATGATGACGCGCAGCGCCTGCGGCAGCACGACGAGCCGCAGCACCTGCCCCCGTGTCAGGCCCAGCGCCGTCGCCGCCTCCGTCTGCCCCCTGTGTACGGCCAGGATGCCGCTGCGCACGATCTCGCCGATGAAGGCGGCCGTGTAGATGACCAGGCCGAACAGCAGGGCCGCGAATTCCGGTGTCAGCGTCATGCCGCCCCGGAAATTGAAGCCCTGGAGCACGGGAACGTCGATGGCGCCGCCGCCATGCGCCAGCAGGATCAGGCCCGGCATGCCGATGACCAAGCCCAGGCCGACAGGCAGCATGTGGAAACGCCGGCCCGTCCGGGCCTGACGCCGGGTGTTCCAGGCGGAAATGACCAGCGTCAGGATGACGCCCAGGCCGAACGCGGCGGCCACCCAGGCCCAGACCGGATCATCGGCCGGGGCGGGCAGTTTCAGCCCGCGGTTGGACAGGAAGACACCCGGCAGCGGCTCCAGCGCCTGGCGCGGTCCCGGCAGCCCCTCGGTCAGCAGGCCGTACCACAGGAAAAGCTGAAGCAGCAGGGGAAGGTTGCGGATCGTCTCGACATAGAAGGTGGCGAAGCGGGCCACCAGCCAGTTGTCCGACAGGCGCGCGATGCCCAGCGCCACCCCAAGGATGGTGGCCAGGACGATACCGATGCCCGACACTTTCAGCGTATTCAGCAGCCCGACCAGGAAGGCGCGGGCGTAATTGTCCTGCGGGCCGAAGGCGACCGGGCTTTCACCGATCTGGAACCCCGCCTCCCGCTCCAGGAAGCCGAAACCGGAGGAGATGGACAGCCGGGCGAGGTTGTCCATCGTGTTGCCGACCAGATACCAGGCGGCCAGCGCGACCAGGAAGGCCGCAACGACCTGCCACAGGATGGCACGGACGAGGGGATTGTTGATGGACAGGTGAAAGGCCGCCTGCCCGGGCGGGGCGGCGGCCTTGATCGTGGCGGGCGCTTGGCGGTCCGTCATGGGGATGGAGGCCGGCCGGTCAGCGGATGGGCGGGGCGTACATCAGGCCGCCATTTGTCCAGAGCGCGTTCAGACCCCGCTCCAGCTTCAGCGGCGTCGACTTGCCGACATTGCGTTCGAAAACCTCGCCATAATTGCCGACGGCCTTGATGGCGCGATAGGCCCATTGCTTGTCCAGGCCCAGCGCCGGGCCCAGATCGCCCTGGACGCCCAGGATGCGCTGCACCGTGGGGTCGGTGTCCTGCAGCTTGGTATCGATATTGGCCTGGGTGATGCCCTTCTCCTCCGCCTCGATCAGGGCAAAGACGCTCCAGCGCACGATGTCCGCCCACTGGTTGTCGCCATGGCGGACGACGGGGGCCAGCGGCTCCTTCGACATGATTTCCGGCAGGATCACGAAATCGTCGGGCTTGGGCGCCACAGAGGCGCGCACGCCCGCCAGACCGGAAATATCCGTGGTCAGCACATCGCAGCGGCCGGAGAAGAAGGCGGCATTCACCTCGTCCAGCGCCTCGATCACGACGGGCCGGAAGGAAAGATTGTTGGCACGGAACCAGTCCGCAAGGTTCAGTTCGGTGGTGGTGCCGGGCTGCACGCAGACCGTGGCCCCGTCCAACTGCTTGGCGCTGGTCACGCCCAGGCTTTTGGCCACCATCAGGCCCTGGCCGTCGTAATAGACCACGGGGCCGAAATCCAGCCCCTGGGCATCGCGGGTCAGCGACCAGGTGGTGTTGCGCGACAGCACGTCGATCTCGCCCGATTGCAGGGCGGTCAGCCGCTGTTGCGCCGACAGCGGAATATAGCGGACCTTGTTCGGGTCGTTCAGGACGGCGGCGGCGACCGCCTTGCAGATATCCACGTCCAGCCCCGTCCAGCGGCCCTGGCTGTCGGGGCTGCTGAAGCCCGGCAGGCCGCTGTTCACGCCGCAGACCACTTGTCCCCTTGCCTTCACGGCGTCCAGCGTCGGCCCGGCCTGTGCCGGGCTTGCGATGAAGGCAAGGCATGCCGCCAGGGCGGCCGCACCGTGCAGGCGAAGGTTCATTTCTACGATCCCCTGTTTTACGTGACCGGCTATCCGATACCGGCCCCTTTTCATGTCAAACAGTTAAGCATTCAATGCGGATCGGAAACAACCCTGTAACCGGGACAATGGCGACAATTTTCACCCCCTTGGCCCGCCGGGCCGACCGGGGCCGCCGGTTCTAGCCCATGCTGCGCGACAATTGTTCCAGCCGTTCCTCCAGCTTGGCGGAGAGGGACTTGAACTGGGCCAGTTCCCCTTCATCCAGGCAGTCCAGCCAGCGCCGCTGCCATTCCAGCGCCAGCGGCGCGATACGCTCATAGAGCGCGCGGCCCGCCGGCGTGAAGGACAGGCGCAGCAGACGCTGGTCGGACGGGTGCGTGCTGCGCGACAGCAGGCCGGCCTCCACCAGCGCCGTGACGGCGCGGCTGACCTTGGCCTTGTCCATGGCCGACCGCTCGACAATGTCGTTGGAGGACAGGGGCTGTTCACGCCCCAGGATGGCCATCACCCGCCATTCGGGGATGGAGATGCCGAATTGCTCCTCGTACCGGCGCGCCAGTTCACGGCTGACGCGCTTGGCCAGGACATTCAGGCGATAGGGCAGGAAATCGTCGAGATCGAGCATGGGTCAAGGGTGACCTGCCCGATACGGACTTGCAAGAGGGTCTGTGATCCGCCATATTCGTTTCAATTGAAACGAATTACCTGACAAGCCAGCCGGGAGCAGCCCCCATGCGTCGGTATATCTCCTTTCCCAGGGTCGAGGGCACAGCCTCGCGCCAGGCCCATGCCGACCTGCCGCCCGGCACCTATGAACGGGAACTGGGCCGGGAGGGTTTCTTCGGCCCCGCCACGCACATGTACCACCGCAACGCCCCCACGGGCTGGACAAGCTGGGAGGGTCCGCTACGCCCCCGCGCCTTCGACCTGAACCAGTTGGTGGAGGGCTTCTCGGCCGGGCCCTGGGCGGCGAAGGAGGTGCTGTTCAACGCCCATTGCCGCATGCGCATGTGGCGCTGCGATGCCCCGATGGACCATCTGGCCCGCAATGGCGACGGCGACGACCTGATCTTCGTGCATGAGGGCGAGGGGGAGCTGTACTGCGACTACGGCCACCTGACCATCAAGGCCGGTGACTATGTCGTGCTGCCGCGCGGCACCATGTGGCGCCTGTCCCCCACCCGGCCCGTCACGGCCCTGCTGATCGAGGCGACGGGATCAACCTATCAGTTGCCCGATCGCGGCATCGTCGGCCCGCATGCAATCTTCGACCCGGCCATGCTGGACACGCCGACGATCGACGCGGCCTTCCGGGACCAGCAGGCCGATAACGGCCCCGGCGGGGCGCCTGACGGGTCCTGGCGCGTGCTGGTGAAGCGGCGCGGGGCGATCAGCACGGTGACCTATCCGTTCAACCCGCTGGACGCCGTGGGCTGGAAGGGTGATCTGGCGCCCGTGCGCCTGAATGTGAAGGATGTGCGGCCGCTGATGAGCCATCGCTACCACCTGCCGCCCAGCGCCCATACCACCTTCGTCGCCAACCGTTTCGTCGTCTGCACCTTCGCCCCCCGCCCGTTCGAGACGGATGAGGGCGCCATCAAGATCCCGTTCTTCCACAATAACGACGATTATGACGAGGTGCTGTTCTACCATGCCGGCGATTTCTTCAGCCGCGACAATATCAAGGCCGGCATGATGACCTTCCACCCGTCGGGCTTCACCCACGGGCCGCATCCCAAGGCGCTGGGCAAGATGCTGGTGCAGACCAAGCCCGCGACCGACGAATATGCGGTCATGGTCGACACCCGCGACGCGCTGGAGGTGGCGGACCTGCCCGCCGGCGTGGAGAACCCCGCCTATGCCGACAGTTGGCGGGTGAAGCCGTGACACCGTTCTGCGGTGATCAGAACCAACCAGGTTCTGATCACCGCCCTCCATCGCCGATGCCAACATCCGTTGGCTTGGGCTACGCCGGACGAACGGCGCGGCAGCAGCCGTAGAGCCAGCAGGTTCCTGCTTAGCCGTTCGCCACCACAGAATTTCCCCGAGCCGGAGCCTCCTTCATGAAACTCGCCTCCCTGCAACAGGGCCGTGATGGCCGTCTCGTCCTGGTGTCCGACGATCTGTCCCGCTGCGCGCCCGTGCCCGACATCGCGCTGACCCTGCAACAGGCGCTGGACCATTGGGACAGCGTGGCCCCGGCCCTGAAGGCCGTGGCGGACAGGCTGAATACCGGCGGGATCGACAGCCAGCCGTTCGACGAGACGGAATGCGCCAGCCCCCTGCCGCGGGCCTATCAATGGGCCGACGGGTCGGCCTATGTGAACCATGTGGAACTGGTGCGCAAGGCGCGCAACGCCGAGATGCCGCCCAG
Source organism: Niveispirillum fermenti (assembly GCF_048066175.1). Taxonomy (GTDB): domain Bacteria; phylum Pseudomonadota; class Alphaproteobacteria; order Azospirillales; family Azospirillaceae; genus Niveispirillum; species Niveispirillum fermenti. Next base: position 127,543 of record NZ_JBLTXA010000008.1, on the reverse strand, counting down.
CTTCTGGACCGACCCCCTGATGTATCAGGGCGGGTCGGACAGCTTCCTGGCCCCGCACGATCCGATCCTGATGGCGGACGAAGCCTATGGCATCGACCTGGAAGGAGAGGTCGCCGTGATCACCGGCGACGTGCCCATGGGCGTGACGCCGGAACAGGCGAAGGCGCATATCCGGCTGGTCATGCTGGTCAACGATGTCTCGCTGCGGGGCCTGATCCCGAACGAGTTGGCCAAGGGCTTCGGCTTCTTCCAGTCCAAGCCCAGCAGCGCCTTCAGCCCGGTGGCCGTCACGCCCGACAGCCTGGGCGACGCCTGGGACGGCGGCAGGCTGCATCTGCCGCTTCTGTCTTCCATCAACGGCCAGCCCTTCGGCAAGCCCGATGCCGGCGTGGACATGACCTTCGATTTCCCCACCCTGATCGCGCACGCGGCCAAAACCCGGCCGCTATCGGCCGGCACCATCATCGGGTCGGGCACCGTGTCCAACAAGGATGCCGATGGCGGGCCCGGCCGCCCCGTGTCGGAAGGTGGCCTGGGCTATAGCTGCATTGCGGAAATCCGCACGATCGAGACCATCCGCGACGGCAAGCCCAGCACCCCCTTCCTGCGCTTCGGCGACCGCGTGCGGATCGAGATGAGGGATGGGCGCGGCCGCTCCGTCTTCGGCGCCATCGACCAGGAGGTCCGCCGGTACGAGGGCGCCTGAGAGAGGCGGACGGGGGAAGCCGGGCCCATGGGATCATCGCCGGCCCCGGCCACCGCCCCCGCCCTACAGCCCGCGCAGCCCGCCGCTGGCCCGGATCACCTCGCCCGTGATCCAGGCCGCGTCGGGGCCGGCCAGAAAGGCGACGATGGCGGCAATATCTTCGGGTTCCCCGATGCGGCCCAGGGCCGTGCGCCGCACGATCTCGTCGGCACGCGATCGGTCGCCCGACTTGAACCGGTCGGTGGCCGTCACGCCGGGGGCGACCGTATTGATGGTGATGCCGCGCGGGCCCAGTTCCTGCGCCAGCACCCCCGTCATGGCATGCACCGCCCCCTTGGACGCGGCATAGACGGCGCGCAGCCCCACGGGCATGTCGGTGATGACGCTGCCGATATTGATGATCCGCCCGCCCGGCTGCATGGCCCGCGCCGCCTCCCGCGCCATCAGCAGCGGTGCGGCGGCATTCACGGCCAGCACCTGGGCCAGTTCTTCCGCCGTGATGTCGGCGATGGCGGCGAAACGGCCCGTGCCGGCATTGTTGACCAGGATGTGCGGCACGCCCAGCGCCGCCGCCGCCGCGCCGAACAGGGCCACCGCCCCGCCGGCATCGGACAGGTCGGCCAGATCCGCCTGCAACGCCACGGCCCGCACGCCATGCTGCACGCGGCAGTGCCCGGCCAGTTCTTCCGCCGTCTGGCGGTGCGACCCGTAATGCAGCGCGACATCGGCGCCGTCGCGTGCCAGCCTGTCGGCGATGGCGGCCCCGATGCCGCGCGATGCCCCCGTGACAAGGGCGATCCTGCCCACCAATGGACGGCCCATGGCCCTGCCTCCCCATCAATCCCCGACCGGTGATACCACAGCCATGCAGCTTCATACCTATTTCCGTTCGTCTGCCGCCTACCGGGTGCGCATCGCCCTGGCGCTGAAGGGCATCGCCTGGGATGCGGTCCCCGTCCATCTCCTGAAGGATGGCGGGCAGCAGAAGGCCCCGGCCTATCGGGCGCTGAACCCGATCGGGCTGGTGCCGACCCTGGTGGATGGCGACACCGTGATCCCGCAATCGCTGGCCATCCTGGAATATCTGGAAGAAACGCATCCCACCCCTGCCCTGCTGCCGGCCGGGCCCGTGGCACGGGCCCGGGCCAGGGCCATGGCCCTGACGGTGGCCTGCGACATCCATCCGCTGAACAATCTGCGGGTCCTGTCCTATCTGCGGGGTCCGCTGGACCAGGGGGAAGAGGCTGTCAACGCCTGGATTGCGCACTGGATCGCCGAGGGCTTCCAGGCGCTGGAACAGATGGCGGAGGGGCCGGATTTCTGCCTGGGCGGGGCACCGGGCCTGGCCGATCTGTGCCTGGTGCCGCAGATGTTCAATGCCCGCCGTTTCAACATCGACCTTGCCCCCTATCCGACGCTGGTTGCCATCGACGCGCATTGCCAGACACTGGAAGCCTTCCAGGTGGCGGCACCGGCACAGCAGCCGGATGCGGCATAGGCGACAACAGGCGACGACAGGCGCGCGCCGGCCCGCAATCATTCCCCGCTTTCGTCCCAGAAATCGCCGCAATGGGGGTGCATCAGCTTGTCCGGGCGGCCGCCGGAAGCCTATCCTGGCCACCATCATCCGAAAATGCCCCCTGGGGACCCGTTCCTTGACAACGCTGAGCGCACCGCCCCGTTTCACCCCCCCCGGACCGCCGCCGAAAAGGCGGCCACCCGGACCGCCTCCGGGCGGTTCGGGGCCCGGTGGTGGCGGACGGGGGGCAGCCCCCCCGCCCCCATCCCCACCCGGCGGCGGCAAGGGTTCGCGCCGGTCGCAGCCCCGCAAGTCCTGGGGAAAGCGCTTCCTGACGGGGATCACCGTCCTGGGTATCTGGAGCGTGATCGTCGTGGCCGGCATCGTTGCCTATGTCGCCCATGACATGCCCAGCATATCGGAAGTGGCCGCCGCGGCCCGCCGGCCGGCCATCACGCTGGTGGCCATGGATGGCACCGCGTTCCAGCGGCTGGGCGACCTGCGCGGGGAAACGCTGGATGTCGGGGAATTGCCGCGACATTTCGTGGATGCCCTGATCGCCACGGAAGACCGGCGGTTCTGGAGCCATTTCGGCGTCGACCCCATCGGCATCGCACGCGCGGCCTATACCAACCACAAGGCCGGGCGCACGGTCCAGGGCGGGTCCACCCTAACCCAGCAATTGGCCAAGAACCTGTTCCTGACCCCCGACCAGACCTTCAAGCGCAAGGCGCAGGAAGCGTTGCTGGCCATCCAGCTCGAAGCGACCTACAGCAAGGAGCAGATCCTCACCGCCTATCTGAACCGGGTCTATCTGGGGGCCGGCACCTTCGGCGTCGACGCGGCGGCCCGCACCTATTTCAACAAGTCGGCCCGTGATCTCAGCCTGCGCGAATCGGCCATCATCGTCGGTCTGCTGAAGGCGCCGTCGCGCTATGCCCCCACCGCCAGCCTGAATCGGGCCACCCAGCGCATGGGCGTGGTGCTGCGTGCCATGCTGGACGAAGGCTATATCACCCAGGCCCAACTGGATGCCGCCATGACCCCGCCGCAGGCCCCGGCCCGGACCGAGCAGGCCGACGGCGACGGCCGCTATTTCGCGGCCTGGGTGGCGGACCAGTTGCCGGCCTTCGTGGGGGCCGACCATGGCGACCTTGTCGTCCACACCACCTTCGACGGCGGCATGCAGCGCATCGCCCAGCAGAAGGTGACGGAGATGCTGGCCGGGCCTGGTGCCGAGGCCAAGGTGGGCCAGGCGGCCGCCCTGGTCATGACGCCCGACGGCGCGGTACGCGCCATGATCGGCGGCCGGGATTACGCCAACAGTGAGTTCAACCGCGCCACGCAGGCACTGCGCCAGCCGGGTTCGGCCTTCAAGCCCTTCGTCTATCTGGCGGCGCTGGAGGAAGGGTGGGGGGAATACAGCACCGTTCTGGACGCCCCGTACCGCAAGGCCCGGTGGACGCCCGGCAATTATGACGGACGGTTCCGCGGACAGGTCACGCTGCGCGACGCGCTGGCCCATTCGCTGAACACGGCCACGATCCGGCTGATGGAAAGCGTGGGCATCGACAATGTGCGCCACGCCGCCCGGCGCACGGGCCTGACCACGCCCATGCGCCGCGACCTGTCGCTGGCCCTGGGTACGTCGGAGGTGACCCTGCTGGACCTGACCGGCGCCTATGCCACCATCGCCAATGCCGGGGAGGGCGTGATCCCTTACGGTATCCTGGAGATCCGCGACACGAGCGGCAACATCCTTTACCAGCGCCACGGGTCCAGCGCCGGATTCGCCGTCGCCGCCCCGCATGTGGAGGCGATGAACCGCCTGCTGGCCGGCCCCGTCACCTATGGCACGGGCAAGGCAGCACAACTGGACCGGCCCGTGGTGGGCAAGACCGGCACGACCCAGGATTACAAGGACGCCTGGTTCATCGGCTATACCGCCGATCTGGTCGGCGGCGTCTGGCTGGGCAATGATGACGGCGCGCCCATGAAGAAGGTGACGGGCGGCGGCCTGCCGGCCCGCCTGTGGCAGGCCATCATGGCGGAGGCGCACCAGGGCCTGCCGCCGCGCGACCTGCCCGGCCTGGGCCGCCAGGCACCGGACCCCGCATCAAGCCCCGCATCCAGCCATGCGCCACCGGCCGAAAGCGATGTCCAGACGGCCGACGGGCTGAGCCTGCCGGATGCCGCACCGGCAGGCCCGGAAACGGCCCCGCCGGCCGCCGCCAACGAGGAGGGCAGCGACCCGATCGGCAACCTGTTGCGCAGCCTCACGGGCCGCTGACGGGCGGGTGAGGGGCTGGCCGGGCAGCGCCCGCCCCGCCGCCGGTCACGCCGCCTGTTCCAGCACCGGATAGTCCAGATAGCCGCGTTCGTCGCCGCCATAGAAGGTGGCGCGGTCAGCCTGGGCCAGCGGGGCCTTGCGGCGGAACCGTTCCACCAGGTCCGGGTTGGCGATGTAGGGCACACCAAAGGCGATGGCATCCGCCGCCCCTTCCGCGATCAGCCGGTCCCCCATCTCCCGCGTGATGCCGCCATTCAGGATCAACGGTCCCTTGAACAAGCCGCGCAGCAGGCCCGCCACGCGCGTGGCACCGGGCGGCGGGCTCATCTGATGGTCGTCGGCCAGCGGCTCGATGATGTGCAGGAAGGCCAGGTCGAACCGGTTCAACTGTTCCACCGCATAGGAGAAGGTGGCGGCCGGGTCGTTGTCCGACATGTTGTGATAGGCGCCGTTCGGGCTGAACCGGATGCCGACCCGGCCCGGCCCCAGCACGTCCGTGACCGCCGCCACCACTTCCAGCATGAAGCGGTTGCGGTTTTCCACCGACCCGCCATAGCGGTCGGTGCGCTGGTTGGACCCGCTGCGAATGAACTGGTCGATCAGATAGCCGTTGGCGCCATGCAGTTCCACGGCATCGAAGCCGGCCGCCCGGGCATTTTCCGCCGCCCGGGCGAAATCGGCGACGATGCCGGCGATCTCGTCCGTTTCCAGGGCGCGCGGCGTCACATAGTCCAGCATCCCCTGCGGGGTGAAGGCCTTGCCGTCGGGCTTGATGGCAGACGGGGCCACGGGCAGCCCGCCGCCGGGCTGCAGCACCGGATGGGACAGGCGGCCCACATGCCAGAGCTGGGGGGCGATGCGGCCACCGGCTTCATGCACGGCATCCACGACCCGGCGCCAGCCGGCCACCTGGTCGTCCGTATGGATGCCGGGAGTATAGGCATAGCCCTGCCCCTGCTGGCTGACCTGGGTACCTTCGGTGATCAGCAGGCCGGCCGTGGCGCGCTGCACATAATATTCGGCCGTGGCTGCCGTCGGCACGTCACCCTTGCCGGCACGCGACCGGGTCATGGGCGCCATGATGACGCGGTTGGGCAGGTCCAGCGCCCCCAGGCGCAGCGGAGAAAGCAGATCGTTCCGGCTCATGCGGGAAATTCCTTGATAGGGTCGTTTGCGGTGCGGCAGGGCCGATGCGGCGGCGCACCATGGGTCATGGGCGCAGCCTTGCGGATCGGATGGCAATGTGCAAGTGACCGGCATCACGCAGAATGTTGCAGGCGTGAAAAAGAAACCGGAGCGGGGCAGATGCGGCCCGTGCCGCCGAAATCCCCTGCCCGCGCGTTGGCCGGGTCAAAGGGTCGCTCAATAAGGGCGCTCGCTTTTCAGCCGCAATGCGATAGGATGGGGGCGCGGACCGCTTCCTGGTCCGCGTCACCCAACGCAGAAGATGGTTTCGCTCGAACTCGCCGCGGTCCTGTTCCTGATCCTGTTGAACGGCTTCTTCGCCATGTCCGAACTGGCCATGGTTTCCGCCCGAAAAATCCGGCTCCAGCAGATGGCGGAGGACGGGCGGCGCGGCGCCCGCGCCGCGCTGATCCTGCAGGACGATCCGTCGCGCTTCCTGTCCACGGTCCAGATCGGCATCACCCTGATCGGCGTGATCAACGGCGCCCTTGGCGGGGCGACACTGGCCAACCGGCTGGCCCCCTGGCTGAACGAAATGCCCCTTGTCGCGGGGTATGGGGAGACGCTGGCCATCGCCATCGTCGTGGTAACCATCACCTACCTGTCGCTGATCGCGGGCGAACTGGTGCCCAAGCGCATCGCGCTGAACAATGCCGAGGCCATCGCCAGTTTCGCCGCCCCCATCATGCGCGGCCTGTCGCGCGCCACGGCCCCCTTCGTATGGCTGCTGGGCGCCAGCACGGAAGCCATGCTGAAGCTGCTGCGCGTGCCGGAAAAGGCCGAGCAGACCGTGACGGAAGAAGAGGTCAAGAGCCTGATCGCCGAGGGCACGGCCAGCGGTGTGTTCGATCCGGGCGAAAAGCGGATGATCGAGGGCGTCATGCGCCTGGCCGATCGCACCGTGCGATCCCTGATGACGCCGCGGCCGGAGGTGATGTGGCTGGACATCGACGATGATCCGGAGAACATCAAGCGGGAGATCCGGGAAGCCGGCCATTCCCGCTTCCCCGTGTGCCGCGGGGATTTCGACGATGTCCTGGGTACCATCCATACCAAGGATGTGCTGCACAGCCTGCTTCAGGACGGCGCCTTCGATCTGCGACCCGTGCTGCGCACGGCGCTTATCGTGCATGATGGCACGGCGGTCATGCGCCTGCTGGAACTGTTCAAGCAATCGGGCGAGCAGATGGCCGTCGTCGTGGACGAATATGGCACGGTGGAGGGCATTGTGACCCTGACCGATCTGCTGGAAGGCATTGCCGGTGAACTGCCCGACGATGGCGGGGAGGACAGCGACATCGTCCAGCGCGAGGATGGATCGCTGCTGATCGACGGCATGATGGCCGTGGAAGAGGTGGAGGCCCATCTGGGCCTGAAGAGCCTGCGCGACGAGGATAGCGGCTATCACACCCTGGCCGGCTTCCTGCTGTACAAGCTGGGACGCATTCCGTCCGCCGGCGAATATGCCGACCATGACGGCTACCGGTTCGAAGTGGTGGATATGGATGGCCGCCGCATCGACAAGGTGCTGGTCATGCCCACGCCGGAACCGTAAGCAACGGGCTGTAATGGCGGGCCGCCGCCCGCCCCTGTTGGGGCCGGGTATGGCCTGTTGTCCGGTGCCCGCTTGGTGATGGAGATCAATGATGAAAGCCGTGCAGTTACGGGGTTTCGGCGGCGTGGAGAACCTGGCCCTGGCCGAGGTGCCAGCGCCCGTCGCCGGCCCGGGACAGGTGCTGGTGAAGATCGCGGCTGCCAGCGTCAATCCCGTGGATACCAAGATCCGCCGCAACGGCCCTCCCATCGCCCCGGACCTGCCCGGCATCCTGGGCTGCGACATGGCCGGCACGGTGGTGGCCCTGGGCCCGGGGGTCACGGGCTTTCAGGTCGGCGATGCCGTCTATGGCTGTGTCGGCGGGGTGAAGGGGTTGCAGGGCACCTATGCCGAATATGTGGCGGCCGATGCCCGGCTTCTGGCCCCGGCGCCGGCCGGCCTGTCCCCGCGGGAGGCCGCCGCCCTGCCGCTGGTCACCCTGACGGCGTGGGAAGGGCTGGTGGACCGGGCACGGGTGCGGCCGGGGGACCGGGTGCTGATCCATGGCGGTGCCGGCGGGGTCGGCCATGTCGCCATCCAGATCGCCAGGCAGCAGGGTGCGCACGTCACCACCACCGTGTCCTCGGATGAGAAGGCAGCCATCGTGCGCGGCCTGGGCGCCGACGAAGTCGTGAACTACCGCGATGAACCGGTCGAGCGTTATGTCGCCCGGCTGACGGGGGGCCGCGGCTTCGACATCGTGATGGACGCCACGGGCGGCAGCGACATCGCCACCAGCTTCGCCGCCGCGCGCCTGAATGGCCAGGTCGTGACCATCGTGGCCGGCTATACGGCCGACCTGTCGCCCATGCATGGCAAGGGGTTGAGCCTGCATGTCGTGTTCATGCTGCTGCCCATGCTGCACGATCATGGCTTTGCCATCGATCGCGCCCACCAGGGGCGGGTACTGCGTCAGGCCAGCGGCCATCTGCGCCCGCTGGTCGACCCCACGCGCTTCACGCTGGAAACGGTTGGTCAGGCGCATGAAAGGCTGGAAGGCGGCAAGGCGGTCGGCAAGCTGGTGATCGATATCGCCCCCTGAGGCCGGCCCCGGCGCATTCGCCGCATGATGGTCACGATTGAAACATCGCCCACGATCCGCCATTTTCCTGTGAGTAACCTGTTCGTGACGCCGATGGTCCCCGACCGCTGGCGTCGTGATGGGTAGGGGCGGTGCGGCCGGCGGCATCGGAATGCGCCGGTGAAGCTTTGCTAAGGAGCGTCAGGTCATGAAGTTCAACCGTTCCACGACCATCCGCGGCGCCATCGCCGTGGGCGCGCTGCTGGGGCTTGCCGCCTGTGCCAACCCGCAGGCCGATCAGGCCATGTTCGCCCAGCAGGCCTTCGTCGGCATGCCCAAGCAGTTCCTGCTGTCCTGTGCCGGCGTGCCGACGCGCAGCGCCACCGTCGATAATGTCGACTATTTCACCTATACCAGCGAACGTCTGGTCAGCACGCCCTCCACCGGGCCGCGCTTCTCCGCCGCCTACGGCTATTACCGGCCATGGTCGCCCTGGTACGGCTGGGGTATGGGCTTCGATGATTATCCGGAGGTGGAGACCCGCGACTGTCAGGCGACCTTCACGCTGAAGGACGGCGTGGTGACGCGCATCGTCTATAACAGCGCTTCCGATGGCCAGTCGGCCCGTCTGGGCCAGTGCTATCGCATCGTGGAGAATTGCCTGGCCATGGCCCAGCACCGCCAGCAGGGCGCGCCGCCGCAGCCCGGGCAGTAATGACGGATGGGCAGCCGCTTGCCGGAAGGTCCCCGGGGCCTCCCGGCAAGGTTGGTGCCGGGGGTCAGGCCTTTTCCGGCAGGACGACGACCCCGTCCTCATCGCTATAGACCCAGTGGCCGGGGGTGAAGGCGCAGTCGCCGAAACTGACCGTCTGGTCGGCCTCTCCCGACCCGGTCTTGGCGCTTTTCAGGGGATTGGTGCCAAGGGCCTTGACGCCCAGCGGCAATTCCCCGATGGCCGCACTGTCGCGGATGACGCCATTGACGATGATACCGGCCCAGCCGTTCTTCACGGCCAGGCCGGCGATGATGTCGCCCACCAGGGCGGAGGCCAGCGACCCGCCACCATCCACCACCAGAACCGCCCCGTCGCCCGGCTTGGACAGGATGGATTTCAACAGCGCATTGTCGCGGTGGCAGCGCACGGTCCGGATGGGCCCGGCAAAGCGCACCTGGCCCCCGTAATTGCGCATCTGAACCCAGCAACTGGTGATCACGGCCTCATGCGTGTCGACCAGATCGGCGGTGGCGAAATCCATGGGTCGGGTCCTTCCTGCGGTTTGGCTTATACACGTCCCGTTGATCGCAACCGATCACCGGCCTGAATTGCCGCCGCCGGCATCCAGGGGCCTGAAGACTGTACCTTCAGGGGCTTTCTGTCCATGCGACCAATTTCCGAACGATCGGACTTTTTTCATTGAGTCGAACGTGCGTTTGAACCATGCTGCCCTACAGTGATGCGGGCCGTGGGTCCGCCATAAATATCGGGGGAAACATGTCCGACGCGATCAATCGCCACTGGCTGCTGCTGGACCGCCCCAAGGGCGGCAATTTCACCGAGGTGCTGAGCCTGCGGGAAGAACCGGCCCCCGTGGCGGGGGAAGGCCAGTTCCGCGTGCGTACCATCCATCTCTCGCTGGACCCCACCAATGCGGTCTGGATGCAGTATGACAGCTATCTGCCCGCCGTGCCGCTGAACAGCACCATGCGCGGTCTGGTGCTGGGCGTGGTCGACCAGTCGAACCACCCGAAATTCAAGGTGGGCGACATCGTGACCGGCATGGGCGGCTGGGCCGACTATACGATCAGTGACGGGTCGGCCTTCGGCCGGGTGCCGGCCATCCCGGGCCTGCCGCTGACGGCCTATATGGGGCCTTTGGGCATGACGGGGGCCACGGCCTATTTCGGCCTGCTGGATATCGGCCGACCCAAGGCGGGGGAGACGGTCGTCGTTTCGGCCGCGGCCGGGGCCGTCGGCTCCCTGGTCGGGCAGATCGCGAAGATCAAGGGCTGCCGCGCGGTCGGCATCGCCGGATCGGACGAGAAATGCGCCTGGCTGACGGGCGAGCTGGGCTATGACGCCGCCATCAATTACAAGGCCAAGGGCTGGCAGAAGGCCCTGAAGGCGGCCGTGCCCGACGGCATCGACATCTATTTCGAGAATGTGGGCGGCGATATCACCGAGGCGGCGCTGAGCCTGCTGAACGTCAAGGGGCGCATTCCCTTCTGCGGCGCCATCAGCCAGTACAACGCCACCGAACCGCCGCCGGGCCCGCGCAACCTGTCCGTTCTGGTCAGCCGGCGGGCCCGCATGGAAGGGTTCCTGGTCCTGGACTATAATTCCCGCCTGGGCGAGATGTATGCCGAAATGGGGCCCTGGGTGGCCGAAGGCCGCATCAAGTGGAAGGTGGACCTGGATCAGGGGCTGGAAAACACCCTGACTTCCTTCGCCAAGCTGTTCACGGGCGGCAATACCGGCAAGCTGGTCGTCCAGGTGTCGGAGGAACCGGCCCGGTAATGCCAAGTTGCGGTGAGTTGAACGCATCGCAACCTGGTTGGCGCGTTGAGCCCCCGCGTGCCCATGCCCGCGTGTGCCCAGCCGTCGGATGGCGGCGCCCGGCCCATGAGGGATGCATTGATCAGGACCATAGGGTCTGATCACCGCGAAATAATATTATGATAAACACACGATCAACGGAGGAAGAAGCATGGCAACCCTGTCCTATGGCACCGTCGGTTCCAACCGGCTGGAAGAGGCCAAGGCCTTTTATGATGCGCTGCTGGCCCTGATCGGCATGCGCGGCATTTTCGAGCATCCGTCGGGCGGGCGCATCTATGGCCATGCCCGCGCGCCCGTCTTCGGCGTGCTGGGGCCGTTCAATGGCCAGCCGGCAACGCCGGGCAACGGCTCGATGTTCGCCTTCGGCTTCCCCAGCCGGGAAGAGGTCGATGCCTTCCACGCCAAGGGCTTGGAACTGGGCGGCACGGACGAAGGCGCCCCCGGCCCCCGCGGCCCCGGCCTCTATTTCAGCTATTTCCGGGACCTGGACGGCAACAAGCTGTGTGCCTACAGCCTGGGTTGACCATCAGCGCACCCCGGAGGCGGACGTTTCGATGGCCTGGATATGGTCCAGGCCGGGCTGGATTTCGGAGCGGATGAATTCCACACGCTTGTTCGGCCCGCCCCCGCCCTGGGGAAAGCGTGACTTCCACAGTGCCATCTTCACGGCCAGTCCACACAGAACGCCGCCGATGGTGACATGGTGGCTTTCGATCTGGTGGCGCACGGACCGGAAGCTTTCCGCACTGATATCGTTCCAGAAATGCTTGCTGCGCTGGTCGAACGCCTCGAACCGGCCCGTGATGGAGGTGGTGATCGAGGTCAGCTTCGACTGCACGTCACCCAGCATCTTCACGATATTGCGGTCCCGCGCGATCAGTTCGGAGGATTTCGGCTCCATGGCCCATTTCAGAAAGCGCTGCACCTCCGGCACGATGCCGTCCAGGCATGACCTGAAATAGGCCAGCGACAGGAACACATCGCCGTAATCCTCCAGGAAGTCGGGGATTTCGTTCAGCTTCACCTTCAGCTTGTCGGACAGCAGGCGCAGGTTGTTCAGCGCCTCGTCCCGGTCGGGATTGGCCAGCATGGCCAGGATGTCCGACACGTCGCTGATCTGCCGCTGTTCCCCGCCATAGACCTGCTGCAGCAGAGGGCGGGTGAAATCCTTCATGTAGCCGGTCAGTTCCGACCGCTTGTTGTCCGACAATTGCAGCGACTTGGCATCATTCACGGCGATGCCGACACGACGCAGTTCCTTGCGCAGCGTATAGACATCGAAGCTGTTGATGCGGGTCAGCTTGTTGATCTGCACCATGTCGACGCGCAACGACTTGGCATGGCTTGGGAACAGGCTGCCCAGATGGTCGGGGCTGATCTGGCCGCTGCCCGTCTGCCGGTCCTTGAACACCTCCACCACGGTTTCAAGCCGGGCATTCTTGATCAGGCTGGCGCGGCGCAGGCCGGGGGTCTGCAGGGGCAGCATGCCCAGCGGCAGGATATGCAGCGCATCGCGAGAGGCATCGTCGAACGCGACGATCTCCGCTTCCTGCTCGGGTGCGGCTTCCGGTGCCTCGATCGGGGCGGTGTCGGCCATCAGATTTCCTTGGGGGCCGCAGGAGAGAAGCAGGCGGCCGGGCGGCGAAAAGGTCCCGAAAACTAGTCGCGAGCGACGGCCAGCGCAAGCTGCAACCAGGTCGTGCGCCCGGCGTTCCGCTTGGTTGCTGCCATCCACAATGCTATTTAGCCGGGGCGGGAACCGGCGGGCAAATGTCCATCGGGATATCCGGACGGCCAAGAACAAGGGATCGCACGCGCATGGAACTCTATCTCTGGGTCAAGGCCCTGCATGTCATCAGCGTCATCGCCTGGATGGCTGGCATGCTCTATCTGCCCCGCCTTTTCGTCTATCATTGCGCGGCGGAGCGCGGGTCGGTCCAGTCGGAAACCTTCAAGGTGATGGAGCGGCGGCTGCTGAAGGCCATCATCAATCCGGCCATGGCCGCCACCTGGATCTTCGGCATCGCCATGATCGCGATGAGCCCGGAATTGCTGAAGGGTCAGGGCTGGCTGCACGCCAAGCTGACCCTGGTCCTGATCCTGTCGGGCATGCATGGGGTGTTGAGCAAGTATGTGCGCCTGTTCGCCGCAGACGCCAACACGAAGCCGCAGAAATTCTTCCGCATCCTGAACGAGGTGCCGACCATCCTGATGATCGGCATCGTCATCCTGGTCATCGTCAGGCCCTTCTGACGCGGGTCAGGCCCGCCGGGCTGTCCGGGCGGGCCCGTAACCGCCAGGCTGTACGGGCGGGCCCGTAACCGCCAAGCTGTACGGGCGGGCCCGTACGGTGCCCCACACATGCAACGCCCACATGCAGGGAATTTTCCCGCATGTGGGTATATGCGGCCCCGCGGGCGTCAGAGCACGTTGAAGAGATACAACAGCAGGATGATGGGAAGCGGGATGCCCAGAACCCAGAGAAGAATGCCACGCATGATGTTTCTCCCATGATGTTGTCCCATGGGAAACGGTGCCGGGCGCCCGATGTTCCGCGGCGGGTCAGGGTGCCTGGACCTCCACCGGCAAGGTGATGAGGAAGCGGGTGCCATGGCCGGGCACGCTGGCCAGGTCGATATCCCCCTGCAGCGGACCCGTCACCAGATTGTGGACGATGTGCAGGCCCAGCCCCGTCCCGCCGCTATCCCGCTTGGTGGTGAAGAACGGGTCGAAGGCCTTGGCCTGCACATCCGGCGACATGCCGCAGCCATTGTCGGTGATGGCGATGGACACCCGGTCGGCCCCCAGCCGGCGCGTGGCGATCAGGATTTCCGGCTTTCCGTCATCCGTGAAACCATGCACGACGGCGTTCTGCACCAGATTGCTGACCACCTGGGCCAGAAGCCCCGGCAGGGTGGTGACATGCAGTTCCGCCGTGCCGTCCACGGCCACGGCCACGCGGCGCTGACGCAGCATCGGGTCCAGGCTTTTCAGAACATCGCCGACATAGGCTGTCAGGTCGACCGTGCGCACCGCCTCGCTGCTGCGGTCGGCCGATACCTGCTTGAAGCTGCGCACCAGGTCGGCGGCCCGTTCCAGGTTGCCGGTCAGGATGCGCAGCCCCTCATCCATCTTGTCCAGGAACTGGTCCAGCGCCGCGCGCTTCAACTGTGCCGTTCCGAAGGCGCGGGCAATGTCGTCACGCTCGCTTTGCAGGTGGGTGGCCATGGTGAAGGCGACACCCAGCGGCGTGTTGATCTCATGCGCCACCCCGGCCACAAGCTGCCCCAGCGAGGCCAGCTTCTCCTGCTGCACCAGCCGGTTCTGCGTGCTGCGCAGTTCCGACAGGGTGCTGTCCACCCGGGCATAGGCGGCCGCATTGGACAGCGCGATGGCGCCATAGGCCGACAGGGTGCGGAAGATCAGCTTCTCCCGCTCCCCATAGGCGTTTTCCCGCGCCGACTGCGCCGTCATGACGCCCAGCAGGCGCGACCCCACCAGCAGGGGCGACAGCAGCAGCGTGCGCATGAAACGGGTGCCGGGGATGTGCGATGGCGCCGTCTGTTCGCTCGGGCCGCGCAGGATCAGCATCTCCTGCCGGTCGCGGGCACAGCGCGCCACCAGTGATACCGGGTCCGAGAGAAGCCGGCGCACCATGGGCAGCGGGCGCCCCGCCTCAACCCCATAGCGCAGGTCCAGCCCGTCGCCCGCCGCGTCGAGCAGATAGAGCGAGAAACCATCGAATTCCAGCAGCGTGCCGGCATGGCGGTGCAACCCGTGAAACACGGCCTCGGCATCCAGGGTGGCCGTGATCTGCTGACCGATGCGGCCCAGCAGTTCCAGGGTCTGGGTCGCCTCGCTCAGGGCGGCGGCGCGCGACGCCTCCGCCGCGGCGATCTGGCGATGGTAATCGCCTTCGGCCTTCAGCCGTTCCGTCTCGAACCCGGCCTGCATGGCCAGAAGCCGGTCGCTGACCTCCCGGCTGTGGATCACGCCGCGCGCCTGACCGGCCCGGCGTTCCCAATGCAGCGCCCGGGCGATGTCACCCACCACCTCATAGGCCTCGCCCAGGGCAGCCAGCAGATCGGCGGGCGCGGTGTAGCCCTGGATCGACTCGGCAAGCGACAGGGCCCGCAGCAGCAGATGGATGACGGGTGTCTCCCCCGGTGCCATCCCGGCGGGCGGCGGCAGGTCGGGGAAGCGGCGATGGATGTCGGCCAGGGCCCGAAGCACGTCAATCTCGCGCCAATGGTCGGTGCGCGATCGGACCAGTGACAGCGCCCGGCCGGCCGCCGCCATGGCCTCGTCCCGGCGGACCAGCGCGGACAGGGCCCGCGCCCGCCCCGTCTCCGCCTCCACCTGCAGGTCGGACTGTTCCAGGTCGACGGCGATGTCCAGCAGGTCGTCGAACCAGCGCAGCGCCGCCGTCGGGTTGCCGACATCCATTTCCAGGTCGCCCAGATACTGGCAGGCGATGGCCTGGTTGCGCGACCGGCCGAAGGGGGCCAGCCATTCCTGTGCCTCCAGCAGCAGGTGCCGCGCACGGCCCGACTGCTTCAACCGGCGCAGCGTATCGCCCATGGATCGCAGGCACTGGCCCACGGCCGCCGGCCATCCGGTGCCGCGCGCCATGCCGTGGGCGCGTTCCCGCCACAGGAATTCGCTGACATAATCGTTCAGGTTGGCGTGGGCGGCGCCGACATTGCCGGCCAGCATCACGGCCAGCCGCATCTGCCCGGCCAGCACGGCCTGGTCGCAGCCGCGCTGGTAATGGCGCAGGGCCTTCATGAAATCGCCGCGGGCAAAGCGCAGGCCGCCATGGAAATAGGCCGCCACCGCGTCCAGGCCGGGATGTTCCAGCAGCGGCCCCTCGGGCAGCAGCGGCCCCCAATGCCGCTCTGCCGCCGCGGCATCGACAAACACCGTGTCGCGCGCGATCCAGGCCTGGGCGATCTGCTGGCGCTGGGTGTCGCCGGCACGCAGATAAAGGGCATGGGCCATGCGGTGGGCCTGGGCGCGGCGCCGCTGCTGCCCCAGGTCCAGCGCCAGCAGCGCCTCCGTCATGAAGGCATCCCCCTCCCCCAGCAGGTCGCCGATCTGGCGGAAGGTCTGCTTGGCGCTTTCCAGCAGGCCGCCGGCCTGGTCCAGTTCCGCGAACAGCGCCTTCGCCTCCGCCTTGATCAGCAGCAGGCGCGCCGTCAACCGGCGCAGTTCCCGCTCGCTGGCTCCCGTGGCATGCGGCAGCAGGCCCATCGCCTCCGTCGCCATGTCCAGGGCGGCGCGCGTATCGCGCTGGCGGTTGTACCAGGCCAGCGTCGTCAGCAGCAGCAGGCGGTGGACGGGATCATGGGCCTGAGCCAGATGATGTTCGGCCGCCAGGACCTGTTCGGCCAGACCATAAAGGTCCAGCGGGCCGACAAGGCCGGAACCGGGCAGCGTCGGACAGGCCGGCGCATCCGGCGGGGCTGCATCGATGTCCAGCCCGGCCGGCAGCCCGTCGAACCCCGTCACCTGCTGATCTGTTCCCGATGTTTCGTCCGCCATGGACCGCCTGCGCCCGCCCATCGTCCGCCGATCGGGCTTGGACGAAATTTCAATCAAATGCTACGCAACTGTTCAGCGAAGGGCAAATCCGTTTACGCGATACGCGACGGATTCCGGTTCCGGTCTCCCCAGCCGTCAGCGCGACAGGCCGCGGGCCGCGATTTCGGCCAGATAGGCCGGCCAGAGCGTATCATGGTCGCGACCCAGGCGGTGGAGCAGCGACCAGGTGTAGATGCCGCTGTCATGGCCGTCATCGAAGGTCAGGCGCACGGCATAATGGCCGACGGGCTCCACCCCCGTGATGGCGACGCCCGACTTGCCCCCAAGCCAGCGGCGCTGGGCCGGCGTATGCCCCTGCACCTCGGCCGACGGGCTTTCCACCCGCAGATATTCGGCCGGCAAGTCGAAATGGCTGCCATCGTCGAAGGTGACGGACAGCACCCGTTCCGCCCGGTTCAGGCGCAATTCCCGCGGCCAGTGCCGCGTGCCGCCGGCCTCGCTGGCAAACCGTTCCTCCACCATGGGTCAGGCCGCATCGCCCAGCGAACGCGCCTCGTCCACCAGCATGATGGGGATGCCGTCGCGGATGGGATAGGCCAGTTTCGCCTGGTCGGAAATCAGTTCCTGGGCCTCCGCGTCGTAGCGCAGCGGCGCCTTGGTCAGCGGGCAGACCAGGATTTCCAGCAGGCGCGGATCGACGCGGGCGCTGGCGGGGGGGGTATTCTCGGTCACGGTCGGGTCGGTCATGGCGTCCCTTTGCCTCAAGTCTCAAGATGGAACGGGGTCCAAGATGGAACGGGGTCAATGCCGCAGGCTGCCGCCCTCGCCGTCGCCGCCCTGGTGGATGGCCATTTCAACCAGGGCCAGCAGCAGCCGGGCGCGGGCTTCCAGGTCCGGGCTTTCCAGGAGGGCCTGTTTTTCCGGCGCGTCGAAGGGGCAGATCATGGCCAGCGAGGTGATCAGCCGGTCCAGCGGCGCCTGGGCGATGGAATCCCAATTGGCCGTGATGCCCTGCTGCTGGAAATAGGTGCGCAGCGCCGTATCCAGCCGGTCACGGTCGATATGGCTGGGGCCATCCTCATCCAGGTCCGCCGAAAAGCCCGACCAGTCGGCCACTGCGCGGCGATAGCCGCGGGTCGTGGGGATCTCCGACAGCAGGCGGAAGCGGCAGACCCCGGTCAGCGTGATCAGGAACCGTCCATCATCCGTTTCGCTGAAGCTGGTGATCCGGCCCGCGCACCCGATATCGAACAAGGGCGGTTCCGCCGCCATGCCATCGTCGCGGGGCTGGATCATGCCGATCAGGCGATCGGTGGCCAGCGCGTCCTGCACCATGTTGAGATAGCGCGGTTCAAAGATGTTGAGCGGCAGCCGACCCCGCGGCAACAGCAACACCCCCGTCAGGGGAAAGACGGGGATGCTGTCCGGCAGGTCGCCCGGTCCGGGGTCGAACGGGTTCCGGCTCATGAGAACAGGAGCGATGAAAGCTTGCGCCGGGCCTGGATCACCAGCTTGTCCACAGGCCCCAGCGCCTCGAAGATCTTCAGCAACTGGGTCCGGGCGGCCTTATCGTTCCATTCCCGGTCGCGGCGCACGATCTCCAGCAGGGCGTCCAGCGCCTCCTCGTTACGGCCGGCGGCATAGAGCGCCAGGGCATAATCATAACGGGCCTGATTGTCGGCCGGGTTGGCATCCACGGCCGCCTTCAACTCACCCAGCGGGCCGGCCTTCGCCGCCTGTTCGGCCAGGTCGATCTGCGACTTCACGGCCGCCAGCTCAGCCGATTTGGCAATGCCAGCCGGGGCGTTGCCAAGCATCTCCTTGGCCGCGTCCGTCTCGCCGATGGCCAGCAGGCAGCGGATGACGCCGGCATAGGCCGCCGCATTCTCCGGTTCCTCGGCCAGCACCTCCTGATAGATGGCGGCGGCACCCTGCGCGTCGCCGCCCTCCAGCACCTGCTTGGCCTCCGCCAGGATCGCGGCGATGTCCAGCCCGCCGGCCTGACCGCCTGCCGCCTGGATCAGCCGGTCGATGAAGGCCTTGATCTGGCTTTCCGGCAGCGCGCCCTGGAACCCGTCGATGGGACGGCCCTGGAAGAAGGCATAGACGGTGGGGATCGACTGCACCCGCAGCTGACCGGCCACGGCCGGATGCTTGTCGGTATCGATCTTGACCAGTTTCACGGCCCCCTTGGCGGCCAGCACGGCCTTTTCAAGGATGGGACCCAGCGTCTTGCAGGGGCCACACCAGGTGGCCCAGAAATCGACGATGACGGGCACATCGCGCGACGCCTCGATGACATCGGCCATGAAGCCGGCGTCGCTGCCATCCTTGATCAGGTCGTTGGCGGGCTTGGCGCCGTCGGGGGCGGGCGTGGTGGAGAACATGGATGGTCGTTCCTGGTCTGTCTGGTCTGTAAGGCTTTTGCGCGGGGGCACGGGCACGTGCGGGACGCACCCGTCTTCTTTGTCTCAAGCGTTATATAGAGCGCGCAAGGGCCCGCCGCAAACCTCCCGAAGGGCGGCCATGCGCAACGCGGGGGCCGGCAGGCGTAAATTCCGGGAGGACCATGAAAGAAAGTCCTTGCATGCCCGACTTTGATGGCTATATTCCGCGCTCACCGCCGGGGGGAACCCCGACGGGCTTTCGGAAATGGGCGGGCGTAGCTCAGGGGTAGAGCACAACCTTGCCAAGGTTGGGGTCGAGGGTTCGAATCCCTTCGCCCGCTCCATTCCGAAAACATGACCGCCGATGGCGGTGCCGAACTGGCGATGCGGGCGTAGCTCAGGGGTAGAGCACAACCTTGCCAAGGTTGGGGTCGAGGGTTCGAATCCCTTCGCCCGCTCCAGTTCACAAAAATCCACACCATGAAATCGGCGTCACATAGAATCGACGCTCATGGATTTGTCGGCCCATTGAAAATCCCCTGGGCGGAGATGCCCGGGTCGGGAAATACCGGCATTCGGCTTTCAAAAGCCTGTTCGCCATCCGGTAACGCCCGTCCTGCCGCCGCTGCGGGCGGCGTGCCGAATCGGGCCTCCTCCAACCGGCCCCGGCCGGCTCCTGACCTTATGCCCGGTTGGTTTTGATACCCGTTTGGGTTAGGCTGCCCAATGGTTTCAGGGCGTTTCATTCGAACCGGGGCATTTAATGTTCGCCATCATCGGCCTTGTCGGCGTGTTCTTCTGTGTGTTCGGCGGTTACGTCATCTTCGGCGGCAAGATGGGCATCATCATCGAGGCCCTGCCGAAGGAAATCATGATCATCGGCGGGTCCGGCGTCTCGTCCTTCATGATCACCAATTCGGCCCATACGATCAAGGCCGCGGGCGCCGACATCAAGAAGATCTTCGCCGGATCCAAGTTCCATAAGAAGGAATATATCGAGCTTCTTTCCCTGCTCTATCAAATCCTGAAGACCATGAAGAGCAAGGGCGTGCTGGCCATCGAACAGCACATCGAAAAGCCGATGGAGAGCAACATCTTCAACGCCTATCCGGCCGTGATGAAGAATGCGACCACGGTCAAGTTCATTGCCGATTACCTGCGCATGTTCTCCATCGGCGTCGACAACCCGATCGAGATGGAAACGCTGATGGAGCAGGAGATCGACAAGATGAAGCATGAGGACCAGCATTCATCCCACGCCATCCAGGGTCTGGCCGACGCGCTGCCGGCCTTGGGCATCGTGGCCGCCGTGCTGGGCGTGATCAAGACCATGGCGTCGATCACCGAACCGCCGGAGGTGTTGGGCAAGCTGATCGGCGGCGCGCTGGTCGGCACGTTCCTGGGCATCTTCCTGGCCTATTGCCTGGCCGCCCCCATCGCCGGCCGCCTGAAGGGCATCGCGGAGGAGGACAGCCAGTTCTTCGGCGTGATCAAGACGGCCATCGTCGCCCATCTCGGCGGCTATGCCCCGCAGGTATCGATCGAGGCGGCCCGCAAGAAGGTACCGACCGAGTACATGCCCGATTTCAACGAGCTTGAGGAAATCCTGTCGCAGATCAGTTGACGGGGCGCCCCACGCCACCACCGCGATGCCACGCCAAAGGCCGCCCCGATCCCCGTCGGTGCGGCCTTTTTGCTGGCTGCCGGAAACTGGAACAGACGTTTAAATCAGCACTGGAAACCCGCCCTGAAAATCACCAAGCTATGGAAGGCCAAACCATAACAACAACCATGCCTGGGAGAAGGATTCGATGCTTGCCGGATTGATGATGGACCGCCCGCTGCTGACCACCAGCCTGCTGCGGCATGCCGCGCAGAATTACGGGAGCCAGCCCATCACATCGCGCTTCGCGGCAGAGGCGCCGCATACCTATAGCTGGCGTGATGCCTGGCACCGCGTGGCCCGGCTGGCCCATGCGCTGGATGCACTGGGTGTGAAGGGCGGGGACCGGGTGGGCACGCTGGCCTGGAACGACCATCGCCATCTGGAGCTTTATTACGCCCTGCCCGGCATCGGCGCCGTGTGCCACACCATCAATCCGCGCCTGTTTCCCGACCAGATCACCTACATCATCAACCATGCGGAGGACCGGTTCCTGTTCGTGGACCCGATGTTCGTGCCGCTGGTGGAAAAGCTGTGGCCGGCGCTGAAGGGCGTTGAAGGCGTCGTGGTGATGACCCGTCCCGAGCTGATGCCGGCGGCACCCGGCATCCCCAACCTGCTCTGCTACGAAACACTGCTGGAAGACCGGCCGGAAAGCTATGACTGGCCGGAATTCGACGAGAACACGGCCTGCGGCCTTTGCTACACCTCCGGCACGACGGGCAATCCCAAGGGGGTCCTTTACAGCCACCGGTCATCGGTGCTGCACGCCTATGGCGTGCTGACCGCGCCGGGCATGGACCTGCGCGGCGCATCCAGCATCCTGGTCGTCGTGCCGCTGTTCCATGCCAATGCCTGGGGCTATCCCTATGCGGCCGCCATCAATGGCGGGAAACTGGTGCTGCCCGGCCCCCGGCTGGACGGCAAAAGCGTCTATGAGCTGATGGAGGAGGAGAAGGTCAGCGTTTCCAGCGGCGTGCCCACGGTCTGGCTGGGGCTGCTGGCCCATATGCGCACGACCGGCGCCCGGTTCACGACCTTGAAATCCGTCACTGTCGGCGGTTCCGCCCTGCCCCGCGCCATGCTGGAGGAGTTCGAGAAGGTCCACGACGTCTCCTGCATCCAGGGCTGGGGCATGACGGAACTGTCACCCGTGGGGAGCCTGGGCAGCCTGTCGCCGGAAGAGGCGCTGCTGCCCCTGGAACAGCAGCATGACGCCAAGATGCGGGCGGGCCGCCCGCTCTATGGTGTGGAAATGCGGATCATCGGCCCCGACGGCCGCGACCAGCCGCATGACGGCCTCTCCTATGGCGAGCTGGCCGTGCGGGGACCCTGGATCACCCGCGGCTATTACAAGGACGAGAAGGCCAATGCCGAGGCCTTCACCCCCGATGGCTGGTTCAAGACGGGCGACGTCGCCGTGATCAGCCCCGACGGGGCCATGAGCATCGTGGACCGCGCCAAGGACGTCATCAAATCCGGCGGCGAATGGATCAGTTCCATCGACCTGGAGAATGCCGCCATGAGCCATCCGTCGGTGCAGGAGGCCGCCGTCGTCGGCGTGCCGCACCCCAGATGGGTTGAGCGGCCGCTGCTGGTCATCGTACCCCGCGCCGGGCACACGCCCGACAAGGACGCGCTGATGACGCATCTGGCGGGCGAGGTGGCGAAATGGTGGCTGCCGGACGATATCGTCTTCGTGGCGGAACTGCCCCATACCGCCACGGGCAAGCTGCTGAAAACGGAACTGCGCAAGCGCTTCCTGTCCCATCCCCTGCCGGGAACCGGTGCGGCGGCGGAATGAAGCCGCCCGTCCATCTTGTGATGTGAAGCACTTCATAGGGGGTATGGCCTTCGGGGCGGTTACGGTTGCCGGGACGCAACCAATAGTGACCGCCCCATGAGCGATGCTGCCTCACAGGTCCTGATCTCCCGCCTGTCCGGCCTGCAGGCCCGCATCGCGCAGCCGGCGGACCGCAGCATGGTCCGGCAACTGGTGATGGCCGATGCGCTGCACATGCTGGCCGATGTCCCCGGCTCCGTCCGGTCCATGATGGTGTCGATCCAGGTTGAAGGCCGCATGGACAATCTGCGCCACGGGCGCCCGGACGCGGAAACCCTGCTGCTGGGCCTGGATGCGCGCATGGTGGGGATGATGACCCTGGACTGGACGGGGCCGGACGGGGTGGCCCTGCTGGACCTGACCATCCTTCCGGGCCAGCGCCGCCGGGGCCTGGGGGGCATGGCGCTGTCGGCACTGTGCGGAACGGCGGACGGGATGGGGCTTCCCGTCCGGGCGGCGCTGTTCTACCACAGCGATGCCCGCCCTTTCCTGTCACGCGCCGGCTTTGCCGTCACCAATGACAGGGGCACGGAAATCACCCTGGTCCGTCCACCCGCCTGACCCCCGGATACCCCTTCCCGGACGCCCTGCGGCGGCCCTTTCAAGGCCCCCCGCCATGCGCCCATGGCAGGTCTACCCGAATTGTGGCTTGACCTTCGCCATGCGAAGGGCCAATTACCCCGCCATGCATGAAAAGACGTAACACGCCCCCCGATCCCCGACCGGAACCTTGGGGGGAGAGCCACGACCGACCCCACCCGCCGCGCCGGGTGCGGCGGAACGCCATGGCATACCGTCCCCCAGGAACGGACCGGGTCCCATCGGGACAGCGCGCCGCTTTCGGCATGGCTTGAAAAACGACGCTGCGGCCCGGCCGTGGCGAGCCTGTCCTGTTCCCCCGCGCCGGGCCACCGGGCCGCCGATGGGCAGAGACGGACCAACCAGTAAGGAGACACGACCTTGACCGAACAACTGCTCGCCGGAAAGAACATCGCCATCCTCGTCGCCAACGGCTTCGAAGAAGTGGAGATGACGGAACCGCAGCGCGCCCTGCTGAAGGCCGGGGCCAAGCCCAAGATCATCTCTCCCGAACAGGGCCTGGTGAATGGCTGGCACGGCGCCGCCTGGGGCCATTATTTCCCCACCGACCGCCATGTGGGCGAGGTGCTGGCCGCCGATTTCGATCTGCTGGTCCTGCCGGGCGGTGACCGCTCGGTCGCCAAGCTGGCCACCAACCCGCACACCCGCCGCATCGTCGGCAGCTTCGTCGATGCCGGCAAGGGCATCGCCGCCTTTGGCAAGGGCGTGGAACTGCTGGCCCTGGTGGAGCGGATCAAGACCCGCACCGTCACCGGCGCCGACAGCGCCCGCGCGGCCCTGGAAGCCGCCGGCGCGGTCTGGTCGGAGGATGCCGTCGTGCAGGACCGCTTCCTGCTGACGGCGCAGAGCAGCGAGAACATGGCCGACCTGATCGACGCCATGCTGCGGCATTTCGAAGCCGCCGTCGAACAGCGCAAGCAGGCCGCCTGATCCACCGTCAGAGCTGGCCGGCAAAGCTGGTTGGTCAAGGGCGCCGCGGGACCATGGGTCCCCGGCGCCCTTTTTCTTTCAAGACCATCAGGCAGCCCCCCCCATCGAACCGGACGAGCCTGATGGCGCCGGACGAGAGCGGCCCCAAGTAAAAAGCCGCCGAGGCACAGCCCCGGCGGCTTTTCAGATCGATCCCCGATGGGAAACGGCGTCGGCTGGGATCAGCCCACGATCTCCGTCCCGGCGAAGAAATAGGCGATCTCGATCTTGGCATTGTCCAGGCTGTCGGAGCCATGGACGGAATTGGCCTCGATGCTCTCGGCGAAATCCTTGCGGATCGTGCCGGGGGCGGCATTGGCCGGGTTGGTGGCGCCCATGATCTCGCGGTTGCGGGCCACGGCGTTCTCACCTTCCAGAACCTGCACGACCACCGGGCCGGAGATCATGAAGGAAACCAGCTCGCCGAAGAACGGACGCTCGCGGTGAACGTCGTAGAACTGCTCGGCCTGCTGCTTGGACAGCCACACGCGCTTCTGGGCGACGATGCGCAGGCCGGCTTCCTCGAAGCGGGCGTTGATCTTGCCGGTCAGGTTGCGGCGGGTCGCGTCGGGCTTGACGATCGACAGCGTCCGTTCGACAGCCATGGTTATCTCCATAAGGCATAAGCTTGAAACTGGGCGGCCTTATACAGGCCCCGTGATGCCCCCACAACGGTCATTCTGTCTGCCCTTATATGCGTGCCGCTTCTGCGGTCCGGCAGTTTGTGGTAAGGGGCGCACATCATGCTGATGATCACCGACCTCACCTACCGTATCGCCGGCCGCTTGCTGCTGGACCAGGCTTCCGTCACGATCCCCGCCGGGCACCGTGTGGCGCTGGTCGGCCGCAACGGCACGGGCAAATCCACGCTGCTGCGCCTGATCGCCGGGGAGGTACAGCCGGATGCGGGTTCCATCACCCTGCCCAGCGGGCTGAAGATGGGGTGGGTGCGGCAGGAGGCACCGGGCAGCGAGACCACGCTGATCGACGCGGTGCTGGCCGCCGACACAGAGCGCACGGCCCTGCTGGCCGAGGCGGAGACGGCGACCGACCCGCTGCGCATCGCGGAAATCCATCACCGCCTGTCCGACATCCAGGCCCATTCGGCCGAAGCACGGGCGGGCCGCATCCTGTCGGGCCTGGGGTTCGATGCCGAGGCGCAGCGGCGGCCTTGCAGCGATTTTTCCGGCGGCTGGCGCATGCGCGTGGCCCTGGCCGGCGTGCTGTTCGCCGAGCCCGACCTGCTGCTGCTGGACGAGCCGACCAACCATCTGGACCTGGAAGCCACATTGTGGCTTGAGGAATATCTGCGCAACTATCCGCACACGATGCTGATCGTCAGCCATGATCGCGGCCTGTTGAACCGCGTGCCGACCAGCATCGTGCATCTGGACCAGTTGAAGCTGACCGCCTATGGCGGCAATTACGACCAGTTCGTGCAGGTCCGCACCATGCGGATGGAACATGCCAAGGCCCAGGCCGCCAGGCAGGATGCCCAGCGCGCCCATCTCCAGGCCTTCGTGGACCGGTTCCGCGCCAAGGCCAGCAAGGCGACCCAAGCGCAAAGCAAGCTGAAGGCCATCGAGCGGCTGGGCCCCCGCATCCAGGTGATCGACGATACGCCCGTCAGCTTCAACTTCCCCTCCCCCGACGAGCTGGCCCCGCCGCTGATCCGGCTGGACAATGTGTCGGTGGGCTATGGCGACAGGGTGGTGCTGAAGCGGCTGGGCCTGCGCATCGATGCCGATGACCGCATCGCGCTTCTGGGTGCCAACGGCAACGGCAAGTCAACGCTGGTCAAGCTGCTGGCCGGCCGCCTGGGCACCATGTCCGGGGAGATGTTCCGGTCGTCCAAGCTGCGCGTCGGGTATTTCGCCCAGCATCAGACGGACGAGTTGACCCTGACCTGGACGGCGCTGCAACAGATGCAGGCCGTAATGCCGCCCGGCACGCTGGAGGGCCAGGCCCGCTCGCATCTGGGCCGGTTCGGCTTCAACCAGGCCAAGGCGGATACCAGGATCGCCAGCCTGTCGGGGGGCGAGAAGGCCAAGCTGCTGCTCGCCATGATGACCCGCGACGCCCCACACATCCTGATGCTGGACGAACCGACCAACCATCTGGATATCGACAGCCGCGACGCGCTGGTCGAGGCGCTGAACGACTATGAAGGGGCTGTCATCGTCATCAGCCACGACCCGCATCTGGTGGAGTTGACCGCCGACCGGCTGTGGCTGGTGAATGACGGCACGGCCGCGCCGTTCGAAGGCGATCTTCAGGATTACAAGCGCCTGCTGCTGGAAAAGAGCAAGGCGGAGCGGGCGGCGGCGGCCGGCGTGGCGGGCGGCGGCCCCGACAGGGGCGCCGGGCGCGACGCCCGCAAGGAGGAACGGCGGGCTGCCGCCGAACTGCGTCAGCAACTGGCCCCCCTGCGCCGGCAGATTGAAACCGTCGAAAAGCGTGTGGCACAACTCACCAGGCGGAAATTGGAGCTTGAAGGAAAGCTGGCGGAACCCAAGCTCTACGAAGGTCCGTCGGAAAAGGTGACCAAATTGCAGATCGAGCTGGGTGCCGTCGGCAACGATCTGGAAGCGGCAGAGCTGGAATGGCTGGAGCTGTCGGAAAAAATGGAAACGGCACTGGCAGTTGGAAACGTGTGAAGACCCAGGCCGACCGCCCAAGCGGTCCGACCTGACCAGGAGGGTATGTTGCGTCGCAGCATCGCCAGCCTTATTTCTGTCCGGTTCAACTGTTCCCAGGCACCCAGAATGACCCATAGAGCCGCCACCCTTCGCACCCATCAGGAGAGCAGCGCCGCCTGGCTGTTCTTCAAGCGCTGGCTGGCCAACCCTCTCAGCATGGCGTCCATCACCCCGTCGGCCCCGTCGCTGTCGCGGCTGATGGCACGGCAGATCCGCCGCGATCCGGACGAGGTGGTGGTGGAGTTCGGCGGCGGCACGGGTGCTGTCACCCGCGCCATCCTGGATGCGGGCGTTCCCCCCTCCCGCCTTTACAGCGTGGAACGCGACCCGGAACTGGCCACATGGCTGCGCCGGCATTTCCCGCAGGTCAACGTGCTGGAAGGCGATGTCGCAGACATCTGCCGGATGCTGCCCGAAGAGGTGCGCGGCAAGGTGGGAACCGTCCTGGTCTGCCTGCCCATGATCCTGATCCCGGCCGAACAGCAGCGGGCCATCGTCGACGCCATCTTCGACATCATGCCGCCGGGCCGCGCCTTCTACGCCTACACCTATTCCGCCCGCTCCCCCATCCGGCGCAAGGCCTTGGGGCTGCGCGGGCGGCGGGTCGGCTTCACCATCGCCAACATCCCGCCTGCCAGCGTCTGGCGGTTCACCCGGGAGTGAGAGTGCCCGGCATGGGCATGCGCCGGCTGAGGGGGGCCGTTCAGGCCCGGCCACCGGCCGGCGGTGCCCCAGCCTGAACGAGAAGTGACGGGACCTGGAACGCAAAACGGGGCGCTGTCGCCAGCGCCCCGTTCGCGAACTCAACCTATTTTGTGGTGAGTTCCACTGATCACAAGTTGGTATCAAAAGCCGGTCAGGCGCCCGATCAGGCGGCCTTGATCTTCGACAGCTTTTCCACCGTCGCGTTGACGCGGGCCGTCAGCGGCTCGGCGGCCTCGTTGGCCACCTTGAAGCCGGTTTCCGACACCTTGGTCGCCTCGGCCACGAAGGCATCGAAGGACGTCTTGGCGAATTCGGTCTGCAGGTCGACCAGTTCCTTCACCGACTTCACGGCGAACAGGGCCTTGGTCGTAGCCACCGACTGCTCGTACTGGGCCTGGGTGAAGGCTGCGATCTCCTTCGACAGGGCTTCCAGACCCTTGGTCAGAATCTGGGACGAAGCAACGAAAGCTTCCACATTGTCCTTCTGGAAGCCGACGACATCATCGAACGAAGCGAAAACCTGCTTGCTCATTTTTTCCACCTTTTCCTTGGTATAGGCGATAGCCTGGCCGACATCCGGTGAAACGGCTGCGGCCGGGACGGGCTTGGTCACCGCCACAGGAGCCAGGGCGGCGGGGGCAGCGGCGGGCTTGGCCGCCGTTTGGGGTATCTTGGGTGCAGCCGGCCGCGGCGTGCGCTTCGCCTTCGCCGCCGGTGCCTTCGGCGCTGCGGGGGCCACGGGCTCTTCCACCGGAACGGGGGCCGTCACCTCTTCCACAGCGCCCGCCAGCGCAGCCTGCGCAGGGGCGGGGGCATCCGTCGCGGGTTCTTCCGCAGGGGCGGGCTCCACCACCGGGGCCACCGGGGCCACCGGGGCCGGAGCCTCGGCCTTCGTCGTCTCGACGGCCGCGGGGGCGGCCGGCACCTTCTCTTCAGCCGGCGGAACGGCGTCGGGCCTGGCGGCGACGGGCTTCGTCGTCCGGCGGGCCGCGGTTCCCTTCGGCGTGCGGGTTGCCATCAGCTATCTCCTTCGCGCTCTGTCGTTGCCGGTCCGCTCAGGCGCAGCCCCGGCACCGGTCGCCGCTGTCCCGACCCTGGCGGCCCGATCCGGCATCCGTGCCGGCCGGCCCACCGGTCGATCCGGTCTGCTGCAATGCAGCATGGGCAAGGTATATCGATGCGATGCGTAGAGTCAAGCGTACTTTTGTGCAGTGCAACACGATTATTGCGCGCATTGGCTGCCGGGCTCCGCATGCATGGGCGATGGCGGCAAAACAAGGGGCGGACGATTCGCTTTGGGCTTTCGCGGGAAGGTTGACCATGACAGGATGCGCGCCCCATCCGCCCGACAGCACATGGCCAGGACCCTCATGACCTATTGTCTCGGCATCAAGACCAAGGACGGGCTGATCGCCCTTGCCGACGGCCGCATCACGGCCGGCACCCAGGTGACCGCCGCCCGCAAGGTGACCCTGATGAAGAACGGCAAGGAGCAGTTCTTCGTCATGACCTCCGGGCTGCGCAGCGTGCGCGACAAGACGCTGGCCTATCTGCGCCGGGAAATGGCGGAGAAGAAGTCCAAGCCCTTCCCCACCATGCTTGATGCGGCCAATGCCTTCTCCCGCTGCCTGCGTATCGTGGCGACGGAGGACAGGGAGGCGCTGGAAGCGTCCAACCTGAAGTTCAACCTGCACGCCATCATCGGCGGTCAGTTGGCCGGGGATGAGGAACCGACCATGTTCCTGATCTATCCGGAAGGCAACTGGATCGAGGTGGACGAGCGCACCCCCTATCTGTCGATCGGCGCCACGACCTATGGCAAGCCCATCCTGGACCGGGCGCTGAAATACCAGACCACCATGACCATGGCGCTGAAGCTGGCCTATCTGTCATTCGACAGCACGCGCTACAGCTCTGCCGATGTCGGCTATCCCATCGACCTGCTGACCTACCACACCAGCGACCGGCAATGGCGGGAAGACCAGTTCGATTACGATCATCTGGTCGAACAGCGCCATTGGTGGAACAAGCACATCACCGACCTGGCCAACCGGCTGCCCAACGGGCCATGGATGGATACGCTGCTGCCGAAATGACGCGATGCGGGCCGGCGGCAGTCATTCCTGCCGCTGGCGCTTCAATTCGCGCTGCTGCGTCGTGTGGGCACGTTCCAGGGCGTTCAGGTTTTCCAGCGCCACCTGCGCCGCCGGGCTGTCGGCAGCCACACGGCGCACCGTTTCCCAATCGCGCTTGGCAAAGGCAAGATTGCTCTTGGCAGCGTAAAGATTGCCGCGCAGCAGCAGCGCCTCACTGTTCTGCGGGGACAGGCGCAGGGCTTCCTGCACATCGTTCATGGCCTTGGCGTCCAGAGCCAGCACATGATGGGCCTGGGCACGCAGCAGCCAGGCCTCCGACTGGCGCGGCATCAGGTCGATGACACGGTCCAGGTCGGCAACGGCATCCCAATAGCGTTCGGCACCGGCCCGCAGGATGGCCCGGTCCATCAGCAATTGCGGGTCGTTCGGCGTCAGCGCCACGGCCTTGCCATAGGCGGCCTCGGCCGCATCGGGCTTGCGGGCGTTGGACCATGCCAGGGCGGCCCGGCTCCACAGGTTGGCGCGCATGGTGGCGGCCTCATGCGCCAGTTCGGTGGCCGATGCCTCCAGCGCCGGGGCCGCCGCTTCCCATTCGCCCCGCAGAAGCTGGGCCAGGGCCTGGCACAGGCGGGCATCGGCGGCCCCGCCCTGGCGTTCCCACAGCTTCGCCTCTGCCAGCGCGAAGTCGGGCAAGGCCTCGGCCCGCGCCAGGCAGGCCGTGCGGCTGGAGAAAACGCGCCCATCCTCCGCCCGCGCCGAAGCGGCGGGCAGAAGGGCCATCAGGGCGGCCAGCGCCGCAGCATTGAGAAATCGGTTCATGACGCGCTACAAACTCCCATCGACCACCGGCTGGCAAGTGTCAAAAGTTTCATGACCGATCCCCTGATCCCGCCGCCAGGGCGGCTTTTCATCTTCGGCCTGGGTTACACGGCGCTGCGGCTGGCCGGCCGTCTGCGCGACGCGGGCTGGTCCGTGGCCGGCACGGTGCGCGGTGCCGACAAGGCCGCCGCGCTGGTCGCCGCGGGGATCGATGCCCACCCGTTCGACCGGGGCCGGCCGCTGGCCGGTGCCCGAAAGGTCCTGGCCGGCGCCACCCACCTGCTGTCCACCGTTCCACCCGATGAACATGGCGATCCCGTGGTCGATGCGCACGGTGCCGACATCGCGGCACAGGCGGCCGGCCTGCGCTGGGCCGGCTACCTGTCGACGACCGGTGTCTATGGCAACAGCGACGGCGGCTGGGTGGATGAGGAGACGCCCCTGGCCGCCACCGGCCCGCGCGGGCGGCGGCGCGTGGCGGCCGAAGGACAGTGGCTGTCCTTGTGGCAGGACCACGGCGTGCCCGTCCACCTGTTCCGCCTGCCCGGCATCTATGGTCCGGGGCGCAGCGCCATCGACAATGTGCGGGCCGGCACGGCGCGGCGCATCGACAAGCCGGGGCAGGTCTTCTGCCGCATCCATGTCGATGATATCGGCGGCGCGCTGATGGCTTCCATGGGCCGACCACGGCCCGGCACGGCCTATAATGTCGCCGACGACCTGCCGGCGCCGGCGGCGGATGTGGTGGCCCATGCCGCCCGCCTGCTGGGCCTGGAGCCACCACCCCTTGAGCCTTTCGATACCGGAACGATGTCGGCCATGGCCGCCAGCTTCTATGCCGATAATCGCCGGGTCCGTAATGATCGCCTGAAAACCTGGCTTTCATACCAGCTGCTCTACCCCACCTATCGCGAGGGGCTGGCGGCACAGATGGCGGAGACAAATGGTGTCCCGCCTGTAACCGGCCGGTAAATCCGCTTTCCGGGGCCGGCGGGCGGGGTAGGATGTGCAGGAACGCAACAGCATGCAAACCAACGGATGACCGACCACCTGCCCTCCCCCGCCGATGACGAGGCCCTGGCCCGCGACCTGCGCCGCCATCGCTGGCTGGCGGGCGCGTGCCTGGCGCTGGCGGCCGGCGGCTGGGCGGCCAGCCATGCGCCCTTCATGCCGCCCGGGGCCGCCCCGGCCCTGCGCGCCGTGGCGGAAGCCGGCATGATCGGCGGACTGGCCGACTGGTTCGCCGTGACAGCCCTGTTCCGCCGCCCGCTGGGACTGCCCATCCCCCATACGGCCCTGGTGCCGCGCAACCGCGACCGTATCGCCGACGGCATCGCCACCTATATCGACCGGGAATTCCTGGAACCGGCCATGCTGGTGGAGCAGGTGCGGCGCATGGACCCGGCTGACCGGCTGGCCCGGCTGCTGGATGGCCAGGACGGCCGCGGCAAGCTGGTCGATCTGCTGGCCGGGATGCTGCCCGGCCTTCTGCGTCAGGAAGGGGAGGCACCGCTGGCCCATGCGTTGAGCCGGGCCCTGTCGGCCGGCCTGTCACAGGCCGATCTGCGCCCGGCCCTGGCGGGGGCGCTGCGGACCTTCGTCACGTCCGACGCGCTGGAACCGCTGCTGCGGGAACTGGCCGACCGGCTGATCCATCTGGTGCATACGCAGCGCGGCTGGGTGGCCCAGGCCGTGGCCGGCAAATCGCGCTGGTGGATGCCGTCATCGGTCGACCGGTCCCTGGCGGAAACCATCAACGAGGCGCTGCTGGGCCATCTCTGGGACCTGCGCTCCCCGCATGCCCCGGCCGGCCAGGACCTGCGCCGCTGGCTGGCCGCCCTGCCGGACGAGGTGGAGGAGGGCAGCGAGCTGGCGCAGCGGCTGCTGGAGGCGTTGCGCCAGTTCACAGGGCCCGATGCGGCGGGGCCGCTGATCCGCGATCTGCTGGCCGGATTGCGGCAGGCGGCCCTGGACGATCTGGACAGGCCGGAGGGACATATCCGCTCCGCCCTGCACGGTGTGGCCGCGTCGCTGGCCGACGCGCTGAAGCAACCGGCCGTGCGCGACCGCCTGAACGAAACCGTGGAGGGGGCTTTCACGGCCGCCCTGCCCCGCTGGCGCCAGGCCATCCGCAATTTCGTGGCCGACACGCTGAAGAAGCAGGATGTGCAGTCCTTCACGCAGCGCCTGGAACTGCGCGTGGGGCGCGACCTGCAATTTATCCGCATCAATGGCACCCTGCTGGGGGCCGCCATCGGCGGCGCGCTCTATGTCCTGAACGGCTGGCTGTCCTGAGCAGATTTTCCCGACGCTGCCCACAAATGGGCGGGCTTGGAAAGGCTGCAAGCCATGCAGTCAGCAGTTCCCCCATGCCGGGCCCTGCCCTGTGTGGCCCGATCTGAAGGAGCCTGCCTATACCAGCGGCCGAAAATCTTGACCGAAGGTCAAGGTTTCCGGCACCTCAAGCGCCGGCACCCACATGCCAACGGCTCGTGCGCGCGCCACGTGGCGCGCGGCGGCAGTCGCCGCCGATACCAACGGTCAAATATTTCGGCCGCCGATATTAGAACAAGGCCCTCGCCGCCGCCGATCAACCATCCGTCTTGTCGGTACCGTCCTTTTCCGCCTGCTGCCCCGCCGCCTGCTGGCCGGCCTTGGCCTGGGCGATCTGGGCCAGACGGTTGCGATAGGCGGTGACCGCCCCCCGTACCTCCGCCTCCACGGCGGCAAGGTCGGTGCGGCGGGCCGTGACGCCGGCCAGCCCCAGGGCCGCCGCGCGCAAGGGCTGAACCCCGGCCAGCGGCTGCCCCGGTGCGGCACGGAAGGCTTCCAGCGCGGCGCGGATCGTCGCGGCATAGGTTTCCACCGGCCCGCGCAGGTCGCTTTCCGGGCGCAGCCGGCGCACCAGGTCATCCAGGGCGGCCCCTGCCCGCAGCAGATGGTCGGCCGCCATCCGGTCCCCCCCTGCCATCAGGCCGGGGGACGCGAAATCGATCAGGAAGGCCACCTGGAAACCGTTGCGCACGATTTTCTGGCTGTTGATGGCTTCCAGCATGTTGGCCACGGATTCAGAGGCGCGGGTGCGCTCGAACTGCCCCGTCACCTTCATCCGCATGGTGTTGGGCACATCGAACAGCGGGATCTGGATACCTTCCCGTGGCTGCCGGCGGCGATCGGGTCCGATATAGTCGGCCGTGACGACGAAGCTGCGCCGCGTGTCGATCAGGTTGGTCAGCCGGTCATGCACCTGCTTGGCCGAGAAGGGCTTGGCCATCATGTCGTCGGCACCTGTGGCGTTGAAGCGCATCAGCAGGGGCTGCGTGGGCTGCCAGGTGGTGGCGATGACACCCATGAAGGGGTTGTTGGGGGCCTGGGCATGGCGCAGCCCCTGCACGAACCGCAGGCCATCCGGATCGGGCGCATCCGCATCGATGAACAGCAGGTCGGGCTGCAGCGCGATCATGGCCGTCGGCGCGTCCGTCGTGTCGGCCATGTCCAGGATGCGTTCGATGCCAAGACGGGCCAGAATGCCCCGCAGCAGGCGGCGGGTATTGGTTTCCCGGTCGATGATGACGACGACAAGGGAACGGAAATCATAGTCAGGCATGCGCCGGCCCTCCCAGGCCGGATACCGGACCGGGCGCGGGCGCCGTGTCCGTCTCGATCAGTTGATATAGCCAGCATGTCCGGCCTGGCAAGGCGACAGCCTGTCCGGTGGCCGACAGGACCGGCCCCGGTTCGGCCGTGGGCCGCCCCTCCTCGTCACCGGTATCCAGCAGGCAGCGCCATGTCTGTCCCCCCGGCACCGACGGCAGGATGAAATCCGCCGAGTCCCCACCGGCATTGACGATCAGCAGCAGCACCCCGTCCAGGTCGGGCGTGCCGTCGGCGGCCAGATGCCGGCCCGCCTTGCCGTTCAGCAGCAGGCCCAGGCAGCGGGCATGGCCGTCGCGCCACTGCTCCGCCGCCTTTTCCACCCCTTGGGGATTGATCCAGGTGATGTCCTTCAGCCCGTCTTCCGACATTTCCCGCCCATGCAGGAAGCGCCCGCGCCGCAGCACGGAATGGTCGCGGCGCAGCCGGGTCAGGCGGGCGACGAACCGGGTCATCGCCGCCCCTTCGGCGCCCAGGCCCGGCCAGTCCAGCCAGCTCACCTCATTGTCCTGGCAATAGGCGTTGTTGTTGCCGCGCTGGGTGCGCAGCATCTCGTCACCCGCCGTCAGCATGGGCGTGCCCTGCGACAGCAGCAGCGTGGCCAGCATGTTGCGTGCCTGACGCCGGCGCACGGCATTGACGGCCGGATTGTCCGTCGGCCCCTCCACCCCGTGATTGAGGCTGAAATTGGCGTCGTGCCCGTCCCGGTTGCCTTCCTGGTTCGCCTCATTATGCTTCACATTGTAGGAGACCAGGTCGGCCAGCGTGAACCCGTCATGGCTGGTCACGAAATTGACGCTGGCCCAGGGGCGGCGGCGGGCATTGTCGAAGATGTCGGCCGATCCCGTCAGCCGTGCCGCCAGTTCGGGCAGCATCCCCTCATCCCCGCGCCAGAAACGGCGCACCGTGTCGCGGTAGCGGTCGTTCCATTCGCTCCACCCCGCCGGGAACTGCCCCACGCGGTAGCCGCCGGGGCCGATATCCCACGGCTCCGCGATCAGCTTCACCCCGGCCAGCACCGGGTCCTGACGCATCGCGTCCAGGAAGCCCGATCCGCTGTCATAGCCGTGCGCTTCCCGCGCCAGTGTCGTTGCAAGATCGAAACGGAACCCGTCCACATGCATGTCCGTCACCCAGTGGCGCAAACTGTCCATGACCAGTTGCAATACACGCGGATGCGACAGATCCAGGGTATTTCCGGTACCGGTATGATCCAGGTAGAAGCGCTTGTCATGCGGATGGAGCTGATAGTAGCTGGCATTGTCGATCCCGCGGAACGACAGGGTCGGCCCCAGATGGTTACCCTCGCCCGTGTGATTATAGACCACGTCGAGGATCACTTCGATCCCGGCATCATGCAGGCGGGCCACCATGTTCTTGAATTCCCGCGTCGACCGGCCCGTCATGTAGCGCGGTTCGGGCGCGAAGAAGCAGATGCTGGCATAGCCCCAGTAATTATGCAGCGACCGTTCCACCAGGTGCCGGTCGTCGGTGAAGGCATGGACAGGCAGCAGTTCCACGGCCGTCACGCCCAGCGCCTTCAGATGATCGATCATGGGCTGGCTGGCCAGGCCTGTGAAGGTGCCCCGCAGGCCGGGCGCGATATCGGGATGGCGCAGCGTCTGGCCGCGCACATGCGCCTCGTAGATGATCATGTCGGTCCAGGGCACGCGCGGCCGGCGTTCCAGGCCCCAGGTGAAGGCAGGGTCGATCACCCGGCATTTCGGCATGCCGCGGGCATTGTCGCGCCGGTCGAAGGACAAATCCTCCTTCACCGCGCCGACGCGATAGCCGAAATGCGCGTCGGACCAGCGCAGCGGCCCTTCCAGCGCCTTGGCATAGGGATCCAGCAGCAGCTTGTTGGGATTGAAGCGGTGCCCGCGCGACGGATCGTAGGGCCCATGCACGCGATAGCCGTAGAGCAGGCCCGGCCGCGCCTCGGGCAGATAGGCATGCCAGACATCATCGGTGCATTCCGGCAGGGCGATGCGCTCGATCTCCCGGCTGCCCTCACTGTCGAACAGGCACAGTTCCACCTTTTCGGCATGGGCGGAGAACAGGGCGAAATTGACCCCCAGCCCGTCCCAGGTCGCCCCCAACGGGTCGGAACGTCCTGGCCAGACGATGGTGCGGGCGGCGCCGGTGGATCGCATGGGGGCGTGGATACCTTCCTTGCCAAATCATCGCCAGCAGCATGCCAACGATATTGCGTCGCGCCAAGAGGTTGCAGACGCTATCAGACCACACAAATTAACGAATCGGCTCCCCATCCGCCGCGATCGGCGTCACCGCCTTGCGGTGCAGCATGGTTTCCCGGTGCAGGATGTAGAGGCCGCTGGCCGCCACCACGGCGCACCCGGCCCAGATGGCCCGGTCAGGCACCTCGCCGAACAGGAAATAGCCGAATCCGACGGCCCAGACCATGGCCACATATTCGAACGGCGCCAGCAGCGACGGGGCAGCCAGCCGGAAGGCCTGGGTGAACAGGATCTGCGCCAGACCGCCGACAATGCCGATGAAGGCCAGCAGCAACAGCCCCGGCAGGTCGGGCGCTTTCCATTCCGGCAGCATGAACAGGCCGCTGACCACGGCCAGCGTCACCACGAAATAGAAGGTGATGGCGGCATTGGTTTCCGTCCGCGACAGGATGCGGACATAGAGCATGGACAGCGCATAGAAGGCGGCGGCCACCAGCGGCACCAGCGCCATGGCGCTGAACATGCCCTGGCCAGGCCGCAGCATGATCATCACCCCGCCGAACCCGACCAGCACGGCCAGCCAGCGTCGCCAGCCGACCTTTTCCTTCAGCACCGGCACGGACAGGGCCGTCATGAACAGGGGTGCCGCGAAGCTGATGGCATAGACATCGGCCAGCGGCATGCGGGCAAACGCATAGAAAAAGCCGAAGGCCGCCACCACCCCCATCAGGGACCGGCCCGCATGCGACAGCAGGCTGTCGGTGCGCAGCGCCCGCACCCCGCCCGACCGCGCGATCAGCAGCCCGATGGGCAGCATGGAGAACACGGCCCGGAAGAAGATGATCTGCCAGGTCCCGTAATCGGCTGAGACATACTTGATGGCGGCGTCCATCACGCCGAAACACAGGGTCGCCAGGACGAAGAAACCGATACCGGCCAGCGCGCGCCTGTCCATCGCCTATTCCACCCCGCGCCGCGAGGTCACCTGCCGGCCCAGCACGGTTTCACGGTAAAGGATGTAGAGCCCGCTGCCGATCACGATGGCCAGGCCGACGAACAGCGTCCGGTCCGGACGATCGCCGAAGATCAGGTAGCCGTAAAGGACGCCCCAGATGATCTGGGTATATTGGAACGGCGCTGCCACGGCGGCCGGCACCTTGCGGAACGAGGTCAGCAGGCAGACGAAGGCGATGCCGCACAGCGTGCCGCCCAGCATCGACAGCCCCAGGTCCGGCAGCGTGGGCATGCGCCCCAGCCAGGGCATCATGCCCCCGAACACCACCCCCGTCGTCAGGGTGGCATAGAAGGCGAAGGACACGCTGCTTTCGGTATTGCGGGCAAAGCGCGTGACCAGCATGCCGATCGAATAGAAGAAGGATGCCGCCAGCACGGCGAAGGAAGCGGTGGTGATCAACCCGCCGCCCGGCCGCAGCATGACCAGCACGCCGATGAAACCGACGCCAACGGCCGTCCAGCGCCGCCAGCCCACGGGCTCCTTCAGCATGGGCACGGCCAGCGCCGTGATGAACAGCGGCGCGGTGAAGGCCAGGGCATAGACATCCGCGATGGGCATGCGCGAATAGGCCCAGAAGGACAGGAAGCTGCTGATCACGCCACAGCCGGACCGGATGGCGTGATAGATCGGCTTGCGGGTGCGCAGGTTGTTGTAGAGCCCGCCCGTGATGGCGGCATAGATCAGGATCGGCCACAGCGCGAAGAAGCTGTTCAGCGCGATGACCTGCGGCACGCTGTATTCCCGGGCCAGCAGCTTCACCGTCACATCCATGACGCTGTAGAGCGCGAACGCCACGAAGGCGAGCGCGATACCCAGGGGGAAATTCTCCTCCCCGGACCGGTCCGACGGAACGGTGGCGGCAGTGGGCGGAACGGCGGTCATGAAAGGGCTACCGGGATCGGAAGGCAAGGAGACCGCAGGTTAATCCCACAGCCGCCACGCCCGGCAGCAGCACTTGCGCATGGCCCGCCTGCGTCGGCCGGAGAGAGGCGGCGGCATGACCCGCCGCCCCGGCGTCAGTCATCCAGTTCCGGCAGCTTCAGGTCGCGGGCCCCGGCATCCCGCACGTCGGTGGTGTTGGCACCGTCCAGGGCCAGGCCCGTGCAGACGGCCCCCGTCAGATCGGCGCTGATCAGTTCTGCCCCGCCCAGATCGGCATGGATCAGCCGCGCCTGCGCGAAGATGGCCTGGATGGCCTTCACCTTGCGCATGTCGGCGCCGGTCAGATCGGTCCGGTCGAAACGGGCCCGGCAGAGATTGGCCGGCCACAGGCGGACGGCATTGCTTTGTATCTGAACCGGCCCCATGTCGGCGCGGACCAGCACGCCCCCCGTCAGGGTGGCGCGTTCCAGCGAGGCACCGCGCAGATCAGCCGAGGTCAGGTCCGCATCCCGCAGATCGGCCAGCGACAGGTCGGCCATGGGCAGGGTGGCCCCGGACAGGTTGGCGCCGCGCAGCATGGTCCGCTGCATCAGCGCCGCCGACAGGATGCGGCCCGACAGGTCGCAGCCCGACATATCCACGCCCGACAGGTCGGCCCGGATGCCGTCGCGCCCCTGGCTGTCCACCCACACACGGTGGTCGGCCAGGATACGTTCCAGGTCGCGGCCGTCGGTCGACAATTCCCGCGCCAGGATGGCGCCCTCCAGATTGGCGGAACGGCGCGTCGCCTCGTCCATGATGACGCCGATCAGGTCGGCACCCAGGAAGCGGGTGGCATTCAGTTCCGCCCCCGTCAGGTTGGCCCCCGACAGCTTTGCCCCCGCCAGGTTCGCCTCCCGCAGGTCGGCACCCTGCATGTCACAGCCCGTCAGGTTGGAATTGGACAGGTTGGCCCGCACGAACTTGGTCCCGCGCAAGATGGCGTCGGTCAGGTCCGTCTGCATCACGAAGGCGTTGGATATCTTGGCGCGTGACAGGTCGGCGGCGCGGATCGTGGCCACCGACAGTTCGGTATTGACGGTGATGGCCTCGAACTCGTGCATGGCAATG
This sequence comes from Niveispirillum fermenti, assembly GCF_048066175.1. GTDB lineage: Bacteria > Pseudomonadota > Alphaproteobacteria > Azospirillales > Azospirillaceae > Niveispirillum > Niveispirillum fermenti. The sequence goes on along the minus strand of NZ_JBLTXA010000008.1, from coordinate 88,487 downwards.
TCGCCATTCTTGCGCACATGCATGATGGTGCCGTCGCGCAGGTCGCTGTCGGAAAGGATCGCCTCGGTCAGGACGGCACCGCGCAGGCACGCCCCGCGCAGGTCGGCCCGGCGCAGGTCCGCCCCCTCCAGGTTGGCCAGGCGCAGGTCGGCAGCATAGAAATTGGCCCCGACCAGGTTGGCCCCCTCCAGCCGCGTGCCGAACAGCTTGGCCCCCGACAGGTCGGCATCCGACAGGTCATAACCCGACAGATCCATGTGCGACAGGTCACGCAGCTTCAGATTGGCGCGCGCGCCCCCGGCCTGCCGACGCAGAAAGGCCCGGTGCCGGCTATGGACACCCTGCAATTCAGCAATCGTGATCCGCGACCGGTCCGGCCCGCGCCCGATCTCGCCGCTCATGTTCCCCCACTCCCCGAGACGGGAATATTGATAGCATGACCGACACGATCCGTCTCACCATGTCAATAGTCATGGACCATCGGCGTTCATGCTATCGGGTTCGCGACGAGTATTGGCGGCACAACCCGTTTGCCTGACCCTCGTCATCGGGCCTTCTTGTCCGGCCCTTGTCATGAGCAGCGCGGGACCCCGTCCCCCAGAGACGAAGGCCCCCGCATGGATTGACTCATTCCCCCACCGCCTGTATCTACCTGCCAACCCATGATGGGTGATCAATTCGGCACCGAGGTGCCCCGCCGGTCCGCGAGTGTCGCGCACTGGCGCTTTTGCGTTTGGGCGAAGCCCATCCGGAAAGGCCGCGGGGGACGGCTCGGCGCCAGAATGGAAGGCTGGCAATGTTCGACGGACTGACGGGACGGCTTGGCGACATTTTCGACCGCCTGCGCAAGCGCGGGGCGTTGTCGGAGGATGACGTCAACGCGGCACTGCGCGAGGTGCGCATCGCCCTGCTGGAAGCCGACGTTGCCCTGCCGGCCGTGAAATCCTTCATCCAGGGGGTGAAGGAGAAGGCCATCGGGACGGAGGTGCTGCGCGGCATCAATCCGGGCCAGATGGTCGTCAAGATCGTGCATGACCATCTGGTGGAACTGCTGGGCGCCCAGGTCGAGGACCTGGACCTGAACGCCGCCCCGCCGATCCCCATCCTGATGCTGGGCCTGCAGGGGTCGGGCAAGACCACCACATCGGCCAAGATCGCCGTCCGCCTGAAGAAACGCGACAAGAAGAAGGTGCTGCTGGCCTCGCTGGACACGCGCCGGCCGGCGGCACAGGAACAGTTGCGCATCCTGGGCGAACAGACCGGCGTGGCCAGCCTGCCGGTCATCCCCGGCCAGCAGCCGGTGGAGATCGCACGGCGCGCCATGGAGGTGGGCCGCCTGGAAGGCTATGACGTCGTCATCCTGGACACGGCCGGCCGCCTGGCCATCGACGAGGAGCTGATGGCCGAGGTCGTGGCCATCCGCGACGTGGCCCGCCCCGTGGAAAGCCTGCTGGTCGTCGATGCCATGACGGGCCAGGACGCCGTCACCGTCGCCACCAATTTCAACGAGCGTGTCGGCATCACCGGCATCGTCATGACCCGCATCGACGGCGATGCGCGCGGCGGTGCCGCCCTGTCGATGCGCCATGTGACGGGCAAGCCCATCAAGCTGATGGGCATGGGCGAGAAGACCGACGCGCTGGAGCCCTTCCACCCCGACCGTATCGCCGGCCGCATCCTGGGCATGGGCGACGTGGTCAGCCTGGTGGAAAAGGCCGCCGAGAGCATCGACAAGGAAGAAGCCGAGAAGCTGGCCCGCAAGCTGGAGAAGGGCGGCTTCGACCTGGATGACATGCTGTCCCAGATGCGCCAGATCTCCAAGCTGGGCGGCATGGGCGGGATGCTGAACCTGCTGCCCGGCATGGGCAAGATCAAGGATCAGCTGAAGGGCGCCAATATCGACGACAAGGTCCTGAAGCGCCAGGAAGCCATCATCCTGTCGATGACCAAGAAGGAACGCAAGAAGCCCGACATCCTGAACGCATCGCGCCGCCGGCGCATCGCGCTGGGGGCCGGGGTGACCGTTGCCGACGTGAACCGCCTGATCAAGCAGTATCAGGACATGTCGCAGATGATGAAGAAGATGAAGAAGCTGGGCCAGAAGGGCCTGATGCGCCAGGGCCTGGGCGCGCTGATGCCCAAGGGCATGCGGTGATGAGCGCCACCCTGGACATGGCGGCGGCGGACATGGCGGCGGCACGCCTGTCGCTGGACAGCCTGTGGTTCGATGCCACGCTGGCGGCCCTGCTGCATGCCATGAACAATGCCCTGTTCCCGGCCTTCCACACCGACGGGCCGCGCGTCCGCCGGCTGCTGGTGCTGGCCGGGTATGTGGCGGTCACGGTCCTGCTGTCGGCCCTGGCCGGCCGCGGCTGGGCGCTGGGCTTCCTGGCCGGCTCTGTGCTGCTGGTCTTCTATGTCCATGCCGTGTGGCTGCCCAACCATGGGGTCAATGGCTGGACGGGGGAGCCGCGGGAACGTTACCTGGCGCTGCTGCGCCGCAGGGAGCGCCCATGAACGCCCCTGTTGCGCACCGGCCTGCCCCCGACCATGCCACGCTGCTGACGCCGCGGCTGACGCTGCGCCCGCTTTCCATGGCCGATACCGGTGCCATGCACGCCATCTTCACCGATGCCGACAGCATGAAATACTGGTCGCATCCGCCGTTGACGCGGATCGAAGAGACGCGCGACAGCATGGAAAAGGCGCTGCTGGACGATGACACGACCCGGACATGGGCCGTGACCACCGACGGACAGGAATGCCTGGGCTGGGTCAGCCTGTTCGGCGTGCAGGACCGCGTGGGCTGGATCGGCTATATCCTGGCGCCTGCCGCGCGGGGCCGTGGCCTTGCCGAAGAAGCCGTCACCGCCGCCCTGAATTACGGTTTCGGCGCCTGGAACCTGCACCGCATCGCCGCCAATATCGATCCGCGCAACCACCGGTCCGCCGGCCTGCTGCTGCGCCTGGGCTTCACCTGGGAAGGCCATCAGCGGCAGGATTTCCGCTATGCCGGGGAATTCATCGATACGGGCATCTTCGCCATCCTGGCGGCCGACTGGCAGCAGCGGCGGGAAAACCCGCCGGCACCGCTGCCCGTGCTGCGCCACGGCCCGGCCGTGCTGCGTCCGCTGAAGGCGGGTGATGCCGATGCACTGCACGCCGCGTTCGGCGATGCGGACAGCATGCGCTACATGCCGCACGCCCATTACACCGAGATCGGGCAGACCCGGGACAAGATCCTGTCCATGGCCTCCGGCGCGCGCGGCGGCTGGCACTGGGCCATCACGACCGATGGCGGCACGGCACTGGGCTGGGCCCTGCTGCTGAAGGAGACGCCGGCACAGGTCAGCCTGGGCTACATGCTGGTCCCTGCCGCCCGCGGCAAGGGCCTGGCCAGGGCCGCGACCGCCGCCATGCTGCACCACGCCTTCACGGTTCTGCGGAAGAACCGGGTGGAGGCGGAGATCGACCCGCGCAACCATGCTTCCGCCGCCGTGCTGGAGGCGAACGGCTTCCTGCGCGAGGGTATCCGCCGGCAGGGCTATGCCCGGTCGCATGGCGAACTGGTCGATAATTGCCTTTACGGAATCCTGGCGTCCGAATGGACGGCAGCGAATGGCGGGGAGAACCCATGACCCGCCGTCACGAAATATCGTCGCCCGGCCCGATCTGGACCGCGACGGTTGCTTCTCATCCAGATCACATCCACATCATGAACAAGGAAGATTCCCATGTCCGTTAAGATCCGTCTGGCCCGTGGTGGTTCCAAGAAGCGTCCGTTCTACGCCATCGTCGTGGCCGACAGCCGCGCCCCGCGCGACGGCGCCTTCATCCAGAAGGTCGGCACCTACAACCCGATGCTGCCGAGCGACAACCCGGCCCGCGTCACCCTGAACGAGGAAGCCATCAAGGGCTGGCTGGCCAAGGGCGCCCAGCCGACCGACCGCGTCGCCAAGTTCCTGGGCAAGGCCAACCTGATCGAGGCTCCTGCCATCATCGAAAGCCCCAAGAAGTCCGCCCCGAAGGCCAAGGCCCAGGAGCGCGCCAAGCTGGCCGCCCAGGCCGCCGAGTAAGGCGCAGGGCTTTCCCGACGGACATGGATCGTTCCGCCCCCCTCATCCCGGCGCCCGCGCCAGGATGAGGGGGGGAACGGGCCCTGTCCCGCGGGAGGGCATTGGAGCATCAAGATGACCGATCGCATTTGCGTGGCCCAGATCATTGGATCGCACGGGGTTCACGGCCGCCTGCGGGTGAAGAGCTTCACCGCCGACCCCGAGGCCGTGTTCGATTACAACCCGCTGACCGACGAGCCGGGCACGCGCAGCTTTACGCTCCGCATGACCGGTATGGGCAAGGACCATTTCCTGGTCGAGGCCGTGGGTGTGAAGGGCCGCGACGCCGCCGACGCACTGAAGGGCGTCCGGCTGTTCGTGCCGCGCGAGCGGCTGCCGGCGCTGGATGAGGAGGACGAGTTCTACCATGCCGACCTGATCGGCCTGGAAACCGTCACCCAGGGTGCCGATGGCGACGCCGCCTTCGGCACCATCAAGGCCATCCATGATTTCGGCGCCGGCGATGTGCTGGAACTGGTGCATGTGTCGGGCAAGACGGTGTTCATCCCGTTTTCCGCCACCTGCGTGCCCGTGGTCGATGTGAAGGCCGGCCGCATCGTCGTCGACCCGCCCGTCAACCTGTTCACCCCGGCCCGCCCGGACCCGGAAGAACTGGCGGAGATGGGCGGCAAGCTGACGCTGGACGATGAACCGGCGGACGACGAACCGGCGGACGACGAACCGGCCACCGAGGGCGGGCAGCCCGAAGGCCCGGAAACCGGCCTCAGCCGCTGATCCCATGACCTTGTCCCCCGCCCCTTCCTGGCACGTCACCGTGCTGACCCTGTTCCCGGAGATGTTTCCCGGGCCGCTGGGGCTCAGCCTTGCGGGAAAAGCGCTGGAAAAGGGCACCTGGACGCTGGAAAAGCTGGACATCCGATCGTTCACGCGCGATAAGCACCGCTCCGTGGACGATACCCCGTTCGGCGGCGGCCCCGGCATGGTCATGCGCCCGGATGTGCTCGATGCAGCCATCCATGATGCAAAGGCCAGGCAGGCGGCAGCCGGACTGAAACCGGGCCGGATCGTCTATCTTTCACCGCGTGGGCGCGTGTTGGACCAGGCGTTGGTGCGAGAGATCGCCAGCGAAGGGGCCCTGACATTGCTGTGCGGGCGGTATGAGGGGATCGACGAACGGGTGATCGAGGAACATCGCCTGGAGGAGGTCTCCTTAGGTGATTTCGTGCTGTCCGGTGGTGAACCGGCGGCCCTCTGTCTGATCGACGCCGTGGTCCGGCTTCTGCCGGGTGTCATGGGGAACGTCGAAACGGCGGGGGAAGAGAGTTTTGAACGGGGGTTGCTGGAATACCCCCATTATACGCGGCCACCCGTCTGGAATGGCCGTGCGGTGCCGGAGATCCTTTTATCCGGTCACCATGAGAAGGTCCGGGCATGGCGGCTCGAACAGGCGGAAAAGATCACACAGGCCCGACGGCCCGACCTGTGGTCCGACTACCTGGCAAGCCGCCCGGCCCCAAAGGTGAAGAAACGCCGAGCCCGCCGGGCATCGGCCGAGCCAACCAAAACCACCGAAACCCCGGACGGGAACGGTGGCAGTATCGAAGGATGAGTACCATGAACATTCTGCAGAAGCTGGAAGCCGAACAGGTCGCCAAGCTGTCCGAAGGCAAGACGATCCCGGCCTTTTCCCCCGGCGACACCGTCAAGGTGAACGTGAAGGTCGTCGAAGGCACGCGCGAGCGTATCCAGGCCTATGAAGGCGTGGTCATCGCCCGCAAGAACGCCGGCATCAATTCCAGCTTCACCGTCCGCAAGATTTCCTACGGCGAAGGCGTGGAGCGCGTGTTCCCGCTGTACAGCCCGCGCATCGATTCGATCGTGCTGGTCCGCCGCGGCGCCGTGCGTCGTGCCAAGCTGTATTACCTGCGTGGCCTGACCGGCAAGTCCGCCCGTATCGCCGAGCGCACGACGGGCCGTGGCATGCGCAATGGCCGCGCCATCGTCGATTGATCTCCAATCCCTTGGGATTGAAGGCAATGCCCCGCCGGTTCGCCCGGCGGGGCATTTTGTTTCAGCCCCACGGAGGGTCCGCCAACAGCCCCCCACACCCGATGGAATGGGGAACAGGGGTGGACAAGCGGGGTTGGTTGGTTGCACCATGACGCCCCGCGCAACCCTTCCGGCGTACTCCCATGTCGCTTCGCCATGGCGTCAGCATGCCACCCGCCACCGCCGCCGAATGCCGCAAGGATCTGCCGATCATGCTGCAGCCGTTGCTGCCCTGGTGGCGGGCCCTGCCGCGCGAGGGGCTGATGCCCCTGTGGACCGGCGAACTGGTGTTCGACCTCAAGCCGTGGCTGGCCTATCTGCTGATGGCCCGTTTCCCGCGTGACGGGCGGCCGCCCCGCTACACGCTCTACGGCACCGAACTGGTCGCCTTCGCCGGGCGCGACCTGACCGGCCTGGACCTTTACGACAGCGGTGATGTTCCCGGATTCCGCGAAACGGGGGATTCCTACATCACGGCACGCACCACGGGCCGCCCGCACTGGAGCCGGGTGCGCGTGGACCTGCCCGGCGCGCTGAAGGTGCGCTATGATCGGCTGCTGCTGCCATTCGCCTGTCTGGATGGCGACGCACGGGTGCTGGGCGCCATCCGCTTCGACCAGCACCTTCCCCGGCTGTGGGAAAGCGACGACATGGCCCTGACCATCGAGCAGGAAGCCCTGCTGGCCTGAACCCAAGTCCCGGTGATCACAACCGATCACCGGTATCTCAATCGCCACCCCGGTGAGTTGCTCTCACCGGGGTTTGGCATGAACCCCTTTACATCCGATATCGGATGTGTTTTCATCCGGCATCCTGTCTGCCGGAGTGCCCCGCCATGGAAATGAACCAGCCGTCCTGACCGCCGCCCCATCGGGGCTTGACTGGTTTGACCGGGGTTTCATCCATGCCGGATTGGCTTGTGGCCGGGGGGCTGTGCTTCACGCATGGCGGCGCCCGGCCCCTTCTCGACAACATCTCCCTTCGTATCGCATCGGAGCGCATCGCCCTGGTGGGCCCCAATGGCAGCGGCAAAAGCACGCTGCTGCGGCTCCTGTCGGGCAGCCTGCATGCCGAACGGGGGTCCGTGTCCAGACGCGGGCGGCTGTTCCACTGGCCACAGCATCCGCGCGGCGGGAAACGGGTGGGCAGCCTTCTGCCCGACGCCGGTGCGGGCCGCGCCGCGGCACTGGCCCGCCATGGGCTGCCTGCGGACCTGGCCCCCGACCTGCCGCTGGCCTGTCTGTCGGGCGGGCAGGTGGCGCGGTTGCGGCTGGCGGCCATCGCGGTGACGCAACCGCATCTCCTGATCCTGGACGAGCCGGGCAACGATCTGGATGCGGCGGGGCAGGTATTGCTGTCGGACCTGGTGGCGGGCTGGCGCGGCGGCCTGCTGCTGGTCAGTCATGATCGCCGCCTGCTGGCCCTGGCCGACCGCATCCTGGAACTGACACCCGGAGGGCTGACCAGCCATGGCGGCGGCCTGGCTGGCTTCCTGGCAACGCGGGCCGCCCAACGGCAGGCGGCCGAACGCGCGCTGGCCGATGCCACGCGGCAGGTCCGCCAGGCCCGGTCCGCCGCCCGCGAGGCCGAAGCCCGCGCCAGCCGCCGCAGCCGCGGCGGCCGGCAGGAAGCCGCCCGGGGCGCCAATGCGCCCATCCTGATGGGCCTGCGCCGCGACCGGGCGGAGAAGGCCGGATCGGCCCGCCGCATCAAGGCCGAACGGCAGACGGCAGCGGCGGCGCAGGCGCTGGACGCCGCCCGGGAAAGGCAGGAAAGGCCGCCCGCGCCGCTGGACATGGCCATCGCCCCCACGGGCCTGCCCCCGGGCCGCATGCTGTTGCGGGTGGAGGGCCTGTCCCTGGTCCGCGCCGGCCGCCGGCTGTGGCAGGATCTGTATTTCGACCTGACGGGACCGATCCGGCTGGCCGTGACGGGGCATAATGGTGCCGGCAAGAGCAGCCTGCTGGCCTGTCTGACCGGCACCCTGGACCCGGATGACGGATGCATCATCCGTGCGGCTGACCTGCGCCTTGCCTGCCTGGACCAGCGTCTGGGCTCTGGGGAAAGCGGCACACCCCTGTCGCTGGTTCGATCCCGGCATCCCGACCGGCCGGAAGGGGACATGCGTGCCGCCCTGGCCCGGTTCGGCTTCCGGGGGGCGGCATCGGAACAGCCCCTGGAACATCTGTCGGGCGGCTGGCGGGTCCGTGCCCATCTGTGTGCCGCCCTGGGTGGGCCCCGCCCGCCAAACCTGCTGCTGCTGGACGAGCCAACCAACCATCTGGATATGGAGGGGATGGAGGCCCTGCGTGATGCGCTGCTGGCCTATGATGGCGCGCTGGTGCTGGTCTGCCATGATGCGGATTTCCGGCGATCGGCCGGCATCACCCGGGAAATCGCCCTGGACGCCGTCACCCGGTAGCCGGCCGCGCCGCACATGGGCGTGGCGTCAAGTAGGCGTGGTGCCCGGTGGGCATGTCCAGGCAGAACCCAGTTCAGCGAGGGATACCCGGCGCGTGCCGGCTCCCTGGGATCAGGCTCCCCACCCGGCCGCGCTGGCCCCCTCCTGGCTGACGGCCTGGTCGCGGGCGGTCCGCAGGGTGGCGGTCAGCCGCCGCAGCCATGCATCCCCCTGCGTCCTGGCGGCCGGCAACTGACGGCGGCGGCGGGCAACGGCAAGACGCGCAACGGCGCATTGCATCCGCAACCGTTCCGCCCGCGCCCGGCGCAACACCCGTTGGAGACTATCCTCCCCACCTGCCAGCGCCACCGCCCGCGCCCGGCGCGGCGGGCGGCCGTCGTAACGGGCATGCAGGTCGGCCAACAGATCGACCGCGGAGAGCGGGAAAGCGGGGTCAGGGCTGGACATGCGGGGCGACTCCGGACGGCATCAGGGGCAGTACACGCAGCCTAGGCGCCGGACACGCCCCGCGTCAACGATTTAATTCCTAGGATTGCGATTCCAGCCATCCGACTCCCGGCCTGCCCATGCGACTCGGGTCGCCTGGAGCGACTGTCTCCGGACGGGGCGGCCGGAACCGGACATCCCGGGGTCGCACGGAGGCGGAGACGACGGACGCACGCGGAGGCTGCGCCCATGCCGCTTACTGGCTGGCCCACATGATGCGGGCGATCCAGGCGACATCCGCCATGGGCAGCGACCGGTCGGGGTGGGAGCGGTTCAGCGAGACCAGTTCCAACCGGTTGGCGGTCTGCCGCGCCAGTTGCTTGGCCATCACCTCCCCATCGCGGGTGCGCACGACGACCCGGTCGCCCCGGCGGACCGATGCGGCGGGAGAGACGATGATGATATCGCCGTCGCGATAGACCGGTTCCATACTGTCGCCCGAGACTTCCAGCGCATAGGCATGGTCGTCGGCGACATGGGGAAATTCAAGCTCGTCCCAGCCATTGCCGGCCGGATAACCCGCATCGTCGAAATAGCCGTCATTGCCGGCCTGGGCATAGCCGATCACAGGCACCCGGCGCATGGCGGCCGCGGACATGCCGGCCCCACCGCCCGTGCCGTCCCCTTCCTCCCCCGTCATGGCGACGAAGTCGGTGAAGCTGCTGCCCGTCGCCTCCAGCACCTTGGCGATGCTTTCCGTCGATGGCCAGCGCAGCTTGCCATCCGGCGTCATGCGCTTGGACTTGTTGAAGGTGGTCGGGTCCAGACCGCCGCGCTTGGCCAGCCCGGAAGCGGATAGGCCGTGCCGATGCGCCAGCCGGTCGATGGCCCGCCATATGTCGGAATGCTTGAGCATGGGAGAGTTATCCCAGAAACACCGACGCCTGTCCTTAGGATGATTTTCACATTGTTCTTGACATAGGAATTTAAACATGGAGTGATAAGGGAAACTTTCACACCCTCCCCTCGACCTGCCACGAAGGATGCTGCCCATGCCAGAGATCATCCCGCCCTTCCGCCCCGCGCGCCATCCGCCCGCCCCCCTGATGGGAACAACCCCCTTCGACAGCGCGGAGGAGGCCTGGTTCTGGTTCATCCTGGCCAATGAGGCACGGCTGGCGGGTGCGCGGGTCCGGGCCGGTCAGGGATTGTACAGCCGCCCGTGCGAGCCGCTGGACATCCTGCGCGTGACCGACCGGCTGCATCGTCAGCGCCGGCTGCTGCGCGACCATCTGCTGGTGCTGGCCCATTATGGCCGGCGCCAGATGGCCCCGGACCCGCACAGCCGGCGGGAGGCGCGCGACCATACGCTGTGGCGGGAAGCCTTCATGGCGCTGGCGCCGGTGCTGCGGGCCAAGGGCATCGTGCGATGACGCCGGCCCTGCTGGTTTTCTGCGCCGATACCGAGATCGCCTGGCTGCGCCGGCTGCTGCGGCCCGGTTTCCGGCATGTGTTCGTGGCCCTGCCTGTGCCCGGCGGCTGGATCACGGTCGATCCCCTGGCCACGCGGCTGGAGGTGGCGTTCCACCCCCTGGCCACGGACATGGACCTGGCGGGATGGTTCCGGGCACACGGCCATCTGGTGCTGCCCGTGCCGCGCCAGGCGCCGATACCGTCGCGGACGCTGCTGGCCCCCCTGACCTGCGTAAGCGTGGCCAAGCGGATTCTGGGCATCGACGCCCCGCTGGTCCTGACCCCCTGGCAGCTTTACCGCCATCTGGGCGGCGGCCGGCCCGTCCAGCCCCGGTCCCAGACCGGAACACCAAACACGATACAGGAACATCCGATCATGGCGCGTCTCGTCTCCACCCCCAAACCCCGTGCAACGGCCACCCCCGCTGTCGCCGCCCCTCTGCCGGCTGCCCCTCCCGTGCTGCCCGCCGCCGCGCCCGCCGCCGCCATCCCGGCGGCCACGGCGGGAGAGCAAAGCCTGCTGCGCCGGGCGACGGGCCGGGCCGGCACGGTCCTGACCGGCTGGCAGGGCGTACTCACGCCCGGCACGCTGGCGCCGACCCGCAAGACGCTGCTGGGGGAATGACGCATGGCCATCCCTCCCCCCCTGAATATCGCCCCCGGCGACATGTCCAACGGCAGGGCCATGCCCGAAGGCGGCGCCATGCCCGAAGGCGACGTCTTGGCCGCCGCCCTGCTGGACCGCCATGACCGCGCGGCTGCGCGCCGGGCGGCGTGGGAGCCGCTGTGGCGGGAATGTTACGAACATGCCCTGCCCCAGCATGCCGCGTTCGAGACGGGCGGCGGCCCCGGCACGCGCCGGGGCGACCGGCTGTACGATGCCACCGCGGCCGACGCGGTGGACCAGTTGGCTGCCGCCCTGCTGGCCCAACTGACACCACCCTGGTCGCGCTGGACGGGCCTGGCCCCCGGCCCGGCGCTGGATGCGGATCTGGCAGCGGAACTGGCACCCCTGCTGCTGGCCGCGTCGGAGGAATTGCACGCCCAGATCGACCGTTCCAACTTCGCGGTGGAGGCACACCAGGCCTTTCTGGACGTGGTCACCGGCGGCACGGGCTGCCTGCTGGTGGAGGAAGCACCGCCGGGCGCGCCATCCGCCCTGCGCTTCACCGCCGTGCCGCTGGCCGACCTGGTGCTGGAGGAGGGGGAGGAAGGGCGCCTGGACCGCCTGTTCCGCCGCCAGCACCTGACCCTGGACGCCTTGCTGTCCCGCACGGCCCCGGACCGCCTGCCCGAAGGCGTGAAGCGCGACGGCGCCATAGACCCGGCCCGCCGCTTTCCCATCGTGGAAGCCATGACGCCGGAGGGCAACGGCTGGCGCTGGCGCCTCCTGCTGACGGGCGAACAGCCGGCCATCCTGGCCGACGGCCGTTTCACCGACATGCCCTTCATCACCTTCCGCTGGCTGAAAGCCCCCGGCGAAACCTATGGCCGCAGCCCCGTGATGAAGGCCCTGCCGGACATCAAGACGGCCAACAAGGTCGTCGAACTGGTCCTGAAGAACGCCTCCATCGCCGTCACCGGCATCTGGCAGGCTGATGATGACGGGGTGCTCAATCCCGGGGCCATCCGGTTGGTGCCGGGTACCATCATCCCCAAGGCCGTGGGGTCGGCCGGGCTGACGCCGCTGGCCAGTCCCGGACGGTTCGATGTCAGCCAGCTTGTGCTGGAAGATCTGCGCGCGCGCATCCGGCAGGCGCTTCTGGCCGACCGGCTGGGGCCGCTGCACGGTCCGCGCATGACGGCGACGGAGGTGCTGGAGCGCAGCGCGGAGGTGGCGCGCCTGCTGGGGGCGACGTTCGGGCGGCTGCAATCGGAATTGCTGGTGCCGCTGGTCCGGCGCTGCCTGTCCATCCTGCGCCGCCGGGGGGCCATCCCCGATATCGCAGCCGACGGGCGGCAGGTGCAGATCCGCATCCTGTCCCCGCTGGCCCGTGCCCAGGCCCAGCGGGATGCGGAGGCGACGCTGCGCTGGCTGGAAAGCGTTGCGGCCATGGGCACAGATGCGCTGGCCGTGGTGGACCTGCCCGCCTGCGCCCGGTTCCTGGCCGACGCCGCCGGGGTGCCGCCCACGCTGGTCCGCGCACCCTCTCCGGCCCCCGCCGGGATGGAGGTGGCCGATGGCTGATCCCGGCTGGCCCTGGGCCGGGATCGACGGCCCGGCGCCCGGCGACACCCGGCCCGCGGGGGATGCCCCGGCCGCGGGCGATGCCCTGGCCGCCGCCTGCGCCCGGCTGTTCGCCGGGGCGGACGGGCGGCTGCTGATGGCCCATCTCTGCCGGCTGACCCTGACCACGGCGCTGCCGCCCGGTGTGGACGGGGCCCGGCTGCGCCATCTGGAGGGCCAGCGGGCGCTGGTCCTGTCCCTTCGCCATCTGGCCGCACGCGGTGGCCTGTCCCCCCTTCCCCCCCTCCCCTGAAGGACGATCATCCATGGAAACGACACCCCCGGCCGAAACCAGCGCACCCGCCGCGACCGATACCCCGCCCGAGCGCCCCGCGCACGTGCCTGTCAAGTTCTGGGACGCGCAGGCCGGAACCCTGCGTGTGGAGGCCCTGCTGAAATCCTATCTGGAACTGGAGCGCAAGCTGTCCGCCCCGCCCCTTGCCGAACCCCTTGCGGAAAAGCAGCAGGCGGGCGCATCACCGAGCGCACCGGCAGACGCCCCTGAACGGGTCGAGGATTATTGTATCCAGTGCGACCACGGGCTGTTCGAGCCGGACAGGGCGATCAACGAGCGTCTGCTGGCCGCCGGATACACGCCCGCCCAGGCCCAGCTTCTTTATGACCTGGCGGCGGAGCGGATGCTGCCGCTTCTGCGGGAGATGGCGGCCGGGTTCGAGGCGGACCGGGAGATGGAGAAGCTGGTCGCCCATTTCGGCGGGCCGGAGAAATGGCAGGACCTGTCCGGCCAGATCCTGGCCTGGGCCCGGCGCAACCTGCCGCCGCCGCTGGTGGCCGCCCTGTCCGGCACGGCCGATGGCGTGCTGGCCCTGCACCGGCTGATGGCCGATGGCGGGGGAGAGCCGAAGGTGCTGCGCCCCGGCGCCGGCGATGCCGGCGGGGAAGGTGACGACCTGAACCGCATGATCGCCGACCCACGCTACTGGCGCGACCGCGACCCGGCCTTCATCGCCCGCGTGACCGACGGGTTCCGGCAGAAATACGGGTGATATCAATCCGCCTTGACCCTCATTCGCCGGGCGCTGCCATCCGGCAGCTTGGCTGCGCGCCATGTGGCGCGCGGCGGCAGTCGCCGCCGTTGGTGTGAAAAGGACCGGCGGCGGGAAGGGGCACCCCCGCCGCCGGTCAGAACTGCCAGGTCACGGCCACGGCGCCATATTCATCGCCCTCGTCCTGACCCGCGAATTCCCGCGTGCGGAAGACATGGGTATAGGTGATGCGGGCACTGTGGATATTGACGGCGATGCCGGCCTGCAGGTCCGCGACCCAGGTCTTGCGGTCCACGGACCGGCTGTCGCGGAAGGTGTTGCCGTCCAGGAAGATGTTGCGGGCAACGGCCCGGCCCGAGATGCCCAGAAAGGCGTATAGCCCCACCGGATGGTTGGCATCGGGTTCGAAAAAGCCGCTGCCGGGCAGCGAGGGCTGGATGCGGGCCGGGCCGAAATCGGCCGGCAGGTGCCAGCCGGCGCGGAACATGAAGCCGGCATCGGCATAGGTCGCGATATTGCCCACCGCCCCGCCGATATGCGGCATCACATCCAGCCCGAAGCCTGTGCTTTCCAGCAGTTCGGACCGCCAGGCCCGCTGATAGGTGATGACGATCCCCGGCTCGTTATGGAGCTGGGTATCCCAGCCCATGGGCCGGGGCGCATCGGTCAGCCGGTGGACCAGCTTCTGCGCCGGCTCGGCCAGCGAGGCGGGGCCGACCATGCCCAGCGTCAACTGAAGCTGGTCCATGCGCCGGTTCGTCTCGTTGATCAGCCCGGCCGATCCGTGGAGCCAACCGGCATAGGGCCGTTCGCCGGGCGGCGGGTTGACCGCCTCGATATCGCTGGGCGTGTACATGTTCTGGCCCAGGGAGAAGACGGCCCGGACATGGCCGTCCTGGGCGAAGAAAGGCACCAGCCGCGCCCAGCGCCGCGTCCAGTCCGGCACCTCGTCCCGCGCCGTCGTCCAGACCGCCTGGACGCCGTTCGTGTAATGCCGGTCCAGATTGTAGAAAAGATCGTTTTCCAGGATCAGCGTCAGGGTACCCGTTTCCGCGCCGGCCGTGGGGCCGGTGATCTCCGCCGACGCCGGCAGGGCCAACAGCAGACCGGACAGCAGGACAGGCAAGCATTGAAAGGCACGCCGGAAGCGTGCCCGGGGACAGGCACGCCGGGAGCGTGCCCGGAAACTTGCGCGAAAGGCGGACATGGCGGGAACCGGTATGGTTAAGCGTTTCCTGAAGGAGGCTTTGGCCCCACGTCCCGCCCGCCGCAGTGATGCGCCTCACAGTGGCACCACGGCGCCGGCGCGGATTACACCCGCATGAACCGCCGGATCAGGGCGAAGGTGGTGGCCGGATCGTCGCGGAAGGTACCGTGGCCGCAATCGGGCAGGCGGTGCAGGCGGCTGATGGCCGCCGGCAGCAGGGCGATGATCTCCTCCGCGCATTCCCACGGCGTGATCGGGTCCTGGTCGCCGCACAGCGCCAGGACGGGGCTGGCCGCGGCCGGCAGGCTGTCGCGGAAATCCATGTCCCACATCTCTCCGCCCCGGCCTGAGAAATGTTCCAGCACGGCCGGCTTCATGATGGAACGGGCGCGGCCCGGCCCGTCCAGCGGTGCCTGCACCGTATAGAAGGGCATGACCCGGGCGGCGTAGCCGGCAACCTTGTCCGCCGTGAGGTCGGACCAGAAGGCGCGCGCCAGCGCCCCGACCTCCGGCCCTGCCCGCCGCGCGAACGCCCTTTCGATCAGGTCAAGCCGCATGCGCGCGGCCGTGGAGGACAGGATCACACCCGCCGCATGGCCGGGATGGCGGCGCATATATTCCTGCGCGACGAAGCCGCCGAAGCTGTTGCCCAGCACGAAGGGCTTCTCGATGCCCAGTGCATCGCAGAAGCCCTTCACGTCATCGGCCCATTGCGCCAGGGTCCAGGTGGAACGGTCGATGCCGCCGCTGCGCCCCTGGCCGCGATGGTCCAGATAGATCACCTGGGCATGTTCGGCCATGGCGGCGAAGGCGGGCTTGAAACTGGCATGGTCGAAGCCGGGGCCGCCATGCAGCAGCAGCAGGGTCGGCTTCTTGCGCAAGCTTCCACCGTCCGCCACCAGTTCCGCCCCTTCGACATCGAAATAGAGCGGCACGCCGTTTACCATCACCCGCATGGGTCGTATCTCCTGAAAAAACGGCCCGCTGAAAACGGCCGTCAATCAGGCATCATAGGCCCAGAAGATCGGGAAGATAATAGGTGCTGCTGCCGACCGTCAGATATTCGATGGCACCCGCGCCAATGATCGATCCGTTGAAGAAGTTGTTGATCTCGATGAGGTTGTTGAGAACACCATCATCCGCGTCAACCTCATCATATACACGAAGCGAATTTCCCACTCTCTCAAGGGAGATGTCACCAAATGTTCCAGTAATAATGAGTTTATCTGCCACACCCGACAAGTCGGATATAACATCATACCCACCATTTGTCAGGTTATGGTAGTAGGTGTCATCTCCTGCCCCACCCAGCAAATCGTCATTTCCACTTTCCCCATGAATGAAATCATTCCCTGTACCACCGGCGATGAAATCATTTCCGCTACCGCCATACATGGTATCTGATCCATCATCACCATATATGAAGTCATTTCCGTTCTCACCCATTATGAAATCATTACCGGTTCCGCCAAAAATTGTATCGGTACCGTTCCCACCATAGATGTCATCATCCCGGTCTCCCCCTATCAGGCGTCATTTCCATCAAGTCCTTGTATTATATTATCTTCTCCATTGTACCCGTAAAGCGTGTCACTACCGCTCCCGCCCTGGAAAAGCGCCATTTTTACCCTCCATTTGAGTTGAGTTGCAAAACTGAGTGTATTTTCCTCGTAGAAACCACTTTTATGGGTGATATCTTGCTGAGTCAATTCTAACTTGGAGACGGAAAATGATCGGAAAGATGGAACAAGGAAACAGCATTCAAGAAAATGCAAAAAACATTCTTGAGAATTCAGAGATGAATTCGAAAAATAATCCGGCAGTTTTTTTTAAAAAAACCTCTGATAACGACACCATACTTAAGAGTGTTATTGCAAACGGGTTGTCCGAAAATGCCATCGGATTGATCAGCCGATTGAGCGACGAGACACGCAACCTGATCGCCAAGGCATTGGATACCGGCACGCTTCAGCAGGACACGGTCATGCACGCGCTGAATTATTTCGCCAAGCTTGAGGTGAACCGGGAAGTCAATCCGTCTCACTCCCCGTCAGCGGCGGAGAATGGATTGACGGCAGCGACACAGGCGCTTGGGGCGGCCGAAGCGACGGGTAGCCACATGGCGATGGAACTGGCACAGGCCGGTTATGATCCCGAAGAGTATCGCAGGCAGTCCCATGAGCGCTGGGCGGAGGGAAGGCGTAACGGCGCGAGAGGCTACACGCTGGAGGAGTTGGGCGCCGGCGCCGCGCTGCGGGAGAGCGGGCTTGGCGCGATGATCGCCCGGGATGCCGGCATCGACCTGTCGAAAGGCGCATTGTAACAGGAATATCAGGGCGCATGAAAAGCGGACTTGCGCAAGCCCGCCAATGATTGAAGCAGCGCCAAGGGCCTGCCAGCTATTGCCGCAGAACCGATGCCGGTCGTACAAGCAGACAGCCGGATGAAGCCGGCGGACAGGGAAACGGGGCGAAGACCCGATCCATGCACGAGGAAGGCAATCGGACAATGCGACAGAAGATCCGGCGCGGGTTGGCCGCGCTGCTGCTGGGGGCGCTGACTTTCATGCCGATCATGACCGAAACGGCCGATGCGGCCGATATCCCGGGCGAGGCGCAGCCGGGCCGGGGCGACCGCCTGGTGGGGGCGAATTTCGCCGGCCGGTCGGAGATCATCGCCCGCAACGGGGCCGCCGCCACCAGCCAGCCACTGGCCACGCAGATCGCCATTTCCATCCTGATGAAGGGCGGCAGCGCCGTGGATGCGGCCATCGCCGCCAATGCGGCCCTGGGCCTGATGGAACCCACGGGCAGCGGCATGGGCGGCGACCTGTTCGCGCTGATCTGGGACCCGGCACAGAAGAAGGTTCTGGGCCTGAACGCCTCGGGCCGCGCGCCGGCCGGGCAAAGCCTGAAGGCGCTGACCCGGCGCCTGGGACCGGGCAAGCCCATCCCGTCGCACGGGTCCCTGTCCGTGACCGTGCCGGGGGCCGTGGATGGCTGGTTCGAGCTGCATGCCCGGTTCGGCAAGCTGCCGATGGCGGAGGTGCTGGCCCCTGCCATCGCCTATGCCCGCGACGGCTTCCCCCTGTCGCCCTTCATCGCCAGGGGCTGGGCCAACAATTTCCGCCGCTTCGACCAATTGTCCGACATCATCGAGGAAGGGGAGAATGCGCGGAAGACCTTCCTGATCGACGGCAAGCCGCCCGTCGCCGGCCAGATCTTCCGCAATCCCGACCTGGCCAATACCCTGTCCCTGCTGGCCGCGGGCGGGCGCGACGCCTATTACAAGGGCCAGATCGCCCGCACCATCGACGCCTATATGAAGCGTATCGGCGGCCCGCTGCGCTATGAGGATTTCGCCAGCCACAAGAGCCAGTGGGTGGAGCCGGTCTCCACCGGCTATCGCGGGTACGATGTCTGGCAGATCCCGCCCAACGGCCAGGGGCTGGCGACCTTGCAGATGCTGAACATCCTGGAAGGCTATGACCTGAAATCCATGGGCCATAACAGCGCCGATTTCATCCATGTCTCGGTGGAGGCCAAGAAGCTGGCCTTCGCCGACCGGTCGCGCTGGTATGCCGATCCCGATTTCGTGAAGCTGCCCATCGCCACCCTGGTTTCCAAGGATTATGCCGCCACACGCCGCGCGCTGATCGACATGGGCCGGGCCGGCACGCCGGAAACCGGCATCATGCCGGAAAGCCATGACACGATCTTCCTGTCCACGGCCGACAAGGACGGGCTGATGGTGGCGCTGATCCAGTCCAACTATCGCGGCATGGGGTCCGGCCTGGTGCCCGACGGGCTGGGCTTCATGCTGCAGGACCGGGGGGAGCAGTTCGCCCTGGACCCCGCGCATCCGAATGTCTATGCCCCCGGCAAGCGCCCGTTCCACACCATCATTCCCGGTTTCGTGACCAGGGATAACCAGCCCTTCGCCGCCTATGGCGTCATGGGCGGGGCCATGCAGCCGCAGGGCCATGTGCAGGTGCTGGTCAACATGATCGATTTCGGCATGAATGTGCAGGAGGCCGGCGACGCCGCCCGCTGGCAGCATGAGGGGTCGGCCGAGCCCACGGGGGAAAAGGGCGACGGGGCCGGCACCATCTATCTGGAACAGGGTGTGGCGCCCGCCGTTGCCGACGCCCTGCGCCAGCGGGGCCATAAGGTGGAGGTCAAGCCCGGCCTGCATTACGGCAGCTACGAGGCCATCGTGCGCGACCATGCCAACGGCGTGTACCGGGCCGGCACGGAAATGCGCGTGGACGGGCACGCGGCCGGCTACTGACCGGCCCTTCAGCCCCCGGTCACCCGGCAATCTGCCGGAGTGGCCGGGCCAGCGGGCCTCCAGCCCGGCCATGGCGGCCCGCCCCGGCCGGGGCCAGCGTCAAGGTTCGATCCTGCGGCCCCTGGGTCCCGGCTTTCGCCGGGATGCCGGGCGGGACGATCTGTTAGAAAACATCCGACATCTCCCATCCGAGCCGATCCCATGACCATCGATCCCGTCGCCCTGACCCAGGACCTGATCCGCTGTCCCAGCGTCACGCCCGCCGATGCAGGCGCGCTGGGCGTGCTGCAGGCCGTGCTGACGGATATGGGCTTTGCCTGCCGCCGTCTGGTGTTCGAGCAGGAGGGGACCGACCCGGTCGACAATCTGTATGCCCGGCTGGGCACGGCTGCGCCGAATTTCTGCTTCGCCGGCCATACTGATGTCGTGCCCGTGGGCGATGCCGCTGCCTGGACGGTCGATCCCTTCGGGGCGGAAATCACGGGCGGCAAGCTGTTCGGCCGCGGCACGGCCGACATGAAGGGCGCCATCGCGGCCTTCGTGGCGGCCGTGAAATCGTTCCTGGACCGCAATGGCACGCCGGACGGCTCCATCTCCCTGCTGATCACGGGGGACGAGGAGGGGCCCAGCATCAATGGCACGACCAAGGTGCTGGACTGGATGCGGGCAGAGGGGGAGGTGATCGACGCCTGTCTGGTGGGCGAACCCACCAACCCCCGCGCCCTGGGCGACATGATGAAGATCGGCCGGCGCGGATCGGTGACCATGACGCTGACCGCCTATGGCGCGCAGGGCCACGTCGCCTATCCGCATCTGGCCGACAATCCGCTGCCCCGCCTGACGCGGGCGCTGACCATGCTGGCCGAAAGCCCGCTGGACGAGGGGACGGCCCATTTCCAGCCCAGCACCCTGGCCCTGACCAGCATCGATGTCGCAAACCCGGCCAGCAATGTCATCCCCGCCAAGGGGACAGCCCGGTTCAACATCCGCTTCAACGACCTGCACACGCCGAAAAGCCTGGAGGCGCATGTCCGCGACGTGCTGGAGGAGGTGGGTGGCGCCTGGGACCTGAAGGTGCATGTCTCGGGCGAGGCCTTCCTGACCCCGCCGGGTGCGCTGGTGGCCACCGTGGCCGGGGCCGTGAAGGCCGTGACGGGCCGTGATCCCGAACTGTCGACGAGCGGCGGCACCTCCGATGCCCGCTTCATCAAGAATTTCTGCCCCGTCGTGGAATTCGGGCTGGTGGGCCAGACCATGCACAAGGTGGACGAGCATGTGGATGTCGCCGACATCCGCACGCTCGCCGCCATCTATGACCGGGTGCTGGCCGATTTCTTCGGCAAGGTGGCGGCGTGAACGCGCTGAAGGGCGCCCTGCGGCTGGCGGCACTGGATGCGCGCGGCATCGCGCTGATCGACCCGTCGGCGGCAGCGGCATGGCGCAGCCTGGTGCTGCTGGTGCCCGTGCTGCTGATCCAGGGCATGGTCGACCTCATGGCACCGCCGGCCAATGTCGATACGCAATCGAACATGCTGCTGTCCGCCATGGCCACGCTTGTGCAGATGACCGGCTATCTGCTGGCCGTTTCCAAGGTGCTGGAGGGGACGGGTCGCGGGGAACGGTTTGCCCTGTTCATGTCCACCTATAACGGCTGCAGCGTCATCTCCAGCGTGGTCTATGCGCTGGCCATCACGCTGGCCCTGCAGGCAAGCGACGCCGTGGCCGGTGGCATCGCCTTCGGCCTGATGTGCTGGGGGCTGTTCTATAGCTGGTTCAGCACGCGCGCCGCCCTGGATTGCCCCGGCACCACGGCCGTCGGCCTGGTGATGCTGGAGGTGCTGATCGCCATCCTGGTCCAGGGCACGGCCCTGCAACTGGTCATGGCCGCCGGGAAATAGGGCGTCACGTCCCCGGTGCGGGTTCCGGCGCCACATAGCGGAAGCTGATGCTGTGCGCCTGGGTGCCGTCACGCTCCGGCATGCGGGACTCGAACTTTGTCGTCTGGTTGGGGAACAGGCGGCGGACCGGCGGGATGATCCGCCAGGCGTACAATTCCTTGCCATCCTCCCCCAGGGCCACGGCCTGGATGTCGGGCACGCTGCGCTGACCCTCGGATTTATTGGCGATCTCCCCGGTCACGAACAGCAGGTTCACGCCCTCCACATCGCGGACCTCCACCTTCGTGGTCGCCGGATCGCCGGGGTCGGACAGGCCCGTGCCGGGCAATTCCGCCAGCCCCACCATCTCATACAGCAGGAAGGAAGCGGGCCAGGCCTGGATGATGCTGTCGCGCGCCATCACGATGCCGGTCCCCGCACCGCCCACGGCCAGAAGAACGGCGCCCCAGGCGATGATGGCCGCGCGGCGGACCTTCCCCCCCTTGCCCGGCAGGGCCGGCAGGTTGCTGCCCTTGGGCAGGGGACGGGGGCGGAAGGGCCGCGCCATGCCCAGATCGTCGGCGTCGGGCTGGAAATCCGCGGACTCGAAACCGCGGCTCAGCAGGTCGTCGCCTTCCGCGCCACCGGTCGCGGGCCTGTCGTCGAACAGGCTGGGCCGGGCGGGGGCGGGCGGTTCCGGTGGCGGGGGGGGCGCATTGCGGGCCGCGGGACGGGCCGGGGACCGGGCACCACCGCCACCCGGCCGTTCCACAATGGCCTTTGCCGGCGCTGGGGCCTTTGCCGGCGCGGGCGCGCGTTCGGCCCGGGCGGGGCGGGGCGGGGGGGCGGCCGCGTCGGGTTCGGCGAACCAGACATGGCCGCATTGCCCGCACTTGACCCGCCGGCCCTCTCCCAACAGCCGCGCGTCGAGCATGAAGCGTTTGGCGCAGGACGGGCAGGACAGGATCATCGCAAACGGGCGCCGGACATTGTTGCAGCAAGAGGGTGCCGGGCCGGATGGCCGATAGCACCCCATCCCTTCCTTATAGGCGGGTGCCATGGTCGGGCGCAAGGATGGGGGCGACGCCGGCCCCTATCTCCATCGGATGGGGGGGCTGCCCATCCCATCCTTTACGCCACGCGCGCCCCATGCCATTCCTGTGGGCACCCATCAAGATGGCGGCCCGCCCGCCGCTGCCAACCGGACAGGGGGATGATGAGCCGCCGCGCCCATTTCGACATTCCGTTGAGCCAGGACGCCACCGGCCGTTTCCTGCCCTGGATCATCGCGCTGATGGTCTATCTGGCGTCGCTGGCCCTGGCGGCCTCGCTGGTCCTGTCGGGACTGGCCCAGCGCTGGGACAGCGAATTGTCGTCCGGCGTGACGGTGCAGGTGGCGCCGACCGGCACCAGCAGCCCGGCCGAGCATGAGGACAGGGTGCGCCGGGTCATGGACGCCCTGGCGGCCAGCGCCTTCGTGGCCGACGCGCGGCGCGTGTCGAACGAGGATGCGCGCGCCCTGGTCGAACCCTGGCTGGGGGACGGGGCGCTGGTGGCCGAACTGCCGCTGCCGGCGCTGATCGATGTGCGGCTGAACGACGGGGCGGCCATTGCCGACCTGACCGGACAGCTCGACCGCGCCGCGCCGGGCGTGACGGTGGAGGACCCGGCCCGCTGGCTGGGCGACCTGCGCCGGCTGGCGCGCACGGTCCAGGCCCTGTCCATCGGCATCATCGGGCTGATCGGCGGGGCGGCCGTGGCCTCCATCATCTTCGCGGCCAGTTCCGGCTTCGCCGTCCACCGGGCGGAGGTGGAGCTTCTGCACGTCATGGGGGCCACCGACGGCTATGTCGCGCGCCAGTTCCAGTCCCACATGCTGCGCCAATCGCTGCTGGGCGGCGGGCTGGGGTTCCTGCTGGCGCTGCTGACCCTTTGGGGCCTGCAGCAGGCGGGGCGCGGGCTGGATGCCTCCCTGCTGCCCAACATGGCGCTGGGCGTGCGGGACTGGGCGTGGCTGCCGATGGTTCCCGTCGTGGCCTGTCTGCTCGCGGCGGGGACGGCCCGCATGACCGTGCTGCGCGCCCTGGGCCGGCTGCCGTGATCGCACGGGCCGTGCCGCGGGCAGCACTGGGCCCCCTGCTGACGATCACCCTGGCCTTCCTGCTCTGGCTGGCCGGGTTGTTCCTGTTCGCGGCCGCCCTGCCCCGCCAGGCACCGGAGGACGACATCACCACCGATGGCATCGTCGTGCTGACGGGCGGCAGCGAGCGGCTGACCGTGGGCTTCGACCTGCTGCGGGCCGGCAAGGCCCGCAAGCTGCTGATCAGCGGCGTCTATCGCGGGGTGGAGGTGCGGGAGCTGCTGGCCCTGTCCTCGCGCAGCGGACGCGACCTGGAATGCTGCGTCGATCTTGGCTACGACGCCGACGATACGGAGGGCAATGCCGTGGAGACGGCGCGCTGGATGGCCCAGGAAGGGTTCCGCAGCCTGCGCGTCGTCACGGCCAATTACCACATGCCACGCAGCCTGGTGGAATTCCGCCGCGTCTTGCCCGGCATCACGCTGGTCCCCCACCCCGTGACACCGCAGAAGGTGCGGCTGGACGGCTGGTGGGGCTGGCCCGGCACATCGGAACTGATCGTCAGCGAATACAACAAGTATCTGCTGGCCGTGGCGCGGGCCGCCCTGACGGGGTCGAACCCGCCCGACCCCTGACCTGCCGTCCCCCCTCGGGCCGCCCCCTCTGCGGCACGCCGCTGGACAGGCCCGGCGGCTTGGCGTTAATCCTGCGGGTGATGCCGTCCATACCGGGGCTTTACCGCATGCTGGCTCTGCGCTCTTTACTGTTCAACATCGCCTTCTTCACCTGGACGGCTATCTACTGCTTCGCGATCGTCTGGACCCTGCTGGCACCGCGCAAGGTGATGCTGGCCGCGATCCGGGCCTATATGCACAGCCTGGTCTTCCTGGAACGCACCATCATCGGCCTGCGGTACGAGGTGAAGGGGGCGGAGCATCTGCCCGTGGACGGCTGCTATCTGGTCGGGGCCAAGCACCAGTCCATGTGGGAGACGATGAAGCTGCACATCCTCTTCCACGACCCCGCCATCGTGCTGAAGCACGAACTGCTCTACATCCCCATCTGGGGCTGGTATGCGTGGCGGGCCGACCTGATCCCGGTCAAGCGCGGCCGGCGCGGGGCGGCGATCAATTCCCTGGTCGCCGGCGCCCGCCGGATGCGCGACATGGGGCGGGAGATCGTGATCTTCCCGCAGGGTACCCGCGTGGCCGTCGGCGAATACCGGCCCTACAAGGTCGGCATCGGCGTGCTGTACGAGGATCTGGGCGTGCC
This sequence comes from Niveispirillum fermenti, assembly GCF_048066175.1. Taxonomy (GTDB): domain Bacteria; phylum Pseudomonadota; class Alphaproteobacteria; order Azospirillales; family Azospirillaceae; genus Niveispirillum; species Niveispirillum fermenti. The sequence goes on along the minus strand of NZ_JBLTXA010000008.1, from coordinate 64,081 downwards.
GCTGGTGCCCATGGCCGTGAATTCGGGTGTCTTCTGGGGCCGGCACAGCTTCATCAAGCGGCCGGGCCTGATCACCATCGAATTTCTGCCGCCCATCCCGCCCGGCCTGCCCAAGGATGTGGTCCTGTTCGAACTGGAAGCAAGGCTGGAAGCCGCCAGCAACCGGCTGGCCCTCGCCGCCGGCGGCCCGGCCACGCTGAACCCCCATGCGGCCGATCCGCGCGGTGCCGCCGGGCGTCCCCCCGCCGAGAACGAGGAATGACGGGAAGCCGCGCACCGGCCCTTATCCGCGTTCCTTGAAGCTGCGGAGCTGGGTGTTCATCTGCACCGCCAGATTGCTCATCCGGTTCGTGGCCTCGTTGTAGCGGGCCGTCAGTTCCGGTGTGAAATTGCCCTTGGCTTCCGCCTCCAGGCAGGTCAGGAATTCCTGCGTTTCCACGATATAGGCCTTTATGGCCTCCTGCGCGGCCGCCATTTCGCCGGCGGCGGCCGTCACCCCATCCGGCACGGTGGGCGCATCGCCGATATGGCATTCCCCCGCCGCCGCAGGCAGTGGCAGCAGGAACAGGGCATAGGCCAGCAGGGTGGCACGGATCGGCTTGGACGACATGCGGACACCTCCGGACGCGGTGGCATCATGACGGGTGCTTCCCGTCATGCGGTTGCAAGGTTCCTTGCGCAATGCGCCTTGCTGCACTGCGGCAATTCATTCCGATTTCCTGTATAAAATCATGACATGACCGGCCCGAAAATCAACAATCGCGGCCATTACTTTTGTGCATCGCAACCAACCCAAGCCATGCACGAAATATTGTCACAATCGGGTTTGATTTTTTCTCAAGCCTTGCCTGGATTTTTAATATTCTTTCCTGCAACGCCAGTCTGCGCGCGCTGGCCCGTCGCGCTGCCGCCCCTGTTACCGGGAACCGCTGCAGCGGCGACGGCCACCGCGCGCCACAGGGGCGCTGGCGATTGATACCCGGTGAGCGGTGGCGATCACCGGGAAACGGCATAGCTGTGGCGCCAATGCGGGCGGGACCGGCGGCACCATGCCGGGGATGCGCATGTTTTCCCTTGTCGCCGCCGCGCGGGAGCGCTTATCAAGCCGGCACAGGGGCGAACCGCATCTAACGTCAAGGATTGAAACCCGTGAGAAGGATCACTCTGCCGGCAGTGGCACTGCTGGCGGCTGCCGGTGTCGCCCACGCCGAGGACAAGCCATATCAGGACGGCGCCTATGTCGCCTCCTCCGTCGGTGCCTATCTGGGCAACGATTATGCCCGCAGCCCCCTGTGGGCGTTGGCCAAGGGCCAGGCGGACAAGAAGTTCAACGCCACGCTGGCCGCGGGCTACCGCCTGGACGATTTCCGCTTCGAGATCGAGGGCGGGTTCGGCCGCCTGGCCGATGTCAAGAGCACGCAGCCGGGCTTCTCCACCATCCCCGGCTTCCCCACCAATGGCGATGTGACCATGTGGACGGCACTGGCCGGCGCCTATGTCGACGTGCCGGTGACCCGCACCTACCAGCCCTATCTGGGCCTGGGCGGCGGTGTGGCCAGGCTGGACAGCGACAGCCGCCTGGTGCTGGTCAATGACGGCACCCATGCCGCCGCCTTCGGCGAGGTCGGGTTGAACATGGTGGTGTGGCGTGGGCTGACCATGGCCCCCGGCTACCGCTATCTCTGGGTCAATGCCAAGGGTGGCGGGGCCGACAATGTCAGCAGCCACATCGTCAAGCTGACGGCACGGGCCCGTTTCTGAACACCCGGCGCGATGCAGAGCGGCGGCGGGTTCGCACCCCGTCCGCCGCCGCACGCGGCAGGGATGCGCGACCACCCGGCCGATTCCCCTTTTCACGCGGGGCGAACGGGTCTATATAGCCATCATCTTTATCCCATACGGACCGGCCAGCGACCGACGTTGGCAGGCTGGTCTGCTTTGCGGGTGGGCCTTTGGCCCGCCTTTTTGTTTATCTGGGCTCCGCTTATCCGGCATCGGCCGGTGTGGCGGGTGGAGTTGGAACGCGAATGGACGTGCTGGAGCGCATCAGCGGCATCATCACCCCCCCGGTCGAGGCCATGGGGTATGAGATCGTGCGCCTGCAGATTTCCGGCGGGCTGCGCCCGACCCTTCAGATCATGGCCGACCGCGCCGATGGCGGGGCCATGACGGTGGAGGATTGCGCCGACATCTCCCATGCGGTTTCGGCCCTGCTGGACGTGGAGGACCCGATCACGGGTGCCTATACGCTGGAAGTGTCGAGCCCCGGCATCGACCGCCCGCTGACCCGCCTGAAGGATTTCGAGCGGTTCAAGGGGCTGGAGGCCCGGCTGGAGACGATCGTTCCGCTGGACGGGCGCAAGCGTTTCCGCGGCACCCTTTATGGTGTGGAGGGCGGAAACGTCCTGATCGCCCTGGATGCCGGCACCGCACAGCCGCCCAAGCGCAAGCCCGGCGCAAAGGTATCCGCCAAGGCCAAGCCGGTGGAGATCGACCCCGGCATGGTGGAGGTGGCGGAAATCCCCTTCGACCAGGTGGCCAAGGCCAGGCTGGAACTGACCGACGCGCTTCTGCAGGCCGCTGCGGCCGAACAGGGGCTGGCCGCCGGGACCGAGGGCGGACAGATGGATGTGGATGACACGGCCAAGCCTGTGAAACGCCCCAAGCCCGTGCATCCGGGGCCGAAAGCCGATCAGGCCCCCAAGAAGAAGGGTCCGGGGCGCTTCGCCCGCAAGGGCCCGGACGATGAGCAGCATATTGAGACCATAGATGGCCCGACCGACGCCGATACCGGCGCCGGAACGGTCTGACGATCAGGAATAGAAGGCAGGGTTCGCCAGGATGGAACTGCTTCAGGTAGCCGACGCGGTCGCCCGCGAGAAGAACATCGACAAGGAGCATGTGCTCGAAGCCATGGAGGAGGCCATCAAGAAGGCTGGCCGCTCCAAATACGGGCACGAGCATGACATCCGCGCCCGCATCGACCGCAAGACGGGCGATATCCAGCTGACCCGCCACATGGAAGTGGTGGAAGAGGTGGAGAACGAGGCGACCCAGGTCCCGCTGGCCAAGGCCCGCCGCAAGAATCCGCGGGCCGAGATCGGCGATTTCATCGTCGACCCGCTGCCCCCCATCGATTTCGGCCGCATCGCCGCCCAGACGGCCAAGCAAGTCATCGTGCAGAAGGTGCGCGAGGCTGAGCGCGAGCGGCAATATAACGAGTATATCGACCGCAAGGGCGAGATCGTGAACGGTCTGGTCAAGCGCGTCGAGTACGGCAATGTCACCGTCGACCTGGGCCGGGCGGAAGCCATCCTGCGCCGTGACGAGTGCCTGCCGCGTGAGCATTTCAAGGTCGGTGACCGGGTGCGCGCCTATATCTATGACGTGCGCAAGGAACCGCGCGGGCCGCAGATCTTCCTGTCGCGCACCCATCCCATGTTCATGGCCGGCCTGTTCAAGGCCGAAGTGCCGGAAATCTACGACGGCATCATCGAGATCAAGGCCGTGGCCCGCGATCCCGGCAGCCGCGCCAAGATCGCCGTCATTTCCAAGGACAGCTCGATCGACCCCGTGGGCGCCTGCGTCGGCATGCGCGGCAGCCGCGTTCAGGCCGTGGTGGGCGAGCTGCAGGGCGAGAAGATCGACATCATCCCCTGGAAGCCCGATCCGGCCACCTTCGTCGTCAACGCGCTGGCCCCGGCCGAGGTGGCCAAGGTCGTGCTGGACGACGAGGGCAACAAGATCGAGGTGGTGGTGCCCGACGACCAGCTTTCGCTGGCCATCGGCCGCCGTGGCCAGAATGTGCGTCTGGCCTCGCAGCTCACCGGCTGGACCATCGACATCATGACCGAGGCGGAGGAGCGCGAGCGCCGGCAGGCCGAGTTCTCGTCCCGCTCCTCGCTGTTCATGGAAGCCCTGGATGTCGACGACATGATCGCCCATCTGCTGGTGAACGAAGGCTTCACCTCGGTGGAGGAGATCGCCTTCGTCGATCTGGACGAACTGACCCGGATCGAGGCGTTCGACGAGGATGTGGCCGCCGAGCTGCAGAACCGTGCCGTCATCTTCCTGGAACAGCAGAACGAGATCCTGGACGGCAAGCGCCGCGAGCTGGGGGTGGAGGACGATGTCGCCGCCATCGAGGCGCTGACGCCCGCCATGCTGGTCAAGCTGGGTGAAAAGGACGTCCGCACGCTGGACGACCTGGCCGACCTGGCCGGCGACGAGTTGCTGGACATCATCGGCAAGGATGCCATGACGCTGGACGAGGCCAATGAGGTGATCATGGCCGCCCGCGCGCATTGGTTCGCCGAGGAGGAAGGGGCGGAGGGCTGAGGCCTTCCCTCCCTTCATGTGTGAGGTCATGGGGATCGGGGTCATGAGCGGCGGCAGTGAAGCGACGACCGGCTATCCGCCGGAACTCGATGCCGAGGCACAGGCCGACGAGCCGGAGGCCGTGGCGGGACGCAAAAGCCCGCTGCGCCGCTGCATCGCCAGCGGGAAGGTCCAGGACAAGGCGGGCATGGTCCGCTTCGTCATCGGGCCGGACCAGCAGGTGGTGCCCGACGTGGACGAAACCCTGCCCGGGCGCGGGCTGTGGTTGACGGCCGAGGTGGGTTTGGTTGAAAAGGCCCTGGCCAAGGGGCTTTTCGCCAAGGCAGCCCGCCGCGGTGTCAAACCCGTGCCGGACCTGTTGGCGCTGACGCGCCGGCTGATCCGGCGCCGCGCCCTGGGACTGGTCGGTCTTGCCCGGAAGGGCGGGGGCGCCCTGGCCGGGTTTGAAAAGGTACAGGCTGCATTGCGTTCCGGTTTCATCGGCCGGGCGGGCGGTGCGGGCCAAAAGAGTGTAGGATTGTGGTTGGAGGCATGTGACGGGTCCGACGATGGCCGGACCAAGTTGTATGCCTTGGCACAGGCGCGGGGCGTGCCGCTGGTCGATGTGTTCGATCGGGCGGAACTGGGTGCGGCCCTGGGTCGGGAAGAGGCGGTGCATGTTGTGCTGGCGGCCGGGCCGCTGGCAAAGCAGGTCCGCCGCGAGGTTGCACGGTTTTCCGCGCTTGGCGGGGCAGATGCCTGAGTTCTTGGGCATCTGGATAGGTTTCAACGGCTTACTGTCGGATTAGGGATGAGCGATACCAACGACCAGAACCGCGACAAGAAGGTGCTGACCCTGGGTGGTCGCGGCACGCTTGGACTGGGTGGGGCCAACAAGCCGAAGCAGGCGGCGGCCCCCGCACAGCAGGCAGGCGGCGCAGCAGGCACCGTGCGCCAAAGCTTTTCGCATGGGCGCGGCAAGGAAGTGGCGGTCGAGGTCAAGCGCAAGCGGACCTTCGAGAAGGGCGCCGTGCCCGGCGTGGCCGATGGCGGCGCCGCTGCCCGACGCGCGGCAGAGGGTGCGGCCGGTGGCCGTGGCCCGCAGCCGCGTGGCAACGCCCCCCGGCAGTTGAGCGACGCCGAGCGTGAAGCGCGCATCCGCGCCCTGCGGTCCGCCGCGGAGGCCGAGGATCGCCGCGTCACGGCCGAGGAGGAACGCGCCGCGCAGGAAGCCCTGGAGGCCGAAATCCGCGCCGCCGAGGAGGCCGAGGCCCGCGCTGCCGCGGAAGCCGATGCCGCCGTCGCGAGGGCCGCCGCCGATGCCGCCGCCGCCGAGCCGCTGGACGAGGACACGGTCCGCCGTCGCGAGATGGAGGAGCTGCGCGCCATCCAGGAGGCCGAGAAGGCCGCCGCCACGGAAGCCGAGCGCAAGCGCAAGGAAGCCGAGGACGCCCGCAAGGCCGAAGCCGCCAGCCGGTCGGAGACCAGCCGGTCCCGCCATGCCGCCCCGGCCGCCGGCAAGGAGGAGGAGCGCACACCCCGTCCGGCCGCGACCACGGATGCCGGCGGCGCTGCCCGTCCGGTGGCCCCGCGCCCCGCGGGCGACTTCGAGGATGAGGACGGTCCCCGCCGCGCCAAGGTCGCCGGCCCCGGCAAGGCCCCGGCCAAGGTTCCCGCAGCACCTGTCAAGGCGAAGGGTGACGACAAGCGCCGCGGCGGCAAGATGACCATCTCGCAGGCCCTGTCCGATGATGATGGCCGCCGCGGCCGGTCGATGGCCGCCGCAAAGCGCGCCCGCGAACGTGAGCGGCTGCGCCAGTTCGGCCGGCAGGAAACCCAGAAGGTGACGCGCGACGTGATCGTCCCGGAGGTCATCACGGTGGGCGATCTTGCCAACCGTATGGCCGAGCGCGGGGCCGACGTCGTGAAGACGCTGATGCGCATGGGCGTGATGGCCACCATCACCCAGACCATCGATGCCGACACGGCCGAGCTGGTCGTGCAGGAGATGGGCCATCGTCCGACCCGCGTGGCCGAGAGCGACGTGGAAATCGGCGTGAAGGGCGAGGTGGACCGCACCGAGGATCTGGTGTCGCGTCCCCCCGTCGTCACGGTCATGGGCCATGTCGACCACGGCAAGACCTCGCTGCTGGACGCGCTGCGCAAGACCGATGTGGCGGCCCGCGAGGCCGGCGGCATCACCCAGCATATCGGCGCCTATCAGGTGACGCTGGCGTCGGGGTCGAAGATCACCTTCATCGACACCCCGGGCCACGCCGCCTTCACCGAGATGCGGGCCCGTGGCGCCAACGTCACGGACGTGGTGGTGCTGGTCGTGGCGGCCGATGACGGCGTCATGCCGCAGACGATCGAGGCCATCCGCCATGCCAAGGCGGCGGGCGTGCCCATCATCGTCGCCATCAACAAGTGCGACCTGCCGGCCGCCCGGGCCGAGCGCGTGCGCCAGGAACTGCTCCAGCACGACCTGGTCGTCGAAAGCATGGGTGGCGAGGTCCTGGATGTGGAAGTGTCGGCCAAGGTCGGCCTCAACCTGGACAAGCTGGAAGAAGCCATCCTGCTGCAGGCCGAAATCCTGGAGCTGAAGGCCAACCCGGACCGCACCGCCGATGGCGTGGTGGTGGAAGCCAAGCTGGACAAGGGCCGTGGCCCCGTGGCCACCGTGCTGGTCAAGCGCGGCACCCTGCAGGTCGGTGACATCGTCGTGACCGGTTCCGAATGGGGCCGTGTCCGCGCCCTGGTCAATGACCGCGGCACCAATGTCACCGATGCCACCCCCGCCACCCCGGTGGAGGTGCTGGGCCTGGGCGGCGTGCCGCTGGCCGGTGAGGAAATGGTCGTGGTCGACAGCGAGAGCCGCGCCCGCGAAATCACCGAATATCGCGCCCGCAAGAAGCGCGAGGCCGAAAGCGCCAAGTCCGGCCGCGGTTCGCTGGAGCAGATGTTCAAGCAGATCCAGGCGGGCGAGGCCAAGGAACTGCCCATCGTCATCAAGGGCGACGTGCAGGGTTCGGTGGAGGCCATTTCCGGCGCGCTGGAGAAGCTGACGGCCGAACATACGGAAGTGAAGGTGCGCGTGCTGACGTCCGGCGTGGGCGCCATCACCGAAAGCGACATCACGCTGGCCAATGCCTCCAAGGGCCTGGTCGTGGGCTTCAATGTCCGCGCCAACCCGCAGGCCCGCGACATGGCCAAGCGCGATGGCGTGGAAATCCGCTACTACTCGATCATCTACAACATCATCGATGACGTGAAGCAGATGCTGACCGGCATGCTGTCGCCGACGCTGCGGGAGAAATTCCTGGGCAACGCGCAGATCCTGCAGGTCTTCAACATCACGAAGGTCGGCAAGGTTGCCGGCTGCCGCGTGAGCGAGGGCATCGTGAAGCGTGGCGCCAAGGTCCGCCTGCTGCGCGACAATGTGGTGATCCACGAGGGTACGCTGAAGACCCTGAAGCGCATGAAGGACGAAGTCCGCGAAGTGCGCGAAGGTTTCGAATGCGGCATGGCCTTCGAGAATTACGACGATATCCGCGAAGGCGACATCATCGAAGCCTTCGAGATGGAAGAGATCGCCCGCGCCCTGTAACCGGGTTCGGACGGGATATCGGAAAAGGCCGGCGGCCCGAACAGGGGCGCCGGCCTTTTCCTTTTCGCCCGGTGCCGCGAAGGTAGCGCCGTACAAGAGTGGTATGCCAACTCGCGATGAGGAGAACGCATCGCGCGTTGGTCCGGCGGCGACCGCGGCCGCGCCGCTCGTGCGGGGTAGCCAAGCCGATGAATGTTGGGGCCGGCGTGAAAAACCGGCGCCATAGGCCGTTCCCATTTCGATTTCAAGATGAAGGCCTCGCCATGGCCTCCATGTTTTCATCGCATGGCTTGTGTGATGAAACGCACATCGAACACCGTTCAAGTTCGGCTAAACAGTCTTCACCGCGATGACGTGGCTAGGTTTCAAACAAGAAATCGCCACAATTGCAATAACGAGTGAAGAAAGTGGTTCCAGGAATGCGCCATGAATTGGCGCCACAGGAAAGCTGTGTCACTGGAAACCTGAATGGAGAAATAAATGTCCCGTATTGCTTCTGCTCTGCTTGGTGGTGTTGCTCTGGTCGCCGTTGGCGCCGCTCCGTCGCTGGCGCAGTCGCCCTTCGATGGGGCCTATGTCGGCGCCTATACCGGCTACACCGACAATAACGCTTCGGCCGCCTCCGGCGCCGCGAATGCCAAGTTCGACAGCGACGGCTGGCTGTATGGTGCCTATGCCGGCTATGGCAAGACCTTCGACAGCTTTTATCTGGGCGGTGAAATCGACCTGGGCAGCGCCGACATCTCGGGCAAGGGCACCGTTGCCGGCCTGCCGACCTCGCTGTCGATGAATGAAAGCTACGGCATCTCGGCCCGTGCCGGCTATCTGATCAGCAATGACGCCCTGCTTTACGGCCGCGTCGGCTGGCAGCGGACCAATTATGAGGTTTCGGTCGGCTCCGGCGCCACCCGCATCAAGGCCGATGACACGCTGGACGGGCTGCGCCTGGGTGGTGGTCTGGAATATGCCCTGACGCAGAATGTCCTGGCCCGCGTGGAATACAACTACACGGACTATGACAAGACCAGGTTCGATGAGAACCAGATCCGCGTCGGCGTCGCCTACCGGTTCTGACGAGCCCCCGTCCCGCCCGCTCCCCACACCGGGCGGCACGCCAGGGCAGGCCCGGTAACGCCCTCAACGGACCTGCCCTTTTCAAGCCCCCGGCGCCAATCCCCAGGCGCCGGGGGTTTTTACATCATCCGCTTGGCCGGCCCGCACCCGTCAACCCCGGCCGGCCACGGCCCGGTCCCCGACATAGGGGTTGGATTGCCGCTCGCGCCCGAAGGTGGACAGGCCGCCATGACCCGGCAGGAACGTGATGTCATCGCCCAGCGGGAACAGCTTTTCGCGGATGGACCGGATCAGGTCATCCATGTTCCCGCCGGGAAAGTCCGTGCGGCCGATCGACCCTTCGAAGATCACATCGCCGACAATGGCGAACCGCGACGGCTCGTGGAAGAACACGACATGGCCGGGCGTGTGGCCGGGGCAATGGAAGACCTGCAGGGTCAGGTCCCCCACCGTGACGCTGTCGCCTTCCACCAGCCAGCGGTCGGGCGTGAAGGGACGGGCATAGGGCATGCCATAGCCGGCCCCGTGGTCCTTCAGCGCGATGATCCAGTAATTATCCTCGATGGCCGGACCTTCCACGGGCACGCCCAGCGCATCCTGCAGGTCGGCCACGGCCGCCGCATGGTCCACATGCCCGTGGGTGACCAGGATGCGCTCGACGGTCAGCCCGTTCTTGGCCACGGCCTGGCGGATCTGGTCCACCCCGCCGCCGGGGTCGATCACGGCGGCGCGCAACGTGCGCGTACACCAGATGATGGAGCAATTCTGCTGGAACGGGGTGACCGGAATGATCACAGCCTTCATCGGGGGTGTCGCACTCATTCCTTCACGCCTTCCGCCATATGGATTTCAGCACCGGATGCGTGGGTGACATCCGGCACCCCGGCTTGTCAACCACGTCATCCCGCATCACGCCCGCTATCACACAAGGCATCACACAAATTATCACACCCGGGCCGCCAGTTCGCCCAGGCCCCGGTCGCGGATGCCCAGTTGCGCCAGATGATCGATCAGGCTGGTCAGATAATCGATATTGCGGCCGGACATGCCGACCCCCTGGCGGATCAGCGCCGCCGTGCCATCCAGGCCCAGCCGGCCGCAATACTGTTCGTGCCGTGGGTTGGCCGTGAAAGCCAGGGCCTGCACATCGCCCCCTTGCGTGCCGACCCGCAGCCGGCGGGGGATATAGACGCTGTAGGCCATTTCCCGCTGCCACAGATAATCCAGCACGCCCGGCACCGCGTCGCCCGCCACGCGATAGACGCGGCCCCGGCAGGACCCGCCCCGGTCCAGCCCCAGCACGGCCCCCGGCCGTTCGGGCGTGCCGCGATGCTGGTGGCTGTAGATGCAGAAACCCCGGTGCCAGCCCCGCAGCAGCCCTTCACGCTGTTCCACGAAGGCGAAGCCCGGATTCCACATCAAGGAACCATAGGCGAAGACCCACAGGTCCGCACCGGGCGGGTGGTCGAAATCGGGAATGGGGGCCGTGTCGTTCATTCCAGGTTGCCGGTTCCATCTCGCAATCGCAAAATGGTACCGCAAGCCGGCGGCGGGCGGAACCGCCCTTGATGCCGATCAACCTTTCGCCAACGGAATCACCGCCATGCTGCGCCGTTACCGCCCGTTGTTCCTGGCCCTGTCAGTGGCCATCCTGCTGCTGCTGGCCTATACGGCCTTCTGGGCCACGGCCGCCGGCCGGCTGCGCACCGCGCTGGCCACCGCCCCCGAACAGGCGCTGGCCGGACAGGGCGTGGTGCTGGCCCTGGGGGACCCGGTGGTGGAGGGCTTCCCCCTGCACCTGACAGTGCGGCTGGCGGGCATGCGGGCGCAATGGCCCAGCGGCACCGTGGTGGAGAGCGGGCCGCTGGAACTGACGGCCTGGGCCTGGGCACCTTCGGATATCAAACTGGCCGGCAAGGGCCCGGTGCGGCTGGACCTGGCGGGGTCTTCCCGCCACGCGCCCGTGGCGGGTCAGGCCGCCGGCCTGACGGGCGCACTGATGCTGGGCACCGGCGGGCAAATCCGGTCCGCCACCTTGATGCTGGAACAGCCGCACACGGCCGCCGCCGGCGATCTGGGTCCCCTGGCAGCGGCCGCCGCGACCGTCACCTGGACAGCCCCTTTGAGGGCACCGGCCGGCCCGACCGATCCGCAGGGCCGGACCAGCCTGCTGATCCTGGGGCTGGACCTGCCGGGCGCCGTGCCGGCCCCGCTGGGCCGCCGGGTCGACCAGATCGCCCTGTCCTTCGAACCGCGCGGCCCCCTGCCCGCCGGGCCCGGTGCGGCGGGACTGGCGGCCTGGCGCGATGGGGGCGGAACCCTTGAAATCCTGGCCCTGCGCCTGTTGTGGAGCGGGATCGACATGCGGATGGAGGGCACGCTGGCCCTGGACCGCACCCTGCAGCCCGAAGGGGCCGGCACGGCCGAACTGTCGGGCAGCGACGCCCTGGTCGACATGATGGTTCGAAACGGCAGCCTGGAAGCAGGTCAGGGCGACGCCGTCAAGGCGGCCCTGGGCATGATGGCGCGGCGGACCGTCGACGGGCGGCATGCCGTGGCCGTGCCCGTCAGCCTGCAGGAAAGCAAGCTGTTCATCGGCCCGATCCCGGTGGCGACAGTGCCGCCCCTGTCATGGGATTGATATGCCGCTCCCCTCAGAGAATCCCGGTAGAGACCTCATATTTTCCTTTATTTTCAGATACTTAAACAAGAGATTTCGGGGATTCTCTGGTCATTTGGGTGTACCATCAATCATGGATGCCCCTTGTATGTCGGATTCAGCTGATCCGTGCGATGGTTTGGCTACGCCGCACGAAGGGCGCAGCGGCGGCCGCCGCATCACCCCAGCGGCGGAGTGACGCCACGGGGCAGCAGCAGCCAGTAGCGGCCCTGGCTTTTCATGAGGCCGGCGCGCTGCTCGGCTTCCGGACCGTGGCCCCAGAACACATCGCCGCGCACCGGGCCGCGGATGGCCCCGCCCGTATCCTGTGCCACCATCAGGCGGCGGATGCGGGTGTCGGCCGCCAGCGGGTCCTGTGCCTCCAGCCAGACGGGCACGCCATAGGCGATGAAGCTGCGGTCCACGGCCAGCGACCGGCCCGGCGTCAGGGCCACGCCCTGCGCACCCACCGGCCCCTCCCCTTCCAACTGGCGGAAGAAGACGAAGGACGGGTTGGTGTCCAGCAGCGCCTTGGCCTCGCCCGGATGGGCCTCCAGCCAGGCGCGGATGGATTGCATGGACACTTCCTCGCGGGTCAGCGCACCGCGCGCCACCAGTTCGCGGCCGATGGCGACATAAGGGTGCCCGTTCTGACCGTCATAACCGATGCGGATCTGGCTGCCGTCAGGCAGCGTCACGCGGCCCGAACCCTGTATCTGGACAAAGAAGGCATCCACCGGGTCATCGACATAGAGCAGTTCCAGGTTGCGGCCCGCCAGGGCCCCGCCCTCGATCGCCTTGCGGTCGGCGAAGGGCTTCAACTGCCCGTTCACGACCCGGCCGGCGATACGCTCCCCCTTCAGGTTGGGCCGGAATTCGCCCAGGTCGACCATCACAAGATCGCCCGGCCGCTTGTAGAGCGGGGTCTGATAGCGGCCCTGGCGGCGGAAGGAACCGCGCAGCGCGCTTTCGTAATAGCCCGTGAACAGTCCCTCGGCAGCACCATTGTCGCTGGCTGCCCAGGGCTGGAACAGGCTTTCCAGCACCTGGCGCGCAGCGGCATGATCACCGGCCGGCAACCGGGCCAGGGCGGCACAGGGCGCCGTCCAGTCGCCGATCCGGCCCATGGCCCCGTCGGGTCCCAGCGCGCGATCCGCGGGCTGCCTTCCCAGCCGCTCGCAGGATTTCAGCAGGGCTGGCAGGGCATCCGCCTGCCGGTCAGCCGTCCAGCCTGGCAGTTCGGCGAAGCTGGCGGGATGCAGCACCAGACGGGCCGGCGGCTTTTCGGGTTCCGGTGCCGGAACCGCCGGCAGGCGGGGCGGCTGGGCGCAGGCGGCCAGCAGGGCAAGGGCAAGGATGGCGGCGATACGGGAGATGGAACGATGCATCGATGGCGGCCTGTGGTCGGTGCGCACAATGAAAAGGGCGCCCGCAAGGGGGCGCCCTGGAAGATCGGTTCGCTGACAGCCCCCGTCAACCGCCGCTGCGCGTTTCGCTGAGCAGCCAGTTCGGGTCGCCGGAACGGGTATTGCGGCTGAAGGTCCAGATATCCGTCACTTCCTCGGGCTGGTTCTCGTCCCCGTCGACGATATTGCCCTGCGCATCGCGGGTGACATGGGTCTGGCGCGTCGTGAAGGTGACGGTACACAGCGCCGTGCGCCCTTCCATCCGGGCGGCCGACAGGTCGACCGCCTCGAAGCTGTGGATACGGCTTTCCAGCGTCTCCCCCGCGGCCTGACGGTCGCGGATGGCGCCGGCGAACCGGTCATAGACATCATCGGCCAGCAGCGGCCGCAGCGTCGGTGTATCACCCTGGGCATAGGCGTTGACGATCATTTCGAATGCCGCGCGCGCGCCCTGCAGGAAGGTGCGCTCGTTGAAATCCGGGTCGGCCGCACGGATCAGGCGCAGGCCATCGACCAGCGACACGGGCCCCGACGGATCGGCCGGCAGGGGCTCTCCCTCCGCCCCGTCGCGGCTGCGCGGCGGCAGCGGAATGACATTGTCGCTGTCCGGGCCATTGACGGTGGGTCCCGTCGACGAGCTGTCATTGCGCTGGGCGAACGGATTGGGGCGTTCCCGCTCCTCCCCATGGCGGCGGCCAAGGACATTGCGCAGGCGATAAATGAAGAACGCCGCGACCATCCCGAAAATCAGAATTTCCAGCCAGACGGCACCCATCGCATCACCCAATATCTGCCCTTGCACACGGCCCGGTGCGATCCCCATCTGACAGTCAGGCGGTCCTCGCCATCCGTCCGTCCGGGCGCTACCATTAACGAAGCCTGTTCGTTAGATAGGCCCTCAATCCGTAAAGAGCAAGGACAGCCATGCGTTTCCTGGTGCCATTACTCCTGTTGCCCCTGATCGAGATTGCCGGTTTCGCCTGGGTCGGGTCCCAGGTGGGCGCGGTGAGCACGGTGCTGCTCGTCGTGCTGTCGGGCATTGTCGGGGTGCTGCTGATCCAGCGCCAGGGGCTGGAAGGCGTGCGCCGGGCCCAGATCGGCCTGCAGACGGGCGAGGTGGCGCCCATGCGGGAGATGTTCGACGGGCTGTGCTTCGCCTTTGCCGGCATCCTGCTGGTGATCCCCGGCTTCTTCACCGACCTTCTGGCCCTGATCCTGTTCATTCCGGGGGTGCGGCGGGCGCTTCTGTCGCGCATGACCATCTTCATGGAGGTGAACGGCGCCCCCGTCCGGCCCCGCCCCGCCCCCGGCCGCACCACCATCATCGACGGCGATTTCCAGGATGTCTCCCGGCCGGAAGGCGGCGATGGCGCCCCGGTGGATGGCGCCCCCGTCATCGGCGACAGGGCCGGTGAGCTGCCCCCACCCGACAGCAAGTGGCGTCCCCCCGGTTCCCCCACCTGACGCGCAAAAGAAAGGCGCGGGTCCCGGGGTGGGAACCCGCGCCTTCTTCGGCCCGATGGGAGGCCTTGTTCAGAAGCGGACCAGACCGACCAGATCCTTCACCTCGTTCATGGTGCGGCCGGCGATCTCGCCCGCACGCTCCGCCCCGCGCTTCAGCAGCCGGTCCAGTTCGGCCCGGTCACCCAGCAGGCGGTTCATCTCACCGGCGATGGGGGCCAGCCTAGCAACGGCCAGATCAGCCAGCGCCCCCTTGAAGGCGCTGAACTGCTGCCCGCCGAATTCCGACAGCACGGCGGCCTTCGTCGTGTCCGACAGGGCGGCATAGATCGTCACCAGATTGGCGGCCTCCGGCCGGCCTTCCAGCCCCTCGGCCGCCGACGGCAGCGGTTCCGGATCGGTCTTGGCCTTGCGGATCTTCAGGGCGATCGTGTCGGCATCATCGGTCAGGTTGATGCGGCTGTACTCGCTCTCGTCGGACTTGGACATCTTCTTGGTGCCGTCGCGCAGGCTCATGACGCGCGTCGCCTCGCCCAGGATCTGCGGTTCCGGCAGGGGGAAGAAATCGTCCGCCTTGTAATAGCGGTTGAAGGCGCCGGCGATGTCCCGGGCCAGTTCCAGATGCTGCTTCTGGTCCTCGCCCACCGGCACATGCGTGGCCTTGTACAGCAGGATGTCGGCCGCCATCAGCACGGGATAGGCGTAAAGACCCAGGACGGCATTGTCCTTCTGCTTGCCCGCCTTCTCCTTGAACTGGGTCATGCGGTTCAGCCAGCCCAGCGGTGTATGGCAGGTCAATATCCAGTTCAGTTCGGCATGTCCCGGCACGGCCGACTGATTGAACAGGATGTTCTTCTCCGGATCGATGCCGGCGGCGATATAGGCCGCCGCGACCTCGCGGATGTTGGACCGCAGGGTTTCCGGGTCGTGGGCGATGGTCATGGCATGCATGTCGACCACGCAGAAGATGGCCTGCGCATCATGCTGCAGCTTCACCCAGTTCTTCAGCGCGCCCAGATAATTGCCGAGATGGAGCTGGCGGGTCGGCTGCATGCCGGAGAAGATAAGGGTCATCGCTATTCTCGAATGCTCGCTTGTGGAAGGCGAAATGCCGGGGAGCCTGTATCGCGTGCCAGCCGATGCCCGGTCAAGCGGCGGGAGGTGGATGGCTGCGCAGTCCTGGTGACCGCGACCCGCCGGCCGGTCCGCCATCATCCCGATGTCAGGATTTCCGATGTCAGGGTTTTGCGCCACCCCGCCGCAGCAGCCCCCTGATCTCTGCCGGGCGCGCCGCCCCCAGCAGGAAGCACAGCGCGAAATAGGTGACCGACGCGCCCGTGACGATGAGCGCCAGGGCCGCCACCTTGACCAGCCCCTGCCCGTCATAAAGCCACGGATGCAGCAGGCGGGCCAGGCCCCAGCCCGCCACCGCCAGCCCGGCGGCCGCCACGCCCATGCGCCACAGCCGCGCGGTCAGCCGCGCATCCAGCGCCAGCAACCCCCGCCGACGCAGACCGATGGCCAACAGCGCCACGTTCAGCCAAGCCGTCAGGCCCGGTGCCAGCGCCAGCCCCACATGGCCCAGCGGCCCGATCAGGGCCAGCGAGACGGCGATATTGCCCAGCAGGACGACGATGGCGATACGCACGGGCCCCTTCGTGTCCTGGCGCGCGAAATAGGCGGAAGACAGGATCTTGGCCGTGATGAAGGCCGGAATGCCGATGGCATAGGCCTGCAGGGCCGCCGCCGTGGCCGCCGTCGCCTCGGCCGTGAAGGCCCCGCCCTCGAACAGCACATGGATCAGCGGCCCGGGAATGGCCAGCAGGGCCACGGTGGCCGGCAGGCCCAGCAGGCCGGCGAATTCCAGCCCGCGCGACAGGCTGGCCTTCGCACCATCATGGTCCCCCGCCGCCATCTGCCGGGACAGGAGCGGCAGCAGGGCCGTGCCCACGGCAACGCCGATCACCGACATGGGCAACTGGTTCAGCCGGTCGGCATATTGCAGGTAGGATACGGCACCGGTCGGCAGCCAGGAGGCCAGGTTCGTGCCGATCAGCAGGTTGAACTGATAGACGCCGGCCCCCAGAATGCCCGGCGCCAGCAGGGCGAACAGCCGCTTCACCCGCGGCGTCAGGCGCGGCCGGCGCAGCGCCAGCCCCATGCCGGCCCGCCGGCAGGCCAGGATCATCCAGGCAAGCTGGGCCAGACCGGCCACAGGCACGCCATAGGCCAGCATCCAGTGCGCCTCCACCCCCAGCGGCCGCGACAGCAGCAGGCCGGAAATCTGGATGACGTTCAGCAGCACTGGCGCCGCCGCGAAAGGCCCGAACCGCCCGACGGCATTGAGTATTGATCCAAGAAGCGCCGTCAGAGAAATCAGCGCCAGATAGGGAAAAGTGATATAGGAAAGAGAGATGGCAAGCCGGAATTGTGCCGGATCATCGGTAAAGCCCGTGGCCAGTACGGCCACGACCCAGGGCATGGAAATCGCCATGATGATTGAGAAAACCATCAAGACAATGACCATGATGGCCAATGCCTCCTCCGCCAGGCCGCGCGCGCTGTCCTGCCCCTCCTTTTCCAGCGTGCCGCTGAACAGGGGCAGGAAGGCGGCCGTGAAGGCGCCCTCAGCAAACAAGGACCGGAACAGGTTGGGCAGGCGGAAGGCGACGAAGAACGCATCGGCCGCCATGCCCGTGCCCAGATAGCGGGCCATCAGCATGTCGCGCACGAAGCCCAGCACGCGGCTGACCATGGTGATGCCGCCGACGGTGGCGATGGCGCGGGCAAAGTTCATGGGGGTCGCTCAGGCTCCGGTGCGATGGAAATGCACCGTTTCAGCCCTTGAGACCGTCACCCCGGCGAAGGCCCGGGGTCCAGTATCGTGAAGCATGGTGCCTGGCAAACTGGACCCCGGCCTTCACCGGGGTGACGGTTGATGATTGGAGGAAGGAAGCTCCCCGCCCTCAATCCTTCAGGTCGGCCCAGAGTTCCTTGACCTTGGCGAAGAACCCCTCCGACTCGGGATTGTGGCCCTTCTCGGCGGCTTCCTTCTCAAACTCCCGCAGCAATTCCTGCTGGCGCTTGGTCAGGTTCACGGGCGTCTCGACCATCACATTGATGTACATGTCCCCCCGCGCCGGGCTGCGCAGAACGCTCATGCCCTTGGATTTCAGGCGGAACTGATGGCCCGTCTGCGTGCCGCCGGGCACGTTCACCTTGGCGCGGCTGCCATCGATGGTCGGTACCTCGATCGTGCCGCCCAGGGCCGCCGTCGTCATGGGGATGGGCACGCGGCAATGCAGGTTGGCGCCATCGCGCTGGAAGAACCGGTGCGGGCTGATCGACAGGAAGATATAGAGATCGCCCGGCGTGCCGCCACGCAGCCCCGCCTCTCCCTCCCCGGCCAGGCGGATGCGGGTGCCATCCTCCACGCCGGCCGGGATCGTGACCTGCAGGGTCTTCTCCTTGCGCACGCGGCCCTGGCCGCCGCAATGGCGGCAGGGGTCCTTGATCACCCGGCCGGCCCCGCCGCAGGTGGGGCAGGAACGCTCGATGGTGAAGAAGCCCTGCTGGGCCCGTACCTTGCCCGCCCCGTTGCAGGTGCCGCAGGTGGTGGGGCTGCTGCCCGTCTCCGCCCCGGACCCGCCGCAGGGATCGCACATGACGCTGGTCGGCACGCGCACCTGCGTGGCGGAGCCCTTGAAGGCGTCCTCCAGGCTGATTTCCAGGTTATAGCGCAAGTCCGCGCCGCGGTTGTTGGTCTGGCCGCCACGGCCGCCACGGCCCATGAACTCCCCGAACATCTCGTCGAAGATGTCGGCAAAGCCGCCGCCGAAATCGAAGCCGCCGGGCCCCGCACCGGGCCGCCCGCCGCCACCGCCCTCGAACGCGGCATGGCCGAACCGGTCATAGGCGGCGCGCTTCTGCTCGTCCTTCAGGCAATCATAGGCTTCGTTGATTTCCTTGAACTTCTGCTCGGCCGTCTTGTCACCCTGGTTGCGGTCCGGGTGGTACTGCATGGCCAGCTTGCGGTACGCCTTCTTCAGCTCATCGGCGTTGGCGGACTTGGCAACGCCGAGAACTTCGTAATAGTCGCGCTTGGACATGGGTGGCCTCTGTTCCTTCTCGCATCCGATCCGGCCGCCCTGTCACAGGCGCAGCCCCCGGACCTGAAGCCAATCCTCACAATTCCACGCCGGTGCCTGCCATGCAACAGGCCCGCCCGGGGAAACCGGGCGGGCCCGCACATGTTCCGGACCGGCGGTCCCGCCCCCGTCGGGGGTCAGGTCATCAGTTCTTCTTGCGGTCGTCGACTTCCTCGAAGTCGGCGTCCACGACCTTGTCGCCACCGGCCGCGTCATCGTCGCCGGCAGATGCCTGCGGACCATTCTCGGCGGCGCCGTCTTCCTGGCCGGCCTTGTACAGGGCCTCGCCCACCTTCATGCTGGCCTGGGCCAGCGCGTCGGTCTTGGCCTTGATCTCCGCGGCGTCATCCCCCCCCATCGCGGCCTTCAGGTCGGCGATGGCGGTTTCCACCGCGGCCTTGTCGGACGGGGAGATCTTGTCCTCATTGTCCTTCAGGGTGCGTTCGGTGGAATGGACCAGACCGTCGGCATGGTTCCTGGCTTCCACCAGTTCCTTGCGCTTCTTGTCTTCGGCCGCATGCTCCTCGGCATCCTTGACCATCTTCTGGATATCGGCGTCCGACAGGCCGCCCGACGCCTGGATGCGGATCACCTGCTCCTTGCCGGTGGCCTTGTCCTTGGCGCCGACATTGACGATGCCGTTCGCATCGATGTCGAAGGTCACCTCGATCTGCGGGACGCCGCGGGGGGCGGACGGGATGCCCATCAGGTCGAACTGGCCCAGCATCTTGTTGTCCGCGGCCATTTCGCGCTCACCCTGGAAGACGCGGATGGTCACGGCCGACTGGTTGTCCTCCGCCGTGGAGAACACCTGGGACTTCTTGGTCGGGATGGTCGTGTTGCGGTCGATCAGGCGGGTGAAGACGCCACCCAGCGTCTCGATACCCAGCGACAGCGGGGTGACGTCCAGCAGCAGCACGTCCTTGACGTCGCCCTTCAGGACCCCACCCTGGATGGCGGCACCGACGGCCACCACCTCGTCGGGATTCACGCCGCGGTTCGGCTCCTTGCCGAAAATCTGCTTCACGGTCTCGATGATCTTGGGCATGCGGGTCATGCCGCCGACCAGGATCACCTCGTCCACTTCCGACGCCTTCAGGCCGGCATCCTTCAGGGCCGCCTGGCAGGGGCCGACGGTGCGGCGCACCAGATCATCCACCAGGGCTTCCAGCTTGGCGCGGGTCAGCTTGATGTTCAGGTGCTTCGGGCCGGATGCATCGGCCGTGATGAAGGGCAGGTTGACTTCCGTCTGAACGGAGGAGGACAGCTCGATCTTGGCCTTTTCCGCGGCTTCCTTCAGGCGCTGCAGGGCCAGCCGATCCTTGCGCAGGTCGATGCCCTGCTCCTTCTGGAACTCCTCTGCCAGGTAATCGATGATCTTGCTGTCGAAATCCTCACCGCCCAGGAACGTGTCGCCGTTCGTGGACTTCACCTCGAACACGCCATCACCGATTTCCAGGATCGACACGTCGAACGTGCCGCCGCCAAGGTCGTACACGGCAATGGTGCCGGCGCCCTTCTTTTCCATGCCATAGGCCAGTGCGGCGGCCGTCGGCTCGTTGATGATGCGCAGCACTTCCAGACCGGCGATCTTGCCGGCATCCTTGGTGGCCTGGCGCTGGCTGTCGTTGAAATAGGCCGGAACGGTGATCACGGCCTGGGTGACCTTCTCGCCCAGATACGCCTCGGCCGTTTCCTTCATCTTCTGCAGGATGAAGGCGCTGACCTGGCTGGGGCTGTACTTGTCGCCCTGCGCCTCGACCCAGGCATCGCCATTGCCGCCCGACACGATCTTGTAAGGAACAAGGGCGCTGTCCTTCTTCGTCACCGGGTCGTCATAGCGGCGCCCGATCAGGCGCTTGATGGCGAACAGCGTATTGTCCGGGTTGGTGACGGCCTGGCGCTTCGCGGGCTGTCCCGTCAGCCGTTCACCGCTCTGGGTGAAGGCGACCATGGACGGCGTGGTGCGGGCACCTTCCGTATTCTCGATAACCTTGGCCTGCGTGCCTTCCATCACGGCCACGCAGGAATTGGTGGTGCCCAGATCGATACCGATAACCTTGCTCATGACGACCTCTCTTTTCCGGCAGACCGCCCGCGGCCCAAATGCCCTCCGGCACCGCGATATGGTCCCCAATGGTTCTGACTGCCGGGTCCGGCCATCCCTGGCCGGGGAACCCAGCCGGCACCGGAAGACCTTCCATGCCGACGCACAGCAGATATAGGCAGGCCCGCGACCATGCGCAACTGTCCTGCCTTCATCCCAAGTTCACAGTTTACGGCAGGGCTGCCTTTCCGTGCGCACGTATCCTTTCGATTCGCCCTGTCCGGAAGGGGTAAGCACCTCCCTACCCTTCCGATGGACCGGCGTTGCGGGAAGGCAATGCCCTTTTATCGCGCACTTTAAATAATCATCCAACGCCAATAGTTGTGAAAGACATCTTACAGCCAGTTGAACCAGCATATGTACTGCCTAAGGTGGTGTATATTTATTAATTCAAAATATTAATACGTTTACATATCCCTTTCCCTCCGGAAACGGTCTAATGTCATCCCTAACAAGATCAAATGATGCGGCATATGCCGATAATTGCTTGTGGGGGCTTGGGATCATGAGCTGTTTAACGGAAGATTTCGACAGTTCCACCCTGGCGGCCGCAGAGGAAGGCGGACCGGAAACGGCATTGGCCATCCGCCGCTGCCTGGAAAGCCTGGTCCAGGAAGCGAAGCGGGGACAGATGGAGGATCTTGCCGAGTTCCTGGCGCTGGCCGTTCTGGCCGCCGACGACGCAGCCCGTGCCCGGCGCAAGCGGCTGATGCGGGCGGCCCCCCCGGAAATGGGCGATCTCGCGCGGCGCAAGGTGGCGGGCACCTGCTGACTGACGCAATATGCCGGTGACGATGTGCCGGTGACGCTGGCATCACCCCGGCGACATGCCGGGAGGGGGCATCACCCCGGCGACATGCCGGGAGGGGGCATCACCCCGGCGACAGGCCGGGAGAGCCGGAACGCCGGGGTCATGCCACATATCAGAAGGCCGGTCAGAAGGCGGCGTGGAGCCGGTCCAGGTCCTGGTCGGTGAAGTCGTAGGTGGCGTTGCAGAACTCGCACGTCACGGCCACCACCCCGTCGATCCGCATGTCATCCAGCTCGGCGCGGTCCAGACTGCGCAGCACGTCGCCCACCCGCTCGCGGGAGCAGCGGCAGCCGGGCCGCAGGGCCGTGCGCGGGTGGATGCGGGGCTGTTCCTCATGGAACAGCCGGTAGATCAGCTCATTGGCGCCAAGCGTCGGGCTCAGCAGCTCATCCGCCGTCACTGTGTCCAGCAACAGGCCGGCGCGGTTCCAGTCCTCTTCCCGCACGCCGGCCTGATGCTCGGTGAAGATACCGGCATCCTCCGGCGGCAGGGCCTGCAGCATGATCGCCCCGCCCACCCAGCGCCCGTCGGCATCCTTGCCCACGAAGCTCTTGATGCTGGCCGCCAGTTGCTCGCTCTGCCGGAAATAATGGCGCACGGCCTCGGCCAGGGTGGCGCCGCGCAGTTCCACGATGCCCTGGTAGCGCTCGGTATGCTCGCCCTGGTCCACGGTGAAGGCGACATAGCCCGACCCCAGAAGGGAGCCCAGGTCGGGCTTGAACCCCCTGTGCCCGCGCTGTTCGGCCAGCCGTTCCAGATCAACCCGGGCATAGCCGCGCAGATCGCCGACGGAGGTGACGTCGGCAACCGTATAGGCCACGGGCCCGTCACCCTTGGTCTGCAAGGTGAAGATGCCGTCATATTTCAGGGAGGAAGCCAGGGTGGCCGCCAGCAGGATGGTGTCCGCCAGCAGCGGCGCCAGTTCCTCCGGATAGGCATGGCGGGTCAATATCTCGTCCAGCGCCGGCCCCAGCCGGATCAGCCGCCCGCGGAAGGAGCTGCTGTCCAGCTGGAACGGCTGGCAGATATCGAACTCGGCCGTCACTTCATCGGTGTCGTGGCGGGGCTGGCCCGCCACGGGGGGTACGGAATTCATCGGTTCAGACACCAGGTCAGGATGCCCTTCTGGGCGTGCATGCGGTTTTCCGCCTCGTCCCACACCGCGGATTGCGGGCCGTCGATGATGGCCGACGTCACCTCTTCCTCGCGATGGGCGGGCAGACAATGCATGAATATGGCGTCTTTTTTCGCCAGGCCCATGATGCGTTCGTTGACCTGGTATGGCTTCAGCAGATTGTGGCGGCGATGCGCATCCTTGTTGTGCATCGACACCCAGGTGTCGGTGACGATGGCATCGGCCCCGGCGGCGGCCGTTTCCACATCGCGGTGGATGGTGACACGGCCATTATGCGCCTTGATCCATTCCAGCGTCTGGTGGGTGGGCGACAATTCCGGCGGGCAGGCGATGCGCAGTTCGAAATCGAACAGCACGGCGGCATGCACCAGGCTTTCGCAGACATTGTTGGCATCGCCGGTCCAGCAGAAGACCGCATCCTTGATCGGGCCCTTGCGTTCCTCGTAGGTCAGGATGTCGGCCATGATCTGGACGGGGTGCGAGCTGTCGGTCAGGCCGTTGATGACGGGGACGGTCGCCGCCTCCGCCATTTCATGCAGCTTCGCCTCATGGTCGGTGCGCAGCATGATGATGTCGACATAGCGCGACAGGACGCGGGCCGTGTCGCCGATCGTCTCGCCATGGCCAAGCTGGATTTCCTTGCCGGTCAGGCAGATCACCTCGCCGCCCAACTGGCGCATCCCCACCTCGAACGACACGCGGGTGCGCGTGCTGGGCTTTTCGAAGATCAGCGCCAGCGTCTTGCCCAGCAGCGGGCGTTCCGATCCCTGGCCGCGCTTCATGAAGGCGGCGCGGTCCAGCATCTCGCGCAGTTCGTCCAGGCTGTGCCGGTGGATGTCCAGGAAATGGCGGGGGGTCTTGTCGATGGTCATTGCGCCAGCTCCTGGCAGGTCTTGTCGATGATGGCGACGGCTTCGGCGATTTCCGGCTCGCCGATGGTCAGCGGCGGCAGGATGCGGATGACATTATCCGCCGCGGGCACGACCAGCAGGCCGTTGCGGCGCAGGGCCGTCACCACGTCCCCGTTCGGTTTGACGCATTTCAGGCCCAGCATCAGGCCCTTGCCGCGCACATCGGCCAGCACGGCCGGATGGCGGGCCACCAGGGCGGCCAGGGCGGCCTCCAGCCTGGTGCCGGTCTCCGCCACCTTCTCCAGGAAGCCGGGGGCGGTGACCACGTCCAGCACGGCGTTGGCGACAGCCATGGCCAGCGGATTGCCGCCGAAGGTGCTGCCATGGGTGCCGGGCACCATGCCGGCGGCGGCCTTCTCGCTGACCAGGCAGGCGCCGACGGGAAAACCGCCGCCGATGCCCTTGGCGATGCACATGACATCGGGCGCCACATCCGCCCATTCATGGGCGAACAGCTTGCCGGTCCGCCCGACGCCGGTCTGGATTTCGTCGAAGACCAGCAGCAGGCCGAACTCGTCCGCCGCCTGGCGCAGCGCCCGCAGATAATCCGG
Source organism: Niveispirillum fermenti (assembly GCF_048066175.1). Taxonomy (GTDB): domain Bacteria; phylum Pseudomonadota; class Alphaproteobacteria; order Azospirillales; family Azospirillaceae; genus Niveispirillum; species Niveispirillum fermenti. Next base: position 39,894 of record NZ_JBLTXA010000008.1, on the reverse strand, counting down.
GCTGGCGACGCGGATGCCGCCTTCGCCCAGGATCGGTTCCACGATGATGCCGGCCGTCTGCGGCGTGATGGCGGCGCGCAACTCGTTCAGGTTCTCGAACGGGACCTGGTCGAACGCATCCAGCAGCGGGCCGAATCCGCCCGTCATCTTTTCCGACCGGGCGGCGGCGATGGCTGTGGTGGAACGGCCGTGGAAGGCGCCGCCGACCACGATGAAGCGGGTCTTTTCCGGATGGCCCGTGTCATGATGGTACTTACGCACCGTCTTCACGGCGCATTCCCACGCTTCCACCCCGGAATTGGTGAAGAACATCGTGTCGGCGAAGGTCAGTTCCGTCAGCCGCCCGGCAAGCTGCTCCTGCCCCGCCACGCGGAACAGGTTGGATGTATGCCAGAGCTTGCCCGCCTGCTCGGTCAGCTTCTGCACCAGGTAAGGATGCGCGTGACCCAGGGCGTTCACCGCGATGCCGGCGGTGAAATCCAGGAATCGTCGGCCGTCCGTATCCCAGATATGGGCGCCTTCACCCCGCTCGAACACAATGTCGACGCGGGAATAGGTGGGCATCACGGCAGGGATCACGGCCTCAACTCCATTGAGCCATAGGGTTCGCAACGTGTCGGGCCCTATGCCCGCACGCCGGAACCGCGGACTATTGGGTGGGAGTGTCCGCCTGTCAACTTACCCCCATGCATCCCTCACGTGTCCTGGGCAAGAGCGTTGCGGTTTTAACCCTTTCAGCTTATGAATGAACGCGAAAGAACGGGCTGGTTAACACGCCGCCCATGGAAATCCGACCCAACCGGTCAGCCTCTGGCGGAGAGTATTGAGCCGATGCCCAACGATATCCTGGACCCGCGCAGTTTCCAGCGTCCCGGTTTGAGCGGTGCAGCGGAGGCGGCTGCGGATACGGGACCGTCGGCCGGCGGCATCACCACCATCGCTTCCGAGGCCCGGATCGAGGGGGCGAAGATTTCCCACTGCCATACGCTGCATGTGGCCGGACGCCTGGTCGACGTGACCCTGGTCGACATCAAGATCCTGGAAATCGCCGAGGGCGGCCATTTCGAGGGCACCGCCAATGTCGAGCAGATGCGCGTCAACGGCCGCGCCACGGGCACGATCGAGGTGTCGGGCATCCTGTCGGTGGGCGAGACGGGGAACCTGGAAGGCACCATCCGCTATGGCCGCATCAACATTGCCGATGGCGGCAGCGTGACCGGCTCCCTGCAGACCGGCAAGCCGCAATCCTGATCACCGGCGCGGGGTCGGTCGGCCCCGCGTGATGCACCCGCTTTTTTGGTGCGGCCGGCTTATCAGGGCCGGTCGCCACCCGTGCGGGCGGGTACGGCGAATTCCGGCCATTCCCGCGCCACGACCTCCCCATCGGCCGCCCAGGCGTGGCAGGTATCGATCATGGGCGGGCGCCGCGTGCGGGGTGGCGGGGTTTCCCCCCGGGCCGCCTGGGCGGCGCGCCGTTCCTGATCGCGGTCGTCCATCCAGGTGGCGATGGTCTGGAAGGCCGTGGTGGCCATGGGGCCCAGCAATTCCACCAGATGCGTGCAGCCTTCCGTTCCGCCCAGCCGTTCCTTCACGGCCGCGGTCCAGCCGCTGGCAATCGACAGGCCGACCAGACGCTGGAAATTGTCCGTGATTGCGGGACAAAGGCGATAGGGCGCGGCATCGGTGACCGCCACCACCGCCTGCACCGTCAACCGGCTGTCGAGTGTCAGGCGCATCCACATTTCATGCACGAAGGCGCCGGGCGGCAATTCCCCCCGGTCCCCTCGGAAAAAGGGATAATCCTTGGCATCCGTGATGTGGCCTTCGATGTCCCAAAGCCCGTCGGATCGCCGGTAGCCCTGGCAGGTCACCCGGCGCTGATGCATGCGTTCGCGCGGAACATCGGGCGGCGGCAAGGGCATGGGGTCACTCCCTTTATGGTGTGATGGGCGCTTTGCGCACAGCCGGCGGCAGGCGCCCGGCACCATTCTGGCGGCGGGAACGGGGCAGGGTCAAGGGCTTCCCTTTACGTTCCGGGAAGGTGGTTATTACCAACTTGCGATGAGTAGAACGCATCGCAAGTTGGTCCGGCGGCGATCGCCGCCGCGCCGCTCGTGCGGCGTCGCCAAGCCAACGAATGTTGGCGTCGGCGCAAGCCAACGAATGTTGGCGTCGGCGCAAGCCAACGAATGTTGGCGTCGGCCATTGAGTGCGGTGATCAGAACCAACAGGTTCTGATCACCGCAAAATAGTATAAGGCCATGCCGATCCCCCCGCGTATGGCACTTCTGCCGGATCGGCCCTTCGCCGTGGCCGCGATCCGCGATAAACAGGCCCATCGGAACAGACCCAGCAGGAGCCCCGCGCCATGCGCCCCACCGACCGCGTTTTCGTTGCCCTGGACATGCCGGAGACGGAGGGGGCGAAGGCCATGGCGGCACGTCTGGCCGGCCTGGTCGGCGGGGTGAAGCTGGGGCTGGAATTCTTCATGGCCCAGGGGCCGGCCGGCATCCGCGCGGTGGTGTCGGCGGGCGACCTGCCGCTGTTCCTGGACCTGAAGCTGCACGACATCCCCAATACGGTGGCGGGTGCCGTGCGTTCGGTGGCGCCGCTGGCCCCCACCTTCCTGACCATCCATGCCGGCGGCGGCCCGGCCATGGTCCGGGCAGCGGCCGACGCCGCGGCGGAGGAAGCCGCGCGGCTGGGCCTGGCCCGCATGCGCATCCTGGCCGTGACGGTCCTGACCAGCCTGTCGGATGAGGATCTGGCCGCCGTGGGCCAGGCCCTGCCCGCCGCCGATCAGGTGCGGCGCCTGGCCGCCATGGCCCATGCCAACGGGGCCGATGGCGTCGTCTGCTCCCCGGCGGAGGTGGCGCTGCTGCGCGCCGACCTGCCCGCCGATTTCACGCTGATGGTGCCGGGCATCCGCCCGTCCTGGGCCGCCGTCAACGACCAGAAGCGCGTGATGGGGCCGGGACAGGCCGTGGCCGCCGGGGCCGACCATCTGGTCATCGGCCGCCCCATCACGGCCGATCCCGATCCCGCCGCCGCATCCCGCCGCATCGCACAGGAACTGGGCGCATGAACATCCGGGCCAAGATCTGCGGCATCGGCACGCCGGAGGCGATGCAGGCGGCACTGGATGGCGGTGCGCGCTATGTCGGGCTGGTCTTCTTCCCCAGATCGCCGCGCAACGTGTCCATCGCCACGGCGGCGGAACTGTCGCGCATGGTCCGCACCGGCACGCGCGTCGTCGGCCTGTTCGTCGATCCGGCCGACGACATGCTGGCCGATGTGCTGGCCCAGGTGCCGCTGGACCTGATCCAGCTTCACGGGTCGGAGACGCCGGAACGGGTGGCCGCCATCAAGGCGCGCTTCGCCCTGCCCGTGCTGAAAGCCGTGAAGGTGGCGGAACCGGCCGATCTGGATGCGGCCAGGGCGTTCGAGGGCGTCGCCGACATGCTGCTGTTCGATGCCAAGCCGCCCAGGGGGGCCCTGCTGCCCGGTGGCAACGGGATCCGTTTCGACTGGTCGCTGCTGACGGGACGGCGCTGGGACTGTCCCTGGATGCTGTCGGGCGGCCTGGACCCCGACAATGTCGCCGACGCCGTCCGGGCAACGGGCGCCACGGCTGTGGATGTATCATCGGGTGTGGAGGATGCGCCCGGGCGCAAGAGCCCGGCCCGCATCCGCGCCTTCCTGACGGCTGTGGCCGGAATAAGGGGAACAGCATGACCGGCGCCGGTTTCACCCCGCCGCCGGGCGGCACCGTGGCCGGCTTCGGCCCGCCCGGCCTGTGGCTGCGGGCCCGCCGGCTGGACGATGCCGACGCCATGGCCGCCATGGCGTCGCTGCCGAAATTCAGGTACGGCACCCTGCGCCCGCCCTTTCCCGGTGTGGAGGGGACGCGCGCCTGGATGGAGAAGGGCGGGCCGGACGATCTGCACATCGTCGCCATCCTGGATGACCGGCTGGTGGGTGCCGCCAGCCTGGTGCGCCAGGGGGGCCGGCGCCGGCACGTGGCCGATTTCGCCATCGGCGTGCATGATGATGTGCAGGGGGCCGGCGTGGGCAAGGCCCTGACCCATGCCCTGGTCGATGCGGCGGACCGCTGGCTGGACCTGCATCGCGTGGAACTGACGGTCTTCGCCGACAATGCGGGCGCCATCAGCCTCTACCGGCGGTTCGGCTTCGTGGAGGAAGGACGCCTGCGCGACTATGCCTTCCGCGACGGCCGCTATGTGGACGCACTGTGCATGGGCCGTATCCGGTCCTGAATCCATAATACCGGCGGCCATGAAAAAAACCCCGCCGGCGAGACCGGCGGGGCGTCCTTTCAAGGCGGCCGCGGGGGGAGAGGTTCAGTCCTCCTCGCTGCCTTCCTCGGCATCGGCCTCGATCTGGTCGGCCAGGTCGCGCAGCATGTCGGCCACGTCTTCGTGGCTGGTTTCTTCCACGGCCTGGTTGACGGCCGCCTCGATCATGGCGATGGCCACATAGCCGGAAAGCGCGCCACCTTCCTTCATGGCCGCTTCAAGGTGCTTTTCCGCGACGTCGAGCGCCTTGTCGAAGAGCTGCTCTGCGGTGCTGGTTGGATCGGACATGGATGGTTCCCTTCCGGGCAAGATTGGTCGTTCGGTCCTTCTATCACCGTTTCGTCCGTCCGGCTTGCCAAAATCTTCGTCACCTCCTATGCCCCGGAAGAAGATTCCGTGAATGTCACGCCGGTGCCACCGGCCCAGGAAGAACCCCCATGGCCAGCCCCGCCCATACCACCTTCGAGCGCACCCGCCTGACCGATCCGGACCTGTTCCGGTTCTGGCAGGAGGATCGCGTGCGCTATGCCGACCTGGACCCGGTGGGCCATGCCAACAACAACGCCATCGGTACCTATTTCGAAAATGCGCGCGTCGGCCTTGTCTCCCATCTGGGCCTGCACGCCGCGGCGGGCACCTTCGCCGTGGTGCTGCGCCGGACCGATTTCGAATTTCTGGCGGAGGTGCATTATCCCTCGCCGTTGCGCACCGGCATGGGCATCATCGCCATCGGCAACAGTTCCATCACGGTCGGCGGTGGCCTGTTCGTGGAGGGCCGGCCCGTGGCCACCCACACGGCTATCCAGGTGCTGATCGATCCCGAAACCCGGCGGCCCGTGCGCGTGCCGGATGCGATGCGTGCCAACCTGGCCCCCTATCTGTTTTGACCCCCAGCGGAAAAAATCCCATGCCCCCCCGCAAGCCGCACGCCCGCCGCCCCGGTTCCCGTCCCGCCCAGCGCCCGGCACCCGAGCCGCCCACGCGCGGCCCCGTGGAGGTGGCGATCACGCGCCTCGGCGGCCGGGGCGACGGGCTGGCCGAATGGCAGGGCCACCGCCTCTATGTGCCGCAGACGCTGGTGGGCGACCGGCTGATGGTGAAGTTCGGCGCCCATCGCGGCGACGGATGGGAGGGGGTGCCCGTCTCCCTTCTGGCAGAGGGGCCGGGGCGGGCCGAACCGCCCTGCCCGCATTTCGGCAGTTGCGGCGGCTGCGTCGCCCAGCATATGGACGATGCGACCTATGCCACCTGGAAGCTGGAGGCGCTGACCACGGTGCTCGGGCGCTGCGGCCTGCTGGGGGACGGCGTGACGCTGCACCCGATGGCCCGGACCGAACCGGCCCAGCGCCGCCGCGCCGTGATGAATGCCGTGCGGCGGGGCAGCCGCGTCTGGCTGGGCTTCAACGAGGCGCATTCCCACCGGCTGGTCGATCTGTCCGCCTGTGCCGTGCTGGCCCCGCCGCTGACGGCCCTGATCGCCCCGCTGCGTGAGGCTCTGACACCGCTGCTGGCCGACGGGCAGTCGGTCGACGTGGCCCTGACCCTGCTGGATGACGGGGTCGATATTGTGCTGGAAGGGCTGGCCGCACCGGACCTGCGGACCCTGGAACATCTGGCCGGCTTCGCGCAGGCACAGGATCTGGCCCGCCTGTCCTGGCGCGCCCGGGACGGACAGCCGGCCGAGCCCGTGGCCCTGCGCCGGTCCGGCCTGCTGGGCTTCGGCGATGTCACCGTCTCGCCCGCGCCCGGCGCCTTCCTACAGGCCAGCCGGCAGGCAGAGAGCGCACTGGTCGCCGCCGTGCTGGGGGGTATCGGCCCGGCGACAGCGGTCGCAGACCTGTTTGCCGGCAGCGGCACCTTCACCTTTCCGCTGGCCGCCCACCTGTCGCCGGCCGGACATGTGCATGCCGTGGAGGGTGATCCGGCCGCCTTCGCCGCCCTGTCGGGCGGGTCGCGGCAGACACAGGGCCGGGTGACCGCGGAACGGCGCGACCTGTTCCGCGATCCGCTGGTGCCGTTCGACCTGGACCGGTTCCAGGCCGTTGTCTTCGACCCGCCGCGGGCCGGGGCCCAGGCACAGGCGGCACAGCTCGCGGCATCCGCTGTGCCCCGCGTGGTCGGCGTGTCCTGCAACCCGCTCAGCTTCGCCCGCGACGCCCAGATGCTGATCGATGGCGGCTACCGCCTGACCGACATCCTGCCCGTGGACCAGTTCCTGTGGTCGGCCCATATGGAACTGGTGGGCTGGTTCCAGCGCTGATCCCTGCGAACGGGGCGGGATGGCGGCATCAGGGGGTGACAACGATGCGGCCTTCCACCTTCCCGTTGCGCAGGCGGGTCAGCACGCTGTTGATATCGTCCAGCTTTTCGGTGGCCACCGTAGCCTTCACCTTGCCTTCCCCGGCAAACATCAGGGCCTCGGCCAGATCGGCGCGGGTGCCCACGATGGAGCCGCGGATCGTGATGCGATTCAGCACCACATCGAAGATGGGCACGGGAAAGTCGCCCGGCGGCAGCCCGACCAGGCTGATCGTGCCGCGGCGGCGGGTCATGCCGATGGCCTGGGCGAAGGCCGGGCGGCTGACGGCGGTGACCAGCACCCCGTGCGCCCCGCCGATACTGGCCTGAATCTCCTTCACGGGGTCGACCGTCGCGGCGTTCACGGTCAGGTCGGCGCCCAGCCGCCGGGCCAGGTCGAGCTTGCTGTCGGCCACGTCCACGGCCGCGACATGCAATCCCATGGCCTTGGCATATTGCACGGCCACATGGCCAAGCCCCCCGATACCGCTGATCACCACCCACTGGCCAGGGCGGGCATCCGTCTCCTTCAAGCCCTTATAGACGGTGACACCGGCGCACAGGATGGGCGCGATCTCCGCGAACCCGACATTGCCGGGCAGATGGCCGACATAGCCGGGATCGGCCAGCACATATTCGGCATAGCCGCCATTGACGGAATAACCCGTGTTCTGCTGTGCGGTACACAGCGTTTCCCAACCGGTCGTGCAATGTTCGCAATGACCACAGGCGGTATAGAGCCACGGCACGCCCACGCGGTCACCCTCGCGCACCTGCGTCACGCCGGCCCCGGCCGCCACGACGGTGCCCACCCCCTCGTGACCGGGGATGAAGGGCAGCGGCGGCTTGACGGGCCAGTCGCCGTCGGCGGCATGCAGGTCGGTATGGCAGACGCCCGACGCCGCGATCTTCACCAGGATCTGGCCCGGACCGGGACGGGGCACCGCCACCTCCTCCAGGTGCAGGGGTGCGCCATAGGCATGGACAATGGCGGCTTTCATCTTCTGCGGCAGCATGGGATCGCTTCCCCCTCTGGCTCAAGGCGGCTTGTGTCCGCCCGTTGCGGGATGAAGGCAGCATAGGGACCCCGCATGGCATGGCCATGATCCAGGTCAAACCCCTTCCTGAAGGAAACGGTTTTCCACGCACCGGGGTCCACCGGTGGGGCAAACGGGGGGTATGGCGGGGGAAAATGTGGCGCGCCCGGCAGGACTCGAACCTGCTGCCTCCAGTTTAGGAAACCGGCGCTCTATCCTGATGAGCTACGGACGCCAACCACGCCCCCCATATAGCGGCAATCGCGTGCAGGGGAAAGCCCCAAGCGTGGCCCGATCATGCCAGAAGGGCAGCCAGCACGCCGTTCAGCCGTTCCCGTCCGTCGGTGGTGGCGGCAAGCACGGCGCCGGCGCCATTGCCGCGCCATTCCAGCATACCATGGCGGATCAGGCCATCCAGCCGGCCGGCCGGCAGCCATTGGGCCAGCGGCCGGCCGGTTTCCGCCGCCACGCGCGCCAGGGGCACGCCTTCGGACAGGCGCAGGCCCATCATCAGCATTTCCGTCAGCCGGTCGGCGGCGGACACGGGCTCCAGGGGCTTGGCGCCCGTGCCCGCCGCCAGCGTGCGTTCCAGCCAGATTTCCGGCGCGCGGTGGGTGCGGGTGGCAACCTTGCCCTGGCCGGGCAGCGTCAGCCGCCCATGGGCGCCTGGCCCGATACCGGCATAATCGCCATACCGCCAATAGGTCAGGTTGTGGCGGCTCTCCTCGCCCGGCCGTGCATGGTTGGACACCTCGTAAGCAGGCAGGCCGGCGGCGTTCAGCACCTCCTGCGTGGCGGCATAAAGGTCGCCCTGCACCTCCTCCTCCGGCAGGACCAGGGCGCCGCGCGCATGCAGGGTGTGGAACTGCGTGCCCTCCTCGATGGTGAGCTGGTAGAGCGACAGGTGCCCCACGGCATGGTCCAGCGCACGGGACAGTTCCTGGCGCCAGGCTGCCACGGTCTGGTCCGGCCGGGCATAGATCAGGTCGAAGCTGTAGCGGGGAAAGATGGCGCGGGCCAGACCGATGGCGGCCAGCGCCTCCCCGGCCGAATGCCGGCGGCCCAAAGCCTTCAGGTCGGCATCGTTCAGGGCCTGGATGCCCAGGCTGACACGGTTGACACCGGCCGCGCGGAAGGCGCGGAACTTGTCCGCCTCCACGCTGGTCGGGTTGGCTTCCAGCGTCACCTCGGTGCCAGCCGGCAGGCCCCAGCGCTCATCCGCCCGGCGCAGGATGGCTTCCACCGTCGATGGCGGCATCAGGGATGGCGTGCCACCCCCGAAAAATACCGATGTCAGGGTGCGGCCGGGCGTCAGATCGGCGAAATGGTCCAGTTCGCGCAGCAGGGCTTCCGCCCAGCGCGGCTGGTCCACCTTTTCCCGCACATGGGAATTGAAGTCGCAATAGGGGCATTTGGACGCGCAGAACGGCCAATGCACATAAAGCGCGAAACCCGGATCGGGCGGGGTCGTCATTTCATATCATCCTGGGGGCCATCCTGGGGGGCCATCCTGGGGGGCCGGCCGCCTATTCCAGCACCTTGCCCGTGAAATCGCAAAGGTCGCGGACGATGCAGGCCGGGCAATCGGGCTTGCGCGCCTTGCAGACATAGCGGCCGTGCAGGATCAGCCAATGATGCGCATGCAGCCGCCAGGCGCGCGGCACCCGCTTCAGCAGCCCCTGTTCCACGGCCTCCACATCCTTGCCCGGCGCCAGGCCCGTCCGGTTGGAGACGCGGAAGATATGGGTATCGACGGCGATGGTCGGTTCCCCAAAGGCCACGTTCAGCACGACATTGGCCGTCTTGCGCCCGACGCCCGGCAGTTCCTCCAGCGCTTCGCGCTGACGCGGAACGGCACCGGCGTGCCTGTCCAGCAGAATCTCCGACAGCCGGATGACATTGGCGGCCTTGGTCTTGTAAAGGCCGATGGTCTTGATGTGGTCGCGCACCACGGCTTCGCCCAGCGCCACCATGGCCGTCGGGTTGTCCGCCTTTTCAAACAGGGCACGGGTGGCCTTGTTCACGCCCACATCGGTGGCCTGGGCCGACAGGACCACGGCGACCAGCAGCGTATAGGGATTGGAATATTCAAGCTCCGTCTTCGGTTCCGGGTCGCGTTCGGACAGGCGGCGGAAGAATTCGTCGATGGCGGCGCGCTTCAAGGGGAAAACCTGGACAAGGTGGGGGCGCCCCAGCATAGCGGGCCGCAGCGGCCACCGCAATCGGGCGCCCCTTCCCGGCCACCCTGCCCCGTCCGGCTCCGCCTGTCCTGTTTCTCCTGTCCGGCTCCGCCTTCCGGGCGCGCACACGCCCTTGCCGCGACACAGGCGTCGACCATATCGTAGCAGGCATGAATGATTTGGCCGTATCATCGCCGGATCCGCCGGCCACAGCATCAGCGCCGGAAATCCCGGCGGTGATCCTGTTCCGCGCCGTGATCCACCCGCATCGCAGCCTGAGCCCGGCCGGGTTCCGGCGGCTGATGTGGTGCGTGGGCGGCCTGAGCCTGGGCACCGGCCTGATCTTCTTCCTGAACGGCGCCTGGCCCGTGGTGGGCTTCATGGGGGTCGACGTGGCGCTGCTCTACTGGGCGTTCAAGGCCAGCTACCGCAGCGGGCACGCGCAGGAGACGGTGGAACTGACTGACAGGGCGCTGACCGTGGAACGGGTGGACCCGGCCGCCCGGCGGCAACGCTGGACCTTCCAGCCCACCTGGCTGCGCGTGCATCTGGACGACCCCATCCGCCCCGGCAGCCAGATCACCCTGTCCTCCCACGGGCGGCATCTCGTCGTGGGCAGCTATCTCTGCCTGGATGAACGGCAGGATTTCGCCCGCGCCCTGCGTGCTGCCCTGGATGATTGGCGGGGGCGGCGGCCGGGTGACCTGCCCGTCAGGTGATCGCGTCCAACTGCTCGTCGGAGAGATAGCCCGGCACCACGGTGACGGGGATGCGCAGGTTGCCCGACATCTGGCCCACCACGTGGCTGATCAGCGGCCCCGGCCCGCCGCGTCCCGTGCCCGCGGCCAGCACCAGGATGGAGATGCTGGGCTCCTCCTGGATCAGCTTGATCAGTTCCTCGCTGGTCTGCCCGTCGCGGATATAAAGGGAGGGGACGGAGCCGGCGATATCCACGACATCCTTGGCCAGGCGCTGCATCAATTGCTCCGCCTCCTCCCGCTGCTCCTGCTTCATCAATTCCTCGATGGCACCCCATTGCTGCAATTCCCCCGGCGGGATCACGTTCAACAGGGCGACGTGGCCGCCGGAATTGCGGGCGCGCCGGGCCGCGTAATGCAGGGCCACGGTCATTTCCTCGGTCTCGTCCACGACGACCAGGAAGATGCGGGCCTTTTCGCTCTGGCTCATCGGGTCCTCCAGGGGGAACAGATTCTGTCGGGTCTCAGGCATAAAGGGAATGCGTCAGGGTTTGCGGAACACGATGCCGGCCAGCCAGCCGGCCGTCACGGCCAGCATCACGCCCAGCACGGCATAAAAGACCGATTGCCGCTGGGCGAATTCATAGACATTGGCGGAAAAGCCGATCTTGGATACCAGCAGCGGCGTGGTCTGCGCACTGACCACGTCGCCATTGCGGATCAGGAAGACCGACGCCGTATAGGTCCCCGTGGCCACATTGGCCGGGAAATGGATGCGGGTGCGGAACAGGCGCTGACCCAGAAAGGAGACGGTACCCGTCTCCGTCGCGTAAAGCCCGGCCCGCTGCTTGTTGCGGATCAGGGCGGCACGGAACTCCGCCAGCATCTCCGGCGGCAGCTTGGCCCGTTCGGGCAGCAGGCGGACATAATCCAGCCCGATCTCGTGCCGCAGCAGCACGGGCGGCGGCACCACCCCGTCAAGCGGCGAGGTGACGGCGACCATGTAATAGGCCGGCACGCGCAGGAACACGACATCCTCGGTATTCACCCAGATGCCGGCCACCCGGTCCTTGCGCCGGACCGTCACCTCCCCCTCCGGCCCCTGCACCACGACCGCCACGTCGCCATCCCCGTCGACGGCGCCGAACAGCACGACATCGGTGCCCGTGAAACCCGTGGTGATGGCGATCAGGTGGCTGGACAGGTCGGCCACCAGCGACTGCCCCCAGGCCGGCCGGATGGCCAGCCACAGGCAGAGGCCCGCCAGCAGGGCGACGGGCAGGGCCGACCAGCGCCGCGCCGTCATGTCGCCACCGGCAGGGTGATGGAATAAAGGTCTTCCGGCCGGACGATCAGGTCCACGGCCAGCTTCACGGCCACGGCCAGCACCATCAGCGCCAGAAGGGCGCGCGCCTGCTCGCCCCGCAGCCTGGCCCCGGCGCGCGTGCCGAACTGCGCCCCGACCACGCCGCCGACCAGCAGCAGCAGGGCCAGGACGATATCGACCGTCTGGTTGCCCACCGCCTGCAGGAAAGCGGCAAGGCCCGTGGTGAAGATGATCTGGAACAGCGAGGTGCCGGCCACCAGCGCCGTCGGCATGCCCAGGACATAGATCATGGCCGGCACCAGCAGGAAGCCGCCGCCGATCCCCATGATGGCCACCAGCACACCGCCCACGAAGCCGATCAGCGCCGGCAGCAGCGCGGAGATGTAAAGGCGGGAACGCGGGAACCGCACCTTGAAGGGCAGACCGTGCAGCCAGGTATGGTGATGCAGCTTGGACCGGACGGGCTTTCCCCGGCCCTTCAGCATGGCGCGCACGCTTTCGGCCAGCATCAGGCTGCTGACCGTGCCCAGGAACAGCACATAGGAAAGCGAGATCACCAGATCGATATGGCCCAGCTTCTGCAAAAGCCCGAAAAGCCAGACGCCCAGACCCGTGCCCACCGTGCCGCCGGCCAGCATGACGCTGCCCAGCTTCACATCGACATTGTTGCGCCGCCAATGGGCCAGCACGCCCGACACGCTGGCCCCGACAAGCTGGTTGGCCTGGGTCCCCACGGCCACGGCCGGCGGCACGCCGATGAAGATCAGCAGCGGCGTCATCAGAAAGCCGCCGCCCACACCGAACAGCCCGGACAGGAACCCGACACCGCCACCCAGCATCAGGATCAACAGGGCGTTGACCGAGATTTCGGCGATCGGAAGGTAGATCTGCATGATCCCCAAGGGGCCGGTGGCGAGACGTCTTCCAACTTAACGCCCAAAGGGGCCGGAACCCAAGCGGCAAACGCTCATGCCGCCCACCCGCATGCCCATCCGCTATGCCGGCTGGGCCGCAACGCGCGCCAGGATAAGGCGCGCCGCCCCCTCCAGCCTTTCCGGCGTCATGCCCGTGCGGTGCCCCCTGTCGGCCTCGCGCACCTGATCCGGGAAGGGCGGGACATGGATGAACCCGGCCGGCAGATGGGGCCGGGCATGGCGGATGCCGAAGAAAAGATGGTTGCAGATATAGCCGCCGGCATCGCGGCTGGTCCTGACCGCAATGCCGGCGGCCCCCAGATCATCGATGATCGCGTCCAGTGGCAGCGACGACCAATAGCCCATGGGACCCGCCGGATCGATGGGACGATTGCGGCGCACCTGTCCGTCATTGTCGGGCGCCGTGCTGTCATCCAGGTTCAGGGCCAGCCGTTCGGGCCGGATGGCATCCGTGTCGTAAGCCAGGCCGAACATCACGACGGCATCCGGCGCCGTTGCCGCCACGGCGTCCAGCAGGGCCGGCACGGCCCCGTCGAATGTCACGGGCAGGGTGATGCCCGTGACATCCGCCCCGCCGATGCGCGCACCGTCAAGCCGTTCCGCCAGCCAGGCCGTGGGATTGGCCGCATGGTCCAGGAAAGGCGCGAAGCCGGTGACCAGAAGGCGCGTCACGGCCGGTCAAAGGCCCAGATCGGTCAGGGCCGACAGCAGGTCGCGCGGCTGCGCCAGACCGGCATGGGACTGGTCCGACGCGCCCACGACCAGCAACCGGTCGGCGGCGGCCGAAACACCCAGGCGCTGACCGAAGGAGGCCATGTCGTCGCGCGACGGCAGGACATCGATGCTGCCATGGCCATAGACCAGCACGGGCAGGACGCGCGTCCCGGCCGCCTGCTGTTCGACCAGCGCCGCGGCGGACAGCAGGGCCCGCCAGCAGGGGGTGCGGATGGCGGCCGGCTTGTCATCCGTCGCGTCCGCCCGCATTTCCGCGCCGGCGGCGCCCAGGCCCCAGCGACGGCCGCACAAATCCTCCGTCGCGACCAGGGCGACGACGGGCGTGGCGCCCCGCTGGTCGCTGGCCACGGCGATGATGCCCGACCCCTTGGCCACGGCCGGCGTGCGCACCGTCTGGCCGAACCGGCGGGACAGGGTGGACAGCACGGCTTCCACGGTCTGGGCCAGGGCCACATCGCCGGCCGGCTGGGCCAGACGGTTCCACGACCCGAAGACCAGGGCCGCCACATCCGCCGAGCCGGCAGCGGCCGGCGTGACGGCGGCCGGTGACGGCGCCGGGACCGGCCGCTGTTCCAGGGCGGCGATGCGCCGCGACAGATCGGCAATGGAAGGGGCCGGATCGGTGATGGCCGGACCCGCGGCCGGCCGGTCTTCCAGGGCCGCCAGACGGCGTTCCAGCGCCGCCAGGGCCGGGGACAGATCCACGGATGCCGGGATGGGGCCGGCAGGTGCCTCCCCATCGGTGACCGCCGGTGCCGGTGCCGGTGCCGGTGCCGGTGCCGGTGCCGGTCCATCGCGCAGGTCGGTGCGGATGTCACGCACATCCAGTTGCAGGTCGCGCACGGCACCCACCACCCGCATGATGCTTTCATGCACCTGGCTGATGATGACGTTGAGCTGGTCCTGCCCCACGAAGCCGCCCGTGGGCATGGGCAGGCTGGGCCCCTCCCCCTGCGCCATGGACTGACGCGCCGCGGCGATCCAGCTTTCCAGCCCGGCCACCCGGTTCAACAGGTCGCCCGTGGTCTTGGAGACGCGGTCCAGTTCCTCCGGATAGCGGGAGACCTGCTGACTGACCACACCCGTCAGGTGGGCCAGCCGTTCCCGCAATTCCTGGATGCTCTGGCCCAGGGCGTTGATCTTCATGGTTTCCGGCAACTGGACGACGGCGGAATGCATCGCCGCCAGGTCGGACCGGAAATCGCGCAGCCGCGAGCCCACATGCAGCGCCAGGTCACGGACGATGGTTTCCGCGTAATCGAACGGGTCGACCGATTCCTGGACCTGTCCCACCAGGGGGCCGCCGGTCTCCCCGGTTTCGACCGGCCGGCGCTCATCGGTGGTGTCGCTGGACGGCATGCTCATGGGGCGGCCTCGCTGGAGGAGAGTGTATCGTTCAGGGAAGCCAGGAGGCGGGCGCGGCGCGCTTCGGCATCCTGGCGGCCAAGGCGGGGAACGGCACCGCCAGGTGCCGCAGCGGCCGGCGCGGCGGCGCGCGGCGGGGGCAACGGTGCAGAAACGGGCTTCGCGCCATCCCCGTCGGCGGCATCCGGCCCGTCACCAGCCGCGGGCGCCGCGGCCGGCCGCGGTGATTCGGCCGAAAGGGGGGGCAGGGAAACGCTGATGGGCGCGATCGGCGGACCGCCGACCGGCTCTGCCACGGAAGCGGGTTCGGCGGCAGGGGACGGGGCAGGCTTGCGCGGCGGGACAGCCGCCGCCGGCTGAGGCGGGGAAACCGCCGGGGACGGGCTCGGGCTCGGGGCCGGCGGCGGGACCAGATTTCCCGCCCGCGGCTGCAGCGACGACAGGGGCGGCACGATCGGCCCCTTGGGGATGACCAGCGCGCTGGCCCGATTCAAAGGCTCGGGGATGGCCCCGCCGGCCAGGTCGGTCAGCAGCTTGCGCAGGGCGGCCGCCTTGGTGCCCTTCATCGTCTCCACCCGGGTCTGTGCCTGATGGATCAGGCCGGGTCCGGCCGATAGCTGGAGGAAGTTCACCTGTTCGTGGGTCAGGCTTTCCAGCCGCCATGTCAGATCGTCCAGCAGGTCCTGGCCGCCCACGAATCGGTTCAGAAGCTCGATGATCGCCGTGACGACCGTGGCGTCACGCACGGCGCGGGAGGAAAAGACCGGACCGTTGACCGCCGGACCCGGCAGCGCTTCCAGGCTTGCCAGCGGGAAATCGGCCTCCGGCGGTGGCAGGGCGGTTTCCTCCACGACGCTGTCCTGACGCGGCGGTTCTTCCACCGGTGGCGGAGCCACGGGCGCCGGAGCCGCCGGCTGTGTCACCTCCGGCCGGGCGCCGGTCAGACGGCGCAGAAAAGAGCCAAGCATCGTGTTCTCCGCCATCCCAGGATCAGGGATGGGACCTCTTTGCCGACTTCCCGCACGACGCTGTCCGCGCCCTCGGGCAAGGAAGGCACAACGCATTTCATCCGCATGGCCCGGCGCTTCTCCACCCAGAACGTTCTCTTAGCCGTTATCGTTAGCACGTTCGGTCATATCGATGCAATTTCGCTACCTTGCCGGAGGCATTTTCCCGACAGGTGACGCGACGCGGCCGATGAGTGACACTTGTGTGAAATGCTTCACACTGGCGGCCGGACTGCGCCGCGTATGGGGTTGCCAATCCGGAGACGGCGGGCGCATCTTCGTCCGGATGAATGTTGTTTTGATCCACCGCAATTGGAAAGCCGGGACAACGCAATATTAACGACCGACGGAAGATAGTGCGACCAGCCCTCGGGCCGACCCATTCCATCATCGACAACCGGTGCCCTGTCCCGATGCCATTTCCCACTGCCCCCCATTGGACAGCCCCCGTCACGCCCGGCATTCCGGCCGAAGGCGCACCGGTCAATGGCGCATCTACCGAAGACGCAGGGACCGAGCAGATGGACATGATCCAGCCGCATGGCTGGCTGATGGTGCTGGATGCGCGCAGCCGCCTGCTGCTACAGGCCGGCGCCAACCTGCCCGACCTGCTGGGCCGGCCGCTGGACACGGCGCTGGGCCACCCCGTTGCCGACCTGCTGGGCCCCGCCGCCGCCCGGTCGCTGGACCGGGCCATCACCCAGGCGGGGCAGGATGCCATCGGGCCCCTGTCGCTGCGCGTGATGCGCAACGGGGTGCGGCAGCGCCTGATTGCACATGGTCATTGGGACGCCGCCGGCCTGATCCTGGAGATCGAGGCCACGCCGGCCGCCGGCGATGGCGCCATGCTGACGGCTGGTTTCGGGGCCTCATTGCGCCGGTATCGGCACATGGCCGACCTGGACAGCCTGGCGCAGGCCGCCGCCCATGACCTGCGCCGCCTGACGGGGTACGAACGGGTGTTGCTGATCCGCCTGGCCGACCGGCCGGAACCCGTGATCCTGGCCCAGGATGCGGCACCCGGCATTCCCGATCCGTCCGGTGTGGGCTTCGGCCCGCCGAGCGAGACGGAAAGGATGCTGCTGGAATTGAACCGGGCGCGTGTCATCCGCGACATGGCGGCCCCCGCCATCCCCGTCCTGCCGGCCGACAGCCCGCAGACAGCCCGGCGGGTGGACCTGCGCCGGGCCGCCCTGCGGGCACCGGCATCATCGCTGCGGACACGCGCGGCCTTGCGCGGCATGCGCGGGGTGATGGTGGTCGCCCTGTCGGTGGGCGGCCGGCTGTGGGGCTATCTCTGGTGTGAAAGCCGCACGCCGCGGGCGTTGACGCCCGCCATGCGCGCCCTGTGCGAAGGGCTGGGGGAGATTGTCGGCGCGCAGATCGCGGCGCTGGAGGAACGTGCGATGGCCGCCGCCCGCACCCGTGCGGCGCGGGGGATGGCCCGGCTGGGCCGGCATCTGCGCGAGGCGGTGGAACTGGCCGACGGCCTGCTGGTCGCGCGGGCCGACCTGACCGACATCATCCCGCATGACACGCTGATCATCGGGATCGACGGGGTGCAGCATGGTGGCGAAGGCGGTCCGCCGCTTTCCCACTGGCTGGATCTGCTGGCCTCCGATCAGGTGCTGCGGCGTGACGGCATCGCCTGGTGCGGCGGCCTGCTGGGCGTGACGGTCCCGGACGGCCAGGTCGTGCTGCTGCGCGACACGGGCATTCCCTGGACCGCCGCCGAGCTGGAGGCCGGGCAGGAACTGCACCATCTTCTGTCGGAACGGCAGGCGGAGATCTATCGCCGGCGGACCGAGCAAAGGCTTCATGTCCTGGCCCATTTCGACCCGGTGACAGGGCTGGCGAACCGCGCGCATCTGTTGCGGGCGCTGGATCAGGCATTGGGCGTGGACAGCGACGCCGCCATCACTGTCATCGGACTGGACCGGTTCCGCGCCATCAAGGCCGCCCTGGGGGAAGCCGATGCGGATGCGCTGCTGGCTGCCATCGCCAGCCGGCTGCGCACCTGCGTGCCGCCGGGCGACCTGCTGGGCCGCATCGACACGGGCGAATTCGCCGTCATCTCGTTCGAGAATGGCATGGACCGGGCCGACCGGCTGGCCCCGGCCGTGCGCGACGCGCTGCGCGCACCCCTTTCCGTGGCCGGACGCGAGATGTTCGTGACGGCCAGCCTGGGCGTCGTGTTCTGCGACGGCCGGGGCAACGACGCCCCCGCCCTGCTGCGCGACGCGGAGATCGCCAGCGCGGAGGCGGAAACGGCGGGCGGCAGCGGGCGGCGCGTGTTCGACGACGCCATGCGCGCCCGGCTGACACAACGCAACATCATCTATGACCGCCTGCGCCAGGCCATCTATTTCAGCAATGGCGTGCGCCCCGCCTTCCAGCCCATCGTCCGCCTGTCCGATGGCGAGCTGGTCGGGTTCGAGGCGCTGGCCCGCTGGACCGACCCCGAACATGGGCCCATCCCGCCATCCACCTTCGTGACGGTGGCCGAGCAGACGGGCCTGATCGTGCCGCTGGGCAACCAGATCCTGGTGCAGGCCTGCCGGCAGGCGGCCAAATGGAACCGCGACCGGACGGAGAAGCCGCTTTACGTATCCGTGAACCTGTCGCCCTATCAGCTCGACCCGTCGCGGCTGGATATCGTGCGCTGGGTGGCCGGCGTGCTGGACATGACCGAATGCAGGCCGGAATGGCTGCAGCTCGAAATCACGGAAAGCGGCCTGATCGGCCAGGGCGGGGAAGCGGTCTCCATCCTGAAGGGGCTGCGCGATCTGGGGATCGGGCTGGCCATCGACGATTTCGGCACGGGCTATTCCTCCCTGGCCTATCTTCAAAACCTGCCCGTCGACACGATCAAGATCGATCGCAGCTTCGTGACGGCCATGACCAGCGATCCCAAGGGCGTGGAACTGGTCAGCGCCATCCTGCACATCGTCGGCATCATGGAATTCGGCGTCGTCGCCGAAGGGGTGGAGACGGAGGAGCAGGCCCGGCTGCTGACGCAGATGGGCTGCGAGCGGGGCCAGGGATACCTGTTCTCCCGCCCGCTGGAAGCCGATGCGGCCCTGGCCATGGTGCATCACATGCCCGTCCTGTCCACGGCGCGGCCAAGGGCACCGATATTGCGGGCCGGCCGCTGGGGTTGAGCGCCGGCGGGGCTTGTCCTGGATCAAATGATGGCGCAAATCAGCGCAGGCGGCATGCCCGCCGGTGTGAAACCGGCCGGGCGCGTGCTACATAGGGACCACCATGCATCGTTTCGCCAATCCCGCCCGCTTCCTGCGCCTGGCCGCCCTGGTCCTGCCCTGGGCTTCGGTCCTGTCCGTCCTTCTGTTCGCCGCCGGCCTGTATCTGGGGCTGGTCGCCAGTCCCGGCGACTATCAGCAGGGTGACACGGTGCGCATCATGTATGTGCATGTGCCGGCCGCCTGGACCGCCATGTTCGCCTACAGCTCCATGGCCGTCGCGGCGGCCTGTGCCCTGGTCTGGCGTCATCCGCTGGCGGAGGTCTATTCCAAGGCCGCCGCCCCGCTGGGCGCCGGCTTCACCCTGCTGTGCCTAGTCACGGGCAGCCTGTGGGGGGAACCGATGTGGGGCACCTGGTGGGTGTGGGATGCGCGGCTGACCTCGGTGCTGATCCTGTTCTTCCTGTATCTGGGCTATATGGCGCTGGTCGATGCGTTCGATGATCCGCAGCGCGGCCACCGGGCGGGCTCGATCCTTCTACTGGTCGGCGCCATCAACGTGCCCATCATCAAATTCTCGGTCGACTGGTGGAACACGCTGCACCAGCCGGCCTCCGTCCTGCGCCTGGGCAAGCCGACCGTGCATCCCGACATGCTGTGGCCGCTGATGATCATGGGGGCAGCGTTCCTGACCTATTTCACGGCGACCGTCATCCTGCGCATGCGTGCCGAGCTGGCTGAACGGAAAATCCAGACCCTGCGTCTGACCCAGGCCGGGGGGGTGTGACATCATGGCCGAGTTCTTCCAGATGGGCGGTTACGCCATCTATGTCTGGTCCAGCTATGGCCTGGCGCTGGTGGTGCTGGGCGGATTGCTGGGCTTCAGCCTGGCCGGCCTGCGCCGCAAGGAACGGCTGCTGCGCATGCTGGAGGAAAGCCTGCCGCGCCGCCGCCGCCGCACGGACCGGCAGGACGCCGGTGGAGGGGACACGCCATGATGACGCGCAAGAAGCGCCGGCTCTATATGCTGCTGCTGGCCCTGGCCGGCCTGGGCACGGCGACGGCCCTGACGCTGACGGCCTTCGACGAGAACGTGGCCTTCTTCTTCTCCCCGTCCGATCTGGTCACCCGCCCGCCGGGCGACAAGCTGGTCCGTGTCGGCGGGCTGGTGGAAGGCGGCAGCGTCACGAAGCTGGATGATGGTGTGACCACGAACTTCATCATCACCGACACGGCCCACAGCGTGAAGGTGAGTTTCAGCGGCGCGCTGCCTGACCTGTTCCGTGAGGGCCAGGGCGTGCTGGCCGAAGGCCGGCTGGGCCCCGACGGCACGTTCCAGGCCCGTGAGATCCTGGCCCGCCATGACGAGAATTACATGCCCAAGGAAGTGGCCGACGCCCTGAAGGCATCGGGCGAGTTCCGTCCCGAGGTGCCGGGCCGTCCGGTCTACGGACCGGAAGGGAAGTAACCCGCACCCCGCCCCGCCCTTCCTTCCCCGGCCATGGGTTGCCGGATCGATGGGGAACGGGGAATGGCGGCGAAGCGCCAGGATGACGGCAGCCGGCCGCCACAAGGCAAAGCCCCCGAGCAGCGAGAAGAGCATGATCCCGGAGATCGGACATTACGCCCTGGTGCTGGCCCTGCTGCTGGCCATCGTCCAGTCCATCCTGTCGCTGGCCGGTGCGGCGCGCCGGGATACCGCCTGGATGGAAGCGGGGCGGATGGCGGCCTTCGCCCAGCTCGGCGTCGTGACGATCGCCTTCCTGGCCTTGATGCAGGCCTATGTCGTCTCGGATTTCTCCGTGCTGAACGTGGTGGAGAACAGCCACAGCCTGAAGCCCATGCTCTACAAGGTCTCCGGCGTCTGGGGCAATCATGAGGGCTCGATGCTGCTCTGGGTGCTGATGCTGGCCCTGTTCGGGGCGGCCGTGGCCTCCTTCGGCCGCAACATCCCGCCCACGCTGAAGGCCCGCGTGCTGGGGGTACAGGGGCTGATCGGCTTGGGTTTCCTGCTGTTCATGCTGCTGACCAGCAATCCCTTCGTCCGGATCGATCCGGCACCGCTGGACGGCAACGACCTCAACCCGCTGCTGCAGGACCCCGGTCTGGCCTTTCACCCGCCCTTCCTCTATCTGGGCTATGTCGGCTTTTCCGTCGCCTTCAGCTTCGCGGTGGCCGCCCTGATCGAGGGCCGGGTCGACCCGGCCTGGGGCCGCTGGGTCCGGCCCTGGACGCTGGTGGCCTGGGCGTCGCTGACCATGGGTATCGCCATGGGGTCCTGGTGGGCCTATTACGAGCTGGGATGGGGTGGCTGGTGGTTCTGGGACCCGGTTGAAAACGCTTCCCTGATGCCCTGGCTGGCCGGCACGGCCCTGCTGCATTCGGCCATCGTGGTGGAAAAGCGCGATGCCCTGAAGACCTGGACCATCCTGCTGGCCATCCTCACCTTCTCCCTGTCGCTGCTGGGCACCTTCCTGGTGCGTTCGGGCGTGCTGACCTCCGTCCATGCCTTTGCCGTCGATCCGCAGCGCGGCGTGGCCGTGCTGATCCTGCTGGGTCTGGCGACGGGCGGCGCGCTGCTGCTGTTCGCCCTGCGCGCCCATTCGCTGAAGGTGGGCGGCCTGTTCGCCCCGGTCAGCCGGGAAGGGGCGCTGGTGCTGAACAACCTGCTGCTGTCCGTGTCGGCGGCCGTGGTGCTGATCGGCACGCTGATGCCGCTGCTGCTGGATGTGTTCGGGCACAAGATTTCGGTCGGCGCGCCCTATTTCAACTTCATCACGCCGTTCCTGGCCATTCCGCTGGTCCTGTTCATGGCGGCGGGGCCCTTCCTGTCGTGGAAGCGGGCGGACCTGCCGGGCGTGCTGGGCCGGCTTTGGGTGGCGGGGCTGCTGACCGCCATCGTCGTGCTGGCGGCCCTGTGGCAACAGGGTGTGCGGCCCGTCATGGCCCTGGTCGGCATCGCCATGGCGGGCTGGGCCGTGTTCGGCGCGGTCTGGGAGATCGCCGACCGCGTGAAGCTGTTCCGCGTGCCCGCGCGTGACAGCCTGTCGCGCGCGCGCGGCCTGCCGCTGGGCGCCTGGGGCACGGCCACGGCCCATGCCGGCATGGGCATCGCCATCGCCGGCATGGTCGGCACCAGCTTCTGGCTGACCGAGGATGTCCGGGTGATGGGGATCGGCGATAAGGCCGCCATCGCCGGCTATGAATTGACCCTGGACAAGGTGGAGGATCTGCGGGTCGCCAATTACACGACCGAGATGGGCCATTTCACGGTCCGGCGCGACGGCCAGACCATCGCCACCCTGACCCCGGAACGCCGCTGGTATCCCGTCGCCAAGATGCAGACGACGGAAGCGGCCATCTACACGACCTTCGCCGCCGACCTCTATGCCGTCCTGGGCGAGCCCAATGGCGACGGCAAGGGCTGGGTCGTGCGGCTCTATCATCATCCGCTGGTGCCCTGGATCTGGATCGGCTCGCTGGTCATGGTCCTGGGCGGCCTGCTCAGCGTATCGGACCGGCGGCTTCGGGTCGGCGTGCCTGCGCGCCGGGCTGCCCCCGCCGTCTCCAACCTGCAACCCGCCGAGTAAGCGCCCATGAGTGCCGCCACCCGCCACCGCCTGCTGTTGCTGCTGCCGCTGGCCGTCTTCCTGGTCCTGGGCGGTTATTTCGCGCTGGGGCTGACCCGCGACCCGTCCAAGCTGCCTTCCGTGCTGATCGATAAGCCCGTCCCCGTCTTCGCCCTGCCCGGCGTGACGGAAGGGGGGCCGGGCCTGGCCAGCACCGACCTGACGGGACAGGTGCGGCTGGTCAATATCTTCGCCTCCTGGTGCGCGCCGTGCCGCGTGGAACATCCCCTGCTGATGCGCCTGGCCAAAGAAAAGGGCGTGGCCATCCACGGCATCAACTACAAGGACAAGCCCGAGGCGGCCCGGACCTTCCTGGCACAGTTGGGCGACCCTTATGTCAGTGTCGGCGCCGACCGCGATGGGCGCGTCGCCATCGATTTCGGTGTCTATGGCGTGCCGGAAACCTATGTCATCGACAGGCAAGGCCGCATCCGTCACCGCCATGTCGGGCCGCTGATGCCCCATGACCTGGAAGAGACGATCCTGCCCCTGGTGCGGGAATTGTCCAGATGACGGGCCGGTCCCTGTTCCGCCGGCATCGGACGGGCCTGATGGCCGCTACCCTGTGCCTGTCGCTGGCCCTGCCGGCCCTGGCCGTGCGGCCTGACGAAAAGCTGTCCGACCCGGCGCTGGAGGCGCGGGCGCGGGACATTTCCAGGGAACTCCGCTGCCTGGTCTGCCAGAACCAGTCGATCGACGACAGCGATGCCGATCTGGCCCGCGATCTGCGCGTGCTGGTGCGCGAACGGCTGGTGGCCGGCGACAGCGACCGGCAGGTGCTGGATTTCGTGACGGCGCGCTATGGCGATTTCGTGCTGCTGCGCCCACCCGTCACCAGCTACACGGCGGTATTGTGGGGCGGGCCCTTTGTGCTGCTGGTTCTGGCCGGGCTGGGCACGGCACTTTACCTGCGCCGAAGGCGGCAGGAGGTGGAGCAGACGCCGCCGCCCGCCCTGACGGCGGAAGAAGAGGCGCGGCTGCGCGCCCTGTTGGCCGATGACGAGGCGGGGGGGCGTAAATGATCATGTTCTGGTTGGTGGCCGCCAGCCTGACGGCGCTGGTCCTGCTGCCCCTGCTGCGGGCCCTGCTGCGGCCGGCACCGCCACCGGAAGGGGCGGCCGGCTTCGCCCGCTCCGTCTACGCCGCCCAGGTGTCGGAAATCGAGCGGGACACGGCCCGCGGCATCCTGACACCCGATCAGGCCCGCGCCGCGCGGGCCGAGGTGGGCCGCCGCCTGCTGTCCGCCGCCGACGAGGCGGAAAAGGCCGCGGCCGTGCGCACGGCGGGTCCGGCGGCGCGCACCGCCCTGCTGCTCACCCTGCTGCTGCCGGTGGGGGCCCTGGCCCTGTACCTGTCGGTGGGCAATCCCACCCTGCCCGGCCAGCCATTCGCCAGCCGCCCCGCGGAACGGCCCGTGCCGCCAGAGGTGCTGGAGGCCGTGGCCAAGCTGGAAGCCGCACTTGCCGCCAATCCCGATGATGCCGGCGGCTGGGGTCTGCTGGCCCAGACCTATGCCGCCATGGGCCGGACAGAGGAGGCGGCACAGGCCTGGCGGCATGTGTCGCGGCTGGCGCCCGATGATGTTTCGGTAAAATCCACCCTGGCAGAGGCGCTGACCCTGGCCGCCGACGGCATGGTGGGACCGGAAGCCGTCGGCCTGTTCACCCAGGCGGCCGACGCGGACCCGATGGATGCCCGCGCACGGTATTATCTGGGTGTGGCCCGCCTGCAGGCCGGGGACATCCGCGGGGCGCTGGACCGCTGGACGGCCCTGGTCGCCGACAGCCCCGCCGATGCGCCCTGGCTGCCGACCGTGCGGGACCGCATCGCATCGGCCGCCCGCACCGTGGGACTGGACCCCGCCGCCATCACGCCCGCCCCCCGCCCCGCCGCCAGCGCCCCGCAGGCCGCCGGCGGGTCCGGGGGATCGGCCCCCGCCCTTTCCCCGGAACAGATGCAGGCCATGGCCGGCATGGGGGAAGCCGAACAGCAGGCCACCATCAATGCCATGGTCGATGGGCTGGAAGCCCGCCTGCGCGATGAGCCGGGTGACGTCGAAGGCTGGCTGCGCCTGGCCCGCGCGCGGGAAGTGCAGGGCGACCTGGACGCCGCCCGCGCAGCGCTGCGCGGGGCCACCCGCGCCGATGCCGCCAACCTGCAGGCCTGGCTGGACCTGTCCCGCCTGACGGCACCGGACGATGGACAGACAGAAGGCGGGGCGGAATTCCTGGCCGCCATGGCCCGTGTCCTGGAGCTGTCGCCCGGCAATCCGCAGGCGCTGTACTATCTGGGCCAGCAGGCCGCCAACCAGGGGGACACGGCCCGCGCCCGCGACCTGTGGAACCGATTGCTGGCCCAAATCCCAGCCGATGCGCCGCAGCGGCCCGAATTGCAACGGCGGCTGGACCAGCTTCCATAGGCGGGGGCCATCGTGCCCCCGCCGGCCGAACCCAAGCCCAAGCGGCAAATGTCCGCGACATTCGCCGCATAATATGCGGTGAATATTTAACTTCGGGGCAAATTCGGGGTGAAAGCGCCAGAAGCCTGCGGATTCCGACGAAATCGGCCACCTATTCCGATTTGAAGTCGGGCCAGCGTTCCGATTTCAAATCGGTCCATTATTCCGGTCGATTTCGGCCGGTTGGATGAGATGCCCCTCGTGTCGAAATTGGTGATGTCACGGGGAGGGATGGGTGGTCAAGGTCGATAGGCCTGCTTGCCCTCCGGCCGCGCGTTTGCGCAGGCTTTCGCCGGCGAGGTCGAGGCGGTGGGCGGCGTGGATGACGCGGTCGAGGATGGCATCGGCCAGGGTGGGGCTGCCGATCAGGTCGTACCAGCGATCGACCGGGACCTGGCTGGTGATGAGCAGGGGCCCGCGCCCGTAACGGTCCTCGACAATCTCCAGCAGGTCCCAGCTCTGCTCCGGCGTCAGCGGCTCGGGTCCCCAATCATCCAGGATCAGCAACTGCACCCTGGCCAACGCCTGGAGGAGCTTGGCATAGCGGCCGTCGCCCCGGCCGAGCGCCAGGGTGGCGAACAATCGCGGCATGCGCTGGTAGAGGACAGACATGTTCTCCCGGCAGGCCTTCTGACCCAAGGCGCAGGCCAGCCAGCTCTTGCCGACCCCGGCGGGCCCGGTGATGATCAGGTTCTGGTGCTCGCGGATCCAGCTGCTGGTTGCCAGATGCAGGAACATGCTGCGGTCCAGACCGCGGGCGGCGCGGTAATCGACATCCTCAACGCAGGCATCATGGCGGAGCTTGGCCCGCCTGGCCCTTGCCTCGAACCGTTTCTGGTTGCGGGCGGTGATCTCCTGGTCGAGCAGCAGGCCGAGCCATTCGGCATGGCCGAGCGTGGCCGCCTCGGGATTGGCCGACAGGGCCTTGAACCCTTTCGCCATGCCGGGCAAGCCCAGTTCATGCAGCAGGTCGATGGTGGGATGGGACAGCATCAGGTATCTCCTCAGTGGTAATAGCCGGGGCCGCGCAGATTGCTGTGCAGCAGCGGCATTGTGTCGTCGGCCGGCTTGGCCGCCGGACGGTCGAGATTGTTGTCGAGGATGGAGGCGATGCTCCGGTAGGCCAGGGCGCCGATCTCCAGTGCCCGGGCGGAGACCGCCTCGGCCCGCACATTTCCGGCCCCGCGGTAAAGCCGCAGGATGCCCAGGCAATTGCGGAACGCCTGCTCGGGATGGCGGCGCTGCGCCAGGATGGCGGTGAACAGCCCGGCCGTGTTCGGCCCGATCCGGCCGGCCTCGGTCAGGAACCGCTCGGCCGACCAGTCGGCATAATGGCGATGATGGGCCGGCATATGGTCGGGGTCGGTCCCATGCCGGGGGCCGCCATAACGGCGGGCATGGGCAGCGATCCGCCGGCCACCGCGGAATATCTCTACCGTCCGCGCCGTCAGACGCACATCCACCTGCTGGCGGATCAGCATATGGGGGACCGAGTAATAGAAATGCTCGATGTCGACATGGTAATCGACCCCGACCCAGGCCAGCTTCCATTCGGCATATTCATAGGGCTCGGCCGGCAGGGGCGTCAGCGCCGGCCGCTCCACCGTATCGAACAGGTGCCGGCGGCTGACGCCGATCCGGCGCATCATATGGCCGTTCATCCGATCCAGCATCTCGCCGATCGCGGCATTGGCCTCGGCCAGCGAGAAGAATGTCCGGTGGCGCAGCCGACCCAGGATATAGGTCTGGGCAAACCGCACCCCGGCCTCCACCTTCGCCTTGTCCTTCGGGCGCGACGGCCGGGCCGGCAGCACGCTGAACCCGTAATGCGCCGCCAGGCAGCCATAGGTGCGGTTGATCTCCGGATCATAGAATGATGCCTTTTGGACGCCGGCCTTCAGATTGTCGGGCACCAGCCGCCGCGGCACCCCGCCCAGGAACGACAGGAGCCGGACATGCGCCCCGATCCAGTCCGGCAAAGCCTGGGTCCAGCAGGCCTCCGCATAGGTGAAGTTCGAGGCGCCCAGCACCGCCACGAACAATTCCGCCTCCTTGATCTCCCCCGTCACAGGATCGGCGATCGGCACCTTCTTGCCGGAGAAATCCACGAACAGCTTGTCGCCGGCCACATGGTGCTGGCGCATCGTCGGCGCCAGCCGGCGCTCGAATTCCCGGTAAAGCTCGCAGAACCGGCTGTAGCCGTACCCGGAGGGTTCAGCCCCACGGTACTCCTCCCACAGGATCAGCAGCGTCACACCCGGCCGCCGCATCTCCCGGGCCAGATGCGCCCAGTCCGGCTCGACACGCCGCCGCGCGCCAGGCTTGAAACCCGCCCGCACGAACAGAAGCTGCTCCAGGATCGCGTCCGTAATCTCATCCGGCAACGGCCAGCGCAGTCCCGCCGCCGCCAGCCGCTCCAGATAGTCCGTCATCGTGCTGCGCGCGACGCCGATCCGCTGGGCCAAGGCCCGGTCACTCATGCCGCCGGCAGACTTCAGCCGCAGCAGCTCTCTTATCTTCCGCATCGTCAGCCTCTTCGCCGGCATCCAAACCCTCCAATCCAAAAGGGCAAGGATGCGCCAGGGGTGCTGACACGGGGGGAATCTCAACCCAGCAAAACCGCCGCCTTCACGTCGGAAAATGGCCCGACTTCAAATCGGAACGCTGGACCGAATTCATCTCGGAATAGGTAGCCGATTTCGTCAGAATCCGCAGCTATCATTCAGCCTATTCCTGGCCAATCCGCCATGCGTTGCCGCTGGACCGCGATCTCTGAGCGGCTATCATACCAGCATGTATCAGACCTTTTGGCGACCCGTTGCCGCTGGACCGCGATCTCTGAGCGGCTATCATTGCTCGGCCAGGATGGCGGCCTCGATGCAGTTGCCGCTGGACCGCGATCTCTGAGCGGCTATCATTGTCGGCGCGCACCTGGTGGCGGCGTTGGGTTGCCGCTGGACCGCGATCTCTGAGCGGCTATCATCCGGCCGAAGGCGTGCCGGAGGACCCGCCGGTTGCCGCTGGACCGCGATCTCTGAGCGGCTATCATCAGCAGGTGGAGGCACCGTGGGGCGCCGGCGTTGCCGCTGGACCGCGATCTCTGAGCGGCTATCATCAATGACATACGGACCCATGGGCTTCTTGGGTTGCCGCTGGACCGCGATCTCTGAGCGGCTATCATTTTCAACTTCTTAGCCATGCTGTGTCCTCTCGTTGCCGCTGGACCGCGATCTCTGAGCGGCTATCATTCAGCGCCAAAGAGCATAGCGAACGGGTGAGTTGCCGCTGGACCGCGATCTCTGAGCGGCTATCATGGCTTCCTCCCCCGTATTGATGGCCATCACGTTGCCGCTGGACCGCGATCTCTGAGCGGCTATCATCGGGGACGCGACATCTGCGAGCCTTGGTGCGTTGCCGCTGGACCGCGATCTCTGAGCGGCTATCATTTCACGGGCTTCCGGTGCGGAGAACATTTTGTTGCCGCTGGACCGCGATCTCTGAGCGGCTATCATGTGGGGTGCAGCGTCTGCTCCCCCGGCTGCGTTGCCGCTGGACCGCGATCTCTGAGCGGCTATCATCCTCTGGGCGATTTCCGGCCGCAAGATGTGTTGCCGCTGGACCGCGATCTCTGAGCGGCTATCATTCGTCCGCGCCGGTAGCGCCGCCTTGGATCGTTGCCGCTGGACCGCGATCTCTGAGCGGCTATCATATGCCCCTTTGTAGGGCTAGCCGAAGAGCGGTTGCCGCTGGACCGCGATCTCTGAGCGGCTATCATCGAGTGGCGGTCGCTTCGCCGCCGGATGCGTTGCCGCTGGACCGCGATCTCTGAGCGGCTATCATACAGCGAAGGCCCGCACAACCGCCTGTGTGTTGCCGCTGGACCGCGATCTCTGAGCGGCTATCATCAACACACCCTTGTCAATGTCATTTGTACCGTTGCCGCTGGACCGCGATCTCTGAGCGGCTATCATTCATTGGGCGTTGGGTCAGTGCTGTGGACTGTTGCCGCTGGACCGCGATCTCTGAGCGGCTATCATCGCGCGGCGCGCTCTACCTGATCAGGCGAGTTGCCGCTGGACCGCGATCTCTGAGCGGCTATCATCATCGCGTTCGACGGCGCCGCCCCGCCCTCGTTGCCGCTGGACCGCGATCTCTGAGCGGCTATCATCAAGGCCGTGATGCTGCCCCGGCCGCCGGAGTTGCCGCTGGACCGCGATCTCTGAGCGGCTATCATGTGGCCGCGCGGTGGCGCGATTTTCTGGCCGTTGCCGCTGGACCGCGATCTCTGAGCGGCTATCATTTGACCGAGGAACTGATGGTGGCCTGTTTCGTTGCCGCTGGACCGCGATCTCTGAGCGGCTATCATTTCGCTTTTTGTCGTAGATGCGAGCAATTCGTTGCCGCTGGACCGCGATCTCTGAGCGGCTATCATCACCTCCGGGATCGGGGCGCTGACGGCATCGTTGCCGCTGGACCGCGATCTCTGAGCGGCTATCATATCACTCGGACAGCACGGTGCATTGCACGGTTGCCGCTGGACCGCGATCTCTGAGCGGCTATCATCCTTGCGTGTTGAAACCGGTGGCGCCGTGCGTTGCCGCTGGACCGCGATCTCTGAGCGGCTATCATAGATTCCAGGCCGCAAGACAGTAGACTACAGTTGCCGCTGGACCGCGATCTCTGAGCGGCTATCATTGCGAACGTGACGCCTAGATTGGCTCTTACGTTGCCGCTGGACCGCGATCTCTGAGCGGCTATCATTTGGATATGCTCTGGATCGTCTTGCTCAGTGTTGCCGCTGGACCGCGATCTCTGAGCGGCTATCATAGATGAGCCATCATGTCCTTGATGTTAAAGGACATGATGGCTTTTCTGCATCTGGAAACCTGGCCATATCCGTCAAAAAAGAGCGAGTTGGTCAGGGTTTTTCCTCGGTTTGCGGCGGCGCTGGCTGGAGAATCGCACGATATTCTCGTATTGCCGGTCGGTAAAAGTGAGTACATGCACCTCTCCCTGGGTTGGAAGGTTGCTCTCGATTCGCCGCATATAGGTCTCGAACTGCTCCTTGCCGCTGCAAAATCGGGCATAGACAGAGAATTGGCTCTTCTCAAAACCCTCGTCCAGAAGGAATTGCCGGAATTTCGTGGCGTCACGGGATTGCGCCTTCGAGGCGACGGGCAGGTCGAACATCACGAAAATCCACATGAGCCGATATCCGCTGAGTTGTGTGGCGGTCATGGCACCAGCCTGCCTAGATCGGCCACCGCTGCCGGCAGCGGTGGCGGCGGCAGTTCCAGCACATCCGCCCGGCCCACCGTGAAGGCGTTGGCCAGACTTTGGGCGGCGCGGGTGGCTGCCATTGTCACGGTGGTGGTACCGCCCGCCCCAGGCAGGTCGAATGCGATAAGGCTGGCATATGCGCGCTTTGCCACCGGGTCGACCGAGACGACACCCTTGTCCAGAAGCCGCAACGTCAAGGCATCTACCAGGGGCCGGAATGGCTCCACCAGGTCGTCCGCCAGGGTGAAGGCGTTGCCGCGATTGGCATGGTGGATACCGATTGATGGGTGCAGCCCCGCCGCGACGGCGGCGCGGGCACAGAGCGAGCGCATGACCGTATAACCGTAATTCAGCATGGCGTTGGCATCCGCCGCCTCCCGGTCACGCCGGAAATCCTCGCCCATCAGCAGGGGCCAATAACGGCGGGCGGCCTGCGCTTCGACATTGCCGGCATCGCCCGAAGTGACCTTGCGTATCAGAAGGTCGAAGGCGTCGGCGGGCTTGTCGTGGGCAACCAGCACCGCCCGTTGCCAGTCGATCTTGGCTACCACCACCCGCCGCCACAATTGCTTGACCAGGGGACGGCCTGCCTCCCATTGCGCGCGGAAGCGGGCGTTCTGAGCATGGTGCCCGTCGATAGGCAGGCAGAGTGCCACCGGCGCATGGTTGGAACCACACACCACCATGATGGCGCCCCGTTCCGCCAAGGCCACCAGCACGCTGGTGGTCCAGGTGACGCCATGGGCATGGACGATGACGGCCGCCACATCGTCCAGCGGGATGCGCCCCACTTCCTGCCTGTCCTCGCTGACCACCATGAATCCGCGATGGGCCGACAGGTGTCTTCCATCGGTGGCGATGTCGACGATCCGTTCCAGACCCATGGCCCACCTATCCCGTCAGCCTTCCGGCTTCGGCCGCGTCCGACGGCGGGTTTTGCGGGCGGGGAAGCCAGGATCCTGGACGCGCCCCAACTCGTCCACCCGCACCTGCCGCGCCTTCTGCCGCGACAGGCTGCCTGCGGCTGCAAAGACATAACGGAACGGATCACTATCGTTGGGCAACCCGTGGCGTTCCTTCAACTTGCCAGCCTCGTTCGGCTCGGCCAACACGATCTCCCCGCCCTGCCCGAACTTCACCACACGCAGCAGGCGCCGGCCACCGCCATCGGGCTCGATCGCAATCAGGTCGTCCTGCCGCAGGCTCAGCACCTTGCGCGCTGTCGGGCAGTCGCGGCGGATGGTGGATATCCATCCGGGCTGGTGGGCGTTGAACATGGTGACGACGTCGGCCTTCCAGCTTCCGTCCGGCAATTCCCAAACATCGTAGCGATAATTGCTGTCACCCTTGTAAGCCTTGTAGGGCACGCCATCGGGTCCGGCGATGGGAATGACCTTCAACCGCCCCGTCAACCGAAGACGCCGGATGCCCCGAAAATGCAGGGGGCCGAGTTCGGGAAAGCGCGAGAGCGCCTTCTCGAACTCCTTGCCTTCCTTGCCTTGCGTGAATTGCCGCAGGGCGGCACGCAGGTCCGGGTCACGGACATCATCGATATCGCCCGGCTTCAGGCCCATCAAGGGCTTGCGGACGACCACCAGATACCGCCCCTCCTTGTCCGCCGGACCGGCCAGCCCATAGGCCGTATCATTATGCAGCTTGCCCGCCGTCTGATCGCGGCCCTTGGCAAGACCCGCCTTGGAGGCCGTGCCATGGTCGGGACGGTGCCAGACGGTGATGAAAGCCAAGGTGCGGCGCAATTCCTCCCGGAAGCCTTCCCACGGGTCCGGGACGATCACCCGTTCCCGCCCCTCCCCTCCTTCCAGGGCCGAGGCGCGGGATATGCCCTGCAGAAGCGAGCGGTCGGTGACGGCTACAACGAAGGCGTCAATCGTGTGGTGGCGATGGTCCAGGCGGTTCTTGGTGCCGGCGAAATTATGATCGGGCAACAGTTCGTTCAGCCCCAGTTTGCGCCGTATCAATTCCGTCAGGCGGCCAGGGGAGACCCAGACATGGCCGCTGCCCTCCCCCTTCTCCGGGTAGAGCGCCTCCAGATATTCGCGCGCCAGCCGCGACATGTACTGGGTATCCACCAGGTGCCGGGCAATGAAACCACCCTTCTCGTCGAATCGCTTCATCGCGTCGGGTTCAAACCGCCAGCGCTTCTCCTTGGGCAGGCGCGCGGCACGCGCAGCGATGTCTGGCCAAAGGTCGGTATGGCCCCAAGCCTCATAGGGCGACATTTTCCGTTTGCGCCGGTTCCATTCGCGCAAGCACAGGATCTTGTTGCCGTTGCCATCGTCCCAGGTGGCGTCGAAGGGCAGGATATGGTCCACCTCGACCGCGTCGGAAAACAGCATGGAGGGTGAAATTTGCACCCCGCTATAGATGCAGCGGCGATCCAGGCAATTTTCGTCGTTTAACTCCTCCCACAGTTTCAGCCGCGCGCGGTTGGCGCCGGTGTTGGGCTGGCCCAGTTCGGCCAGCTTCTTCGACCGTGCCTCCGCCTTGACGCGGTTGCGATTGTTTTCCCGTGACAATCGCTGCTTCTCCTCCTCGGTCAGCTTCAGTTCCCGCCCCAGTTCGATAGCGATCTGTTCCGGCCGGCCATAGGTCTTGATCAATCGGTTGACGATGCGGCGTAGGCGGTTCAGCGCGATATGCACGGTGGGGTTGGTCAGACGGCCGATGCGCATTTCCTCCGGATCATTCTTCTCACCAGTGCCGGGCAGCAGGTGGCGTTCCAGGGTGACGCCGTAATAAGGCAGATCGGCCAGCACTTCGCCCGTGCGCATATCGCTGTGATGGCCCAATCCCGCCACCTCCACCGCCTCGCTATAAACAATCACGTTGGCCTGCAGCGCCTCGATCAGCCGCCGCGTCGCCGTTTCCCCGAAACGGCCGAAGCCCGACGGCAAGTGGGCCGCCGCAACCGCCCTGGCTTGCTCCGCGTCCAGCCCGTGCTCTTCGCGCAGCCAAGCATCCAGAAGTGTACCATCCTGCTCGTCGATCAGGCGGGACAGGATGGACCATTGCTTTTCCAGCGAGAAATGCGCCCAACGCGATCCGAAGCGGGTCTTGGCCGCCATCTGGGCAAAGACCTCGTCCCCCGCCAGATCCTTGCGGTTCTCCCCTTCCTTGTTGAAGCGGGCCTCGGGTTCCAGTTTCAATACCTTGCTGCGCAAGCTCTCGAAGCTGACCTTGGCCTTATCCTTCAGCTTCAACAACAGCAGGTCGCGCTGCTCGCACGTCAGCTTCGTCGCCACCTCTCCGGCCCGGACGACCCGCAACGCGTTCACCTCTTCCAACAGCCGGCGGCGCTGAAACAACGGATGGGCCTTGGGCAGGCGCGGCTCGCTGTTGAGCAGGGTGCATTTGCCGATCCGTGGCTCCTTCAATGGGCGCTGATGGAAGATAGCCTCATGCAGCAGCGCCCGGTTCTCCGGTGTCAGCAGGCCGGGATGATACGGAGCCTGCGCGTCCCAGATGGCCTCGAATTCCTCTTCCACCAGTTCGCGGCCGGGATAGAAATCATAGCCGTTACCCTTCGCCTCCTCCCCGGTTTCTGGACGCAGACGGGTGCGCACGCTGGGGATTTTGTTCTCATCCGGCGCCGACTCGCGGCGTCCATGTAGGAACTCACCCATGGTACGGGCGCCATCCTGTTCGATGGCTTCGCGCAGCCGGTTGATGCCCAGGGCGACCTTGCCCGCGTCATCGTCCGTGCCCCGGTCGGTCTTGCGATTCGACTTGAAGCCGCGGCGTTGGTTCAGGTGAAAGAAGGCACGGCCCAGATGGTGGGGCGGCAGCGCCTCGTCCAGGGCGCGGGTGCGCAGGGCATAAGGGTCCAGCAACTCCAGCGCCTTCGCCCTGGCGGGATCGGCGGGGAACAGGCCCGCCAGGGTCAGCCGCGCCAGCAGCTTGACCTGCCGCCCCAGAAACCGGTCGCGCCGCCGCCGCATGGCCCGCGCCGCGCGGCGTTCAACCCCCAATGGCGTTCCCTGTTGGTCGCCACGCGACGGCGCCCGGCCGTCACCGAAAATATGGCTGCCCGCGGCCAGGATACCGCTCGGAAAACCCTGTTCATCCAACAGGATAGCACACCACCCCAACGACCCCGCGCCCATGTCTAAGCCCAACCGCCAGCGCATTTCCCCTCCGGTTGTAAATTTAAGTTCTATGTGGGAAGATGCCATCCTTGACTTTGTCAATTTTAACCATAACGTCAAGTCTCAGCTTGATTGAGTGACATCCCCTCCAAAGGAAGAAACGAAATCAAGGTAGGCGTCGCTCACTATTAGAGTATTATTTCCTTCCACCGAAAGATACCCGACCATCGCGCAAACGATGGTCGGGTGACGCACTTCAATAAGCTGTGTTACTGGGAACACAAGCTCTATGTGTTGCAGCTTGACAAGTTCCTGATCTTATGTCTATGTACATTTTATCAGAGATCGCGGTCTGGCTGTTAACAAGCAGTCATCTGCACCAGATAAGGGCGGCGCTCCGGCGCCGCCTTTTTACTTTCTGACGTCGCCTTGCCCGTACCGCAACGCAACCTCCCCGTCCATGCCCCCCAACGGGTGGTGACAATCCAAGTATCCGGCGGGCATCTTCACGCGAAGTAGGATCTGCACAGGCCGCAGATTGCCGGTCAGTTTGTAAATGAGGGCAGCCTTGGTTTGTCGCAGGGAATGGGCTCATAATCCTCCCGGCGCGGGCCGATCCCTATTACCCATTCCTCGACGAGGCGCGCCTGCTGACAGGTGCTGATAGGCTTTGCGTGCGACCCGGCTGGGGAAGACGTAATCAGCAAGCGTCCCGCCCCGACGTTCCAGCCAAGCCCGGAGGCTCTTGCGGGCCGTTTCCATCAATTCGAACTGAACTGGCCGGCCTGTTTTCTTCTGAACAACCAGGGCACGAGACCGGATTTCCCCACCACGAACGATATCGCCGATCTTCATCCGGACAAGGTCGCAGCCACGTAGCTTGCTATCGATGGCCAGATCAAATAAAGCGCGGTCACGCAGCCGCTGCTGGTGGTCGAGCCAGAAACGGATGGTCTAGACCTGCTGTGGTTTCAGGGCCCGCTTGGCACCGATCCGCCTGCCAGCATTCCAAGGCTTGTTTCCTTTCGCGCCAGGATCAAACGCTGAACGTCCCATGACATCCTCCATCGCGGCCGTGTTTGACCCAACGGAAAGGTACGTCCATTGTCCGCCGTCAGCCCCCTATGGGACGGGCCACTTCTGTCCCATAGGGGCTGACGGCGGACAGGTCGGCAGCAACGTCTCGCTGTTGGCCGATCCGGATGGTGATGGCGTTGCCGACCTGACTATGATCATGGCCGGCATCACCAGTGCCGAACTGGTCTTGTAGTCAACGGAGGAGAGCCGACGGAAATATCGGCTCTCCTCCAGATTCTGTCAGACAAACTGTCCTTCGCCGGGCGACTTTGCATCCGTCCGGAATGTGCGTATACCATAGCAACCTGGACGAGTTGTTTGCCGGGTGGCTTTGCGAACAAGACACTCGTCCCAATGTCTGCTTACCGGGCGACCATTGCGACGGCGGAAAGGCTATAATGGGCGCGCAAAGCGCGCGGCGCCTAGGCCCGGGTCACCCAGCCCTAGTTCGGCATAGGGTGTGCCCTTCTTGCGCAGCAGGTCACGCACCGGAATGCCCATGCTGGCGATCAGCCCGACCAGCGTCTCCCGCACGGGCGGGGTCTTCAGGTACTCAATGATCGCCGGTTCCACCCCGCTGTTGCGGACCATGGTCAGGGGCTTGAGAGTGGTGAGGCTCACCTTTATGAAAGATCGCTCCGGCCCCACGCCCCACACGAGTCGAGGGGCGGGCCGACAGCCATGCAAACCTTGTAAAGCGGTGTCCCGTGGGATGTGGGGCCATCGGGGCATCACGGGCGATGGAGGGGTGATATAGATGCCGTCTTCGCCACTGGCCACCGCGCGGGTACACGACGTCCGGCACTTGGCCACCAGCGTGACCCAGGTTTTACCCGGCTTTTGTAGGGTGGGATGCTCAACCGTGGGGATGGCGTGGGGCAGGCCCAGTGGCTTGCCAGGGCGTTCGGCCCGGTAGGGCAAAAACACCAATGATTTCAAATGGTTGGCTGGCGCGCCCGAAAGGATTCGAACCTCTGACCCCCAGATTCGTAGTCTGGTGCTCTATCCAGCTGAGCTACGGGCGCATCGCCATGATCGACCGGGCTGGTGAAGATATTCGGAAATGGCGCGCCCGAAAGGATTCGAACCTCTGACCCCCAGATTCGTAGTCTGGTGCTCTATCCAGCTGAGCTACGGGCGCGCTGTCTTCCGATTTCCGGTTCCCGGGAAGGGCACCAGCCGGTGAGGTGCGGCTTTTATCCGATGCTGGCGGGGATTGCAACGGGATTCTGCGTCGCATGGGTGAGAGGCGGGCCGGCGTGGATTGCCGGGAAGCGTGTCATGGGATATTCCTGCCCGAAACCATGAAAGCAGGCCCGCCTTGAGCAACAAGATCCAGAACCCCGAAAAGAATTTCCCCGTCACCTGGGAGGAGTTGCACCGCAACGCCAAGGCCCTGGCCTGGCGGCTGGCCGACCATGCCAAATGGAAAGGCATCATCGCCATCACCCGCGGTGGCCTGGTGCCGGCCGCCATCATCGCACGCGAGCTTGATATCCGCGTGGTGGAGACCATTTCGGTCAAAAGCTATGACCACCAGACCCAGGGCGAGATCCGCGTGCTGAAGGCCGCATCCGCCGTGGAAGATGGCGGCAAGGACTGGCTGCTGATCGATGATCTGGTCGATACCGGAAAGACGGCGGCCCATGTGCGCAAGCTGCTGCCCCACGCCCATTTCGCCACCATCTATGCCAAGCCGGCGGGCCGGACGCTGGTGGATACCTTCATCACGGAAGTCAGCCAGGATACCTGGATCTTCTTCCCCTGGGACCTGCTGCCCGTCAGCTACCTGCAGATCGAGCGCTGAGCGGCCGGGCGAGACCAGCGGATATTGACGACATCCCCGTCGGGGGGCGCTGCCCGGTGGGCAGCGTTCCCGGTTCCCACCGGAACCGGCCCGGCCGTGTTCCGGCTCAATCCGGGCTCCTTCAATCCGGGTTCAGTTCAATCCGGGTTCAGCGTGTCGCGCAGGCGCGGCGCGCTTTCGATCATCTGCCGGGCGTCGGACCGGTCATTCGGCGATGTCATGGTACCGCCCATGCCGAACACCTGGTCCCCGCGCGGCGGCAGGGATGGCGGTGCCCCGAACTTGGCTTGCAGGCGCCGGTATTCCTTTTCGTGATATTCCAGCGATTCCTGGAAATCCGGCTCGCCATTGCGCGGTGCGGTCACGATCACCTCGTCCGTCACCTCTGCGGGCGGGGACGTCGGTTGCTGTGCCCAAGCCGGCATGGCCGGCAACAGCAGCAAACTGGCGAACAGGATGGGACGGACGACGGCGTTCATGGCGTGCCTCATCATTGTCAACCCATCATAGCAGAGATGGGCCCAAGGCGCGCGGTTTCACACCCGTCCAAAAGGCCAGACCCGGGCCGGATGGCCGAGACCGGCCGCCACCCCCTATTCCCATCCGCCTAGAAGAGGCCGCATACGCAGGCTTTCCTTGTTGCGCACGCGCACCTTGCCATGCACATGGTCCGGCATGGCATCGCGCGGCCCGCCGACGCGCACGGGGCGTTCGGCGAAGCGGCCGAGCGAGATCATGCGGTCATAGGTGACGATGGCCGCCGCCACCGAGACATTCACGCAGAACTTCGTGGGGATCTTCACGACATGGTCGCAGCGGGCCAGCATGGCGGGTGACAGGTTGCCCCGTTCCGGTCCGAACACATAGGCGGCGCGCAGCGGATGGCGGAAGCTGGGCAATTCGGCCGCATCATCGGTCAGTTCACAGCCGACAAGCTGGCATCCGGCCGGCAGCGCCATGTCGTCGATCGACCGCCAGCCATAATAGGGCACATGATCGACGCCGCCCGA
Source organism: Niveispirillum fermenti (assembly GCF_048066175.1). Classification (GTDB taxonomy): domain Bacteria; phylum Pseudomonadota; class Alphaproteobacteria; order Azospirillales; family Azospirillaceae; genus Niveispirillum; species Niveispirillum fermenti. The sequence continues at coordinate 1,429 of NZ_JBLTXA010000008.1, read as the reverse complement.
CGTGTCGGTGACGCGCAGCGCACCGGCATCGACCACGGCATTGACGGAAAAGACGAAGCTGGCACCGAACGCATGGCCCGTGCGCATGATGGTGCCGAGATTGCCGGCCTTGCTGATGCCTTCGGCGCCCAGGGCGAAATAACCGCGCATGATGATCCGATGCCACTGCGATGGAGGGGATGAAAAGGGGATGGAGGGTTTAGCGGGGATTCCTTGCACAGATCGGCCGGGCACGGCAAGGTTCGCCGCCCTGCCACCACCAATGTCCCCCCGTCATGACCGGTCCCGCCGATCCAAGTCCGCCCCATGTCCATGGACCCGGGTGCGGCCACGCGCCCCGCACGGGCGACGGGGCCGATCTCGCCGTGATGCTGCCCGACAACCGCACCAACCCGATCCTGGTGCAGCTCACGCGCGGTCCCATGGTGGAAAGCCTGCATCGCGGCCGCGCCGTGGCGGTGGGGGCCGACGGCGCGGTGCTGGGCGCCTGGGGCGACGTGAAGGCACTGGTCTATCCGCGATCGGCCAACAAGGCGATGCAGGCGCTGCCGCTGGTGGAAACGGGGGCGGCCGATGCCTTCGGCCTGGGGTCGGAGGAACTGGCCCTGGCCTGCGCCAGCCATGGCGGGGAGCCCATGCATACCGACCGCGTCAGCGCCTGGCTGGCCCGCCTGGGCCTGACGGCCGGCGATCTGGAATGCGGGACCCACACCCCCTACCACCCGCCCACGGCAGACGCGATGCTGCGCCGGGGCGAGGCGCCGACCCCGCTGCACAATAATTGCTCGGGCAAGCATGCCGGCATGCTGACGACGGCCCTGCACCGGGGCGAGACCATCCGGGGCTACGTGTCCTACCAGCATCGGGTGCAGCAACGCATCCTGGGCACGATCGAACAGGTGACGGCACAGGACCTGACCCGCGCGCCGTGGGGCACGGATGGCTGTTCCATCCCCACCATCGGCCTGCCACTGGAAGCGCTGGCCTTCGGCATGGCCCGGATGGCCGACCCGCAGGACCTGCCCCCGGCCCGCGCCGATGCCGCCACCCGCCTGCTGGATGCCTGGGGCCGGCATCCGGAACTGGTGGGCGGCACCGACACGTTCGACACGGGCTTCATGCGGGCCCTGTCGGGGCGCATCCTGTGCAAGGCCGGGGCGGAAGGTGTGTGCGTGGCCGTGATCCCGGACCAGGGCATCGCCGTGGCCGTGAAGATCGATGACGGGGCCGGCCGCGCCGCCGGCCCGGCCATGGCCCATGTGCTGCGCCGCCTGGATCTGGTGACGGCCGCCGAATGGACCGGGCTGGAAGAACTGGCCCACCCCGCCATCCGCAACCGGGCCGGTGCAAAGGTCGGGGGCCTGTCAGCGGGGTTCTGATACCCACTTGCGATGAGTAGAACGCATCGCAAGTGGGTCCGGCGGCGACG